>CAKRNE010000036.1 GCA_934365945.1 uncultured Agathobacter sp. | reverse complement strand
ACAGAATTTATTCCACAGTATCCATGTCAGGATGCGCATAAGTATGCAGTAACAATTGAGGGAGAGACTGTTAAAAAATTTTGCGACATATGCAGGAACAATAAGATTTCGGCAGTACCTAATCTATATCTTCTTGAAAATGACAGGACATATGATGCAAGTATATTCATTGATAAAAACGGCGAAGTAAAAGGCACGCAGAAAATGGTGCATATAGCACAGGCAGAGCAATTTTACGAGCAGGATTATTATACGCCGTCTGATGAGGGCTTCAAGGTTTTCGATACGGAATTTGGAAAAATAGGTATTGTCGTATGCTTTGACAGACACTATCCTGAGAGCATACGGACAGAAGTACTGCGTGGAGCAGATTTGATTCTGATACCGACCGTTAATACAAAAGCAGAGCCATCGCTGATGTTTGAGTGGGAACTTCGGGTACAGGCATTTCAAAACAGTGTTATATTGGCAATGTGTAATCGTGTTGGCACAGAAGGAAATATGTGTTTTTCGGGAGAATCCATAGTCGTAGATGCAAAGGGAGATATTCTTGCAAAAGCAGATGATACGGAACAGATTTTATATGTGGACATAGATATGCAGGAACCCTTAAAAATAAGAAATGCAAGACCGTATACACAGCTTAGAAGACCGGATTTTTATTTATAAGAGCCTTGGGATCAGCCCCTAATACACGTATATACTGCGGAAGCATATTTTGTAAAAGCGTCAAGTTAGCTGAACCGCTGGATGCAAAACCGCATGTCTGGCAATTTGATGTAAATGCTGAAGAGTGGGGTGATACAGTGAAAGCAATAATGGGAATTATAAGACTATATCTGCAAAATTTGATACAACCAGATTCCAGTTTGATGGAGAAAACAAAAATCATTCATGCCCTTTGTTATATAGTTTTTGAATGTTTGCTGCAAGAATGGCAAGGTGCCGACCAGTTCATCATTGTCATGGATACTTGGTTCGAAAGACTGATGGCGGAATAATAGATGTTGTGATAGAATGAAGAAAACGATTTGAAGTGCAATTGGAATTTGGAGGTAAAAAGCATGATGAAGCTCGATAATTTTATTAATATGATGACGGGACACTTTAATAACAAAGAGCAGTTTGATAATATGCAGAGAGAAGGGAAAACATATCCTTATGCAGAACACATTAATACAATCTGTAATGAGAAAATTTTGAACCTTCCTAAAGATTTTAATGGTAAATTTGTTGTTGAAGAAAGCTACTATGAGACAAATGGTAAACGCCATGCTTCCCCACATCTTTTCCTTATTACAGAGAAAGAAGATGGAATTGTGTTGTATTCTTATGAAATACCAGAAGGAGAAGATAAAAGTACGTTTTCATATGATTCTATGAAAAATGCTGACTACACTGAATTGAAAAAATCTGAAAAATTCACTCCGGCGCTCTATCATGAGAAAGATGGAATCTGGGAAGGAGGCAGTACAAGCCAGTTTTCACCGGTAATGACATTTAAGCTTTGGGAAAAGTTTTCTGATAGTTGTCTGGAGGTATCTGAAAGCATGGAAGTTAATGGAAAGAAAACTTTTGGATATGATGAACCAATTATCTATAAACGAGTATAATCCAAGCGGTTCAATATGATATAAACTGAACATTGCAATGAAAAGATCATTTACCGAAAACAAACAGTAGATGGTCTTTTTTGTAACTTTTTTGTAACAAGTAGCGATTTATAGCTGGAAATATATGTTTTATCATAATCTGTGAAATAAGATGGGTTAATTCTTCGATTTACATATTTTTT
>CAKRNE010000035.1 GCA_934365945.1 uncultured Agathobacter sp. | reverse complement strand
TAGGGCAGAGGTGGAAGCATGGCAACATGTGGAGCTGACTGTTACTAATAGGTCGAGGGCTTAATCTGGTTAATAACGAAAAAACAAATCGGAATTGTATGAAGTTTTGAAGGTACAAACCTTTATATGGCCTAGTGGCTCAGTTGGTTAGAGCGCCGCCCTGTCACGGCGGAGGTCACGGGTTCGAGTCCCGTCTGGGTCGTTTATAGTGAGATTTTATTCGTGAGTGTATGACGATTAGAAATCGTCATCCCGCGCTAACGCTCGGATAAATGAAATTCATCTGAGTCTTAGTCATGCGAGCATGTCACGAATCAGATGAATTTCATTTAACACTCACTACAAGTAACGCGTGGGATCTTAGCTCAGCTGGGAGAGCATCTGCCTTACAAGCAGAGGGTCACAGGTTCGAGCCCTGTAGGTCCCATTTAACTAATTCTTTTATTAGTTATGCCGATGTGGCTCAATTGGCAGAGCAGCTGATTTGTAATCAGCAGGTTATCGGTTCGAGTCCGATCATCGGCTTTATACAATTTAATATTGAATTGTATTATGGGCAGATTCCCGAGTGGCCAAAGGGGACAGACTGTAAATCTGCTGCAACTTGCTTCGATGGTTCGAATCCATCTCTGCCCATTACTCTTTATAGAGTAACTTAATACTATCGCGGGATGGAGCAGTCTGGAAGCTCGCCGGGCTCATAACCCGGAGGTCATAGGTTCAAATCCTATTCCCGCAACTCGATGCGTAAGCATTGTGCCCAGTTAGCTCAGTTGGTAGAGCAACGGACTGAAAATCCGTGTGTCTCTGGTTCGATTCCGGAACTGGGCATTTTAATTTATTATGGGATATTAGCTCAGGTGGTAGAGCACTTGACTTTTAATCAAGTTGTCCGGGGTTCGAATCCCCGATGTCTCATTAGAAAAAGAAAACCATCACTCGCAAGAGTGGTGGTTTTCTTTTTCTATTGATATATGGTGAATTGAACTCCGGACAACGTGTTTGAAAAAAGGACTTCATGTTTGTAGTGACTGATGACAAGGATACACCATACAGCTTTACCTTCGATGAGAAGCCGGACGGACTTGAGAGTGTCGTAAGCGGAGATAAGGTGACTGTAAAGTATACCGGAACTATTTCAGAGGTAGAACCGTTTGAGGGAAAGATAATATCTGTTGAGAAAGCAGAATAAGGTACCATAATCATGGATTGTATTTTGACTGTTAATCCGCTATACTATAGCTAAGTATAGCGGATTATTTTGTGGAGGCTATTATGGCAAATTCTTTGAAGTTACCGGTTGGAATTGATGATTTTAGAAAATTGCGGGAATCGCATTTTTATTATGTGGATAAAACAAGACTTATTGAGCAGCTTTTATTAAACTGGAGTGAGGTGACGCTTTTTACACGTCCGCGCCGCTTTGGAAAAACCCTTAATATGAGCATGCTTAAGAGCTTTTTTGACATTGGCACAGATGAAGCTTTATTTGATGGCTTATATATTTCAGGTAATAAAGAACTGTGCGATGAGTACATGGGAAAGTATCCGGTTATTTTTCTTTCGCTTAAGGGTGTGGAGGGATTAACGTATGAAGAAGCCTTTGAAGCATTTGTCAGGATTATGGGAAAAGAGGTAAACAGAGTTTCGTTTCTGGCTGACAGTGATAAGCTTACACAGATTGAGCGGGAACAATATAAAGGGCTTACAATTATGAAAAATGGCAGGCTTGCTTTTGACAAGGAAAAGCTCATATCTTCATTACAGCTTCTTTCGCAGCTATTGTATAAGCACTA
>CAKRNE010000034.1 GCA_934365945.1 uncultured Agathobacter sp. | reverse complement strand
AAGTAGAAAAGAAGGTGAGGTAGCAATCATGTTAATTCAATTTAATTTTAAAAATTTCAAATCATTTAGAGATGAGGCTACTTTGGACTTGTCCGCATCAAAAATGACAGAGTTCTCGGATAGAGTAGTGACTGTTGGTAGTGAGAAGATTCTGCCGGTTGCTGCCATTTATGGAGCAAACGCAAGCGGAAAGTCTAATATATATAATGCTTTTGAATATATGTCTGATTATGTTGCAGATTCTTTCAAGTATGGCGATGAAGAGGAGAAGTTTGAGGAATTCAGACCTACGCCGTTCTTGTTCGATTCCACATCTGCCAGTGCAGAATCCAGCTTTGAAGTTTATTTCACCTTGCCGGGCGATAAGTCAGAGAGAACATATAATTATGGTTTTTGCATTGACAAGGAAGGAGTAACGGAAGAATGGCTCAACTCGAAGGCAAAGACCGCCAGAAAGTACAGTACCGTATTTTACCGTGGAACTTCCGATGACGAGTTGGATTTATCCGGATTCCCTAAGAGCAGTAGGGATAATATTCAGGTTGCTCTTGAAAAGCAGGTGCTCATTATCTCTTTGGGAGCGAAGTTGAAAGTCGGTAAGTGTAAGGCAATCAGAGATTGGTTCCTGGCAAATGAATTTGCTGATTTTGGTGATCCTTTCACAAACTTCTTTATGTCCCGCAGATTGCCAAAGGGATTTGTAGAAAACAAGGATGTTCAGCAGAAGGTGGTAGAATATTTTGCATCTTTTGACGAGCATATCAAGGATTTTAGGATTGAAAAGGTTCCTCACGATGGAGAAACAAAAGAGGATACCTACAAAATCAATGCTCTCCATAAAATGATTGATTCGGATGGTATGGCAGAAATCCCTTTGGGAATGGAGTCTGCCGGAACATTGAAAATGTTTGCATTATATCCGGAATTACAGGAAGTATTGGAAAAGGGAAGCGTATTTTTTATTGATGAATTAAATGCCCGCCTTCATCCGTTACTTGTAAGAAATTTTTTGCTTACATTCTTAAATCCGGAAATCAATACTAATCATGCACAGCTTGTATTTACAACTCATGACACATGGCAGTTGTCTAATCAGTTATTACGTCGTGATGAAATATGGTTTGTGGAAAAGGATGAGAGAGGCGTTTCTACACTGTATTCATTGGCTGATTTTGTGGATGAGGCTGGTTCCCGTATCCGTAAGGACGAAAGCTATGAGAAGAATTATTTGATAGGAAAGTATGGTGCAATCCCTACCTTAAAGAGTATTGATATATTTAAGGAGGATTGAGTATGGCGAAAAAGGATAGAACAGGTAACCGAAAATCGCGAGAGCAGAGAAAACAATTTAAAGTGCCGGAATTAGGTTACTATCTGATTGTTACCGATACAGAAGCTACAGAGCGTTGTTATTTTACAGGACTCCATCAGGCTTTGTCGGAGGATGTTAGAAATAAGCTGGTTATTAAGGTTGTGGAGACAAAGACACGTACCATGATTGATAAATGTCTGGAACTCACAGCTTATGATGCACAGTATCGTATCCCGTGGATTGTATTTGACAGAGATCAGGTGCAAGGGTTTGACGAAATTATTGCAGAAGCAGTGAGTAAAGGAATACAGGTGGGCTGGTCTAATCCATGCTTTGAAATATGGATGTATGCCT
The DNA here is from genome assembly GCA_934365945.1 of uncultured Agathobacter sp. Lineage (GTDB taxonomy): Bacteria > Bacillota > Clostridia > Lachnospirales > Lachnospiraceae > Roseburia. The sequence goes on along the minus strand of CAKRNE010000034.1, from coordinate 2,604 downwards.
ACTTCGGTGCCATGCCGGCAATCCAAGATTCTTGGAATTGCTGCTCAGATTTTGGACGAGTATATGAGATCAAAACCGGGCAGAAGTATTCCAAAGCTGATGAGCAGATGTACGGAAAACTCTGTAAATCCGGTGATGAAGAAAAGGCAATTCAGATAGCACAGCAGAAGCTGGAACAATGTAGCAGAGAAGGAAAAACAAAGCCATCAGAGATGTGGCCTTGTACGACGGTGCATGAGCTGATTGGGGAGATTAAGAGGAAAATTAGGAAATAAATTGATTGGAGATAGTGATGGGTATGGATAATATTTTTATGCATGATGCAGTTCCTACTTGGAGTGGTTTTTTGTATCAAGGTCGTATCGCAGTTTATTTGGCAGTTAGAAAAATAAATGAGTTGCGGGAAGCTGGTAATGAATCTGAAATCAAAAAATATGCGCTTGAAATGGAAAAGTGTGAGGATATTGCAGTAGTTTATATGGATGGAAATAATAAGAAGTATCATTCAATTCATCAGGTAAAGAATGAAAAGGGGTGTAAACTTACATCATATAAAGATCCATTAATTCAGCTTATGCTAACCCTGTTTTTTATTTAATTCATCATAAGTCAAACCCTCACGAAAAACCCTCAAACCAGTCCCTCATGAAAGCCCCTCAAACCAAACCCTCAAGTTACACCCTCACAAAGACTGCCCCTCAAAAAGTTTGATTACCCAAATAAACCCCCTCCCACAGATTGAAGTCTGTGGGAGGGGGGTTGTAATAATATGTTAAAGAAAAATTTGATTTATTTTTTATTAGCAAATGCTCTGATACCGCCTGCTACAAAAAGTATAGAAGCGATAATAACACCGGACACAAGCATAATAGAGTAAACATTGGCATTCACGCAGATATTGGAAGTCCAGTCAGAAAAATTCACGGATTTTATAGTGATTTGTCTGGTGCCAAAAATTAAAAACTCGCATACGTCATCGGCAAAAGCTGTCCAAACCGAAGCTATCAAAACTATAATTGCGGATTTTATAAATCCGTTTGCGTTTAAATATCGTGCATCGAAGAATATGAGCCAGGCAGCAAGAACAAATACAAATGCTATAATACAGCCGGCCTTCATTCCGTCAACATCGTTTGTATGACCACACACCTCAATGATTGTGAGGAAAAGCCATAAGGTATCCCACAGCATAGTGATAAGAGCTTTTTTGTCTGACAGAGCAGGTGGAAGCTCAATTCCTCTGATGACAAACGGAAAAAGAACAATTGATAATCCAAATATAGTTGGAACAGACCAAAGCATAAATTCATTTGAACTATACATTCTGTCAACAAAAAAGAATATCAAAAGCAGAGCAAAAACACCGCAGATTATGCATTTGGTCAGTTTTTTCTGCTGTGCCATAAGTGGAACAACTGTCATTGCAGCTACAAGAAGCATAGATGCTGTTACCACCGCAAAGGTATTTAAACCACCGCCATTTGACAGGCACACTATGAATGTGATGAGTATTGGGATAAGCAGTAATCCGGCTATTATGACTCCGGCCTTGTAGGCAGCAGTTTTTTCCTTTTTCTCATGCTGCTTTAATACACTGTCGGCCTCTTTTTTTATCATTGAATCAATAGAATCGTTTTTTAGCTCATTGTATGTATTTTGACATTTTTCACAAGCCTTAAGGTGTTTTTCAACAAGCCTTTTGCTTGAGGGACTGCATACATCGTCATAATATAGTGGGAGTAAATCCTGAACTATATTGCAGGTTTCATCGGTTGATTGTGTAATTGGATTATTCATTTCTATCCATCCTTTCTTTGATTTTCAGTCTGGCTCTATGGTAAGTTACCCGTGCCCAGTTCTCTGTTTTTCCAAATATCATGCCTATTTGGGAGAATGGCAATTCACCAAATATTCGAAGCTGAAAGACCTCCTTGTATGGCTCATCAAGCTCGTGCAGTATAAGATGAATCTGAAGAGCTGTATCTTTATTTTCTAGGCTTTTTACCATATTATCGGGTTGTTCGAGCTGCTCTTCGTCAAGCTCTGTAAATTTTGTGTTTTTTCGGCATTCGTCCATTGCCAGATTTCTTGCTATGCTGCAAAGCCAGGTAAGCTCACTTGATTTGCCGGCATATGCCTTCTTTGCGGTCATGGCCTTATAAAAAGTATTCTGGGTAATTTCCTCAGCCTGATGTTGATTTTTTACAATTGTCATTACATATGAGTATACTTGCAAGTAATAGGAATTGTACAATTTCTCATAATCCAGAACTGTCACCTCCTTTGTTCATAGGTTAGACGTAGAAAGGATTGTTTTGTTACAAAAAATTTTAAATTTTTTTGATCGATTTTTGATTATATCATAAATTTTATCAAAAATCACAGACGTTAGTTTGTATATAGTATTTTTTATCAACATGTGTTAGACTAGTGTTATACAAATCGGAATTGACCGAGCTCTTTGAACGAGGGATACTTCTTGTCCGAAGGGCAAGAAGGTGGGAATGAAAAGGATTAGAATAATCGAAATTTGGCAGATGTAAAAGGATTTTGACACGCATAATAAGTGATGTCAAAGCTATTTTGTAGACAATAGTGAGTGTT
>CAKRNE010000033.1 GCA_934365945.1 uncultured Agathobacter sp. | reverse complement strand
AATTTCTGTATTATATTTTTTTGTATTGTTTATTTCATTACTATTGTTTGAAGATGTACATCCAGCTAGTGTCAGACCTAATCCACATGTAACTGCGCATACTTTAATTAGTGTTTTTTTATTCATTTATATCAGTTCCCTTCTTATTTAAGCTCACATGCAAAATCAGCTACCTCACATGGCTGTTCTCCGTCATCTTTTATAGTTTCTTTAATCCCTTTAAGACCAATCTCCTTACTTTCTGAGGTTCCATCATTATAGGTAACTGTACATGTTATCACTACATCATCAGTAAGTTTGGTAATCCCCTCAACATTATCATCCACAAAATCAGATTCAAATAACTCATAAATTTTCTTATTTTTTTTAATACCTTTGATAGCAAATATAGATGTATCAGACTCCTGCTTATCATATGCTAACGTATAACTTGAAAGCTCACGTATATCATAATTTTCTTCATCTGTCTCATCTTCCTTGCAGCCTTTCGGTGCAAAACCACCAGCATTAAAATATTCCCCTGTATACTCTGTACAATCAGTTATTATACTATTTCCATGTTTTTCACAAATCCAAAAGACCGCTCCCTTTATACTGTAAGTTACTGTGGCAATATTATCGCCTTCACATTTAAAGCGCATCCCGGTATTATAAGCTACGCTCTCACCATCTTCTCCTCCGTTTATAACATAGCCATTTTTGTCATATCCGGCAAACTTGAGCGGTACACTTACCCCTTTTTCCAATTCTTTTGCATAGCAGGTTATAACAAACGGACTATTTTCGGCTACTGTTTGGTCTGTATCTTTATCTGTACCAATTGTAAAAGTTCCGCTTGCATTAATTCCTAAAATCAGCGCCAGACATGCCGCTACTGCTGCAAATATCTTAACAAACTTCTTTCTGCTTTTTCGCACTTTTCTGTATAGATAAATATCCTCATCTGCCACCTCCGGAATAAGCGTCTGTTGTAATATTTTTTCCAGTTTTTCATCTGTCATATCCTATAGCCTCCAGTCTCTCCTTTAACATCTTTTTTGCTTTCCTGATACGTGTCTTTACAGTTCCAAGTGGGATGTCCAATGTCTTTGCAATATCTTCGGCACTCATATTTGCAGAATAATTCATATATAATGGAATTTTGTACTTTTCCGGCAGCTCATATACGAGCTGCTTTACCAGATTTGTCTCATCCTTCTTCATATATTGTTCTTCAGGTGTAAGTATATTTTCATTTCGTATCTGCTTTCCATCTTCATCCGCCAAATCATTCAGACTTACAAACAATGCCTTTTTATTTCTGACCGCGTACTTACGTTTTTTGTTCTTTAAAAGCAAAATTGATATGGATATTGCATAGCTCTTTATATTCTGCTCACAGTCTAAGCTCTCTTGCTTTTCTAGCAATTTTAACATTGTGTCCTGATAGAGTTCATTTCCGTCTTCATTGCTATATGCAATCATGCGGCAATATCTTAATATGTCTTTTCCACTCTCCTCAACAAATTGTTCAAATTCCTTTTTATTCATAAGCTCCTTATCCAATCTTTTTATCCTCAAGCGCTTAAGGTTTTGCCCTTATACTTTTATATTGTAATATATAGTGGTAATAGATTTAAACAGGTAATAAAAAAACTCCGTAGCAGCAATCTGCCCGGAGTTCTCATATATAGTAAGCTTATCTTACTCATAAATACAAAAAAACATTGCAATTTTAATAATTACAACAGATTTTGTCGTTATTTTACCCCCCACTGACAAACAAATGAAAATACTACTGTTCCTATAAAACAAACCAACCATATACTTCTTAGTACTTTGTTTTCTTTATAATTCTCCGAACATGGAACCAGCCATTGATCTTGCCGATATTTCAAAATATGTTCCTCCAATGGTTTGTATTCTTTTACTATTATGCTCCACAGTAACGCAGTAATATTGACTATCACTGAACTATAATAAACAATCGGTGAGTTTGTCTTATCATAAAAGAAGTAATATGCCATTTTCCACATAAATATAAACCATACACAAGATGCAATAATTGTAAATGTACTATCCATTTTCCACTTCAATCCAAACATTACCAGAGGTAAAAAAGCTAAGATTACAGCTATCGGTAATCCTGCCGCCTTTCCATGTCTGACACCTGATTCCAAATGCCATATTCCTGATAAAAGAACTACAAATGGAATAAGTACCGTTAAATAAATATTCCAAATTAATATTATATTTCTACTTCTATTATAATGATTTATTCCCATAATAACATGTCTAATCTTTCTGCAACTCTTCCTGATAATGAATAATGCAATGCTGTTATTTTAGCCTTGTCATACAAGTTCATATACATATTATAATAGCATACTGATATAGATAAACCAAATCCTAAAATAGATGTTGTTCCAGCTAATGCACCTAACAGTCCCGTAACACATGTATCTATATATTGCTTTCCGACATCTTCATACTTTAGATCCTCGCATATAGCATTAATCAATGCCTCTGCTGTTACAGCATTTTCATAATTTTTATTAAACGATTCCGCTATCATAGTAGCTCTGGTTACCATCTTATTTGGATTAAAATCCTTTAATCCATAAACTGAATTTAGTGTGTTAAATGACACGATCTTACTATCCGCAATTGATCCAGCCAGACCGACTGTATTGTCCACTGCCGACTTATAATCATTTATAAAATTAACCACATTTTCTGAAAACATAGAATATTTAGTCTGCTCGATAAATTTATCATATGCACGAATATCATCATTTGTTATAACATATGCATAAATATTATCAAATCCTGGATTTTCTCTTGTATAGTTAGGATTATCAATATAATGTGACATATACAAATATACAACATATTTGTTGAACTGTTCACTATTATAAACACTACCATACCTATCTAGTGCTACCTGTGTAACATACTTTATTCGTTCATTTTGTTCTTCCACACCTGAAGGTGGATTTCCATCCTGCGAATATAGTGTAATAGTTTCTTGTTTCATTAAAGTATTTTCTATTTTTTTTGTTTCTTTAGATGCATTAGACAATTCATTTACTGACGCCTCAATTCCTTTATAAAAATTTGAATTTTTTCTTGGTAACTGCATTATTTCAGATATATCTTGTGATTGAAATCCCATGCTTTCCCATGCCTTCCCTACCGATGAAATATCATTTAAAATACTTTCCATATCATCTGGATTCAATTTCGTATTATCTGCATATATTGTATTTGTTTGACCCATTACAAATACCCCCATTATTAAGCTAAATATAGCAAGATAAGATAAAAATTTTTTTCTCATATTATTCTCCCTTCATAAATTTTATAATAGTTCTAATTTTAATTATCATAATCAAAACTAATATTTCAATACAATATACGTCAAACGACATTTTGCATATATTTTTGGTCTAAAAATCATAAAATGTATATGCTCTCTATATCAAATAATTTATTATACATCTGCTATATAAATTATCAGAAATATTTATTTCACAATTATACAAAATTTCTCATAAATAAAAAATCCGCTTCAACGCTTAGAATTGCAACGGATTTTTTGTAAAATTAAATGAAATTTCTTATGTTTCCCAGCTCCATTTCATATACTTCATCACACAGCAGCTCTATATCTGCGGGATTGTGGCTTGCCAGAAGTATGAGTTTTCCCTGCTTTTTAAGCTCCATCAAAAGCTCACGTATATCAGCCACACCATGTTTATCGAGTCCGTTCATCGGCTCATCCAGTATCAGTATGTCCGGCTGCTCCATGATTGCCTGTGCAATCCCAAGGCGCTGCCTCATTCCAAGACTGTACTTGCGCACCGGCAGTCTGCTGTCCGGATCAAGTCCTGTTATCTTAAGAGCCTTACGTATCTGATCATCCGTAACCTTTCTGCGTATTCCGGCAAGCAGCCGTAGATTTTGCAGCCCGCTGTAATATGGTATAAATCCCGGTGTTTCAATGATTATTCCTGCATTTGGCAGATAATCCACATCTTTTCCCACACGCCTGCCATCTGTTTTTATCTCTCCCTCTGTCGGATGCACAAATCCGCAGATGCATTTCATCAGCATTGTTTTGCCGCTTCCGTTGCTGCCAACAAGTCCATAGATTTTCCCTGGTTCAAGTGTCAGCGAAATATTATTTAAAATTGATTTGCCATCCAATCTTAGCGATACATTTCTTATTTCTATCATGCGCCATCCCCCTATTCCTTTACCTGATAATGTCCTGCCCTTGCAAAGCAAAGCACAAGAAGCAGCGCACTTATGGCTGCCAGATAAAGATATGATCCCCACATCGGAAAATTCATCCTGTCAAGATACTCATCATAGTGCAGCCACGGTATCGTATGCGCCATCGGAAGTATCCACATCTGCTTCATTCTGACCTCGCAGGTGACTGCTCCGAGTATGATTGCAAAGCCATTTACGAGTATCCCCACATATCTGTGATTGCTGACAGCCGAAAAAAGCAGCACATATGATATGAGCAGAAAATATAAAAGCAGCAGACAGAATGTGTGTATAAGTGCCTGTTCCAGTGTCATCTGCTGATACAGATTTCCCGGAAGAAGCTGCACCACATAATCTCCCGTCCTATCCGGATAAACTGATGTAAAATGTGTGACCGCATCAGAAAATGAAAACCTCCATCTGCCTGTTCCTATCATAAGAACGCACGATGACACCAAAAGGAATAAAAGCACAAAGCAGGATGCCGCTGCCGCAAAAACTGCCTGTCCAAATATCCACGTCCTCTTTGTACAACGCATCTGATAAAACCTGTCAATTCCCGTCCTCTGTGGAAAATCAGCCATCAGCACAAGAAAAAGTATAGGTATTATAAGAAGGATAACTCCCGAATTCCCCAAAGCCACAAAAGCCTCAGGTATGGAGAGCATTTCTCCCATAAGCATTTTGCACTGTCGAAGCGGTCCGATCACCTGCACATTCACAAATACGAGCATGACAAACAGTATGATTATCCTGCTGCTGCGCAGCCACTGCCTGAATTCAGCTTGCGCAATGTGCACTGCTGCCCGAAACGAAAATCTATCCATCGCAATGCCTCCTTTTCACCTGTGCATAATACAGCAGAACAAGTATCACATAACAAACTATAGTAAGTCCTACCGTCCATCCCCAGCCGCTCTCACCCGACACATTCATCAGGTTTGATAAGTTAAGCCTCGCCACTGCCGGGTTTTCAAGTGTAAGTCTCTGCAGAATCTGCGTGTATATGTAATTAAGCAGAAACGGAAGGCACAGCAGCATATACCGATCCCTAAAAAATATTGCTGCTCCTATCCCAAACATACTCGCTGCCATACCATATAAGAAAGAACCTATAAGCCGTTTTACCACATATATGAGCACCATATTGCCTGTTCCGTACCAGTTTGCATACATCATCTGCTCATCCGCGGAAAATGATATATATGCCGGAAATGCAATAAGCATCATAAGTCCGAAAACAATGTTCGCTGTCATGAAAAGAGTCCCACCTGTAAGTACTCCTGCTGTCACCTTTGTGACACAGTACATTGCATTTTGCGACCTTATGAGCAAAAAACCTGTCATGCCGTTGTGCCGTTCTGCGGAAAGCACTGCGATATATCCAAATGACATTAAAAGCGGCAGTATAAGCGGAAGCCAGCCGTTCATCCCTTTTATCCACATAAAAAGTGCGCTGTATTCTATCGGCTGCTCACTTTTATGTGCAATGCCGGTTATGGCAAGCCTAAATACCGACACGGCACTGCCTGACGGATCATAATCCGCATTTGCGCTAAAAGCAAGTACAACACATCCTATGACCGCAAGAAGCAGATACGGAAAATACAGATATTTTTTCATTTCCGTCCTGATCATACTAAGCCGCCTCCCCATACGTGTAGTAATAGACCTCTCCTGTAAATGCATCAAGATACATCCTGATATTTTCGTCCTTAGTCCTGTTTATTCCGTCAAACTGCCATGCCGGAAGATATATTTTGCACTCAGAACCATCTCCAAAATTAAGCGGTACATATGTAAGACATACACTTTGTACATCAACATTTAAAAACTTTGCCATCTTCCCGCTTAAAATATCTGCGGCATCCTTTATCCCCAATATCTCATCCGACGAATACAAATTTTCCAGTGGTTCCGAATCGTTAACTCCCGCATAAGCACTGACTCCATCAGAATCCACTACATATGCATGTTTGATATCCTCTTCAAAATTGTACTCATTTCCATATATCTGATAATTTCCATAATCATGATATGCTATTGGAACACCATGGTACTGCCTTTGAACCATATAATCATATCCGTACACCTGTCCGAGCCTGAACACGCGAACCTCCGGAACTGACAATGTAATGCCATCTGTGGGTACAAACGGAGTACCTTTTTCAAAATATTCCCCTGTAAGCTCTGCCCCCTGTTCAATGGTCAGTTCACCATTTATAAGCTGATAGCTTTCTTTTCCAAGCTCGTCTATTGTCCCCGATTTTACAACATCATCTGTGTATGTTCCAAGAGCGTCACTGCCTGCATGCGCATCCGTATTCAGATATGCCCCTATCTTTCCATCACTCATGGAATATATGCCGTTATCTGCTATCTGTATATGACACTCATTCGTATTTACAAGTGCTCCTGCCCCTGATGCAAGATCCATATGATCCTTAAGAGCCGGATAACTGTATGGGGTTTCCTTTGTATCATCCATTCCAAGGTCACTGTTTATGATCCTTACCTCCGAATCCATATCAGTTGTATCGAGCTTACCGATTGATTCAAGCCAGTCCTTTATTGTATCCCAGCTCTCCTGTGTAGTAATACCGTGTACTCCCCCCTCCATGACATACAGCTCATCCGTTTCCGGCATATCTTCAAACGTACAGTTTGTAAACGATAAATTCCTGTAATCCGTGTTTTTTACCGTATCGGTATCTGTGCTATACTGTTCACAGCCTAGCTTATAATTCTCCCTGTTATCGGCAAGCTTTTTCTGATACGCAGCTATATCAATCCCCTGCTGCGTGTCTGATTTATTCGCTGTATTCTTCTGCTGCGTATCTGCCATTTTGCTGTCTGCACATGCAGACATGGTAAAAAATGCTGCAATGCAAATGGCTGGTATTAGTATTGTTTTGTGATGTTTGTTCATATATAATTCCCCCCATTTTGTAACACAATTAGCCGGTATGGAAAACATACCAGCTAACTTACCCATAGGCTTCTCCTTTACTATACTATGTTTTAAGTTACTTAATTACAATAATTATTATTATTAAAAATCGATTACAATTTCAATTATCTTCATTTTCCCATTTTTTTCAATACAATTTACATGAGATGACATTTTTTATTCACTTTTGGTACATTTTATATAGATCAATTAAAAATTAAAAATCAGTTACAACACAACCTTATCTTCTGCGGATAATACTGCAGCACCATATACAGCTTCATCTTATCTACCCTGTTCCAGTCTTTCTT
>CAKRNE010000032.1 GCA_934365945.1 uncultured Agathobacter sp. | reverse complement strand
TGGTGTCATTATGGCAATATCTAGTATGGGAGTTTTAAATCTATTAGATATAAATTAACCATAACAGTAGTTTGTGTCAAATAGCACATATATACGGATAATATTATGGAAGGTAACCTAAAATAGTATTTATTTTAGATAAGACGAGGTAAAATATGGAAAGACTATTGTTATTTTGTGGTGTATGGATAATTATTGTGCCTATATTGTTTCAAAATAGTTATTTCGAAGAACAAAAAAAATATACATTATCTATGCAAATTATTGGATTTTTTACATTTTTGATGGGAATATTACATTTCTTTAATATTGTGAAAAAGGGACATTATTTAGATGTTGTTCTGTTCTGTGTCCTATTTGTATGGGTTGGGAAATTATCATATGATAAAATAAAAAATGAAAACGCAAAAATCATTAGAACTGCATGCTGCATCAGCATTACTTTGGAAATTTTATCGTTAGTCATTGTGGTGCAAGATATAAGAGAGGTTGCTTCGGCAATAGTTATTCTTACGTGTTCATTGATAGCTCTTTCTGTATTTCAAAAAAAACATTGCAGAATAAAAGCCAATCAAAGCAGAAATGGAAATGAAAAAAGAAAACAATAAATGGTATATAGGCTGGATAATCTTTCCAGCCTGGTACTTGATAGGAAAAAAATATATCATATTGCCTGTTATACAATCGGTATTTGAAGCAATGCGTTATTCGGATGCGTATCTGATAACAAACTATTTATGGAATCTTATAGCTATAGTTATTTTATTCAGCCTTTATGGAACTGGTATTTTAAGGGATATAAAACAGATAAGACAGTATGATATCAAATCAATAGCTTCGGGATATATCAAATCATTTGCTGTAATAGTATTGTTTACAATATTAGGTGGTATTATGCAGTTTGTTTTGTCATCCGGAAATAATGAGCAAAGCATAAATGAAATTACGCTCAGAATGACAATGAAAGAACATTATTGGGCTATTATGATTCTTTCTGCATTTATAGGACCGATATTAGAAGAATTGATTTTTAGATGGTTTATATTCAGCTCCATCAATAAAAGTCTGATAATCAAAGTGATTATATCATCAGTATTATTCGGATTAATGCATTTTATACCATCTATAGGGGCAATAAGTTTAAATGAGATTTGTCTGCAATCAATACAATATGTATTAGCCGGAATTGCGTTTTGTCTGGTTTATATAAAAAGAGGAAATGTTGTTTTTGGGATAGCAGCTCATATGAGCATCAATTTGATGCATAATTTAATGTATTTGGTTAATCAATGAATGTCGCATTTTAAAAGCTTGTTTGGTGATGGGAATTTATTAGATATAAATTAGCCATAACAGTAGTTTGTGTCAAATGGCACCGAAATCATGCCAAATATAAAAGTAAGGAAATGGAGCGGAATTATGAATAAAAAGTATTTTATACATTTTACATGGATTGTTACTTTAATTATGCTTATATTTACAGGATTGTGTCTGGTAGATGGAGTATCAATATTTGTTCCTTTTTTCACATATATTACAGCTATGATATTGTATGTCCTTCCAATGTCATTTATTGGAAGTAAAGAAGCGGAATTAGTTTGTATAGAGTTGGAAAATGAATCCGGTAAAATTAAGCAAATTGAACAAATTATAACCCAAAATATGAAGCGAGAGGTAATAATTGATAATGTCACTGAAAAAAAGTATTGTAAAAAGAACAAGTATGATAGATGGCTAACTAATGATATTATATTGAAAATTAGCAAAGATAAATTATATTTATATGTACCTAAAATATACGAAAAATATTTTTACAATAAATAGTAAAAAAAGTAGAAACAGAGGAATAATAAAAGGATGAAATTTGATAAAACAATATTGAATAAAGTGATAATATTACCACTTGGTCTGGTAATATTATTCATTGTATACAGGACATTGGTCTTTTCTGTGATAATGAATTGTATACCGATCATGCAGGAACACTATATTATCGCGGAAACGATAAGAAATTGCATTGATATAATGACAATTGTAGTGCTTATGTTTATTTTTAAGGTAAAGACAGGCAGGGGTGGTGTAAAAGGATACTTGAAAGGTGTCGGGATTTATGGGTTGCCGGTGCTGATGTTTACTCTTTTTGAGATTGGAAATTCTACGCTTTGGATATTTGGTGGACATGCAGGACTGTATGGAAGCAGATTGATAGGATATATTGTAGTAAATGTGCTTTTATATATAACGGTTGGAATAGAGGAAGAATTGATGTTTCGATCGGTTGTTACTGAGTGCGTGCTTAGGAAGAATAGCAATATAATAGTATTTGCCAGTGTGTATTCGGGATTGTTGTTTGGATTGGCACATATCACGAATTTTATATTTGATGCGGATATGACCATGTTTAATAAATGGTGCACAATGATTATGGCATGTGTCTTTGGTTTTACATTGGCGGTCATTTTTCTTAGGACTAAAAGTATTGGTGCTGTTATTACATTGCACTTTTTATGGGATTTCGCGGATTTTATGAATCACATGATGATAGTGGAACGTTACAGATATGGTGGTTCGTACAATGCGCTTGCATTGCAGATTCCTGTTCTGATAGTGATGCTTGTTATTGCGGTTTTTGTATGTATAATAAGAGTGCATGTGAATGCAAACAATGCTTTTAACAGATGATGTTACAAAGCGTGTAAAAGATATCTATATATAAATTTGGCAAAAATGAAAGGAGCAAAAGAAATGAAAAAATGTATTTTAGTATGGCAGGTGCCGGTAATAGAAGGAGAGCCGTATAATCCGGTGGAATATGCTGTCCATGTGAGAAAAGCAAAAAAGTTTGCGGAAGCATTGAATCGGTATTTTGCGGAAAAAAATATGGACTACAATTGCGTGCTGGACAAATCAGCCTGCAGCCTTGATGAGATATTTTCTCCACAATATCAGGCAGTGCTGTTTGCACCGGAGGCTAAAACAAGACAGTGGCTCTATAAAAAGGAAGTGCAGAATGAGACTATGAAAAAGTATTATCTGGAATACATGGAGTACAATAGTGCACAGATAGAAAAGGTGGCTGAATTTCTGAGCGAATAAACCGGATAATAAATTGTAATTGAGCGTTGAATCCGCTATACTATACTTATAGTACAGCGGATTTTATTTTTGGGAGGCTTGTATGGTAAATACGATAAAATTACCGGTGGGAATTGATAGTTTTGAAAAGATTCGGAAATATGATTTTTATTATTTAGATAAAACAAAGCTTATAGAGCAGATTTTGAAAAACTGGAGTGAGGTAAGTCTTTTCACTCGTCCACGCAGATTTGGAAAGACTCTTAATATGAGCATGTTGCGCGCTTTTTTTGAGATAGGCACAGATAGCTCATTGTTTGATGGTCTGTATATATCGCAGAATAAAGAATTGTGTCAAGAGCACATGGGAAAATACCCTGTCATATTTTTATCGTTAAAGAGTGTGGAGGGATTAAAGTTCGCGGATGCAAGGTATCGTATTATTGAACTCATAGGAAGAGAAGCCCAGCGATTCGAATTTTTAGCAGAAAGTGATAGGCTGTCTAACAATGAAAAAGCGCAGTATAAGGCACTTATTGCATTAGATAATGGCAAATATTCCATGGATGATGATATTTTGGTATCAGGTCTTCAGATGTTATCGCATTTATTATATAAGCATTATGGGAAAAAGACGGTCATTCTGATAGATGAATACGATGTCCCTCTTGATAAGGCATTTCAGAATGGATACTACAAGGAGATGGTTTCGCTTATCAGGGGTATTTTCGGAATGGCATTAAAGACGAATGACTATCTTCAGTTTGCTGTACTGACAGGCTGCCTGCGTATTTCAAAAGAGAGTATTTTTACAGGCTTAAATAATTTTGAAGTTTTATCAATTTTGGATGCGCAGTATGATGAAGCATTCGGATTTACGGATGGAGAGGTCAAGCAGATACTTAAAGATTACAATTTATCTGACCATTATTCAGAGGTAAAAGAGTGGTACGATGGCTATCATTTTGGAAATACAGATATATACTGTCCATGGGATGTAGTACGTTATTGTAAAAGTCTATGCGCAGATCCTACCGCTTTGCCGGAGGATTTCTGGTCAAATTCAAGCGGAAACGCAATCGTCCGTAGATTGATAGACCGTGCTGATGTGCAGACTAAGAACGAGATAGAACGTCTGATAGCAGGTGAGAGTGTTGAGCGGGAAATATCGCAGGAACTCACATATGATGAGCTTGATAAAAATATAGAAAATCTATGGAGTGTGCTTTTTACAACAGGATATCTCACACATCAGGGGCGCACGGAAGATGATAAATACCGTCTGGTCATTCCGAATAAAGAGATCAGAAATCTTTTCATAAAGAAGATCAGAGAGTGGTTCAGTGACACTTCACGAAGAGACGGAAAGACACTCGAAGAATTTTGCAATGCGTTTGTGAATAAGGATACACTAAAAATAGAACAGCTCTTTGGTGACTACCTTTGGAATACTATAAGTATAAGGGATACAGCCACTGCAAAAATCAGAAAAGAAAATTTCTATCATGGTATTCTGCTCGGATTATTGGGCTACAAGGCGAGCTGGCTCATAAAATCAAATGCAGAATCAGGAACAGGCTATAGTGACATTCTGGTCGAAGTACCGGATAACAGGACAGGAATCGTAATAGAACTGAAATACGCCGAGGATGGTGATATGGATGCAGCCTGCAGCAAGGCTTTGGAGCAGATAGAAGAAAAAGAATATGTGGCAAAGCTAAAGCAGGATGGTATGCGCAATTTTATCAAGTATGGAATAGCGTGTTTCAAGAAGGACTGTAAGGTGGTTATGGGGAATAACATTACCAAATAGCACATATTTATTGATTCAATTTTTAATAGATAGTATACATTGATATCTGCAATTATTCAGAATAGTAAATGTACTTGACAATATAAAAGCAGCCTCCTATAATTAAACCGTCGGTTTAATTATAGGAGGCTGTTATAATGGCAAGAAGAAAGAAAGAACCCCAAAGTGTACATAGAAAAAATATTATGAAGGCTGCCGAGCAATTGTTTATGACAAAGGGAATTGAAAATACTTCAATGAATGATATTGCAAAAGACGCAGGATATAGTAAAGCAACTTTGTATGTATATTTTAAAAACAAAGAAGAACTAATAAGTGTATTAGTATTAGAAAGTATGCAGAAATTACATGATTATATAGGACAGGCATTAGAGGAAACTCATGGTACAAAAGAACGTTACATGAGAATTTGTGAAGGGTTGGTAAATTATCAAGAAGAATTCCCATTTTATTTTAAGATGGTTCTTGAAACAATTAATATTGATTTTGAGACAACTCAATTTTTGCCGGAAGAAAAGGAAACATTTTTAGTAGGTGAGCGAATTAATGACTTATTGATAGAGTTTCTGAAAGATGGAGTGGAACAAAGGGAAATACGTTCTGATATTGAAGTATTACCTACAATATTTTCTTTTTGGGGAATGCTTTCTGGACTTATTCAAATTGCTACGAACAAAGAGCTGTACATAGGGCAACAGATGGGAAAAGCTAAAATGGAATTTCTTACTTATGGGTTTGATATGATTTATCATTCTATCATGTCGGATAGGAGGGAAGAGTGATGCAGAAAAGAATTCTTGCGATATTAGGAAGTCCGCATAAAGAGGGAAGAACTGGAAAAATGCTAAACTATGCTGTACAAATTGCAGAAAAGCAAGGATATGTCATAGATTATATTAATTTATATGATAAGGAGATTGCTTATTGCAATGGGTGTCGTACGTGCTTGAAAACTCAAATGTGTGTACGGAAAGATGATGTACAAGAGATTGCAGAATTATTAAAAATATGCGATATTGTGATTCTTGCAGCACCTACTTATTGGGCGAATGTACCAGCAATAGTAAAAAATTTGTTTGATCGGCTTCTGGGAGTAGCAATGGAAGAAACAAAAACTTTTCCAAAAGCAAGATTATCAAATAAGCAAAGGTATATTTTATTAACAGCCTGTAATACACCGGCTCCTTTTTCAAGTCTTTTTGGACAAAGTACAGGTTCGATTAGATGTATGAAAGAATTTTTCAAAACAGCAGGAATGAAATATGTAGGAAAATGTGTGTGGGCTGGACAGAAGAGTAAAGAACTTCCGTCACAAATAAAGAGAAAGCTTGAAAAGCATATTTAAAAAGAAGGATGGTAGACATATGGGAATTTTTACAGGACTTATAAATCTTGTTTGTTTCTTGATGTTAGTGGCAAAGGCAATAACACATAGATGTAATTGGAAGAAAATGGATAGAGTTTTGATGAAATGTCATAAACCGATATGCGTATTGCTCATAGTATCATGCTTCATGCATATGATTTTTATTTTACCAGTCTTAAAGAATCGAAGTGTATTTGTAATCATAACGGGAATCGTCAGTTTTTTTGTTATGGTTATTTTGATTTGTTTGTGCCACATAATAAAAGAGAAAAAGAAAAAAATGTTGTGGCATAAATTTTTAGCAATTATTATGGCAATATGCATTGAATGGGGAGAACTAAAGTTTGAGTATTTTAAAAATGTGACAGCTACATTTTCATCATTTACGCATGAACCGGAAGTAGTGAAGTTTTAATGACTAAGGATGAATGGTACAAATATCCTGATAGGGTATTGCAAAAATTAAAGGATAGGGCATAAGAATTTTTAAACGTTTGGTTCATCTTGATTAACAAGATGAACCTTTTTTAATAAATGAAACAACAAACATTTTGTGTTTTCGTGAAAAGTTATGAACAAATTGATCTTGTTAAACGAAATATTCTGAGCCTTTACGAAGAGAATCTGCTTGATACCATTAAATTGAAAACAAAATTGTTTGCAGGCAGCAAAAGAGGGGAGACTCTTTTTTGCTGCCTTTTTGCGAGATTTTCAAGAATAACTAACTTTTCTATATGCTGAATTGTCATAAAATATAGATTATTAAATTTGAAAGCAGATTAAAGGTGATAAACATGAGAAGTTATAAACGGTATACCAGACCAAAAAGACTTTTGAAGCATATCGTTGTGGTTGCTTTAGTGTTTATATTGGGATTAGTGCTTTTGCGGGCTGTTTCGTATATAGCGATTCAGGGTGAAATTCCAATGATTAATAGTTTTAATTTATTTAGAAGAGAAGCGGATACTTCTTTTGGGTGGAATCTGATTCTTGTAAATGACGATTATTGTATTCCTCGTAATTATGAGGTAGAACTCACAGAATTATCAAATGGAGAAAAAGTGGATTCGAGAATCTATCCTCAGCTTCAGCAGATGTTCGATGCTGCCAGAGCTGAGGGACTTGAATTATTTGTAAGGGAAGGGTACAGGACAACCCAGGATCAGAAAAATATTATGAATGAGAGAATTCAAAAGTATCAGGATGAAGGCTATTTACGTTGGGAGGCAAAAGAACGTGCGGAGGAATATGTTGCCGAACCTGGCACAAGTGAGCATGAACTTGGGATAGCTGTTGATATAAATGCGGATACGTCAAAATGTTCTTCGGATGCTGTTTATACGTGGCTTGCAAATAATGCATATAAGTATGGATTTATTAAAAGGTATCCTGATGATAAGACTGAAATTACAGGAGTGAACAATGAGCCATGGCATTATAGGTATGTAGGGGAGGATTCTGCCATAGAAATGCAGGAAAAAGGATTGTGTCTGGAGGAATATATCGAGTCACTGAGGTGAAAATTATAAAAAATTAAATGAATATTAATTCTTCACTAACTTTTTATCACCTTAAGTTGTCTTATTATTATAGAGGACAAGAGAGGTGATATGAGATGATTGCTGATTTTTTATTAGTTCAGAAAATCAGAAACGGTGACAATCAAGCAGGTAATCAGTTGGTTGAAAAGTATTATTCTTCTATCTATCAATATTGTTATTTGCATACTCATAATCAGGAATATGCGGAAGATATGGTACAGGAAACTTTTGAGAGATTCTTCGGAGCACTAATAAGCGGGGCAGAGATCAAGAAGACAAAGAGCTATTTGTATAGCATAGCAGGGAATATTATAAAGAATAATTACAAGAAAAAGAAGGAAATAATGACAGACCAGTTGCCGGATATAGAAGATGAGAATCCGAAAAACATAGAAATCCGGATTGATATAGAGAGGGCTCTGGAGCAGCTCCCGGAAGAAATAAAAGAGATTGTAATCCTTTTTTTCTTTCAGGGACTAAAACAAAAGGAAATTGCTGATTTATTAAATATAAAATTGTCGCTTGTAAAATATCGTGTTTCAAAGGCAAAAGAATTGCTGGCAAAACAGTTGGAGGTGGAAAGATCATGAAGCAATATCAGAGAAAAATCGAGGAGTATAAATCCCTGATACAGAAGGAATATATACGGGAAACGGCTGTTCACACAGTAAAAGAGCAGTGTTCAGACATTATGAACAGACAGGATAACAGACGAGCATCATATTTTGAATTTTTATTTGAGCAGTTCAAATTTATCAAAAAGAGATGGTGGGTTCTGCAAGGAGGAATCTTAGTTCTACTTTGGATTCTGCTTGTGGACTCGGATGGGGGAGCAAATACAGAGAGAACATTGGGGGCTATGTCAGTGATGTTTTCTGTAATGATCATACCGGAAATTTGGAAGAATCGGAGCTTTTCAGCAGTGGAAATTGAAAAAACAGCATTCTATTCACTGCGCCAGATTTGTGCTGCAAGGATATTGCTGTTTGCAGTGGTGGATTTACTTATGACTACCTTTTTTTTCGGTGTTTCAGTTTATACATTACAGATTTCGGCATACCGACTCATCATAGATTTCTTAGTGCCGTTTAATGTTTCCTGTTGTATCTGTTTCCGGTTATTGTACAGCAAATGGAATGATATGGAGTATATTGCTGTTTTCCTAAGTATAGCATGTATACTTATCTGGACACTGATTGTATCGACAGATTCTATTTATCAGAGGATTTCGATGCCAATCTGGGGAGGCTTGTTGATCATATCGTTTGGTTATCTTATTTTTTGTATTCACAAATCGCAATGTAACTGCGAAGTAAACTGGGAGGTGAAGTCGAGTGGAACTGCAATTTAAAAATGTAACGAAAGATTATGGGAATGTACACGCAGTAGATCATGTAACACATTCTATGGGGAAAGGTGTATATGGATTATTGGGAGTAAATGGAGCGGGAAAAACCACTTTAATGCGGATGATATGTACAGCGATAACCCCAACAAGCGGAGAAATCTTGTGGAATGGAAAGGATATCTTTAGTCTGGGGGCATCTTATAGGGAAATACTCGGTTATTTGCCGCAGAGTTATGGGTTTTATCCTGATCTTTCGGTGTATGACTACATGCTGTATATTGCATCTATCAAAGGACTCAGGCCCATTGTGGCAAAGAAAAGGGCATTAAAACTGTTGGAGCAGGTCGGAATGGCTGAAAAGAGGAAAAGAAAAATGCGGACTTTATCAGGGGGCATGATCCGGAGAGTCGGAATTGCCCAGGCGATGTTGAATGATCCGCGGATACTTGTGTTGGATGAACCGACAGCAGGTCTTGACCCGAATGAGAGGATCAGGTTCCGTAATCTGATCAGTGAATTGTCGGAAGATCGTCTTGTACTGTTGTCTACGCATATTGTGTCAGATGTTGAATACGTGGCAAATGAGATTATATTAATGAAAGAAGGAAAATTTTTCTATACAGGGACTTCAGATGAGATCATTTTGTCTATGGATATGTTCGTGTGGAATTGCATTATTCCTAAAAGTGAGTTGAACAATTATATGAAAAAATATCTGATTGGAAATGTAAGGACAGTTTCTGATGGAGTAGAGTTGAGAGTCCTTTCAAAGATGCCACCGACCGGAAATGCAGTACAGGTGGAGGCAACATTAGAGGATGCATTTCTTCTGTATTTTGGAGAAAAGGCAGGTGATAAAGATGATGTTCAAATATGAACTGAAAAAGATTTTTTCAAAGAGGATGAATAAGGTTCTGCTTGCGGCAGTGCTTGTGATGACGGTTATTTATTCAGGTATGGCAATCGGGAGTATGAGCTATACGGATGCAGACGGACATAGCCACACAGGTATTGAAGCGGGACGGCTTCTAGCTGAAGATGTCAATCAATGGAAAGGGAAACTTACAACGGAGAAAATTTACGAAGTGATAAATGATTACAAGACATTATCGGCTAAGTATCAAGATGAGATACCCAGTACAGAATATGGTAAAAAAGTACAGTCATATTACGATATTTATAGTTTTGTAATTGGCGTATTGACTCCGGATTCAGAATGGAATGAAGGTGCAGTGTATCAGCTCTCAGATGAACAATTACAGGACATCTATACAATCTATCAAGATAATATGAAGAAAATGGCAGAAGAGTACGGAACCACACCTGAAAAGAGAAGTTATCTGGAAAACGTTTATAAAAAGATAGAAATACCTTTTACGTTCGAAGCAAAATGTTCCTGGGCTACGATGACAATGTACGCACAAACTTATGTACTATTAATGGCAGTGATCATAGGTTTTTTGGTAGCCGGTATATTTTCCGAAGAGTTCCGCCACGGAACAGAGGATGTTTTTTTTGCTGCAAAGTACGGGAGATCGAAGGCAATAAAAAACAAGATTATTGCAGGAATCTTCGTGTCAACGGTTATCTATTGGATCGGAGTAGGGATATTGTCTCTTATCTCATTTGCAGTAATGGGAACGAGCGGATTTTTTACACCGTATCAGATTGATGATCCATATAGTATTTATGTTATGACATATGGAGAATATTATTTGCTGATACTTGTGGGCGGATATATCGCAACGATGTTTTGTGCTGCACTGACAATGCTGGTGACAGTTAAGATGCATACACCGAATCTGGCGGTTTGTATCCCGTTTTTCCTGCTTTGTATGATACCGTTTATCGCAAGAGTATTACCGGCATTTGAAGCTTTTTTCAATTTGCTGCCGACTGTATTGACTAATATTCTTAATGTAGTAAGGACACCAATTCTTTTTCAGATTGGTCCGTTTGTATTTCGTCAGATTTCGTTCTTGATGTTCTTATACATCTTACTATTTATTGTACTGTTGCCTTTAATATATAGAGGTTATAGTCAATATGGGTTAAGGAAGAAGTAGTATGACAAATGTCTGATATTCTTTCTTGTCAGAGATAGAATTGTAAAATGAAGAAAACTCCGTGATGTTTGGAATTTAGATTCGTTGATTGATTTCATCTGACATGAGGAGCAAAAGAGATGAAAAAATGTATTTTAGTATGGCAGGTGCCTGTAATAGAAGGAGAGCCGTATAATCCGGTGGAATATGCTGTCCATGTGAGAAAAGCAAAAAAGTTTGCGGAAGCATTGAATCGGTATTTTGCGGAAAAAAATATGGACTACAATTGCGTGCTGGACAAATCAGCCTGCAGCCTTGATGAGATATTTTCTCCACAATATCAGGCAGTGCTGTTTGCACCGGAGGCTAAAACAAGACAGTGGCTCTATAAAAAAGAAGTGCAGAATGAGACCGTGAAAAAGTATTATCTGGAATACATGGAGTACAATAGTGCGCAGATAGAAAAGGTGGCTGAATTTCTGAGCGAATAAACCGGAAAATAACGCATTTAAGAAATGGTGATGAAAAAAGAAAACATTAAATGGTATATTGGCTGGACAATCTTTCCTGTCTGGTACTTGATAGGGAAAAAAATATTTTATTGCTTGTTATACAATCGGTATTTGAAGCAATGAGCTATTCGGATGCATATCTGATAGCAAACTATTTATGGAATCTTATGTCTGCAATCAATACAATATGTATTAGCCGGAATTGCGTTTTGTCTGGTTTATATAAAAAGAGGAAATGTTGTTTTGGGGATAGCAGATCATATGAGCATCAATTTGATGCATAATTTGATGTATTTGGTTAATCAATGAATGCCATATCTTAATAACATGTTTGGCTTTTTTTATGGTTATATTCTAGCGCCAACCCAAAATCCAGCCAAAAAGCCGGAAAAATCTGTGAAAAAGTAGCTGAAACTGCAGAAATCCCTAAAACAGCACCCAAAATCCAGCCCAAGAGCCGGAAAAGATCCGGGAAAAAGTAGCTGAAACTGCAGAAATCCCTAAAACAGCACCCAAAATCCAGCCCAAGAGCCGGAAAAGACCCGGGAAAAAGTAGCTGAAACTGCAGAAATCCCTAAAACAGCACCCAAAACCCAGCAAAACATCCGGGAAAAACCCGGCAAAAAGTAGCTGAAATCACTATAACCCCCAAAACAGCTCAAAAATATAGCCTGTTTTGGGATTTTTATCGTGCTATCCTTTTAACTCAGTGCGAAACGCTTGCGGCTCACAACTGTGAAGGTACTGAACAGTTACATAAAATTATAATAGATAGCATATTATTATTGACATACTAATGATGATTACTTATGATGAAAATTGCTAAAAAAATGTAAAGGAAACATATAAACGTGAAAAAACAAAATCCAATAGCCCTGTTACCAATAGCAGTATTTCTCGTACTGTATCTGGGATTGGGGATACTTTTTGAATATGTAATGAAAATTCCGATGGGATTTTATAATGTGCCCATCATAATAGCATTTCTCGTGGCAATACTGGTGGCGTGTCTGCAGAATCGTAGTGTGAAATTCGACCAAAAGCTTGAGATAATGGCACAGGGACTGGCTGACAAAAATATCATAACAATGCTGCTCATTTTCCTTACCGCGGGAGCGTTCGTGGGTGTAGTAGGTCGAAGCAGTGCGGAGAGTGTGGCATATTTCATGCTGTCACTGATACCGGCAAGGTTCGCGGTGATGGTGCTTTTTGTTGTGGCATGCTTTGTGTCTATTGCGATGGGGACGTCAGTTGGAACCATAACACTGATTGTGCCGATAGCGGCAGCAGTATCGGCACAATCAGGCTTTGGGCTGCCGCTTTGTATAGGCTCCGTAATGGGTGGCGCGATGTTCGGAGACAACCTTTCCTTTATATCAGATACGACCATTGCCGCATGTAACGGACAGGGCTGTCAGATGAAGGACAAATTCAGGGAGAATTTTTTTATTGCACTTCCGGCGGCAGTAATGACGCTGGTTGCTATAGCGATTCTGTCATTCAGGACAGATATTGCGGGCGCTGTATCGCAGGAATATCATCTGTTGCAGATAGTACCGTATATTCTCGTGCTATTCGGTGGAATTGCCGGAATAAATGTATTTGTAGTGCTTATAATAGGAATCATATCGGGAACGGTCATAATGCTTGCAACAGGAAATACAGCACCATACGATCTGCTTACCAATATGGGAAGTGGAGCGTCAGGCATGTTTGAAACCTGCATGGTCGCAGTGCTTGTGGCAGCTATGTGTGCGCTGATACGTGAATATGGTGGCTTTGATGCTCTGCTTTCTGGAATTTACAGGACATTCAAGGGCAAAAGAGGTGGACTGCTCGGTATGGGACTTCTGGTAGGACTTATCGATATTGCCACTGCCAACAACACAGTTGCTATAGTTATGGCAAATCCGATAGCAAAGGAAATGGCTCAGAAATACGACATAACTCCGCGTAAAACAGCGTCTATACTGGATACATTTTCGTGCATTTTTCAGGGAGTGATACCATATGGAGCGCAGATGCTCGTGGCTATATCGGCAGTGCATGAGCTGGGGCATGAGGTGTCAGCCTTTAATATATTGCCGTATCTGTTTTATCCGATGTTTCTGCTGGTAAGCTCGCTGGTTGCTGTTTTTGTTGCTGAAAGTGGGAGAAAATTTAATTGAAAATGAAGCTTAAAGCGAAATAATAATGAGGTTATAAATGAAAATGCCGGATAGAAATATGATATTTCATCCGGCATTTATTATGTGAAATTTATGCTGCATTTTGAAAGTCAATTACAGTTATTTCTGGTAGCATGGATTTTAGTTTTGATATAATGGACTCGATTTTTTGCATGGTGGAGCCATTAATAAATTCTTCACCACACTGTGAACATTTTTGGCATGGAACATTTTTTATAATAATATAACAGTTTTTATATGCAGTCATATAAGTTGTGGTACTTTTGACAGTATCACCTTTGCACAGGAAGCATTTCATAATATCAATTGTATGACACATCTGTTATTCTCCTCATATGAATTAATTATAATTATAGTAGTATTTGGAGAGATTAGCAATGCTATTCTAAAAATTCACTAATTTACCTTAATTAACCTACTATTTACCTACTATTTACCCTTCCTCAATTGTAATCCAAGATTCCATACCCGCTATCTTGGATAAGTGTAAAAGTTAATAGTTATCAGTGTAAAAGAAAGGTATGGATTTTCTTTTA
>CAKRNE010000031.1 GCA_934365945.1 uncultured Agathobacter sp. | reverse complement strand
CCTCATCTCTAAATGATTTGAAATTTTTAAAATTAAATTGAATTAACATGATTGCTACCTCACCTTCTTTTCTACTTACTATTATATACAGTTTTTGTGCAAAATCAACATCCAAATTTGTTTTTTTCTCATTATGATGTATTTTTATATAGGTTTTGCTACTATAACGGAGTAAAACACCCTGTAAAACATTATTACTAGCCCGTAAAGTAAACTTTCGAGCTTTTGACACTTTCATATAATGATTAAAGGGTCAAAAGGTATCATCGATGCATGCTTGCATGCAATTCGATGTATACCTTAGTGACCCGCACTACACCGAGAAAGTAGCAATTTGCTGCGGAAACGCAGGAAATTAGCGGATTTCGATGTGGAGTCAGATTACGGGAATGCGTAACATGTAGTAATCTGATTAATCATAAATGAGGGGCAAAATACCTTTTGACCCTCATATCATATAATCTTATCATAAAACAACATTTCACATCCCGTGTAAGCCAATTATTTTTATACAAATTGTTTTGTCTTATAACATAACATTCCTTTTACCAAACACCCTATATCAAAACAAACATTTATTCCCAATACAATATACCATATCTCATATATATCATTTACGATTCCTGTCATGGCAAGAAAAATCGGCATAGAATCTACTATAAGCCATATGATTCCTCCGAAAAACATCCTTATCAATACAGGAAGTCCCCAGCATACAGCCGCAATAATTACTGCACCAAAAGAGCTATTCTGATATGCAGAAACGCATAATGTAATAGCGCATAATGATAAAAGTGCCTGAAAAGCTAATCCTAATAAAATACCCAGATATTTCGAAAACAATACAGGTTGAAGCATATATTGAGAAAGTACCATCCAGGATATATTTTCAAATCCCTTCAAACCATATATCATCCAGCATAAGACTAAATTAACTACCACAAACCACATAAAAATGAAAATAGTGAATGTAAAAGAAGCCAAAATTTTAGCAGGAACATCTTTTCTTCTTCCTTCTTCCGTGCTAAAAATTAATGGCAACATTTTCGTCTGGCTTTCCTCTGCGAAAATTGTGGACACCCCACAAATAATTAATATGCTTCCTAAAATCAATCCAAACTGAAGCATTTCAACGAATACCTTCCATCCTGTTGTATATGCCAAATAAGGTGTTTCTCCAATTTCAGCATAAGCTTTTCCCAATTCTGTTTCCCCCAAAGAATACCTTTCCGTTGGAAGTACACCATTTTCCCATGCTCCATTGGTAAAATATCTTGTAACGAAATCATTTAAAAAGTTTCCATCTCTCCACCCTGGCATATTTTCCTCAAGTTTTGTAGGCAAACCATATTTTTCAATTATTTGATTCACTTTTTCATCCGTCAAATCACCTTCAAATTCTTCCGTAATCTTCCGATTCATCTGCACTGCTTCATAACCGGAATATAACTTTCCATCCACTGTCGCTATTTCTCCACCGACCTCTGCAAACCAAAAATACAGAAACAACAATCCTGTCGCAGCCAACATTCCTATTTTAAATATTTTATTTTGAAAAAGTTTAAAAAGCTCCATCTTATAAAGTCGCATTTTTTTCTTCCCCTGTTATTTGTGTATGATAAAGATATGCATCTTCCAGTGTACTTTCCACATTTTCTGCACCTGCAACCGGCTGTCTTTCTGAAACAATTCTTAGTTCAACATTTTCTCCACTGCTTCTCATATTGCTTACAATGAAGCTACTGGTTATCTGCCCTGCTTCTTTTTCAGAAACAATACACTTCCAAACACATCCTTCCACTTTGTCAGTAATCTCTTTCTCCGTTCCTTCTTGAATCAGTTCTCCATTCTTCATAATCAAAATACGGTCTGCAATATAATCTATATCAGATACAATATGTGTAGACAGTAAAACCATCCTATTTTTTCCAAATGAACTAATCACATTGCGAAAGCGTACTCTTTCCTTTGGATCAAGCCCTGCTGTAGGTTCATCTAAAATCAAAATTTCAGGATTATTCAGAAGTGCCTGTGCAATTCCTATTCTTCGTATCATACCTCCTGAAAAAGTCTTCAGCTTTTTCTTTTTCACATTTTTCAACTCTACCATATCTAAAAGTTCGTCAATACGACTATCGGCATAGTCTTCCGGTAGTGCTTTCAATGCCGCCATATATCGCAGAAAGCGTTCCGCAGTAAAATCACCATAATATCCAAAATCTTGTGGTAAATAGCCCAATAACCTACGATACTCTGCTCCCATACTGGCTATCTCAATATTATCGCAATAAATACTTCCCCCCGTTGGCTGCAAAACACCACAAATCAATCTCATTAATGTTGTTTTTCCCGCACCATTTTCTCCCAACAGTCCATACACACCATTTGTAAATGTATAATTGAATTTTCTGACTGCTTCTTTATCCTTGTATTTTTTTTGTACATCCATCAACTTTAATTCGTGCATAATACTTCTCCTTTTTCCATTTTACTAAGCAATTTTTTTATCTGCATTACAAATAAAAGTCCAGACACAAGAAAAGCTACTGCCCATATCCAAAGAGTTGTTACAAAAAGTGCTCTCGGAATCGAACAAATTACTCCATAACTTATTGATAAAAAGATGGCACTCATGCCAAATAAAGATGAATTCTTTCCTCTTGTTTCCATTGATAAAATCCCTAATGCAGTTATGCTTGATACTAGATATGGAGTTAAAATATACAGCCCCACCTGTAATAATCCAACTCTCCAATGATAGTTCAAATAGCCAGCTATCAAAAACAATATCATAACATTTATCATCCCCGACAATACCATCCATGCAGCAACACACTGTTTTGTATTGAAATAGCAGCTTTCTCCTAACTCTGCCATCTTTCCAAAGAACAATTTATCAATCACACCAATAGAAGTTATACTTAGAATACCTGCTCCAACCATACATACAGTAATCATCTCATTTTGATTCAATCCAGTATATTGCAATGCTGTAATAAAAATAATTCCTAGACAGATAAGAACACCATAAACAGCAAAAAACAATTTATCCATGTACCAAAATTGATGAAACAAAATATTTTTTGTAGACATCATTGGCGTTCTCTGCTTTTCCATTTCCTTAATCATTGCATGATAAGTCTTTTGTTTTCTTATTTCATCAACATGAACTTGTTTATCTGCCTTTGCAAAAAGAGTCTTTATTTCGCTATCTCTCATAATCATTCTCCATTAACTTTTTTAACTGATTTACACCTAATCGAAATCTTGACTTTGTAGTAGAAACACTGCACCCCATAATCTTTGCAATATCTTTAAATTTCATTTCTTCATAAATACGCAGAATAATAACTTCCCTCGTATCCTGCGAAAGTTCCTTTAATAAATGTCTCAAATAAACGGCATCCTCCGCTTCGGTCAGCATATCTTTATTATTTGGAATTTTATCAATCTCCTCCCATTCGATGGCTGTTACTTTTTCTTTCTTATCCCGGAAATAATTAAAACATATATTTCTTGCAATAGTCAGGAGATAACCTTTGAGATTATGATGTTTATAGGAAGTTCCATATTTCATAAATTTCAAAAAAGTTTCCTGAGCAATGTCATAGGCATCATGCTCTGTTTGAACCATATATAGACAAAAGCGATAAATATCTGCATAATATCGTTCAATAATAATACCGACTGCCTCTTTATTTCCGCTATGTACTTTTTGAATCAATTCGCTGTCTTTCATAGCGTTTCTCCAATCATAAAACATCTTACATTTTATATAACAACTACAAAGTAAAAAAAGTTCACTATAAAATTATTTTTTTCAATTATTTATTATTCACTCTCAAATGCCTACAATAATACTGAAAAAGTTTAAATATTAAATTACTTAACTCTTACGGTAGCATAATTAAGCTTTTCAAAAACTGCGCTATTGGAAATTCTGACTGGAAATGTTCATCTAAATAAAAAGTATATGGTGTAAGGTATTAAAAACGACACTACCAACGAAATATACCCCCATAAGACTTTAGAAGATTTTCTCACGGAAGTGAACAATATATAAAGCAAGTTCAAGACTAATGGCTGGATACTCTTATGATATTTCTCTTATTTAATGCCACACTCATGTTCAACCTGAATCGTCTTGAGATGCACCGATGAAATAACAATTCACATGTCTTATACATGCATAAAGAAAAGTCCCATAAACACTGGGTTTATAGGACTTATCAATATCTTTATTATCTTATTGATTCACAATTAGCAAACACCCTGTGCAAGCATAGCGTCAACTACTTTCTCAAAACCTGCGATATTTGCACCTGCAACATAGTCAGTCTTTCCACCAACTGTTGCATCGTATCTCTTAGCAGCATCGCTGATGTTAGCGTAGATTGTCTCCATGATGCCCTTGAGCTTTCCGTCAACCTCTTCGAATGTCCATGAAAGTCTCTCAGAGTTCTGGCTCATCTCAAGTGCTGATGTAGCAACACCACCTGCATTGGCAGCTTTACCACCTACGAAGAGCACTCCGTTCTCCTGAAGGTATTTTGTAGCCTCAAGAGTTGTAGGCATGTTAGCACCCTCTGTAACAGATGTAACACCGTTTGCTACGAGCATCTTTGCATCGTCAAGATCCAACTCGTTCTGTGTAGCACATGGAAGAGCAAGGTCTACCTTGTACTGCCATACGCCGTGCTCACCATTCTCTTTTGCATGGTACTCAGCGCTTGACTTAGCTGCTGCGTACTCTGTAAGACGTGCACGCTTAACCTCTTTAACCTCTTTAAGAAGTGCAACATCGATTCCTTCAGGATCATAAATCCAGCCTGTAGAATCAGAACATGTAACAACCTTGACACCAAGCTCCTGTGCTTTCTCGATAGCGTAGATAGCAACGTTTCCTGAACCTGAAACTGCTGCTGTCTTTCCGTTTAAGTCAAGTCCGTTGTCCTTCCATAATGCGTTTGTAAGGTATAACAGACCGTATCCTGTAGCCTGTGTACGGGCAAGTGATCCACCGTATGTAAGTCCCTTACCTGTGAGAACTCCCTCGAATGATCCGCGGATTCTCTTGTACTGACCGAACATGAAGCCGATCTCTCTTGCGCCTGTTCCGATATCTCCGGCAGGAACATCAATATCTGCTCCGATATATTTAGAAAGCTCTGTCATGAAGCTCTGGCAGAATGCCATAATCTCTCTGTCTGATTTGCCCTTAGGATCAAAATCAGAACCACCTTTACCACCACCGATTGGAAGTGTTGTAAGAGAGTTCTTGAAGATCTGCTCAAATCCTAAGAATTTGATGATTCCAAGGTTTACTGAAGGGTGAAGTCTGAGTCCTCCCTTGTATGGTCCGATTGCGTTATTGAACTGTACACGGAAACCTCTGTTTACCTGTACCTGACCATTGTCATCTACCCATGGTACTCTGAACATGATCTGACGATCAGGCTCTGTGATTCTCTCGAGGATAGCATTCTTTTTGTAAAGCTCCTCATTTGCCTCGATTACAGGTCTTAAAGAATCAAGTACCTCTGTTACTGCCTGTAAAAACTCAGGCTGGTCAGCGTTTTTCTTCTGTACTACTGCGAGTACTTCATCAACATAGCTCATTTTTATATCTCCTTTACAAAATTATTTTTCACATCAACAAGTTTATTTTATATAAATTTATTGCTATAATCAAGTAATTTTTGAAGGTTTTATATAAAAAAAATTCATTTTATTTATTATCTTCATTTATATTATCCCAATTCTGGTACTGATTCTCCTCATCATCGGAATATACCACCTTGAAATAATCCGAGAGTTTTGCAAGTGAAGTTATAAGAACTTTCATTTCGTCATCCGAAAGACCGTCCTTTATATGCTCTATCATATGACGGTGAAACTGCTCATGATGATAGTATGCACTCTTTCCCTTGTCAGTGAGTGAGAGCTTTACCACACGCTTATCCTCCTCACTGCGGATACGGTTCACGTATCCCTTGCGGGTGAGACCATCTATTGCCTTTGTCAGTGTGCCCAGTGTGATAGACATAAGCTTGGCTACGGTGCCGGAGCGCTTTGGCTCATCGACTCCTATTGCCTCTATTATATGCATATCGTTGATAGAAATATCAGAAAATTCGTCTGTTATCAGACATCTGCCCTCTATCTCTGTCAAATCCTTGAACAGACACACCAATAATTCATTTAAAGTTTCATCTGCCGTCATAAATACCTCTTTCTATTGCCACTCTATGGCGCAGGCTCCCCATGTAAGTCCTGCTCCAAAGCCTGATAAAATTATTTTTTCCTCATGCTTTATCATACCATCTTTGCGGACTTTATCAAGCAAAATCGGCACACTTGCCGCAGAAATATTTCCACACTGCTGTAAATTGGTCGGAAATTTGTCCATAGGCTGCTTAAGTCTCTTGGCAACCGACTCAATAATACGGATATTGGCCTGATGCAGCACATAGACATCCACATCATCTGCGCTCCAACCAATTTCATCAAGCAGCTCATTTATAGCCTTTGGCACTGTCTTTACCGCAAACTTGTATACAGCAGGACCGTCCATGGTGACATAGCCACCGAGTGCAGACTGCTTTCCATTGTCGGTAAACGGATTGACTACAGGACGGTTGTCTCCGTCAAGCGCCTCACCGCCTTTTCCGTCCGAGCCCTGTACAAAGCCCTTAAAAGCATCGCCCTCGTCTGTCACAACCGCTGCTCCTGCTCCGTCTCCGAAGAGTACACAGGTGCTTCTGTCATTCCAGTCCATTATTTTTGAAAGTACCTCAGCCCCCACAACAACTGCCTTGTGAAACCTGCCGGTCTTAAAATACGCATCCGCTGTGGCAAGCCCGAATAAAAAGCCCGAGCATGCGGCATTTATGTCAAATGCCACTGCACTGCCAGCACCTATCTCAGCCTGAATCTGACATGCCAGCGACGGAACGATTTTGTCCGTGGATACACTTGTTGCTATTATCAAATCTATCTCACTTCCGTCAATCCCCGCATCCTGCAGCGCACTTTTTACTGCATCACAGGCAAGTGAGGTGGTTGTCTCAGTCGTTGCAATGTGTCTGTTTCTTATTCCTGTACGCGAGCTGATCCACTCGTCAGATGTGTCCATTATGGCTGCCAGGTCATCGTTTGAGACCACTCTCTGTGGCAGGCAGCTTCCTGTTCCAACTATCTTCATAGAATTTCCTTTCCGGGACTAGAACTTGCGGAAACGCTTGTATCTTTCCTCCAAGAGCTGGTCCTTTGTCAATTTGCTTTCTTTTTCCAAGAATTTCTTCATGTTGCCCTTCATGTAGTTTCCGATTGATGAAATGGCATCCTCGTCGGCTCCGCCAAACTCAGGTATTATATCATCCACGACATCAAGCTCCTTTAAGTCGTGTGCTGTAATCTTCATTACCTCTGCGGCTTCCTTTGCACGCTTTCCGTCCTTCCAGAGGATAGATGCAAAGCCCTCAGGCGAGAGGATTGAGTATGTGGCATTTTCCATCATCCACACTTCATTTCCTACAGAAAGAGCTAAAGCTCCGCCGCTTCCGCCTTCTCCTATCATGAGACAAAGGATTGGCACCTTGATGCCGCTCATCTCATAAAGGTTTCTTGCGATTGCCTCACCCTGTCCGTTTTCCTCTGCTTCCATTCCAGGATAAGCTCCTGATGTATTGACAAAGGTTATGATTGGACGGTTGAATTTCTCCGCCTGCTTCATGAGGCGCAGTGCCTTGCGGTAGCCCTCAGGTGATGGCATACCATAGTTTCTCTTTGCGCAGTCCTCAAGGTCTTTTCCCTTGTGAACACCGATAACTGTGACCGGCTGGCCGTCTAAATATGCGATTCCACCTACGATAGCCGGGTCATCGCGGAAATATCTGTCTCCATGCAGCTCCATAAACTCATCAAAGATATAGTCCATATAGTCAACCGATGCAAGTCTCTTAATCTGTCTTGCGGCGCTGACCTTATCCCATACCTTAAATGGCTTAGCCTTTGCCTCGCGCTCCTTCATAAGCTCTGTCGGCTCGTAATTGTCGTCTGAGTGAAGCGGATCAAAATTGGCATAGCCAGTGGTAGGTCTGTGAGCACGTAAAATCTTGTAAAGAGTCTTCTTTAAATCCTCACGCTCAACTATCATATCCACAAAGCCGTGCTCAAGCTGGAACTCTGCCCTCTGGAAGCCCTCAGGCAGCTTCTGTCCGATGGTCTGCTCGATAACACGAGGACCAGCAAAGCCGATAAGTGCCTTTGGCTCTGCAAGAATGATGTCTCCAAGCATTGCAAAGCTGGCTGTCACACCACCTGTTGTAGGATCTGTGAGTACAGGCACATATAAAAGTCCTGCCTCTGAATGACGCTTTGCTGCGGCTGAGGTCTTTGCCATCTGCATCAGTGAAATGATACCCTCCTGCATTCTGGCACCGCCTGAACAGCAGAATAATATAACCGGAAGTCTTTCCTCTGTGGCACGCTCAAATGCGCTTGTGATTTTCTCACCAACCACATGACCCATGCTTCCCATCATAAATCTTGAATCAATTACACCAAGCACTGTCTCCTCGCCGTAAATCTTTGTCTTACCGATGACAATGCCCTCAGAAAGTCCTGTTTTCTCCTGAGTCTTTGCAATTTTCTCCTCATACTCAGGGAAATTAAGAGGATTTCCCGTTGTAAGCTCTGTAAACCATGGCTCAAATGTTTCCTTGTCGGAAACCATTCTGATTCTGTTTTTAGCACGCACACGGAAATAATAATTACACTCATAGCAGACGTATTTGTGCTGTTTTACAACTGATTTGAGCACAGTCTTGCCACACTTGGGACAAACGATTGTCTCAGGGACATCCTCTTTTGCTTCCTGTGCTTCACCGGCATTTTTGCCATCTGTGGCTGTTTTTGCGCTCTCAGCGTTCTTTGCTAAAGCCTCATCAGCCTCTATATTTTTATCTTTCTTCTTGAATAACTTCATCTTGTCTCCTTATGCAATTAACCTATTGCAAATGTAAGCTCCGCCATACAGGCAACCTTGCCGTTTACCCTGGCAACAGCCTTGCCCACACCGATAGGACCCTTAACCTTTATAATCTCAGTGGTCAGCTCCAGCGTATCACCCGGAACCACCTTCTGCTTGAACTTGGCATTATTGATGCCTGCAAAATATGCAGTCTTGCCCTTCCACTCATCCTGACAAAGAATGGCAACTGCACCGGTCTGCGCCAAAGCCTCAATAATAAGCACTCCCGGCATCACCGGATTTCCCGGAAAATGTCCCATAAAATGCGGCTCATTCATAGTCACATTCTTCTTGGCCACACACTTTACGCCCGGCTCCAGCTCCTCAACCGTATCAATGAGAAGAAACGGACTGCGGTGCGGCAGAATATCCATAATCTGCTGCGTATTCATAATTGACATATTGCATATATCCTTTCTCAACTTACTGTAAACTATTTACATTCTTCGAGCTCCACAAAGTGGAGCAATGAAGCACAAAGTATTCCATAAACCTAAACTGCGCACACGCTTCGCGCTCAACAAAGTGGAGCCGGGAAGCGCACAGTGTGTTCTGAATAAAAAATATGAACTGTCACGGCGTTCCATCCGCTCCAATAGCATGAAGCGCTAGCTCCATATCACAGCCTGTCCGTGCAAAATGCCGTGACTGACTTCATATTTTTTATGAGGAATATACTGTGTGCTCCACCGGACCTCACAGCCTGAATTCGCGAAGCCCCTAAAAAAGCAGAAGCTATTTATTTATAAGCCTTGAGCAGAATACTTGCATTATGTCCACCAAATCCCAGTGAATTGCTCAGTGCATACTCAACAGGCTCCTCATAGCTGTCCTTACAGTAATTGAGATCAATCTCCTCATCAGGAGTCTCATAGCCAACAGTCTTATGTATAAATCCATCCTGGATTTCCTTCACACATGTGATAAACTCCACAGCTCCTGCTGCACCGAGCAGATGTCCTATCATAGACTTTGTTGAATTGATTTTAAGATTTGCAGCCTCATCACCGAACGCAAGCTTGATTGCTCTTGTCTCGAAAAGATCATTATGATGTGTGCCTGTTCCGTGCGCATTGATGTATTTTACATCTGCCGGTGTGACACCCGCATCGCTCATGGCGTTGGTCATGGCTCTTGCGGCACCTGCGCCATCCTCCTGTGGGGATGTGATGTGGTATGCATCAGATGAGCAGCCGTATCCGACTACCTCTGCATAAATCTTTGCGCCTCTTGCCTTTGCATGCCCAAGCTCCTCAAGGATAACTACTCCTGCTCCCTCGCCCATTACAAAGCCGCTTCGGTTCTTGTCGAACGGAAGTGAGCACTTTGCCGGATCATCTACTGTAGAAAGCGCTGTGAGTGCTGTAAATCCTGCGATTCCGATAGGACATACACTGCCCTCTGTACCACCGGCTACCATCACGTCAGCCTCACCATACTGGATGCTTCTGTATGCCTCACCGATTGTGTTTGTTCCTGTAGCGCAGGCTGTTACATCATTGATGCTCTTTCCCTTGAGGCCAAACTGGATAGAAACATTTCCTGCTGCCATGTTACAGATCATGAGCGGGACAAGCAGAGGATTGACTCTGTTTGGTCCCTTTTCATAAAGCTTTTGTGTCTCGCGCTCCATAGCCTGAAGGCTTCCGATACCTGAACCGATGGCACATCCAACCATGTATGGATCTTCCTTTTCAATGTCAAGTCCACTGTCATCAATTGCCTGCTTTGCTGCAGCTACAGCGTACTGTGAGAATGGCTCCATTCTCTTTGCAGCCTTTCTGTCCATAAAATCCTGTGGATTAAAATCCTTAAGCTCTGCTGCGATGTGACATTTATAATCTGTTGTGTCAAATTTTGTGATGTGGTCAAATCCAATTTTTCCGGCCTTTACCGATGCCCAGAAATCGTCCACATTATTTCCGATTGGTGTTACTGCTCCAAGTCCTGTTACAACTACTCTTCTACTCATATTGCCATTCCTCCGTCAACAGACAGCACCTGGCCTGTGATGTAGCCTGCTGCATCTGATGCTAAAAATAATACTGCGTTTGCGATATCCTTTGTGTTTCCCGGCCTGCCAAGCGGAATCTGTGATAAAAGATTCTCCTTTGCCGCATCGGCAAGCACGTCTGTCATCTCTGTCTCTACAAAGCCCGGTGCCACTGCATTTGCTGTGATTCCCCTGCTGGCAAGCTCTCTGGCTACAGCCTTTGTGAGTCCTATAACTCCTGCCTTGCTGGCGCTGTAGTTGGCCTGTCCTGCATTTCCGAGTATTCCGGAAACAGATGAAATATTGATAATTCTTCCTGATTTCTGCTTCAGGAAATAGCGTGACATGTGACGGATTGTGTTGAACGCACCCTTAAGGTTTGTGTCAAGCACTGCGTCATAGTCTGCCTCGCTCATCTTCATGATGAGACCGTCTCTTGTGATTCCTGCGTTGTTTACAAGGATATCTATGTGCTTGTATTCCTTGATGAGCGCTGTTATCATATTCTGGCACTCGTCAAAATCAGATACATTGCACTGATAAGAAACTGCATCACCGCCTGCTGCCTTTATCTCTGCAACAACGGCATCCGCCTTTTCCTTTGAACCATTATAATTTACTATTACAAAGGCATGCGCTGCGGCAAGTGTAAGAGCTATCTGTCTTCCAATTCCGCGGCTTGCGCCTGTAACCAGGGCATTTTTACCTGTTAACATACTTTTCAAAATCCTCCAGTTTATCTATGTTTACGACTTTTACGTCTCTATTTATCTTTCTCATAAATCCGCTGAGTGAGCGTCCCGGTCCGATTTCCACGAACTCATCTGCACCGTCTGCGATAAGGCGCTCAATGGTCTGCTGCCAGCGTACTGACGATGAAACCTGCTTTGTCAGATAATCCTTGACGTCTGCCGGTGACTTCACATAGTCTGCTGTGACGTTTGTGATATATGGCACCTTGATATCGTGGATTTCTACACTCTCAAGTGCATCTGCGAGCTTCTCGCCTGCTCCCTTAAGCATTGCTGAGTGGAAAGGTCCGCTGACCTTGAGCGGTACGCATCTCTTGGCTCCTGCCTCACTGCAGGCTGCTGCTGCGGCATCTACTGCTGCCTTTTCTCCTGTGATAACAATCTGTCCCGGGCAGTTATAGTTGGCTACCGATACCACTGAATTTGTCTCATCTGCTGTCTTTTTGCAGATATCCTCAATGACCTGCGGATCAAGTCCTAAAACCGCTGTCATGGCTCCACCTGTAGGAACTGCCTCCTGCATGTAGATTCCTCTTTTTCTGACAACTGCGAATGCATCTGCCATAGTCATGGCTCCTGATGCGATGAGAGCACCATATTCCCCAAGGCTTAAGCCTGCTGTGACATCAGGTGTGATACCCTTGTCGATGATTGCCTGATATATAGCCGCCTCAACTGCAAGCATACATATCTGTGTGTACTCTGTAATGTTGAGCTTGTCATTTTCCTCAAAGCAAAGCGCCGGAATATCCAAGCCTGTCTGTTCACTGGCAAGGTCGATCACTGCCTTTGCATTTGGCATTGTATCGTAAAATTCCTTACCCATTCCTATGTACTGTGAGCCCTGTCCGGGAAACATAAATACTCTCTTACCCATTTTCGGTTTCTCCTTATTTCTGACAGGATACCGTAAGCCGCTCTTTTAAGGCCGCCCGGTATCCTTAAATTTGCATGTAAAAGTGAATACTGTCTATTTGTTCAGTCCCACTACATCCTCAATTATTTCTTTGCAGGTTTCCTCTTTCTTTACGAGGCCTGCGCTCTGACCTGCCATGACGCTGCCATATACGGTATCTCCGTCTACAACGGCTTTTCTGAGTGCGCCAAGTGTCATTTTTTCGAGCTCTTCAAATGGAGCTCCTTCCTTTTCCAGCTTGAGATATTGTCTGGTCATCTTGTTTCTGAGCACTCTGATCGGATGGCCTGTGCTCATTCCTGTAACCTCGGAGTCTATATCCTTGGCCTTTATAACCTTCTGCTTATAGTTTTCATGAACTATCGATTCTTTTGCTGTGACAAAGCGTGTGCCCATCTGGACTGCCTCTGCACCGAGTGCAAATGCCGCATTAAAGCCTCTGTTGTCTGCAATTCCGCCTGCTGCGATTACAGGGATACTCACTGCATCAACAACCTGTGGCACAAGTGTCATGGTAGTCTGTGCTCCGATATGTCCGCCTGACTCCATTCCCTCTGCGATCACTGCGCCTGCCCCGCCTCTCTCCATGAGCTTTGCGAGTGCTACGCTTGCAACTACAGGGATTACGATGACGCCTGCTTCTTTCCACATGTCCATATACTTTGCAGGATTTCCTGCGCCGGTGGTGACTACCTTTACCTTTTCCTCGGCGATGATTTTTGCTATCTCATCAGCCTCCGGATTCATAAGCATGAGGTTGACTCCGAATGGCTTATCTGTCTCCTTCTTTGCAGCGACTATCTGCTCCTTTACCCATGAAGCCGGGGCTCCACCTGCTCCGATGATGCCAAGTCCGCCTGCATTGGACACAGCGCTGGCAAGCTCATGGGTTGCTACCCATGCCATGCCACCCTGAATGACCGGATATTTTATTCCAAGAAGCTTTGTTATTCTTGTTTCCATGTCTTTTAAGCCTCTACACCTTTGTTCTTAAGATACTCAATGATGTCGTTTACTGTTGCGATTTTCTCTAAATCCTCTGAAGGGATTTCTACTCCGTACTCCTCCTCGAGTGCCATTACAAGCTCGAAAAGATCTAATGAATCTGCCTCAAGATCCTCCTTGAAGTTTGACTCTAATTTGATATCATCCTCGTCGATTCCTAACTGATCTGCTACGATTTCCTTGATTTTCTCCAACATATTTCTGTTCTCCTTTTTCTGTGTTTATTTTCGGTTTTGTGTGCTGGTACGTTTGCACTAGTTTGCGTGTCAAATATTTTCCTAATCAAATCATTTGACAGTGAAAGTATATCACATTTTAAATAGTTGTCAAGTCAAAGTATTTTTATTTTATATTTTTTATATGGTACGGGAGCAGGCGGGCAGAAAATTGCCCATCCAACACGTTTCCTACCAGCAGCAAAGAGGCTGTAAGAATTGTAAGTCAGATTTTCTATGCCCGACGCAGCCGGCTTTTACGCGCCGTCCATGGCGCGGTAACGCCTCGCCCGTGCTTCCATGCACGTGCGCTGCTGTGTACCTATTACAATTCCAACAGCCTCTAAGCAGCTTCGTACAAACTCATTGGATGGGCAATTTTCTGCCCCGCCTGCTCCCTCACACTGTGACAATGATATACAATAAAAAAGCAGACTGTATTTTTGAGCGGTCAGCCCAATTTTACAGTCTGTTCTATATTAATCTCTCAAACACCCAACCGGCACAACCCAAACTCCTGACTCCGTGGTATATGCCATGGTTGTTATCCCATTTAATTCACAGATTATACAAGGCTATTTTATGTTTTTCGAGTATTTTGTTTTGTATTTTTCGAGTATTTTGTTTTGCTTTTTTCGAATAATAAAAGAGCAGGACATGTATTTCTACCTATCCTGCTGCTTTTTACATATTCTAATTATTTAGATATAGATTATCTACCTGCTGTTCGCCATCTGCTTCACATAGTCGAGTGCCTTCTTAACCGGTGGAATTGATATCACTATGATTGTGATAATTCCTTCTACTGCAAGATATGAGCCGTTGTAGGTCACTGAATATATGAGCGCATCTATCGTCTTGTTTCCTATCGTGACAGGTGCGTATGCTGCAAAGAACACAACTCCCGACAGCACTGCAAAGAAAAATCTACCTATGACTGCCACTATGTACCCCTTGACAAGTCCATATTTCTTGTTGGCAAACACTCCAGCGAGTCCGAGCGCTCCAAATGCAAATATGTAATCTACAAGCATCTGCGGAAGGCTCACTATATATGGATTGGTCACAAGCTGAAGTATGCCGTATGCCACTGCTGCCGTAAGTCCGGGTCCCACTCCGTACCAGTATCCGATTAATACAATAAACAACATTGAAAGCAGTGTCACAGAGCCTCCCATCGGAAGGCTGAAAAGCTTGATAAATGATGTAACTGTCGCAAGTGCTATGGCCATCGCCGAAAATACAAGCTGCTTTGCCCCTATTCTTTTGTTCTTGCCAAATATGGCACAGCCGGCTAACAGTATCGCGATCATGATGATTACGAGTGCTGTAAAGCCTGCCAGTGTGAGATTGTATACTCCGTCTGTTTTACTGTAGGTTACAAATAATGACATTTTTTATCTTCTTTCTATTTATTAAAATACGTCAGCATGTGCAAATTTATCAATTTAATATGCATAATATGACTTTTGAAGTCTTAAAATTATTTTATTGCACTAAGGTCCGGAAAAATCTACTGGGCTGCACCACCGGTGGCACCGCTTTCTCCTCCTGTAGTTCCACCGGTGTTTCCGGTTGAACCACTGCCTCCGGCTCCACCTGTGCCTCCGGTTGAACCGCTGCCTCCGGCTCCACCTGCACCTCCGGTTGAACCACTGCCTCCGGCTCCACCTGCACCTCCGGTTGAACCACTGTCTCCGGCTCCACCTGCACCTCCGGTTGAACCACTGTCTCCAGTTCCACCTGTGCCTCCGGCTGAGCCACTGTCTCCGGCTCCACCTGATGGATTTTCTGATGGTGTAGTAGGTGTTTTTTCATGATTTCCGCCAGCAGCATCTGTCTTATTCGGATCCTCTGCCGTGGTCTGGTCAGTGGTAGTTCCTGCATCCGGTGTGGTCACTGTCTGATCTGTAGGATTATTCTGCGTCTGATCATCTGCAGGTGTGTCCTGAACCTCCTGGCTTTCCTGATTGTCCTGACTTTCATCTGACATATGTGCATATGGCAGAAAATTGAGTGGTGTCAGATCTGAATGTATCTGATCCATATAGGTCTTCCAGATTTCTGCCGGATATGAGCCTCCTGTCAAATCCTTTATGGTCTCCGGCATATCACAGCCTACCCATACACAGGTAGTGTAATATCTGGTAAAGCCACAGAACCATCCATCCTTTTTATCGTTT
This sequence comes from uncultured Agathobacter sp., assembly GCA_934365945.1. Taxonomy (GTDB): domain Bacteria; phylum Bacillota; class Clostridia; order Lachnospirales; family Lachnospiraceae; genus Roseburia. The sequence continues at coordinate 6,430 of CAKRNE010000031.1, read as the reverse complement.
GTAGTTCCGGTTTTTCCGGCACTTGGCATGCCATTGTCCAGCTTCGCCTTGCGACCGGTTCCCTGTGTCATAACACCGGTCATGACGTCTGTCATCGTTCTTGCAGCATTCTCTGAATAAATTACTGTATCCTTCTGTGATGAAGTATATATAATGTTGTTGTCTGAATCCACAATAGATGTAACGCAGGTCGGATTCCTGTACATTCCGTCATTCTCAAGAGTCGCATAGGCTGATGCCATCTCAAGCGGTGATACACCTGTGGTAAATCCTCCGAGTGCTGTCGCTGTAACGTAATCATCCTTGACAATATTTGTAAAATTCATATCCTTCAGATACTGTAAGCCAACCTTAGGTGTCAGCTCATCATAAAGCTGCCATGCCACAGTATTCAATGATTTTTCTACCGCAAATCTGATGGTTACATCACCATAATAGCTGTCACCGGCATTAGACGGCCCACCATCAAACTTATGGTCATTTACTATTGTGTCCGGTGTCTTGCCACGCTCAAACGATGGCGTATACACGATGAGTGGCTTAATAGAGCTTCCCGGCTGACGATGACTCTGGAATGCACGATTCAGCGTATGATTTGTCGCATCCTGGCTTCGTCCACCGACTATTGCAACAACATAGCCTGTCGCATTATCAATACAGGTTGCTGCACTTTGAAGCTTAAAGGTACCATCATCAGTGGTATCTGTGAAGTCCAATAATGTCAGGTCAATTGAATCCTGAAGCTGCTGCTGTTTGGTCAGGTCTATCGATGTGTAAATCTTATAGCCTTCTGAATATAGCTTTTTCTGGCAATACGAATACATCTCATCATATGAGGTATCATATTCCTTTTCTTCCTCGTCCGAATCAAAGTAATACTTGAACTTGAAGCCCTCGTTTTCCATGAGTGCCCTCGTAGCGCAGTAATATGCATAAGTATCCACGTAGTTATACTTGACCGTATCTTCCTTCTCCGGCATATTGAGGATAATCTCCTCGTTTATGGCAGCCTCATATTCCTGCTGTGTGATTTTGCCATCATCCTTAAGGTTTTTCAATATGAGATTCCGACGCGTCAGTGTATGATCCTTGTTGTTTATTGGGTCATAGTATGTCGGGCTGTTCGGAATCGCACACAAAAAGGCAGTCTGCGACAAATCAAGATCTGCCAGCTCACAGTTGAAATAGCCGTGGCACGCTGCCTGAATACCATAATATCCATTCATGAAATAGACGTTATTCAGGTAGAACTCCATAATATCGTTCTTCGAATATTTCTTTTCCAGCTCCATCGCTATGAACATTTCCTTGACTTTTCGCTGCCAGTTCTTGTTCGTATCCAGGTAAATATTTCGGGCGAGCTGCATCGTGATGGTACTGCCACCCTGGGTAATTCTCTTGTTCTTTATGATGGATTTTGCGGCACGCACTATTGCCTTTAAATCCACACCATTGTGCTTGTAGAACTTCTTGTCCTCGATGCTGACCATACAGTTTACGAAGTTCTGTGGGATATCTGCATACTTTACATAGTCAGCCTTTTTGGTGGTGGCTGTCTCTGATATCTCATCACCGTTTGTATCGTAGAGTGTACTCGTCCGCGCCGGTAAAAATGTGTTTTTGTCAGATTTCTGCACGAGCTCTACTGCCTCTGAGTGAAGCTTTGCCACCTTGTCTGCATATCCGCCAAAGTAATAAAAGCATAATCCACCAAGAATCAGTACCATCAGAAAAATCTGAAGCTTTATGAAAAACCAGAAAACGCGATGCTGCTTTTTCTTCTTTTTCTTTTTCTGTTTTGCCATTTCTAAACGTTACCTCCAAACTATCGGTATACCATTATATATCGGCATACTCTATAGATAATTGACAAATATCACAAATATGTACTGTCTATTATACTACAATTCAGGTACATCGGAAAATTAATAATTGCTTAATTTTCGATATACCGTTATAGCACAAAAGGAAGCTAACTGCTCCCTTTATCACGCTATTTTACATCTTTATTGCTATTGCCGTCAAGTAAATAGTTTTTTACAAGGCTTTTTACAGTGCTTTTCATGGTCTCTAGCCGAGCTGTTCAGCCAGAAATTCTGCTGCTGCACTCACCAGCTTTTCGGCAATATCAGGGTTATCGCATTTTTCGTCGCAAGCACACAGTATAACGGCTCCCGCACTATCACCATCATGCACTATTGCTGCTATCGCCTGTGCTTCACAGTCAGCTTTATCGTCCTTTACCACCGGTATCAGGTTATTGTCTTTTTTACTGTACAAGGCACTTTTTCTCTTATCCATAATATCTTCTAGTTCCTTGGACAAAGCCTTGCCTATATACTTTTTGTGGTTTTTACCGGCTGCCGCTATTATCTCCTCCCTGTCTGCCACACATACTGTGGCACCGGTTACCTTTGACAGGCTTTGTGCGTACGCCTGTGATATATTTTTCATGCTTCCCACCTGCGAATATTTCTTTAGCACTATCGTCTCGTCTGCATCCATATATATTTCCAGCGGACTGCCCTCTTTGATATGGAGCATCCTGCGCAGCTCCTTCGGTATGACTATTCTGCCGAGAGAGTCTACTCTTCTGGTCAATCCTGTGATTTTCACTTTATTGTCCTCCGGTTACTTTTTTGCATTTGCATTCATGCTTTGGAGGTAGTATATGGAAATCTGTATGAAATATACATTCGTTATGCACTGATACAGTGCTCTTTCATAATAACTTTTATAATGTCCCGGTTTGTTTTGAATTTGATAAGATATCTATATCCATCAGCTCACTCTCGTCTGCAATATCCACATATACACAGTCATGCTTCTTTGCTACACTTCTGCCACCCTTATCACCCTTAAGTGATAAAAGCTGTGGGATAAGCGATGAATTAAATACACACGGATTGCCTACATCATCTCCACAGCGAAGCGAAAATACCAATTGCTCTCCCCCTGTATTTTCAAGTACTTTATCTATTAATTTAATCACGCTTTGACTTTTCAAATATGGCTGGTCGGCTACTGCAAACATGTAGTAGTCCCCTGTTTCGGCTGAATTTTGCAACATGCCACTGCTTTTTTCCGGTTTTTTCTGCCGCCCACTTGTTTGCCCTGTCTGCATACCAGTCTTTTTCTGCTCCTTCACTGCCATAATTCCAGCCTTTATAGTGTAGGATATGCCTTTTTCGCTGTCCGGACTTAAGACAGCATGACAATCGGGGATAGATGAGCAGTAGTCCAGTATTTCCCGGTAGCGGGTAACAACTGTGATATCTATGAGCGGGTTATTCGACTTTGCATTTTTTGTCTTTTTTTCAGCATTTTTTGATAAGTCGATGTCTGTGCCAATATAAGTATCAATAACAGTATTAGTATCCATTTCATCACTATCTAAACGTTTGTTAGTTCTGATGTTTTCTAAATTGTTATATCTATCTTTAATTTCTATCAAACGGTCAAGCAGATGCCTGTACATAGGCTTTCCATCCAGCTCATAAAACAGCTTGTTACTTCCAAAACGGCGGCTGTTTCCAGCCGCCATGTATATGATATGAATCATTTCACTCTAAGGTCCTTTTCGTGCCAGCTTGGGTCTGCCATTCCCATAAGTATTTTCTCAGGGGTAAACGGAACTGTCCTGTGCCATACACCTGTTGCTCGATAAATGGCATGTGCCAGCGCAGGAGCCGGTGTATTGATAACTATCTCGCCTATTGACTTGACTCCGAATGGGCCTGACGGCTCATAGCTGGTCTCAAATTCGACATTGATATTGCCCACGTCCTGACGTGTCGGTATCTTGTACTGCATGAGGTCATTTTCTGCGATTTTTCCACCGGCATTGTAGGTGACATTCTCATAAAGTGCCATGCCGATTCCCTGTCCTATGCCGCCCTCAGCCTGCACTCGTGCAAGGTTTGGATTGACTGGGATTCCACAGTCCACAACCGCCTGATAATCAAGTATTTTAACTGCTCCTGTCTCCTTATCAAGCTCTATCTCGACCATTCCCACCATGTATGGAGGAGGTGAGACTGGTGATGAATATGTGGCGGTGACATCTACAGGAATTGTGTTGTTGACCTGTGATTTTGTTGCTATATCTGAAAGACTTACGGAAACAGCCCCATTGTCTGCACCGTCCGGATTTATGATATACACCTCTTTGCCGTCAAAATCCACCGCTGAAGCATCACAGCCAAGCAACTGTGCACCGATTTTCTTTATATTTTCACGAAGCTCAAGTGCCGCGTTCTGTGTGGCCATTCCTGTGATGTAGGTGGTTGATGAGGCGTATGAGCCAGAATCATAAGGAGAAGCATCAGTATCTGCTCCAAACACTGCTATATCATCCGGCTCACAGTCGAGCACCTCAGCCGCCATCTGTGCAAGTATGGTATCACAGCCGGTTCCCATGTCTGCCGCGCCTATCATCATGTTGTAGGTGCCACAGTCTGAAAGCTTTAATGTACACGAGCCGACATCTACATCGGATATGCATGAGCCCTGCATTGCAAGCGCCATGCCTGCTGCACGAACCTTTCCATTTCCCATATTGCGGACAGGATACTTTTCTGCCCAATGGAAATTGTCCGCACAGTGCATTATGCATCTGTCGAGTGCACATGCATTGGCTGTCTCGCCAAAATATGCAGGCATAAACATGCCCTCGCGAACGATATTTTTAAGTCTGAGCTCAACCGGGTCTATATGCAGCTTTTCAGCGAGCTCATTGACAGTTGATTCAAGCGCAAAAATACCCTGTGTGGCTCCATAGCCTCTGTACGCACCTGCCGCCTGCACGTTTGTGTACACAACATCGCACGAAAATCTGGTTGCCTCACAGCCTCCTGTGTAAAGAGGAAGTGATTTATGACCTGAGAGTCCTACTGTTGTAGTGCTGTGCTCTCCGTATGCTCCACCATTTGACAGCGTATAAAGATCTATCGCCCTTATATGACCATCCTTCATCGCTCCAAGTCGCACGGTGACCTCCATCTCATGACGCGGTGACGCGATAGTCTGACACTCTTTTCTGCTGTAGATTATCTTGCTCGGACGCTTTGTCTTCCAGGTAACAAATGCCGGATACACCTCACATACCGCTGTCTGCTTGGCACCAAAGCCTCCTCCGATACGCGGCTTTTCAGCACGCACCATGGACTTTGGAATATCGAGTGCATTGGCCAGTATTCGGCGCAGATGGAAAACAATCTGTGTCGAGCTGATGCAGTGAAGCCTGCCGTATCTGTCTATCTCACAGTATGCCCTGCAAGTCTCCATATATGCCTGCTGCGCTGCCTTTATGCGATATGTGTGCTCAATAATCTCATCGCACTCTGACAGAATTTTCTCCACGTTTCCATGCTCATCCTCCTCATGGTGAATGAGATTGCGCTTTACATCGCCTGTGCCTATGCTGGATGACCAGTCATCCTCAGGATGCACAAGCACCTTGTTGTCCAGCGACTTTCTGAAGTCAAGCACCGGCTCAAGCACCGTGTACTTTACCTTTATCATGTTAAGTGCCTTGTCCACAGCCTTTTCCGATTCTCCTACCACGATAGCGACAGCGTCACCTACGCTTCTCACATGGCGGTCAAGGATTAATCTGTCATACGGTGACGGCTCCGGGAAGGTCTGGCCTGCGATAGAAAAACGCTTTTTCGGAACATCCTCCCAGGTGTATACTGCAACCATGCCCGGCACCTTAAGAGCAATATCTGTCTTTACATCCTCGACAATCGCATTTGCATATGGGCTTCTAAGAAGCTTTATGACAAGCGCATCACGCGGTGTGATATCATCGGTAAATACCGGCTTTCCGAGTAAAAGCTGGCTTGAATCCTTCTTCGGTATACATTTTCCAACTGCGTGGTAATCCCTTCTGGCGCGGTTGAAGCTGTTTTCATTAGTTTGATTTGTGCTCATCCTGCCACTCCTTTCCGATATCCTCTCCGTAGACATTTGCCTCAAGATTAAGAGGTGCCCCCTCCTTCTTACTGTTCAAGAAATTTCTGATTGAGCGGAGCTGACTCTGATATCCTGTACAACGGCACAAGTTTCCTGAAAGATATTCAAGAATTTCCTCATCAGTCGGGTCAGGATTTTCTCTCAGAAGTGCCACAATATTTACTATATAACCCGGATTACAAAAGCCGCACTGATCCGCTCCCTGTGCCGCAAAAAATCCTGTAAACTGCTTAGCTTCCTCCTCAAGTCCCTCAAGAGTATAAACCTCTCTGCCGTCTGCCCTGCCTATCGGCGTGCTGCATGACAGCACAGGCTTTCCATCTAAAAGTACTGTACAAAGACCGCAGTTGCCTGACTCACAGCCTCTCTTCACAGAAAAGCAGTTGTGCTTGCGGCAGAAGTCCAAAAGCACCATATCCTGGTCAACCGAGTCGGTTATTAACTTTCCATTTAA
>CAKRNE010000030.1 GCA_934365945.1 uncultured Agathobacter sp. | reverse complement strand
AGTGCAAGCGAGAGCGTAAGTGCAAGTGAGTCAGTAAGCACAAGCGAGAGCGTAAGTACAAGTGAATCAGTAAGTGCCAGCGAATCAGTAAGTGCCAGCGAATCAGTAAGTGCAAGCGAGAGCGTAAGTGCAAGTGAGTCAGTAAGCACAAGCGAGAGCGTAAGTACAAGTGAATCAGTAAGTGCAAGCGAATCAGTAAGTACCAGCGAGTCAGTAAGCACAAGCGAATTAGTGAGTGCAAGTGAATCAGTAAGCGCCAGTGAATCAGTCAGTACAAGCGAATCAGTAAGCGCAAGCGAGTCACACAGCACATCCGTAAGCGACAGTGCATCAACAAGTGCGAGCGAGTCAGATAGTACATCCGCAAGCGACAGTGCATCAACAAGTGCAAGCGAGTCACACAGCACATCTGTAAGCGACAGTGCATCAACCAGCACAAGCGAGTCAGACAGTACATCCGCAAGTGACAGTGCATCAACCAGCACAAGTGAGTCAGATAGCACATCGGCAAGTGAGAGTATATCAGCAAGCGACAGTGCATCAACCAGCACAAGCGAGTCAGACAGTACATCCGCAAGTGACAGTGCATCAACAAGTGCAAGCGAGTCAGCAAGCACATCCGCAAGTGACAGTGCATCAACAAGTGCAAGCGAGTCAGAAAGCACATCAGCAAGCGAGAGTACATCAACAAGCGCAAGTGAGTCAGCAAGCACATCAGCAAGCGAGAGTGCATCAACCAGCGCAAGTGAGTCAGCAAGTACGTCACCTAGCGAGAGTGATACAACCAGTGCAAGTGAGTCAGAGAGCACATCGGCAAGCGAGAGTGTATCAACCAGTGCAAGCGAGTCAGAAAGCACATCAGCAAGCGAGAGTGCATCAACCAGCGCAAGTGAGTCAGAGAGCACATCAGCAAGTGAGAGTGCATCAACAAGTGCAAGTGAGTCAGAGAGCACATCGGCAAGTGAGAGTACATCAACAAGTACCAGTGAGTCAGAGAGTACCTCAGCAAGTGAAAGTCAGTCAAATGTAACACCGATACCTACTCCAACTCCAGCACCAGCGCCAACCCCGGCACCGGCTAATGCGCCTGTAGCACCGGTTACAACTCCAATCACACCTGCAGCAACACCTCTTGCAGCAGCAACACCTGTAGCTCCAGTAGCTCCGGCAGCACCAGCACCGGCTGCAGTTCCTGCAGCGACACCTGCGGCACCGGCAGCTCCGAATACACCAATTCAGGATGCGCAGGTTCCTCTTGCAGTAAATGAGGATGAGGATAATCTTCAGAACATCGAGGATGAGGATACACCTCTTGCAGCAGGCGGAACAGCCAAGGACGGTATCAAAACATGGTGGGGATGGATTGCAGCAGCAGTTGCAGCTGTCACAGGAAAGGGTGTTTATGACAACCGCAGAAGAAAACCTGCAAAGAATGATGAATCAGAGGATGAATCAAATCAGAAATAAAGTGCAAAAAGTGAATTAATGCTTTATAATATTAGTGACCATCTGTAGCGGATGGTCACTAATTCGTTAAGCTATTTTGTGAAAAACGAAATTACTTTGTGAGGAAAGGTGAATTCCTTGAAGCAGAAAGATAGTATAAAGAAGAAAAAACAAAAACAACAGAAGGAGCACGTATTATTCTATAAGTTTTTATATTCGTTCATGACCTTGCTAGTGTACATGGTCGGCAGAAATATACCACTCTACGGGATAGATGTAGATGCGTATAGTAATGTAAATGTAGATGCGCAGTCCATACTTTTACAGGCTATTTCAGGTGATATGAAGAACTGCTCCATTTTCATCGTAGGCTTGTGGCCGTACATGCTGGCATCCATGCTTGCCGTACTGATAGTTGCAATCATGTCGCTTGACAACACCAGGAAGCTGTCACCGAAGAAGATAAACATATGGACAGTTACCATAATGATGATTATTGCGGCAATTCAGGCATATCAGAAGACACAGACACTCATATATAGGGTTAGAGGATATGAACTTATATGGAATAAGATAATAGTTTTCATACAGCTCATCGCGGGTATGCTGATTTTGGTGTATATGTGCGACAGAGCTACCAGGTATGGTATCGGTGGCAAGGTGAGTGTGTTCATGGTCAATATAGTCAGTGGTATGATGACCATGTTTACAGGAAAGTCACTTGAGAAGCTGATACTGCCTGTAGCTATAGGAGTGGCAGAGATTGCTGTCATGATTGTACTTGAGACCACAGAGAAGCGAATCGCAGTACAGAGAGTTTCTATAAACAATATCTATGCGGATAAGAACTATATCGCTTACAAGCTCAATCCTGTCGGTGCTACGCCGCTTATGTTCGCGTCAGCAGCATTTTTGCTTCCACAGTTTATGTGCAATGGACTTCATTATCTGTTTCCGGACAATGCTGATATTCAGTGGTGGATGGACAATATGAGGCTCACATCACCGCTTGGAATTATGGTATACATGGTGATTATATGTCTGCTTACGGTTATCTTTTCTATAGTTATGCTTTCTCCGGGCAGGACTGCAGATGATCTGCTTAAGTCGGGTGATTCCATACAGGATATATATGCCGGAAAGTCTACGAAGAGGTATCTGATTGGCACAGTGCTCAGTTTTTCCGTTATCAGCTCAATCATTATCTGTATATGTCAGGGTGGACCGCTGTTTTTACAGTTTGGCGGATATGTGGATGCATCACTTGCCATGCTGCCGTGCTCTATCATGATGACGACAGGTCTTTGGATCTCGCTGTACCGCGAGGCTGAGGTGTACCGGAATATGGACAGATATCATACATTCATATAGTGCCCGGCGATTTGAATTAAGAATTAGGAGGAATCATAATGCTATATTTTATACCGGCATGGTATAAACAGAATATGTGGTGCGAAAACGAGCAGCAGTGGTATAAGCGCAGGCTCAAGTCAGAGTTTGATGAGACTATAAAGCAGATTACACTCTTTCACAGAAATGTGGACAGGCCTTACAGGATTCTTGTGCTCGGTTACTCTCCAAATTTCAGGCATTTCCTACACAGGCAGGGCATGTACCGCTCGAAGTACTGGTCATGCTTTGATGCGATAGCACAGGTCAGGAGAAAGAAGGTCGCTGTGCTGTCATATCACGATATCAAGTGGCCGAAGGGGCTGGAGTTTGTATATTCGCCCTTTTCTATAATCGCATTACAGGGCGATGTGAAGTATGCGCAGGTGGAGTTCGGGGAGGATGGCAATCCGATATCCATAGATATGTTTGAGGATGGGAAAATCTGCAGGCGCAACTATTATGATGACAGAGGCTTTGTTTCCAGTACCATTATCTATGAAAACGGCATAGAGCAGTATCAGGATTTTTTGATGGAAAACGGCATCTGGAAGATACGTGAGTATAAAAATGATGGTCATGTGATTGTCAATCAGACATGCCCTAATTATGATGTGGTGCCTGATGCCAAGAATGGCAAAGCAGGTGAGCCGGTTGAGATGCGCTTTACGAAGGCAGAATATGACAGCATAGAGGCGGTTATCGAAGAGGTATTTGCAAGCTATGTGAAGCTCACAAGGCAGGATGACAGCTTTTTCGTGGCGATGCATCCGCTTCATATCAGTGTTGCGGAGCATGTGCTTAAGGGGAAAAGGGTTATTGCTACATTTTTTGAAAACAGATTTGATTTCGCGCAGATATCCCGGGCGGCAGATTTTTTAAAGCATGCGGAAAATATCATTACGGATTCTGATTATACGACGAAGCTTATTATGACAAATCTGAGTGGAAGCTATAATATAAATTCTGATTCACAAGCCGGTTCTGCTCAAGAAACAGGCGAGATAGCTGCAGATAAAATTTCAGTAAATAATGAGCCGGTCAGATTACATATCACAGATATTCCGCCATATGATACCAGGATGGATTTCGGTATCAGTTCGCAGCTTCGGGTGCAGAACATCCTCGTGCCGGTTGATGGACTGACTGAGGATGCATTTGCTTGGATTATAAAGGGGCTGGCGGATTATCTGACCATAAATGACCTTGCGAGAGTTCATTTCTTTACCAGAGATGCTTCATGGGGGCATGAGGATGCTATAAAGAATGCTACGGTAAAGCTTCTTGATAGTATGGGCTATGATTCCCGTTTAGTAACAGGCGATGGTGAGGCAGCTTTAGGCTTTGGCGGCCGTGGGGCTGAAGCTTTCGCTGAGAATGAGCTGGAGGATATGGAAAAACCGGTGGAGCAGCGTTTTTTTGTGGATGTGTGTGTGGATGAGCGTGATATCAGCAAGTGCATCAACGAGCAGAGAGTCATTCTCGATATGAGAGGCACGATGGATGTGTTTGTCTATGTCACAGCTATCAGCAAGGGTGTGCCGAGAATCAGCCTGAGTGCAGATCAGTTTCTTATTTCAGGGAAAAATGGAATGGTCATAGATGATTTTTCTGATATAGGAAGGAGTCTGACCTATTATCTGGACAGCTTCGAAAACTGGAATCAGGCATTGGTGGAGTGCTATGAGCTTGGTCAGAAATATACCACATCGGTGCTGCTTAAGAAGTGGAGAAAGGTGCTAAATTTCAGTGAGTAAGATTCATGTTTTATATGTTGGCGATGACGACTGGACAACTAAATACAGCATTCCGGATAATATAGAGTTTGAAGTGTATGAGTCTGATGAGAGTGAACCATCGGCAAACAGACCTGCGAGAAAGCTCATGGATTTAGTTATTCTCGACAGGGATATAACGATTTCCGAGGAAAAGGCCTTTACGAAGTTTACAAGGGGCTACTGTCTTTTTGCTACGGAAAATGTGCAGATGCTTAATTCTGCCACAAGCAGATATTTCAAGGCACGAATGGGGCAGTATCTGTATACCGGCGATGTGCAGTATTTTCTGGCACATGAGGTGAGAAATTACTATCCAAATCCTTATGGTGAGAAGTTTAATCCGGCCATGCTCGCTATCAGTGATTCCTTTACAGGAAGAGTATCATGTGACGGAAACTACAACCTGTCTCTGGAAGGAGAGTTTGGAGAGGATTTTGCACAGATTGCATACTGGAGATACAATATCCCGGTTTTTGAGGGACAGTGTATTGATATGTATCTTGAGTATGAGAAAACAGGTGATGTAGAGATTAAGCTTAGAATATTTCAGTTCTACAACGGCTCGATTGGTGATATTAAGCAGGTCTGGGAGCTTGATGAGGAACAGCTTCAGGATGTTTTCAGAATAGATAATGAATCTGATTATGGTCCTGTTTTTGTTTCAATCCTCGCAAAGGGCACCGGCAGCCTGAATATCATATCACTGCATGACAGACATTCCCGCCGTGGGCACGGATTCTTCCTGCCCGGAGGTGAGAGGCTTGTCTCTTCCAAAGGAGAGGAAGTGTTTGTGTACTTTGAGAAGGGCGATATGAAGCCGCCGCTTGCTGTTTATTTTTCCGGCTACAGGACTCAGGAGGGTTTTGAGGGCTACTACATGATGCGTAGCTTCGGATGTCCGTTCATTCTGGTGACAGATCCGAGAAGTGAGGGTGGAGCATTTTACCTGGGAGACAGTGAGTTTGAGCAGATGATTACGGATTATGTGACGGATAAGCTTGATGAGCTTGGGCTTACAAATGATGAACTCGTGCTTTCAGGAGCTTCGATGGGAACATTTGGCTCGCTCTACTACGGTTCGTCACTCACACCGCATGCACTGCTTCTTGCAAAGCCACTTGCCAACATGGGTAATGTAGCACGAAATGAGAGAATCCTTAGAGCAGGAGGCTTCGCTACCTCGCTTGATATACTGATGAAAAATTATGACAGTCTCTCTGACGAGGCGATAGAGCAGCTAAACAACAGGATGTGGGACAGATTCGACAGTGCAGACTGGTCACATACAAAGTTCATTATCTCATATCTGTATGAGGATGATTACGACCCGGATGGTTATCCGAGCATTTTGTCGCATCTGAAATCGAGCGGTGTTGAGGTATATGGCAAGGGCTCACACGGCAGGCATACTGACAATTCGGCAAATGTCATGGCGTGGTTCAAGAGCCAGTACAATAATCTGTTGCATGATGATTTTTCAAGATAGACAAATAAACGTTGCCGGTCATACTGTTAGGTGTGAACAGTAACAGGCAAACAAATATTAGTGAACAATAGTAAGACAGGTAAAAATTATGTATGGTGACACTTGGCAGGTCCGCTGGAAAGAATTTTTGTCGGACTCATATGTATATGGATCAAAAATTGAATTTAACGAGGATGGTTCAGTCTCTTATAAAAACCGCCTCATGCCACCTGGCACGGTGATTCACACATGGTATTCGATGACGAATTTCCAGAGGCAGAGGATAGAGCCGTCGCTTCCGCTCATTGATGGAGAGCGTGCGTACTCGATAGCGATGAATATTGACTATCACAACAGTGAGAGTGAGGCGCTGATGCTTCGTATCATATTTTATGACAGGTATGATGTGCAGGCACAGAGCATCATAGTCCGGGACAAAAGGGCTGTTTTCAAGCCGTCCATCAGAACCTACAGCTACAGGATTGAGCTGATAAATGGTGGAAATGCTGATTTTACATTCAAATCACTGGTGATTAAAGAGGTTTCAGAGGAAGAGTTTGATGCAGAGCAGGAAAGAATTGAGAGACTTAAAGAGGACTCTAACAAAAGTAAGAAAAAACGAAGAAAAAATAAAAAATCTAAGTGATGAAGAGCTTTCTGCACTGACAGAGCAGTTTAAGAACAGATACAGAGAGGGAGAATCTCTTGAAGCACTGATGCCGGAGGCATTTGCAGCTATATGCGAGGCGGATTACAGGGTGCTTGGAAAGAGACCGTATGATGTGCAAATCTTAGCAGGAGCAGCGCTTCACGCCGGATACCTTGCTGAGATGAATACAGGCGAAGGCAAGACCTTGTCTGCCACAATGCCACTTTATCTGAATGCGCTGACCGGCAAGAGCTGTATGCTCGTGACCACGAACGAATATCTGGCATCGAGAGACGGTGCAGAGATGGGAGAGGTTTACAATTTCATGGGTCTCACCTGCTCATATCCGGATACTGATGATACTAAAAAGCAGGATGATGACGAGAAAAGACAGTTCTATTCGGCTGATATTATATACACGACAAATGGCACACTTGGCTTTGATTTCCTTTTTGACAATCTGGTAAAGAAAAAGGAGGACAGATTCCTCTGTGATTTCCACTATGTCATAATTGATGAGGCTGATTCGGTGCTTTTAGACTCTGCAATTATGCCGCTCGTCATATCGGGAGTGCCGAGAGTACAGTCGAACCTGTATGATGTATGCGACTTTTTCGTCACGACACTGGTTGAGGATATTGACTACATAGAGGAGGATAAGGCCGTCTGGCTCACTCCAAAGGGTGTGAAGTTTGCCGAGAGCTTCTTTGGCATATCCAATTTCTACGGTAAAGAGAATTTTGAGATAAACAGGCATGTCACGCTCTCTCTTCGTGCGCATAAGCTTTTGAAGAATAAAAAGGATTATGTTGTCACAGACAAGAAAGAGGTAGAGCTGTTTGACGGAGCGACAGGTCGTCTCATGCACGGTGTCAAGCTGCGAGGCGGTCAGCATCAGGCTATAGAGGCAAAGGAAAAGGTAGAGATATCGCAGGAATACAGAACTGTTGCATCAGTTACCTTCCAGAATCTGTTTATGATGTTTGGCAAGATGGCGGGCATGAGCGGTACACTCATGGATGCAAAGGACGAGCTTTTTGAGACCTACGGCAAGCAGGTGGTGAGAATACCTACTAACAGGCCTATTAAAAGAGTTGACAGGAAAGACAGATACTTTAAAAACGGTCATGACCAGTTCTGGACGGCTGTGGATGATGTGATAAGGCTTCATGAGACAGGCCAGCCGGTGCTTGTGGTGCTCAATTCAGTTACGGATACGGATCTTTTCTCAAGGCTTTTAATAGAGAAAAACATCCCGCACAATGTACTAAACGCGAGCAATGCTTTCTGGGAAGCACAGATTATCGCAGGCGCAGGCCAGCTGAATGCGGTTACGGTTGCTACGACTATGGCAGGAAGAGGTACCGATATACAGCTCGGAGATGGCGTGAAGGAGCTTGGCGGCTTAGCTGTCATAGGTATAGGCAGGATGAACAATTCAAGAGCCGAGAGGCAGGCGAGGGGCCGCGCCGGCAGACAGGGTGATCCGGGCTTCAGCCAGTACTATGTGAGTCTGGAGGATGACATAGTGGGTGCTGAGGATGATGACAAGCTGCAGCGCTATATAGATGGCAAAAAGCGCATCAGAAAGCACAAAATAAAGCGTATTGTCAACCAGTGTCAGAAGCTTAGCGTGGAGTCTGAGGAGATGAACCGCAAGAAATCACTGCAGTATGACCAGGTTCTCCAGCGCCAGCGAGACTTAATCTACGCAACCAGAAAAAACCTGCTCGACGGTGCAAGCGTCGAGGAGGAGAAGATAGTAGGGATTGCGAAGGAGAATATCTCAGACTTCGTTAATCATTTTGACTGCATACAGAGTAATAAAAAGCATGGCAGGCGCCGTGGCAGAAAGAAAGATAATGATAAAAATAACGATAAAAATACCAATACACAGCAATATACATCCATATTAAACAGATATATCCTTGACAATATCTCCTACAAGCTGGACGCAGGTCTGACACCTTCTGACATGCAAAGCAAAGGAGCTGTCACTGACTACCTGATGCTTCGCGTATATCAGGGGCTTTCAAGGCAAAAGGATCGCATAGGCGATGAGGAGACTTACGAGCAGTTTGTCCGCGAGGCGACTCTAAAGGCGGTGGATGATGGCTGGGTTGAGCTGATTGACTACCTCGAGCAGCTCAAGTATGCTGTAGCGGGAAGAGCATCCGCACAGAGAAATGTTATGTTTGAGTACCAAAATGAGGCTTTCGAGTCGTTTTTGGATACAGAAAAAGCAGTAAAATGTAATATCATAAGGAATATTTTACTTAGTGATGTGAAAATCGGCAAGGATGGCAGGCTGCAGATTATATATCCATAGATGTAACTATTCATAAATATGGAGAAATAAAAAGCAGATACGTCATGCGTGCATGCAAGCAGCAGATTTTCTTGTTCTCAATGGGGCTTAAAAATAGTCACATTAAATTACATACAGACACTGTAATATCAATCGTTTGACAGATATGAGGAGAATCATATGGTATATAACTTCAATCTCGGAATTGGCTGGGCTTCAAGCGGCGTGGAATACGCACAGAGCTACAGAGCAAATCTGCTCCGCAGGGCACATATTCCGGCAAGGTTTATTTTCACAGATATGTTTCCAACTGAAAATATAGAGCACATGACAAGAAACATCGGCTTTTTGGATGAGGAAGTGATATGGCTGTACACATTTTTTACAGATGTGAGGACATCGCCTGTCACCTTTACTCTAAAGGAGCTTGAGGCTACGATGGCAGAAGATGATTATACCTTTTCCAGAGAGGGCAAGACGTGCAGATATCAGTTTAAGGAAAACGGCAGGTTCTACACCTGCTACATGGTCGATGATACGAGTGATCTCGTGCACAGAGTCGAGATTGTCTCAAACGGATGCCTGATCAGGAAGGATTTTTACACCTATTGCAGGACCTTCAGCGAGTACTATGCTCCGCTAGACGGCAAGGCTCATTTGTACGGCAGGACATTTTTCAATGAGGATGGCTCGGTGTGCTACGAGGAGGTCATAGAGGATGACAGTACCTTTTACAGGATTGGAGCGCAGGTGCTTTACACCAAGGCAGACCTGGTCGGCTACATGGTAAAGAGGCTTAATCTCACGGCTGATGATGTGGTGATCATCGACAGGACAACAGGCATAGGCCAGGCAATCCTTGAAAATTGCGGACCGGCGCGCGTAGGCATCGTGGTGCATGCGGACCATTTCAGCGAGGGCGGCACGGATGATGATTACATACTGTGGAATAACTATTATGAGTATTCGTTTTCACAGACTGAGCACATAGATTTCTACATCACAGCGACAGATGCGCAGAATGAGCTTATGAGGCAGCAGTTTAAGAAGTACTGTGGAAAGGAGCCTCATGTGGTGACTATCCCGGTGGGCAGTCTGGATGAGCTTAAGTATCCTGATGAGCCGAGAAAGAGACATTCTCTCATCACTGCGTCGCGTCTTGCGACTGAGAAGCACTGTGACTGGCTGGTGGAGGCTGTTGTGAAGGCAAAGGAAAGCGTGCCTGACATCTCACTTGACATATATGGTAAGGGTGGCGATGAGGCAAAGCTTAAGGGGCTTATCGAAAGGCTAAGCTGTGCTGATTATGTGCATTTGATGGGACAGCAGAAATTAGATGATGTATACAAGCACTATGATGCATATGTGGCAGCTTCACAGAGTGAGGGCTTCGGGCTCACTCTCATGGAGGCCATAGGCTCAGGGCTTCCTATAGTGGGCTTTGATGTGAGGTATGGCAACCAGACATTTATCGATGATGGGCAAAACGGCTACAGGATTCCAATCACCGATGAGATGGATCAGAAGGAGAAGATAAAGCTTCTTTCTGAGTGCATAGTGAGGATGTTTACAGAGAATGATATGGATGCATTTTCAGCACATTCATATGAAAAGGCCAAAGAATATCTGACTAAGGAGGTGGTTCACAGATGGATAGAGCTGTTGAAGTAACACACGAAGCAGTGGATATCACACTGCTGTTTGATACATTTTCGGGCGAGAGCAAGAATCTCCTGGAGTCATTTAAGAATGCCGGTGCAGCCTTTCATGCAGCGGTCATTGAGGATGACGGATTTCTGCCGGATGACGTGATAAGCGTGTATGGATTTTTCTTAGGCGATTACAGGAAAGCTGACAGCTTACCGGGGAAGCCGCTGTATTTCAATCAGATACAGATTCCTGATTACTGGCGCATAGAGGGTGATAATTCATCTGCAAAGGTCATGGACCGCACCAGGGAGCGAGCGAGGATATTTTTCACAGAGCCTACGCATAGGCGGCTGGTCAAGATTGTTGACTGGGTCGATGATGCCGGTCAGGTCAGGCTTTCAGAGCATTATAACAGGCATGGCGCAATTTTCTGTCACACAGTTTTTAATAAGAAGGGACAGAAGGCGCTCAGGAAGTTTTTTGACGTGACGGGCAGGGAGATGATAGTGGAGAACTTCGTCACCGGTGATATACTCGTCAGATGGCAGGATAAGGACTGGATTTTCAGAAGTAAGACAGATTTTATAGCGTTTTTCATCAGATGTGCAGGGCTTGAGGATACAGCGGTTTATTTCAACTCGCTGTCATATCCGTTTTTTGCATCACAGGCGCTTGCGCCAAACGGCTTTCGCGATGCACTCTTCTGGCACGAGCCAGTGGGAGATGAAATACCGGGCAATATGCAGATTATACTGCATGACCAGGGAACCAGGGCAAAGCGCGTATTTGTATCGCGAAAGGACTCTTATGACAGGCTTATAGCACTTGGTGCTCCGGCTGATAAAGTGAAGCAGCTTGGATATATCTACAGCTTCGTCAGGGAAAATAAGCACAGGCCGCACATACTCATATGTACCAATTCAGAGAATGTGGGGCATCTGACAGAGCTTGCGTCGCTGATGCCGCAGATGCATTTGCATGTGGCGGCCATCACAGAGATGTCGTCGAAGCTTATGTCGGCAGGGCAGTATGACAATGTGTCACTCTACCCTAATGTGAAGAGGTTCGTGCTGGATAATCTTTTTGAGAAGTGTGATTTCTACCTCGATATCAATCACGAGGGTGAAATAGTGGATGCGGTTCACAGGGCTTTCTTAAACAACATGCTTATAGTGGGCTATGAGGAGACCATGCACAACGCATATTACACCGCAGACACGAATACATTTAAGGAGAGCGAGTACGCTGATATGGCGGAGGCACTCAACACGACACTGGCCATGCCGCATCTCATTGATGAGGCACTGGCCATGCAGAAAAAGGCCGCTGTAGCGGCTGATGCATCGGACTACATGGAGATACTCCATTTGTAGAGATTCAATGTTTATGAACAGAAAGGAGCTTAATATGAGTAAAAACACAAACACCAATCAGACAGTAAACGAGCAAAAAGGCAAAAGGATAGGGCTTACAATACTTGGCTATTTGCTTGTAATCGTGGCACTTCTTATAGTGCTTCCGGTTGTGCTTCCACCGATATTTGGCTATCATACATATCTTTCGGGCACAGATCATACAGGAAATATCTCAAAGAACGGCAGCGTTGTATATCTAAAGACTATCGACGAGGCATCTTACAAGGATGGCAATATTGTAGCCATCGAATCAGCTGATTCATCAGGCAGAAGGGTTGATTCTTATTATGTGGATTCTAATGATTCTTCTGCAAAAGAGATTGCACTTCGTGATGGAAATGGTGTATCATATAAAGTAATAAAAGGACAGGTTATTGCCAAGACTCCGTTTATCGGATATTTAAACCAGCTTTGCTTTTCTGCAGTTGGAATAATTCTTACAATAGTGATTTTTGCTGCAGGTGTAGCAATCATGATGTATGTAAATAAAATCAGCAAGGAAATCAACACGATGGTTGAACAGCAGGCAGCATAGCGTGCCTGAATTTCCATCTGCGGCATTGGAAAACCTGACGATAATAAAGCAGACCTTATGTTTGCAGAATAGGATAAATTATGGATAGATACAGCGTAAGCAGGACAAAGAGGTCATTGTTTTATATAATAATGACCTTTTTAACAGTTGGATTTATAGTTGCCGAATGTGTATTACCAAGTGAGAGAAGCATATCAACGAGTGATGAAAATATCACTTATGATGGAAGCTTTACATGGCTTAAGGCAGACGGAGATAGTGAGGCTGTCGAGGTGCCCGGCAGATATGATGTAAAGCCGGGGGATACTATGACTATAAGCACTGTTTTGCCAAAGGATTTTGACGCCAGTGTCATGGCAATCAGGGCTTCACTTCAGACCGTCAGATTCTATGTGGACGGCAGTCTGCGAGCAGAGTATGATACAAAGGATACGAGACCGTTCGGTAAGGATTCTGCGAGCAGATATGTATTTTGTGACATGTCAGAAAATGATGCCGGTAAAGAGGTGCGCATTGAGCTGACGAGCAATGCATCCAACTATTCGGGCGTTATAAACACTGTATATTGTGGAGATAAGAGTGATATCTGGGCTAATATTTTTCAAAAGAGCTCCAGAGAGACTGTTATTGCCTTTTTTATACTTTTTGCAGCGATAGTGGCTATTTTGTTCAGTATTGCACTCAGTATCGTATACAGGACACACTTTGACATGGAGTATGTGGGCTGGTGTATGCTTCTGGGAGCCGTGTGGATGCTTGGCGAGTCAAAGCTGCGCCAGATGCTTGTGCCCAATGCATCGGTTATGGCAGCCATGTGTTTTATAGTAATTCTGGTAGCTCCCATCGCCATTTCAATTTATATTGACAACGTACAGGGAGGACGATATCGAAAAATATATACGTGTGTAGAGACACTGTCATTTGTGAATTTTGTTATATGCATGCTGCTTCAGTTTACAGGCGTGCGTGACTTTATCAGGACACTTCCGGCGGGGCAGGTGATGCTTGCGGTATGCTGCATAGTTGTTATCTCAACATTTATCATTGATATAATTAAAAAGAGAGCGGCAGCCTATGGACTTGAGATGTTTGCCATGGTTGTAGCACTTGTTCTGATGCTTATAGAAGCGGCATCGGTGTATTTTGTTGTCACTCTGTCAGGCTTTTTTATCGGGACAGGTCTGGTGGTGATTTTGTTTATCAATATCATAGTCACAATCAAGCGAATCAGCGAGATTGAGTACAAACGTCAAAATGCTGAAAGTGAAAAGCTCAGGGATCAGGCTGAGAGAGTTTCACTGCAGATGATGAAGACTCTTGCCACCACCATCGAGGCAAAGGATGAGTATACTAAGGGACATTCATATAGGGTGGCAGAGTACTCTGCCCTCATAGCAAAGCAGCTCGGATGGAGTGAGAATGAGGTTCAGAACCTGAGAAATGCAGCGTTTCTTCACGATATCGGTAAAATCGGCGTGCCGGATACTATCCTTAATAAACCGACAAAGCTAAGCGATGAAGAATACGAAATAATAAAAAACCATACCATTATGGGTGCTGATATTTTAAAGGATATTACGATTGTCAGTAATCTGACTGACATCGCCAGGTATCATCATGAGAGATATGATGGAAAAGGCTATCCGGACGGATTAAAGGGAGAGGAAATTCCGTTTCATGCCCGTATTGTAAGCGTAGCTGACAGCTATGATGCCATGAAGTCCAGAAGAATATATAGAAATTCACTTCCTGATGAAATAATAAGGGATGAGATAGTCAAAAACAAAGGTACTCAGTTTGACCCTCAGATTGCGGATGTTTTTATTGAGCTTATGGACAAAAATGCGGTTGTCATTGAGGACAATAATTTTATGCAGCAGGAGGATGGCGATAATGCTGATATTGAGCTTGCAGCAGGCAAATTTATTTCAGATGTGGTAAGTACTATCAGCATGCAGGAAAGCTCTGACAGTATAGATTATCTTACCGGTCTTCATATGAGAAGCCGCGGTCAGAAGCATATTGCGGAGCGTATGAACGAGATGGATGGCTGTCTGGCATTTATTGACATGGACAATCTTAAAAAGGTTAACGATATACATGGACATAAAGCCGGTGACAGAGCCCTTAAGCTTATAGGAAATATCCTTACTGAAGAGGAACATAGAGACCTGACTGCATGTCGTCTGGGTGGAGATGAATTTTTGATTTTCCTTCCATATTCAGACAGAGCTTATATAGAGCAAATTATAGAGCATGTATTCGAAAAATTTGCAAAAGGGCAGGATGACGACTGCGAGATAAGAGATGCTTCACTGTCTGTTGGAATGTGTATGACGACAAAGGGTGATATCTTTGAGGATGACTATGCAAAGGCAGATAAGGCATTGTATTATGTAAAGCAAAACAAAAAAGGTACCTATGCATTTTTCCATCAGCTTAGGATAAATTCCAGCGTCAGCTCAGGAACGGGCGTGGATTTGAAAAAAATCGCAGGCTCGCTGAAGGAAAGCGGAAGCTATACAGGAGCTCTGGATGTAAACTACAGGGATTTCGCAAAGATATTTGAGTTTATGAACAGTCTTGGTGAGAGACATAAGCATAACTGTTATCTTGTCATGGTGACGATGGAGACGCTGCCGGAGCAGTTTATGGACATTGAGGTAATGGAAAGAGCGCTTGACTATATGGAGCAGTCCATTCGTCAGAGAATCAGAAAGGTCGATGTGTGTACCAGATACAGCTCAGTCCAGTTTTTGATAATACTCTTTGAACCTTTGGAGAACCAGATTCCGAAGGTTATGGAGCGTATATTCATGCAGTATTACAAGCTGTACAATAAAAATGATTTCAGACCGAAATACGAGTACATTAAAATGATTGATGACAAGTAAAAGTTACTGTTCACACCTAACATTAAAATCAGTTTTATACATATAGTAATTAACCCTGATGAATGGTATACTATTTATAGTGTAGCAATTCAAATTAACAGTAATTGGGAGGTAATTATATGTTAGAAAACTGGAATAAACCACAAATACCTGAGGATGATGAGCTTGAGGAACGGCTGCATACAGCGCGCGCAAAGCTGTCGTCCTTAGCGATGCAGATTAAGGAGCATGGCTTACCGGTGCTGGTGCTGTTTGAGGGATGGGGAACCGCCGGAAAGGGCAGTGTGCTTGGCAAAGTAATCAAAAATATTGACCCGCGTTTCTTCAAGGTTGCGACTATGGACGAGCCTACGGAGGAGGAGAAACGTAAACCGTTTTTGTACAGATATTTTGTAAAAATTCCGGAGAAGGGCAAGTTTGAGTTCCTTGACTCTGGTTGGATGGACGAGATTGTAAACGATTGTCTTCACAAGGATATGGGAGAAAAAGAATACAAGAAAAAGATAGAGAGTGTGAAGCGGTTTGAGCGACAGCTTACAGACAACGGTTATCTTGTTATGAAGTTCTTTTTCCAGATTAGTCAGAAGGAACAGAAAAAACGTATTGATATACTGAAAGAGGACAAAAATACCAAATGGCGTGTAAGTGACAACGACAATTGGCAGAATAAGCATTATGACAAATGTCTGCATGTGTTTGACAGATATTTAAATGATACAAATGCCCCAGCAGATCCATGGTATATTATAGATGCCAAGAGCAGAAAATGGGCAGAGCTTCAGGTACTTGAAACCTTAGTCAGTGGAATAGAAACTGCATTAAAAAACAGTAATCTGGCCGTTCCACTATTACAAAATGTATTTCCTTTGGAGAAAATTCCAAAGCTTAGCGAGATTTCGCTTGATAAGGAGCTGACAGAGGAAGAATACAAAAAGGAGCTTAAAAAGCTTCAGTCAAAGCTGAGTGAGCTGCACAACAAGCTATACCGGTTGAAGATTCCGGTAATTATCGCCTATGAGGGCTGGGATGCCGCAGGAAAGGGCGGTAATATAAAGCGAATTACCGAAGCACTCGACCCGAGAGGTTTTGAGGTTCATCCAATTGCAAGTCCGGAGCCGCATGAGAAGGCGAGACACTATTTATGGAGATTCTGGAATCGTCTGCCAAAGACAGGTCACATAGCTATTTTTGACAGAACCTGGTACGGCAGGGTGATGGTTGAGCGTCTTGAGGGCTTTTGCAATGAGAATGAATGGCAGAGAGCATACAATGAGATTAATGAATTTGAAAAGGAGCTATCCGACTGGGGTGCTGTAGTAATAAAATTCTGGGTTCAGATTGACAAGGATACCCAGCTTGCACGCTTCAATGATCGTCAGAATACGCCTGAAAAGCAGTGGAAGATTACAGATGAGGATTGGAGAAACCGTGAAAAATGGGATTTGTATGAGACTGCAGTCAATGAAATGCTTAAAAAGACCAACACCACATACGCTCCATGGCATGTGCTTGAATCAAATGATAAGAAGTACGCAAGAATTAAGGCTTTGAAAATTGTTATTGAAGAAATTGAAAAACGTATTAATTCCGTTAACAATTAGATACAGCTTTTTCCAATTTTTATGATTTATTTAATATAATACCCTGCATAAACAATTGAAGATATATGACCAAAGTGATATAATATTTTTAAATATGACGAAAGGTAGTGTGATTATGAGGGTTGAAGCTTTATATAGGCAAAAAGACAGTACAATGATTACATTGGAAAGAGACATTACAAATAGCGGATATACGAAATCTATTATCAATGGAAAAGAATATGATTTTAAGATGAATCCGGATATAGAAAGGACAATTATCATTAAAACTGATGTAGGTGAATTTGAAAACGTAGATTTCAAATAAATGATATTGATTCTGAACAATAATTTTAAAAAATATATTCTAAAATATATTCTAAAAAGCTATGAGGACCAGGTTAAAGGTTCTCATAGCTTTTTTAGAATATAGCTTTATTTTATGGTTTTATTTTATAGCTTTATTTTATGGCTTCATTCGAAGCTGCTCGTCAACATATGTCTGGATATAATAATTATCCTCAGGCATCTGACATCCGACGATATATGTTCCATCGTTATTAGAGCAGCGGATTACGTATCCATCTAATTTTGAGTGCTCAGGAAGAGCAAAGTTATCTATCGAGATAGTAATCTGTGCGCCCTTATTATTCAGGAAATAAGGATCTTTTGTCAAAAACGCAAATCCGTTTGCACTTATATTGTCAAGCTTTCCTTTGAAGGTGGTATCACTTCCCTTGAGCTTGATAGTGCAATTGTTTGATAAATCCATACGTGGATATTTTCTGCGGTTTAATATTTCAGGCTGTGTTTCGATATGGACTACAAGGTCACGTGTGATTGTGAGCTTCTTCCAACAGTACATTACATTTCCAACAGTTACATTTAAAATACAAGGTCTGGATGACTCTATAGATAAGCCGCTTGATGCAAGCTTAAGCTCATTTTCGTCAACAGCCTTTACCTCGCAATGGAACTCGTTGCCGGACTTTACATCTGTCAGAATGACCTTGGCTTTCATTCCCGGGCGGATATCGTCAAGTCCCATGAATCCGCCAACTCCGAGCTCATGCATGAGAGCCTGGATAACAGCTTCGATATTATTGATATTTGTTGCACTTTCATCATACTTACTAAGCATTTTTCGGCTTACTGCATCAGAATCATTGATACATGAGGTCATGGTTTCAACGATATCAGAGACTTTTTCCATATTGTCTACAAGCTGCTGGTTAGATGATTCAACCTCCTGCATTGCAGTGTCAATTTCACGAATATGGCTTCCGAGCTTATTGGAATCCTGTGTGATTTTTTCTACATTTTCACCGGTCTGAGTTACTTTCTCAAGCGTTAGCTGGATGAGGCTGAGTGTTTCTTCAATGGATGAGGTCATCTTTCCGGAAATTTCGTCAAGACGCGTGAGAGCATCACTAATCTGCCCGGATGAATTTCTCGTCTCAGTACTTAAAGTACGAATCTGCTCAGCAACAACAGCAAAACCCTTACCGGCCTCGCCTGCACGCGCAGCCTCAATAGAGGCATTAAGTGCCAGAAGGTTTGTCTGGTTTGAAATGTCATCAATGGTTCCGGTTTCATTTTTAACCATCTCAAATTCGTTTTTGAATTCAGATAAGATATTTTCAACCTCTGTAGAAAGCTCTGACATGGTTTTAGCTGTCTGGGCAAGACTTTCAAGGTCCTCAGAGCTTACCAGGGCATGTTTGCCGGATTCATTTGTCAGAGAAACCATGTCATTTATCATGGCTGCAACATTCTCAACCTGCGCGCTAATATCGGTGGTCATTTCCTGTGAAGAAGCAGTGTGGTTCTGAAGCTGTCCATTGTTTCCGGTAAGCTCATTCATTCCATCAACGACAAGATCTGAGCCATGCTTGTTTTCAGAGGCAAGCTCACGGACAACAGTTATTCCGTCCATTATGGTATTGCTTGCAGTTTTGACCTGTTCAACGGTTGTGACAACACGGTCCAGATCCGACTTTATACTGTTTGTGAGTGCATTATCAGATTCATTCAGGTGACGTACTGACATGATGTAGCCTATGTAACATAGTAAAAGACATGCAACCTGAAGCTGATAGTTTTTCTGGTCAAGAGCGGTGTTCTGACCCAGTACAAATATGTGAAATGCAATACTTGCAATAAGGCTCAGCATATTTGCAACAGCGCAGTAAATCATGAATTTTTCATCCTTGAATATTACAATAAGGCTGATTATCGGAAGGATGTAGGTAAATGCAATCGGTGAGGTTGTCGTACACAACAAAAATACGTAAAAAATACCATATCCGACGACAAATGCAAGCCGGTACCGGTCATTATCCTTCCCTTTCATTTTTAAAAGTATGTCACCACACACAAAAGGCAGCCAGCATAGAATAACAAAAATGATATAATTACTGATGGAATAAGAGCCATTTGCTGTGTCGGTACCATAATTTGCGGTCAGCAGCAAGGCAAAAACAAGCCATAATCTGCGAGCCTTGATATTCGCCTTTGTTTTAAAAATTTTTTCATCGTAACCCATATAGATTCTCCTGATTCGTAAATAATATAGTTATATTGTACTACCATAGTACTATAATTACAAGGCTTACTTTTTGTACTTCATGTTTGTAGGGTACCATAATCTTAGATTGTATTTTGACTGTTAATCCGCTATACTATAGCTAAGTATAGCGGATTATTTTTGTGGAGTCTTTTATGGCAAGTACTTTGAAGTTACCGGTTGGAATTGATGATTTTAGGAAATTGCGGGAATCGCATTTTTATTATGTGGATAAGACAAGACTTATAGAGCAGCTTTTATTAAACTGGAGTGAGGTGACGTTTTTTACACGTCCGCGCCGCTTTGGAAAGACGCTTAATATGAGCATGCTTAAGAGCTTTTTTGATATTGGCACAGATAAAGCTCTGTTTGATGGCTTATATATTTCAGGTAATAAAGAGCTGTGTGATGAGTATATGGGAAAGTACCCGGTTATTTTCTTGTCATTGAAGGGTGTTGAAGGGAGCTCCTTTGATGATGCAAGATACATGATTACTGAGCTCATTGGGAAGGAAGCAGAAAGATTCAGGTTTTTCGAGTGTAGTGAGGCGCCTTATCAACAGGGCTGATTCATCGACAAAGGATGAGATTGAGCGTTTGATTGCAGGTGAAGCTATTGAGAAAGTCATTCGTCTGGACCTGACATACGATGAAATTGATAATACAATTGACAATATATGGAGTGTGCTTTTTACTATAGGATATCTTACAAAAGTCGGTGAAGTAAAGCTTCCGGATAGCGAAAGCTACGCTTACAGGCTCGTTATTCCAAACAAAGAAGTACGTGAGGTATTTGTACTTCAGATTCAGGAATGGTTCAAGGCGGTTGTCGCAAATGACAATGATACGATGAAGCTTTTATCAAAGGCGATTTTAGATAAAGACGAGACGATTCTTGCAAGGCAGCTCAATATCGTGATGGGGCGCATGATAAGTATACTCGATACAAAGGCACCTGATGATATGAAGGAAAACTTTTATCATGGCCTGCTTCTTGGATTGCTTAGAGGAAGCAATCCGGACTGGCTCATCAAGTCCAATCGTGAGTCGGGAGATGACTTTAGTGATATACTTATAAAGCCTGAGAATCCAGATTTAGGCATTGTTATTGAGGTAAAATATGCTAAGGAGTTTAAGGGGCTTGATGCAGCTTGCGATGCTGCGCTGGCTCAGATAAAACAGAAGAGATATGATGAGACTCTCCGTGATGAGGGAAGATGCGATGTTTTAGCATACGGCATTGCTTTTTGCAAAAAGAGATGCAAGGCAGTCGGAGAGAAGCTGTAGGCTTATAGATTCGTAAGATTTCTTTAATTTTTTATGTATTCTATTTACTTTAGTCAGATAGGAGTGTACTCTTTATAAAGCGCACTCACAGGAGTGCATTATCAATAAAGGAAGAGGTATATGATAATGAAGAAAAAACTGATTACAATTGTAATAGGAGCTATGCTTTGTGCCAGCTTGTTTGCAGGCTGTGGACAGAGTAATACAAAACAGGATAAGGCTACAGGTACTGAAAATACAAAGCAGTCTGAGACCCAGGATGAAAGTGAAAAGGGCTCACAGGAGGAGAAAGAGCTTACAGGAACAATCGATGATATAAAGGACTTCATGTTTGTAGTGACTGATGATAAGGATACACCTTACAGCTTTACCTTTGATGAAAAGCCTGACGGACTCGAGAGTGTTGCAAGCGGAGATAAGGTGACGGTTAAATATACCGGAACTATTTCAGAGGTAGACCCGTTTGAGGGAAAGATAATATCTGTTGAGAAAGCAGAATAAGGACAAAAAGTAGGGGAGGAGTATAAGAAGATGAATGTTTATAAAAGGGAGGATTATTTTTAATGAATGAATCAAATAAATGCTGGATAATGGAATTGTGATGTATCGGATTGATGAAAACAGCGACAGAGAAAAATATATTCTGCTTATTCCGGCGATGCTTGATATGCATTTTCCGCTGTTGAAGTATGCATTTTATTCAAAAAATTATCACCCGGTTGTGTTGGAAAATGAGGAGAACATTGTTAATATTGGATTAAAATATGTAAATAATGATATGTGTTATCCGATTATTCTGATCACAGGGCAGATGGTTGCCGCTCTGCAATCCGGTAAATATGATTTGAACCGGACCAGACTTTTGATGCCCTCAGCAGGGGATGCCTGCAGGGGATCGAACTATACGGGCGTATTGCGCAGAGCAGTGGTAAAAGCCGGTTTTCCACAGGTAAAGGTACTGGCGTTGAATTTGAAAGGACTCGAAAAAGAGGAACAGGTTCAGATAGAGCCGGGAATGGTGTGGCGTGCACTGTTTGGATTATTTTATGGAGATATCCTGATGGCATTGTTGCAACAGACACGTCCGTATGAGGCAAAGAGCGGCGAGGCGGAAAATATCTGGAAGAAGTGGATACACGTGCTTTCGGAAGATATCATAAGTGGAAAACATCTTACCATCGGCCATATGAAACGAAATTTCAAAAAGATTGCTGCTGATTTCCAGAGAATGCCAAAAAATGATTGCAAAAAGCAGCGAATTGGTATAGTGGGTGAAATTTACATCAAGTATTGCCATCTGGGGAACTGGAATATGGTGCGATTTCTTGAAGAACAAGGCTGCGAAAGTCATACCAATGGCCTTTCCTGGTATGCAATGTACTATATGGATTCACATTTAAATGAATCCGGAAGAATGGAAGCATTGTTGTATAAGGTCGTTTTAAAATTGTTCACTTCTCTACAAAATGCAATGCTGCAGTCTCTGCGTCAATATGGTTTCTATTGTATGGAGGATTTTGCAACATTGAAAAAAGAAGCACAAGACTATGTCAGCTTTCATTACAACATAGGGGACGGATGGTTGATAGGGGGAGAAATCGTCGGACATGTGAAACATGATTGCATGAAGATTGTGGCGGTACAGCCGTTTGGCTGTATGGTCAATCACTGTTGTGGCAGAGGTTTATATCCTTCATTACAACGTCGAATGCCGGATGCGAGAATAGTCAGTGTGGATGTAGATTCAAGCGGTTCGGAATTAAATTTATACAATCGTGTGAAGATGCTGGTAGATATGAAATAAGACGGCTGCTTTTTCAACCGTCTTTTTGTGTT
>CAKRNE010000029.1 GCA_934365945.1 uncultured Agathobacter sp. | reverse complement strand
CATATTTAGTATTTGCAAAAGAAATACTAGTCGTTGAGCAGCTTACTCTTGCATTATTTTTCGAAGTCTGCTATTATAAATCACGACAAAGGCGTCAAATGAATCAAAAGGTTCGTTTGGCGTCTTTTTTGTTTTATTAACAAAGTAGGATAAACTAAGGAGGAAGAAAACATGAATACAGGAGATACTGGTTTTATTATGATTTGTGCGGCTCTGGTGTTCTTCATGACACCCGGACTTGCATTCTTCTACGGAGGCCTTGTTAGAAGGAAAAATGTTGTAAATACCATCATGGCATGTACGGCAATCATGGGGCTTTCAGTTGTCATGTGGGTGCTGTTCGGCTACTCACTATCATTTGGCACTAACCATGGAGGGGTTATAGGAGACCTCAAGTGGTTTGCACTCAATGGGATTAAGATGAATGAGGCTGGTCCTTATGCGGATAATATACCTCATCTTGTATACATTGCATTTCAGATGATGTTCGCCATGATTACACCGGCACTTATCACTGGCTCACTGGTTGGACGTGTGAAGTTCAAGGCTTTGTTTTTTTTCATCATGCTCTGGTCGTTCATCGTTTATTACCCAATGGCTCACATGGTATGGGGACAGGGAGGTTTCCTTGGAGAAATCGGCTCAGTTGATTTTGCGGGAGGAAATGTAGTACATATAAGCTCAGGTGTGAGCGCCCTTGTATTTTCCATCGTCCTTGGAAGAAGAAAGGGATACGAGAACACAGCATACAGGGTTCACAATATTCCGTTTGTAGCACTCGGCGCATTCATCCTGTGGTTTGGATGGTTCGGTTTCAATGCCGGAAGTGCCCTTGGTGCAAATGGTCTTGCAGCACATGCATTTATGACAACAGCAGTTGCCAGTGCCAGCGCAATGCTCTCATGGATGATAATAGATGTTATAAAGGATGGAAAGCCTACTCTGGTCGGTGCATCGACAGGCCTTGTAGTTGGACTTGTGGCAATAACACCTGGTGCAGGATTTGTACCAATCTGGTCGTCATTCATCATCGGTGCACTTGTCAGCCCAATCTGCTGCTTTACAATCTCATTCCTTAAGGGTAAGATGAAGATAGATGATGCACTTGACGCATTTGGATGTCATGGTATCGGTGGTGTCTGGGGCGGTATCGCAACAGGATTATTTGCAAAGAGCTCGATTAACAGTGTAGCTCGTTGGGATGGACTGGTATTCGGCGATGTACAGTTGTTCCTGATGCAGCTTGTAGGTATTGTGGTTACTATTGCGGTGGCAGTAGTCGGAACACTTATCTGTCTTGGAATTGTGAGACTATTCACACCACTCCGTGTAACAGACAGAGAAGAGAAGATAGGTCTGGATATCTCAGAGCACGGCGAGAGTGCATATCCAACATTTAATGGACTTGATTCATAGGATGGTAATGCCGGACCTGACAGGTATTGATAGTTGAGATGATTCGAATTGCCTGTGTGTTTGTATAGATAAATTTTAGAATAAGGAGGAGAATGCCATATGATGATAAAGGTTGAGGCTATTGTGCGTGAGGAGGTTTTTGAGGATGTCAAGGAAGCATTGAATGCTATAGATGTAAATGGAATTACAGTATCCCAGGTTATGGGATGTGGAACACAGAGAGGATATAAGAAGTTTGTCCGTGGTACTGAGGTAGATGTGGTGATGCAGCCGAAGATAAAGTTTGAGATAGTTGTGTCATCTGAGGAATGGGAGAAAAAGACCATTGAGGCTATCCAGAAGGCAGCATATACCGGAGAGGTCGGAGATGGCAAGATATTCAGCTACGAGATCCGCTCTGCAACGAAGATCCGCACAAAGGAGAGCGGCTATGATGCTCTGAATTAAAATAATTGTTCAGTAATGATTTATCCATTTTTATTATCGGAATAAAAGGTCTTCTATGATTTAATATTTTATCATAGAAGACCTTGCTGTTATTAGCTATTTACAGAAAAAGTTTCACACACTCGATGAAACAGATTAGGGGATAGAAAAACTTCTATACCCTATATTTTTATAATTCAAGCTTCAGAAAAATCTCATCCCTCTCATCCTGCTCAATCCCCAGATAATGCTGGGTAATCTCATATGATGAGTGATTGTAGACATCCATGAGCAGAGCGGGAGGTGTGCCATTCTTCCAGGCATGATAGCCAAACGTTTTTCTCAGCGAATGACAGCTGATGTGCTCATCCTGCACAGTTCTGCCGGCGGCAGTCTTTACAATACGATATGCCTGAGTCCTGCTTATCGGCTGGTATCTGCAGGTGTTCTTGGTGAAAATAAATTCATGGTCATTTGGATTACGTTCGTTGAAATAATCTTTCAGAGCATCGGTGGCATTGCAGTTTAGAGTGACATAGTTATTCTTGCCGGTCTTTTGCTCATTGATGAGAAAATGAGTGCGAAATTCATGATGTTCAAAATTGTAAACGTTGTCCCACTTTAATCTAAGCAGGTCACTGATTCGTAGTGCTGTGTTTAATCCCATCACAATTAAACAGTAATTGCGGCTGTTTGGACGGATGTCTTTATAGTACATCCTGAAAGCCATTAGTTCGTCTTTGTTTCGGATTGGCTGTGTAGTTCCCATTGAATACTCCTTTACAGTAGAAAATGTTATCAGGCGCATATCGAGTGATAGACTTTCCCTTGAATATCCAAAATCCGCAACATAATAATGGTAATTTCAAAAAAGAAAAAATGCAACATTTTGTAGTAAAATGTTGCATTTTTGCTTTACACCTACTATATCGGATGCCATTTCCAGAACTTAACCCCTGAATAAAAAATTTTTAAAAATAATTTTCTTTTCATTCTCTATCTTTTTTTTATTAATCTTACGGAATTTAATCATATCATGTCAAAGAAAAAACGTTTCTTGATGAAATATAACTAAATCGACATAAATATTTGATGTTTTTTAATCCACTTCTTTTTTGACCCATTATCTATCTACGAAAAAATGCAACATTTTACTACAAAATGTTACATAATCCGGAAAAGCATGGACAAAGCTATTCCCTAGTGCATGGAGGTAGAAAATGCTCAAATTATCATTAAAGGAAGGTCAATATGTAAACATCGGAGACAATATCCGAATCGTTTTCGCGGGAGGAACAGGAAAGCACTGTCGATTACTGATAGATGCCCCAAAAGAACTGAATATCGCAAGATCCAACAACGAACCGAACCCGGCGAAACGAAAAGATACATATTATCCTGACCCAGAGATTTCCAATGAGGCACAAAAAGAAATACAGCGCATCATCTGGAAAGAGAAAGCGCGTCAGAAAAAGACGCAAAGCAACTAATCATGTTAATAGGTGGCTGTGGCATCTGCCACACCCGGGAAGCCACTTGTTATAAAAATCGTAGCTGCTTAAATAAAACAATCATAAAGCAGTTACACAACCCTCGGGAAAAGGATTTCCAGAGGTCAAACATAATAACCCACAGTGTGGGACAAGGAGGATTATATTATGGTAGTACAACACAACATGCAGGCAGCAAATGCCAACAGAATGCTCAACGTAACAACAAGCGCACAGGCAAAGAGCACAGAGAAGCTTTCATCAGGTTACAGAATCAACCGAGCAGCAGATGATGCAGCCGGACTTACAATATCTGAGAAGATGAGAAAGCAGATCAAGGGTCTTGACAGAGCTTCAACAAATGCTCAGGACGGTGTTTCAGCAGTACAGACAGCAGAAGGTGCCCTCACAGAGGTTCACTCAATGCTCCAGCGTATGAATGAGCTTGCAACACAGTCTGCAAACGGAACAAACTCTACAACAGATCGTAAGGCAATCCAAGATGAGATTGACCAGCTTTCAACAGAAATTGACCGTGTATCAGAGACAACAAAGTTCAACGAGATGTATCTGTTAAAGGGTACTGATGGAACTACTGCAACAAAGACACTTAATGCACATGATGCTGGTTTTGCAGGCTCATTTGATACAAATCAGACTACATTTACTTTAGATAAGACATTAAATGCAGATGATAAAGTTACAATTGCTGGCAAGGAATATACAATTGCGGCTGCAGGAACAACAGGAACAGCAGCAAATGCTACATCAAGTAATACTAACGTAACAGTAACAAATGGAAATGCATATACTGGTACAGCTAATGAAACTCTTACTTATAAAGATGCTACAGGTGGTGGAACAGCCGGATGGTATAAAAATGGTAATACTACTACGACTCCAGATGTTGCAGCGGCTGGAGGAACATACAAGGGTGTAACAATAGCTGGTACTGCAACAGCAAATGATACAATAACTCTAACAGCAGCCGTTGCTGGAACCGCACCGGCTGGAGCAATAGAGGCTACCGAAGCATATAACAAAATTGCAACTGAATTAACAAAAGCAAGTAGCATTGGAGCAGATAACGGTGCAACTGTAACAAGCAATGGTGATGGTACTTTCACTATCACAAAAGGAACTGTTTCCATAAAAGATGCTTTATCATTCAACCTCCACGTAGGTGCAGATGCCGATACAACAAACAAGATTTCTGTAAAGATTGACTCAATGAGCTCAGCAGGTCTTGGAATCAAAGGTATCAAGGCTGATACAGAGCAGGATGCTACATATGCAATTGATGCAATCGCAGATGCAATCTCAAAAGTATCTGATCAGCGTTCATCACTCGGTGCCGTTCAGAACAGACTTGAGCACACAATCAACAACCTTGACAACGTAGTTGAGAATACTACATCAGCAGAGTCTCGTATCCGTGATACAGATATGGCTGAAGAGATGGTTAACTACAGCAAGAATAACATTCTTGCACAGGCTGGACAGTCTATGCTTGCACAGGCTAATCAGTCAAACCAGGGTGTACTTTCACTCTTACAGTAATCATCTACAATTTAATGTTGTACAAAGCAAGAAGAGCTCGAAAGGAGCTCTTTTTGTTGTGGGAAAAGCAAAAGCGGTTGTATAAGATATGAAAAATCAGTTGTAAAAAATCAAATAATAGATATAATAAAAAAGATTAACATGGAATCCAAAAATCAGAGTTGATTGAATTATTTTATTCAAAGGAGATAGTAAAAAATGGAATACATACTTACTGGAAAAGCCAGTATCGATAAACCTTGGTTGAAATTTTACCCTGAATCAGTACGTAATATGAAACAACCCACAAAAAATATTGAAGCTTTTCTAAAAGAGAAAAATGATGACGAAAGCAAATATATTTTTGAATATTATGGTAAAAGATACACTTACAAATGGTTTTGGCAGCAGGTTGATTTAACTGCCAGAGCATTAAAAGCTGTGGGATTTGAAGAAGGAGACCGTATTCCGGTATTTCTTCAGGCTGTACCGGCACATTATATTTTATTATTTGCTGCCGAAAGAATTGGAGCTGCAATACTTTGTCGTGATGATACTGCCGAAGAATTATGCTTTGCAATACGCAAGACTACCACAGATGTTATCTTTGTACATGATTATATTTCTGCGGAAGATGAAGAGCTTATTCTTTCAACAACTCAGGCTAAGCGAATAATAAAAGTATCCCCATACGATTATGCATGCAAAGAACAAATGCCTGATTATATAAAAAATAATATTGCAAAATTATATGAAGCCAAAACAGAAAATAACTCCGAGGATATGACATGGAGTGATTTCCTAAATTGTGGACGGACTTATATCAAAGATTATATGGTAGTTCCTAATCCTGATCGTCCTGTTTTTGAAGCTTACACAAGTGGTTCGACCGGTGTATCAAAGCTTGTAATACACTCATCAGCAAATATTGTGTCCGTGGCATACCAGATGTCTACATTTGTTCCACCTAATCCTATACAAGAAAGATGGTGGCTCCCGATATTGCCACCGGCATTAATTGCTGCCACTGTTTCATTAACTATATTTCCTCTTTCTGTTGGATTATATGTAGTTCTTGATCCGTACTGTCCTGCAGATGATATAGATGTTCAGTTTATGAATCTCAAACCCAACTACTGGGCTCTTATTCCTATGTTCTGTGAGCTTCTTATGAATAGCAAACGTATACCGGATGATTATGATATGTCTCATCTAAGAACAATCGGAATTGGTGCTGAACCAATGAATGAAAAGAGACTTCAGGAAGTTGAAAAATTTTTCCATCAGCATAATTGTATGGCGCCTTTAACTGTTGGATATGGACAGAGTGAGTGTTGTTCAAACTTAACTCTGCCGAACCCTGCATTTCCGCTTATTGACGGATGCTCAGGAATGCCAATGCCAACTACAACGATTGCCATATTTAATCCTGAAACTCTGGAAGAGTTAAATTATAATGAAATTGGTGAAGTATGTGTTGACTGTCCTGCTAAAATGTTACAATACGGTGGATTTTCATCAGAAAAGCTTACAGAAGAAACTCTCGTTCTTCATAAAGATGGAAAACACTGGCTTCATACCGGAGATAAGGGCTATATGTCTAAAGACGGTATTGTTTATATATTAGGTCGTGGCAATACTGTACGTTATGGCGGAGGAGAACTGTATATGATGCGTATGGAAAGTAAAATTGTACGTGTTTCTGGAGTTAAAGACGGATTCTTTTGTTTTATCCCGGATCAGGAACATGAAGGTTGTTATATTCCTCATCTTTTTGTTATTCTTGAAAAAAATAAAACCATTGATGATGTAAAAGAAAGTATATTTGCAACCTTAGAGCCACATGAATATCCTGCAAGCATCAGAAAAATAGATAAACGTCCATATTTTCATTTCAAAACTAACAGAAAAATGCTAACGGCAGCATTACTAAGTGAAACTAAATAAGTAGGATTTTGTTTATAAAAGGGTAAGAAAGTAAACACAGCATTTTCACAATTGCCCTATATACTGACAACATAAACAAAAGAAATACTCATATTAATCTTTTTCATATTTTAAGCCGGTGCACTCCACATGTACCGGCTTCCTCTTTATAGTTGGAAGGCTAAAAGTGTCTATATAAGTAATGAAAAATCAGTTGATTTCGTAAAGTCCCTCGCTTATAATGATATTAAGGCAGAGAGCCTTTTGAGGAATCTTACAAGTGTATGCACAATACAAAAGGAGGGATGCCGACTTGAATACAGAAATAGCAAATGCTGTGAATGCAGCAGGAGATAAGGCACAATATGATACTCGTGTTAAAAGGTTACTGGCACAGAAGAGTATATTAGCACATATTCTGGTGAAAACAGTCGATGAATTTAAAGGAATGAAGCCGGAAGATGTTGTTAAATACATCGAAGGTGAACCGAGTATTAGCGTTGTTCCGGTTGAGCCGGGATTAGCAAATATGGAAAAAACAGATGCTGCAGGACAGCGTATCGTAGGTCTTAATACGGAAAATGCTGAAATTAATGAAGGATTAGTCAGATTTGATATTATTTTTTATGTCCGTATGAAAAATGGACTTTCGCAGATTATTGTGAATATTGAGGCTCAGAAGGATGAGCCGACGGAATATAAAATTTTAAATCGGGCAATCTTTTATGTGAGCAGGCTGATTTCGTCACAAAAGGAAAGAGATTTTGTAAATACTAACTATGATGACATTAAGCAGGTATTCAGCATATGGATATGTATGAACATGGATGATAACAGCCTAAGCCATATCCATTTGACAAAAGATGAGCTGCTAAAACCATGTAACTGGAAAGGTAATCTCGACCTGTTAAACATTGTGTTAATAGGAATCACAAATGAGATTCCGGAACATGATGAAAAATATGAAATGCACCGGTTGATTGGAGCTTTGCTTTCAAGTGAATTGAAAGAACAGGAAAAATTGGATATTATAGAACATGAATATAATATTCCAATTAATCAGGAATTTAGAGAGGATGTGAGAATTATGTGTAATCTGAGTACAGGAATTGAAGAAAGAGCTACTGAAAAGACAAGCGAAAAGTTTATTCTGAATATGTATAAAAAAGGTTATACATTGGATCAGATCGCAGATGTAGCTGAAACAGGTGTTGATGAAGTTGAGGCGATTATTAAGAAGAAGGAGTCTGTAATGGCATAACTATCATTAGCAAAAATAAAACGTAAATTCTTGCATATCTCCATAGTATATGTTACGATTTTACTGTTGTTAAGACGAATCTAAAGGATGATGCTTGCACGCACCATCCTTTTTAAATACAGGAGTAGTAAATGGATATCAAAAGACAGGAAAGAGCGCCGATTTATGAGGCTCTTGAGGAGTTTAAGAAGAAGAGAGTGGTGCCGTTTGACGTGCCGGGACACAAGAGAGGCAGGGGAAATCCTGAGCTGGTGCATCTGCTTGGGGAAAAGTGCGTAGGGCTTGATGTCAATTCAATGAAGCCGCTTGACAATTTGTGCCATCCGGTTTCGGTAATCAGAGAGGCGGAGGAGCTTGCGGCAGATGCCTTTGGAGCGGCAAATGCTTTTCTTATGGTAGGAGGCACCACCTCTGCGGTGCAGGCCATGATTTTGTCCACCTGCAAGGCAGGAGACAAGATTATACTGCCGAGAAATGTTCATAAAAGCGCCCTTAATGCACTCGTGCTTTGCGGAGCGATACCGGTTTATGTCAATCCGCAGACGAATGCCAAGCTTGGTATTTCGCTTGGCATGGAGATTGACCAGGTGGCGAGGGCTATAGAGGAGAATCCGGATGCAAAGGCAGTGCTTGTAAACAATCCGACGTATTACGGAATCTGCTCTGACCTTAAGTCGATAGTTGCGCTGGCTCATTCGAAGGGCATCAAGGTGCTCACGGATGAGGCACATGGAACACATCTTTATTTTGGAAAGGGGCTTCCGATATCGGGAATGGCAGCCGGGGCAGATATGTCTGCGGTATCGATGCACAAATCAGGTGGAAGCCTGACACAGAGCTCGATTCTGCTCACCGGAAGGGATGTGAATGCTGATTATGTGAGGCAGATTATCAACCTCACCCAGACCACGAGCGCATCGTATCTGCTATTGTCAAGCCTTGACATATCAAGAAGAAATTTAGCACTCAGAGGCGAGGAATCCTTTGCCAAGGTGGCGCAGATGTCGGAGTACGCAAGGCAGGAGATTAATTCGATAGGCGGCTATTATGCGTATGGGCGTGACCTTGTAAACGGCACGAGCATATATGATTATGACGTGACAAAGCTGTCCATTTATACGCTCGATATAGGGCTTGCAGGAATAGAGGTATATGATCTGCTGCGTGATGAGTATGATATTCAGATTGAGTTTGGAGATATCTGTAATATACTTGCGTATATATCAATCGGTGACAGAATACAGGATATAGAGAGGCTCGTAGGTGCGCTGGAGGATATCAAGCGTCTTTACAGCAAGGACAAGACCGGACTTTTGTCGGGAGAGTACATAAATCCAAAGGTGGCGGTATCGCCACAGGAAGCGTTTTATTCGCAGAAGAAGTCAGTGCGCATTATGGACGCGGTAGGTGCTGTAAGTGGTGAGTTTGTCATGTGCTATCCACCGGGAATCCCGATTCTTGCACCGGGAGAGCTTATCACGAAAGAGATTGCACAATACATTGTTTACGCAAAGGAAAAGGGCTGTTCAATGCAGGGAACAGAGGATCCTGCAGTAGAATATCTTAAGGTATTAAAGCAGTAAACAGGAGGAAAAGCTATGCAAATGTGGTTTTCACAATATCATACTGTCAATGTCAAGCTGGATGTAAGGATACAGGAGCAGCTTTTTTCAGGGCAGAGTGATTATCAGAAAATAGATGTGTTTAAATCATATGAGTTTGGAAAAATGGTTGCGCTGGACGGCGAGATAGTTTTTTCGGACACAGATGAGTTTATATATGATGAGATGGTCACACATGTGCCGATGGCGGTCCACCCGAATGCCAAAAAGATACTTATAATAGGTGGAGGCGACGGCGGTGTGGCAAAGGAGCTCATCAAATATCCGTCGGTTGAGCATATTGATGTGGTTGAGACAGACAAGATGTTTGTCGATGTATGCAGGCGGTTTTTCCCGGAGGTGGCATGTGGGCTTGAGGACGAAAGGATTTCCATGTTTTATGATGACGGTCTGCGATTCCTGCGCAGAAAGCATGATGAATATGATCTGATAATCAACGATTCGACAGACCCGCTCGGACATACGGAGGGACTTTTCACAAAAGAGTTTTACGGAAGCTGCTATAAGGCGCTAAAGGATGATGGAATCATGGTTTATCAGCACGGCAGCCCGTTTTATGATGAGGACGAGCTTGAGTGCCGTAAAATGCACAGAAAGGTGTATAAATCATTTCCTATAAGCAGGGTATATCAGGCACATATTCCAACCTGTCCGTCAGGCTACTGGCTGTTTGGGTTTGCATCGAAGAAATATCATCCGCTTTATGATCTGGATGCACAAAGGTGGGATGCACTGGGGCTTAAAACCTGGTATTACACAACACACTTACACAGGGGAGCCTTCATGCTTCCGAAATATGTGGAGGATTTACTCGAGGAAGAGGAAACAAGGTAAAATTATAATAAACTATATCATAACCAAAGCGAATCAGGAGGGACAAAAATGAGCAGATTACTTATTATCGGATGCGGTGGAGTTGCGCAGGTGGCAATCAGAAAATGCTGCCAGAACAGCGAGGTATTTACCGAGATTATGATTGCAAGCAGAACCAAGTCAAAATGTGACGATTTAAAGGCAAAGCTTGAGGGAAAGACAAGCACAAAAATTGAGACTGCAAAGGTTGATGCCGACAATGTGGAGGAATTAAAAGCGCTTATTAGTGCATACAAGCCGGATGCGGTTTTAAATGTTGCGCTTCCGTATCAGGATCTTACAATTATGGATGCATGTCTTGCGTGTGGTGTTGACTACATTGATACTGCCAACTACGAGTGTGAGGATACCGAGGATCCGAAGTGGAGAGCAATCTACGAAAAGCGCTGCAAGGAGCTTGGATTTACAGCATATTTTGATTATTCATGGCAGTGGGCATATCAGGAGAAGTTCAAGGAGGCCGGACTTACAGCCATACTTGGAAGCGGATTTGATCCGGGTGTAACCTCTGTTTATTCTGCATATGCGTTGAAGCATTATTTTGATGAAATACATACTATAGATATTCTCGACTGCAATGGCGGTGACCATGGATATCCGTTTGCGACAAACTTTAACCCTGAGATAAATCTGCGTGAGGTTTCTGCAAACGGCTCATACTGGACAGACGGCCACTGGGTAGAGACAAAGCCTATGGAGTGGAGAACGCAGTACAATTTTGACCAGGTCGGAGAGAAGGATATGTATCTGCTTCACCACGAGGAGATTGAGTCACTTGCCAAAAATATTCTGGGCATAAAGAGAATCAGATTCTTCATGACCTTTGGACAGAGCTACCTCACACACATGAAGTGTCTTGAGAATGTAGGCATGTTAAGAACAGACCCGATCATGGTGGACGGAAAGGAAATAGTGCCAATACAGGTGCTTAAGGAGCTGCTTCCGGACCCTGCATCATTGGGACCTCGCACAGTCGGAAAGACAAATATCGGATGTATTTTTACAGGTGTCAAGGACGGTAAAGAAAAATCAATCTACATCTACAATGTATGCGACCATCAGGAGTGCTACAAGGAGGTTGAGTCGCAGGCGATTTCTTATACCACAGGTGTGCCGGCAATGATTGGCTCAATGATGGTGGTAAAGGGACTCTGGAAGAAGCCGGGAGTGTTCAATCTCGAGGAGATGGATCCGGATCCATACATGGAGGCTCTTAATAAGTTCGGACTGCCTTGGCAGGTAGTGGAGAATCCGGTTCCTGTAGATTGCTACAAGACTGAGGATGAGTCAGTACACATGGATTAGTCCGGAGGCCGGTATGAAGATAAATGAATTAAGAACTCCCTGTTATGTGATAGACGAGGGAAAATTAATTGAAAATCTTTTGATATTAAACGGTGTCATGCAAAGGACAGGTGCAAGGATTCTTCTGGCACAGAAGGCATTTGGCGCATTTTATGAATATCCTCTTATCGGCAGATATCTAAGCGGGACAACTGCAAGCGGGCTTTTTGAGGCCCGCCTTGCACATGAAGAAATGGGAAAGGAAAACCATGTATTCTGTCCCGCTTTTTTGCCGCAGGAGATGGATGAGCTGGTAGAAATATGTGACCATATTGTATTTAATTCAGTATCGCAGTATCTGCTTCACAGGGAGAAAATCGAAAGGGCTGATAAAAAAATAAGTGTCGGGCTCAGAATAAACCCTGAGTGCTCCACACAGGAGGGGCATGAGATATATGACCCATGTGCGCCGGGCTCAAGGCTTGGGATAACGAGAGAGGCACTCGATAAGGCTATTAAAAACGGGCTTGATTTATCACGTATAGAGGGCTTTCATTTTCATACGCTCTGTGAACAGGATTCGGATGCGCTCGAAACAACACTTGCAGCGGTAGAGGAGAAATTCTCAGATTTGCTGTATGATCTTAAGTGGCTTAATATGGGAGGCGGACACCATATCACAAGAGCAGACTATGATATTGCAAGGCTTGAAAAATGCATTACGCATATGCGTGACAAATACGACCTGGAAATTTATCTGGAGCCGGGAGAGGCAGTTGCGCTTGATGCAGGCTATCTGGAGACAACGGTGCTTGATATAGTTGAAAACAATGGCATAAAGATACTCATTCTGGATACCTCGGCAGCCTGCCATATGCCGGATGTGCTTGAGATGCCGTACCGTCCGCCGCTTATGGACAGTGGAGAGCCGGGTGAGAAGAAGTATACCTACAGACTGTCCTCATGTACCTGTCTGGCAGGTGATGTGATAGGGGATTACTCATTTGACAGAGAGATAAAAACAGGTGACAGGCTGTGCTTTTGCGATATGGCAATCTACTCGATGGTCAAAAATAATACCTTTAACGGCATGCCGCTTCCGGACATTGCAGTAATGGATGAGAATAAGGATTGTAAGGTTATCAGGAGATTCGAATATGAAGATTTTAAATGCAGGCTGTCCTAGAGCAGACGGCTTCTATATGCCGGCAGAGTATGCTCCCCACAAGGGCACCATTATCATCTGGCCGAAGCGCCCGGGCTCGTGGATTTACGGTGCCAAGCAGGCAAGAGAGGCTTTTGCGGAGGTGATATGTGCAATAGCAGAGTCTGAGCAGGCATTTGTGCTGGCTGAAGCGGATGTGATAGACAATGCAAGGACTGTCGTGGAGGCTGTCAGGAACCGAAAAAATTATCAGGAAAATTTCCCGGTGAAATATATTGAAATGGAGTCAGACGATGCCTGGGCCAGAGATGTGGGACCTACCTTTGTGAAAAATGATAATGGCGCTGTAAGAGGAATCGACTGGTGCTTTAATGCCTGGGGCGGCAAGGTGGATGGCCTGTACGCAGACTGGACAAAGGATGACAGAGTAGCGGCTTTATTTTGCAACGAAGCCGGATATGACATGTATGATGCGCATCCGTTTGTCCTCGAGGGCGGAGCCATACACACAGACGGAGAGAAAACTGTGATAGTGACTGAAAGCTGTCTGCTAAGCAAGGGCAGAAATCCAAAGTTATCGAAGTCTGAAATAGAACAGAAATTAAAGGATTATCTGGGTGTCGAGAAAATCATCTGGATTCCTTATGGAATATACAATGATGAAACCAACGAGCATGTGGACAACGTATGTGCATTTACAAGCCCGGGGCATGTGGTGCTTGCGTGGACTGATGACAAAGATGACCCACAGTATCAGATGTCCTCAGCAGACCTTCAAATATTGGAAAATGAAACTGATGCGAGGGGCAGAAAAATTGAGGTTCACAAGGTTTACATTCCAAAGAAGCCTGTGTGTATCACAGAATATGAGCTTTCGGGCTTCACCTTTGAGGAGGGCGAGGATGAGCGCGAGGCAGGAGAACGCCTGGCGGCAAGCTATGTGAATTTTTACATCACAAACGGTGGCGTGCTTATTCCGCAGTTTGGTGATGTGATGGATGAGGCTGCGCTTAAAGCAATCGGAAGTCTTTTTGAGGGAAGAAAGGTGTATCCGATATATGCGCGTGACATAATTGTCGGTGGCGGAAATATACACTGTATCACACAGCAGATACCACAGTAATTTAATTGGTTGAAATCGTTCCCCGTCACACTGAGGCATGGGAAAAGCCCAGTGTGAGACGGCAGAATGAGAAAGGTGAGGTGAAATAGTATGAGAGAGGTTACAATTGCTGCAATCCAGATGAGCTGCAGCCGTGATGTAAAAGAAAATATTGAAAAAGCAGCAAAGCTTATAAGGGCTGCGGCAGAGGCCGGAGCACAGATAATACTTCCTTCGGAGCTTTTTGAGAGACAGTATTTCTGTCAGGAGAGGCGGTACGATTATTATGACTATGCAAAGCCGCTTTCTGAAAATGATGCGGTGCAGAGCATGAAGGCACTTGCAAAGGAGCTTGGCGTGGTGATTCCTGTGAGCTTTTATGAGGCAGGGGAGGGCAGACAGCTCTTCAACTCTGTGGCGGTGATAGATGCCGACGGAGAGGTGCTTGGAATATACAGAAAGACACATATCCCTGACGATCATTATTATCAGGAGAAGTTTTATTTCACACCGGGAAATACAGGCTTTAAAGCTTTTAAGACAAGATATGCAACAATTGGAGTCGGCATATGCTGGGATCAGTGGTTCCCGGAAACAGCAAGAGGCATGGCTTTAAAGGGCGCGGAGATACTTTTTTATCCTACAGCCATAGGCAGTGAGCCGATACTGGAATGTGACAGCATGCCGCACTGGAGACGGTGCATGACCGGGCATGCAGCCTGCAATCTGATGCCGGTTGTGGCGGCAAACCGGGTAGGCACAGAGGAGGTTTTACCATGTGCGGAAAACGGAAACCAGAGCTCTGCACTGACATTTTACGGCTCTTCGTTTATCACAGACGCAACCGGAGAGGTTGTTGAGGAGATGGACAGAGTATCGGAGGGCTTCATACTTCACAGTTTTGATCTGGATGAGCTGGAGAGTGAGAGAAAGAGCTGGGGACTGTTCAGGGACAGGCGGCCGGAGATGTATGGGGAGAATTAGCTTAGATTACCCTAATGATTGCAAATTAATTTTAAAACACAGGATACAGCAAAATTGCTATACCCTGTGTTTTTTATAATTCCAGATTTAGATAAATTTCATCCCTCTCATCCTGCTCAATTCCCAGGTAATGCTGGGTAACATCATACGACGAATGATTATAGACATCCATGAGTAAAGCAGGTGGTGTGCCATTTTTCCAAGCGTAATAACCAAAGGTTTTTCTGAGGGAATGGCAGCTTATATGCTCATCCTGTATCGTTTTACCGGCGGCAGCTTTTACGATTCTGTAAGCCTG
Organism: uncultured Agathobacter sp.; assembly: GCA_934365945.1. Classification (GTDB taxonomy): domain Bacteria; phylum Bacillota; class Clostridia; order Lachnospirales; family Lachnospiraceae; genus Roseburia. Next base: position 7,768 of record CAKRNE010000029.1, on the reverse strand, counting down.
CGACCGGTTAAGTGGCTTGTTTCTGCATGTTCTTTTGGAGAAAATGTATTCGTCATTTTGAGGATTTCTTTCTTTAAAATATGAAAAAAGAGCAGATGTGGCATTGCTGTTTAGCGTGATATAATTATTTTTGCCGGTTTTTTGCTCATTTATAAGGAAATGTGTGCGAAATTCTTTATGCTCGAAGTTGTATACGTCAGTCCACTTTAATTCCAGCAGATCACTGATTCTGAGTGCTGTATTGAGTCCCATCACAATTAAACAGTAATTGCGCATGTTTGGTTTAATATCCCTGTAATACATTCTGAATGCTAAAAGTTCACTTTTGCTTCTGATTGGCTGTGTTGTTCCCATTGAAAACTCCTTTACGATTATTTTCTTTTATATGTTTCATATCATAAATAGGTTCAGCCAAATAAAAATGCAACATTTCTCTAAGAAATGTTGTATTTTTACGGGCTTTCAATTGCTAAAATGTGCAGATATCGTCAAATATATGCATATTTATTTTTAAAAAATTTTAAAATTAGGTGTAAAGTATTAGAAATGATGTCCGATATAATATGTGTAAGAAAAAAAAATGCAACATTTCTTAGAGAAATGTTGCAAATTAAATAAGCATGGAAACAGCTTAAATCAAGTGCACGGAGGTATACAGAATGCTTAAATTATCGCTTAAAGAAGGAGAATATGTGAATATCGGTGACAACATCAGAGTTGTCTATGCAGGAGGAAGCGGAAAAAATGGTCGACTTTTGATAGATGCCCCAAGAGACATGAACATATCAAGGTCAAACAACGATCCAAATCCTGAGAAGAGAAGGGATACATATTATCCGGAGCCAAAGATTTCAGAGGAAGCACAGCATGAAATCAAGAAGATTATCTGGAATGAAAGACAGAAGAAGGCTAAATCTACAAAGTCATAAAGGACAGATAAAAAGCATAACAAATTAGTTAATAGGCGGCTGTGGCATTTGCCACACCCGGGAAGCCGCTTGTTATAAAAACAGTAGCTGCTTAAATAAAATAATCACGAAGCAGTTACACAACCCTCGGGAAAAGGATTTCCAGAGGTCAAACATAATAACCCACAATGTGGGACAAGGAGGATTATATTATGGTAGTACAACACAATATGCAGGCAGCAAATGCCAACAGAATGCTTAACGTAACAACAAGCGCACAGTCAAAGAGCACAGAGAAGCTTTCATCAGGTTACAGAATCAACCGTGCCGCTGATGATGCAGCTGGACTTACAATTTCTGAGAAGATGAGAAAGCAGATCAAGGGTCTCGACAGAGCTTCAACAAACGCTCAGGATGGTGTTTCAGCAGTACAGACAGCAGAAGGTGCTCTTACAGAGGTTCACTCAATGCTCCAGCGTATGAATGAGCTCGCTACACAGTCTGCAAATGGAACAAACTCAGAAACTGACAGAAAAGCTATTCAAGATGAAGTTGACCAGCTTACAACAGAGATTAATCGTGTTTCTGAAACAACAAAGTTTAATGAGACATATTTGCTAAAAGGAGATACTACAGGAACTCACACGGCAAACTTTACCAGTCCTCAGTATGCAATCAAAGATCAGGTTACATTGTATAATGAAAAAGGAACTCAGCTTGATGCTGCCACACTAAAAACGACATTAGCAGAAGGTGGAAAGGTATATAAAGACAATAAGCAAACTACTTTAGCAGCAAAAGGAACTGATTATGAATATGTTTCAAAATTCTATGATGGAAATGGAAAAGAGATTTCTGCTGATGATGCTGTAGCAGGTGGTGCGGCAGTATATGCTGATAAGAATCAGGCTATTAAGATTTCAGATGATGGTACTGATTTGGCAACAAACAAATATATTAAAACAGCAACAGTAAATAATGATTTAATCTTTAATCTTCATGTAGGCGCGGATTCAGAAGCAAGTAATAAAATAGCAGTTAAGATTGAGCAGATGAGTGCAGCAGGTATTGGTATTGAAGGATTAAAAGTTGATACAGAAGATGATGCTACTGCATCAATTGATACAATTGCGAATGCAATCCAGAAGGTATCTTCACAGCGTTCATCACTCGGTGCAGTTCAGAACCGTCTTGAGCACACAATCAACAACCTTGACAACGTAGTTGAGAATACAACAACTGCTGAGTCTCGTATCCGTGATACAGATATGGCTAAAGAGATGGTTAACTACAGCAAGAACAACATTCTTGCTCAGGCTGGACAGTCTATGCTTGCACAGGCTAATCAGTCAAACCAGGGTGTACTTTCTCTGTTACAGTAATCATTTGTTATATGCATGAATATAGGGAACTCCATAATGGGGTTCCCTATTAGTGGTATAAAAGAAAACTGGAGCAACAAAAGAATGACAACTATTAGTATTGCTATATGGACATTTACAGTATCATTAATATCTTTTTGTTTGAATAGCAAGAGGAGTTTTTTATGTGGAACATCATACGATAGATTGTTCGAAATGTGGGAAAGAAAGAATCGAGTTTTATGTATTCTTTTAAGGATGAGAATAAATGTGATCAATATTTTAACGTTATCTGCGATAATATTGATTTTTTTTACAGCATATTACAGTGCAATTGATTGTGATGGAGGAATTCTTACTGTAATCATAATTCAATTGATTGTAATGGTACTATTTTTGTCAATATTAATAAATATAGTTAATGCACTTAGTACTGAAAAAATGGTCAAAAACTATATAAAATGTAATTTTGATATTTGTGTCGATGAAAATATTATTTATACGACATGGAACAATTTATTGATTGTTGAATCTTTGGAACAGGCAAAATATATAGGCGAAGAAAAAAGAATACTTAATTCGTGGTTTGATATAATTGATAACGTAATTATGAATAAATTGGGTAAACGGGAAGAGTTTATGATTGCAATTTATCGAGAAATATTAAAAGCTATTCTGCTTAAAGACGGAAAGTTTGATGATCGCTGGAAGTACATTTATGAGAACTTTATTAATAGAAATGATAGACTAAAAGTTGCTAAAATAAAGGCAGTAATAGTGTTTATTATCGATAATGCAAACAGATTTGAAGAAAGTATATTAAATGACTTTTTGGAGTTTATTTATGAAAAACAACAAATGAGAGAATGCGAGGAAAATGAAAAAAAACGCTTTGAATTTGAACAAGGCATAAGAATATTTGCATATTCATATAATTGTGCATTAGCGAATGTTTATGGACAACGTTGGAGATCAGGATTGTATTTTATTAATAGTAGAAAGATTGCTTATGCCAATAATTGGGAACTTAAAAATCTTGAAGATATGCTTACTTCAGAAATCGAAAAGGCTGTCCATTTTACAAATATAAAGGTAGATGGGGGATTGTGATGGGAAATTCAAACATTGGAACTCTGATTTTGTATAAACAGCACTATAGAGATAATTATAACAATGAAGCTTCATTACCAGAGAATCAACTTTTTAGTACCTTTGGTTATTATGATGGCTTTAAAATTATACAAGAAGAATCAAACAACAACTTGAAAGCGAATTGTAGCGTTATAGAGGCTTTATACAAGGAAACTCACAAACCCATAAATGACCTGACAGGAAAATACAGTATGCAAATCGTGGGCTTGTTTAAAATAAATAAGAGTGATAATATTAATAACTTTATTTCTGCTTACAATAGTAGCGTATTTGCCGTAGTAGGGTTTATTCAGTTAAATGAATCATGTAGATATCAAGAGAGAGATTCTTTTAATAAAAAGGTAAGCAGATTTAAAGTAAATACCACACTAAAAATGAAGATAATGGGAACCTTTGATAATGCTGATTGTGTAGTGCTTGCTTATAGTAATACACTTGCAGAGCTTAATACTATTATAAATCAAATCAGCTTAATGGATGAGGTAGAGTATATCCATTCAATTTTGGGAATTTCACAAAGTTATCTTAATACCTGTGATGAGAAAAAACAATTTTTATTAGAGTGGAATAAACTCGATTGTAAACTTAATGAAGTAATATCTGAGTTTACTATAAAAATAGCCTGTAAAAATAAGATAGCAGCAATAAAAAAATTGGATGGAATATTGACAAATAAGGAGAGGGAAATAGGATTCAGAGCTGGATGTAAAATTAATGAATGTAAGTGCTTTGATTCTAATGGACAACATTCTATAGAGTTAGTATTTGACAATGTACCTATTACATTGATACTCCTTTTTATGATGCCACACAGTGTTTTGTCACATGACAATGAAGCTTTTGGAACCGTAATATACAATATTGAAAGTAGTTGTAAATTTAATAATATTAATTTAATGCCCACAGAATTTGAAAAAGATGAGCAACATGATAAAAAAACTGATAGTATTCCTTTAGACCTGATGGAAAAAATAAAAACTACTTTTCAATCTGTTGAAGATCCTATGGTTATGTCAATATATAATTCAGTCAATACCGTTGTGCAGTTTGGTATTTTTAAAATGACAGATGATATATTTTATATGGTCTATCCTGTAATTTCTAACTTTTTAGAACAGTATCAAAATGTAATTAAACAAGATGATATATATGACGAACAAATTGAAGAGGCAAATAATAATATGCTGGAATTAGTCGAATGTATCAATTCAGTAATTCAACATTCTGTTCATACAGATCAAATGTTTCTTATGATACCAGGGTATTCTGGCAGCTCATATGGTCTGTCAACAAAATTATGTTTGTTTTATCAGAGTTTATCTTATTCTGTTAGCAAGCTCTTGGAAGAGCAGGGACATAGATATGATATATTGCTCTCACCAGAGGCAAAGGTTAAGCCGGTGACCAGAGAATATAGAATGGGAAAGAAGGAACATGCAATAATTGTAAAATTTGGACAGAAGATGCTGTTTAAATCGGAGTTTATGATTATACTTGTTCATGAATTGAGCCATTACATAGGAGAGTCTTTGCGTATGAGAGATAAGAGAACAAGTGATTGCATTGAAATCACAGCATTTCTTTTAAGAGATGTTCTATTTTCAGATATCAGATACATTTTAGAACATAAGGAAAGAAATTCTTCAATATATAATGTAGTAGAACAATATAAGAATAGGGTATTTAACAATATTAAAAATCGAATGCATAGAAATATTGAGGCCGCATATAATAATAGTACACAAATTTACGCTTCAGATTTGGAGCCTATGCTTAGTAATGAAGCATATAAAATCCTTTGTTTACAAGAGTTTGATGCGAACTATGGTAATGTTTTTTATCGCTCAGATAAATGGCTTGAAGAGTTTGACAAGAAAGATGGACATGATACCACTTACACAATCAACCTGTTACGAACATATTGTGACATAAAAGATAATATTGAAGAAAAACAGACTTATGCTCTTTTTGATGATTTAGCAGATAAAATAGTATCACAGCTTTTGAGTGTATATAAAGAGGTTTTTTCAGATGTTTCTGCATATGCAATACTTGGTTTTGATTTTGAACAATATCATAAAGCGTTTAATGTTTCAGAAGATAAAGATTTGGACATGGATCAGAATAGAATTTCCCCAGTGCAAACGATAAGAGAATATGTGATGCATGAGATTATGCAATCTAAAGTACAATTTAATGATAAGGCAATTCAGCCGGATGATGTCAATATTGTATATGGTATGTTTTCATATGATTTTGTTAAAAGTAAACTTCTTGAGTATGGAAGGGAATGTTATAGGCAAATAATGACTGTTTTAAAAGAAGACGATAATAAAAGAAATATTAAGAGAAAAATACGTCAATCGTATGAGTTATTGAGAGGGGGTAGTATAATAGATTTATATTGTAAAGTTTTAGGCAATATTGAGTGTTATAAAAAAGAAATTGACAAAAATATACCGGAAAAGCCGAAAAAAGGAAGCAAATGCAGTTGAAACTTCTGCTCAAAAGTGTTAGAATTTGTTTATATTTTTGAGAAAGGAGATAGTGCATATGGCTTATAGAAAAGCTGTATATGGCGCATTTAGTGTTGATCAAATAGAAAGAAAGCGCAAACTTGTAAAAAGTGGATGGAATTCATTTTCTGTACCAAAATTGACTCATGCTGAGCTTATAGAGCGCAGAAAGGGGTTGCACGGAGATGGTTTACAGAAGCTTCAATGTAAATAAAATCAATAGATTTTGGCAAATGTGAGGAGCTATATCCTATGTGAATATGACTAGGAGATAGTTCCTTTTGCTATTTTATTGTAACTTGTAAAATATGGTGAAATAACCCATTAATGGTTACGGATTGTATATTTAGGAGATTATGATGCGACGAGATGAAAATACAAATGTATTCGACAGAGTGGCTGAAATATTTAGATAAGAAAAACCGATAGTTTCACTGAAATAAGTCTATACCATAGGTTTCTTCGTTACAAGCTGACGAGTGAATAGTAACGTTGCTTATATAGGAAAGAAAGTCATATTAATATCCTTACTTGGCAGAAAACAGGATTCATGTTATCATTAAAAACAACGATAGCATGAATCCTGTTTTAGGTTGAAAGGGGGATGTAAATGGCTGAATTAAAGAAGCTTCCAATCGGAATTGAAGATTTTGAAAAGATTCGACAGGAAGATTTTTATTATGTAGATAAGACACGATTGATTGAGCAACTGCTTGCACAATGGGGAGAAGTGAATCTTTTTACACGTCCAAGACGATTTGGAAAATCCTTGAATATGAGTATGTTTCAGCATTTCTTTGAAATTGGAAGTGAAAAGACATTATTTGAGGGATTAGAGATTTCAAGGAATCTTAAGCTGTGTGAAGAATATCAGGGAAAATATCCGGTGGTTTCTATTAGTCTAAAAGGGATTAATGGTACTACTTATGAGGAAGCACGAGGCTTTCTGGTTAAAACAATCAATGAAGAAGCGCGCAGATTGTCATTTCTTTCCGAGAGCCCAAAGCTTGATGAGACAGATCAGGAACTGTTAAAGCAACTGAAGACTAAAGAAATGTCAAATGATTCACTGGTATATAGCATCAGAGAACTCACAGAATTACTGGAGAAGCATTATGATAAGAAGGTGATTGTGCTCATTGATGAATATGATGTTCCTCTGGCAAAAGCAAATGAAAATGGCTACTATGATGAGATGGTGCTACTTATTCGTAATTTGTTTGAGAATGGATTGAAGACGAATAAAAGCCTGAAATTTGCAATCTTAACAGGCTGTCTTCGCGTTGCGAAGGAAAGTATTTTTACCGGTCTTAATAATTTTAAAATTTATTCAATTACAGATAAAAGCTTTGATGAGACATTTGGATTTACAGATAATGAAGTAAGAGAGCTTCTTAAGTATTATGGGCAGGAAGAATATTATGAGACAGTAAAAGCATGGTATGATGGTTATCGTTTTGGAGATGTAGAGGTTTATTGTCCGTGGGACGTGATTAATTTCTGCAGTGATCATCGTACAGATCCAAGGCTTGCTCCGAAGAATTACTGGGCGAATACAAGTGGAAACAGTGTAATCAGCCATTTCATCGAAAGTATAAATGAGCCACATAAATTGACAAAAATGGAATTGGAACAATTGGTGAATGGCGGGATTGTCCAGAAAGAAATTAATCCGGAGCTGACCTATAAGGAATTGTATTCTTCTATCGATAATCTGTGGAGTACGCTCTTTATGACCGGGTATCTGACCCAGAGATGTAGGACGGATTTTGCGGACATTCAAAATAAAAAAGAATGTGGAGGTAACAGACAATGGCAAAATCATTATTTG
>CAKRNE010000028.1 GCA_934365945.1 uncultured Agathobacter sp. | reverse complement strand
TGTGGCATATTCTGTGATTATCTGCTTTGATACAAAATATGACACACCTACCAGTACAAGTCCAATCACAATGACAACTGGAAGAATCGTCCCCAGAAGCTTTGTCTTAATGGAAGTTGTTTTCTTTTGTCCTTTTTGTTTCATTGCCTTCTCCCTTTCTCTCATGTTTTGTATAGTTTACATTATAAGCCCTTTATCTATTTTTCACAAGCATTCATGATAAAAATACTATATTTTATAAATTTTTACTACTTCCCATGTATCTCTTTCCCACTAATATGCTCTGTCTGGATTTCATAAAGCCCCAACAGCCTCATCATACACATAATCTACTGACCAGCATAGTTCCAATAAAAGAAGCTCCCTTGCCGCATATATCATATAAGCCGAAATACTCTCCGGACTTTTCTGTCGGTATGATTTTGGCAAAATGTGAGCTAGACAAGGCCCTGCTCTTTTTTCACATAATTTACCTGCTTATAGTTCTTTAAAAGCGGAATAGTCAGCACTCCCCACCATACTGCCTATAAAATCTTTAATTTGAAAATATATATCTGCCCTTTCCGGCTTCCTTCGCCCTGTACAAAGCCCTGTCAGCCTTCTTGTACATCTCATAGTAACCCTCCTCACAGGCACTAGCAAGAAAGATTCCCATGCTTATGCTAATCTGACACCCGTCATATTGAGTAGAAATAGCTTTAAATATTCTGTCTACGATATCATAGATGTCATCCTCCTGCTTGTAGGTAATAAATATCACAAATTCGTCACCGCCATATCTTGAAGCCACATCCTGGTTCTCTCTGATACAGCCCTTTAGAATTTCTGCGACCTTTTGCAGGACGCAGTCTCCAAAATAATGACCTCTGGTATCATTAATCTTTTTAAAGAAATCGATATCAAAAATAATAAATGCCGCATCCATGTATTTTTCGTTATCAATCTTGCTCTTTATAAGCACTTCTCCGGTCACATGATTGTATAAGCCTGTGAGCAAATCAGTTGATGCCTGTTTTTCCAAGGCTTCTCTCATGAACTCCTGACGATAGCGGTCTGTGACATCACGAAGGCTTACTATGCCTATGACATCACCAGTCATCTTGTCCTGAGCCAGATAGATTGTCTTGTTAATCCACATCTCAACGCCAAAGGAATCCAGTGTCCGGTAATCCTGACTTAAAAGAGTCCTGCCTGCTCTGTATTCCTCCACCAGACTGTCAGATGTTGCATATCTTCTGTATTCATCTATGGTATCTTTTGACACGCGGCTCTGCCAGCGGGTGCAGTATTCGTTGTAAGAATCCGACTTGTACATGTCCACGGTATTTAAGACTTTTATGACTCCATTACCATCCTTGTTCTTCTGAAATAAATCACTATCTAAGCTGTCCCTGCTAAAATTAACCTGATACAGAACAACCGACTCTGATAGAAGTGCATCCCTGTACTGCTCTGCTGTCTGCAAAAGTTTTCTAAGCTCAGAATTTTTCTTTTGTATGATTTCATCATACTCATAGCGGTGAGACACATCACGAAATGTCACTGTAATCTCATTACATACAATCTCCGGCATAAGTGTAACGCATATCCACTTAACCCCATCACGCTTCATAAATCGGTAATCTCTGCGCAGATTGTACGGCTTATCGCTTTCTTCCTGAGCTTTTATACACTGAAAAAGAGAATCTACCGCTAAAAATCTGCCCAGATTCTCTTTATCTTCGCAATAACAAAACTTATTCAACATATCCAACCAGCCATCAAGAGACAATACTTTTCCCTCACCAGCCTCATCCTTGGCATCATAAACACAAGTAACAGCCATTTCATCAAGATTAATCTGATAAATACACTCAAACTGTCTGGATACCATTGTAAGTACTCTTTTTTCAAGCTCGTAATTCTTGTCCATTTCTTATCCCCATTCATCTGCATCTTGTATATACAATCTGCCATATCAAGGATATTATACCACTCTTTGCGAAGATGACAAAGTCTTTGTCGAAATTAATTAGTGTCTGCTGATTAAGCAGCTATCTGCAACTTCCAGCTCTTAGCAAATGCAAGATGCTCTTTTCTGGCACATTTACGGTATCTTCTTTTGCAGTATCATCATCACTGGTTTTTCCTCCGGATGGCGGAGTATGATCATCTTTGTCATTACATTTTTGGTGCCTGACACCCTTAAATTTTCAAAGCCTACGAAGAACTGACCAGCCGCTTTGAACTTTACAGCCAGATTAAGGAAGGAATGGACGATATTGCCACAGGCAATACCAGACCATTTTCCGAAGCTATGGCTGATATCAGGAGCCGCCGCAGTAGATGAGCTATCAGGTTCGGCATATACCGAACAGCTGATTTTACTGGTTTCACGAGTAATCTATCATCATAGATCCCACCTACGATTTTACCTCGATAATAAAGAATAAATTCTCCCATCATGGTGCGATATGTGATTTCTTCCAATTCAGATAACTGTCCTAAAATATACTCTAAGTATTCCTTGTTTGAAGCCATAATTTCTCCTAAAATTCTTATATATATGATTCTACAAATCTGTTTTTATTTAACTATGTGTGCTGTAATAATCGTATAGCTATTAGAATTGACAGTAATCCTTGTATTTCCTAATCACTTCTTCACCTCAAATATCCGCTGTTATGTCGCTTCTTTTTTCTCTCTGCTTCTGAGCTTCCTTCCCAGATAGCGGAAAACATGTTTCCGATACTCTCTATATGAATCTCCATAGTTTTCTGTAAGATACCGCTCCTCCTGTAATATCTGCAAATGCAGCATGATAATAGCAAATACAGATACTGCAAGCATTGATAGATTAAAATACATCAACAGCAGCCCTATATACATAAAATCAAAACCTAAAAATGCCGGGTTCCGGCTATAACGATAAATACCTTCTGTGACCAATTTTGTTCTATCCTTATCAGGTATTCCTGCTCTCCAGCTATCCTTCATACAAAAAACAGAAGTCAGAAATATCAAGTCACCTAACATCCCTATGCAAAAACCGGTAAACCTTGCATTTGCAGGCATATGATTCCACCCGAATATCATGGATATTATCTGAATAACAGGAGCAGCAAGTGTAGCAATACTCATCAACGTTTCTACTCTATGTACGGATTTTTCTTTCACTCTTCCTATCTGATGTGTCTGTATTCCATGTCGCTTCTGCGATATTATCTTGGCAAAATAGATGGCATAAAATACTGCAATTACAATAATTGCCAACCATGCATATGGCAGATTTTCTTCTATTGAATTTTTCATGTTTTATCCGTCCTTTCCGATGCCTGCATTGTCCAATACTGAATCCCCCAATGTTCAAAATCCCACTCCTCCATGTAGACATTGCACTCATAATCAATGTAGTAAAGTGTTCCATCACACGGTACAAAGTTTGTCGGATAGTAATCAATGTTCAAACCAGCCGGGTACAATCGAGCACACATCTCCTGCACCTGCACAAGCCAGTCGGATTCCATCTGTCCCGTCTTTAGCAGCTCCGCAACCGTTTTTCCGGCAATGTATTCTTTCAAAATGCGCTCTTGCTGGGTGTCTACCTCTAGAAGCCGGGGCATGGGGATACCGAGCTTATGCAATGTTTCATAATCCCTCAGCTCAGAGTTCAGCTTATCGCCGAAGGTATAGTATTCACAAGGTTCGTGGTGAATCTGTTTCAGAACATATTGCGTTGTTTCATCGGTCACAAGATAAGAATAACCGCCTTTTCCTTTCCCAAGTAGCTTGATTACGCGAAATTCTACGTCATTTATCGTCATTGTATCCGGCATATCCTGTTTCAACTGCTTCAGATTTTCCATAACAAACTGGCTGTTTGCGGCAATCTGCCCCAGCGTCGGACATTCATCCATATGCGTGCAGTCAGCGCAGGTATTCAGTCCCTTTTCACGGACACAGTTATGTACGGGACAGAGCTTGTCGCAGAATTGGGTTTTTGCGCCTTCCATTCGGCAACCGGTGCAGTTGATCATTTCCGCTGTAATCGGAACCCCATTTAGCTCCGTCCACAGAGCCGCAGTTTTTTCACGCAGGGTGTTGTCATTTGTAAGCGTTGCGATTCTGGCGTCGCAGTTTTCGCAGTTCAGTCCGCAACATCCGATCAATTGGTTTGTGTTCTCCATAGTTTCCTCCATATATATAAACGCCTGTATTCTGTCAAGTTTTTTGAATTATCTATGAATATACATTCGTGTCATCTCTTCTTCCCCATCTCCTTGCACCATGCACAAAAATTCCCAGCCATATCGTTCATAAAAACTGGTGTGATCCGTTATTAAATAAAGTGGTGAGACACCTTTTTCCTTCATATCTTCCACTACCATATTCAGTAATTTTCCTGCTATTCCCTTGTCACGATATTTTTCTTCCGTATATACAGCGCAAACATCTGGAGCAAGGTCTTTCCTGTCATGGAAATCATTTTCAATAACACCCAATCCTCCGATGATTTTTTCTCCATCAAGGCATAAATACCAGCCATACTCTGTCTCTTTTTCCAGATATGCATTCATACATTCCAAGTATGCCTCTTTTGGTACTCCCCATTTGCTGTGAAACCATTCTGCCGCCTGTTCCTTGACTGCCGGCATTTCTCTTAATGTAATATATTGATATAGTCTCTGTGAAAGTTCTATCTCCTCATCATCTTCCTCGCCGGTTTCCACAAATCCCGCTTTATGATAAACTTTTAATGCTACTTGATTATTTTTATTACATGTAAGTGTTACTCTGTTGGAAGCACCAAATGGCTGGCACTGCTTACGATATACATATGCTTGCGCTAAGCTTCGAATAGGATTGGAGACATACTTCTCCTGCCCATCTGCTAGTTTTAATTGGAATACATCCAAAAAGTTATCTTAATTAATCACCTTTAAATTGACCATTCTATTCTCTCCACTTCTTTACAATTCTGCAAATCTATCACAGCCTTTTGTTTTAAGCCAAATATACAATGTCAGACCAAGCACAACATTTGCCACTATAAAAATCCCTATATAGAGCATATATCCCAATGTATAACCAGGAAGCACCATATATCCGATAAACAGAAGTGCTGTATATCCAAATCCACCAAACATTGTTATCATCACAGAAGCACTCTGCTTAATCGGTGTAAGCTCATTCGTCCATGTAAGCACCGGCTTTATCACTCCCATAAATAAACCAAACACTGCCATTACAAACATGAAGGACAGTACCTGCAGGATCATCATTACAAACTGTCCGATTTTAAAGGGGCAGACTACTGCCATACAAATCATGCAAAACATCACAGGTATTCCATTTAAAATAAGCTGCATATCCAGTTTTGCACGAAGAACCTGCCATGGTGTCACAGGAAGAGATTGTGCAATCCACAGACTTTTACCCTCTAAAGATATCGAAGGTGCTGTCATGATATCCATTGATATAAGACCACACAGCATAATCGTAATCAACAACATAATACTTCCATTCTGACTTCCAAACATGCCATTAATCACCGTAAATAGCTTTCTTCCTTTCCATAAAAGTCCAGCCGCACATACAGGCATCAGGAACACGCCAAGTCCACTGTTTAACATATATCCCGGGCTTGATGTAAAATGCCAAAACTCCCTGAAAAGCAGTGCTTTCGTTATACTTTCCTGTTTCATAGCCTTTTTGCGATATTCCACTTTGGTAACTTTTTCTGTAGATGTTGCTACCTGTAAAAAGCTTTTTGATATCAAAAACCACGTCATTAAAAATGTAACTGCAACCAGAGCAATCATGATAAGAGTGGCTTTCACATCTCCTACGCCCACACTTCCAAAAGCAAAAAGCAGGTATGCAGAACCCTTGATCTTTTCACCATACACAGTCAGGTTGGTAAGCAGGTCTGTAATCATATTTTGTGCCTTAAAATAAAAGAAATAGTAAGCACCAATAAATAAAAGCGATACCAATACCGTAATCATGCTTTTGTGCTTTAATTTCAGGCTTACTTTTGCTACAGCATATCCAAGTAAGCAGGATAGTGTCATAACAAATACGGAAATCAACAGTGTAAGAATAATTCCACCAAATATGTTCTGCGTATTAACTCCATCTGTCACCATATATACAATCCATGCCGGAATAATAACTACTGCCGAATACATAAGTCCCATAATGTAAACACTAATCAGTCGTGATGCAACGATTACTGATACCGGAATCGGCATGGACAAAAGCAGATCATTATCCTTTGCCAGATACAGACCGGAAAATGTGTTAAATACACTGCCAAATGTTCCAAGCAAAATTGCAAGAAGCCCCATAAGTGCAAAGTACATCCAGCCCATATCAAGCGCTGCCATTGGGGCACATAATTTTCTTGAAAGCATCGTAAATATGCCCGCAATAACTCCTGTCATAATAACCGCAAACCAAATCATAAGCATGATCGTAGACAGTTTTGAACGGGCTTTATTCTTCTTTGCATCATAAAAGTAAACACTGAAAATCTCAATTAGTTGTTTTTTTACTAAAAGCTTTAACATATTACTCCTCCAATTCCAGGAATACATCTTCCAGAGACTCATCTCCCTTGACCTCATCCATAGTTCCCTGTCTGATTAACTTACCGCCTTTGATAATGGCAACCTTGTCGCATAATTTCTCTGCAACTTCAAGTACATGCGTTGAGAAAAAGATTGCTCCACCATTATCGCAAAACGCACGCATCATTTCTTTTAACAAGTGTGATGCCTTAGGATCAAGTCCTACAAATGGTTCATCCATAATAATAAGCTGTGGCTCATGAAGCCATGCTGAAATAATAGCCAGCTTCTGCTTCATTCCATGTGAATATGCAGCAATCGGCTGCGCCAGTTCATCTGTTATTTCAAACAAATCAGCATATTTGTGAATACGCTCTTTTCTATCAGCCGCACTGACCTTAAAAATATCTGCTATAAAATTCAGATACTTGATTCCTGTCATATAATCATAAAGGTCGGGATTATCCGGGATATATGCAATTTTGCTCTTACATTTCAAAGGCTGTTCTTTGACAGACTCACCACCTATGTAAATTTCACCTCGGTCAAACTGCAAAATTCCCACAACAGACTTTAATGTGGTTGTTTTGCCGGCTCCATTATGTCCTATAAATCCATAGATTTCTCCCTGACATATATGTAAATTCAAATCGTCTACTGCTGTTTTATCACCGTATCTTTTTGTCAGATGTTCAATTTTTAACATATCATTTTCCTCTTTTTCAAAATTCTTTTTACTCAATATAATAAATCTTTATGTACCTGTTTTTATTTTATCGTATATATTTCAATATGTATATATGAATAATACCAAGATGCATAATATGTGAACCAAGATGCATAAAAGCACAAAGAAAGGACGCAGAATAATTCTCCCACTCCCCAATTACTATCTGGTTTTATCTTCTCGTACTTTTAATTCCACATCATTAGAAACAGTCAACTCAAAATGATTTCGATTTGTTTTTATAAAGCCCTCTTTTTGTAACTTTGATATCTCTGTAGACATTGCTGCACGATCAATACAAAGATAATCTGTCAGCTGCTGCCTATCAAAAGGAATATCAAAAGATAACGACGAATGTCTGATAGATTCTGCCGACAGATATGATAATAGTTTATCTCTTATCGTTCAGGATCAATATCTTATTTGCCAGGACACTGACCAGATTACGGATCAGCTTCTGATGATGCTCACATGCAGTTGGACAGGTAATCAGAAGTCTTTTGACATTGAATAGATAAATATTGTTGGAAATCAAACATACAAGTTGTATTTATAATACTATAATTCTAGCATAAACAAACGCTAAATACTATTGACGGAGGTTAAAAATGATAAGAAAGATTATAAAGATTGATAAAGAAAAATGTAACGGCTGCGGTGCCTGTGCATCTGCCTGCCACGAAGGCGCCATTGATATCATTGACGGAAAAGCAGAATTGGTGAGAGAACATTTCTGCGACGGACTAGGAGATTGTCTCCCTGAATGCCCTACCGGAGCCATCTCATTTGAGGAGAGAGACGCACCTGCATATGATGAAGAAGCCGTAAAAGAAGCTCAGAAGAAAATAGCTGCCAAAAACCGGGCAATATCCTCTCACTCCGGCTGTCCGGGATCTAAAATCATGCAGATCAGACGAACTGAAACATCTGAGCCTGTAAAAGCCGCTTCAACCGCAGATTCAGGATCAAAGCTTCAAAACTGGCCGGTACAGATCAAACTGGCTCCTGTTAATGCACCATATTTTAACGGCTCAAAGCTTTTAATCGCAGCTGATTGTACTGCTTACGCTTATGCCGCCTTTCATCAGGATTTTATTCGAAACAAGGTAACTTTGATTGGTTGTCCTAAATTAGATCAGGTGGATTATAGTGAAAAGCTGACTGCTATTATTCAAAATAACAACATTCAAAGTGTAACTATTGTCCGAATGGAAGTTCCCTGCTGTGGCGGCTTGGAAATTGCGGCCAAAAAAGCTCTTCAAAACAGTGGAAAATTCATACCATGGCAAGTTGTAACAATAAGTATTGACGGTAAAATCATGGAGTAAAATCAGCAACCACCAGTTCAACCGGTGGTTTGCTATAGCGACTCTATCAAGCCTCCCTGCACTTCTCGTATGCAAAAAGTGCTGCACCAAGCGCTCCGCAAAGCTGTGCCTCATCGCAGATATACAGCTTTGCGCCGAGCTTTTCTTCAAGTGCATTTGTGATGCCTTTGTTCTTTGCCACTCCGCCTGTCATCATATACTCACCCGGATTGTCCTGTCCAAGCCTTGCTGCAAGTGCGCCTACCTTTGAAGCTACAGACATGTTGAGTCCGTGGATAATGTCAGGGACAGCCTTATTCTGAGCCACTAAGGATACCACCTCAGACTCTGCAAAGACTGTACACATGCTGGAAATCACAACATTCTCTTTCCACTCAAGTCCCTTGGTGCTCATCTCCTCAAGCGAAAGTCCGAGTGTCCTCGCCATCATCTCCAGAAAACGCCCTGTTCCTGCTGCACATTTATCGTTCATCAGGAAATTCTTCACAGCACCATTTTCATCTATACTGATTGCCTTTATATCCTGTCCACCTATGTCAATAACTGTACGCACTTTTGGATTGAGGTAATGCGCGCCCTTCGCATGGCAGGTAATCTCCGTAATGCTGTCATCACCGCTATTGATGTACGCACGACCATATCCTGTTGTCACAATCCTTACAATATCATCCTTTGATATACCGGCCTTTTCGACAGCCTTCTCCAGACTCTTTTCTGCACTAAGCATAGCGCCGCCACCTGTCGGAATAATCATTGTCGATTTAATTTTTCCGTCCTGATCCAGTATCACCACATCTGTGCTTGTTGAGCCGCTGTCAATTCCGGCTACATAGTATACTCCTGATTCCATCCTTCTTCTTGCCTCCTCGCTTATGCCTTTTGTAGGGTCCATGTCATCTGAGCCCTCTATTGTCTCTGCAAATGCCTGTATTCTTGTCAGAAGCTGCCCGGCACTCTGGCTCGTAAAATCCGTCTCAAGCTTTAAGAGAGGCACCTTTACATTATTCTTTATGCTCGCATACTCAAAGCCGTAGTAATCGCAAAACTTTATCGTGTGATATATGATGCCCTTAAGGCTAGGGTCTAAAAAGAGCTGGTTTCTTCTTGTATTATTGTTCATTCTGGCACACGGCATCTGTCCGAGCAGACTCTCTGCATATGCTAAAAAGAGAGTCTCATCATCCATATTTCTAAGATCTTTTTGTAAAATGATTAAGTTTCTGCCGGATGTGCATGTCATATTTTCCACATCCATCTGCATATTTTCACGTATTGTCTTCTCAAGAATACTGCTCACATGCACGCCAAGAAGTCCTATATATGGCTTACGCTCCTGCTGCGGCTGTGTAAATGACTTTATAAAAAGCTCCCTGTCAAATTTTCTCTGTGAATATCTCTCATATGCTTTCTTCAAACGAAGGATTGACTGTGCAAATTTTATATTCTCACACTCGTTATCCTCATGAGGCAGATCAAGCATATACAGGAATTTGCATTTCTTTGTATTCTCTATGATATCATAGACTCTGCGCATTGAATCGCAGCAGTTCACAAGCACAAGCTCCTCAACCTTACCCTCAAGCACTGCCTGTATCACTGATTTGCCAAATCCACACAGATTCGCATGAGCTATCTTATCTGATTTATCGAAATTCTCCGGCATCTCCTCAAGCACTGCACATTCCTGCCCAAAGCCCTTAAACAGCTCTACCGGAGCATATTTACAAACATAATATATCATCTGTTTTCCACTTTCTGAAATTGATTTATAGTAAATATCCACACACCGGACGCAATAACCGGTGTATTATTTCTAATTACTTTACTGCTCTCCAAGCATCTCCACAAATGCCTGAAGCCTTGTGGAAATCTGTCCGTCGCTCGCATTTGCCGGATTGCAGCCATCACCATCCAATACCATCGTAGGAAGCCCTTCCCACTCGAGCGAACGCTTTATAAGGCTTGATGCACCGATTGTATTCTTGCAGCCCCAGTGTGCAAAAAGCACTGCACCGTCTGCTCCAACTGTGTCGGCAAGCTCCTTTGCTTCCTCTATTCTCTGGTTCACACTGCCATTATAAATGCAGTAAACCATTTTCTCGGCAAGCGCCTCATACGGATCATCCGACTCCATGCTTCTGAAGCCATCGGCAATAAAATCGCTCGCACTGATATGGATTGTGTCACTGTAATTGAACACATCCTTCACTGCATCCTGTAAAAACGGCATGGTGTGCATCCAAAGTACATGAAAGCCATCTCCTGCAGGTGCACGTCTCACATCATCTCTCAGAAGCTGTGTATATCTGACTGATTCATCAGTACCCGCAAGCAGATGACACATAAAAAGTGCATACAGCTCATTAGTGAGAGTCGACGCAATATCATGTCCTTTTCTCAGGTGAAGCTGCCTGTAATAATTATTTGATGCAATTTTGCTCTTGTCCACAGCCTTTTTCACAGACTCCTCTGTGATTTCTCTGCCGGTAACATCCTGTAAAAATTTCTTAAGCTCTCTAAGCTGCTTTGCTACATACATAACAGAGTCATAATTCTTCTCATATGGAACATCTATATAAAAGCTTGGTATTTCATATCTCTCCTTTAGATACGGAAATGTCATCATATTGCCATCGCATGCCAGGTTTGTATACACCATGCACTTTGGTTTCGGCACTATACCGTTTAAAGCTGCTCCCAGGAAAACCCTGTGATACGAGCACATAGTCTCCGGAAAGCCTTCCTTCTCGGTCTGTCTGAGAAAGGCCTGCTCGCATTTAGTTCCCGCAATAAAGCACGATAGTGCCTCAACCGAATATGGTGTGAGACCTGCCGCTGTCAAAAGCTCACCCGGTACAAAAATACTGACCATCGCAGCATTTTCAGGCTTTGCAAGTGCCTGTATGATATTATTCATGACAACCTTTGCAACATACTGCCCTGACATCGGAAGCTTTCTGTCCGGAAATAATGCTAATCGTTTTTCCTGTAATCTATATCCTGCAAGCAAAAGCTTCCTTGCCTTGACAGGATCTTTTTCTGCTGTCTCGCCTACTTTTGTTCCAAATCTATCCACTATACTCATGTGATATTTCAGCTCTTTTCTTTATTTATAACTACTTAGAACCACCAACGCATATTCACAAAACTTCATGATACCCGTGATTTTAAAAATGAATTTGCTTACTATCTGTAATCTTATAATCACAATACACTATTGGTGACTGAATCCAACAATTTCACTATATTATTATAGCAATCATGCACAAAAAGTAAACTCTATTTTTAGCTATATTTCACTATGACTATTGTTAAATATCCTTTTGCTTC
Organism: uncultured Agathobacter sp.; assembly: GCA_934365945.1. Taxonomy (GTDB): domain Bacteria; phylum Bacillota; class Clostridia; order Lachnospirales; family Lachnospiraceae; genus Roseburia. Next base: position 14,069 of record CAKRNE010000028.1, on the reverse strand, counting down.
GGTAAGCTCATCCAGCCCTCTGTATACACGCTCCGACTCCATGCCACAGTTGGTCACACCATACACTGTCATTTTCTTTTTTCTGATACCGCCTTTAGAATTCACCTCTGATAAGCACATATCAGCTTCTTCATCTGTCTCTGTATCGCTCCCCTCAGTTATACGAAGCACCTCTATCAGCTCTGCAAGCTTCCTACCCGATTTCATATACACACATGTACCACCATATCCCATGGTATCCCTCACATCATACGAAGCCGGTATGATATGTATCTCGTCCCTCATCTCACCAAGCGAAATACCAAGCCTCGCTGCTGCAGCACAAAACGACGGCACACCGCTTATCATCACTGCCATAAAACCTGCCTGTATGACACGCTTATGGATATACATATATGTTGAATACACACTCGGATCCCCTATTGTAAGCATTGCCACATTTTTCCCTGCTTCAAGCTCACAGACTATGTCACTGTATATCTTATTGTGTGATATAGCCAGCTTTTCCTTATCCTTTATCATGGGAAACGGTGTGCACATAATCTGTTTTTTCTCTATCTCCGGTAAAACAGCCTGCACTATGCTGTACGCATAGCATTCCTCTTTTGAAACTGCAGGGATTGCAATAATATCACATGCTTTTATCGTATTTAGCGCCTTTAACGTCATAAGCTCGGGGTCTCCCGGACCTACACCGATGCCATATAGCATACCAATATTTTTTATTTTATAGTTCATATTGTCATCCCCGGCTCTTTCTATCTGTTTGTCCATCCTTATATTTTCCTGCTTTCTATACAATATCTACTTGTCATGCATTCATAGTCATGCACTATTAATTCCCGGTCATTCATTCTCAATAGAATAAACGCAAACCCTATGAAATACTTATCCCATAATATAATATCATCTCAAATCGATATCATATATCCGTCTGGTATCTATTATCGTCTCTATACCATTGTCATCCACAATAATCATACGCTGCCCTATACTGTCGAGCTTTTTAAGCTGCCCTGTCACATGCTCATAGCTGCCACCAGCCTTGTGCTCATCAGGCTTAAAGTATGTCACCTTAAAATAAATTTCTGCTCCTGTGTTTATGGAATTTTCATCAAAATTTCCTGAATTGAAATTACGCTTTCTATAGAGCATCATGAGCTCATTCATTTTCTCATCAAGCTCTCTTTTTTTGTCCTCATCCGGCTCATGCCACTCGTTTGTGAGTCTTGCTGTCTCTGCAATGGCCTCCTCATGACCTGTAAGTGCTGCAAAAGGTGCAAACTGCGCTGAGCGGTCCCATACAGACATCTGCGGATGTACCTTTGACACGTGATGCGGCAAATCTATAATATCATCATATTTTCCCATGCCATACTCCTTATATTCACTCATTTCGTAACTATTTTAAACTACTGAGGAAATAAACGATTAAAAACCACAGTAATAGCTTCTATGCCTTGTGTCCGCCAATCTGGTTGTTTCTCGAAATCGTTGTGGCACCCTCCTCGAGATTCATACCCTTTAGCATGGCATTCTTCCCATATTTCTTCTTAACGGAAATCATAGCCTCCTGAAGCTTTCTCTCCTTGGAAAGTGCCTCATCCTCTTTCTTCTTTTCCTTAGCCTTTGCCTGATAATCCGTAAATAAATCAAGCTGCTCGAACTGCTCACTTTCCTGCACCTTGCTCTCATCACAAACCCTGTTTGCTACCACAGTAATCCTGCGTGTCAGAAGAGAAGGATCTATGATACGGTCATAAAGCTCCATAACAGCATCCATGATGATGCGCGTGGATGACGTAAAACGCCCTAAGTTAGCTGTGCCATGAGCATGCTTTGGAACCTTTCTGCCGTATCGGTCTATGGTAATCTCACCTGTATAAGCTCTGTGTGTGCTTTTTTTACTGCCTATACTATCTCTGCTTTTATTGTTTCCTGCGTGGTCATAATTATTGCGCAAACAGCTATCCGCCTTATTTGACAGATTTGCAATATCGTACCCTATAGTGAGCACTATCTGGTCTGTAACCAGCCTCTTATCCACCAGATCAAGCACCAGAAGGTCCGTCATCTCACGCACAATGAGCTTTGTCTTCTCATAATCATAAGGCTCCTGCAGCACCTGCCCTGAACTGATGCTGTTAGTCTGCGGTCTGTAGGCCTTGATATCCGCTATCGTGACTGGCTCATATCCCCATGCATGGTCTATAAGAAGCTCTGCATTGATACCAAACATCTTGTAAAGCTTTTCCTCATTGTAAAAATCATTCAAACCACCTATCGAGCACCTGGCCACATCTCCCATTGTATACATGCCGGCTGCCTCAAGCTTTTTGGCATAGCCTGCTCCCACTCTCCAGAAATCGGTAATCGGCCTGTGCTCCCATAGCATTCTCCTATAGCTGTTCTCATTAAGCTCTGCTATACGCACTCCACGCTCATCAGGCATAGCATGCTTTGCCATAATATCCATGGCTATCTTGCATAGATACAGATTAGTTCCAATACCACAGGTTGCTGTGATACCTGTCTCCTTAAGGACATCATCTATCATCTTAGACGCAAGCTCCCTTGCCGTCATGTGATAAGTGCGAAGATAGTGTGTAACATCCATAAAAACCTCATCTATCGAGTAAACACTGATATCCTCAGGAGCGATATACTTAAGATAAATATTGTATATGCGTGTACTGTAATCCATGTACAAGGCCATACGCGGTGGAGCAACAATATACGTAAGCTCATACTCCGGATGTACGTCAAGCAGCTTCGCATTATATGATGCATACTCAAAGCCTGCCATTGTGCTTTCTGTTATATCATTTTCTGCTATATCATTTTCTGTTACATATTTTTTTCTTTCATCCGGACTGCCCTCAGCCAGAATTCTTTTTTGCTGTTCACCTGCTGATTGTTTTCTGTCAGATTGTTTGCCCTCAATTTGTCGGCTTCTCTCCACTGTCCGGACAGCTTGTCCACCCGCCATAAGCTTCGACAGACGCAGCTTGTTTACCTCCTTCACACGCTGTACCACCTCAAAAAGGCGCGCCCTGCCCGGTATGCCATACGCCTTAAGAGCAGGCGATACAGCAAGACAGATGGTCTTCTCCGTGCGGGTTGGATCTGCCACGACCAGATTAGTGGTCAGAGCATCCTTTCCCCTCTCTCTGCACTCTACTGATGCGTAAAATGATTTTAAATCTATTGCCACATAAATGTGCTCTTCATTATGCTTGTCCATACTGCAATTTTACATTGATTACGCTCAATTGTCAAGAACATATGTTTGCATATGTGGATTATTGTCACCACGTAAGAAAATGCCGCTACAGCACAGTTTAATGTATCTGCAAGCCTTACGCAGTCACTTAGTAGCTGTTAGAATTATATCCGCACACAACAATGCCCCGCCAAGGATGGCGGGGCAAGGCGTTATGTGCCATGGACGGCACATAAAAGCCGGTTGTGTCATGGTCTATAACAAACTGAATATATAATTCTTACAGCCTCTTAGTGACGAAGTACCGGCTTATGGATGCATTAAACTGTGCTGTAGTGGCATTTTCGTACTATAACCATTATGAACCACTATAAGTCACTAAGCCTTAAAGCACTACACTACAAGGAAGAACTTCACAAGGAAGAGAAGCGAAATAGCATAAGTGAGGACAGAAACCTCCTTAGCCTTTCCTGTAAATACCTTGAGTACAGTATATGTGATAAGTCCAAGACCTATACCATGTCCGATAGAGCCTGAGATAGGCATTGCAATAAGCATGAGCGCCACAGGAGCAACCTGTGACAGGTCCTCAAAATCCACCTTCTTAAGACCGCCAAGCATCAGAATACCAACATAGATAAGTGCTGATGATGTTGCTGCGGCTGGAATGATTGCTGCAAGCGGTGCGATGAAGATACATGCAAGGAACAGGATACCTGTGGTGAAGGCTGTAAGACCTGTACGTCCACCTGCTTCTACACCTGATGCGGACTCAACAAATGTTGTTACGGTAGATGTACCTGTTACGGCACCAACCATTGTGGCAACTGAATCTGAAATCAAGGCCTCCTTCATGTTTGGCATATTTCCCTCTTTGTCAACCATTCCTGCTCGTGATGCAGTACCAACGAGTGTTCCGATGGTATCAAACATATCGATGATACAGAAAGTGATGATGAGTGAAACAGCTGTAAACCATCCAATGCTGATAAAATCCTTAAAATCGAACTTGAACAGTGTAGTATCTGCCATATCCTTAAACTGTGGCACAAATGAAGCTGTTGCAAGTGATGCAAATGGGTTTGTTCCGAAGAAGATAGCCTCTCCTGCCCAGTAAACCACGCAGGCTGCAAGCATACCAAAAAGTACTGCTCCATTGACGCCCTTGTGCGCTAAAATAATGATAATAAAAAGTCCGAGGAACATAGTCACAACAGTGAGCACCATTGAAGAATATCCATCTGCCATATTTGTTTTGGCAAGTCCCGGTGTGAGTGCACCGAAGAAATCCTTCATCACATAAAATGGTCCACCGTCCTTTGAGTAAACACCGGCATTTGAACCAAAGCCGATATTTAAAAGCATAAGACCGATAGCCGGTGAAATGCCCATGCGGACACCATAAGGAATGGCATCTACTATCTTGTCACGGATATTGAATATTGAAAGTATGAAGAATAAAATACCCTCAATAAGGATGATACAGAGTGCAGCCTGGAATGAATCAACATATGACAGGCCTGTGATACTTACGATATTGGCAACTACTACAGCAAAAAAGCTGTTGAGTCCCATACCCGGAGCCAGTGCAAATGGCTTGTTGGCAAGAAATGCCATGACAAACATACCTACTGCCGAAGCAATACAGGTTGCCAAAAACACTCCGTTCCATAATGCTTTTGTTCCCTCAGCACCGAATCCGGTGAGGAGGTTTGGGTTAAGAGCAATGATGTATGCCATGGTCATGAATGTTGTCAGACCGGCAAGAATCTCTGTCTTGACCGTTGTGTTGTTTTGTTTGAGTTTGAAGATTTTCTCTAACATTTTTCTTCCTTTCCCTTTCTCAGTTTATACGTTACCACACTACGAACCTTCATAAAAAGCACACCTTATATTACAATTGATTCCTTGTCTTTTCCACGAACTCACTCGTGAAGACATCAAGCTCGATTGGCTTTGAATAAAAATATCCCTGTATTATGTTACAGCCAAAATTTCGAAGCATTAATACCTGTTCGGCATTCTCAGCACCCTCGGCAACGCACTCGATTCCAAGCTCTTTAATCATGGAAATCAAATGCTTAAGCATAATCCTTCCTTTTTCATTGTTCTCAATATCCTTAACCAGCGAACGATCTATTTTAGCAATGCTGAACTGGAACTTAATAAGCATCTCAAGATTTGAGTATTTTGTGCCGAAATCATCCATTGCAAGCCGAAAGCCCATAGATATAAGCGATTGTGCTATATTATTTATCACCGCTATATCCATATCACCAACAGACTCTGTAATTTCTATCTGTATAAGTCCCTCAGGAAGATCATATCTGCTTATAATCTCTCTTACTTTGTCAAGCAAATATGTATATTCCAGTGTCGTCTTGGAAAAATTCACAGAAATCGGAACCACCCTTTTACCGGCTAAACATCTTTGTTTCTGGATGGCGCAAACCCTCTCTAATACAAATAAATCAACCAGATACGAGCAATTGTTTTCCTCCAGGATATTGATAAAATGGATAGGTCCTATAAGACCATGCTTTTCATCTTTAAACCTGATAAGCGCTTCTGCACCGGTTGTGACACCGGTTCTCGAATCTACCTTAGGCTGGAAATATACAAGAAATCTACCGTTTTCAAGCTCTGCGGAAACGTCCTTTATCACTCTTAATCTTGTGGTCTTGCTTAACGATTCAAGCTTTGACTGCTTTTCAATCTCATACATATCCCGAACCTCGTCCAATTGCTTTGAGATATCAGGCTTTTGTGTCCAGCTAAAGCCAGTTGAAACCGACACATCAATATCGTTGAGACTCTCCCGTACTGTTCTGACCATGCCCATAAACGACTTTTTATCGACATTACGACAAAATACTACCATCTCATCCTGTTCATACCTGTACATTTCAAATCCGTTGAACACATTTCTGAGTACGTCAGCAACCATCCTAAGACGTGCATTTCCTGCTGAATAACCAAATTTATCATTTATTTTGCCAAGCTGTATAATATCACAGGCAAATATTCCCATGGAATCACATTTATACTCCACATAGCTCTCACCAAGATTGTTAAAGGTTTTGCGCTTTTTCAAGCCTGTAACATCATCATAGTTGAGTCTGTACTCAAACTCATCGCAGGCATGTTTGTAAAACAGACTGTCTGAATATGCCACACCAACCAGATCCAATAAATCCAATGCTCCTGAGTTATTTCTTGGATTCATGAGCACAATAGTGCCAAATTCCTCATCACATTTACTTAGCTTGACCGCCGATGCTGACCATATCCTCACATCTGCAAGTCTCTTGTATAAATCCGGTCTTACTTCTTCAATTTCCTTGACATTGCTGAAAAAAACACGTCCACTTTCGTTAAACAATGCCATAAAATCGAGCACTTGACCACTTGTAACAGACTGACTCATTACCTTTGCCATAATCTGCGCATTTGTACCATGAATTTCCTCTAACTTGTTCCAATTACCATTGTTTCCATAAATAAGAGCAACACAGTCAGCATTATAAAAATCCTTTAAAATCCTCAGATAAGCTCCAAAATCATTATCACTTACACGATTTGCTGCCGATCTTATAAACGTCTTCATACACATTTTGTAGCTGTTTACCTGGCGCAGAACCTCATTAAGCTTCGACTCATCGCTCAAATCAATCATTTTGATCATACGATATCCATTATGAATCTTGTGCGTAAGCTTTACTATAAGACGCTTTTCTCCAAGTAATTTCGCAATGATATTATCCGGATGCTCATCGCCTTTGAACACCGAGTATCTGTTGCCCTGCTCCTTTTTCCTTAAAAAGATATCTATAAAATCATCACTAAAGGTCTGCGAAATATACTCGTCAAACTGTGCCGGTGCCATAACGCTTGCCTTTCTTATTGACTTGTTTGCAAAAACAATTTTCTTTTTATTTTCATCAACTATAAGAATATAGTCCGGATACTCATCATATGAAAACCTGTCCAGCTCCGACAGCCCGCTGTCCTCATATCTCTCATGGTATTGGCTTTGCATCAGCATCTGACTGGTACTTTTTTTATTAATTTCATCAAAAAAAGTGACCCGGTTTTTACCATGTCTCTTACTGTAATACATTGCCTGGTCCGCTTCATAATACAAATCTTTAAATGTAGCTTGTCTGTCTGTTGTAACAGTCATTCCGATAGAAGCCGAATACTCCATATCAAATATTATATTTTTTAGATTTTCAGATAACTGTTCACAGAAATCATCTATTGCTTCCCTGCTCTCAATTCCACAGACAACAGCAATGAATTCATCACCGCCTACTCTTCCGACAATACCATTCTCACCAACGGTCTCAAGCAATGCCTGTCCTGTCTGGCTCAGCACTCTGTCTCCAACGTTATGTCCTAACGTGTCATTTACTATCTTAAAATCATCAACATCAAGCATCATAAAAAGGAGCTTTGACTTTTCATTTCTTATCAGGTTAACACATCTGCTCTCAAATGCAATATGATTGTATACGCCTGTAAGTGAATCAATCTGTCCCTTTTCATCCTTCACCTCAAGCAGTATTCCGGCAACCATGCATACCTTCCTGTCAAGGTCAGCAACACTGACTAAAAGCACCGTAGTAGGTTTACTTTTGCCGTTCTCATCTATAAAGTCAATTTGTGCACCTTGTCTCATTGGTCTTGAAAGACAGTTGTCCAGCATTTTTTTCATGCTTTCTATACTTTCCTTCGGACATTCTGCAAGATACCTGTCAATATTCTGCCTGAATCCCGGATAAACATTTTCCTGAACTGAAGTACCATTAGCCAGACGAAAAACACTTGCATCATCCTCTTCAACATAATATTCAAACATGTGCTCATGATTTGTCTCTGCTATACTTCTCATAAGCTCATAATATGCTTCAATTTTCCTGTCTGTAATTCTTCTTCCTCTGTTACGCATGCTTCCCATATGGAAACTCCCATTATTCTCTAATATTTGACTAACATTGAGCCTGAACTAAAAATGTCAAAGCACCCTTTTCACTATCTCCGGCAGCTCAGAAAAGCTGTGAATAGCCGGCACATCGTCATCTATTGTGCCAAACCCATATGCTGCATGGATGAACTTAACTCCTGCTTTTTTGCTGGAATCGTAGTCTCCCTGTATGTCACCTACATACACTGCCTCATCTATATTATTGCGCTCTACAATAAGCTTTATGTTTTCTGACTTCTCAAGCTCATTGTTGCCATAGCACTCAGTATCCTTAAAATACCTGCCAAGTCCGTGGTACGCAAAAAAAGACTCGATATAGCCACACTGGCAATTGCTGACTATATACAGGTCATAGCTTTTTGACAGCTCATCAAGTGTCTTTTCAACATCCGGATAAACCTCTCCTCCGTGAGCTGTCAGGTAATCGTTTTCTTCCTTATAGCATACATTAATTAACTCGTCTCTGCAAGCACAATTAGGAAAGATAATGGATGCTAATACATCCATTGTCTTTCCCATTACTGAATACATGTCTTCTTTTGTGATAGGTGCCCTCTCATATCCATAATCAGCTATGGCCTTATTCCATGATTTTGCCACGTTCTCTGCTGAATCCCAGAGAGTTCCATCCATATCAAAAATAATACCCTTATGCTTCATCTATTGCCTTTCCGATATCATGTCTCATGTATTTATTATCAAACTGTACCCACTCTGTTGCCTCATAAGCCTTGGCTCTGGCCTCCTTGAGTGTAGCTCCTGTTGCTGTGATACCGAGCACACGACCACCGTTTGTGACGATATTTCCGTCAGCATCAAATTTGGTGCCTGCATGATAGCAGTAATAATCCTCTTTGCCGTCAAACTTCTCAAAGCCTGTTATCTTAAAGCCCTTCTCATACTTGACAGGATATCCGTCTGATGCCAGAACTACGCATACACATGCATTGTCCTCAAACTGTAAATCTATTGTGTCAAGAGTTCCATCTACACAAGCCTCCATCACATCAATGATATCATTTTTCATACGAGGGAGCACAACCTGAGCCTCAGGATCTCCGAATCTTGCATTGTACTCAAGCACCTTTGGTCCATCCTCTGTGAGCATGAGTCCGAAGAAGATAACTCCTGTAAAAGGTCTGCCCTCTTTAGCCATAGCATCTACAGTTGCCTGATAAATATACTTCTTGCAGAAATCATCGACCTCTTTTGTATAGAACGGACTAGGTGAGAAGTTGCCCATGCCGCCTGTATTAAGACCAGTGTCTCCATCGCCTGCACGCTTGTGATCCTGCGCAGATGACATAATCTTGATAGTCTTTCCGTCTACAAATGAAAGCACAGAAACCTCACGGCCTGTCATGAACTCCTCAACTACCATAGTGTTTCCGGCTGTTCCGAACTTTTTGTCCTCCATGATGGTTCTGACACCCTCTTTTGCCTCCTCAAGAGTATTGCAGATAAGCACACCCTTTCCGAGAGCAAGTCCGTCTGCCTTTAACACGATAGGGAACTTTGCTGTCTCTAAATATTTAAGAGCCTCTTTGGCATCAGTAAAATTCTCATATGCCGCAGTTGGGATATTATACTTTTTCATGAGGTCCTTTGAAAATGCCTTTGAACCCTCAAGAATAGCTGCATTCTTCTTTGGTCCGAAGCACTTGAGCCCTGCCTTTTCGAACTCATCAACGATACCACCTACAAGCGGATCATCCATGCCGATGATTGTGAAATCAATGGCATTATTCTTTGCAAATGATACGAGCTTATCAAACTCCATCGCACCGATTGGCACACACTCTGCAAGTGCAGCGATACCTGCATTGCCCGGTGCACAGTATATTTTGTCAACGCGCGGGCTCTTTGCAACAGCCCTGCATATTGCATGCTCTCTTCCGCCGCTTCCTACTACTAATACCTTCATTTTTGCCTCCTATAACTAAGCTATATAAGCTTTTCATTGTCATTACTTCTCATCTATAATAACATGTCCGTCTTCCACTGACACCTTTCCATTCGCTATCAGGTCGATAGCGCGTGGCATAATTTTCCACTCAGCCTGCTCCATAACCCTGCGCTGAAGCACCTCAGGTGTGTCACCCTGCTTTACCTCGACTGCCTTCTGTAAAATAATAGGACCTGTGTCTGTGCCTTCATCAACAAAGTGGCAGGTGGCACCTGTCACCCTCACACCGCGTGCAAGCACTCCCTCATGCACCTTAAGTCCATAGTAGCCTGTACCGCAGAAGGATGGTATAAGCGATGGATGGATATTTATGATTCTGTTTCTGTACTGCTTTATCATCTCAGGTGGAATCACCACCAGAAATCCTGCCAGTACGACTAAATCCACATGATATGAGTTAAGCTGCTTTAGGAAATCCTCATTGAAGGCAGCTCTGTTTTCATAGCTCTTTGGCGAGATGCATATTGCCTTTATTCCTGCTTTTTTTGCTCTCTCAAGGGCATATGCATCTGCGTTGTTGCTGATAACAACCTCTATCTGTGTGTTTGTAATTGTTCCGTTATCTATTGCATCTATGATGGCCTGAAGATTGGTGCCGCCACCCGATACACATACTGCAATTTTCATTCTTTTTCCTCGCAACGATGTATACGTTATTAACAATATAATGATATGAGGGTCAAAAGGTATTCTGCCCCCTCATTTATGATCAATCAGATTACTACATGCTACGCACTCCAGTAAGCTGACCTTTTAATTGAATGTTATTATACGAGATCTACACCCTTCTCGCCGTCAATAATCTTTCCTACTACGTATGGGGTATCTCCGGCAGACTTCATAGCCTCCATAGTCTTGTCCACATCTGCAGGGTCAACTGCAACAATCATTCCAAGTCCCATGTTGTAGGTATTGTACATCATCTGCTCCTCGACATTTCCCTCTCTTGCCATCATTTTAAAGATTGGTGGAACAGGGTAGCTGTTTTTCTCAACTACGGCACGCTTGCCATCGATGAGCATACGTGGGATATTCTCATAGAATCCGCCACCTGTGATATGGCTGCAGGCCTTTACTGTAACTCCTGCGTCCTTTACAGCCTTAAGAGCCTTTACATAGATTCTTGTAGGGGCAAGAAGTGCCTCTCCTAGTGTTGTGCCAAGCTCCTCATGATATGTATTTAATGTCTCCTTGTCCATCTTGAAAATCTTTCTGACAAGTGAAAATCCATTTGAATGTACGCCTGTTGATGCCATTCCGATAAGTACATCGCCATCCTTTAAGCCCTCGCCTGTGATGATGTCCTTTCTGTCAACCACACCAACTGCAAAGCCTGCAAGGTCATACTCGTCCTCAGGCATAAGACCCGGATGCTCTGCTGTCTCGCCACCAACAAGTGCACAGCCTGACTGCTTACAGCCCTCTGCCACACCGCTTACGATTGTAGCAATCTTCTCCGGATAGTTCTTGCCACATGCTATATAATCAAGGAAAAATAATGGCTCACCGCCTGCACATGCCACATCATTTACGCACATAGCAACTGCATCGATTCCGATTGTATCATGCTTGTCCATGATGAAAGCAAGCTTTACCTTGGTTCCGCAGCCATCTGTTCCCGATAAAAGCACCGGATCCTCCATATCCTTGATGGAAGCAAGTGAAAACGCTCCTGAGAAGCCTCCGAGGCCACCTAACACCTCCGGTCTCATAGTCTCCTTTACATGCTTTTTCATAAGCTCTACTGACTTGTAACCTGCCTCGATATCAACACCTGAATTCTTGTAATCCATTATTGTTCCTCCTAATAATCTGCAATTCGTTCAATACCTATAGTATACCTTCATAGTGCTAAATTTTCCAATTATATATTGTAATTATTCTTATTAGTTTTACTAATATAATATATCTTTTATAGAAATAATACTTATAATTTATTTCACGGATTATATTGACATCAGACATTCATCGTCCTACACTATCCATACAATTAATATTAAGATTTGAACGATTAATAATACAAAAGAAAGCTATGATACACAGCACTGAAATAAATAACTGACAAGCTGTCAAATCATAAAGGAGAACAACAAATGCTTAAACAGATAAAAAATTTTCTGATAATGACACTCAGTATCACCATCATGGCAATCGGTGTATACTATTTCAAGTTCCCAAACAACTTCACCTTCGGTGGCGTAACCGGTGCCGCAGTTGTGTTTGCGAAGATAACACCGCTCTCGGCAAGTATGTTTTCTACTATTGTAAACATGCTTCTGCTTGTAGTGGGCTTTTTCTTCCTCGGTAAAGGCTTTGCTATTAAGACCACCTATGCCACAATACTTTTATCTGTTGAGCTTCTGGTGCTTGAAAAGCTTGACCCGCTCACTCATCCGCTCTCAAACGAGCCAATGCTTGAGCTGATTTTTGCCATCGCGCTTCCTGCAATCGCATCTGCACTGCTTTTCTATGTGGGGGCTTCAAGTGGCGGAACCGATGTCATCGCCATGATTGTAAAAAAATATGCACATGTAGAAAATATCGGCATGGCTTTATTTCTCACTGACCTCGTCATGATTATCATTGCCTGCTTTGTGTTTGACATAAAGACTGCTCTGTATTCATTTGTCGGACTTGTTGTGAAATCATTTATGATTGATGCAATCATCGAAAACATCATGCTCAGAAAATCCATAATGCTTATCTGCGATGACAAAAATGTGATATGTGATTATATTATAAATGTTCTCGGAAAAAGTGCCACCTATGTGGAGGCGCGAGGTGCCTACACCGGAGAACCAAACTATATCGTTTTCAGCACTCTCACAAAGAAGCAGGCCGTGGAGCTGAGAAGCTTCATACATCAGAATAAGCTGCATGCTTTTATGTCTGTGATGAGCACCAGTGAAGTATTTGGTAAGGGATTTTCTTCCCTGTAAATTAGTTAGAAATCTTCCCTTACCTGTACTTCAGGCTGTATCCGTCCTTCTTCCATAAAATCATCTGAAAACATATCCAGACTACTAAGCAATCCAGTCCATTCATTATCCTTCGCTAAAAGAAAAAACATAACAGAACACCTCCTTTTTCATTTAGTCTATAATTTCGAATAAGCTGCATCGTTTCTGGAAAGAAGATATACACAATACTGATTCATACTGATACCTTCCCTCTTAGAATGTTCTGCAAGGGAACGATGAAGACTTCGTGGAATTCTAAGTTTAAACTGTCCAGAATAATCCTCTAAGCTGTCCGGCTCATGGATTTCAATACCATCTTCCATAGCAGCTTCTAACCATGCTTTCTTGGCATCTAAAGCGTTTGCGACAGCGGATTCTACTGTTTCTCCGCAGGTAATACATCCCGGAAGCTCCGGAAATGAAACCACAAAACCGCCCTCATCCTTATCCTCTACAATTTCCATACGATAATTCATTGCAAAATAATCATTCAGCGTTTTCATCATTCACCGCCTCACTTTCCACAATCTGCTTTACCATCTCTACATACACTTTTTTGATGGGTTCATGCTTCGGTATCGTAATCGGTTGACATCCGGCTTTTCTGAACGTGTAATGACTGCTCCCGCCCTTTGGGGCATTCATTACATATCCATAGCTTTCCAATACCTTACGCAATTCATCAAACCGGAGGTCTTTTGATAAAGCACATATTCTCGTTAATAGTTTATCCCATTTTGACATTCTGAATACCTCCTATTTATATTATACGTGGTGTCGCATTTGGTGTCAATGCCATTTATCAAAAGAGATTTGCATGATATTAACCATTTATGATAAGTTCCTAATATACAACAAAACAGCCGTAACCGCGATTTATCTTTCATCTGATCAATCGCAGCTACGGCTGTTATATTTACGTTTAATGATTCA
>CAKRNE010000027.1 GCA_934365945.1 uncultured Agathobacter sp. | reverse complement strand
AAATCGGTCTGTTACGGAAAGCCATTTTAATAGTTGCATAGATATATACCTCCAATCAGAACGTATTATACATCAATGTGCGTGCGCACGCAACTACTTTTAACATTATATCTGCCGCTTTGTCCTCCTAAACACAAATCAATTCTACATCTATAATCTCTACTACTCTGCTACGAATATTATTCATTTTTCTTTTTTCCCCCCTTACTCCCTCTCCTTTAATATATAAGTGAATTCAATTTTTCTGACCTGACGTTTTAGATACATATAAATTCCCCCATATCCAACAAACATAAAGCATGCCAAAATCAAATATTCGGTCATTCCAATATACGGAGAAATATAAAAGCTATAGCCCGCTGTCAAATACGGAAAGATTCCCTGCAATACCAGCGTTCCAAGCGGCAGCGAAAGAAGGATTGCAAACAGGACAACAAAGCTCTCTCCTCCCAGATAAATCCGGTTTACTTCTTTCACACGGTACCCCAGGATTTCAAGCAAAGAAATATTATATTTTGCCTTATCCATCATAAATTTCACCATCAGATAGATTACCATAATATAAATAACAACGGCGGATCCAAGCAATGCTATTATAATCAGCATCAAAGAATCCAGCATACTTTGGGCCGCTTCCTCATATTCGCTGCTGTTTGTCGTAGAAAATGCTCCCACCTCATTCCCATCCAGCTTTTCTTTGCTTACCAATGCATTGTAGTATGTCTCGTCCATGTCAAACATCTCATTTGCTGTATTTCGGGACATAAAAATACTTAGTCCATTCGAATAAGTCACGATTGCCGTTACCTCAAGCTCATAGGTATTCGTCTTAGATGCATTCTTCACATCAAGAAAATCTCCTACCTCTAACCCGCACTTGGCAGCCAGTGATTCTGATATCACTGCCGGATAGCGATCCTCTTTTACCTCCGCGGATTCCATCTTCGGAAAATAGGCGCTGTCTTCTTCTATTCCGTACAGATTCAGTTTTAAATTCATCCCCGGTACAGAGCTTTTTCCTTTTACATTCTGCACAAGCAATTTTTCTGCTCCCTCAGGAACTATTTGCCCGTCCGACACCATATAAAGATAGTCATAACTAACATCCGTCAACACATTTTCCCTGTAATTATCCACCGAACTGTAAATGGAATAGCCTAACAGCAATAAAACGGTTGCAACAAATATTCCTCCCATCATAACCAGATTGCCTGAAATTTCTTTCACAAATTGTCGCATACGAAAAGCCGTAAGATAGGGTACTGCATTCAAATTCAGTTTCACGTTTCTATTCTTTTGCGTGGGTCTTATGATTTTGTCCGGACAATCGGAGATTTTTTTGTTCAGCATCACAAATCCTATGCTTCCCATAATAAGCGGAGGCACGATCACTGCAAATAAAATAATATACAATGACAGATGCGCTTCAAAATCCGGCATAGAATATAAATCCACACTATCCTGTGTCAACATTTTGGAAAAGACCGCCCTTCCACATGCAAGACTGCCTATCCCTCCCAAAAGCGCGATAATCATTGGCAACCCTGTATAATGCAATATCAATTCTCTTCTTCGATAACCAAGTGCGCTTAATGTTCCGATATATTTTCGTTCTTCTTCCACTCTGTTTTTCTGAAATACGCCGATCACATACGCAATTACAATAAGTAAAATCACAGCAAATACCATAGTTGCCCGCTTTACCATTGCACAGTCTTCTTTGTAAGTAATCATTCTGGGATCATACGCACTGTTTACAAATTCTAACGGTACGTTCTCCTGCAAATTAGAAAAAAACTCCTCTGCATCCGCAATATCCCCGTTCTTCTTCACTTTAAAATTATACTGATATGTAGTTGTTCCCGCATGCTCGGTGACAAGTCGCTCCATCTCCTCTTCACTGACAACTGCAACACTAAAGCTCTCTGTGTGAGAAGACATATCCGTACTTTTTTTCAAGACATAAATGTAATCCAGCAATATTCCGATTCCACTTACTTCATATGTTGTATCACCAATCTTGATACTGTCACCGATTCCATATCCATTCTCCTCGCTATAGTGTTTCTCTAGAAATACCTCATCCGCCTCTTCCGGAAGTTTCCCATCTTCCACATAAGCCCGATTTATATTTGCTCTATCTGCAAACACTCTCAATGAGCCGTCTTTGGTATCGCAATCCAAATAAAATGCCGCTTCGATTTCAAGGGATTTTTCATCTTCAAGCGCCTGTTCATTGATCGGCAAAGCCATAACGGCATAACCATCGGATGTATTTGCATTTTTCATCACCTCCTCAACCTTGGCTATCATACTGTCATCTCCGGCATTTCCGCCCAAGACCGTCCCCAAGCCGATGGATAAAATAATAAAAATAGCCAGATAGATTCCGGGATTTCTTTTTAGTTCTCTGAAATATCTTTTATATAGCATGAGTTCCCACTTCCTTTGCTGTCAGTTTATTGGGGTTCTCCTGATTTCTTACAATTTCTCCATCCCGGATTTCCACAATCTGATCGGACATCCCCGCAATATCCGCATTATGTGTTACCAGAATCATTGTCATCCCAAACTCTTTATTGAGTCTTTCCAGCAGTTCCAGAATATCCTGCGAAGTTTTGGAATCTAACGCACCGGTCGGTTCATCACACAAAAGCAGACTCGGTTTCTTTACCAGCGCTCTTCCAATTGCGCATCTCTGCTGCTGACCGCCCGACAGTTCTGACGGAAATTTAAACTGATGCTCCCGTAATCCCAAAATATCCAGCAGTTCTTCCACATCCATCGTATCCGTACCCAGGTATTTTGTCGTTTCCATATTTTCTTTCACTGTCAAATCCGGAATCAGATTATAGAACTGAAAAATATACCCAATATATGTTCTTCGATATTCTGTTAACTGCGCATACTTCATTGCACTGATATCCATTCCCTCTATCAAAATTTGCCCTTGATCTACCGTATCCATTCCACCAATCGCATTTAGCAAAGTGGATTTTCCAGAACCTGACGGTCCTAAAATCGTGCAGATTTTCCCCTTTTCAATATCCAAATCCACATGCTTTAGCACTTGTGTTCTACTTGAGCCACTCCCATAACTCTTTTGAAGATTTCTTATCCTAACAAACATTTGCTTCTCATTCCCCTCTTCCATCCATTCGTTTCCCCTTTCTTGGTTAGTTTTGACTAACTAATACTAACATTTCCACCTATGATTGTCAATCTAATTTGGCTCCACATTGTCCAAGCCCATACTTGCTCTCACATATCCTCCGCAAGCACGCTGTATATGTCTTGGGCTTCCACGCAGTGTGCTTTGCAGTTCCTCTGTGACGCTACGAGCAATTTCCGGACGGATTTTTGCATGGAAAGGCTGTGTTCTTTTAGGCGTTCGACAGTCCGACGCGAGTGTCCCTGGTCACAGTACAAAATATGTATTTTCTTGTCTTATTTCAGACAGCAAAAAAGCCCTGTCCTTACGAACAGAGCCCTATGCATTATTTTGCACTTACAAGCCTTACTATCACATCAATTCCAGCCGCCCAAAAGAGTATCGCCCCCACGATATATACCTTTGTCTTCTGCTCGAAACCGAAATGATATCCTGTGTAAATGCCTGCCACTATACAGATGACAGTGAGCAGCGCCACCATTATCATAATGGTGAAAAGTCCGGTACCAAGGAAGCCGAATGCTATCCCTGCAAGAACCGTATAAAATGCGGTAATTCCTGCTATTCTTAGCACTCTTTTCATGTCAAGCTGCGCCTGACAGTGCTCCTCAATCCTTTCGTTTCTTATAGCCTTTCCTATAAGCCTGATCCCCAGTCCTATCAGTATTCCGATAGAAATTATCTCTCCTAAAAGTGCTTCATCCTTCACCGAGTATTTTCCGTTAAGGAAGTTTGACAGGAAATACCCGATGTACATTGCTAATAACTGGCAAACTGCAACTATGAAGCAAATGGCTGTAAGCTGTTTCTTATTTACTTTCTGGATCAGGGAACCCTGACATTCCATCGTCACAAAAATCTCCAGTGAGCTTCCCGCCACGATTAACAGATATTCTATCCAGCCCATTTTTGCCTCCCATAATCTTTAAACATCCTTTAATTAATTATTTGTCGCTATCTGCCTTAGCATCTATTGAAGCTAATTTATATATGAACTTAACGCTGCCCGTCTGTCCATCAGCGATTGCTGAGTATGTCTGATATTCCTCACCTGCGTCAATTACTGCCTGAAGCTTGTCGGTGAATGGCTTTAAGTCACCGTTGTATGCGTCGAGAATCTTGTTGATTCCTTCCTCGTTGAACTGGACCATACCGTCTGCAAGTGTGTGTGCGCCCTCTGAAAGTGTCTTAGAGCCTGTTGTGAGCTGGTCAACACCTGAAACTATCTGATTTGTTCCATCTGCAAGCTGTGATGCTCCGCTGTTGAGCTGTGCATTGTTTGCTACAAGTGTGTTTGAACCGTCTACAAGCTGCTTGATACCGCTTGTGAGAGTTGGTACTGAGCTATACAATGTCTGTGTTCCATCTGCAAGTGCCTTCATTCCTGTTACAAGGCTGTATCCATTTGCCTGCTTTTGATTAATAGAGGCTGCTACAGTCGCTTTTGTCTGCTCTGCAGACGTTATAGTAGCCTGCTCAGCTCCTGAAACTGCTCCTGTATAGGCTGCTGTTGTTGCTGCCTGACTTGCTCCCAAATACGCTGCCGATCCTGCTGCTAAGCTTGCTCCTGTATAGGCTGCCTCTCCTGCTGCCTGACTTGCTCCCAAATATGCTGCTGATCCTGCTGCTAAACTTGCTCCCGCATAGGCTGCTTCTCCTGCCGTCTGGCTTGCTGCTGTATATGCTGCTGTTCCTGCTGCTAAGCTTGCTCCTGTATAAGCTGCTTCTCCTGCTGTCTGACTTGCTGCTGTATAAGCTGCTTCTCCTGCTGCAATCTTAGAAGCATCCTTGGCTGTTGATGCTACACTTCCAGCTAACTGATTTATTATTGTATTAATCTGTTCATTGACATATGCATCAGCTGCTCCGTCTTTCATTCCAACATACTGGTCAAAAAAAGTCTTTGCTGAATCATAATCTGTGATTGCAGGATTTTTTTCAGCCATCTTCTGTACAAACTGTGCTTTCACACCACTCTCAATTACCGGCTTAATACTTTCTAATTGTTTCTTTGCTTCATTTGTTATATAGTCAGTTTTTCCGGATGTAAATTCCTGTTCAACAGCACTTGCTGCCTGATTCTTTATTTCAGTTTCCTGTTGTTTTACTGTCTCAGCTGCTACTGACTTAATCTGCTCCTTCTGAGCGTCTACTGCTGCCTGAGCCTGTTTCTCAATATCTTCTTTCTGAGCATCTACTGTACTCTGTGCCTGTTTCTGTATGTCTGACTTTTGCGCATCTACTGCACTCTGTGCCTGTTTCTGTATGTCTGACTTTTGCGCATCTACCGCACTCTGTGCCTGCTTCTTTATATCTGTTTTTTGTGAGTCAACAGCACTCTGTGCCTGCTTTTGAATGGCTGTTTTCTGTGATGCAACTGTTGTCTGTGCCTGTTTTTCTATTTCAGATTTTTGAGACTCCAATGTGCTGTGTACCTGATCTAAAAGAGTCTTCTTTTCTGAATCAGTAAATTTTGCTGAAACAGTTGCATTAAGCAAAGCCACCCCATCATTCAGTGATTTTGCACTAGAGTTTAATGTTGTTATGCCATTAGATAAAGTAGGTACATTTGAATTCAATGTATTCAATCCACCACTTAATGTACTAACACCATCAGTATATGTCTTAAGTCCACTCTGCAGTGTGCCAACTCCTGATGCGAATGTGCCGAGCTTGCTCTGCAATGTTGAAAGTCCGTCAGAAAGTGTGTCAGTACCCTCTGCCAGTGTCTTTGAACCATCCTGAAGCTGTGTTGAGGCATCCTTTAAGTCATTTATCATGTCATCGAGGTCTGATGTATCAATTCCGTCTGTGCTTACATAATCAGACGCGTTTACCACGAATGTCATGGCTGCAGGCATTGAGAAATTCTCCACATCTGCTGTCATTTCCATGTATTCAGGGATATTTACATCGCCATCGAGGTCTTTGTCCTTGATTCCGAGGCTGTCCTTTAAGCCCGGAAGTGCATAGCCGAGCACTACGCTTGATGAATCGCTCACCTCAGCCTTGCCGTTTGTCACTTCGATATTCTCGAAGCCATCACCGAGTACAAGTCCTGTTACTGCTGCAAATGGTACGGAAACTGTCTGCTTCTCGCCGTTTACTGTCTCTGTATATGATGTGGTATTTGTGTAGTCAAAACGGATTTTGACCTTTCCTGATTTTCCTGCAAGGTCCTCAGGTGAGATTTCTTTTCCATCGAGGTAGTATGTAACCTTTTGTGTTACAGGTGGCTCTGCTGTGGCTGTGCCCTGATAGTAAATATCCTTGCCACCGGCCTGCCAGGTGAGCTTGTCACCGCTTTGTGTGAATTTTTCCTTGCCCTTTACGTTCTCGATATCTGAAAGGTTTGAAGCATCCTCCAAGGTGTCCTTTTTGTCTTTATTTTTAAGGTGATCTACTACGATTGTTTTGTTTACGTTGCCGTTTGCATCCGAGATGAGATATACGCTCTCGTCCTTGTCTGCATCGTTATCCTTTAATGATACGCTGTCCATGAGCTTATCTGCTATGTCATCAGCATCCTTGCTGCTGCCTGTTGTGCTGTCTGCCTCGGCTGTGACTGCTGTGCTATCCTTCTCGGCAAAAACCGCTGTTGCTCCGATTCCTGTACCTACAAGTGCTATTGTGAGGACTCCGGCTACAACACGGACAATATATTTACTTTTTAACTTTTCTTTCAATTCTGGTAATTTCATGTCTTATTCCTCCTGATTTTAGTTTTGAGGTTATATGTTTATATATTTTGAACACCGACAATTACTAAGCTGTCAGGTTCTTGTTTTTAAAGCCTGCGCTTGTGGCACATATTACTCTGTCAAAAATCATAAACATTGACGGAAGTATAAATACTACTACAAACATACTGATGATTGCGCCTCGTGCAAGCAGTATACAGATAGAACTGATCATATCAATGTTTGAATAAAGTCCTACACCAAAGGTTGCGGCAAAGAAGCAGAGCGCACTGACGATAACTGAGTTTGTCGAATCTGCAAGCGCCTTTGTGATTGCCGGCTTTTTGTCCATTCCGGTGTATCTGTTCTTTCTGTACTTTGTGGTCATAAGTATCGCATAGTCAACCGTTGCACCAAGCTGTATGGTTCCGATTACGATGCTCGCGATAAATGGAAGCTTCGTTCCTGTAAATCCCGGAATTCCCATATTTACAAAGATTGCAAACTCGATGACCGCTACAAGTATGATTGGAAGCGATACTGATTTGAATACAATCAGGATGATAAGGAATATCAATACGATTGATACCGCACTTACACGCTTAAAGTCTGTATCCGTGATAGTGATAAGATCCTTTGTACAAGGTGCCTCACCGATAAGCATTGCGTCCTCGCTGTAACTCTTTACTATCTTATTAATCTCTGTTATCTGGTTGTTTACCTCGTCTGATGCTGTCGCATATTTTGATGAAACAAGCATCATCTGATAATCACCGTTTTTGAATATCTCTTTTGCCTCATCCGGCACCATATCATCCGGTATTGTAGGTCCAAGTATTGAGTCAAGCGATACTGCAAGCTTTACTCCATCGACCTTCTTGATATCATCTATCATGCTTATGCTGTCTGCCTTTGACATATCGCTCGGTGCGATGATGATATGTGTGGCACCCATAGCATACTCCTTGTCGAGTCTGTCGTTGGCCTGCTTACTGTATGCGCTGTCCGGCATGGTTCCTGCAAGGTCATAGTAGACCTGATCATGAGTGTATCCGTATATTGCCGGGATGAGCACTACGATGAAAATCACTGCAAGTATCTTGTAATGATTTGTTACCCAGCTCGCAATCCTTGAAACATCCGGCATGAGAATCTTGTGCTTTGTCTTCTCGATTGCCTTGTCACATGCAAGAATCAGTGCAGGGAGGATTGTTACACATCCGATAACTCCGAATACAACACCCTTTGCCATTACGATTCCCAGGTCAAGTCCAAGTGTAAAGCTCATGAAGCAGAGGGCTACGAAGCCTGCGATTGTTGTGATTGAACTTCCTGTTACTGAGACAATAGTGTGGGAAATGGCATGAGCCATGGCTCGTTTCTTGTCTCCGTCATATCTGTCTATCTGCTCCTGATAACTGTGCCACAGGAAAATCGAGTAATCCATTGTTACGGCGAGCTGCAATACTGCTGTCAGTGCCAGTGTCAGGTATGAAATCTGTCCCTGTATGAAGTTTGTTCCCAGGTTATAGATGATAGCCATTCCTATACTTAAGAGAAATAACATCGGAACAATTATTGAATCCATTGTAATTCCCATGACAAGCATTGAAAGCAATGCTGCTATGATGACATATATAGGAGCCTGCTGCATAACAAGTGTCTTTGTATCTGCGTTGACCGCTGCCATTCCTGCTACGAAGCAGTGGTTTTTCACCATCTTATCCATCTTGTTGACGGCTTCCATTGTCTCATCCGAACCCATTGTGTCACTGTAGGTGACGAGCATGAGCTGGCTGTTTGCATCCTTGTTGTTGAATGCGTCGTACACCTCATCCGGAATTGCCTCTCTTGGCAATGTGGAATCAGCGATTGTTCCGTACCAGATGACATCCTTTACGCCCTCAATGTCCTCAATGTCATCAGCCAGAGTCTCTATGTCCTGATCCTTCATATCCTCTAAGATCACAAATGACAACGCTCCGGTTCCAAACTCATCTACCATGATATCCTGACCCTTCATAGTCTCAATCTGGCTTGGCAGATAAGAAAGGATATCAAAGTTGATTCTCGTGTTGATAAAGCTGATGCCTGACGGTATAAGCAGTGCAAATGCAACTATCAGTATCAGCACACGATATTTTACGACTCCTTTTCCAAATTTAATCATTAGATTCACCACTCTTTCTTTTATTCGTATTGAAGTATAAAAAAAAAGACCGAATAAATAAATATTCAATCTCTTCGATTTGTCATGTGAGATATACAAATCCATCAATTTGTATATCTGATATGACACATATATTATATTGTATTAGATTTCTGACACTTTTTCACAGCATTTTCATATTTATATGAACACATATCTCTTTATGATTCTGCTTTATGAGCTTGCTTAAGCCGTCATTTTCCATGGCAATTGTCCTCTACAGCTCACTTAGTATATCATCCATCGAGCGCGTAATCAGATACATGTATGCCTCCGCCATCTCCTTCGGCTCAATATCATCCATGCCCTGGGCTATCCAGCCCTCCGTGATAAAGCACAACGACTGCGCATAATATGTAGAAATCACCTCCGGTGTGAGCCAGCGATACTTGGATTTCTTTCCTGTGCTCTTTTCGCTTATGATATTCATAAACATCTCGTAGACGCACTTCATGGCAATCTGATTAAACGTCACAGCGCCCTCCAGCTTTAGTGCTTTCTTGTAAAAAACACTGTTTGCCGAGATATTATTGAGCATCAGCACAATCGCTTCAAAGATCATTCCGGCATTGAGCAGCGGCTTGATGGGCTCAAGCAGCTCGGTTTTTATAATCCACTCTATCAGCTCGTACTTGTCCTGAAAATGATTGTAAAACGTGGGGCGGATGACTCCGGCCTTGTCCGTTATCTCTTTAATTGTAATCTTATCGATCGGCTTTTTCGCTGAAAGCTCTATAAGGCTCTCAGCGAGCACCAGATCTATTGCATTCTTACCTTGCTGTGTCATTACTCATCAAACTCCATCGTAACAAAGTAACCCTTCTCAGTCTCCCTCACATCCACGACATCGCCCTCGCGGCTTTTGAGCCTCTCGCTGACCACGTAGTTTCCCGACATGGCAATCGCATGCTCTATCGTGTAATAATATGAAGTCGGAAGCTTGCTCTCTGTTACCTTCAGATGGTCACCGACCTTGGTAAGTCCGGGTCTCTCCATCTTGAACTCCATCCGACGCATTCTGCTGCCTTTCTGTTATTGCTTAATTTTCCTCTTTTCTATCCTCAACAAACGTTGCCTCAAACTCCTTTTGCTTGTTGTAGGCGCTCTCCGCCTTTGTGGCACGGCTTGTAATCCAGATATTTGACACTCCGTTGAAAATCAGTATGATACCTACAACAACAGTGGCTGTCTTCATTACATCAAATGCATTTGTCACGCAGATTATTCCAAAAATCAGACTGATTATCGAAAAAATCAGACCGACACTCCAGCCGCCATAACCGTATTTCTTAGCATCCACCGCCTCAATAATACTCCTGATGCTGTGAAAAATGAGCACCAGACCGATGACTATAGGTATCAGGCTCACCACAACCTTTGGCTGTACCAGAAACCATATACCCACTGCCAAAACCACAAGCCCCAGCATCGCTGAAAAACCATTCGTGACTATACTCAAAAAATAGCTGCACATATAGACCACTCCGATGATGATAAGCACTACCGCAAGCACATTGGCCACAATCGTGAGCACCGAAGCTCTCCATATGATAAACACCAGTCCCAGCGCTATGCAAAGCACTGATGACAGTAGAAAATCAGCCTTTATTCTGCCTAAAAACTCCTTCATACACGACCTCCTTTATATATCCTGCCCTGCTTTACTTTTCTAATTCATTTCCTCTGCATTTTTCTTAACCAGGTCAAGAATGGCCTGAAGCTCAGCACCCTCAACCGGTGCAGCTCCATATCCAAGACGCTTGTAATCCTCTGTAACCTCGACCAGCTCAGTGGTTTTATCGTCCTTCACATCAATTGCAAAGTATCTGCCCTGTGACGCAGCCTCATCCCACACAAGATAAGCACGGATTGCGCAGTTTGGAGCCATATCCCTGGTCGGAAAATCAACTCTGGTGACATTTAGCGTATCTGAAATCTGCATAGACATAACAGAGAAATCCTCCTCCATATACGGATACATGCGCTTCTGCTGATATGCCTCCTCGTACAGCTCATCTATTAGCTTTTCCTTTTCATCGGCGAGTCGATCCATGAACTCCTTTCCGCCCTCAAACAGCTTTGTCGGCAGGAAAATATGCTCATACTGCATACGCTCGAAGATGACGTACTGCTCTGCTGTCATCTGTACGGTCTTGCCCTTTGTCGGTGATGTAGGATGTCCCTCTCTTCTGGCCTTTTCCACTGCCTCAATCTTTTCTACAAGAGGCTTTTTGAAAATCAGATTGTGAGTAAATGGGTTGAATGCGATACCATCAATCTTTGACTCTTTATTTGCCACCATATTGTTGACTGCAAGAAACGGCATATTTACAATGCATGGTGACGGATGATCCTTGGAAAGCTGTGCCTTTGAGGTATAAATCGGCATGAAAGCCTCTCCCTCACCGTTTTTAATAAACAGCGGGATTGGCTTGTTGTTCTCTCCGACATTTGCAGGCACCAAAAATCTGCTCTTTGTGCATTTCTCAATGAGCTTATTGAGTGTCTCCGCCTTTTTGTCGCTCGAATACTGTGCCATCAGCTCCTCAACCTCAGGGTTTTGCACCTCGAGAGTGAAGGCCGGATCGTCCTTTAATTTATTTTTGATTTTATTGTTATCCATTTATACTGCTTCTCCTTATATTAAATGCCCGGATTTACATCCAGGCATTATTTTAACACATTTCTTTTATCAACTCAACAATCTTAGTATCTCTTGCTATCCATTCTTTATCAAGAAAGGCTCTGTTGGCCTTTATTATCTCGTCCGGTGTGGCCCATGACAGATGATACTCAAGCCTTATCTCACTGTCTGTCATCTGTGCGGCTACATGCTCGTCCCTCACATCGCAGAAATACACATAGGTGTGACAATAATATATCTTGTCATCCTCAAATATATCGCGTCTCTTTTCTATGACCTTGCCACACTCCCTGATGCTTTCCGGCACGACAAGAAGCCCTGCCTCCTCGCGCACCTCCCTTGCCAGCGCCACCTCGTTGGTCTCGCCTGCATCAATACCGCCGCCCAGTATCTTATAGTAGCCCTCACCGGCCTGCTGCATGGCAAGCTTTCCGTCTCTGATAATAACCGCGCGCACTGCGAAGCGCTCAAATACCTCCATATCATCGGAATAGTTGTGTTTGTCAAATGTATATAGCGTTCTCATGTTTGTCCTCCGTATATGGGCTGTAATCATTCATTAGTATACATGGAAAGTAGTTTTTATTCTACACCATTTGACGGCGAATTGGAATACTATTATTGACCATTTACCTGCAAAGTAACACAACTGTTTCTATGTGCTCTGTATATGGAAAGCAGTCATATGGTGTTGCGCATTTCACTGCATACCCATGCTTTGTGAGGTATTTTAAATCCCTCGCCAGTGTTTCCGGACCACATGACACATACACCACCCTCTCCGGTGACAGCTTGACAACCGATGATAAAAACGCCTCATCGCTGCCGGTTCTTGGAGGATCCATTATGACAACATCTGCCTTCTCACCCTTTTGTGCC
The DNA here is from genome assembly GCA_934365945.1 of uncultured Agathobacter sp. Lineage (GTDB taxonomy): Bacteria > Bacillota > Clostridia > Lachnospirales > Lachnospiraceae > Roseburia. The sequence continues at coordinate 13,603 of CAKRNE010000027.1, read as the reverse complement.
ATCTCGACCATGAATTTTCCGGCATCATCATTGTAGAAGCGGATATTTCTGATGTCGTTTCGCTTTGCATTGGTGACTGCATCGCGGATTGCATCACGGTTCAGCTCGACTCCAATGACTTCACCTGCATTTTTTGCTGCTATGATGCCTATGGTTCCGGTGCCGCAATATGCATCGATTACACGCTCCTTGCCGGTGAGGTGTGCCTCATGAATGGCTTTCTCGTATAAAAGCTCCGTCTGTACCGGATTCACCTGATAGAATGAGTTTGGTGAGATACGGAAGGTGCAGCCGCACAGCTTATCCTCTATGAAACCCTTGCCATAAAGTGTGATGTTTCTGTCTCCAAGCACCATGCTCGTCTTTTTGTCATTCACGTTGAGCACCACTGTTGTGATATTTGGATGCTTTTTCCTGAGTGCTTTTACGAAATTATTCTTCGACGGAAGTATAGGTGATGCCAGTACAAGCACTACCATTATCTGCCCTGTTGCATAGCCCTTTCTCACAAGCACATGTCTGAGAAGCCCATAGCCGGTGTCCTCATCATAGGTCTTTATCCTGAATGAGCGCAGCATATCCTTTATGTCTCTGATTATCTCATCTGACTCCTGCTCCTCTATCATGCAGCTTTCGATATCCACCACATCATGTGTGTTTTTCCTGTAGGCTCCCGCCACAATCTGACCGCGTCTCGTGCAGTCAAAGGCTGCATGAACCTTGTGACGATAATGGAGCGGATTTTTCATGCCGACAATCGGCTCCACGAAGCAAAAAGGCTTTAGCAGCTTTTTCATGTATGCCTGCTTGGTTTTTAGCTGTTCCTTATATTCTACGCCCTGATAGTCGCAGCCACCACATTTCTTCGCATACGGACATACGTTATCGCTTTTTGCCCGGCTGCTTTTCTCCTTCACCCTCGGCTGTCCGGTGGCATTTTTGTATTTTTTCTCATTACGCGTTGTTTTTTCCCTGGAATTGCCCTGATTTCCCGACATATCTGTACTCCTTAAAATCAGCTGTGCTGATTACTTGCCGTATGTATTATATAAATACACATGATTATCTATACAGTGCCATCCGCTTGAAGCTCCTGCTGTCACACATATATATGTCTTTCCGCTGGCTGCCTTCTCATAGCTGACCGCACAGTTGCCGGACTGATTTACAAAGCCTGTCTTTGCACCGATTACCTCGCCACTTGTCATCTTGTCCTCTATACGGCGCAAAAACAGATTTGATATGTTCAGATTCTCCGGATGCTGTGGCGTTGCAACCGTGCTGTATGTATGATTTGAAAGTACTGTTTTACAAATATCGTCCTGCATCGCTGCCTGCATGATGACCGCCATATCATAGGCTGTGCTGTAATTGTTCTCATCATATATACCAACAGGATTTGCAAAATGCGTGGTCTGGCCTATACCAAGCTCTGCTGCCTTCTGGTTCATCATATCAACAAAGGCCTCCATTGAGCCTGCTGTGTAAACCGCAAGCTGATATGCCGATTCTCCACCTGATGGCAGAATGGTTCCGTTAAACACATCGCGAAGCGGCACCTGCTCACCGTCTAAAAATCCTGTTGTGCTGCAATCATGCACATATGAATAATCTGTGGCTTCTCTTGTGATGGTCACAACCTCGTTGAGCTTGTTTTCTATCACAGCCTGCCTGTCTATTTCGGTATTCTCAGTCTTCGCTGCATCTACCGCATTTTTCTCAGCCTGCTCTGCTGCAACAAGCACTGTCATAACCTTTGTCATGGAAGCCGGGTACATTTTCTCATGTGCATTCTTTCCCGCAACAACTGTGCCATCCTGCTCATCAATCACTACGGCATAAGAGCTCTCAAGCTCATCTCCGATTGCTGCTGTGGCATCTGACTCCTTTGGTGTAAAGAGCTCCTTTGCTTCCTCTGTCTCACTCTCCTGCTCTGTCACACCAGTCACATTTTCTGTGGCAGCTCCTGTGTCTTTTGCCTTATTACTGTCTTTTTTTGCTTTATTAAAGCATGATATAACTATTATGATTGCTATGACGACTATCACAGCCACTATTCCTACAAGCTTAATCTGTGAAGCTCCTGTATTTCGTCTGCGTCGTCTGTAATTTTTTCTGCTATTATTTCTCATATCCAATCCCTATCTTGTTGTAACTATTCATCCCATGTACATTCGCAAAATCACACTATACTCGTGCTTTTTTGATCTCAGTGATTCTGAATAATCACATTTCATTTTATACTGTAACCTGTTTAGTATACTCCCTATCCGGAAGCTGTGCAATAATTATCGCAATAAACATGAGCACACATCCAAAAATTTCTCTGCCACCTAGCATCTGGCCAAGCAGAATCCATCCTGCAATCACAGAAACCACCGACTCAAGACTCATCGCCACCGATGCTACCGCCGGGTTTAAGCCCTTTTGTCCGACAATCTGCAGCGTATAGCCCACTCCACTTGAAAAAATGCCGGCATAGAGAATCGGAATCCATGCATCCCACGTGCAAAGCGACTGCGCCCACTGCGCTATACCGCCGGCAGACGGTCCCATATCTGTAAAAATCATCACTATACATGAGCCAAGCCCTGTGACAAAAAACTCTATGCAGGAGAGTCTGACCGCATCTACCTGTGATACGAAATGGTCTATAACAAGTATCTGTATCGCAAAGCACAATGCCCCTGCCAACAGGAGCAAATCCGAGCCACTAAGTGAAAATGCCCCATTCATGCACAGAAAATACATGCCTATCAGTGCAATAAATACGCCTATCCATATTTTGGCTTTGCATTTTCTTTTGAGGAAAATCCCAAGTATCGGCACCATAAGTATATATGTAGCTGTAAGGAACCCAGCCTTACCGGATTCTGCGCCCATGCTGATTCCAAGCTGCTGCAGGTTACTTGCAAAAAATAGCGCTATTCCACAGCAGCTTCCGGCTATCCAAAGCTCTTTCTTTTTCTTTTTGCTTTCAGGCTTGTTTACCGTCAGCTCCTTTACATCCAGTATTTTTATGACCGGCAGAAGGCAGAGCGCACCAATAAGGAAGCGGATACCGTTGAATGAAAATGCTCCAACTGCGTCCCCTCCCTTTGACTGCGCTACAAAGGCTATTCCCCAGACTATATCTGCCAAAAACAAAATAAAGACATGTCTTGTCTTTGAGGCTGTATTCATTTTAATTATTCCTCCGTGTTATCAAATCTATTTATGGTTACCGTTCGCCAGTGCCCCCGATAACCTTAGTAATCCGTCTTATTTGACAAAATCAGAGATATTATATCACCGTCTAGCTTGAATTGCATACTTAAATATGCTTTTACTTATCTTTTGTATATGAAATTATACAAAAAACAGGAGGCAAACACCCTCCTTGGGCATTCACCGCCTGTTTTTATATCTTATTACGTTGCGCTATTCTTTACACTATTTTTTACACTATTTTTTACACTATTTAGCTAACTTAAAATGCTTTATCTCTCCGTTTCCTGCCACATAGAAATCATTATTCTTGTAAATGCCTCTGTAGCCGTCTGTATTTTTATAGGTCAGTGCCTGCTGCTCCACCAGACTAAAGCCGTTTTCACTGTCATACGAAAACAGATAGTAGTCATTCGCAGCAAAGCCTATCAGGTTTTTCTCCGGGTCTGCAAGAATAGCCTTGTAGTTGTATACAAACTCATTGCTCCAGCTCTCAGAACTATCGATAAGCTTCTGGCTCACCTCAACCGGCTTTGTCGGATCACTCACGTCAAACATCGTAAGCTTTATCTTACTCTGCTGCGAGTCACCATAGCCTATTCCAAGTACATGCGTGTCATCCCACATATGCAGATATTCAGAAAATCCACTCACCTCGAGCTCTCCGAGAAGCTTTGGTGCTGTCGGGTCGGATATATCTGCCACAAAAAGCGGATCCGTCTGCCTGTAGGTGATGAAATATACGTATTTTCCAACGAAGCGGGCCGCATAGATACTCTCCCCACGCGCAATCTCGTTTATCACACCAACCTCCTTCATGTCCTTATCCAGCACATGAAGCGAATTGACAGGCTGACTGCCGGTATTTGAGGTTGGAAGCACATACAGATATCCGCCCTGCTCATTTATTGCGAATTTATCATTAAGATAACCATTCACTGAGGTTGTCTCCCCAGTCTTCATCACTCCATCCTCAAACGAAATTTTGCTGATTTTGGTAAGCTCACGGCTTGCGCTCCAATCAGAATGATACAGATACATGGCACTGCTAGAAACATACACCTCGCCGCTATTATTCATAATACATTTGACATCTATCGTCTTATCAGGTTTATCCACATCAAAGCTCGAAACAACTGTGCCTGAGTATGTATCCTCTCCTATATAGAAGCAGTCATAGCTTATCACTTTGCCATTTACCTGAGGAACCCATTTATCCAGATTATCCTCCTGCAGCGCCACATTTTTATTCATATCGGAGGTCTTTATATATGTGTCCGAAAAAACATATACCGTATTGCCGATTTTGCGCGATGTATTGTAAAATCCATCCTGACGCGCTTTACCTATAAGCACCGGTTTTGTCGGATCAGCTATATCATAGCTGTAGCATATGGTCTCATCCTTATCGCCCGCATGGTTTGATATGATAAGCATTTTTCCGTCACTGATATAAAGCTCCTCTACAGTATCTGACGGCACCTCAAAATCAGGACGAAACAGCGTCTCTTCTCCCGGCTCACCCTTTGAAATATCCGTGATGGATATCTGACCATCCTCGACCATGTAAATGTATTTTCCGTCCGTCTTTACCACATCACTCTCATCAACGCCCTCTGTCATCACGTTGGTTGTTGAATACTCTGTATTGGCTGCCGACTCCTGTTTAGACTCCTGTTTATTTGTAGACGATGCATCAGACATATTGCCTGTTGCGTCTGCACTCTCCAACAGTTCTCCAAATGCGGTATCCCTTATGGAAGCCTCTGCTTTTTTTACCACATCATACAATTTTCCATAATCTGAGGCAGCTTCATAATCCCCAAGCTTTGCACCACTCTTTATCCCTGCATAGACATTATTCTGCGCATTATTCTGTGAAATCACATTTGCGGTTTTTGTTTCCAGCTCATCTATACGGTTATTAAGCCGCACAACCTCCGTGCCTAAGACTGCAACAACAAGAACTGCCGCCACTGTGGCAAGCGCTTTTGCTGCTCGTGCAAATTTCTTGTGCTTTTTCCTGTTTTTGTCTTCTTTTCCGCCGTGATGGGTTTCATGATTTTTTACATAAATGTCATCACTGTACCCGACCGATTCTCCGGTCAATTTTCCGGTCGGCTGCGCCTCTTCGATTATCTGATCATCGATATAATTTAAACCATCAAATAAATCCTTTTTCGTCATAGATATACGCCCTCCTCATCCAGATATTTTTTTAGCTCTGCCCTTATCCGAAACAGTGTGGTCTTTACGCTGCTTTTGCTTTTGCCGCTCACATCTGCCAGCTCATCAATCGTCATGCCATACCAGTAGCGTCTCACGAAAAGCACTCTCTTTTCCGTCTCCAGCCCATTCAGAAAATCCGATAAACACCTGCCAATATCCGACAGCTCGCCCTCGTATTTTGCATTGCTGTCTGCAAGGCACTCCTCAAGCTCATCAAGCATACAGTTCATGTTGGAATTTCTCTTTGAAGCATTATTCCAGTCAATCCTGTCGCAGACGATATTGCGGCATACCCTGTAGAGCCAGGAAATAAAACGCATAGGGCGCTCCGGCGGTATCTTGTTCCATGCTGCTATGTATGTGTCATTTACGCATTCCAGCGCATCCTCATGTGCTATCATCGTGTCTGCAAACCGCGTAAGCTTCGCTCCGTACATCTGCGTGGTCGCACTGACAGCCTGCTGGTTGCGATCAAAATACATGTCAAGTATCTGTTCCTGTGTGTACATTTTCCGCAAACCTCCCTTCTATCTATTATGTAGGATTTTGTTTGGTGGGGGTTACATCTATCCATAAATTCTTTAAAACTTCCATTATGCAATCTGTAAGGCAAGCTTTATATTTCAATTTCATTGTAACATTTCATTTCTTTTTTGCAAAGTATACTTGACATTTTAAATCACATATATTATTCTGTTTTTGCAAAGTTAACTATGCAAAAGGTGATCATCATGAAAAATAAAATAAAAGAACTGCGCAAGGCAAACAAGCTGTCTCAAAGCGATCTTGCAGATATTGTAGGTACAACACGTCAGACAATTACATCAATCGAAGTGGGGAAATACACGGCATCGCTCGGGCTGGCTTATAAAATTGCGCATCATTTTGGACTGACCATCGAGGAAGTCTTTGATTTCAGCGATATGGAGGACGAATAAATATTTAATGTAAGGAGTTCAAGAATGGATAAAATGGATAATAAACAAATTGATAAAATGAAAACCGAGATAAAACAGCAGAATAATTTCTATATGGCAGTAACAGCATTATGTCTGATTGCACTTGGAACCAACCTGTCAGGTGTACTAACCTCTGCCTACAGCAATCCTCATGCAGCAAGCTTTGTTCATGGATTTATATTAGGATTGTTTATTGTAGTGGAAGCATTTGTCATCATGAAATTTGTCAAAAATCAGAAAGCCCTTAAAGATGAGACTATGCTCAGGCGTCTCTACAATGAACACCACGACGAGCGTTCCCAGCAGATTGAAGCACTGGCCGGTCAGAAAGGTCTCGAGGCTACCATCCTGATTACTGTTGCACTGGGGCTGATTGTATGCTATTTCAGTCTTGAAGCATTTCTTGGTATGCTTGCAGTAGTATTTGTAGCCGGTGCCACACGAAAATTCTATAAAATGTATTATAATAAAACTTATAGTGCAGAATAATTGAATTGTATTAGATGAATGTTACAAGCGGCAGACTACATGCTGGTAGCCTGCCGCTTGCATATTATATTTTTTTACTGCGCCGTAAATGTTATCGCATCTGAATCCGCTATTGTATCATAGCTCTCAGCATTATATATGTGGAATTTAAGCTCCACCTGATCGACCGACGTGATTCTGCACACAATAACCAGGCCAATGCAAACAATGAAGCCAGTGACAATGCCGATACTGCTAATCAAGCTATCCACGACAGTGCTTCCCGTTTCCTCCCACCCGGATTTCGCACGAGAACTCCATGGAAAATGCTGCTATCCTCAGTCGCATATCTGTTCATAATATGGCTTTGCCTGTCATTGGAATTAGAAAATACTTACGGAGCAAAGCTGTGGCTTGAAAGAATCTTCTGCCTTGGTATGTTCATATTTGCGATTTGCTGTGGCTTTAACTATCTCAATGTACAGAATATACTGCCACTTTGCAAGAGCAAAAACCGCTTCCTGCACTATGTCGGCATAATACTGCTTGATGTGGCAGTGATTTTTGCTCTATTTGTGATTATGTTCATTATAGAGTCTGTTGCATTCCCTATATATTGATTATTTTATATAATAGCACATAAAAATAAGCCATGTTCTCACCGCTGTGGTGGTAACATGGCTTATATATTTTTCATATTTGTATATTTTGTTTTTAAAAAGGTTGTTGACTTATACACACTTAATGTGTATATTATGATTATGGAGGAGGCATTTATGAAACAAAGAGAGCTTATCAAGAAACTGGAGGCTGCCGGATTTGAATTTTCCAGACATGGCGGTAATCATGACGTATATGTTCGAGGTTCAGATATAGAACAGATCCCAAGGCATAAAGAGATCAACGAAATGCTTGCAAAAGCAATTTTACGTAAATGGGGATTATAACATTTATAATTTATCACATATTATATATACATTAATTTATGGAGGATATTATATTATGAAACAGGTATATCCAGTTATATTTACACAATTAAATGATAAAAAAGACACCGTGCTTATTAATGTTCCTGATATGAATATATTAACAGAGGGCTTCGGTCTACCAGATGCTATAGAGATGGCTCGCGACGCCATTGGAGCAAACGGAATCACATTACAGGATCTTGGCAGGGAAATTCCGGTTCCAAGTGATATTTCAGATATTGACATCAAAAACGGTCCCTTTGACAATACTGGTATTAGTCATGTTTCATTTGTGGATATAGATTTTGATGAATACCGCCGGAAGGTCGACAATAAAACCGTCCGAAGAAATGTCACTCTCCCTAATTGGCTTAATCAGGAAGCTGAGAAATCCCATATCAACGTATCACGCGTTTTACAGGAGGCTCTCATGGTAAAGCTGGGTGTATCAAGATAAATAAATTTAAAAACCAAATCAAACTAAAAAGAGTGCAGGTTATTTATTGGATAGCCTACACTCTTATTTTATTCTCATCCCTCAAATAGAATTTCAGTCAAATTATTAATCAAGGTATTAATCCGGTTATTTGCGGGAACGGTATATTAGAAAGCCGCTCTGTAAATTTCCACAATATCGTCCTTGCTAAGCGGTACAAACGATCCCTTTGAACCCTCGCAGGCCTTCTTTGCCATCACCTCAAAGTTCCTGTCGTCTGTGATTCCCACAGCTCTAAGATTTGCAGGAATGCCCATTGTCTCGAAGAAGAATTTCTTCAGCGCATCAATGCCAGCGTGTGCAAGTGCATAATCATCATCACCGGAAAGTCCCCAGACATTTTTTGCAAACTCCACAAACATCGGAAGTGTGTCGTCATTTAGTATGTGCTCCATCCACGCCGGTGTGAGTATTGCAAGTCCCTCTCCGTGGGTAATATCATAGAAAGCGCTCAGCTCATGCTCCATAGGATGTACGCACCATGCCGGTGAACAGCCATCGCCCACAACACCGTTGATTGCATGTGTGCCTGCCCACATCAGGTTGGCTCTGGCCTCGTAGTTGTCAGGCTGTGCGAGGGCAACCGGTCCATTTTTAATCATTGTACGTAACAATCCCTCTGCCATAAATTTCTGGCAGTCAGCATTCTCCATAGAGAAATAATTCTCCATTGTATGGCTCATCATATCTGCGGTTCCTGCTGCAGTCTGTTTTTTTGATACAGAAAAAGTATATTCAGGATTTAATATTGACATAGTTGGCACCATATACGGCGATCCTGTTCCCCACTTTTCATTTTTAGACATATCAGAGATAACAGCAAAAGGATCCATCTCTGTTCCGGTTGCGGAAAGAGTAAGCACATCAAATATCGGAAGTGCCGACTTGACCTTCGAGCCATCAAGCACCAGATCCCATGCATCACCATCATACTTTGCACCTGCTGCAACAACCTTTGAGCAATCGATTGTACTGCCGCCTCCTATTGCAAGTACCATGTCGATACCCTCATTTTTACATATTTCAACACCCTTTCTGACTGTCTCAATCTTTGGGTTTGGCTCCACTCCGCTAAGCTCAAACACGATCAGCCCCGCATCCTTAAGGATCTTCATTGCTGTATCGTAGAGACCATTTTTCTTTATAGAGCCGCCTCCGTACACTAAGAGCACCTTGCTGCCATATGCCTTAAGCTCTGATAAGCTCGAAATGGTATCCTTTCCGAAATGAATCTTTGTTGGAATGTTGAATGTGAAATTGTACATATATTATAATACCTCCTGCTAAATAATAGTATTTTTTAGTCGCTCTATATCATCTGCATCCGGGTGTGACAAAGCCCTGTCAAAATTTTCAATCAGCGCATCAATATTATCCGGATGCTCCGGGTTTTCTTTCATTTTCACATAACGATCCCTCACAGACCATGGCATTTTGCCCTGACACATATATTCTCCTACAATGGTGTTGCTTGAATCAATGGCGCTTTTAACATTGCCAAGAATCCTTTGAAAATATGCATCACTTCCTCCAAAACCGGCTGTTCCGAACAGAAATATCTTTTTATTTTTCAATTTAGATAAGAAATCTAATGTATCGCTATCTGCGTTTCCCTTATCCGTCCAGAATCCAATGTATAGCAATTCGGATTCTATCCCCTGCGCATCAGCCGTGCCAAAATAATCGCAGCTCTCCTTTGGCAATATTTCATGAATTTTATCAGCCAGCTTACGTGTGTTGCCGGTCATACTACTGAATATTATAGAATAATTTTCGTTGTACATGCAATATCCTCCTTTAAGTAATAATAGCTCCGAAAAGTTTGTCCATCTAATTTTTTTCCTAAAGTTTTACTTTTGCTCAAGCTCTTTCCAATCTTCTAATGCTTTTTCACATAAAGAAAAATTGCAATAAGCATGTCTGACCTTTCCGCTTTTTTTCTGTCTGTCATATATCTTTTCTGCCCGTTTTAAAATCTTGTCCTGAATTTTGAGACAGAAAGCATATTCTTTTCGAAATAAATCTCTGTACTTCACATCTTCGAGTTCATTGAATTCCACTTTCTGATAGGCGTTTTCAGGAACTGGTATCATTTTCTTGGTATCCAGTACCGACAGTATATGTAATTTCTTCTCATCCGAATATTCCTTGCATATATATCCGTCTAAGACACGTTCATTTTTCAAAATTTCATAAATCAAGAAACACTCGTCTGATACATTTTTCCATTTTGTATGTTTCATTTTTGCCGAGGTAAGCGGAATAAAATAGTGGTAATCCGCAACCATAATCACAATACCTACAAATGGCTTCACTGCTGTTTGGTATGATGCATTATAGTATACCTCGGAATCCATGCTGTTAAGAAATTGCAGATAATCAGCTTTCACAGTATAAAATCCAAATTTTTCAATCTTTGCCATATTTCTCCTTAACGTAAAAATGGAGAAGATTGCTCCTCTCCATTCGCTTTAAAGTTCCACCTTTCACATGGGTAGTGGGACACCCTCTTTAAAGTTCCACCTTTGGGATATGGGTAGTGGGACACCCTCTTTAACATTTTATCTTTTCTCAATCTTATTATACCAAAAATCTGCCTAAAGTCAATTCTTGCAGGCAATGATAATTTATCTTTTTTATCTGAGTAAAGTCGTTCCAAAAGCCAAATTACTTATATTATATTTTGCTTCAAGCATATTTATTTTCTCTAGAAATTTTAATCAATCCGATTTTTCCTATCTGTACTCAATGATTTCTTCCAATGGCTTCCTTGGCCTTTTAGCCGGAGCTTCATCAGCAAAGCCAACCGCAACAATTCCTGTCAACTGGCTGTCTGTTCCGATAAAATCCATCAACTCATTATAGGCAAAGCAAGTATTGGCAATCCATAAGGTACCTAATCCATATCCCGTTGCCGTCAGAATCATATTTTCAATTGCCGCACCTATGGACAGTGAATCACAAATTTCAACGATTCGTTTCTCATTTTCAATACCTGCAAATGGCGTGTGCTGATTAGTATTGAGTACTGCTATGAGGCAGGGAGCCTCCTGCATGATTCTGACTGTATTCTCAGCATCCGGTATGGCAAATGCCCATTCAGGCATTAGTTCATGGGTTGTTTTTTCTGAATTGATACCCTGACGCATGACATCAACCAGTTTATCTTTTTCTTCACCCTGATATACAATAAATTTCCAAGGCTGCCTGTTTTTTGCTGATGGTGCGAGGGAAGCACTGTATATAATCTCTTCAATTAACTTTCTTTCGATCTTATCCGGCTTATATTTTCTTATACTTCTTCTATTCTCAATTTCTCGTATCATAATTTCTCTCAGCATCCGATCAACACTTTTTTTCCGCAAAATGCAAATCCGTAATGCTTGATATTATTCTCAGATATTCCCCTGTCCAACAATTGAGTATCATAGTTTTTCTCATCAATTTGTCTGAGCGCTGCCGCAACCGTATCTTCGAGTCCACTTTCTTCACTATCATCAAACACCTTAAACTCCATAACAAATGCGTCACGTCCCTTCTCCCTCGGAACCAGAACTACATCATATCTTCCAAAGCCACTTTCACGATTTGAAAGGACTTCATAATTATCACGTATATCAACCAAAAGTCCAAGCACAAAGCCATGATAAAAACGCTCCGGCTGACTACGGTCTGATGGATGATTGCCTGTATCAAAACTACTAAAAGTAGACATCGCCACATCATTCATATACACGTTCATTGCTTTTACATCCCCACTAAATAAAGCCTTCACAAATTCATTATAGTTGGATGATACATCCGCAAACCATCCTTTGAACAGATTAGAAAACATACTTATAGTCTCAAGATTCGTTATACTAAGTCTATACCAGGGCTCAAGAGTAATTCCCTTATGGACAATGCTATCAACCTTCAGATACCCACTCGCCAGAAGAAGGCTCCATATAGCGCTCTCATCTTTTTCGAGCCGGTTGAATACTATCTGTTCATCAAAATTAACCTCAATACTCTTTCCATTAACCAGACTTTCCATGAGGCTCTTTATCTCTGCAGATGATTCCTGTATAAGTCTGCTTATAAGAGCATTGGAGCTGGTAGCAGCCCAATAAGGCTTTAACTTTTTTTCTTTCAGGAAATTAGTGATAGACCATGGATTATATATATCTTTGAGCGAACCAAAGGTAAATCCATCATACCACTGCTTAACAACAGCTTTTTTATCACTCATGCCATACTTTTCAATCGACTCAAAAACCTCTTTCTCAGTAAAACCAAAGCAATCAGCATATTGCTCTGATGTAGTCGTAACAACTACCAGGTTATTCAAATCTGAAAAAACAGACTCTTTTGAGACTCTCGTAATTCCTGTCATTATTGCACGTTCCATATATGGATTGGTCTTAAAAGTAGAGTTCAGCAATCCTCTCATAAAATTAACGAATTCATCCCAATATCCATGAATGTAAGCTTCCTGCATAGGTGTATCATATTCATCAAGTAGAATAATAACCTTCTTCTTGTAGTACTCGCTTAAAAAATATGACAGATCTTTAAGGGAATCCTGAGCTGTTACATCATCAATCCTATCTGTCATGTCTGACAGCTTACGCCTGTCAGCTACTGTGAAATCAGGATAATCCATCAGATAACGATACTGCCTGTATACATCCGCAATTATCTTCTTAACCTTCTGTACCGCATCCTTATAATTTCCCTGCTTTACATCAGCAAAGCTTATAAATATAACAGGATATGCTCCCTGTAGCTTGCGATATTTTACACTGTTCCATATAGAAAGTTTCTCAAAAATCTCACTTTTTTCCGAATAATGATTTGAGAAAAAATAATTAAGCATACTCATATTCAGAGTTTTTCCAAAGCGGCGTGGTCTGGTAATAAGCGTGATGTCATCCGCACTCTCCCACCATTGCCTGATAAAATCAGTCTTATCTATATAAAAATAATTGTTTTCACGAAGGTATAGAAAATCCTGTTTTCCGATGCTTATAGTCTGTGCCATACTTTCTTCTCCTAAAATCATATATGCCTATTATATAATTCTTTTGAAACGATTACAAGCAAAGAAAGATACCGCTTATGCCTATTAAACTAATATTGGGCATTTACACTTTTAATTCATCAACCGTAATTTTCCTATCTGTACTCAACGATTTCTTCCAATGGTTTCCTTGGCCTTTTAGCCGGAGCTTCATCGGCAAAGCCAACCGCAACAATTCCTGTCAACTGGCTGTCTGTTCCGATAAAATCCATCA
>CAKRNE010000026.1 GCA_934365945.1 uncultured Agathobacter sp. | reverse complement strand
CTATCTTTTCATGGTGTTGGTAAATGGTGTGCAGTTGCTTTCTTCCAGCTTTTTTACCGCAATAGGAAAATCGTTAAGAGGTGCTCTGTTGGCATTAACAAGGCAGACCTTTTTCTTGATTCCGCTTACCCTGCTGCTCCCGCTTCGTTTCGGAATTATGGGAGTATTGCTAGCGGGACCTATTGCTGATTTTTCAGCGTTTGTGCTATCTGTTGTACTGGTGGGTATAGAATTAAAAAAACAAAAAAATGACATGTAAACAGCAAACACTTGTGAATGTCAAGCACTTTGTTGTTTCGGTTAGCATAGATAGTGCAAATTAAGATGGTATCTGAATAGAAAAATGCAGTATGCTCCCTCAAGAGTCATTGGAGTTTAAAAAGAAAAAGGTGCAAAGTAGAAATAAACTTTGCACCTTTTTTTACATAACGATGTAATTCCTCGTTCCGATTTACGTTGGAGTGGAAGGTAATAATTCAATATCCTTAGAACTGTACAGTTTGATCAGCTGTTCATTCTGCATGTGATTGATTTCCCTGGAAACGGAGCTTCGTTCTGCGAAAATATATTTTGCCAGTTCGTCTCTGGTAAAGGGTAGTGTAAATCTGGAAGATCCGGTTTTATTTGCCAGTATGTGGAAATAAGAACTTAGTTTTTCGCTTAATGTCTTTTGTGTAATTATTTGTAACTTTTCGCTTAAGTGTATCAGGATATCATTCAGTAAAACTGCCATGTTATAGTTGATTCTGGAAAGAAGCAGCGGGCTTAAGGCATACTCCTGATTACAGTTATCAATACAGTTTCCAAACAGATTACAATTACAGTGATGAATTTTTTCCTGATCGATAACAAGGATTCGACAATTTTTAGATACCGAAGGTAAAAAAGGGCTTGATGCAGATTTAGAGCACATCAATCCGTTTGGTATATAAGAGCCTGCCGAAAATCTGGATACGATATGTTCATCTCCGTTAAGAGTAATGGAAACAATATCAATAAAACCCTCCAATATAATCATGGAATATTTCTTTAATTCATAAATGGAATACATTCCGGAACACACTAATACGTCAACAGCGAAACAATCAATGGCAGTTTTTACATCCTCTGAAGTCAGTCCCTGCATCAGAGGGGCTTTTATGATTGTATCAAAATCTTCATTCTTTAATGTCATAAATTCCTCCATGTATAGAAAATAAAACGAGTTAGGCATAACTAACTATACCGAGGCGCATTATAACATATTGATAAAAAAATGTCAATTATCCTTATGAAAATGTTACAAAAATATTGCGTGTGCAACAGACATGTTACAATTTTTTTGTATATAATCGTTTCTTGGTTAGAGCTATATAAGCAGACAGGAGGGAAAATGTATAGAAAATGCATGGATAAGCGAAGTGTGATAGAAATCTTCGATGAAGTTGCTGAAAAATATAAGAATAAACCCGCAATCGTGTTTGAAGAGGAGTGCTTCACTTACAGAGAATTACAAAAACGCAGTGAAGCAAGGATGGAGGAAGAATCCTACAATGATCTTATTGCTTTGATTGCAGATGCAGCAGAAGAATTAAGCAGGATTACATTGCCCCTGTATATTTATGGCGGCTGCTTTGGAGGAATGTGTGGTTATGAGATTATCCGCACTTTAAGAGACGTGTATGGAATCACAGTGAAAGGACTTTTTACCAATTCTCTGTATGCACCTGAGGACATAGATACCAGTGAGAAGGTGAGTGAGCTGGAGGATGCAGCCTTTGTTGAAACCATAAGAAGAAAAGGAGAACTGCCAGAGAAAGTGATTCAGGACGAAGAAGTTCTGTCTTTTCTTTTAGGAGGAATCCGGGCAGATTATGCTTTATATGAATCTTATTGCTTTCACGAAATGCATTCCAGAGTGCTGGATAGTAAGATAACACTGTTTGTAAAAGATAAAAAGGAAACAGAATGTGAAAAGTACAGGAATTGGAGTAACTACAGCGTAAAAGAAATAGCGTGGAATATAGTGGAGTGTGAAAATTTATTCGATGCTTCTTCACAGATGGAGATTGCAAAGCGGATAAATCAGATATTAAAGGAGGATGACAGTGAAAGAGTCAAAGAATAAGAAAGAAAAAGTAGGTATGAAATACCTTCTTTCTCTTGCAGACAAAGAGAATAAACGAAAGATATATATATCCATAGGTATGAGTGTACTTTCGGGACTTGTCTCTTTTGTACCGTTTATAGCTATATTTAAGTGCGTGGCGTCGATGTTTAATAAAAGCAATGATTATAAGGAAATGTTTACCTGGGGAATCATAGCTCTGGTATCCATTGTATTGCGATTTTTATTTCAGGGAATCTCATTATCCCTGTCCCATGTGGGAGCATATGACGTTCTGTACAGCGTGAGAAAGAGATTATGTAATCATATAGGTAAAATTAATCTTGGTTTCTTTACAGACAACAGTATCGGTGAGATTAAGAGAGTGTTAATGGAAGACGTGGAGCGACTGGAAATATTTTTAGCACATCAGCTTCCTGACATTGTATCAGCCATTGTGGTACCTGTTACTGTATTGATATTTTTATTTACGGTAAATGTACCAATGACATTGATGATGATAGTTCCTATTATTTTAACCTTTTGCCTTCAGGCGTTGGAAATGCTGGTGGCAAAGGATGTAATTGCAGAGATTCCTAATATTGTGGGAAGACTTAACTCTGGAATTATGCAATTTATCAGCGGAATGACAGTAATGAAAACCTATAACTTGACAGCGGATTCCTACAAGAGCTTCAGCGATGCGGTAATTAGCTATGACGAGATATGGGAAGATACTGCCAAGAAAATTGCACCTATCGGTGGTGTCTTAAAGTGTGTAATAGAGTCAGGGGTATTATTTACCATGCCTTTGGGAGGATATCTGTACCTGAAAGGACATTTGGGCTTAGAAGATTACATTTTCTTTATGGTAATGGGAATTGTATTTTTATCTTCTTTTAATAACATACTGAATTTTGCTCAGATTTTCAGCCAGATTTCCTCTGGTATCGAGAGGGTAAGAGATGTAATGGCGATTGATGAGACAGAGGGTGGAAGTGTTGAGATTACCAATCAGAAGGGATTGGTAATTGAGTTTAAAGGAGTAGATTTCTCTTATAAGGATACAGAGAAGAAAGTGCTTAAGGATATCTCAGTAGTTCTGCCAAAAGGAAAGCTTACTGCATTTGTGGGAGAATCCGGTGCAGGTAAATCTACCGCAGCACAGTTGATTCCAAGATTCTGGGATGTAAGCAAGGGAAATATTTACATTGAAGGAACAGATATAAGAGATATCTCAGTGAAAAATCTTATGGATAATATGTCCTTTGTGTTCCAGGAAGCTTTTGTTTTAAATGATACGGTGTATGCCAATATTGTAATTGGTAAGGATGATGCCACAAAAGAAGAAGTATATGCTGCGGCAAAGGCTGCTCAGATCCATGATTTTATTATGAGTCTCCCAGATGGTTATGCCACAAAAATGGGAACAGAAGGAGTGAAGTTCTCAGGAGGAGAAAGACAGAGATTATGTATCGCAAGAGCCATATTAAAGGATGCACCGATTGTAGTGTTTGATGAGGCAACAAGCTTTACCGATGGAGAAAATGAGCATAAGATTCAGCTTGCATTAAATAAATTGCTGGAAGGAAAGACGACAATTATGGTGGCACACAGACTGCATACCATTATGGATGCGGCAAAAATCTGCGTATTCAAGGAAGGAAGAATTGTAGAAGAGGGAACCCACCAGACGCTGCTTGAGAAAAATGGAGAATATGCCCGTTTATGGACGAGATATAGTGAGGATTTAAAGAATGATTAAAGATATAAAAAGATTGATGGGAAAAGATTCAAATAAATTAATACTTCCAGTTACATTGTCAGTAATTGATTCTCTGTTAAATTCCTGTATGTACGGTGTAATGTTGCTGGTATTTGCAGCGTTGGCAGATGGAAGCTTTAGCTTTGATAAGTTGAAAATGTTTTTTTTAGTACTGGTTGGTATCTTTGTGGTTCGCTGTATCATACAAGGGATAGGATTTACAGATATTCAGTGTCTTGGTGCTAATGTCTCAAGAAAGTTAAGACTTAAGCTGGGAAACCATATCAGAGAACTTAATCTTGGTTATTTTAACAATAACAGTATCGGAAGATTAAATGGAGTGCTTACTACAGATGTATCTGATTACGAAACCATAGTAACCCATTGTCTGTGTGATGTAATCAAGGTGGTATCTTTCGGAATTTTATCAGTTGCTTTCCTGTTTTACATTAACTGGATTTTTGCACTGGTAATGCTGTTGATTGTGGCAGTGGCAATTCCGTTTTTGTTGAAATCTGGAAAGACATCAAAGGCAAGTATTTCTGTATTAAAATCTGCCAAGTCAGATGTGGTTACAAGAATTGTAGAATATGTCAATGGAATTAAAACCTTCCGTTTATATAACCTGACAGGAGAAACTTTTTCTGCATTGGATGAGGATTTGAAAAAATTAAGAAAAGCTTCTGTAAGATCAGAATTGTCTGTACTGCCTTTATCTATGACGTTTTATGTTATCACAGCAATCATGGTTCCGGCAGCAATTATTTTAGGCGGATATTTATACAAAATGGGAGAGATAGAGGCGGCAGAATTTATTATCAGTCTGTTTGTAACAGTGTCTCTTGCAGATATCCTTGGAGTATTAAGCTCCCTGTATCCGCAGATCAAATCCATTACAAAGGCAACAGAAAATGTGTGTGAAATTTTAGAGGAAAAGACATTTGATTATGACAAGAAAAACACATCTTTAAAGAATTTTGACATTACCTATGACAATGTAAGCTTCTCTTATTCTGATGCGATAAAAGTATTAGACGGGGTAAGCTTTACAGTAAAACAGGGAACTACTACTGCATTGGTAGGACCTTCCGGTTCCGGTAAAACAACCATTATAAGTTTGTTATCAAGATTCTGGGATGTAACAGGTGGAAGTATCAAGATAGATGGAATTGATATCAGAGATATTTCTCCAGACGTGCTTACAAAATATATGGCGATTGTTTTCCAGGATGTGTATCTTTTGAATGATACCATTATGAATAATATCAGAATTGGTAATCCAAAGGCAAGTCATGAACAGGTGTATGCAGCGGCAAAGGCTGCCTGCTGTCATGAATTTATTGAAAAGCTGGAACATGGTTATGACACTATGTTAGGAGAAGGAGGAGCTGGTTTATCTGGTGGAGAGAAGCAGAGAATTTCCATTGCAAGAGCACTTTTAAAGGATGCTCCCATTATCCTTTTAGATGAGACCACATCTAATCTGGATGCAGATAACGAAAAGGAAATCAATCTGGCATTTAAGCATTTGATGAAAGATAAGACTGTACTGGTAATTGCTCATAAATTAGGCACTATCAGAGGAGCAGACAATATTCTTGTTCTGAAAGAAGGAAAAATTCTTGAACAGGGCAACCATGAAATCCTGTTAAAGCGTGGCGGCTGGTATGCAGATATTTGTACAGAGCAGGAAAAGGCAAGAGAGTGGAGAGTAAGGACGGTTGAGGAATAGCATGAATAATATATGGATAAAAAGAATCAGTGGTCATAATGAAAAGGTAAGAATGTTCTGTTTTCCCCATGCAGGGGCAGGAAGATGATTTGTATGAGTAAGATAACTGCTATGTATATTCGCCTTTCTATGGAAGATGAGGATGTATCATTAAATCAGAAGGAAGAGAGTAACAGTGTATCCAGTCAGAGGGAATTGTTAGAAGCATTTATTGGCAATGATTCGGAGCTTAAGGATACGAAGGTACAGGAATACTGTGATGATGGATTTACCGGAACAAAATTTGAAAGACCGGGCTATATGAAGCTTATGGAAGATGTCCGAGCTGATAAAATATCCTGCATTGTTGTAAAGGATTTATCCAGACTCGGAAGGGATTATATTGAAGTCGGTAGTCTTCTGGAGCAGATACTTCCACTTTATCAGGTACGGGTTATTGCAGTTAATGACAATTATGACAGCGATAACTATGATGGTTCCACGGGCGGTATGAATGTTGCGTTTAAGAATTTAATCTATATGCTTTATAGCAGGGACTTATCTAATAAAGTCAGCTCTGCAATGCACACAAGGATACTGAATGGGGAGAACATTAGTGGTCAGTTAAGGTATGGTTATGTCAAAGACTCAAATGATAAGCATACTTATAAAGTTGTATGTGGACCAAATGCTTTATGAAAAATACAACCTCACCAAGAAGAAATCGACTACATAGAAAAAACAATCAAACCAATGAATTAACCAATAGGAAGTGCCAAAAGTAGGCACTTCCTATTTTACTTTGATAATCATTGATATAGATATACAAGTATAATATAATAAGGACTAAATCAACTAAGGAGATTACATGGGCATTCAAAATATTAAAAAGAATAAAACAGTTAAGGTAAAACACCATTATAAATGGCAATTCTGGGTTGTTGTAACTGCATTGTTAGTGGTTATAGCAGCTATAATTTTGTGGTTTGGACTTTCAGTAAAGGCAGCTGTTCAAGATATACAAATTTTAACATATGATAATAGGACAAGTGGAATAGTTACAGTGGCTGAGTTTGAGGGTGAACACTACGAATCAGATGGTAATAGCAATGGTAATCACACAAGATATGACTATATTCATTATATAATAGAATTTGAACATGAGATTTTAGACCAAAACAATTATGAATATACAGCACATGATATGATATCAACAGAAAAATATGTGGGGGACCAATATCTAGTATTGATGAGCAAACCTAATAAACCAGTGCTAATACAAAAGAATGATGTATACATTGATAATATTTGCTTGATAACATTTATTTTTATCATTATAATTGCATTTATAGTAAGAAAACACATTATAAAAGGTATGAGAGCATTTGGTAACAAATTTGATTCATACATATAAAAATAATAACGAATCTTCTTTCTGTGCAACACCGCAGCATATTCAGTGATGTGGTGTTGTTTTATGCAATAGTATTTGGCGGAGTGTCAACCAGAGCTTGTAATGTCAAAGTAAATGCTATAGAATATTTCCATATCAAATTAAACACAAATGAGGAGATTTAAAGTTATGAAACAGAAATTGAGAAACCTTTCGGCACCGGCAAATATAATATTTGCCATTCTTGCAGTTTTTATTTTCATTGCACCCTTGCAGTGGAGCGGAAAAGTGCTGGGACTGATTCCGGGCATGGAAAAGGCGGATGATTATCTGCTGCAGGCTATTGTGGAGACAGTTGTTTTAGTTATTTTTCTTGGCATCACATATATATTTGGGCTGTGGGATATCTTTAAGGAAAATGCAGCAGGATGGACAAGAAGCTTATACACAGGCGGTTTTTTCATAGTGTACTGTTTGTATGCTGTTGTTTCAGGCATTTATTTGTGCTTTTTGAGTGAGCATGGTGATGTGAAGGCATTTTACAACATCATCTTTTTCTTTATTGCGGTCTGTCTTGTAGGACTCGTTGAGGAGCTGGTGTTCAGAGGAGTAGTGTTCAATCTGCTGTTAAGAGCTTTTCCAAAGACAAAAGGTGGAATCACAGGAGCAGTAGTTTTGGGAGGCATACTGTTTGGCTTGATGCATTTTTCCAATATGGGCGCAGGGGTTAAGTTCAGCAGTTGTCTGATACAGGTTATTTCAGCAGGACTCATGGGTGTGCTGTTTTGCATGATATATGCTTCTACACGCAATTTCTGGATGCTTGCCATTTTCCATACTGTTGTAGATATGGGTGGACTTTTATCATCAGGAATATTTGAGGGAGGCGGAGTGGCCGACAGGATTAATGAGTTTTCGGCAATGAACTGTATTGCATTTGTCGTACTAGGTATTCCTATGCTTGTTATGCTGCGTAAATCAAGGCGTATTCGTCTTGAGATGCTCTACAATAATGTGACCATCATAGATGACGAGAGGGAGGGCGCTAAGCTTGCAGTGGTTTCACTGGTGCTTGGTATTTGCAGTATTATTTTCTCGTTTTTTGGATATCTGATGGGACTTGGAATTGTCGGCATGCTTGCTTCCAAAATGTCAAAAAAGGCAAAGCAGTATAACAATGCAATAGCAACTGCCGGTTTGATTACATCGATAATAGGCTTTGTGCTGTCTGTAATCTGCACGATTGGCATGATGGTGCTGTTTGCAAGCGGCATGTACGACAGGCTTGTTAATATGTCGATGCTGCAATAATACGAAGCAGACCTTTGAATGTCGCATAAAGTCTACATTCAAGGGTCATTTTTTAAGGAGAAACCATGAACATTTTACTGACAGCAATAAATGCAAAATACATACATTCAAACCTCGCAGTTTATTCACTGCGCGCCTGTGCCGGGGAGTACAGGGATGCTGTGGAGCTTGCGGAATACACGATAAACAATCAAAAGGATTACATTCTTGAGGAGCTTTACAAGAGAAAGCCCGACGTACTTTGTTTTTCGTGCTATATATGGAATATTGATTATGTGACTGATATTGCACGCGAGTATAAAAAGCTTTGTCCGTCAGTGCCGATATGGGTTGGAGGCCCTGAGGTGTCTTACGAGGTGGAGGCATTTCTGCGGGAAAATCCATACATAGACGGTGTGATGATAGGCGAGGGAGAGGATACCTTTAGGGAGTTGTGTGGCTACTATGCTCATCAAAAAAGGCTGATTGATATTGCAGGCATTGCTTTCAGAAAAAACAGCACAGGTAATAGAACAAGTGTGAACAACTCAGGCTGCAAAGCAGATGAAATAGTTTTCACAAGTCCACGCCCAATCAAAAACATGAGCGAAATTCCATTCTGCTATGATACACTCGATGATTTTTCAAACCGCATCATCTACTACGAGAGCAGCAGGGGATGTCCGTTTTCGTGCAGCTACTGCCTGTCATCGGTGGATAAGACGCTGCGTTTCAGGGATACTCGGATTGTCAAAAGAGAGCTTAAGTTTTTCATAGACCAGAAGGTGCCGCAGATTAAGTTTGTGGACAGAACCTTCAACTGCAATCATGCTCATGCCATGGAGCTGTGGCGCTTTATAAAGGCAAATGACAATGGGGTGACAAACTTTCACTTTGAGATATCGGCGGATCTGCTGAATCATGAGGAGCTTGAGCTGATTTCTGATATGAGGCCGGGGCTGATACAGCTTGAAATCGGTGTGCAGTCCACCAATGAGGTCACGATTAAGGAGATTCACAGGACTATGAAGCTTGAGAGGCTTAAGGAGGTTGTGAGGCTCATTCAAAGCGGCAACAATATCCATGAGCATCTGGATCTGATTGCAGGGCTGCCATACGAGGACTATGACAGCTTTGGGCGTTCCTTTGATGAGATTTATGAGCTTAAGCCAAACCAGCTGCAGCTTGGATTTTTAAAGGTACTCAAGGGCTCGTATATGTTTGAGCATGCCGCGGAATATGGTATTGTGTACCATGACAAGCCGCCGTATGAGGTCATGTCCACGAAGTGGCTTTCGTTTGATGATGTGATAAAGATTAAGCGTGTCGAGGAGATGCTTGAGGTGTATTACAACAGCGGGCAGTTTGAGATTACGATGAAGCTCATGGAGTGTATCTTTGACAGTGCGTTTGAGTTCTTTCAGGAGCTTGGAGATTTTTATGAGGCAAACGGCTATTTTGGGATGAGCCATTCGCGCATCAGAAGGTGCGAGATACTGCTTGAGTTTATGGCTTTATACCTGCATTGCTGTGACCGCGATGATATGACTTCTGAGGGATTATACCTGCATTGCCATGACAGCGACGATATGACTTCTGTGGGATTATCCGAAAATGCCGGAGATAGGGATAATATTGATTTTGATGAAAATGCGCAGCTTTACAGCATGATTCAGGAGTCACTCATCTTTGATTTGTACTATCGAGAGAATTGTAAGAGCCGCCCGAGGTGGGCCGCAGATATAGGCAGCTTCAAGCACATGACACATGCCTACTGTAAGAATGGAAAGCTGTCGCATGTGGAGCCGTTCCACTATATTTTTCCGGACAAGCACACGCGCAAGCTGGATGAGCTGCCAAAGTATCATAATGAGCCGGTGTGGGCGCTTTTCCACTACGACATGAGAGACCCGCTTGATCATCAAGCACTGGTGGAGTATGTAGATAGAAGTAAAGCAATATGACTATAGCGGAGTATATAAAATAGCTGTAAAGCGATATGGCTATAGCGGAGTATATAAAATAGCAGTAAAGTGATATGACTATAGCGGTAAAAAGCCGGGAAGGTTTACAGACTAAGAAAAATGAGCAACATAGACGATATAAAAAATTACACGGTGATTGACCTTGAAATGACAGGTCTTTCCGCCAAAAATGACAAGATAATAGAGATAGGTGCGGCACGCGTGCGTGGCGGTGAGATAGTGGATACGATATCCACACTGGTAAATCCTAAGCAGCATATTCCACAGCGTGTGCAGGAATTAACGGGAATCACCGACAGTGATGTGGAAAACGCGGCAGATATGGACGAGGCTGTGGATAACCTGCTTGATTTTATCGGGGAGGATATCATACTTGGGCAGAATGTGACCTTTGATTACAGCTTTTTAAAGCAATGGGCGGTAAATCACAAGCGCACTCTCTCACTGAATGCATATGATACGCTGAAAATAGCCAGAAAATGTCTGCCGGCTGAGCAGTCGAAGAAGCTGGAGGATTTGTGTGAGTATTTTGGTGTGAGCAGGGAAAATGCGCACAGGGCGCTCGATGATGCGATAGAGACAAAGCAGATATTTGAAAAGCTGCTTGCACTGATGGACGAAAAGGGTGAGCCGGTGGAGCATAAACCGCTTGTATACAAGGCAAAAAAACAGACACCCGCCACGGCCCATCAGGTCAGACAGCTAAAGGAGCTGATGGCTGAGTATGGGATAGCAGATGTCATATCATGGGACAACCTGACCCGAAGTCAGGCCTCAAGGCTGTACGATGAATATCGCAGTAAATATATTTAATTACCGACCGAGGCGGTATCAGCCTCTAAGCTTTCAAGCATAGAAACGATTCCATCCCTTGAAAGAGAATTGAGCTGCTTTGCTTTCTCGATAAGCTCTGCAAGCCGGTCGGCTTTTGACATGCTGATGTAGGCATTTGCTAACAGGCTGTATACGTTCTTTGAATCGGCACCCTGCTCCACTGCAAATTCGAGCAGTTCATTGGCCAGCGATTCATAGCCTTCTTCCTTAAGCCTATTGTAATAGTCAGGAAGCATTGAAACAAATTTCGTGAAATTATCATCATATTCAGACAGCTTTTTAAAATTGAGAATGCCATATTTAAGCTTTAAATCAGTGTTTGTCATTCCGGTGAGATTGACAAGGGTTTTATCCCTTAAATCATTTATTTTATCATTATTTAATGGAAAAAACCTTTCCGGTATGGTAATATAACACAGGTCAGTGGTATCTCCGCGGAGGGTTGAGTTGGCCTTACGTTCCCTCTCCCAGAACTCCTCGGTGACCTTTGCCTGTGCAGAATCAGCTCTCTTTATGGCAAAAGTAATCACTGCAATAAATAAAATAAACAAAATTAGACAAATTGGAATCATATGTTGGAAAATCCTTTCTCATATATGAAAATAGTATAACTCATTTTTGGACAGAGGTGAATAGTATGTACGATTTTAATAAAAAAAGAAATCAGAAGGTGGTTGCTATAGTGATAATAGTGGTTATAGCAGCGATGCTTGTGACAACATTTGTGTCAAGTCTTGTATAGCTTTTCTTGAAATATGAAAAAAATATGATAATATGATATAAAATGCAATTCAGTTAAGCGATGACAGGGGCGCTTTTTGCAGCCCAAGGAAAAGGAAGCGGAAATGAAGATTAATAAAAAAGCATTATTACTGGGTACAATGGCATTTGTGCTTGTTGCAGCATCGGGCATGGGATGTGTATATGCAAGCGGTTCGTCAGGAACAAAGAAGGCAAAGGCACAGACAATTACAGAGGGTGTGTGCATAGGCAGTGTTGATGTAGGCGGTATGACAAAGGAAGAGGCAAAAAAAGCAGTTGATGCCTATGTTGACAGCATCAAGGACACTTCCTTTTCATTGAAGGGCGCCAATAGTTCATTTGACGCAACCGCACAGGAAATGTCTGTTTCGGCGGACACTGATGCGGCGGTGGACGAGGCTATGTCAGTGTGCCATGAGGGCAGTCTGATTGACAGATTTGTGGAGTCGGAGGAGCTCAAAAAGGGCAATGTTGCCGTCAATATGTATCTGTCGGTTGATAAACAAAAGACCGCAAGGCTGATTTATGACAAGAGTGACGAGCTCAATATCAAGGCAGTTGACAATTCGCTGCAGAGAAACGGCGCCAGCTTCGATTTTGTCCCGGGACAGGAAGGCAAAGAGGTGGATGTGGTAAAATCCGTCTATGCCATAAATGACTTCTTGCAGAATAGCTGGGATGGTTCGGCGAATGAGATAGAGCTGGTCACAAATACGGTTCAGCCGAGGGGCTCAAAGGAAGAGCTCTCAAAGATTAAGGATAATCTGGGTGGCTTTTCTACGGATTTCAGCAGCTCGGCAGCAGGACGTGCAGCCAATGTAAAGAATGCATGCAGCCTGATAAACGGCAGTGTCATATATCCGGGTGAGCAGTTCTCGGTTTACGAGGCTATCAGCCCTATCACAACTGACAACGGCTATCAGATAGCAGGCGCATATGAGAACGGTCAGGTAGTTGACTCGGTAGGTGGAGGTGTGTGTCAGGTTGCGACCACGCTATACAATGCGGTTATAAGGGCTGAGCTCGACATAGTGCAGCGCTACAACCATTCCATGATAGTAAGCTACGTAAAGCCATCTGACGATGCGGCAATTGCGGGAACCTACAAGGATCTTAGGTTTAAAAATAATCTGGACAATCCGGTGTATATAGAGGGTTATTGCAGTGGTGGCGTCATCACCTTCAATGTATATGGAGTGGAGACGAGGCCTGCAAACAGGGAAATTTCCTTTAGGAGTGAGACACTTTCCGAGGAGAATCCGGCTACGCAGTTTAATTTTGATGCCGGTCATCCGGTTGGATATTTCCACACTGAGCAGTCTGCGCACAAGGGACTTACAGCAAGGCTCTGGAAGACGGTCACAGTTGATGGTATAGTGCAGAGTGATGAGGTATTCAACAACAGCAAGTACAAGTCATCACCGAAAATCGTGACGGTAGGTACAGGAGGAGCATCAGCGGAGGTTGTTGCGCAGCTTCAGGCAGCGGCAGCGGCTAATGATGAGGGCTCGGTTAAATCCATTGCGTCATCTGCGGCAGCAGCGGTTCAGGCGGCTCAGGCTCAGGCTCAAGCAGCTCAGGCAGCACAGACTCAGACACAGGACCCGAATGCGGCAGGGCAGACACAGGGCGCGCAGACACAGCCGACAGACCCGAATGCGGCAGGACAGACACAGGGCACGCAGACTACAGATCCGAATGCAGCAGGGCAGACACAAGGAGCACAGACGCAGTAAATGCCCGCAGGCAGCTGTTTCTGATTAATCATAAATGAGGGGCAAAATACCTTTTGACCCTCATATCATATTATAATTAAGAACAGGAAAACACATGAAAAACGGTAAAATATCAGAGTCGGTTTTAAAGCGCTCTGTCTTAAAACAACTTCATACCAAAAGCGACAGAGTACTTCTTAAACCGGCAGTAGGTGAGGACGGTGCGGTGATTTCCATGCAGGCAGGCGACCAAACCAAGTTAGTTACTGCTACCCAGACGTTCACACTGGATGTCTCAGACCGGCATGTGTGTGCCAGCTGTGCGGTTTATGATGCATTGAACAATATTTATGCCATGGGAGCAAGCCCTGTTGGGATAGAGCTGGCACTGCTTGTACCTACCACAGAAAACGAGGCAAGGCTTCGTGAGACCGTGAGAGCGATTGATGCTGTGTGTGAGGAAGCAGGCATTGTGGTGCTTGGCGGGCATACACAGGTGAGCCGTGCAGTGAAGAATATCGTGGTGACAGTCACAGCAATAGGTGAGGCCTATGAAAAGGCGCTTACACCATCATCGGCAGCAGCACCGGGCATGGACATAATCGTGACAGGCTATGTGGGGCTTGAGGGCACCGCAATTTTGGCAAATGAGAAAAGAGCCGAGCTTGAAACGAGATTTTCCAAGGCATTTATAGATAAATCAGCAGCATATATAGACCATATTTCCACTGCAAGGGAGGCCGCATCCGCGATTGGCGCCGGTGTGGCGGCAATCCATGACGCTTCGCAGGGAGGCATCTTTGGAGCACTCTGGGATATGGCA
Organism: uncultured Agathobacter sp.; assembly: GCA_934365945.1. GTDB lineage: Bacteria > Bacillota > Clostridia > Lachnospirales > Lachnospiraceae > Roseburia. The sequence goes on along the minus strand of CAKRNE010000026.1, from coordinate 13,108 downwards.
GAGGCTTCGGGAATTGGTCTTGACATCGATTTAAAGAAGCTCCCTATCAGGCAGGATACGATTGAAATAAGTGAATTTTTTGACATAAACCCGTATAAGCTTTTGTCAGGAGGAAGTCTGATAATTGCAGCTACAGATGGCAGCCGCGTGGTCAGGGAGCTTGAGAAAACAGGCCAAAACGCTGTTATAGTCGGTGCCACAACCGATTCCAACGACAGAGTGCTGATTTCAGGCGAGGAGAGACGGTTTTTGGAGACTGCCCAGACTGACGAGATATACAAGGTTTTAGGCTAATATATTTGAATCAGGAGAATATATATCATGAGAGAAAAGATATTAACATTTATAGAGAAAAACAGCAGGATAAATCTGAAGGAGCTTGCAATCATGCTTGGCGTGGATGAGGCAAGTGTGGCAAACGAGATTGCTGCGATGGAGCAGGAGAATGTCATCTGCGGATATCACACACTGATTGACTGGGACAAGGCAGGCCTTGAGAAGGTCACAGCCATGATAGAGGTCAGAGTGACACCACAGCGCGGCATGGGCTTCGACAAGATTGCAGAGCGTATATACAACTATCCTGAGGTGAAGTCGGTATATCTTATCTCAGGCGGCTTCGACCTCATGGTCACACTCGAGGGCAAGACTCTGCGAGAGGTATCACAGTTTGTGACAGATAAGCTTTCTACACTGGATCAGGTGCTTTCAACAAAGACAAACTTTATTCTGAAGAAATACAAGGATCATGGAACTATCATGGCGGCACCTGTCAAATCCGATGAAAGGGGAATTATGTCATAATGAGAGACCCTTTATCCAGCACAATAAAGTCTATCCAGCCGTCGGGCATCCGTAAGTTTTTTGATATAGTGAGCGAGATGAAGGATGCGATATCGCTCGGAGTAGGAGAGCCTGATTTTGACACACCGTGGCATATCAGGGACGAGGGCATATATTCCCTTGAAAAGGGACGAACCTTCTACACCTCAAATGCCGGACTCAAGGAGTTAAAGCTTGAGATTGCAAGATATCTCGACAGAAGATACGGCATGACATATGATTACAATAAAGAGATAATGGTAACTGTCGGTGGCAGCGAGGCAATAGACATCGCACTGCGCGCCATGCTCGATCCGGGAGATGAGGTGATTATCCCGCAGCCAAGCTATGTTTCATATGTACCGTGTACCGTTCTGGCAGGTGGCACACCTGTGATTGTGGAGCTTAAGGAGGAAAATGATTTCAGGCTGACAGCCGAGGAGCTTGAGGCTGTTATCACACCAAAGACAAAGATACTTATCATGCCTTTCCCTAATAACCCGACAGGCGCTATCATGGAAAAAGCAGACCTTGAAGCAATCGTTCAGGTGGTTAAGGAGCATGATCTGTTTGTGATAAGTGACGAGATTTATTCGGAGCTTACATATGTGGATAAGCATGTATCTATAGCATCGTTTCCGGGAATGAAGGAGCGCACAGTACTCATAAACGGATTTTCCAAGGCATATGCCATGACAGGCTGGAGGCTTGGATATGCATGTGCACCTGAGGCAATTCTAAAGCAGATGCTAAAGATTCATCAGTTCGCAATCATGTGCGCACCGACCACGAGCCAGTACGCGGCTGTCGAGGCTATGAAAAACGGTGATGAGGATGTTGCGCAGATGAGGGAGGAGTACAACGCCCGCAGACGCTATGTGCTTCACCGCTTTAAGGAAATGGGGCTTAAGTGCTTTGAGCCTTTCGGAGCCTTTTATGCGTTCCCAAGCATCAAGGAGTTTGGCATGACCTCCGACGAGTTTGCCACAAAGCTTCTAAACAGCAAGAAGATTGCCGTGGTTCCGGGAACTGCATTCGGAGAGTGCGGTGAGGGCTTTTTGCGTATATCATATGCATATTCGCTTGATGATTTAAAGGAGGCACTCGGTCGCATCGAGGAGTTTGTCACAGAGCTTCGCGCCGGGATGGATAATAAATAGTTTAAATTGACAGGAGACAAAATGGCAAAGCTGAACATAGTGTTACATGAGCCGGAAATTCCGGCAAATACAGGAAATATCGGAAGAACCTGTGTCGCGACAGGCACGAGGCTTCATCTTATAGAGCCGCTTGGATTCTCTCTTTCAGAGAAGGCACTTAAGAGAGCCGGCATGGATTATTGGAAGGATCTGGATGTCACCACATATGTGGACTGGGAGGATTTCCTTGAGAGAAACCCGGGCGCAAAGATATATTATGCGACAACAAAGGGCAGACATGTGTACTCTGATGCTCATTTTGAGCCTGACTGCTATATTATGTTTGGCAAGGAAAGTGCAGGCATTCCGGAGGAGATACTAAAGGAGCATCCGGATGAGTGCATCAGGATACCGATGATAGGTGAGACAAGATCGCTTAATCTGTCCAATTCAGTAGCTATCGTGCTCTACGAGGCATTGAGACAGAACAATTTTGATCATATGAGGCTTGAGGGAGAGCTTCATCACTTAAGCTGGGATGACTAAATTAAGCGGCAAAGCGCATATTGTGTGTGGCTTTTTGAGCTTGAAGGGTTACGATTATTGTAAATACAGTAGATTTTTAGGAAAAAGAAATGGGCATAATTAAAACAAGCAAACTGGTACATGAATTTATACGAAGAGACGAGGAGGGCAATGTAGAGTCAATCACTACAGCACTCGACAACGTAAACCTCGACATAAAAGAGGGGCAGTTTATTGCAATCCTCGGCCACAATGGCTCGGGAAAATCAACTCTTGCAAAGCATATCAACGCACTTCTGGCGCCGAGTGACGGCACCATATGGGTGGATGGCATGGATGTGTCAAAGGAAGAGAATGTCATACCTGTCAGGAAAAGTGCAGGCATGGTTTTCCAGAATCCCGACAATCAGATTATCGCCAATGTCGTGGAGGAGGATGTGGGCTTTGGCCCTGAGAATATCGGTGTGCCGACAGATGAAATCTGGCAGCGCGTGGACTATGCGCTAGGGGCTGTCGGTATGACAAAGTACCGCACACATTCACCGAACAAGCTTTCCGGAGGACAGAAGCAGCGTGTGGCAATCGCGGGAGTCGTGGCAATGGAGCCAAAATGCATAGTATTTGACGAGCCAACAGCCATGCTTGATCCAAACGGCCGTAAGGAGGTCATAGCCACAGCCCATGAGCTCAATAAGAAAAAGGGCGTGACCATTATTCTCATCACCCATTACATGGAGGAGGTGGTCGATGCAGATCATGTCTATGTCATGGAAAAGGGCAAGGTGGTCATGGATGGCACACCGCGTGAGATTTTTTCAAGGGTGGACGAGCTGAAGGAGCACAGGCTTGATGTGCCGCAGGTGACACTGGTAGCCGATGAGCTCAAAAAGGCAGGTCTTGATATCCCTGATGGAATCCTGACGAGAGAAGAGCTTGTAAATGCGCTTGTTGCGCTGAAAAACAGATAGGCGGGAGAAAATATGTCAATAATTCTAGATCACATAAACTATTGCTACAGTGCCGACTCAGCCTACAAGGTGCAGGCACTTAAGGATGTAAGCCTTGAGATAAATGATGGAGAGTTTATCGGAATAATCGGTCACACCGGTTCCGGAAAATCCACACTTATCCAGCATATGAACGGCCTTTTGAAGGCGACAAGCGGTCATATATACTACAATGGACAGGATATATATGACAATGATTATGATTTAAGCAAGCTGCGTCACAAGGTCGGAATGGTGTTCCAGTATCCGGAGCATCAGCTTTTTGAGACAACCAACTTTGAGGATGTATGCTTTGGACCGAAAAATCAGGGCTTCGATAGAAAAACAGTGGAGCTGAGAGCCTATGAGGCACTGCAGAATGTACATTTTCCGGAGGACCTCTACTATCAGCCACCGTTTGATTTGTCCGGAGGACAGAAGAGACGTGTAGCCATAGCAGGAGTACTTGCAATGCACCCTGACGTACTCATACTCGACGAGCCGACAGCGGGACTTGATCCTGCGGGCAGAGATGAGATACTGGGGCTTCTTTTACAGATGAAAAAGGATCTGGGTATCACAATCATACTCGTATCACACAGCATGGAGGATGTTGCGGAGTATGTGGACCGCATCATTGTCATGAATTCAGGAGAGGTGATGTTTGACGGAGTGCCGAAGGAGGTATTCTCACACTACAAGGAGCTTGAGGCAGTCGGACTTGCAGCACCGCAGGTCACATATCTGATGCATGATCTGGCGAAAAAGGGTATACCGGTTGACCTTTCGGCAACGACAGTTGCGGAGGCGAGGGATTCAATACTAAAAGCCTTTAAATAGCTCACAAATGCTGATATTTTGATACAAAACATGAGGAAGGAATACAAAAATGATTCGTGATATTACCATAGGCCAGTATTATCCGGCGCAGTCGCCAATACATAAACTGGACCCAAGAGTAAAGCTTTTCGCAACACTTATATATATTATTGCGCTGTTTTCCTATAAGGGAATAGCCGGTGTGCTGTTTATAGTTGCCGCACTTGCAGCAGTTATAAAGATTTCGAAGGTACCCTTTAAGTTCATGGTAAAGGGACTCAAATCCATTATAATACTGCTTCTTTTTACAGCCTGCTTCAGTGTGTTTTTCACACAGGGAGAGTACACAATCTGGGAGTACGGTATACTGCACATTTCGGACACCGGACTGATAAATGCAGCAACCATGATGATACGACTTGTGCTGCTCATCATAGGAACCTCGCTCATGACACTCACCACCACACCAAACCAGCTCACGGACGGTCTTGAGAAATCACTGGGCTTTTTAAACAAAATACATGTTCCGGTGCATGCGATAGCCATGATGATGTCGATAGCGCTTCGTTTTATTCCAATCCTTATTGAGGAGACGGACAAAATAATGAAAGCACAGATGGCAAGAGGAGCTGATTTTGAGCATGGAAATATCATAAAAAGAGCTAAGAGCATGGTGCCTCTTTTAGTGCCTCTTTTCGTATCGGCATTCAGGCGTGCGGATGACCTCGCAATGGCCATGGAGGCCAGATGCTACAATGGTGGAGAGGGCAGGACAAAGATGAAGCCGCTCGTATATGAAAAGGATGATAAAATCGCATATCTTTTCATATTTGCATTCTTAGCGGTTGTGATAGTGCTTAGAATTTTTCTGCCGGTGAATCTGGGCAATCTTATTTTCAGATAGTGAAATAGATAGTGCAGACAAAACAGGAGAGATATATGCGTGTAAAAATGATTGTAGCCTACGATGGCACAAATTACTGCGGCTGGCAGATACAGCCAAACGGCATCACAATTGAGCAGGTATTAAACGAGCACCTGAGCCGCCTGTTAAAGGAGGATATAAAGGTGACAGGAGCAAGCCGCACCGATGCGGGAGTGCATTCGCTGGGAAATGTGTGCATGTTTGACACCAATACCCGCATGCCGGCGGAAAAGATATCGTATGCGCTGAACCAGAAGCTGCCGGAGGACATAGTGGTGGTTGATTCCTGTGAGGTGAGCGATGATTTTCATCCGCGCTTCTCAAAGAGCCGCAAAACCTATGAATACCGCATACTAAATGCAAGGTTCAGAAATCCGACACGCAGGCTTGACACATATTTCTATCATTATCCGCTTGACACAGCAAAGATGAGTGAGGCCGCAAAATATCTCATCGGAGAGCATGATTTTGCAAGCTTCTGCTCGGCAAACTCGCAGGCACAGACCACAGTCCGCACGATATATGACTGTACGGTGTCAAAGACCGGTGACATCATCACAATACGCGTGACAGGAAACGGCTTTTTGTACAATATGGTGCGCATAATCGCAGGAACGCTTGTGAAGATAGGCGGAAGCGATATGCCTGCCGATGAGATGAAGAGTATAATAGCCGCGACAGACAGGTCAGCAGCCGGTCCTACAGCCCCGGCACATGGGCTTACAATGATAGGACTTCGGTACGAGGAACAAATTTAGATTTTTAATATTATATTAAGATTTTTGGAATATCCGTTTTTAGCTTCAATAATAGGCTATAATGTCGTTACTGATAAGACACAGTACGGTAAAAAGAAGCTTGGAGATGAAAACGGTTATGCGATTTACAAAAGTAAAAGAGAAAACTATAAAAAATAAAGCCATAAACAGCACAGACAAAAGAAAAGGCAGACACCGCGGAGCAATCCGTATAGGAGCGTTTGCCCTAGTATTTGTTGTGCTGTTTTCGTTTGTCTCGACATTTTTTAAGATGACAGATGCTGTCAATATTGCGACCATAGAGGGCTTTTATAAGGAGCCGAAGAACACAATTGATGTGATGATGATAGGAGCCAGCGAGGTATACGCTGATTACAGTGCAACCGAGGCATGGAAGAATTACGGATACACATCATACTCGCTGGGGGTATCCGGAGCGCCCGGCAGCCTGTACAAATCAATGCTCAGGGAAGCTCTCACCAGACAGCATCCGAGGGTTGTGGTGTTTGAGGTGAATGGATTTTTACAAAATGACAGCTATTATGACAGGACGGTAAAGCTGCATAGCTGGATAGACAATATCCACAATGAGGAAAACCGGCTTGATACAATAAAAGAGATTGTGCCAGGGGATGAGCAGGACAACTTTACAAATCCTTTAAAGCTGTATCACAGCAACTGGAAGGATATAGACAAGTGTGCACACACCTTTGCCACAAGAGTTGGAATGTATTTTGCAAAATCATCATGCATGAAGGGCTTTTCATCTATTGCAAAATATTCCGATTGTCCTTCAGGCAAGCAGAAAAAGCTCTATTTTACCGACAAAAGCAGAGCGTATATGACCGATCTGCTTGAGTATTGTAAGGCACAGGGCGTGGAAAAAGTGCTTTTTGCTAGGTTTCCTCATGAAAAGGAGGTAAAGAATCCGCAGGTGCTTTGTGATGTGAAGGAGCTTGTGGAGTCCTATGGCTATGATTTTGCAAGCTTTGAAGGTGATAAGGAATTTATCGGAATCAATGAGAGGGATGATTTCTACAATTCAGAGCATCTGAATATAAATGGAAGCCGCAAATTCACGGCATTTATGGGAAAATATCTGTCTGATAATTACAGGCTGCCTGCAGAGCACTCCCCAAAGCTTCAGAGTGCATGGGGCGAGTGCGCAAGGCGCGCTGACAAGGTGATAAGTGCCTGCGCAAAGGATACAGACCTGAGTCTGGGCAATCATTATTTTGAGATGTCCGTTTATCTGCCTTATAATTTTTCGTCAAGCCTTGCGACCAATAAGGTAGCAGATACGAACAACGACGCAAAGCCTGTCAAGGCGATAAATCCCCATGTTGAAAAATAGCATGACAGAGTATGGATTTTGAAATAAATGCTGCCGGCCATTTAAAGTATGACCGGCAGTATTACATTAGAAAATAGATTTGGAGTAAATAAAATGGAACTGATTTCATTAAAATATGCGATATTTGTAATCGCCCTGCTTGTACTGTATTATTGCTTTCCGAAGAAATACCGCTGGTATGTGCTTCTGGCGGGAAGCATGGCATACTATGTGATTATATGTAAGTGGTATGTGCTGTTTATCATTTTTACAATATGCACCACCTATGGCTCAACAATATGGATTGATAAGCTGCTAAAGAAGCAGAATGCCATCGTAAAAAGCCACAAGGAGGACTGGGACAGGCAGACCAGAAAGGAATACAAGGAAAAGGGCAGAAAAAAGAGAGTGGCAGTCATGCTTTTTGCGCTGCTTTGCAATTTCGGTATTCTGGCATTCCTTAAATATATACCATATGCGGGAGAGCTTGGACTTTTGCTTCCACTTGGCATATCATTCTACACTTTCCAGTCCATGGGCTATGTGATGGACGTATACAGGGAAATTGTCGAGCCTGAAAAGAATTTCCTTAAGGTAGCACTTTTTGTATCATTTTTCCCTCAGATCATACAGGGACCGATTGCGATATATGATAAGCTTGCAAACCAGCTCTACGAGGGACATTCCCTGCGCCTTCTAAATCTGCAAAAGGGTGCTCTTCTGGTGCTCTGGGGAGTCATGAAAAAGCTTGTGATAGCCGACCGTGCGGTAAATATCATCAATTTTGTGATGGATAAGCCGATGGAATTTTCAGGCACCTATGTATTTTTTGCGGCAGTAGTGTATGCGCTGCAGCTATATGCGGATTTCTCGGGAGGAATCGATATAGTGCGCGGTATTGCGGAGATGTTTGGCATAACGATGTCAACAAACTTCAACCATCCGTATTTTTCACGCTCGCTCACTGAGTACTGGCACCGCTGGCATATGACTCTTGGAGACTGGTGCAGAAACTATATTTTCTACCCACTTTCAATCTCAAAGCGTTTCCTGAATTTTGGCAAATGGCTAAAGCCAAGATTTGGTGCGCATATCAGCAAGGTGCTGCCGGGCTGCATCGCGAGTGTCATCACATTTATCGTCATCGGAGTATGGCACGGTGCCAATATGAAATATCTGTATTTCGGACTCTGGAACGGCATTGTCATCATGCTTGCAGAGCTTTTTGCTCCGGTAAACAAAAAGGTGGCAGGCGGCTTTTTTAAGCTGACCGGTCTCAGGGAAAAGGGCATATTTGCAACGATTGTATCAGTGCTCTGGACCTTTATACTCATACTGGTAGGCTACTATTTTGACATAGCGGCAAATGCGTCGACAGCATTTCATATGCTTTTTAAATCAGTCACGGATTTCCATATCAGCGAGCTTGGAATAAACAACATCATTTTGAATCTCGGAGCATGCGGACTGGACGAATACGATATACTTTTACTTATAATATGTACGCTGCTGTGGTTCTTCATCAGCTTCGTTGAGGAAAATAAAAAGCTCGACATGCGCGAGTTCATACTTTCAAGAAAGCTGCCGCTTCGCTGGGCGATAATATATCTTGGCATCTTTATAGTAATAATATTCGGTTACTACGGACCGGGAGTGAATCCGGCGGATTTTGTATATATGCAGTTTTAAAATAAAAGTTTAAAGAAAAAGCTGGAAATAAGGGGAAAAAGCACTTGACAACAGCCGGTTACGCAAGTATAATATCTAGGTCTGTAAAAGTAGATAAATGGAAGCCAAAGCCCCGGCAACCATTTAGTATAGATAATGATAGTCATCTGAGATGGAACAGAGGACTATAAGATGTCAAACAGGAAGTGGCGTCCGGACATACGCGATTTCAAGAGACATCGGCATTAAAAGTAATCGAATCATTTAAGGAGGAAAACCGATGAAAACATTTATGGCTAGTCCTGCTACAATCGACAGAAAATGGTACGTAGTAGACGCTGAAGGTAAGACATTAGGACGTTTAGCATCAGAAGTTGCTAAAGTATTAAGAGGAAAGAATAAAGCAATCTTTACACCACACATTGACACAGGTGATTATGTAATCGTTGTCAATGCTGACAAGGTTAAGGTTACTGGTAAGAAATTAGACCAGAAGATTTACTATCATCACTCAGATTATATCGGTGGTATGAAAGAGACAACATTAAGAGAGATGATGAACAAGCACCCAGAGCGCGTTATCGAGTACGCTGTAAAGGGAATGCTTCCAAAGGGACCTCTTGGACGTCAGATGTATACAAAGTTATTCGTATACGCTGGACCAGATCACAAACATGCAGCTCAGAAGCCTGAGACATTAGAGTTTTAATAGGAGGTAAAGTAAATTGGCTACTACAAAGTATTACGGAACAGGAAGAAGAAAATCATCTGTTGCTAGAGTATATTTAGTACCTGGAACAGGAAAGATTACAATCAATAAAAGAGATATCGATGAGTACCTTGGTCTTGAGACATTAAAGGTAGTTGTTCGCCAGCCATTAGTTGCAACTGAGACAGTTGACAAGTTCGACGTTTTAGTTAACGTTCGTGGTGGTGGATACACAGGACAGGCCGGAGCAATCCGTCACGGAATCGCTCGTGCACTCCTTCAGGTAGATTCAGAGTACAGACCAGTTCTTAAGTCTGCTGGATTCTTAACACGTGATCCACGTATGAAAGAGCGTAAGAAATACGGTCTCAAAGCAGCTCGTAGAGCTCCTCAGTTCTCAAAGAGATAGTCTTTCGGAAAAGAGAATATCAAAAGTATATTACACCTCAGAACTTCGGTTCTGGGGTGTTTTTTTATTTGAACTGTGGTATTATTATAATATAGTGATAAGAAAAATTATTTGAAGGGAGTGAATTAAATGAAAGATTATGCGGTTCTAACTAATGATGGAAAGTACACAATTTTTGAATTTAATAATCAAAGAGTTCGTTTTATTACTTCTGATAAATTGGAGAGATATACAAAAGTAGTTGAATGGGATAATGGATATCTGGTTGTTATGGCAAAGTACAAAGAAATGCCCGAAGTTGAAGAATATATAGATTTAATTCCAATACTAAATATGTTATATTATGATGCTGAAACATTTTTGAAACCAATCAAGGAGGTTAAGATTAATGCAGCTTAGTGTAAAAGATATAGCTGATCATGCAAATATGATTATCAATGGATATGCCTATACAAAAGATGGTGATTATATCAGAGTGCTTAATCTTAATTGCTTGAATAATGCAGCGGTTATTTATAAAGATGAAATAGTAGAAACGAATATGGATGATATTGAAATTCAGATTGTGTTAGATTATTACAATAAAAATAAAGAATTTATGGAGGAAGCCGATGCCGAAGTATTATGAATTTAAGGTGTGTGGTTATTATTTATATTATACTGCAAGCTGCGTTATTGAGGCTATGCATGTTCATGCGAGTGACAGAAAATTAACAGAGGCAGGTTCAGCAAAATTCTTTGTAAAAAGTGATGGAGATACAACCGTTGAGAAACAAGGTCAATTAAATGAGCGAGAAATAAGAGAAATTAGAAAATTTATTAAAAAGAACTATAAAGAAATGTATTTAAAATGGCAACAGTTGTCGAATAATGGATATTATGGAGAGTAAATTTTAATGAGTAGTTCTCATACCCAAATCCCCTATTTATGGGCTTTTCAGGATATCAAAACGTTAATTCTAGTTTTCAAAGAGATAATTATTTGGAACACAAAAAGATATACAAAACCTCAGAAACCGCGTGTTTCTGGGGTTTTTCTTTACCCGTTGATTTCTCTCAGACGTCCAGAAATGTGGTGGGGATTTTTGTGTAATATTTTTGTACACTAGATAATCACATAATTGAGATTATTTCATTTTTAGCCATACCAAGGAAAAATCTGTGGTACAATATGGAAAATATTATTGATATACAGGGATAGCATTGTGAGTATCCGTACCGGAGGAAATAGGATATGCAAAACATATTAGTTGTTGAAGATGATTATGATTTGAATAAGGCAATCTGTTATTGCTTAAAAAAATCAGGATATGGTGTTTATGGTGTGGCTTTTATGGAGAAAGGAAAGCAAATTTTTAGTGAGAATCAAATAGATATGGTTCTTTTGGATGTGAATCTTCCGGATGGAGAGGGCTTCTCTTTTTGCCGGTGGGTAAAAGAGCAAAAAGAAGTTCCGGTGATTTACCTGACAGCCAGAGATATGGAGGAGGATGCTCTGATAGGATATGAATCTGGAGCTGAAGACTATATTACAAAGCCATTTTCAATGAAAATTTTACTCAAAAAAATAGATATTATTTTAAAAAGAACTGCTTCGGTCAATCGATTGGTTTTTGTAGATGAGAATTTATACATAGATTTGGATAATGCGAGAATGACGGTAAAAGGTCAGGAGTGTCTCATCACACCAACAGAGTGGCGTCTGCTTCGTCAATTTCTTATGAATCGCAGACAACTTCTGACTTATGATCTGTTGTTGGAGCGATTATGGGACAGTGGAGGACAGTTTGTGGACAAGCACGCACTGGCGGTGAATGTGAATCGTCTGAGAGGAAAAATTGAAGATGAGAATCATAGGTATATTTCAAATGTATATGGGATGGGATATCAATGGATTGTTTGATGTGGATTGTAATAGGAAGTTTGATTGTGGCAGTATTAGTTTTGTTATGGAGAAACCATCGGATAACAAAAGAAGTGGAAGTTTTTGCTGAAAAGATAGAAGAGACGTTGGATTCAATTGTGACAGGAAAAGAATGGAATTTAGAAGAGGAATTGGAAGATAGTCTTTGGGGGAGAATGGGAACGCAATTAGCGAAAGCCGGGAACGTATTTCGGAAAAAAGAAGAAGACGGTTTTCGTGAGAAAGAAAGAGTAAAGGGATTGATTTCTGATATATCCCATCAGACAAGGACGCCCATTGCCAATATAAAACTATACCTGGAACTCCTTGAGGACGAGGAGTTTTCGCAAAACGGTCAGGAGTTTTTGGGAAAAATCAAAGGACAGATGGAAAAAATTGATTTTTTAATGCAGAGCATGGTAAAAATGTCAAGGCTTGAAACGGGAATTCTGCAAATACATAAGGAAGATCAAAATTTATACGAAACAATTCGCCATGCAGTTGCCGATGTGGTTCAAGAGGCGGTGTTGAAGGGGATTGATTTATATGTCAACTGTGAAGAAAATATTATAATTTGTCATGATAGCAAATGGACAGAGGAAGCAATTTATAATGTTCTGGATAATGCAATCAAGTATACCGAGCCAGGTGGAAAAATCCACATTCAGACAGAAAGACAAGAATTATTTTTTAAGATCAGTATTTCCGATACTGGAAAAGGAATTGCTCTGGAGAGGCAGGCAGAAATCTTTACAAGATTTTACCGCGAGCCGGAAGTTCATGATAAACCAGGAGTTGGGATCGGATTATATCTTGCAAGAACAATCATGGAGCTTCAGAAGGGGTATATAGAAGTACAGTCTGAAATAGGAGAAGGATCGAGTTTCCACCTGTATTTTCCCGTGAATAAATCGTAACATAATCCATAGGGGATTGTTACAATCTTGTGATAATTGAGAATTGAGACAGGTTTGTGATTATTAGGAGATATTCTATAGAATATCAAAAGAAGGAGGCAAACCAATGGAAAAATACATTGTAGAGACAAGAAACTTAAAAAAATACTATCAAATGGGTGAAAATACGGTAAAGGCATTGGATGGCGTAGATTT
>CAKRNE010000025.1 GCA_934365945.1 uncultured Agathobacter sp. | reverse complement strand
CTATTCCAAAAAATTATAACTTTTCCAATGTTAATAATCTGCTCAGTTTCTCTATTTCCTTTATCGGATAAAATAACCTGTTCTCCTAGTCCCATATCATCAAACGACCATATTACGCATACAAAGACCATCTCTTTACAGGATAACCACCGCCTTAAATTCATTTTCATCGCAGGAAAGTACCATATCACCGCCATATTTATCCACAACTGCTTTTACATTTAACAGCCCAATACCGTGATGATCCCCTCTTTTGCTCTTTATCGTGTCATTTTCAATTTCCACCTTTTCTGTCACCGGATTTCGCACCGCAAATATCAGTTTATGATCTTCGCACTCTAATTTCAGATGAATGACCGCTTTTCCGGTATTTTTCAGTACTTTTTCACTCTCCCGGATTGCATTATCCAGTAAATTGGAGAGCAGGATCACGATCTCTTCCTCCTCCAGACAGATCTCCTGCAGATCCCCTACTTTTAGGATCACTGCTATGTGTTTCTCCTGCATGCTGCGGTACTTCTGGTTTAAAACAGCATTGACCACCGGATGGTTCGTGTTGATTGCCGACATCTCAACTGCTATGCTCTCTGTCAGCTTCTGCGTAAAGGAAAGTGCCTCATCTGTGTGTCCATTCTTTATCAATGTCTGGATTGTGGAAAGCTGATTTTTATAATCATGCATTTTTCTTCGCTGACGCTCATAAATTTCTTCTCTATCCTGGTAATCTGCAATACGGTTTTTCTGATTTTGTTCTGTAAGCACTACAATTTTTATTTTCTCTTCTTTTTCAATGGTATTCTGCATGAACTCCATAAGGATAAGGTTAATCGCAACCAGTCCCACCGAAAGAAATAAAAATACATTCTGCATATCATCGTTTTCTGAATAAAACATAAGAATGAAACCGACCACTGTAAATACAGGAACACAGAAAAACTGAAACCATTCTTTTCCTGTAATCAGCCCGTAGCTTTTTCTTGTTTTGCTAAATCTTCTGATAAACAACATCAGAATGATAAAAACCGTTTTTGATATCAGTGCCTGTAAAAACCATTTTTCCGTAAACTTACCGCCACTTCCCAGTAAAAACGTCACATAATCGACCAATACAAGCATTACATAGTTGATAATTGAAAATAGAAAACTCTGCCGAAAAGAAACCTCATAATAAGCCAGATTCAGGAAAGATATAACCAGTATAATCGGGATACATTTTAACATCCCGATCCATGCCCCTGTGACTGCTACCAGATAAAGCACTCCGCAATAAACAAAAAATCTATATCTGTTCCTATACCCGCCATCTCTTTTTCCCATAAAAGTATCAAAAAAGTATAGCGTTCCTTTTACTTCCAGCATTTCCGCAATAAATGCCAATACCCAGAATGTCATGTTATTCTTCTCCCTTATACAGCATATATTCCCTCTTTACCTGTGCATATCGTGCCTTGGGAACCGGAATCTTTTTTCCTGTCGTAAGTGTCATCACATAACTGCTGATTTTGGTAATGTATTTCATATTTACAAGAAAACTTAAATGCGCCCGCACAAATCCCATATTCTTTAATTCGTTTTCCAGTTCATCCAGTTTTTTATAAATCTGAAATGTCCCTTTTTCTGTATAAAATACATTTTTGTGAAGCTCTGTTTCTATATAAATGATGTCATCTGCATAAAGTTTTATCATTCCTTCCACAAAACGAAATTCGAGAATTTTACGGTTTTTATTAATTTCTGCTATCAAATCATCCATACATTCTTCTATGGTGTCTGCAAGGTTATCTTTCAGCAGGAAACGGCTTGCTTTCACCTTATATCCATCCAGTGCGTAATTCATGTATGCCGTCACCAGTACAACTGGAAGTTTTGGATATTTTTCTTTGATCCTCATAGCTGTTTTCAGCCCATCCATCCCCTGCATATTGATGTCCAAAAATAATAGCTGGCACGCTTCCAAAACCGATTGTTCTTCGCATAACTGTTCTCCGGATTCATATTCTGTAATAGTAAACTCATAATTCTTTTTTTCACCATAGTCTGACAGCAAATCTGACAGATTTTTTCTGTCATCTATTCTGTCATCACAAATAATAATGTTCATATTTTTCATTCCTGTCTTTGATTTCTCTCATACCTGTAAACCATACAAATCTCACCTGACACTCTTTATTATATCAAACAAATCTTCCGCTCGATCATTCTCCGCATCAAATGACTATTTTCCGCATAGAACGACTATCTCCTATAGAACCGCAGAAGCACTGTATCTCAACCTCTTTGAAATACAATGCTTCCCTGCATTTTCTATATCGTCATGTTGATATTATTACTTTACTATCCATATTTGCTGCTCGTTTTTATATTTATCGTTATAGCCAGGGATTCTCCAGATTTCAAGACCGTAAATAACAGTGTTATGGTAAAAAATAACAGTTTTTCTCAAAAATATACAATTTAGGCTTGAAAAGTATAAAAATATATGCTATTTTATACAAAAAGAAATTTCGTAAAATTTCGTAATGAAGGGAGAAAAGCAAATGACAAGAAAACGTATAAGCGCATTGGGGATGGCAATTCTTATGCTTATCATGACAATCAGTACTGTAATACTTGATGCGGTACCGATCAAAGCGGATGGAGGACCTGTGATAGAATTTCATTATCACAGGGCAGATGGTGATTATGATCCATGGTCTGTATGGATGTGGGGCGATGGACAGGAAGGAAATGACTATCCTTTAGAGGCTAAGGATGGTGATACAGTTGCCAAAATTGAGCTTCCAGCCGGTGTGACTTCCGTAGGATTTATTGTAAGAACAAAGGATTGGGCGAAGGATTATGACGAGGATCAGTTCATTGACATATCAGAAATGATATCAGGAACTGTGATCGTTAAAGTCGAATCAGGTGTTGAGGGTTACACAAAGGAATACGGCGATGATGCAGTAAGGGGAATAAAGCTTAGTACTGCAAAGTACAATGGGGATAAGACGATCACAGCCACTATGACTGGTGATATTGAAGGAGATCTTAAAACTGCCTTTAAGGTAGAAGGTAAAAATGGGGAAATTCAGGTAGCAGATGTAAAAGCTGGAGATGATTCTACCTATACACTTACTCTGAAAGAGGAACTTGACAATTCAAAGAGTTACCAGATTACATATGATGGTACCGTAAGTGATATCAGAATGCCAATCGTATATTCAACAAAAGAATTTGAAGATGAGTATACATATGATGGTGATGATCTTGGTGCTACATGGAGTAAGGACAGCACAACATTCAGGGTGTGGGCACCTACTTCTAAGAAAGTTATGCTTAATTTATACGAGACAGGAGATCCTGACGATAAAGAGCCGAAAGAAAGCATTGAGATGAATGCCGATAAGAATGGAACATGGGTTGCAAAAGTGGATGGGGACTTAAATGGAACCTACTACACATACAGTTCAACAATCGACGATTCAACAAAAGAAGCCTGTGATCCATATGCCAGAACGACTGGTGTAAATGGACAGCGTGCCATGGTAATCAATCTTGAAGAAACAAATCCTGACGGATGGGATAAGGATACCAATCCACATGCAGGAGAAAGCATTAATGATGCGATCATCTACGAATTACAGATGCGTGATTTATCAGCAGACAAAAGTTCCGGCATAAAAAATGTTGGTAAATTCCTTGAAATGACAGAGACTGGAACAAAGACCAAAGATGGTATTTCAACCGGAATCGATCATATTAAGGAACTTGGTGTTACACATGTGCATTTACTTCCAATCTATGATTTTGGTTCAGTAGATGAAGGAAACGATCAGTCGAATTTATATAACTGGGGATATGATCCGGTTAACTACAATGTACCGGAGGGTTCATATTCTACAGATCCACACAATGGTGATGTGCGTGTAAAAGAGGCAAAACAGATGATTAAGTCTATGCATGATAACGGACTTAGCGTTGTAATGGATGTGGTATACAATCATGTTATGAGTGCAGATGATTTCTGTATCAATAAACTTGTTCCGGGATATTTTTCACGTATCAATGAAGACGGTTCGTATTCAAACGGCTCAGGATGTGGAAATGATACAGCATCCGAGAGAAACATGGTACGGAAATATATTGTGGATTCCGTATGCTACTGGGCAGATGAATATCATATGGATGGTTTTAGATTTGACCTGGTTGGACTTTTAGATACCGATACAATTAATGAGATTGTAGAGGAAGTACACAAGACTCATCCGGATATCATTTTTTATGGTGAAGGATGGACAATGGAGACCAGCGTCACAAAAGATAATGTGACAATGGCTACACAGGTAAATTCAGCTTCCACTCCGGATTTCGCATTTTTCAACGATAATATGCGTGATGGATTAAAAGGAAGCGTATTTGATACTGCAACATTCGGATTCGTATCAGGAGCAGTAAATTCAGAGAAGAAAATGGCAGATTCATTCATGGCAAACGAGTCATGGAGCAAAGAGCCAAGCCAGATTATCAACTATGCATCATGCCATGACAATAATACACTTTTTGACAGAATTGCAGTTTCTAAAAAAGCTTCGAGTGAAGAGGACATCATAAAGATGAATAATCTTGCAGCTGCATTTTATATGACTGCAGAAGGTGTACCATTTTTGCAGGCAGGAGAGGAAATGCTTCGCACAAAGGTCAATGATAATGGAACATTTAATTCAAACTCATACAATGCAGGAGACGAAGTAAACAGCATTAAGTGGGATACATTATCTGACAAGAAGTACGCAGATGTATTTGAATACTATAAGGGACTTATTAAGTTCAGAAAGGCACATCCGGCACTTCGATTATCTACATCAGAGGATGTGAAAAAATATGTAAAATCCGTAGAAGGACTTGAGGATAATATTGTAGGAATTAATATAAAGGGCGGTCAGAAAGGTGAAAGTGCTAAAGAGATGTATCTTCTTTTTAATGCAAACACTGACAAGGCAAAAGTTACAATTCCGGAAGGAAAATGGAAAGTCTGCATAAACGGACAGAAAGCCGGTGTTGAGACAATCGAGACAATCAAGGGTGGCGAATATACAATGGATGGTATCAGTGCTCTTGTACTTGTAAAACAGGATGGTGCGTCCATGACGATTGTTATTGTTCTGATCGCAGCTGCGGTAGTTGTTGTGGCAGGAGTTGCTCTTGTTGTAAAGAAAAAAGCAAATAAATAATCGCATCTTCAATAGTCCAAGTGCCGATATAAGTCTTTCAAATACTCATGATTTATCGGTCTTATATTAAAAATCCCGGAAATCTGCTTACCTGCAGATTCCGGGATTTTATAATTACATATGATGTGCCACATCTATTCTGATAAGTGCCTTCCTGAGTGCAAACTCTGCTCTCTTCACATCAATCTCTGCTGTGTGATTTGAAAGGCGCTGCTCTGCCCGCTCCTTTGCGGCCTGTGCGCGATCCACGTCTATCTCATCAGGCCACTCTGCAAGCTCTGCAAGAAATGTGACCTTGTCTCCAAGTATTTCCGCAAAGCCTGAATGGATTGCGGCTATTTTCTCCTCGTCGCCATTATGGATAGTCACGATTCCCGGTGCAAGCACTGTCGTGAGCGGTATATGGTTTTTGTATACACCAATCTCTCCGTTTTGGGTATTGAACTCGAGGAAATCTGTCTCTCCCTTGTAGAACACCCTGTCCGGTGTGATTATTTCTATGTCAAAAATGTTATCTGCCATGAAATCACCTCACATTACTGCATCTTGGCACGGACTTCATCTATGCTTCCGACGTTTAAGAAATAGCTCTCCGGTACATCATCATGCTTTCCTTCGAGTATCTCCTTAAAGCCTCTGATGGTCTCAGCGATAGGCACATACTTGCCCGCGAGTCCTGTAAACTGTCCTGCTACGAAGAACGGCTGTGACAGGAAACGCTGCACCTTACGTGCACGGCTTACTACGAGCTTATCCTCCTCTGAGAGCTCATCCATACCGAGGATTGCGATGATATCCTGCAGCTCCTTGTACTTCTGGAGTATCTCCTGGACAGCGTGTGCCACTTCAAAATGCTCCTGTCCCACGATACGCGGGTCAAGGATACGCGATGTGGATGCCAGCGGGTCTACAGCCGGATAAATACCAAGCTCTGCGATAGAACGCTCAAGTACTGTCGTGGCATCAAGATGTGCGAAGGTAGTCGCCGGTGCCGGGTCTGTAAGGTCATCTGCAGGCACATATACGGCCTGAACCGATGTGATTGAACCGTTCTTTGTTGATGTGATACGCTCCTGAAGAGCTCCCATCTCTGTCTGCAGTGTCGGCTGGTAACCAACGGCTGAAGGCATACGACCTAAAAGCGCTGATACCTCTGAACCTGCCTGTGTGAAACGGAAGATATTGTCCACGAAAAGAAGCACATCCTTGCCGCCTCTGTCACGGAAATACTCTGCCATCGTAAGTCCTGCCAGGGCAACTCTCATACGTGCTCCCGGTGGCTCGTTCATCTGTCCGAACACCATGGTGGTCTTGTCGATAACGCCTGACTCCTTCATCTCGTAGTACAGGTCATTTCCCTCTCGTGTACGCTCGCCTACACCGGTAAATACTGAGTATCCACCGTGCTGTGTAGCGATGTTGTGTATGAGCTCCTGGATGAGCACCGTCTTTCCTACTCCGGCTCCTCCGAAGAGTCCGATTTTTCCACCCTTCTGATATGGGCAGAGCAAATCTACAACCTTTATTCCTGTCTCAAGCATCTCCTGCGATGTAGCCTGCTCCTCAAAGCTAGGCGCAGGTCTGTGGATTGCCCATTTTTCCTCTGTCTGTGGAGGCTCAACCTCATCGATAGGCTCTCCGAGCACATTGAACATTCTTCCAAGTGTATTCTCCCCCACCGGCACAGAAATAGGTGCTCCTGTTGCGATAGCATCCATGCCGCGGACGAGACCATCAGTAGGTCCCATGGCGATACATCTGACTGTATCATCGCCCAGATGCTGTGCAACCTCAACGACCAGCTTTCCGCCGTTTTTCAGCGGCACCTCGACTGCATCGTTTATCTCAGGCAGATTACCCTCTGAAAACTTGATATCCAGAACGGCACTGATAACCTGTATGATTTTACCTACATTTTTATCTGCCATTTATAGTTTCTCCTTCTTTTTTAATTCGTATGATACACTCGCCTTTTTGGCCATTCACAGACATACCTGCCTGTCTTCCCATGACCGGATATGCGTGTATCACTCTATCGCATTAGCTCCTGCAATTATCTCAGTAAGCTCCTGCGTGATTGAGCCCTGACGCGCTCTGTTATATTTCAATGTCAGATCACTGATCATATCCTCTGCATTGCTCGTAGCAGAATCCATCGCCTGCATTCTGGCTCCGTTTTCACTGGCAAACGACTCCACCAGTGCTCCGTAAAACAGGCTTGTCACATATTTTGGTATAATAAGCTCCAAAGCCTCCTCAGGATTCGGTTCAAAATTCATGAGAATATTGGAGTCCTCTTTCTCATTATCCCCACTCTCATCCAGCTCCACCGGCAATAGCTTTATGAGCTTCGCCTCCTGTGTGACTGTGTTTTTGAAATGGGTATATGCGAGGTAAATCTCACCCACCTGACCGTCTGTAAATGCCTTTAACACTCTTTTGCAAAGTGCTGCCGCATCCTCGTAGGTCGGGTCCTCCATCATCTCCGGTGCACTCTCTACTATATGATAGCCCTTTGACGTAAGCAGCTCCTCACCCTTTGCTCCCACAGCGTATATGTCGAGCTCTTCTTTTTTGAAGTCTCCGTGTGTGATGAGCTTTACTATATTGCTGTTGTATCCGCCTGCCAGTCCGCGGTTTGATGTCAAAACGACTACCGCCTTCCTTGGCGAATCACCGGCCTTTAGGTATGGGTGCTCCAGATTGCCGCTCTTTGCAAGCATCGAGCTGACTGTCCTGTACATATAGTTGAAATACGGATCTGTTGCCTCCGCATGTGCTCTCGCCTTTTGCAGCTTGACGGTAGAAACGAGCTTCATGGCCTTTGTGATCTGCTGAGTACTTGTAATACTGCTTTTTCTGCGCTTTATGTCTCGCATCGAAGCCATTTTACCACCTGCCTTCTACTAATATCCAACCGTCTAACGGAACTGCTTTTTGCATTCCTCGATTGCCTTTATAAGTGCCTGCTCCGTATCATCGTCCATCACCTTTTTCTCCCTGATTGCTTCAGGAATCTCAGGATATCTGGTATCAATGAAGTCAAACAGCTCTGCCTCAAATCTTAAAATATCCTCGATTTTGATATCGATAAGATACTTCTTTGTTGCAGCATAGATTATGATAACCTGCTTCTCTACAGGCATCGGCTTGTACTGCGGCTGCTTTAAAATCTCCTTGATTCGTGCTCCCTGTGCGAGCTGCTCTGCTGTGCTTGCATCAAGCTCTGAGCCAAACTGTGAGAACGCTGCAAGCTCTCTGTACTGAGCCAGCTCTACTCGGATAGGTGCTGCAATCTTTTTCATTGCCTTTATCTGTGCCGAGCCTCCAACTCGCGAAACTGAAAGTCCTGCATTTATGGCAGGTCTGAAGCCCGCGTTGAACATCTCTGTCTCAAGATATATCTGACCGTCTGTGATTGAGATAACATTGGTCGGGATATATGCCGATACATCACCCGCCTGTGTCTCAATGATAGGAAGGGCTGTGAGTGAGCCTCCACCCAGCTTGTCTGACAGTCTCGCTGCTCTCTCCAGAAGCCTTGAATGGAGATAGAAAACATCTCCCGGATAAGCCTCTCGTCCCGGTGCTCTCTTTAAGAGGAGTGAAAGTGTACGGTATGCTGCCGCATGCTTACTCAGATCATCGTAAACTATGAGCACATCCTGTCCGTTTTCCATCCATTCCTCACCTATAGCGCAGCCTGAGTATGGCGCTATATACTGTAACGGTGCAAGCTCTGATGCTGTCGCAGCCACTACTGTCGTGTAGCTCATGGCTCCGAACTCCTCGAGCTCGTTTACTATGGATGCAACCGTGGAAGCCTTCTGACCGATAGCTACATAGATACATTTCACACCCTGTCCCTTCTGGTTGATGATTGTATCTATCGCGATAGCCGTCTTTCCTGTCTGTCTGTCTCCGATAATAAGCTCTCTTTGTCCTCGTCCGATAGGAACCATTGAGTCAATAGCCTTTATACCGGTCTGAAGCGGTGTATCTACTGACTTTCTCGAGATAACTCCCGATGCTACTCTCTCTATCTGACGATATTTGTCCGACTGGATAGGTCCCTTTCCGTCGATTGGCTGTCCGAGCGCATTTACTACTCGGCCGAGCATCGCATCGCCTACCGGCACCTCTACCACTCGTCCTGTGGTCTTAACTGTATCTCCCTCGTTGATATTGCGCTGCTGTCCAAGTAAAACAGCACCGACATTGTCCTCCTCGAGGTTTAATACCATTCCATATACTTCCCCTGGAAATTCCAAAAGCTCTCCCTGCATCGCATTCTCAAGACCATGAATACGTGCGATTCCGTCTGCCACCTGAATGACTGTTCCAACATCAGCGACTTCGAGCTGGGAAGCGTATCTTTTAATCTGCTCCTTTATTACTGAGCTGATTTCTTCCGGCTTTAGATTCATGGAGCGCATTCACCTACTTTCAATTGTATTTTTGTCAAATCGCGGGTGAGTCTTTCTAATCTGCTGCTGACAGATGAATCCACCACTCTGTCCCCGATTCTGATTTTCATACCGCCTATGAGCGCGGTATCCACCTCAAAATGCATCTCAAATTTCACGTATTTTGTCGTGTCAAGAAGTCGTTTCTCCACAGCAAGCTTCTGCTCCTTTGACAGCTCAAATGCAGATGTAACGTATGCTGTTCCGATATTCTGGTACTCCTTGACTCTGTCAAGAAAGTAGTCGAAGACTAAGGTAAGCTCTTTATAGTGATTCTTTTCTATAATCATCCTCATAAGCCCTACCAGCTCCGCTGAAACTCTTCCCCCAAATATTTCTTCGATGATTCTGACCTTTTCTTCTTTATCAATCTGCGGATGATCCATCAGCTTTGAGAGGTCATCATTTGCAGCAATGATTTCCTTTACTGCCGTTACCTCGTCAGACAGGCTTGACAGCCTGTTGTCCTCAAGGGCAGCCTCAAACAATGCATCACCGTATACCTTAGATACTAGCTTAGCCATGTTGATTCTCCCATTTCCTTAAGTGTCTCTTCAACGAGTGTATCCTGAATGTCTGTGGTGATTGAAGCTGCGACAGCCTTTTGTGCCATAAGCGATGCTATCTGTATCATCTCCTGCTTCATATCATCCATGGCATGCTTCTTCTCAAGCTCTGCCTCTTCTCTGGCTCTCTTTATGATGCGTGAAGCCTCTTCCTTTGCATCATCCACAATCTTGTTCTGGTTTTTAAGCGCCTTTTGTCTCGCCTCTGTGAGAATAGCCTCGGCCTCTTTATCGATGTCCTTAAGCTTTCCCTCATACTCTGCCTTTAGTGCTGCGGCACTTTCCTTGTCGGCAACAGCTGTGTTTATATCGTTTTCTATCCTGTCCTGTCTGTCCTTTAACAGCTTCCTTGCAGGGTTGAAAAGCAGATACGACATCAGCATGAAAAGGAAAAATACTGCGATTGCCAAAAGCACTACATCAAAGAGCAACTGCGCATCCAGATTAAACAAAAATGTATATCCCTGTGCTAACAATTTTTACTCTCCTTTCCGTTGGCTGTATCACCGCACGGTAATCCTCTGCGGCAAACCGTAATATACTATCCGAGTGGATGAACGAAAAGTAAAAGTAATGCAACAACGAGACCGTAAAGACCTGTTGTCTCTGCAACCGCCTGTCCTAAAAGCATGGTTGACATGATCTGTCCTCTTGCTCCCGGGTTACGTCCTACGGCTGCTGCACCGTGTCCTGCTGCAATACCCTGTCCAACACCGGGTCCGATTCCGGCGATAACCGCCAAACCTGCACCGATTGCTGAGCATGCTCTGATTAAATCCTGTCCATTGATATCCATAATTGAATCCTCCTAAAAATACATCTTATAGTTTTACTCATCCGTCTCACATGCCTGTGTAACGTATGTCATTGTCAGCATACAGAATACATATGTCTGAATCGCTCCTGAGAACAAATCAAAGTATACATGCAGTACTGACGGCCACGCTATGGCTATAAACCTTAGCAGACCATATACCAGCGCCATGATAACAGTTCCTGACAATACATTGGCGAACAAACGCAATGATAATGAGATAGGAATTGCAATCTCACTGATAATGTTGATTGGTGCCCATATAGGCAGCCACGGCGGCAGTGGTGAACACATACCGGTCCAGATGTCCTTTGCGCTTTGATGCTTAGCCTTATTGAATCTGATCATGAAAAATGTAATAAGTGCAAGCGCCAGTGTGGTTCCGTAGTCGGCTGTCGGTGGTCTTAAACCAAACAGACCGGAGATATTACTCATCAGTATGAAGATAAAAATCGTGCTGATGTAGTTTACAAACCTCGGAGCCCACTTACCCATGGTTCCCTCAACCATATTGTCGAGCATCTCTACGATGAGCTCGATGATATTCTGAAAGCCGTCCGGTACTTCCTTTGCTTTTTTGAGCTTCCTGTTTGCCACTATAGCGAATATGACCATAAGAGCCATCACTATTAGGATACAGGCATGCGATGTGGTAATCCAGACCTCCTGACCGAATACCTTTATCGAAAAAATACCATGGATCATAAAGTCGATATTGTCTGCGTTACTTTCCAGTAAAATCGCCTGATTCACATTATCACCTCCTCCTTATTAAGTTTATCTGCTGTTTTGCTACTCTGTCTCCATTTCGCCGGCGGAAGATGCATCACTTCTCCCGGAAAATCTGTCTGTCACCTTCATAAATAAAGGCTGTAAATACGCCGAAACCTTGAGCCCCAGCATACCAACAAATGCCATTATCAGATTTCCAAAATTAAATAGCCCCAATATAAATAACAGGACCGCAACAACAATATACCTTAAAAGTGATTTTGCTACGATCCTGCGATTGGCATCCTTTTGTCCATATACGACGGTCGCGTCATATATGACTGTGGCGATATTGACAGCCATACCAACAGCTATCGCTATCCCATACCATAAGCCGATAGAATATGAAATTTTGTCTGTGACAAACCATACCCCAATAAGCTGCACAACAATTCCGTAAAAAACTATCCCAAATACAAGTCCCGGCAATGCGTCATTTATTCTTTTTAACATCCTTCTCTACCCTGCTAAAACTGTCTGATATCTCTGTTTCTGTAGTCCTCTGCTTCACCTGTGTCTGTCTGACGGCTCTGCCATCATCCTCTGACTTTAGGAATTTTTTGACCATGCGGTATATATTGTTTGCCCCCGCAAACGCTCCAAGGAAAAATAATGGAACAGTTACCCAGTCCGCTCCGGTCTTTTTCCCAATCCACACACCGGCCAGTGTGCAGAGAAATATCGGCACAATCATGTTGATTCCAAACTGGAAAACCATGATAAGTGCGTTCATTACCTCTTTCTTATTATCTCTTTTCATATACAAATTATTATATCATTTTTATTGCTTTTGTCCACATTTTTATGTGTAAAATGCATAAAAAATACATGTGTTTCATGTCAAATCACGTCAATTTGACACAACAATTGCTGTATTATCACTATTTCTGGCGATTAGTCCCATGCTGACAACAGTACCCATACAACCAATAAGTGTACATTACACCACAAGTGCTACAGCACAAGCGTCACCTCACGGTCTGTGTGCTCATACCTGCGAATCGTAACACCCGCTGCCCTCAGCATCCTCTTTGAAGCTGTCACGCTGGCAGTGCCCTCGTACTTGTCACTGTCGTAGACTACCTCCCTGATGCCGGACTGTATGATGGCCTTTGCACATTCATTGCACGGGAACAGAGTGACATATATGGTCGCTCCCTCAAGGCTTCCGCCCCTGTAGTTTAGAATAGCATTGAGCTCGCTGTGTGTAGAATAGAAATACTTGTTGTCCTCACCCTCTCTGGCCCAGGTGAACTCATCATCTGAGCAGCCGAGAGGAAAGCCGTTGTAGCCCATGGAGAGTATCTTGTGCTCCGGGTCCACTATGCACGCACCCACCTGGGTATTCGGATCCTTAGAGCGCATGCCTGAAAGCATCGCTATGCCCATAAAATACTCATCCCATGAGATATAATCCTTTCTCTTTTCAGAAGCTCCCATATATATGCCTCCATTCCATAAGGTCTATCACTGTCTGATATTACATGTTACTATCTGTTATTGCATGTTACTGCCTGTTACTTTACTGTACTGTTTTATATTTCTGTTTAACCCTCAGTGTAATCGGCAGCATTTATCATCATTTTATTACTTGGTTCCGAAAATTCTGTCTCCTGCATCTCCAAGTCCCGGCACGATATATTTGTGCTCGTTGAGATGATCATCGAGCGCTCCTATATATACATCCACATCAGGGTGTGCCTCTGTGAGCTTCTTCACTCCCTCAGGAGCTGCAATTATGCACATAAAGTGGATATTTTTCACACCGCGCTTTTTAAGCATATCAAGTGCTGCAACTGCTGAGCCGCCTGTTGCGAGCATCGGATCTACCACAAATACATCTCTGTTTGCGCAGTCTGCCGGAAGCTTGCAGTAGTACTCGATTGGCTCCGCTGTCTCCGGGTCACGATACATGCCGATGTGTCCGACCTTTGCAGCAGGAATGAGCTCGAGCATACCCTCCACCATGCCAAGTCCGGCTCTTAAAATAGGGACAACCGCAAGCTTTTTGCCCTTTAATTCCTTTACAGTGGCCTTGCAGATAGGAGTCTCAATCTCCACATCTGTAAGCTCCAAGTCTCTTGTTGCCTCGTAGCACTCAAGCATCGCAACCTCGCTGACGAGTGTTCTGAAATCCTTTGAGCCTGTGTCTGTTCTTCTCATAATTCCAATCTTGTGCTGAATCAGCGGATGATCCATAACTACTACCTTACCCATAATATTCGTTCTCCTTTGTCCTGTCTTGTTTTGTATTGTGTTATATTGTCTTGTTTTGTATTGTATTGTGTTATATTATCTTGTATTGTCTTGTCTTATATTGTGTTATATTTGTTTGTCGTTTATGTATTTTGTATTCCGGTTACTGATTATTTTCGCCATTTGCATTTAAGAGCTTTACCAGCTTCTTAAGCGTGGCTCTGAGGCTTTCATAGCACAGTCCATAGCTTTGAAGCGTGCCGCCGTAAGGATCCAGTATCTCAAGCTCATCGCCCACATACTGTGAGAGCACAAAGACCTGCTCCGGGTCGATATCAGCAAAGCTTTCTATGATGCGCTCGCGCTGTGATGACTCCATGGTAAACACCATCGTGGTCTCCGTGATATCCGATTCCTCAAGCTGAGTTGACACCATGCCCTCCGTGGAAATGCCATTGCTTATGAGCACTGCCTCTGCCTTCTGATTGACAGGCTCCGGGAACTGGACCACAAGTCCTCTCGCCTCAATCTCCATCGGTACCTTGAGCACAAAGTCGTTCATGATGCCTTTCGCCATCTGCTCTCTGCATGTGCCGGTCTGTGCGACAAAAATGATTTTGTCATACTTCACGTGTGTGTCTATCACCTGATGGCCTGCTGCCTTTAGCATACGGTTCATGATAGCCTGTCCTATACGCGGTGTGGAGAAGCTCTCCGAGAAAATCACGTCCACATCGAGCTCGTCACAGTCCCTTAATATACGGTATAGCTCATGCGCTATCGAATCCTCATCTGCTCTGCTTCCCATCGACAGTACAACATCTGCATCGTAAAACTGCTTTGTCTCCTCTGTTGCGATGACTGCTATCTTTTTGCCATCATCCCTGTGTGAAGCCACAAGCTCATTTATCTTTGCAATCACATGCTTTCTCGTACCATCCACGATGACCATATCTGCCTTTGGTGCATAATGCTTGTACTTCATGCCGGGTGCCTTTGGCTTTCTCGTATCATCTGCCGCTATGATTCCCGGATCAATGATGACCTCCTTGCCCAATACCTTTGAAAGCATCTGCGGTGTGATATAGCCCGGGCGCAACACCATAGGTGTATCCTCTGTCAGGTCAATGATGGTGGACTCTATTCCTATTCCAACCGGTCCTCCGTCTATGATCATGGCTATTTTGCCGCTTAAATCCTCAGCCACATGTGCTGCCTCTGTAGGACTCGGTCTGCCGGATGTATTGGCACTTGGTGCCGCGATAAGGCAGCCGCTTCTTCTTATGAGATCAAGCGCTATAGGATGATTCGGCATACGCACAGCTACCGTATCCATGCCGCCTGTGGTGGCATAAGGCACTGCATCGCCCTTCTCCACTATCATGGTAAGAGGTCCCGGCCAGAAAGCATCCGAAAGCTTCCTTGCATCCTCCGGCACTGTCTTTGCCACGCGCTCCAGGTCTGAAAAATCTGATATGTGTACGATAAGCGGATTGTCCGATGGACGTCCCTTGGCACTGTATATCTTCTTTGAAGCCTCCGGATCCAGTGCATCACCGCCAAGCCCATACACGGTCTCTGTCGGAAATGCTACAAGCTCACCGGCTGCAATCAAATCACCCGCCTCCTGCATGAGCTTATGGTCTAAATTGTTCTGATCTATTGTTATAATTTTTGTTTCCATTTTATATCCTCACTGCACATGCTGCAGTAATATGCCATGTGCAAACACCAGCTTTTCTAAATAATCATGTGTTTTATTGTCGTGCTTTGTCTCTGCTACGCAGCTAAAATAGTTTTCTATTTATTATACAATAGTAACAATAGCTTTTCAAGTTTTACTCAATATTTGGTAATATTTATATAAGATTGTGTAAAAGTAAGTACAATTTTATTTTGCATTGCATTATTCTGCGTTTTGTACTACAATGCAGATAAGCCAATAACGGCGAATAATGATCATTATTTTATAAGGAGGATTTCATTATGGCATACGTAATTTCTGATTCATGCGTTAGCTGTGGTACATGTGCTGGTGAGTGCCCAGTAGGAGCTATCTCTGCTGGTGATTCACAGTACGTAATCGATGCAGATTCTTGTCTCGATTGTGGTACATGTGCTGGTGTTTGCCCAACTGGAGCAATCAGCCAGGGCTAATTTTTAGCATACTGTAAGAAAGAAAGACGACCTGATACAGGTCGTCTTTTTTGTTGTAAACATTCTTGTACGCTCTACAGTCTCACCGGCTTAAGCTCATGTGTATGCTTCTTATCGCGTCCCTTCTTTCCCGGAGTGTCTGCAGCGCTTATTTTTGTATCTGCAGGCCTGTCCACATTCTTTTTTCTGGCGAAAAGCCCCTTTCTGCGCAGATTTCCGCGTATGGCAGCATCCAGCTTTTTATATCTCTCCTCCTGCGCAATATCCTGTTCGCGCATCAGATAGTTCATTTCCTTTAATATCCGCTCCTGCACCTCAGTGGATATCTGCTGACTCAGCTCCTCATTGTTCAGTGCTATGGCTCTCCCCACGATATTGCTCATCAGCTCGCGAAACTCATCCATACGCTCATCTGCCGTGCGGCTTCGATATGTATGATTGTATCTGTCCAGCTCATCATGATATGCCGGATTATACCCTGACATCTCCTGTTTTACTGCCTGATCTGCGATATTCGGGTAATTTACAGGCTGTACGGATTTTCCCCCGGATGCAGTATCCGATGGATTTACCGGCTCACCGGACGCATCGGAATGAAGCATATCACGGATTGCACGAAGCTGATAGCCTTTCTCCTTGAGCTCCTTTATCCTTAAAAACTGCTTTATATTGTCTCTCGTATAGTATCTGTGACCAAGTTCATTTCTGGGCACATCAAGTCCCAGCTCATCCTCCCAGTAACGCAACACATGAGTCTCCACATCCACGGCGGCTGCCGCATCGGAAATCATGTAACGTACTTTCTCCAAATTGAAGTCCTCCTGTCTGATATTATATTTTATTCTCTATACGCTTTTGGCACATCGAAAAGAACCAGCACTGCGAAAATAGTTATATCGCTGTACTGGTTCAATTATAGTCTTGATAGAACACTCATTCAATTGGTTTCGGTCGCAACTTTCGACATATCGCGGTCTTTTGTTACTGTTCAGACGCAATGTAATCTGCTTCCGTTTATATATCCTTCACCACAGCAGTAATAAGTTCTGTAAACTGCTTTGCCACGCGGTCTGCGGTTTCCTGCACTTCCTTATGGTTGAGCTCTTTGTCGGATAGTCCTGCTGCCAGATTGGTGATACATGAGATTCCGCAAACCTCAAGCCCCATATGACGCGCTGCAAGTGCCTCACAGGCTGTACTCATTCCAACGGCATCTCCTCCGAGGATTTTACACATCCTGACCTCGGCCGGGGTCTCATACTGCGGGCCTGTTAGCTGTACGTAGACGCCCTCTCTAAGCTTTATGTCTAGCTTATCTGCCTTTTCTTTTACGATTTCTCTCATTCTGCGGCTGTATACCTCGCTCATATCCGGAAAACGCTCACCAAGCTCATCAATATTGGCTCCGATCAGTGGACTTGGTATGGCTGTCGCGATATGGTCCGCAATCAGCATAAAGTCGCCCGGATTAAAATCAGTATTGAGACCGCCTGCCGCATTTGTGAGTATCAGCTTTTTTGCGCCCATCATTCCCATGAGGCGTGTCGGAAGCACAACATCTGTTATTGGATAGCCCTCATAATAATGGACTCTGCCCTGCATGATGACAACAGGCACACTATCCACATATCCAAATACAAACCTGCCCTTGTGACCGGGAACCGTGGATGTCGGAAAGCCCTTGATATCCTTGTAATCTATGGTTGTCTCTATCTTAATCTGCTCTGCATAGTCCCCAAGTCCTGAGCCCAAAACTATGGCTGTTTTTGGTACAAAATCTGTTTTTTCACGCACACTTGCAAGACATGTGGTGAGTTTTTCATATATCCTGTTCATTTTTTCTCCATATATTTTCTGTTGCTATATTTTCTGTTTAAGTTTAAAACATTCCTGAGATATTACCCCTTAAAGCTCTTCAAGGATAGAATGTCCGATGGTACCCTCCGGCATTTTTACGCCGAAGTTGTCTGCAATTGTGGCTCCAATCACCGCAAAGGTGGCTTCCTCCTCAATTGCGCCGCCTCTCTTCATGCTCTTTGAATACGCGATAAACGGCACATACTCGCGTGTGTGGTCCGTTCCCTTGTAGGTTGGGTCGTTTCCGTGGTCTGCGGTCAGTATGAGCAGGTCATCATCCCTTAGCTTTTCCATTAAAATGCCCAGATTTTTGTCAAATCGCTCAATTTCTTCTCCGTAGCCTGTCACATTTCTGCGGTGTCCCCACAATGCGTCGAAATCGACCAGATTCACATAGCATAGCCCGGTAAAATCCTTCTCGCAAATATCAATGGTCTGCTCCATTCCATGAACCGAGCTCCTTGAGCGCAATGCCTCTGTAATGCCCTCTCCGCAGAAAATATCATTGATTTTACCGACTGAAATGACATCCAGCCCACTGTCCTTTAATGCATTTAACGCCGTAAGACCGGTAGGCTTAAGTGCGTAGTCATGCCTGTTTGAGGTTCGCACAAACTCACCCTTTTTCTTTCCCACATATGGTCTTGCAATGACGCGCCCTACTCTCCACTCGTCCTTGAGCGTTATTTTTCTGGCTATCTCACAGCAACGGTAGAGATTCTGTAAATCAAAGGTCTCCTCATTGCCGCAAATCTGAAGCACCGAATCCGCAGATGTATACACAATCATCGAGCCGTTCTTTATCTCTTCCTCTCCGAGCTCCTCGATTATCTCTGTGCCGCTGGCGCTCTTGTTGCCTATGACCTTTTTTCCGCACTGCTTCTCAAGCTCAGCGATAAGCTCCGGTGGAAATCCGTGCTCTGTGAAGGTCTTGAACGGCTTTTCGGTTTTTATGCCCATCATCTCCCAGTGACCTGTCATCGTGTCCTTGCCGTTGCTTGCCTCTGCCAGCCGCGTAAATCGTCCGATTGGCTCAGCATCCGGCTGCATCTGACCGCCACAATGCAGATTGAGCATTCCAAGTCTTGTAAGATTTGGGATGTCGAGAGTCTTCATCCGCTCAAGTATATGCCCAAAGGTGTCTACATCTGTGTCTCCAAACCTTTCCGAGTCCGGCATCGCGCCGATTCCCAGAGAGTCTAGGACTATCACAAAAATTCTGTTATATTTCTTCATGGTGTCATACCTCCATTTTCCGGTCCGTAAATTTGTGCAGCGGGGAGCCCCTGCGCTATACCAGCTTTCTGAAAATCCGCTCCTTCACCGCATCATCCGCAAATGCCACATCCAGTGCATTTTTCATCATAAGCGGCAGCTCCTCATCGCGTATGCCATAGGTTTTTTCTATGAACTCAAGCTCCTTTGACAGAGTTGTATTGCTGACGGTGCGGTTGTCTGTGTTTATTGTGACCTTTAATCCCGCATCCAAAAACTCCCTGATGGGGTATTCGTCTGCAGATGCCACCGCCTTTGTCTGCAGGTTGCTTATCGGACAAAGCTCAATGCCTATGCCCTTTGCCAAAAGCTGCCTTTCCAGCTCACCGTGGCCTCTCATAGCTATTCCATGGCCTATCCTGGCTGCTCCGACCTCCACTGCATCTATGATATTCTGTGCATTTCCGCACTCTCCCGCATGGATGGTAAAAGGCATGCCAAGCTGCTTTGCATATTTGAAAAGCTCCATGAAGCCTGACATAGGATAAGGCACCTCAGCACCTGCTAGGTCTGCCGCGCACACACCCGCACCCAAAAATTCCCTTGCGGTGTGCAGCATGCATCTGTTTTGCTCCTCGCTGTGATGCCTCATGGCACACACGATAAGCCCATACTCTATGCCAAAATCCTTTTTTCCTCTCTCAAGTCCCTTAATTGTCGCCTCTATCACGCGCTCGCAGCTCATCCGCTCATTCTCCGAAAGCAGCGGTGCAAAACGGATTTCCGCGTATACGACATTTTCCCGGTGCATGCTCTTAAGCACATCATAGGCAGCTCCCTCAAGCCCCTCTTCATCCTGAATGCACTGCCCCGGCAAATCAAACTTCTCCAGATACTGCGCGAGACTTGTGCAGTCATCCGACACGCTAAGCTCTGCCTCCTGCACCGTCCTGCCAAGCCTTTTCTCAACAAATTCACGGCTTAAGGAGCCATCCAGATGGCAGTGAAGCTCGATTTTCGGCAGCTTTATTATATTGTCTCTTATATTCTCTTCTCTCTCCATATTTCCCCCATTTCCGGTTTCCCACTTCATGTTGAGGCGGCTAATGTTCACACTACCATATAATCAACAACTATTACCGCCCATTATACAGTCCATTAAAGGTACAGCTACAGGTCGCTCTACTCAAGGTTCGCAGGTCCGAATCCCTGCGGAAGCATGTCCTCAAGCGTATAAATCCTATAATTTTCCCTGTCGATTGCCAGTATTATTTTAAAGGTCTTAGGATTACAAAACTCCATCATAACCTGACGGCATACTCCGCATGGTGCGGTATAATCTGTCGCTTTTTGGTTCTTTCCGCCCACGATACAGATTGCCTCAAAATCCCTCACGCCTTCACTCACTGCCTTGAAAAATGCTGTTCTTTCTGCACAGTTTGTCGGTGTGTAGGCTGCGTTTTCTATATTGCAGCCGGTGTAGACTGCCTCATTTTTTGCCAAAAGAGCCGCACCGACATTGAAGCCGGAGTACGGCGCATATGAAAAATCAAGCTGCGCAAGGGCTGTATCAATCAGTTTTTCAATTGTTTTTTTATCCATATATGATTCCCCGGTTATTCAGTATACAAAAATTAGTCCATAGCCTTAACAAGCTTCACCACACGGCTTGTCCCAAGCCTGTCAGCGCCCAGCTCAAGAAACCTTTCTGCATCGTCTAATGAAGAAATGCCTCCGGCGGCCTTCATCCTCACACCCTCTCCGATATGCTCCGAAAACAGCTTTATATCGTCAAAGGTAGCGCCTGCCGTGCCAAAGCCTGTAGATGTCTTGATGTAATCAGCACCTGCGCTCGTCACGATATCGCACATCCTGATTTTCTCATCATCTGTGAGAAAGCAGGTCTCGATGATGACCTTTAGCACCTTGTCCTTGCATATGGACTTGAGCTTCCTTATTTCATCCTCTATCAGCTCATACCTTTTATCCTTGAGCCAGCCGATATTGATGACCATATCTATCTCCGCCGCTCCGTTTGCAATAGCATCCTCTGTCTCAAAGGCCTTCACCGCAGTGGTCGAATATCCGTTAGGGAAGCCTATCACGGTGCAGACCTTTACACTTTCACCCAGATAATCTGCTGCCTGCCTTACATAGCTCGGCGGTATGCAGACCGATGCAGTCTGATACTTTATTGCATCATCGCATATCTGCTTGATTTCATCCCATGTAGCCTGTGGTGATAAAAGTGTATGGTCCACGTGTTTTAAAATTTCATTTATATCCAATGTCTGCTCTCCGTTTCTGTGTTTTAATATATGACTTATTTCTCGGCACAATCCTCACGAATGAGGTTTCTCACTGCCGAAACCGCCACCTGAACTGCCATGTCCGTATCGCGCACCACAGGATTCTCAAGCCCAAGCTTTTCCCTCTCCTGATTTGCAACTACAAGGAAGCATGAGCCAGCCCTGACTCCAAGCTTTGCCGCAACGACAAAAAGCGCTGCAGACTCCATCTCTGACGCAAGACAGCCAAGCATCCTCCATGCATTCCATTTGTTGATAAGCTCATAGCCTGCCGGCATTTTTTCCGGCTCGTGCTGTCCGTAAAATGCATCCTTGCATTGCACCACGCCTGTGTGATGCGTAAAGTTTTTCTGCTTTGCTGCCGCAACAAGCGCGTTTATGACATCTAAATCTGCCACAGCC
Source organism: uncultured Agathobacter sp. (assembly GCA_934365945.1). Classification (GTDB taxonomy): domain Bacteria; phylum Bacillota; class Clostridia; order Lachnospirales; family Lachnospiraceae; genus Roseburia. The sequence continues at coordinate 5,654 of CAKRNE010000025.1, read as the reverse complement.
GGAAACTCTATCGGCGCATACTCCTTTGATGTACCCTCCATGCGGATGGCGCCTGTCGCAATCACGATATCACCGCTCTTCACGTCTGTCTGCATGCCTCCGCAGGTTCCGATTCTCACAAACGTATCTGCACCGCATCTGTACAGCTCCTCCATCGCGATGGATGCGGATGGTCCACCGATGCCTGTCGATGTCACGCTGACCTTCACACCATCCAATGTACCGGTGTATGTGATAAACTCCCTGTTGTCCGCTATAAGGACCGGATTGTCAAGGTACTGTGCTATTTTAACACATCTCTTTGGATCTCCCGGCATGATAACATATCGGCCGACCTCTCCCTTTGCGACCTGGATATGATACTGTCTGTCAGGATCCTTTGAATAATTTTTCATGTAATGCCACCTCCCACAGCTTTTCTTCTGTTAGCTTTAATTATACACAATTTCTGTGGTTTTGTGCAGAGGAAAGGACATTTTCCCATGTAAAAAATTTGTGTATGGTTTTTATGTAATACGAAAATTGCGGCATGAGACACCGGCGCGCGTATGCTCTCACAGAGCTGACGCTACGCCGATAAGATACTGTACGAATTATGCTTATAACCTTTCTATGCTTGACGAAACCGTCGCTACTCGCCCTCCATGGCTCGATAGCTCCTTGACTTGCCTTCCATGGCAAGTCATTTCTGTGCTTCATGGCATAATTCTACAGTATCTAACCGGCTTCACTATGCGCTCTTATGAGAGTATACGCACGCCGGTGTCCCATGCCACAATTTTCTTAATAATACTATCAAATCGTCAGCGGGCAGAACCAGTATCCGAACACTCCGCTATCTACATCTGCTGCATTTGCCGGAGCGGCCGGCTCAAATTCCGTGAAGCCGAATATTCCTGCAAGCATGCGCTCCTGCGGCTCGCTCACGCCCGGTACTCCGAGATATTGCCTGCCATCTGTTTCCGTTTTGATGACGAGATGCTTATAGTTTGCATAACCGTGCGCAAGGAAGCTGTTATTTACTATGTACCAGTTTTTGGCCGGAAGTGTGCGAAGCTCTGATATGTCTATGCGTCTGATTTTTTCAGGACTGTCATCAACATTTTGACTATGGATTTCTTTCTGACAGCCCGGTTCAGGCTTCGGAGCCGATACGGATTTTTCCTTATTTGATAAATCCGCTTGTGCCTTGAGTGGTTTTCCTATAACTGCCGCCGTGTTATCGGTCCAGCAGCTCGCCAGAAATTTTTCATCTGCATTTTCCAGCTCTATCCTCACGCCGAGCACCTGCAAAAATGTCTTTCCGCTGTCCTTTACATTTTCTGTATCTACATTATATATCTCGCGTGCTTCACCGTTTTTTACCATAAGCTCTCCTGCTTCTATGGCTTCTCCCGCCTCGTATACCAGATACACTCTTCCGTTTCCGGAGTATTTTCCGAGATTTTTTATCTGCACGAGAAATGCACTTTTTTCACCATTTATTTCTACTTTTATAAAGCCTGCATTATTTCCTTTAATTCTGCCATCATATAAATACAGGTATGTAACGAATCTCTTCATGCTTATTCAACCGCCTGCGCGTTTTGTATTATTCTATGAGTAAAGCAGTGATATTATGCGTGTGTTATTAATCTATACTTGATTTATAGCTATTTGAGCCACCTTGAAAACAAGAAAATCTGCTGCTTACATGGCTAGCATCGTATACCAGCCTTTTTATTTGAAATAAAATAGGAATTATTCTTATTTTTCTCTTGACATCTATAGTACTTTAGTGTATATTGATATCAGTAACAATTCCTGATTTCATTTGAGAGGAGATTCACATGATTAAGTATAGTCGTCAAAGAGAGTCGATAGTCAACTTTCTGGCGAGCCGGACCGATCACCCGACTGCTGAAACTATCTATCAGAATATCAAAAAAGAATTTCCAAACATCAGTCTGGGAACTGTTTACAGAAACCTTTCCTTACTTGAGGAAATTGGTGAGATCATCAAGATTTCGACAGGAGTCGGTCCCGACCATTACGACTACAACACGGCGCCTCATTATCACTTTATATGCAGAGGCTGCGGACGCGTGATGGATATTGATTTGGACTTCGCCGATGAGCTGATGACACAGGTGCAGGAATCCACTGATTTAGCCATTGAGAGCTGCTCTGTTTCGTTTACTGGACTTTGTCCGGATTGTGAGAATGAGCTTTCCTAGAGCCTGACAGTTTTTACAACAATTAAACATTTATTTACTATCTTTAAAAGGAGGAACATTATTATGGCAAAATGGGTTTGTACAGTTTGTGGATACGTTTATGAGGGAGAGAATCCACCGGCAGAGTGTCCGGTATGCCACGTTGGCGCAGATAAATTCAAGAAGGTTGAGGGAGATTTAACACTTGCTGCAGAGCATGAGTTTGGAGTATATGCTTCAACTGTTAAAAACAATCCTGAGATCTCTGATGAAGATAAGAAATACATCTTCGAGCAGTTAAAGGCTAACTTCGAGGGCGAGTGCTCTGAGGTAGGTATGTATCTTTGCATGGCTCGTGTAGCTCATCGCGAGGGATATCCTGAGATTGGTCTCTACTGGGAGAAGGCAGCTTACGAAGAGGCTGAGCATGCAGCTAAGTTTGCAGAGATGCTTGGTGAGGACCTTGAGCCAAACATGAAGGCTACTACAAAGGACAACCTCGCTTGGAGAGTTGACTGTGAGTTCGGTGCTACAGCTGGAAAGACTGACCTTGCTAAATGTGCTAAGAAGAATAACCTTGATGCAATCCATGATACAGTTCATGAGATGGCTAGAGACGAGGCTAGACACGGAAGAGCTCTTAAGGGACTTCTTGACAGATATTTCGGTTAATTACAAAATAGATAAATATCATTTTAAATGCAACGCAAAAACCAGTTCGTAAAGGTGTCCTTTTACGAACTGGTTTTATTTTGGTCAGGCTCTGCAAGCTTGACATTGTCTCAATCGAACAGCGTTGCCGCATTTGGATTTTCATATGAGTCAAAACACATCAGAATTTGTTCTTTTGTGCATTTTTCTACAGCAAGGTCAGACGGGAGATTGTTTTTATCAAAAAATCTAATTTCTGTAGTTTCAATATTTTTTTCAAACTCCCCACCTTCATACCTGCACAGAACAAAAATCTTCACTACTCCATAAGCATAATTCACCACATTATGCTTTCGCCAATCTTGAACTGCGATTATTTTTTCTGATATTACCGAAAATCCTGCTTCTTCCTGCACTTCTTTTTCCGTATTGGATGCAACAGACTGGTCTACATCGCACCACCCTCCCGGCAATGACCATGTACCATTATTTTCATGTACAAGCAGAATTTTACCGTCAACAAAAACCGCAGCCCGTGTATCTACTTTTGGTGTCTGGTAGCCAGATTCATTACAAAACAAATGAAAAATTTTATTTACCGGAATATCCGTTTTCAGAGACAGCATTTCTACTGCAATCTGTCTCAATTCCTCATAACGCTCTCTGTCATATTTATCTTTCCCATACTGAAGCCCAGCCTGAGCAATACTTTGAATACGAATTGCAAACTCAACCCATTTATCATTCATATAGTTTATCACCTCCACAACTTCTGATTTACCAATTTCATTAAATAATAAATTTTACGAACTAACTACATTGTCAAAAAATTCATTACAAGATTCACCATTATATCTTTTTCTTCTGGTCTTGACTCTGCAATCATAAGCGTAATCGCAACCAATGCTCCATCACTGATTATCTTATTATCATCTCTATATAAAGCATTATTCCGAGCAAGGAATTCCAAAAATAACGATGCTGCAATTCGCTTACATCCATCTGCATATGGATGATCCTTAATCATAAAATATAACAAATTAGAAGCTTTTTCCTCTAATGACGGATATACATCTCCACCAAACACACTCTGATAAACTGCTGCCAAAATACCCTCAACTTTACCATTTTCTTTCTCCACACCGAATACATCCGATTTAAATGAATCCTCCATGTGTGAAACCATTTTTTTACATTCCTCATATGTTATTTTATATATAGGCCTGTTTCCCACTGGTTTTTTAAGAGATTGATGATCATATTGGTCTAAAAGCATTAATGCATCTGTATACGAGGTAACAGCCTTTAAAATGTCTGATTCTTCAACCTCCAATGTGCTTGCAAGCATCTTTGTTTGAATATCAACAGTTCTTTCAAGCGCTTGCAATCGTTTTTCATTAATAGCATAGCCTTGAATCACATATTGCTTTAATACAGAATTAGCCCATCTACGAAATGCGATGCCTCGTTTTGAATTAACACGATATCCCACGGATAATATCATATCAAGATTATATATCTTTGGTTTTCGTCCTCCGGAACTTTTGTCGGAAAAACCGACAGAAGTCTCATCTAATTCTCCTGAAGAAAGAATATTGGAAATATGCTCACTCACTGTAGCATGCTTAACATCAAATAATTCTTCCATTTGTTTCTGCGTCAACCATACGGTTTCTAATTCCGGACTTAACTCAACTTCAATATTTATATCGCCATCTGTAAATAAAACAATTTCATTTTTCAAAAAATATCACCACCTATTACATCAAATAATTAATCGTATCTTCAACAGTCATACATGTAACACACTCCTGCAAATCCCGATTGAACAAACTCATTTTACCAAAAACGGTAATAGATAAAACGGTTCTAACAATAGATTTTCTTCCTTTCCTGCATCTTTTTGTGATATTAAATACGCCTTGCTAATATTCTGAGAAAATTTTCTGCAAAATTCCCTTATGGATTCATGTTTTCCGGATCCTGAGGACTTAACTTCAAATGCATTTATTTTACTTCCTTCCGAAATCAGGAAATCCACCTCATAATAATGCGTACTCCCTTTTTTCTCCCAGGTATGATAGTACAGTTCTCTCCCGGAGGCTGTAATCATTTGAGCAACCAGATTCTCATAAAGATATCCCAGATTTGCCGGTAATTTATCAGAAAGTAACTTCGCATAAATATCATTTTCCGTCACCGGACGGTCAATAAACATCAGTGTAACAAATAATCCTGTATCTGAAAGATATAACTTGTAACTGTCAAAATCTTTCGTGTCCGTCAGGCTGACTCTTGGATTGGTGGAATTATAGCATGGCAGAACCGTTTTTGAATCTATCAGCTCGTATAATAATTCTTCTGCTTTCGTGTTATTTCTTTTTCCGATTGCTGTGGTAATACGATATTTTCTTGCATCCTTTGCCAGATGCGCCGGAATCGCATGATATAATGCCGATATTCTTCCGGAGGCATCGATTTTTTTAAAATCTTCCTCATACAAAGATATGATCTGCCTTTTTACCATATCTATTTCTGAAAAGTTTTTTCCATTAACATACGCTTCTACTGCCTGTGGCATTCCCCCTACTGCCATGTAAATTCTCAAGTCTCTCATTAATTTACGGTTAGTTGCCTGTCCAATAGCTGCTCCGCTATCATAAATCTGCTGCAATAGCCCATAATTATTGCCCGTGGCATCACAGAATTCTTCGTAATCCATGGGATATACTTCCAGCTTCATTTCCTCGGATGGAATCAGGATGTCCTTTACATTTTTCTTTATCGAGATCAAAGAGCCTGTTTCCA
>CAKRNE010000024.1 GCA_934365945.1 uncultured Agathobacter sp. | reverse complement strand
AATTTCTGTATTATATTTTTTTGTATTGTTTATTTCATTACTATTGTTTGAAGATGTACATCCAGCTAGTGTCAGACTTAGTCCACATGTAACTGCGCATACTTTAATTAGTGTTTTTTTATTCATTTATTTTTCCTTTGATTGCTGATGTTTAATTGTTATGATGATTATAAACCTGTGATGTGTCATAGTTGTAAAATACTTAGACAATCTGCCCTCGTATTTTTAATGCTGTAGAGTCAGCCGAAAAAACAGTTAATCCTTTTATAGAACTCAATATTTTTCAGAAAGAGAAAAATAACATGACCATTATCACGCTCATTGATTCCTGCCGCGTAAATCCTATCGATAAAAATGGCAATCTTTTACCAACTAAAAAACCGAATCCACAGTTTCATGGATTCGGTATGCGTAGTATAGAAAATATTGTTAAGAAGTATAACGGTGAAATGACTTTTTACTTTGATGATCCTACCAAGACATTCCATACGATTATTATGCTTCGGCACTGAAAGCTGTTGCTTTTAACGATTTTTTATCATCTGGAGCAAATATTCACAAACATCAAAGCTCTTTGCTTCTTGTTCTGTTTCCCGCTTCTTTAATGAATCATATATTTGCTCCAATAAATAATCAGCATTCACTTTTTTGTTTACAAAGCTATTTTCATCAGCAGAAGCCATTCCATAACCGGCATCTGCTTTCATTGTTTTATAGGCAGAATAATTATTTATCGAATCAGGCGCAGTTCTTCCTTTATACCCCTCATATGACATAAGCGCAAACATTTCCAGATCCGATGCATTCGATATATCAACATCATTTACATGCACATGATATACTTTTCTGTTATCACCATGTCCATATGCCACTTGAACAACAGGATCATCCTCCTTTGATGTCTTCACATATGAAGCTAAAACTATCTGACTTTCTGTATCAGACAGTCCAAAACTTGTCATTCCGATATTTTTCAGCTTATCATTTGGAATTTCCTTATCCGGTGACACCTGTTCAACTGCATTTTTATTATTTACCAATTTATTGTAAAGAGAACTGTTATTTTCCGACAACATATTCATGTATATTTCAGTAAGCTCACTCTGCCTCTCCCTGCATTTATTTAATGAATTTTGCTCACTATTTCCTACTTCGAACTCTATATCCATTTTATCGCCTGTTGACTTATTGTTATACTTTGAAGTATATGCCATTGAAATATTTGTTCCCACACCGTTTAACATATATGCCTCCTATCTGTTTTACCAATAATATTACACTTTTAATAATTAGATTCATTGCAATTAAATTCTTGCCAAAAGTTCCGCAGGTGTAAGTGCCATAACCTTACTTTGCGTGAAGTCTTTGATATTGCGCGTAATAATATAGTCTGCATGAACATATTCAGCAATTGCACTTTGTATGGCATCTTCAAAATCTTTCCACTTCATATTTACAGCCATCTCAAGCACAACTGAACTAAAATCAGCAAACTCAAAAATAAGTTTTAACTTGCGGAATACATCTTCTATCTGCTCTGGAGTCATTTGTTTTCTCATGATATACATCATATTTGCATAAGTTAATGTAGATATATATCCCTTTGCCTGTTCAGTCTCACAAAGTTTCCAAATTATAGATGATTCCTTCACAAAATCTGAGCGACTTAGTAAAACATCAAGTATAATGTTAGTATCAATCAACAAAACCATATTTTTCCCTCATGCTTTCGGTTTTTATCTCATCTAAATTACCATTATCCTGAAGTATTCCTGTTAGAGAATCCGTCAAATATGATACTGCGGCATCCTTAGGAATAAATCTTCCCACTTCATGACCATTCTTTGTAACAATGATTTCATGTCCTGACATAACAAGATTCAAATATCTCCCAAAATTGTTCTGCATTTCTGTTGCAGTTGCTGTTGCTGTATTCATATGCCTTCCTCCTATCCATTTCTTTTTTAGCTAATTATATTATAACGTTAATTAGCTATTTTTTCAAGATATATCCCCGTTGTAACATTATTCTTGATTTTTTTGCTGTGTTTGTAACATTATTCTTGACGTTTTTTGCTGTATTTGTAACATTATTCCGTACATTTTTCCAACAATGAATTTTTATTTTCAAAAATCCAAAAATATTACAAAAATACTGTCCGTAGACAGTGCACATAATCTCATGTTGCCTACTTCCATCACTCCTCCAAATCTGTTATACTGATTATATAAAAATGAATTGGAGATGGGACAATGGGTATTTATTTTAATCCGGGAAATGGCAGCTTTACAAAAGACAAAAACAGTCAGCTATATATTGACAAAACCGGTCTGATTGAATATTTGAATAGAGTTATCTGTACAAATGCCAACTGCATAAGTGTCAGCCATGCCAGAAGGTTCGGTAAATCCCATGCTGCTGGAATGATCGATGCATACTACAGCAGAGGCTGCGATTCATCAGAGCTTTTTGCAGATTCTGAAATTGCAGCCAAGGACAGCTATTCAGCACATTTGAATAAATACAATGTCATACACATTGATGTATCATCATTTTGGGACGCTTACAAAGATAATGTGATAGAAAAAATTCAGGAATATATTTATGACGAGCTTAAACAGGTATATGGCGATCAGATAGATTATACCAAGATGATCAGTGCTGTACTCATGTCCGTCTACAACATTTCCGGTATTCCATTTGTTATAATAATTGATGAATGGGACTGCGTAATCCGAAATGGTGGAAATAAAACACTGGTTCACAGCTACCTTCAGTTTCTTCATTTGTTATTTAAGAGCGAAGAGTCAAAAACTTTTTTAGCTTTGGCATATATCACCGGTATTCTGCCAATCAAAAAAATTAAAGATGAATCAGCTCTGAACAACTTCCGTGAGTTTACAATGTTGAAATCGAAACAATTGACCAGATATTTTGGTTTTACAGAGGATGAAGTTAAAAAGCTGTGCATCACATATGATATGGATTTTGAATCAATAAAAGCATGGTATAACGGATATCTGATAGACGGGCTTCATATGTATAACCCTAATTCCGTTGTTCAGGCTATGCTAGATCATGACTATGATTTTTACTGGAAAAATACATCCTCGTTTGAATCAATCAACACATTTATCACCATGAACTACGCCGGTTTAAAGGATGATGTGCTCGCCATGCTTTCCGGCGATAAAATCAGAGTTAATGTAAATACCTTCCAAAATGACCTTACTACAGTTGCTTCAAAGGATGATGCACTTACAGCTTTAATTCATTTAGGTTATCTGGCTTATGATGCCAATAGGAAAATGGCATATATACCTAATTATGAGGTTGCTGCTGCATATGATCTAGCATTACAGACCGGTTCATGGAGTGAAGTAGCCAACTCCATTTCAAAATGTGATGAATTATTAGATGCTACCCTAAATGAAGATGCTGATAAAGTCGCTGAATTGGTAGAAATAGCACATGAAACATATACATCCGTTCTTAAATACAACGACGAAAATTCTTTAAGCTGTGTTCTCACAATGGCATATTTTACTGCAAATGCATATTACAATATTGTCAGAGAATTTCCAGCCGGCAAAGGTTTTGCTGATCTTGTTTTTATTCCAAGAGCGAATGCCTGTGGCAGACCTGCAATAGTAATTGAACTTAAGTACAATGCTTCCGCTGATTCTGCCATATCACAGATTAAAAACCGCAGATATCACGGAGCCTTATCAGGATACAGCAATCAGATCTTACTTGTCGGAATTAATTACAGCAACACATCTGATAATGAAAAAAAGCATACATGTATAATTGAAAGTATTAATAACCTTGATTAACATAACTCAAAAAGCCGAATCCACACTCCCACGGATTCGGCTTTTGTATATACACTTCTATTTTCTATTTTGTATGAAGCTGTCAATCATCGCAATCACACCATCTACACCGAGCTTTGCCACATTCAGACACAGGTCATAGTTTTCTGCCTGTCCCCACTCCTGTCCGGTATAGTATTTGTGATAGGTCTTTCTGCGGTCATTTGTCTCACGCACAACAGCCCTTGCCTTTCTCGCTGAGACTCCATGTGTATCAGCCACAGTATCAACGCAGAAGGCATCATTCGCTGTCAGGAAAACTGAGACAACATCATCTCTTCCCTGAAAGGCAAAGTTTGCACAGCGTCCCTGAATCACATATCCCTCACAGCCGTCCTCAAGCGACAGCCTGTCTATAAATGTAAGAGCCCTCGCCGGAGTATCATGCAGCACATTATCCTCCTCCGTCTCCATCACAATAGAGTAAAGCAGGGAATTAACCGGTCTCTCACTGTAAAACTCCTCATACTCATCATAGCAGCCTGCCTCTTTGGCACCGGCCGCAATAGCCTCTCTGTCCATGAATTGTAAATGATATTTCTCAGCGACTGCTCTACCGATACTGTCTGCATCGCAACCGCACTTTCTTGCTATAGTAATTATCATAATATTCCTTTCCAACGATTGTAGAATACTAATATGACTTGAACCATACATATACTCTTACCAATTGTCTACATCTATAACTATTTAATGAACTTTTCTTATGGTGGAGAAAGCCAACGCGCAGGAAGCGCGAGGCTGTGCATATCTGCCTGAGCTTGTACGAAGCGGCATAGGAATTGTTGGAATTGTGTTTGCAATCCAGCAACGGCCGTGCACGGAAGCACGGGCGAGACGTTACCGCGCCATGGACGGCGCGTAAAAGTCGGTTGCGTCCTACCTGTCACAGCCTGTATCACAATTCCTACAAGCCCTTAGCCGCGTAGTAGGAAGCGAAGGCAGATATGCACAGCCTCGCGCTTCCGTCATTTGCACCACACACTCAGACAAATCAATAAAAGTTTGCAAACACCGATGCAAACACCACCGTAAGTATTCCTGCCACCGCGATAGCAAGAGAGCTCATGGCACCCTCTATCTCGCCCATCTCGATAGCCTTCGCTGTTCCGATGGCATGTGATGAAGCGCCAAGCGCCAGTCCCTTCGATATAGGCTCAGTGATTCTGAATATTTTGCAAACAAACTCTCCGAGTATATTTCCAAGCACACCTGTCACGACGATAACTGCGACAGTGATGGTCACATATCCGCCGAGCTCCTCTGATACGCCCATACCGATGGCTGTCGTGATGGACTTTGGAAGCAGTGTGACATAGTCCTCGTGTGAAAGCCCCATAAGCACTGACAGCACAAGCACTGTCACAAGGCTTGTTATGACTCCTGCTGTAAGTCCGAGCGCGACCGCCGCTATATTTTTCTTGAGCAGGGTCCACTGCTCATAGAGTGGTATCGCAAGGCATACCGTGGCCGGTGTCAGAAACCAGCTAAGGTACGATGCGCCCTTATTGTATGTGTCATAATCCACATCTGCCACAACAAGCACTATGATGGTCAGCACTATTGAGATGAGAAGCGGATTGAGTATTGCAAGCTTAAACTTTTTCTTTAAAAGCATACCTATCAGATATGCAACCAGACTTACCGTGACACCGGCAAAAAGCGATGTCTGAAACAAATTATCCATTATGATTATCCTCTATCTTATTTATTTTCTCCTGCATCGGCCCTTTTGCGCTTCTGCATACGGATTACGAGCTGTGAAACATGTCCTGTAGCAATCATTACAGTAAGAAGTGCCACAACCGTGATTACAAGCACCGGTACGAGCACAGGCTTAAGATTGCCCCAGGATGACATGAGCCCCACTCCCGCAGGGATAAACATGACAGGCATTATCTCTATCATGAATTTGCCTGCATTCCTTACAGAATCAAGCGGTATCAGGCCTGTCAGCAGACCTATGAAAAGTATAACCATGCCATATATGCTCGCCGGAACAGGCAATGGCAGTAAATATTTGAGTATCTCACCTACAAACGAAATCGCAAGTATGATGAGAAATTGCTTTAATAATTTCATTTTATATTGTATCTCCGTTATATTATTTTTCGTGACTATTTGTGACTATTTATCTGTGTTCCCTGACCATCATTGCACATACAATGGCAAGCAGCACGCTTGAAGCCCATATAGCGCGGATTCCTATGTGCAGTGAGCACACTCCACCTATACCTGCTCCTATTGCAAATATCAGAATGATTCCATAGTAGTGCGCGGTCTTTTTCAGTGCCCCGATATTTCTGTCACGCAGATATATTGACAGGCTCTCTGTGCCGCTTCTTAGGTTGCCGATGCACATGGTGCTGGCGTAGCCGTAGCCGTTTACCTTTCTGAAGGACTGCACCTGCATAGAACAGCTGAATGATACAAGCATGGTCGCTATCATGTCGTACCTGTGTGGTATGAAGCCCACCACAAACAGTATGATTATCTCTATCACCACCACTATCTGACGCCAGTGGATGCGCTTTGCCTTCTTATATCTGTGCCCGATTCTCTCTGCCACAAGCACACCGAGTGCAAATGAGAGGATTGGGAAAAGATACGATAGTCCCTTCATCCATTCACCCATCATCAGATGCTGGCTCATCAGCACTACGTTTCCTGTCTGCGCATTCGAGAATACCTCGTTTCTCACGTTGTAGGTGTAGGCATCCTGAAAGCCTCCGGAAAGTGCCAGAATCGCACTTAGCAAAAAGGTCTCTGATGTCTGAATCCTTATTTTTTCTTTTTCAGTCATTTTTTCGCCTCTTTTTCTCATATTCGCTGTTTGCTGCCACACCCTTATGTGACCTACAGCAATTACATATTTACAGCAATCCACACGGTTTATAATTATAGAAAAAAAGGGCGGATATTTCAATACCCGCCCCAAATATACAGTGTATTAAATTTTGCACAATACCTATAATATATATTGGATATACATAATAGATATACATGATAAATATACATGATAGCTATACCAGATACTTTTCTTCAAACTCCGATACCGGTACCGGTTTTGAGAAATAATATCCCTGGAACTCATGACAGCCCATCATTGTGAGCATATCAAGCTGCTTTTTCGTCTCCACACCCTCTGTGATGACGTCCATGCCTATCTTGCTTGCAAGTGTGATGATGCTCTCTAGGATATCCTGTCCCTTGACCTCGTTCTCCGATTCACGAAGGAAGCCCATATCGATTTTCAGTACATCGGCACTGATGTCCTTTAACATATTTAGTGATGAGTAACCGCTTCCGAAATCATCAATCTCCACCCTGAAGCCTGCGTCCTGAAGCTTGTGGATGATATTCATGTTCTTCTCAAAATCGGTCATCAGCGTTGTCTCTGTAATCTCCAGATGCAGCTTGGATGCCGGAATGTCGTACTTACTAATCAGCCCTGTAAAGGTCTCATATATATCTATAATGTAAAAGTCCTTTGTAGATATATTTACAGATATATGATAGCTTCCGTAGCCCTTTTCCTTCCACTCTGCAAGCTTTTGCGCTGCCTTCTCCCATATATATAGGTCGAGCTTGTAAATGAGACCTGCGTTCTCTAAAATATCAATAAAAGCATACGGTGTCAGGATGCCTCTCGAAGGATGAACCCAGCGTACCAGCGCTTCTGCGCCCTTCGCAACACCGTCACAGTTCACCTGTGGCTGTAAATACATGGCAAACTCATCCTTTTGCAGTGCCGGCTCAAATTCACCGAGCAGCCGCCTCTGCTCTATTGATATCTCAAGCAGATGCCCATCATAGTATGCCACACAGCAGTCAAAATCATTCTTTATGGTATCTGCCGCTATATTTGCCTTGTCTACCATAATTCTGACAGCCTCATCCCTGTCTCTTATCTCATACACACCCATGTACGTATGCAGATGGAAGGAATTGCCGCTAAACTCGTGCTGCAGCTCTCTGATTGAATCGGCTACTCTATTTTCATCAAACTCTTCTCTCGGCATACACAGCGCAAAACGGTCATTCATAAGCCTTGCACAAATAGTCCTCTCAGATGTATTTGATGCCATGAGCTTCGCCTGCTTTATAAGCACCTGATTGCCCTTCTCCATACCAAATATCTCGTTAATGAATTTAAAATCCTTGATATTGCTGCAAATCAGATAAAAGGTCGTGTCATGATGCCGGTTCACCATATCGTGCACATCCTCATAGAACTGGTCACGGTTCAAAAGACCTGTCAGGCTGTCATGCGAGGCCTTGTACTTTTCCTGCTCCCATGACTCATACATCTGTGTTCGGTCATTGTATACAAAATAATCACAGATGAAGCGTTTTCGCTCATCATATATGCGCTTGTAGGCAATCTCAAAGTAGTGCTTTTGACCGTTTAGTTCAATATCCGTCTGGAAGGTCATACTGTCCCTTCTGTCGTCTCCTATCTTTTCAATCCACCGGCTATATTTCCTCTCATAATCAGACATATTATCGCCATGGTGATAAATAGCCTCCACCAGATCATTGTAATATATACACCTGCCCTTTTTGTCATAGCAGATGATACCATTGTTCATATCGCTGACCACAAGAGACAGCATATTTTCTATGAGCTCATTCGGCACGTATCTGTAGGTCAGGTAATATATAAGAACAGACATGACACCATATATAATCATGGAGAGGTCATATATGGTGTCCGAGCCTATAGTAGCGATATCAAACGAAACGCCGATAATAATAACTGCCGCTATAGCCCCGTATGCCTTCCTGTATATGCGCGATGATTTGATAAACATAAACAGATATGTGAAAATAATCATAATCGCAAATGCATAGGTAAACATAAAATGCAGCTTGTACCACAGGCTGTCATTATTGAATACCACATTAATATGCTCGGCTTTTATTGATTCTATATCAAATATCTTATTCGTCCAGGTATTCTCTATAAGCATATATGTGTCCAGCACCGCAAATATCATGGAAGCAGCCTGCACACTCTTAAAGCTCTTTACAGCACCTGTATAATACTGTGTATAAAGCATAAGAGCAATGAGCATCCAGTCAAACAGTGCCATAGTGAGTCCCTTCGCAAGCACTGTAACAGTGTGCCCCGGCACAAATGTAAAAATGAAAAAGACTATTGCGCAGGCAAATGCCAGCAACTCATATATACACACGCTTTTACCAATCTTATCATGTTTTTTAAAGGAACCGTTTGCGCAATATGCAATCAGTATTGCTTCCAATAACACTGTCAGTCCGTATATTATCCTCATATTCCCACCTGTCTTCTATGACCATATTACTAACTTATATAATGTCATTGTAACTCATTTCATGTGAAAAGTAAACAAAAAAGAGGTCTTTTTGACCTCTTTTTTGTAATTTGTTAACATTTATTATTTTCCTGAAGTTGCTTTCAGTCGTGTCATGGCACGAGCCAGCGAAGCTCTTGAGTGATAGTACTCCTGGATACTCTGCTTCTGACGAAGCTGCTCCTCTGCTCTCTCCTTTGCCTCTCTTGCTCTTGCTATATCGATTTCCTCCGGACGCTCGGCTGTCTCGACAAGCAGTGTCACACGGTTGTTGACTATCTCTACGAAGCCCATTCCCACTACCGCGTACTCCCAGTTATCACTGCCCTCCGGCTGAAATCTCATCTCACCCTCATCGATGGCTATGACCATATCCTCGTGGTGGGCGAGGATTTCCTTCTGGCCATCGAACTCAGGGACTATTATGGAACGACATCTTCCTGAGTAAAACACTCTGTTAGCAGCTATTACCTTTAGATAAAATGTATTTGTTGCCATACGATTTGTCCTTCCTTATGCTTTTACTGCTGCATAGTCTTTGCTTTTTCCTTGACGTCCTCGATTGTTCCGACATTGAAAAATGCGTTCTCAGGATACTCGTCCATCTCACCGTCTATGATAGCTTTAAAGCCCTTTATGGTCTCCTCAACAGGCACATAGACACCCTGGATACCTGTGAAGTTCTCTGCTACGTGGAATGGCTGTGAGAGGAACTTCTGGATTTTTCTTGCTCTGTATACGAGCACCTTGTCCTCATCTGCCAGCTCCTCCATACCGAGGATTGCGATGATATCCTGCAGCTCCTTGTACTTCTGGAGAATCTCCTGTACCTTTCGTGCTACCTGATAATGCTCCTCGCCTACGATATCAGGCTCGAGGATACGTGATGTAGACTCAAGCGGGTCTACTGCCGGGTAAATACCCTGCTCAACAATCTTTCTTGAAAGAACTGTTGTGGCATCCAGATGTGCGAAGGTTGTAGCCGGAGCCGGGTCTGTGAGGTCATCGGCAGGTACGTATACGGCCTGTACCGATGTTACCGAACCGTTCTTGGTTGATGCGATTCTCTCCTGCAGCTCACCCATCTCAGTAGCCAGTGTAGGCTGATAACCTACGGCTGAAGGCATACGTCCTAAAAGTGCTGAAACCTCTGAACCTGCCTGTGTGAAACGGAATATGTTGTCGATGAAAAGCAGCACGTTCTGGTGCTTCTCATCCCTGAAATACTCTGCCATTGTAAGTCCTGTCTCAGCTACACGCATACGTGCTCCTGGTGGCTCGTTCATCTGTCCGAACACTAAGGCTGTTTTTTCCAGAACTCCTGATTCCTTCATTTCTGTCCAGAGATCATTTCCCTCTCTGGAACGCTCTCCGACTCCTGTAAAGATTGAGTAGCCGCCATGCTCTGTTGCGATATTGCTGATGAGCTCCTGGATGAGGACTGTTTTTCCTACTCCGGCTCCTCCGAAGAGTCCGATTTTACCACCCTTTGCATATGGGGCAAGGAGGTCTATGACCTTGATTCCTGTCTCGAGGATTTCCTCTGCTGGGTTCTGCTCCTCAAATGTTGGTGGCTCTCTGTGGATTTCCCACTTTTCTTCTGTATCAGGCTGTGCTCCGCCGTCGATTGCCTCACCGAGCACGTTGAACAGTCTGCCAAGAGTCTGCTCTCCGACAGGTGTCTTGATGCCGGCGCCTGTGGCTGTTACTTCCATATCTCTGTAAAGTCCCTCGCTGGAAGCAAGCATGATACAGCGTACTGTATTATTTCCAATATGCTGTGCGACTTCCATCACACTTTTTTTGTCACCATTTAAAACTTCTAGTGCGTCTCTGATTGCCGGCAGGTTCTCATCCTCGAACTCTACATCGACAACAGGACCCATAACCTGGATAATTTTTCCTGTTTTCATCAAAAAGCCTACTTTCTCTTTTTCTTCTGCGATTTGGCACCGGCTATTACCTCTGTAATCTCCTGTGTAATCGCTGCCTGTCTGGCACGGTTGTAAAGAATGTCAAGCTCTGCAAGCATGTCCCTCGCACTGTTTGATGCGGACTGCATCGCCATCATTCTGGCGTTCTGCTCACAGGAGAATGACTCTACAAGAGCACCGTAGACAAATCCAACAACGTAGTTTGGTACGATACGATCCATGACCGCCTCAGGCGATGGCTTAAGCGCCAGCTCCTCCCTCGGAATGTCTATAGGAATCTGCACAGTGAAGTCTGCCTTTTTCAGTGGCAGAAGCTGTGACATCTGTGTTTCCTCCTGAATCGCATTTATCATGCTGGTATAGATAATATAAACTTCGTCCAGCTCGTTATGTAGATATAGCTCCAAAATTTCTTCTGCAATATTTCTGGCACGGTTGAGTGTCGGATTCTGAACTGTGTAGTGGAACTGTTTTTCAATCTCAATCCCACGCTGTTCAAAATAATGACGTCCAAGCTCTCCGAGTACGAAAAGTGAATGGTTCGGATGATCCTTTAGGTGCTCCTCAGCCATTTTAAGGATATTGTGGTTGTATGAACCCGCAAGTCCTTTATCTGCTGTGATTACGATATATCCGACCTTTCTGTCCTCAGGCAGCTTGTCCTCGTTGGTCTTGAAATAGATGTCCTCCATATCAGGCAGATGCCTGAGTATTCGGCTCATCTCTGATTGCAGTGTGAAGAAATACGGCTCTGTATCTGCCAGCATTTTTTTGGACTTTTTCAGCTTCGAAGAAGAAATCATATACATGGCATTTGTGATTTTAAGCGTATCATTGATACTTTTTATTCGATCCTGTATTTCCTTCGTGTTTGCCATAATACTACCTGTTACCCTTTATACTCTTTTACTGCATCCATGATTTTATTTACGAGCTCTTCATCAATGGCTCTGTTCTCTTCGATTTTCTGTCCGATTTCCGGATAAGAAAGATCCATGTATGAGAGGATATCGCTCTGATATTTCTTGACCTCTTTTGTCTCAATTGTGTCAAACACACCGTGGTTTGCCATGATAAGTGTCATTACCTGCTCATGCAGTGACAGTGGGTGGCAAAGCGGCTGCTTCAAAAGCTCCATAAGTGCTTTTCCATGTGCAAGCTGTGCCTTTGTGGCATCGTCAAGGTCTGATGCAAACTGTGTGAAGACCTCCATCTCCCTGTACTGTGCCAGGTCGATACGGATGCTTCCTGATGCCTTCTTCATGGCCTTTGTCTGGGCTGCTCCACCAACTCGGGATACTGAAAGACCTACGTTTACGGCCGGTCTCATACCTGCGTTGAAGAGGTTGCTCTCAAGGAATATCTGTCCGTCTGTGATAGATATTACGTTGGTAGGGATGTATGCTGATACGTCTCCTGCCTGTGTCTCGATGATTGGGAGTGCTGTGATTGAGCCTCCGCCCAGCTCATCGCTCAGACGGCTTGATCTCTCGAGCAGTCTTGAGTGGAGATAGAATACGTCTCCCGGATATGCCTCACGTCCAGGTGATCTCTCGAGCAGCAGTGAAAGTGCTCTGTATGCTACCGCATGCTTTGAAAGGTCATCATATACGATAAGTACATCCTTGCCCTGATGCATGAAATGCTCTGCCATGGCTGTTCCTGCGTATGGTGCGATATACTGCAGTGATGCAGGATCGCTGGCTGTTGATGAAAGCACGATTGAGTAGTCCATTGCGCCGTGTTTTGTCAGAGTTGACACAATTTTTGCTACTGTAGATGCTTTCTGACCAATTGCTACATATATGCAGATAACATCCTTGCCCTTCTGGTTGATGATGGTATCTGTGGCAATTGATGTCTTTCCTGTCTGACGGTCACCGATGATAAGCTCACGCTGTCCACGTCCGATTGGGAACATTGAATCGATTGAGAGGATTCCTGTCTCAAGCGGTGTATCTACTGACTTTCTGTCCACGATACCCGGTGCCTCATTCTCGATTGGTCTGTAATCTTCCTCTTTGATATCGCCCTTTCCATCAATAGGCTCACCTAAGGCATTGATGATTCGGCCGATAAAGCCTTCACCTACAGGGATTCCGGCTTTTTTCTTTGTTCTTACTACTTTGGTTCCTTCATGGATTCCGTGGTCTCTTCCGAAAAGGATTACTCCGATTTCATTCTGACGGATATCCTGAACCATTCCTTTTACTCCATTATCGAATACTACAATCTCACCGTACATGGCATGGTCGATGCCGTATATTGTGGCGATTCCGTCACCGACGTAGATTACCTCGCCGGTCTCACGGCTCTCGGTATCGAAGTCGAAATTCTCTATCTCGCTCTGGATAATGGAGATTATGTCTGTTGCACTGATTGCGCCCACAGGGGTCACCTCCTGGTCAATTTTCTTTCAAGCTCACGAAGCTTTCCTTCGTAGCTTCTGTCATACTCTGTATTAAGAGTCTTAATCACATATCCACCTAAAAGTGTTTCGTCCACCTTCTGTGTAAGGGATATTTCATATTCCGGATATTTGCTTTGTAGCAGCGCCTTGGCGTCCTTTGCTTCCTCGTCGGTTGCGGCCTGTGCACTGATAAGCTCAGCTCTTAGGATATGGTTTTTCTCATCCCAGTATCTGTAATATGCCTCAAAGATTTCATTCATTTCAGCGGCATATCCAAGCTTTACCATTTCCTTTATGAAGCTTGTGATAAGCTTTGGCTCACTCTCAAATCCGTATACCTTTTCTATGATGTCATACTTTTTGGTCAGTGGTATAAGTGGATTTGCGAGCGTCTGTGCAAGCTTTTCTGTCACAAAGTATACTCTCTGTGCTTCCTCCACATCACGACGCTCTACAGCCAGCCTGTACAAAACTATTGCATTATTTACTGCTGCCTGTGTCATTAGCTTCACCTGTCTTTACAATCTTTCTCGCTGCTAAGATGGCAAGTTTTGCAATTTCAGCCTCAGCGGCCTTTGTTGCCTTATCCTGCTCGCTAGCAATGTCCGCTTTTGCTTTTTCAAGCATACTGTCTGCTTCCTGTCTGGTTCTCTCAAGAGCCTTCTCCTGCTCTGCCTCGGCTCTTGCCCTGGCATCGAGGATTATCTGGTCAGCCTCGGTCTTTGCGCTCTCGAGCTTCTTCTGATAATCGCTCTTTAAGCTTTCTGCATCGTCCTGACTCTTCTTTGCTTCCGAGAACTGCTTTTTAATCATTTCATCTCTCTGATTGATCACGCCCATCACGCGGTCAAAGAGGAATTTCTTAAATATCCAGTACAGGAAAAGCAGATTGACTACTGTCCATATTATATTCCATGGATCAATTTTTAACATTGCTCTACCTTCCTTTCTGTTTCATCTGGTTGTAACTGTCAGTTACGCTGCCTGATTATTTAAGGAAGAGGATGATAAGTAATGCGATAACGAAACCGTAAATAGCTGTTGCCTCTGCAAGGGCACATCCTAAAAGAAGTGATTTAGAGATTTTGCTCTCAGCCTCAGGCTGTCTTGCGATTGCGTCTACTGCGCTGCTTGTTGCCTTACCGATTCCAAGTCCGGCTCCGATTCCTGTTAATACTGCGATTCCAGCTCCGATTGCTACTAATAATGTTGATGACATAATATGTTCTCCTTTTCTTGCTTATATGCTTTCTTTTGGTTAGCAATTATTTTGTTTCTTTTTGTAAGCGATGTTACATTTTCCATGCTTACGATGTGAAAATAAATGATGTGGTGTTTCATGCCTCATCAGGTCTTCCTACTCGGTTGCCTCCTTGATGAAAAGTCCTGTCAGGAATACAAATACATATGCCTGTATAAGTCCGTCAAAGATATCAAAATAACAACTGAATACTGCCGGGACGATTGCCGGGACGACCATCTTTAAAAGCTCCATGATTACAAATGAACCAAGGACGTTTCCAAATAATCGCATACACAGCGATAATGGTTTGATAAAGATCTCAAGGATATTGATAGGTAGTATTACCGGCATTGGCTCTGCAAAGCTCTTGAGCCACCTTTTGGTGCCCTTTGCCCTGATTCCTGCCACCTCGATAAGAACTATACTCATTACAGCGAGTGCCGCGGTGACGTTCATATCCTTTGTCGGCGGTTTGAAGCCAAGTAAGCCTATCAGGTTTGCTATTCCTATATAGATGATTACTGTTGCCAGATATGGTATGTAATCCTTTCCTTTTTCTCCGAGTGTCTCGCTGAAGAAATCATTAAGGAACTTGACTCCTGCCTCTACGGCTACCTGTCTGCGTCCGGGATTTTCAACTGAAAGATTTCTGCCGAGAAAAAAGCACAGTAAAAATACCGCTGCCATTATTATCCATGTGACTACTACCGACTCGTATATGGGTATGCCTCCGAATATCGGTATCTTGAATACCACGTCACAATTGAGTTCCTCTAACAGTCCATCTACCAGAGCATCCATCTGCGTTACCTCCTTTCTTTTTTGCTATATGAAATTTGATACGCAAATTGTTTCTTAATAACTCAAGATATGTTTTGTCTGACCCTTGATGTTTGTTTGGTCTTGATTTAATAAGAAGCAACTATCGTTGTACTTGATTTTAGTCACATCGTTTTATAAAGTCAACTTTTCATTTTTAATTTGTTTGACTGGCAAATGTACTCGTTTTTTAGTTAGCTTTCTATACATTTTCAACAATTTCAGTTTTTATTTTTGTGCAGTTTTTATATTGCGTTTTGGGGATGTTTAGATTTTTTTTATTTTTATTTGCGATTTATTAAAATTTTCCAAATGAATTGGGAAGATTTTCCCTTTTTTTCACAGTTTTTCACAACACCTTTGAATTGTGGGCTCGCCGGGTAGGGGATTGGATATAGTACGGAACCCGGGCGGCAGGCACACACAGGCTCGGGCGGGCTACGCTACGCTGCCAAGATTCTGTACGAAATTATGCTTGCAGGGTTTCTTTGCTTGACGAAACCGTCGCTACTCGCCATCCATGGCTCGATAGCTCCTTGCCCCGGCGTCCTTGCCGGGGCATTTCTGTGCTTCGTGGGCATAATTTCTACAGTATCTAGGCAGCTTCGCTATTCGCCTTCCCGAGCCTGTGTGTGCCTGCCGCCCGGGTTCCTCACGCTGTGGCTCAATTTACCTTCTTGTCGCTTTGCCTCCGGCTGTTGCCGGGGCTCGCTCTTAGACTAGCCCAGCATCACATCGAGTGTCATCATAAGGCAGAAGCCCACCATAAATGCTATGGTGGCGCGGTTTGAGTGCCCGCCCTCTGACATTTCCGGCACGAGCTCTTCTATGACTACATAGATCATGGCTCCGGCGGCGAAGCTTAGCAGGTACGGCATCACCGGCTCTATTATTCCGATGGCAAGTATTGTAAGTATCCCGGCTATCGGCTCGACTATTCCTGACAATACTCCGTATACAAAGGCCCGAAGCTTTGAGCTTCCGGTGCTATGTAATGGCATGGATATGATTGCGCCCTCCGGGAAGTTCTGTATGGCTATTCCGATTGCCAGTGAAAGGGCGGCTGCCCTCGTGATGGTGGTGGTTCCTGATATCCAGCTTGCGTAGAGCACTCCGACTGCCATGCCCTCCGGTATATTATGTAATGTGACTGCAAGCACCATCATTGTCTGTCTGCTGAAATTGCTCTTTGGTCCCTCGACTGAATTATCGAGATGCATATGCGGTGTGATCGTGTCCAGTATCAATAGGAAAAACATTCCTAGCATAAAACCTGCTACTGCCGGGACGAACTGCATTTTTCCAAGGCTCTGTGACTGTTCAAGTGCCGGAATCAGAAGACTCCAGACTGATGCCGCAATCATTACGCCTGCTGCAAAGCCACTGAGCATTTTTGTGGTTTTTACGGAAAGCTCATTTATCATAAAAAGTACACATGCCGCACCGAGCGATGTGCCTATAAATGGTATTAATAGACCTAATATGGTTGATGTAATCATGGTTGCCTCCTGTTCTGCTGTTTTTCTATTTTACACAGACTTCCCATATATAAAACTATATTTACCGGAGAGTATACAGTTGTTCCGAAGAAAAAATATGAACTGCCACGGGATTCCAATATTCTTGGAAACGGTAAAAAATATCGGATTTATTATATTCTATCCCGATTCATAACCGTGGCTGACTTCATATTTTTTATGAGGAATACACTGTATGCTAGGCCGGTATCACAAAATAAAATATGGGAAGTTTGAATATTCAAAACCCCTTAATTTAAAACAGCCGTAAGTAATTAGTCTTGTCTAACCCAATTACAGTTTAATACACCTATATAATTTCGTCAACCGGCTTCTGTGAGCCTTACTCGTTACTGTTCATACCTAACAGTGTGACCAGCAACGATTACAGCCCAGATACAATCGAATTATACTTCTTTGCACAGCAATGCCCTGACACAATGTCAGGGCCGGGTGTCACATGCCACAGATGGCATATAAAATAGCTTCTAATACCGATTCCTGCAAAGAGGCTGTCTGCCCACACATATGTTATCCTTGGTGCGGTCACGAAGCTCCGGCACCGGATTTGGCGCCACCTCAAAGCGATAATCCTCTCCGTTTTTGCGGATATAATCCTCGATAAAGGTATGGCTCATTACATTTCTTACCGGGTCATTGACCAGGCGCTGATATCTGATAAATGTTTCAGGAGCATTGGTTCTTACATCCACATACCTTTCACGGCATGCTGTGTCGTTTACCGTACTTCCAAGCACACACCTGACATACTCAATATTGCTCTCCAGCACGAGTGGAGCCGGAAATTCAGCGTCCGGGATGACATCCTGCCAATCCTTTTTCTCGTACTGTCTTAACAGCTCAAGCGCAATATGCAGATGCTTAAGCTCCTGTTCAAACATAAACTGCCATATGCCACGTATTCTTGTATCTGTCTCCGTTTCATAACAGCTCCAATACAGCCAGCACTCGACATATTGATGCACAAGGAGATTTTCAAGGCGGCTCATGCATGGCTTCAACAGGCTGCCATACTGTGTGACATGCTGTTCCTCGACCATTCCAATTTCCTGATAAAGCCTGCGTCCCATCTCATCAGGCCAAAGTGCCGCTGTGTTCATATAGTAGTTCATAGTCTGCTGTTCTGCTGCTGTGATTACGTTTGCGGCCAGCACATCCATTGTCGCAGGGCATTTATCCGTCATCGGATATCGTATTGAATCATATGGATGCCTGTGGTGTGAAATAGTCGGTCTGCCCGGTGTGATTTCCGTGTAGCCTCCGACCAGCTTCTCTGCATGCTCACCTGTGGTAAAATCAAGATAATCTGCATAGCGGTACAAATGATCAAAGTCCTCAAGCAGCGCAAAATCGAGCGCCGACTTAATATTTTTGTCATTTACTCGTTTTGCAAGATGCGCAGTCAGGTCAACCGCAAGCTGCTCGTAGCCTATTGTGTGTTCCAATGCCGACTCATCTGCCGGCTTTAAATGTGTGAGTATTTTCTGCTGCTGTTGCTCACTTTTCCTGATGTATGCAAGCTTTCGTCTAAGCTCATCATCACCTACGCTTCTTGAAAACTGATGCGAAAACCACACGTTTTCAAATTCTGTACCATTCATCAATATGATTCTCGTCCTTGTATACGGATTTACCTCATTTTTGTTATATGGTTTTACCCAGAATTTCTCCCAGTCAACAAATAAATCGCCGGTTCTCTCCGGCCTCATTTTAAATGGATTCATAATACAAACATACCTCCTTCATGCTATTGTATGCACGAAGAAGGTATGCTGTGCATATGAATCCTACATTCTAATAATTGTTTATATTAGAAGCTGAATCAATTACTACAGCCTTAATCCGTGAAGCTTAAACGGTTATAATGCTACATAATGCTTCCCATAAGTGTTGACATTACAATCATAACGATTGAAAACATAAATGAATTAACCGAAATGAGTGTGGCTCTCTGCTCTGACGGTATCATTTCATTGAGTATAATATCCGTGCGCACTTCTATAAAATCATCGAAAAAAGAGCCCGCAAATCCACCCAGTATCATAATATATGGCAGTTCCGTAAATACCATTGCAAATGCAAATATAACACCTATACTACTGATAATAATGTATTTTTTATATTTCAATTTTGGAAAAAATCCTGCTGCTTTTGCACCAAATGCCGCTCCAAGTCCCATCACAAAAAGTGCCGGTCCAAGCAGCGCATCATTTAATCCTGCAAGGGGAAGCTTCGCCTGTAAAAAGAATAGTACCAAAGTTGAAACCGCCCCTATAAGTGCATTTATAGCCATGATACTTCTGGCCTTTTTATTCGTAATCATGAAATGCCAGCTTTCTGTAATGACATTTTTGAGCCGGTTTCCTATTTTCGCATTTTTATTTGCATTTGGGTTATTGTTTTCTTTGTTATCTGTATTTTCATCATTTGACACAGATACTTCACGCAGACTGCACGCAATTCCTATTGCTATGAGGCTGAATACAATATCAAATGCATATGCCTTTCTGTAACCAAGCCAC
Organism: uncultured Agathobacter sp.; assembly: GCA_934365945.1. Classification (GTDB taxonomy): domain Bacteria; phylum Bacillota; class Clostridia; order Lachnospirales; family Lachnospiraceae; genus Roseburia. The sequence continues at coordinate 9,691 of CAKRNE010000024.1, read as the reverse complement.
AGCGCAAACCCTGCGCACAAAGTAGCCGTTGAGCTTGTTATCCTATACAGCATCATTTCAGTTGATGCAAATTTATTGTATTTTTCCTCCTGACCGGCAAATTTTAAACTATCATATGCCAAAGCTTCACGTGTGCCTGATTCGAGATTGTAGCTTAAGGCACTAAAGCCTATAGCAAATGCAACTGACCAGAAATTGTTAGACAGTATCATAAAAAGTCCCGATATAAGACTTACCAGACTTGCAAGCACCATGGTTTTCTTTCTACCAAACACATCCGCAACAACCCCTGATGGTATCTCAAAACTGCTGCTTACTATATGAAATATACTTTCTAACATTCCTATCTCAAACATTGAAAAACCTCTGAGCGCAAGAAGTGCAACCCATGAAGCCCCTGCTATCCTGAAATATCCTACTGTGGTCAGCGTGTACAATTTATGTATCTGTGCTTTAATATTAAATTTACGCATAAAAAATCTCCTTTTCAAAACAGTTGTCTTTAAATATTTTGAACAGGAGATAGTGCGTTTCAGTTTTATTTTAACTTGAGTTTAACTTAATTTATTTAAGCTGTTTACCTAAAAAAGAGCGCACTATCCCTGTAAACAGCTAAACAGTTACCTTTCATGAGGTGAAGTGTGGTTGTTTTCCAGCTCATAGTTGCACTCCTTTCGTAAAATCATCATTTTAACTATAATTATTTTAAAGCCTGATTAATTGGCTTAACTCGGCTAGTATATACCTTTATACTTTGATTTGTCAAATATATATATATACAGTTATATGTATAGTCATTTCCCTCAAGTTACTGTTCTCACCTAACAGTGCGACAATCAACTTCCTCAAACAGCTCAATTTCCTCGCCAAGCGGCCACGTCTGCCTTTGCGCTTTCTCAAAATCGCCCTGCTCACTGCTAAATGTACCATCATCGCATAAATCCAGCACTGTTTCATCCTTCAAATACAAAACTAGCGTTTTTTCGGACTCATCGTCATCACCGCTTTTCCATATGTACCTTTGGACATCTGAAAAATCATACTGTTTTTCCTTAAAATGAACCAATGTTATTTTCTGCGTTGTATAGTTTATTTCATAATACCACAGTCTTGCAGATGCCAGTATACAGATAAATCCTGCTATTCCTATAACTATGGCAGTCTTTAGGGCAGCATTTAATATGGCTGATGGTTTAAAAAAAGCATATCCTGCCAATGGCACAATCAAGCCCGCCACAACCATTACAAAAAAGGCCGGTATTCCTATAAAACGTTCAAGTATCTGCCCGCTTACCATTTCACGTTCCACTGCGCCCTCTGCTACTCCCAGAAACACCACGCAAAACAAAAAGCTGACCAACAATATAAGAAGAAATTTGAATATGTTTAAAAAACTATCTGTGAAAGTTAATATCATTTCAACAGGCTTTAGCTTTCCCACCAGGCGGCAGATAAAATATTTCTTTTTTATCCATGCGGCAGCATACGTTACGACAACGCTCAACATGGCAATAAGTAATCCATAAGCCTTTGAATCTGAGAATATGGCACACAAAAGATACTCTGCAAAAATAATAATCCTGTATTTGCGGATTTTTTTTGCAATAATTTCAAAATAGTAATCCACCGAAAGTGCATGCTGCCCTATAAACTGATAAATATAATTACCGCTCATATCATCAGCCAAATTTGCTTCCACTCTCAGATATTTCTTATAAAACGAATCTGTAAAAAAATAAACAGCCAGCACTGTAACCCACTTAAAGATGTCATCACTTTCAAATATGATGAACATGCCTGCCATAAGACATATTACAAAAAGCACTCTCGCCTGCCTTATTGTTTTCACATTTCTATCTTCTATGGCCTCTGCAAAAATTTCTTCCGCTTTATCCATTTTCTTCCTCCAGTAATTCCCTGAGATTCTTATTTCTGTTTCCTAAATCATCATTTAATATCTGTTCCCTGTCCCCGAATTTAACAAGCCTGCCATTATCAAGCAATCCGATATAGTCAGTTATGTCATTGACCTCCTCAACCAGATGCGTGCTGATTATGATGCTTATGTTTTCTTTTTCTATTGTTCGGATTAAAAGCTCCCAGATGTCTGTTTTTACGACCGGGTCCAGATTTGCCATAGGCTCGTCCAAAAGCAGAAGCTTTGGGTGCCTTGCCAGAGCAAAAGCCAGTTGGAGCTGCATCTGCTTTCCTGTTGAAAGCTCCTCAAATTTTGTCGTATATTCTTCCTTAGTGAACTCCATCATTTCAAGCATTTCATCAAAATGCTTCTGATCCCATCTGCTGTAAAGACAGCTTAACAGCTTGATATTTTCGTCAGCCCTAATCCCTTCTATACACCAGCTTCTTCCACCGACATATGCCACCTCATCATGATATAGAATGCCACGCACACTTTCATTAGCAGCTATATTATCCGAAAAATTATCGCAATAGCTGTCAATTGCCTTCATTCCGGTGACATCAATGCCATTCCATAATACCTTTCCACTCAGTGGTTCAAGACGTCCGTACACCAAATCAGAAAGCGTAGTTTTTCCTGCGCCATTCTTTCCCAAAAGTGTCATGAGATATCCGTCATCCAGTGAAAAGCTGACATTTTCCATAGAAAAGGTTTTCGTCCTGTAAGATAAATTCAAAACCTCTAGCATGTTTCCTCCTCCCAAAGTATCCTCACCATATCAATAAACTCTGCTTCATCAAGCTCTGCCGCCTTTGCCTTTTCTATAACCGCTGCAAGCTCCTCCTCCACACTTAAGGTCCTCTTTTCCTCGAGATATGCCATATCCGCATCATCCACGAAAAAGCCCTTTCCCGGCACCGAATATATCATTTTCTCCTTTTCAAGCTCCTCATATGCCTTTTTCGTGGTAATGACGCTGACCTTAATGTCCGCTGAAAGCGCCCTTATCGATGGAAGCGCATCATCCTTATTCAATTTTCCGGCAAGTATTGCCTCCTTTATCTGCGTGGCAATCTGCTCATAAATGGGCGTGCCACCCTTAGACTGTATGAAAATATTCATTTCTGTCTCCAATAGTTCTTAACATGTCTATCACCAGTATAGTACCTGACAAAATCCCTGATATACATCCAAACTTATAGAATTCATTGTCTATCCCTGCAATATCAGAAAAGCTGCCATTTGTAATAATAGTCATAAAACAGACAAACAACCCTATGTATATAACAATTTTTACCACCTCAATAAAAGTCTCATATATTTTTACAGATTTTGAAACACTCGCGTCAGCTAAACACTTTTCTAAATTTCTGCTGTCTTCTGCTGCTTTCCAAAAGATATCATTTATCGAAAAGTGTGCGAGAATTATGATATATGAAATAAAACATACCGCCACATAAACCGGATGTGAAAAAAGCTCCAGCTTTCTGTATCTTATCACAATAAACGCAATGTTTATAAGAAGAGGAACACTTAAACACAGTAAATCAAGCATCACCTCTGTCAAAAATCTTGTTTTTCTTTCCTTCTTTGAAAAGGGTAAAAGCTTATTTATCTCGAGGCTTCTAAATACTGCAATGGATAGCATAAACAGCACTCCTGCAAATACAAAGCCCCCTACTCCGCACAGTGTTGTCACAAGCAATACGATAAATGCCAAACCGATATGCCCCGGTGAACTGGATAACCATATCTTTTTTCTCTCAAAATAATCCCTGATCATTGCTCATCACCACTTTCTTTTATTATCTCGTTCTTCTGTACGTAGTACATGATTTCTTTAAGCTCTGCGTATCTCATATGCTGCCTGATTTCATTATCAAGCTTCGTAGCACCATATCCGATTTCATCATTTATTTCTGTTTCACCATATCCAATTTCATCATTTATCTTTGCGCTTATTTTTGCTTCATCATATTTTATCAGCAATTCATTCGAGCTTTCGCTCAAACGCCCTCCGACTACAAGCTCCTTCGGTATCCTCTCAAGCAGTGTCTTGTCCCCGGAAACAAGTCTGTAGGAATCCCTAAGCTCATCCAGCGAACCATAATAGAATTTGCTTGTGGTATTGTCTTTCTTTTGCAGCCATAAAATATAATCTGCGAAATGCTCAAGCTCCTCGACAAGATGTGTTGCATAAATTACACATTTATTTTCATCTGCTGCAAGCTCCCTTATGGTTTCATAAAATGTATCACGAAATTCAACATCCAGATTTCCCGTAGGCTCATCAAAAAAGTACACCTGCGCATCATAGCTCTGTGCAAATACAAGCTGCAGCAGTATCTTCTGCCCCTGCGAAAAATCCGAGGCATTCATAATATCCTTTTTACTTTTAGAAATTCTAAGAGGTACGCCCGGAAAATCGATAAGACCATACTGCTTAAGAAGAGCCTCGTATTTTTTCTGATCAAATCCATCGTAATATCTGCCGTAATATTTTCCTATCGAGACAGCAGATAAATTTTCCCTAAACGGCAATTCACTGAATACATAAGCTATTTTCTTCTTGTATGCCTTCTCATCCGTCTGCAGACACACACCGTCTATCACAATCCCGGTGTCTGTCGAATCAGACCCTTTCATCCCCATAAGAACATAAAGAAGTGTTGACTTGCCACAGCCGTTCTTTCCGATTACTCCTACAATGCTTCCACCCGGCACTTCAAATGAAATATTGTCCAGCTTGAATTTGTCAAATGTTTTGCTGACATTTCTGACTATCAATACATTATTCATAAGCTACTCCTTTGTATGCAAATGGCATTCTTTACTTAGCCATTTATTCACCTGCGATTTATTCATTTTGCTTTTTTTGCCCCGCTCGTTATATATACAGTATATACAGTTATATACAGATTGTCAATATACTTTTATCCATCCTATACATTTTCAATTTTCATTTTTGTTTGAAATTTGTTTGCAAATTCGTGCTTCTCCATTATACTATGATAACATTCTCTAAATAACTTTTATTTTCTTGTACTACCGGTAAAATATGCAAGTGATATGGTGTAGTTCGTTTAAAACTGTTATACTAGGATATATCAGAAAATAAGTACAATCTACAGGAGGATTATCATGATTATAAAAAATGGTATTGTAGCTGACCCGGCATCAGGTCTCTACGAACATATGGATATACTTGTAAAAGATGGGAAAATAGTAAAAATAGCACCTGACATCTCATGTGCGTCAGACGCTGCTGCAACTGAAAACGAAGAAATAATAGATGCATCCGGAATGATTGTCGGACCGGGACTTATCGACACACATGTGCATTTCCGTGATCCGGGCTTCACATACAAGGAGGATATCCACACCGGTTCCCTAGCTGCTGCAAAGGGTGGCTTCACAACTGTCGTGTGCATGGCAAACACAAAGCCGACAGTGGACAATGTGGATACACTAAAGGACAACCTGGCACGTGGAAAGCAGGAAAAAATCCGCATGTATCAGGCTGCTGCAATATCGCACTCACTCAAAGGACAGGATGAGGTTGACATGACAGCATTAAAGGAAGCCGGAGCCTGTGGCTTTACCGACGACGGCATCCCGCTTACAAATGCCGCCTTCTGCTACAGCGCCATGCAAAATGCCGCAAGGCTTGACATGCCGATAAGTCTCCATGAGGAGGACCCTGCATTTATCACAAACAACGGCATCAACCACGGAAAAGTATCTGACGCTCTCGGTATCTACGGCTCGCCATCCATCGCTGAGGAGGCTCTTGTCGCAAGAGACTGTCTGCTTGCGCTGCGCAGTGGTGCCGATGTTGTGATACAGCACATCAGCTCCGGTGTATCCGTTGATATAGTCCGCACCTACAAAAAGCTTGGTGCAAGGCTCCACGCCGAGGCCACTCCTCATCACTTCACACTGACTGAGGATGCTGTCCTAGAGCATGGCACCCTTGCCAAGATGAATCCGCCTCTTCGCACTGAAGCAGACCGTCAAAAGATTATCGAGGGACTTATCGACGGCACAATTGACCTTATCGCAACAGATCATGCGCCTCACAGCACCGAGGAAAAATCAAAGCCCGTGACCGAAGCTCCAAGCGGTATCATCGGCCTTGAGACATCTCTTGCCCTTGGTATCACAAGCCTTGTCAAACCGGGACATCTGAGCATGCTTGAGCTTTTGGAAAAGATGACTATCAACCCTGCCAGGCTGTACCACATGCCTTACGGTACTATCTCAGAGGGTGCTGCTGCAGATTTTGTCATCTTTGATCCTGACGAAAAATGGGTACCAAGCGAATATGCATCCAAATCATCAAACACACCTTTTACAGGCATGGAACTGACCGGTAAGGTGAAGTATACCGTATGCGGTGGAAATGTGATTTATTCGGATAGATAAATTGTGGATGTACTATTAAAATAAGCAGATTGTGAACGCATTTGTTCACAATCTGCTTTTTCTACTTCTCCACCAGCTCCAGGCAGTCTCCATAGTGCCTCTGCAGTGACTTTAAGTCCATAATCATCACATAAAATACTCTGCCATTGTGCACTGAATCCACTATCCTGCCATGGTCGAGCACTGAAATATATGTGCCGTCTGCTTTTCGCATATGAAAGAAAATATAATCATTTGAATGACCTCCGTCAAGCTGCGACCATATGCTTTTTTGACAGCTTTCCTGTTCATCCCGGCGTATCAGATTGCGGAAGCTCTTATCTGTATATGCAAGCAGCTCGTCCATATTTTTACAGCCTGTAAGCCTAAGCAGCTCATTGTTTGCAAGCAGAATCTCATCATTTTCTTTATCTGCCCTGTAAACAATGAAAGCTCCCGGCATATTTTCAATAATATCCTTCACTGCAAAAGCAAGCTTTGCGCGGCTCTTTACATGCTCACCCTCACGATATGCCATGCAGCCGTTCTTCCCACGCATTTTCACCTCATAAAGTGCCATGTCCGCACACCGCATGAGCTGGGAACGGTCATCAGCAAAAACAGGATACTCCGCAAAGCCCAGTGAAATAGTAAATGCACGCTCTTCACCTTTACAATAAAATTTCCTGGTTTCCTCTGTAAACTTCTTAAGAAAAGGCTTAACCTCCACAACCGTGCAATCCGGCATGAAAATGCTAAACTCATCGCCCCCGTTTCTGCCGAGTATGACATCCTTTGAAAAATATTGCTTCATGCTCTCTGCAAGCTTCTGCAGTGCACCATCACCCGCTGCGTGTCCATACACATCGTTTACCAGCTTGAAATCATCAATATCAAGCATCGCCACAACACAGTGCTTTTGCGGGTTTAGTCTCATATATTGCTCAACCTGCTCATCAAAGCCATGCCTGTTGTAGATACCTGTCAGTGCGTCTGTCACAGCAAGCCTCTTGAAATTTTTTCTATTCTCATTGATGGAAATCAATGCCGCTGTAAGCCCTGCCAAAAGCAGGACAATAACTGCACCTCCGATGAACAGGTATAGCAGATATCTGTTATTGTAAACCCCGCTCTTTGGGAAAATCTCAAGCCTCCACTTGTCTCCATATACGTCAAAGTTATATATCACCGGATTGTCCAGTTCTTCCTTTGAACCGTAAACCCACTCATACGTATCATCCCACGGCGAAGCACACTTCTGCAGACTGTACTTATATCCAAAATTAGAAAGAGCCTCTACAGATTCAGAAAATATTTCCGGAACCTTCAGTATAACAATTGTGAAGCCCCAAAAGCTCTTCTGCCCATTTCCATCGTCTAAATAAACCGGATTGCGCACAGCTATGCCATATCCGCCCTGCTTCAGCTCAAACGGTCCCTGCATAATCACAGTGTCATTATCCCTCGCATAGCGTGAAGTCTCTCCTCTGTCACTATCATTTATCAGATCTATCTTACCGGATTCATTACCCTCCTCAGGGTATATTTCCGTCACAACTCCATTCGGTGCTATCTGTATACTCTGAATCGAATCGTCCATCATATTTGCTGCAACACCATTAAAACTATTTATATTTCCATCATTGCTTATGACAACCTGCTTTAAGGTATCGGTAACTCCGATTTCCTCCATAAGCTCGCCTTTTATACGCTCCGCATATGTCATCGCATTGAGCTTCGCTTTTGTCCTGTTCTGCTGCTCCTGCGTCTCGCCGACTACATATATCGTGCCGATTAACGCACACATGCCCAATACAAATACCACTGCCGGAACAATGAATCTCTTTTTTAGCTTTCTCATTTGTATCACTTTCTAAAATCAATGCCTATCTGTTCCATATGATTTTAATATTATAGCTTTACGATAATGAAATGTCTATAAATTTACATAAATTTCCAATTACCCTATTGTACTCTTCACAGATTCTATCAAGAGCATCCGGTGTTTCAAATGGTGCCAATGGTGTAAACAGCACCTCCGTATGTCCGTCCGGATATGTGGCACTAATGTAATTCTGTACATTCTTGGTTCACCCGGCGAGTGGATTATTTATATGGCTACACAATATTTTATGCGATTTGCAGGGATATACTCACATTTTATTTAATATTTTTTCCAGATCTTTATACCTATAAAAGGCTAATCACGTTCTTTAATATACTGAAATACCTTTTTATCACTCTTTGATTTTTCATGTTTTATTATTCCCATTGCTCTTTCTTTATCCATAGATGTACCATCTTCGAATCCTCCTTACTCTGTAAATACATGAAGATTATAACGACTTTTTGAACTTATATTTGCGGTACAATTTTTGTACCTCAAATCTTCTCCCAAAAGCAGTCTGCCTGTATCAAGTTTTTATCAACATAAAAAAAGCCCATTTTTCGTTCTGGGGAACATATCCTAAATACGAAATTGGGCTATTTCTTATTCATCTCTATTCTTTGGTGTGGTCTTTGCTTAATATATAGTTCCAGTTTTCCTTAAAGTTATATTTGTTTATCCGGCAGCAAAAGTAATCTATCTATTACCGGATGAATAATTGCGGTTTCTGTAATCTGATTAATTGCACAAAGTTTCTTTCCTGCATCTTTACTGGATGCTCCGCAGTGATAAACCAGTTCTGTCTCCTCACCATAATCAAGTACAATTAACCTGTCATGACAATCTGGATTAGGCTTAATTTGAAGAGAAGGATATTCATTTTGAAAATCTGTCACTAAAGATTTTGTAAGAAATCCCTTCCCACCTTTTACATTTTCTGTGAACAAAACAACCTCCACACCATCAGCCTTTTGGGAAAGATGTTGTAATGACTTTGCATTCATATAATCATCCACAACATAGATTGATTTCTTTGCTTGCTGATAGATTTCTATGTAAGCAATGTCAGCCTCTAACTTCTGGCCTTTATAAATCACAAAATTCTTCTTGTCTTTATCGGTAATAAAATTATCTGCTAAGATATTCACATCTTTTTGAATTGAATCTACCTTATTCTCCATTCGGTTCTGCCTCTCCGTTATCGTTCCAACTTTTGCTGTTAAAAGCTCCATTTCATTTCTAGTAACAAATTGCTGATTCTGCCTAATATAGTGACGCATCTCCCTAAAAGTACGCATAATAAATATACTTTGTTGTTCCGCTAATTTTCCACGAAGAACTGTTGCAAGCATATAAATTCCTTGCTCTGTAAATACGTATGGTAAATATCTACGTCCGCCTTCCTGGCCAGCAAAAAAATCCTTTTTCCGTGAGGTCACAATTTGTGACCTCACGGAATCAATTTCACTATTAGATAG
>CAKRNE010000023.1 GCA_934365945.1 uncultured Agathobacter sp. | reverse complement strand
AATTTGGCAGATGTAAAAGGATTTTGACACGCATAATAAGTGATGTCAAAGCTATTTTGTAGACAATAGTGAGTGTTTTTCCTACAATAAAAGTGCAAGGAGGTATAGTGGCATGGAGCATGATATTGGATGCAAAATCAAGGCAGCCCGAATTGAAAAAAAGCTGACGCAAGAACAGGTTGCCGAATTGTTGGGTGTGAGTCGTCAGACCATCTCAAATTGGGAAAATGAAAAATCCTATCCAGATATTATCAGCGTCATTAAAATGAGCGAATGCTACGATGTCTCTCTTGACTATCTATTGAAAGGAGAACAAAAAATGAAAAGCTATTATGATTATCTTGAAGAAAGTACGAATGTTGTGAAAAGCAATGCCAACAGAAACAAGATTATTACGATTCTCTCCTATCTCTTTATTTGGGCGTTTGCAATGATAGTGTTCTGGTTTTTTACAAGTGGAAGTGACGCTATGGGTTACAGTTTGATGTTTCTTTGGTTTATTCTTCCTATATCCACATTTATTGTATCTATTGTTATTGGTAAAAATAACTTTTGGGGAAAAGGAAAATGGGCATTCACTCTTTTCTTTGGCGTAATGTATATGCTTGCTGAATATGGCACATTCAAAATGGCAAACAACATTGTTTTTAACAAACTGAATGCCCCTGACTTGGGAATGATTGTAGCCGGAGCAATAATCTCTGCAATCGGTATGTTGGTAGGTTCACTGTGGAATAAGAAACGCCACAATCAAAAAAATAAGTAACAAGAAAAATTCCAGTTTGTCAATTACAGGTGACATTGAAAGAGCCTGCCCATTCAAGGTGCTGGCTCTTTCAAAAATTCCATTCTGATAAATTGCACGACAACTTAGTGTAAAACGGACTCCCCATTATGGAAAAATGAATAAAAATAAATGTGCTGACCAGAGAGGCAGATACAATAGCAGTTTAATAGATAGTGATATTCTTCCTAAAGGCATTTCTGTAGAAAATATTTCTGACTCATATGTTATATTTATAACTGAGCCAGATGAGATGAACTTTAAACAGCTTGCAGATATTACAAGCTATTATAAGAAAGACAAGGAGGGAATTCGGGCTATGTGTAAAGCAATGGAAGATATGATAATTGATTTTGTTACAGAAGATAAGAAAAATTCAGCTATTCGTATGTTGAAAGCTGGTAAGTTGTCAGAAAAGGATATTGCAGAATATCTCGATCTCTCTACGGATGTCATAGAGGAATTGGCAAAGCAAGAGGGTGTATTAGTGAAATAATACGATTACTGCCGTATCAATAATAGGATACGGCAGATATTTTTTACAGAGAAGATTGTTCTTTTATAAATTGATAAATTGAAAGTTTGGGAATGCGCCAGGTTGATTTACCGGTACGCATTCCTTTTATTTTGCCTTGATTCAGCAACTCGTATACTCGATTCTTTCCGACCATAAGCATTTCAGCAGCGTCATCTACAGTTAGATATGACAAAATTACACATGTTGTGAATATCGTTACATGATGATATGGAAAATGGAGGTGAAAAGTTGGTTATTTATATCATTGTGAAAATTATTTTCAACAAATAATTTGAAAAGAGGAAATATGATGGAAATTAATGAATTGGACAAGGTCTTAGAAAAACTCAGAGTAATTGAAAGTGTTTCAGAGGTGATGATGTTATCTATGGACGATAATGAGAAATCAGGTGACTTAGTTTCATCAGCTTATGATACCTGTCTTGACCTGATAGGTAAAGAAGCACGGCAGATTAGAAAATTGATACAGCAACAGTAAGATTTTAAGAGGGGGAGCGTATAGTATAGCTCCTCCCTCGTTTAATCACTTAGTTCTTTTTTGCTTAGCCAGCTCGCGTAATGCTGCTATAACGATATCAATCTCGTTATCGCTGCATGAGTCAATCAGAAGAGAAAGCTCATTTTTACGTTTATTATGCTCATAGGATTCATTTGTCATGAGCATGGCATCCAGTGAAAAGTGGAGAACATCAGCTAATGCGAAAAGAACTTCAATAGAAGGTTTTCTATGCTCACTTTCAATGTGTTTTAGGTGTGTAGGCGTGATTTGTACAAGCTCGGCAAGTTGTTCCTGTGTGAGTTTATTATCTATACGTGCTTGTCTTATTGTATTTCCAAGTAAACCAGGTTTCATATATCTCTTTTAGCTCCTTTTTAATTAGCATATATGGGAAAAAAGTAATTGAAAATTAGCTCAAAGAGAATTATAATATAGCTATAAGAGAACCATAGCGTAGCTAAAAGAAGATTAGGAGGTAAATAAAATGTCGTCTTATATTGTAAAATGTCCTTATTGTGGGACAACTAGGAGTGTAACACAGAATAGCCTGGTTAATTGTCATAATTGTGGAGCGTCATTATATATAGACAACAACGGAAACATTAAGAGGTCAAAACCTAAAAAATAAAATTACAAAAGAATAGGATGGTGAGAATATGTCAATGGTATTTGTGTTTTTATACATAATTTTAGGATATTGGGCTACTGGAAAAACAATATATGCAAATTCAATATTAATAGGAAATGTTGGTGACATTTTTGTGAAACGATGTGTAATGGGAGCAATACTAGGTTGGATATTGATTCCTGTGGCATTGATAAAAACTTTTTTGGAAAGATAAAAGGAGAAAATTAAATGTTCTGTCCTAAATGTGGCAAAAAAATTGAAGATGGTGTTGGATTTTGCGTTTACTGTGGATACAAAATTAATGAAGAGAATTCTGCTAAGAGAATAAATATGAATTTTTATGAAATTTTAGAGATTACGCAAGATGCTTCACCAGAAGTTATAAAAGCGGCTTATAAAGCGCTTGTAAAAAAATTACATCCAGATAATGGAAACGAAAAAGATCCTATGGGGAGAACTATAGAAGAGGTAAATTCTGCGTATGATACGTTATCTAATCCGAAAAAAAGAAAGATATATGATGAAAAATTAAAACATAATGAAAACAAATATGATGAAGAACCAAAATCAAATTATGAATCATACACTGAAAAAGAAGAGCAAACGCAAAATAATTATGAAGACTCAGAGGAATCCCCGGAAAATCTGATAGCAGTAAGTTTTGCGGCAATTATAGCATTTATAGCATTTCAATATTTCGAGTTTAGTACATGGGTATTAGTAATTACAGGTTTAATTATAGCAACTTCTTTAGGTAGCTTTATAGGAAAGATGTTGACTAAAAAAATGAAAAATATAGTTAAAAATCCAAATTTAATTACGTATTTTCAAAAAGAAGCAGATAGTATAGAAGGGTGTTTTGAATTATTATTAGCTGAGATATTATTTGGATATTTAAAAATAGATAATTGGATCACAAAGGGCTTTTTGTTAGTTTTGATAGTAATGATTGTATCCTTACTATATTCTATTATAAAGGCTTTAACTGAAGATGCTGTAGAGATATAAAGTATATTGTGGAAGAACTATATGTAAAACATGACATGAAATTTGAAAAAATGAGTTATAAGGCATGTGCATAAAGTATTTGGCATTGAAATGTATAAAGCTTATGAGTAAATAACTTAGATGATAAATATATGTCAAACAATTTAATTATATTTCTTCAGTTGCAAATTTAATAAGTAAAGAAGGTTTGTTATATGAAATGTGAAAAATGTGGAACAGATTTTAAAGAAGGTATTTTTTGTCCTAATTGTGGAACAAAATATAATAACAACATAGATTATATGAAAAATAATGAGAATAATAATTCTAGTAACCGGAAAGAAAAATTATATCAAAGAACGTGGTTTATATGGTTAATGTTGATATTTATTTTTCCAATAGGATTGTATCTAATGTGGAAATATAAAAAAAGGTGGAAAACATTTGTTAAAATCATCATAACAGTGATAGTGCTTTTCTTTGCTTGGTGTATGTTATTACCTACAGAAAATGAGGATAAGAGTAGCAGTAATCAAAGCAATGAGACAGAATCTAAGGAAAAAGAATTAGAAACAAAATTAAGCGATACTGTTACAGAAGATTACCTGCCTGGAACATATGTAGCCGATAATGGACAAATCTTTGGAATTGATGTAGCGGATACAGATATTTTTAATCTCAATGCAAAATTGGCAGATGCATTTGGTGGTTGTACTTTTTCTGGCTGTTCAGTAATTTTTCCAGATAGTACGTGGCTTGAAGAGTATGGAATCATTGATGTAGCAGACAAAACCATATCAATATCGGAGAATTTAGTATACAAATATAAAATAAAAAAAGATAAGTTAACACTTACAACACCGAATAATGAAAAAATAGTTTTAAAGAAAGTATCTGATGAATATAACCCAAATGAACTATATGATACAAGTGATGTTGGAGTAGATGATATAATAGGAAATTACTATTGTGGAGATAGTTCAAATTCATTTATTCAGGTTAATAAAAAGGATGATAAAACAGTTAATGTATATTACATAGATTTAAGGGCATTAGAACCGAGCTATAGAGTTGTGGCATGGGCAGAAGATGTTCCTGTTAGTGAATTTTATAAAAATAAATATGTTACATTAATGGGAAATAGCTATGGAAATGTTTATGCATGCCAATTTTCAGATCGTTTTAAGCTTGGTATAGTAGGGGATTATAATGCTTATTTAAAAAATGAAGTTGACACAGATATTGACGAACTCTTGGATTACTCGAAGAAAATATATACAGATGTGCCTTATAAGTATTCTGAATTTGCTGATAAAATAGTTGTATTAACAAGTGATGATGGTGAAGAAGACATAGTGTTTAATAAATCTTGGTATAATAAATATTCAAGTTTTACAGGAGATGCTGATTTAGATGTTAAAAGCGATAGTGATGGTAAGTGTGACGTTTATATTAACAATATAAAAAATTGTTCATTTAAAGACTCAGATTGTGAGTATATTGCTGGAACTCCGACTTGTATTAAATATAACTGTGATAATGGGACAAGTTTGTATTATTATCCCAATCTGAATGAAGATAATCCATACAGTGTTCCAAGCCCCGCAATATCTATTAATAATCAACAGTATACATACAATTCTGGGGAATCGAGTAGTGCAGACGAAGAAAATAGTTTTGATGTTCAAATCTTTAGACGACAAACAGGCCCCCTTTGCACTTTAGAGATTAGTAAAAGCGATTATCAGGGGGCTGACATTTCATTGTATATTGGTAAAAATGACAGTCAATCATATAGAAGACTAGAAAATATCCATGTTAATTGGATAGGGGACAACAATGGTGTAGGAAATTATTTTAATACAGAGACTTATTATGGATTAGATCTGCGTCAGGAATCGTACGGATATTCTATTACAGAGTTTGGCGATGAAAATAACGAATTGTCATTTGCAGGAACATATGTATCTGTAGATAGTAGTGACAATTTGAAAACTTCGGATGAAATATTCCCAAATGATGCAGTAAATCTTCTTGATGAAGCTACAGTTGCAGACTATGCAGGACAGAATGATTTTTATGAATTAGCTATAAATGAAATATATGCTCGACATGGCAGAAAATTTAATGATAAAAAGTTACAAAATTATTTTGAGGCTTGTTCATGGTATAATGGTATAATAGAACCAGGTGAATTTGATGAATCTGTATTGAACTCTGTAGAAAAGCAAAATTTACAACTTTTAGCGAGATATAGAGAAGAATAGAATATATATAAAGAACGAAAGCGTTTACAGAGAGAAATCTTTGTAAGCGCTTTATATTATTTGAGGTGAGAAAATGGAAAGAGTATTTGGATATGTTAGAGTAAGCTCTACAGATCAATATCTCAACAATAAAGGATATCTTTCAAAAAGCCTATGAATATAAAAAATACCTTGACATCCAAACCGCAAAGGTTTACTATAGTTAGCGTAAGCTAATTAAATAATTATTCTTCAGGGCAGGGTGCAATTCCCTACCGGTGGTATAGCCCACGAGCCGCAAGGCATGATTCGGTGAGATTCCGAGGCCGACAGTAAAGTCTGGATGAAAGAAGATGTTGATATGATAGTGACTCTGGAGTGTTTTATACATTCCGGATTTTTTTGTCTCAAAATTCATTTATGATGAGATGCAGCTAGTGCATATTTATCTGAGATTATGATATTTGAATCATTAAGCCCTGAACATTCATTGTTTGGGGCTTTTTTAGTGAACAAAGAGGTAATACGACCGGAAAGGAACTAAAATGACTAATGAACAATATATGAGAAGGGCGATTGAGCTTGCAAAGCGCGGCATGGGATACACCTCGCCAAACCCGATGGTCGGAGCTGTAATTGTAAAGGACGGCAGGATAATCGGAGAGGGCTGGCATGAGAGATACGGAGAGCTGCACGCGGAAAGAAATGCGTTAAAGCATTGCAAGGAATCGCCACAGGGAGCGGATATGTATGTGACTCTTGAGCCCTGCTGTCATCATGGCAAGCAGCCACCATGTGTGGAGGCAGTGATAGAAGCCGGTATAAAAAGAGTATATGTGGGCTCGGATGATCCGAATCCGCTTGTCGCCGGAGGCGGTATCAAAATCCTTAAAGAGCATGGGATAGAGGTTGTCACGCAGGTGCTTAAAGAGGAGTGCGACAGTCTGAACGAGGTATTCTTTTACTTTATACAGACCAGACGTCCATATGTCGCTATGAAATATGCCATGACGATGGATGGAAAGATAGCCACATATTCAGGTCTATCAAAGTGGATAACAGGAGAAAAAGCGAGAGAACATGTGCAAAACCTGCGCCACAGGTATAAAGCCATAATGGCAGGAATAGGAACCGTGCTCGCAGACGATCCGCTGCTTACATGCAGAATCGAGGGCGGAGTAAATCCAATCCGCATAATATGTGATACGAACCTTAAGCTTCCACTGGAATCGCAGATAGTAAAGACTGCAAAGGAAGTGCCGACGATTGTTGCAGTCAGTGAGAGATATCGTGAAACCGCACAGTCAGAAGCCTTGCCTGATACTGAAAAAGCTAGTATACAAGAAAACAAAAATTATCAAAAAAACATAAAAATAACACGGCTCGAAGAAAACGGAATAGAAATTTTGTATGTAGCTGAAAAAAACGGTCACATTGATTTAAATGACCTCATGCAAAAGCTCGGCGAAAGAAGCATAGACAGCATTTTGCTTGAGGGAGGCGGCATACTCAACTGGTCAGCCCTGGAGAGTGGGATTGTGAATAAGGTATACGCTTACATTGCACCAAAGCTTTTCGGCGGAGCGAATGCAAAAACACCGATAGAGGGAATGGGAACCGACTCACCGGCACATGCAGTGATGCTTGGAAACAGTAAGGTAACAAAGCTTGGTGATGATTTCCTTATCGAGTGTGATGTTGTGTAATTGTTACTGTTTCGCCTTGGTGAGACCGGAAAAATTGTAAACAATTTACCATGTAAATTATGCAAATGAGTGTGAGGAAAATATAGAAAAAGAAAGGCGATACACAATGTTCACAGGAATAGTTGAAGAAGTTGGAACAATAGATACAATTTCGCGTGGAGCAAACTCGGCAGTACTTACAATCAGAGCTGAAAAAGTGCTCGATGGAACAAAGGTCGGAGACAGCATAGCGGTAAACGGTATCTGCCTCACAGTCACAAGGCTCATGCCACATGCGTTTACAGCGGATGTCATGCACGAGACGCTAAACCGTTCATCGCTTGCAAATGCGCTAAGAGGAGCACATGTCAATCTGGAGCGTGCGATGGCAGCAGATGGCAGATTTGGCGGGCACATAGTGTCGGGACATGTTGACGGAACAGGCAGGATTGTGGAGGTCAAAAAGGATGACAATGCCATCTGGTATACAATACAGGCCACACCACAGCTCATGCGCTATATAGTCGAGAAGGGCTCCGTCACAATCGATGGAATAAGCCTCACAGTCGCAAAAGTGGCAGAGGATAATTTCTCGATATCAGCGATACCACACACGGTAAGCCAGACTGTGCTAAAGGACAGAAAAGTGGGAGCTGTCGTAAATCTGGAAACAGATATCATAGGAAAATATGTGGAGAAGCTGTTATTTAAAGGGCAGTCGGAAGGAATTACAGAAGAAATGACAGGAGCACAGACAATTAAGGAAAATGCACCACATAAATCCGGCAAAAAACAGCAGAATGGAATAACAAAAGATTTCCTGGCAAAATACGGATTTTAACATAAAAGCATGAGTATCGTGCGTTTTTACGAATGTGCGTGGGCTGAATGGTTAAAAATCATGTAACTCAATAGCTGTAAAATCATAAGAGAAAGGACATAAAATATGAAATTCAACACAGTAGAAGAAGCACTTGATGAGCTTCGTGCAGGAAAAATAATACTTGTCACAGATGATGAGGACAGAGAGAATGAGGGCGATTTCATCTGTGCGGCAGAATTTGCCACAACAGAAAACATCAACTTTATGGCGATGCACGGCAAGGGTCTGATATGCATGCCGATGTCGCAGGAATATGTAAAGAAGCTGCGTTTTCCGCAGATGGTGCAGGAAAATACAGACAATCATGAGACAGCATTTACGGTATCAATAGACCATGTCTCAACAACCACAGGTATTTCCGCAGCAGAGCGCTCAATCACCGCAATGAAATGTGTCTCTGATGACGCAAAGCCTGAGGACTTCAGACGCCCGGGCCATATGTTTCCACTTCTTGCAAAGAAAAACGGCGTGTTGGAGAGAAACGGACACACAGAGGCAACAGTCGATCTGTGCAGGCTCGCAGGACTAAAGGAATGTGGACTGTGCTGTGAGATAATGCGTGAGGACGGAACCATGATGCGCACAACAGAGCTTATGGAGCTTGCAAAAAAGTGGGACATCAAATTCATCACAATAGCGGCACTTCAGGAATACAGAAAGATACATGAAAAGCTCGTTGACCGTGTCACAGAGGTAAAGCTGCCGACCAAATACGGCGAATTCAAGGCGTATGGCTTTGTCAACAGATTAAACGGAGAGCATCACGTAGCACTTGTAAAGGGCGAAATCGCAGATGGAAAGGATGTGCTCTGTCGAGTACATTCAGAGTGTCTCACAGGAGATGTATTCGGCTCACAGCGCTGCGACTGTGGCCAGCAGCTTGAGGCAGCCATGAGACAGATAGACGAGGAGGGCAGAGGAATACTGCTCTACATGCGTCAGGAGGGCAGAGGCATCGGCCTGATAAATAAGCTGAAGGCCTATGAGCTTCAGGAGCAGGGAATGGACACGCTCGAAGCAAACCTGGCACTCGGCTTTGCCGGAGATGAGCGCGAGTACTATATCGGAGCCCAGATATTAAGAGAGCTCGGAGTACACAGCCTGCGCCTTCTCACAAATAACCCAGACAAGGTATACCAGCTCTCAGAGTTTGGCATGGAAATCAGCGAGCGAGTGCCAATCCAGATGAGCGCCACAGCACACGACCTGTTTTATCTGAAAACAAAGCAGAACCGCATGGGACACATACTCTCATACTAGTACATATGAGCAAAATTAGCTAAAGTACGAGCAGCGTGTGTTTTAGGTGAATGTGTGTGGTGTTTTTAAATAGTAATAAATTGCAGATAAACTCATCTGAGTAAAAATAAAAACATAAGGAGAACAAAAAATGAACGTAATCGAAGGAAAAATGACACAGGATGGAATCAAGGTAGGAATCGTAGTTGCAAGATTCAATGAATTTATCACATCAAAGCTCTTAGGAGGAGCAAAGGACGGACTCGTAAGACACGACGTGTCGGAGGAAAACATAGACGTAGCATGGGTACCGGGAGCATTCGAGATACCACTCATCGCAAAGAAGATGGCAAAAAGTGGAAAATATGATGCAATCATCTGCCTCGGAGCAGTAATCAGAGGCGCAACAAGCCACTATGATTATGTGTGCAACGAGGTATCAAAGGGAATCGCATCAGTATCACTTGAATCAGAAATCCCGGTAATGTTTGGAGTGGTTACCACCGAAAACATCGAGCAGGCAATAGAAAGAGCCGGAACAAAAGCCGGAAACAAAGGATATGACTGTGCACTCGGTGCAATCGAAATGATAAATCTCGTCAGACAAATCGGATAGTTACAAATTAATTGTAATAAGGCAGAGGGTGGATTGCTATGTGTGGCAGTCCACCTTTTTAGGATTCTTTGGGAAAATATAAGTGGAATATAACGACAATGGTAAATATACTTCAATAAAATGAAACGCTTGTGTGAAGTGTATCATCGAAAAATGAATCTATTACCAAAAAAAGAATTATTTTCAAAAAATGGTAATAGAATAATGGCATAACAACTATGGTATGGTAGAATACGAATAGAAAATCTGTTACCGAAAAATGAAAATTATCAGTATGAAGGTATTAAAATTGTGGATATTTGTAGATGGATATTGTATAAAGATATATAATTATGGTAAGATAATAAGCAAGATAATAAGCAAGATGAGGCGATTTTATGGAAGAATATAAACCACCATATACTATAACTGAAAAAATGCTTAATCTGGTTTCATCTATTTCGACTAAGCTAGGGAGAATAGAGATATACCACAATTTGGATAATAAGCCACATTTAAGGAGAAATAATCGAATTAAATCGGTGCATTCATCATTGAAAATTGAAGCCAATTCGTTGACTATAGGACAAACAAAAGATGTCATAAATGGTCGTATGGTTCTTGGACCAGAGCAGGAGATTCAAGAGGTTAAAAATGCGTACAAAGCGTATGAAATGATTGGAAAGGTCAATCCATATAGTTTAGATGATCTGAAAAAAGTTCAAGGAATTATGGAATACCTATTAAAAGATGACGCAGGAAGGTTTCGCGATGGTGATGAAGGTGTTTTTAATGGTGATACCTGTATTTTTATGGCTCCGCCACCGCAGTTTGTACCTTCACTAATGCAAGATTTATTCGGTTGGATGAGTACAAATAGAAAAGAGGTACATCCATTGATAATGGGAGCGATTTTTCATTATGAATTTGTATTTATTCATCCATTTTCAGATGGCAATGGAAGAACTGCAAGACTATGGCATACCATGTTATTAAATGAATGGAATCCAGTATTTGCCTATATACCATTAGAAAGCCAGATAGAAAAATTTCAAAATGATTATTACAATGCAATTTCAGAGTGCCATGTAAATGGAAACTCGAATGTTTTTATTGAATTTATGTTGGAGCGTATAGATGATATTCTTGATGAAGTGAATGAACAAGTTCGTAAATCCATTAATGATGAATCAGAATATGTAAAACGTTTGCTTGAGGTAATGGAATTCGATGTGCCATATACAGCCGTTTCTTTAATGAAACAGCTAGGGCTTAAATCACGTGAGACATTTAGAAAGAATTATATGGATCCTGCATTAAATATTGGGGCGGTGGAACGTACTATTCCAGATAAGCCTAATAGCAAGAATCAAAGGTATATAAAGCGTTAAACTTGAAATCTCAATGAATCGGGATTTTCCAAAATGGCAACAGACAGGAATATTGTCACAAGCGTTGATCTTGTTCCACAGGATCATCTTCTTCGAATTATCGATAAAGCAATCGACTGGTCATTTATTTATGACCTTGTTCGTGATACTTATTCGGATGGCATGGGACGTCCGAGTATTGATCCGGTAACGCTTTTGACACTACCAAAAAGTGGACATGTAAAGTCAGTTATGATAGATGAGGTCTTTTCTGACCCGGAGAGGCTGGCAGAAAGTTTATTGCGTAATTGGTGTTGGCAGTGGTTCTATGAGAATCGTAGGTCTGTGAAAGAGAAAGATTATGATGATATAAGAACGCTTGATAATGATGTCCCTGCAGCTCTGAAGAAACAATATTTCCAGAGGCTACAGGAATTATAACAAAAGATTCAGAAGGTTCTGCAGGCGAGAGATTAGTCCTTATACAGTAACCGACCGATTAACGATGTCACAAATATAATAAAAAACACGAGTGCTTGAAGAAACATATATCTTGTAGATTTAATGTAAATAAAAATACAGCATATATAAGGCTGAGTAGCAGTGTGAGGTATGTCTTCCGCATGAAGGTATGGTTCTCTTGGCAATCCACTTCTCGATTCGGATGATTCACAGGTCCGATTATCATAACTAAGATAGCAGAAATTATATACAATCCCAAAGAAAAATAGATTGGAACAGATAAATATTTTACTGCAAGCATGGTTGATGTCAATAACAGACAGGAGCCAATAAAGCAGGCAAGGTATGTTTTCATATGTACGCCACCGCCGAATGATCGCATTGGAATGAAAATCAGGAAGAAGAAAAGGCATTCGGGTAACATATTTAGAAAAATTGCAATGATAATACTACACAGAGTACTCAGAGAAAATTCTAAAAAGCATTGAAATCCATATTCATATACTTCAGTTAATTCCTCGGTAATCATTCCTTTCTTTAAAATATAGTCCGTTAGTTTTTTTGAGATATATTCCATAGTATAGTCCTTTGATATTTAATAAGTTATGTGGTTGGTTGTTCGTTCGAGTCAGCACCATATAGAATGACCACGACTTGAAATTCATTATCTTTATCAGTGATCTCCATTTGACCGTGGTAATGTTCGACTGCTTATGGTGGGGAAGCCACTGGTCAATTTTAAAGTTATGAAACAATGTATAGATTATGCCCTAGCTAATCTGACAGAGTGTAACTTAAGTTTTTCGTTCACCACGAATCTGACATTAATGACAGAGAAAATTGCTGATTATTTGGGACAAGTTCCAAATCTTAGCATTGTTCTCAGCATGGATGGACCAGCAGAATATCCAAGTAAAGGAACTGTTCCGGAAAGCTACTATTTGGAGTTACAAGAAAAAGGGTATGATGTAAATGCTCCAATCAATATTAGTTATTGTAATGGTTGTTGTATCCCTGGACAAAGAAGATTATATGTATGTACGGATGGAACATATAAGGTATGTGAGCGTGTTGGAGATTCCCCTAGTATTGGCAATGTAGACAATGGGGTTGATACGGAAGCAATAAAAAAATATTACTTACACGAATATGAAGAAAAATCAATAAGGAATTGTTCAAATTGCTGGGCACTTCGATTATGTGATATATGCTATGCAGACTGCTATGATCAGAATGGCATTAATGTGCAGATGAAAGCTGGTTATTGTGAGGAGGTATTATTATGAGAGTTGTAAATCCTTTAAACAAAACACCTATGAGTTCTGAAACTATGGTTAACGGCGGATGCCATTGTGTATGTACTAGCGGACGTAATGTATCGTATGCAGCGGCATGGCTGCCAGTTGTACCAAACTGTCAGTGCAGTTGTGGTGGCGGTACAACAAATAAAAATGGTAACTACCAGTTGGCATACAATGCAGCACACTAGTGCAGATATTTTGTAACAGAAAATGACTTTTGGGCTGCCCGTTTATTATAATCTTGCGTAGCATACCAACAATATACTATGAAAGATATTGTAGGATTACTGAAGTAAAAGCATATTGTGTGCTTCGGTAATCCTTTTTATAATTGTAACAAAATAAATTGGAAATTAGAAGAGGAGGAGTGTAGTTTTAAGTAAAAGACAAAAACACATACAAAAATTTAATGAAAAAGGACTATCTTTTTTTTGCAGTCAGTCGTTATACATATTAGAATGGAATAAACGTTTATACATTACCGAAAATGGGAAAGGAGGGCAACTTGAATGATTATCTTTTAATTCTACAAATGAAACAGGGCGATGAGAATGCTTTTGATAAATTTGTACGAAAATATTATGCAGAAATTTTGTTGTATTGTAGAAATCATTGTCTGGATCAGACAGAAGCAGAAGATCTAACACAGGAAACCTTCCTTCGATTTATAGAAAATATTGCATCTTATCAGCACATTGGAAAGGCAAAGAATTATTTGTATGTAATAGCTAGGAATCTTTGTAAGGACTATGCAAAGAAATGGAAGGTAGAGAGTGTAGAGCAGGAAATATTGGAAAGAGAGCTGGTTTCGGATGGTGGTATTCAAAGAAAAGAAAAACGAATGGATGTGGAACAGGCTCTTGGAAGGCTGGCTCCGGAGTTAAGAGAAGTGATACTGCTGATCTATTTTGGAGACTGTAAACTAAAAGAGGTAGCAGATATTTTACAGATTGGTTTGCCACTGGTTAAGTACCGTCACAAAGGGGCAAAAGAAGAATTAATAAAACTTTTGGGAGAGGAGGATTCTGATGAATTTGAAAAAGATGATGCAAAACTATAAAACGGAAACAAAAGTTATTCCAAGAGAAGAAAAGATTCTGGAAACGATTCAAAAATCGAAGGAAGTTATGATGGAAGTTCAGTCTGAACATACGATGAGCTATGGAGAGTTTTTATTTTCTCAATTTCGGCTGATCCGAAAGAGATGGTGGATGTTGCAGGCAGCATTACTGATAGTGACATTTTTTCTCATGAATTATCTGGATGATAGCGAATATTTGATGAGAACACTGGGAACTTCCTCTGTCCTTTTTATCGTTATGATCATTCCGGAATTTTGGAGAAACAAAGAAAGTGATTCCTTACAGATTGAGGCAGCGTGCCTATATTCCCTCAGACAGATCTATTCCGCACGAGTATTTTTGATAGGAGTGGCGGATGTATTTATGATAACGCTATTTATGTTCGTTTGCTGTGTGGGTATGAGAATGCAGTTTATGGATATTTTGGTGCAGTTTTTGTTCCCAATGGTCATTGCTGCTGGAATCTGCTTTGCCATGTTAAACAGCAGCGCTTTGAATGAGGCAGCATCCATGCTCGGTTGCTTTTTGTGGAGTGTGATCTGGTGGATGGTTATAATGAATGATTTTATTTATGCTAAGATTACATGTCTTGTATGGAGTATCTTATTTGGATTAGCAAGCTGTTTCCTGATTGGTGCAGTGTATAAGGCAATACATGACTGCAATCGCTTATGTTGGACAATGGAGGGAAATCAATATGAAACTACAAATGGTTAATGTTACAAGAAAGTTTGGTGACTTTCGGGCAGTAGAGAACCTAAACCTGACGATAGAGAATGGAGTATATGGACTTTTAGGTGTGAATGGTGCAGGAAAGACAACGCTTATGCGAATGATCTGTACCCTTTTGACACCGACAAGTGGACAGATTCTGTGCGATGGAAAGGATATTTTCAAAATGGATGGAGAATATCGAAATTTGCTTGGATACTTACCTCAGGAGTTCGGATTCTATCCGGATTTCACAGTAAAAGACTATTTACTGTATATTGCCAGCTTAAAGGGTATTCGACCAATGGTTGCTGGTAAACGGGTAAAGGACTTGCTTGCACAGGTTGGACTTACAAAGTCAGCAAATAAGAAGATGAAGAAGCTGTCCGGCGGAATGAAACGTAGAGCAGGAATTGCCCAGGCAATGCTAAACAATCCAAAAATTCTTATTCTGGATGAGCCTACGGCTGGACTTGATCCAACGGAAAGGGTGCGTTTTAGGAATCTGATCAGTGAGCTGTCAGAGGACCGGATCGTTATTTTATCGACGCATATTGTTTCAGATGTGGAGTATATTGCCAATGAAATCTGGCTGATGAAGGATGGACAGATTATGCAGCAGGGAAATCTGGATCAGACAATTGCTTCTATGCGGGAAAAGGTATATGCGTGTGAAGTATCACAGGCAGATGCAACAAAGATGATGAAAGAATTGAAGGTGTCTAATATGAAAGCGGAAAGGGGAATGGTGAACCTTCGTATTATTGCCAGTGAGCCACCGATTGCTGGAGCATTTGTGGTGGAGCCGACATTGGAGGATGTGTTCTTATATTATTTTGGTGAAAAGGGTGGTGAGATGGAATGATCAGATATGAAATTAAGAAAATCTTTTCTAAGAGCATCAGTAAAGTATCATTGGTCGTGTTGTTATTTTCACTTTTGATATCCTGCTATTTCGCAATCACGAATGTCAGTTTTTTGGATGAGCAGGGCAAATCTCATACAGGAATCGCAGCAGCAAAGAGTCTGCGGGAAGAAAAGCAGAAGTGGGAAGGTGTTTTAGATGAAGCAGCATTACAAGCGGTTATGGATGAATATAAAAAAATCAGTGAAGAATATCCAATTCGCCCAGGAGATGATTCTGCTAACTTATTGCATGATTCCAAGGTACAAGGGTTTTCAGAAATAAAGGACATGATCAATATGGGATTTTGCGAATTTAGAGATTTCAACTATTATCGGATTGATTCTTTATCGAAAGAAGAAGTGGGACAGATCTATGAGAACCGTGGAAAGAGTTTGGAAAAATGGTTGAATTCCGAAGACGCCGATGGTTTATTCGATGAAAATGAGAAAGCATTTTTGATAGAGCAGTACAGTGAGATGAAAGTACCTTTATACTATGAGGACTATGATGGCTGGAAATCAGCACTGAGTTACGCTCAGACGATTATTATGCTCATTATGCTTGTGTCAGCATTCTTGGTGTCTGGTATCTTTTCCAATGAATTTAGTTGGAAATCAGAATCCATATTTTTCTCAACAAAATACGGAAGGGATAGGGGAACGAGAGCAAAGATCATGGCAGGATTTATCGTGGTATCAGCTATCTACTTTATTGTAATATCGCTGTATTCACTTGTGGTATTGGGATGTCTTGGATCGCAAGGTGGAAATGTCATGATACAGACAGGCTTCTGGCATTGGAAATCTTTTTACAATATTACCTATATGCAGTTGTATTTGCTCACGGTAATTGCCGGATATATTGGAATAGTATTTTGCCTGTTTCTGTCTATGATTGTGTCAGCAAAGACGCATACAGCAGTTGTTGCGGTTACAATACCTTTTGCAATCCTGTTTTTACCACTGTTTGTATCAAATTTCGATTTCTTATCGGGAATATTGGGTGTGTTCCCAGACCGCTTGCTGCAGATCAATGAGATTATCAATACATTTGATTTATATCATATTGGTGGTAAGATTGTTGGCTCGATACCAATCATGCTGGTCATTTATCCAATCCTAAGTGTTTTGATGGTTCCGCTTATGTATCATGTCTATCATAAAACGGAGATTAAGTAGATGAAAAGGAAAAAGAGTTTTCTGAAAAAGATAACTCTGTTGTTCGTTCTTTTCTTGATTATTTATGTAGGACATACATTTGCAACCAATGATACGGTCAAGCTACAAGGTTTTGGTATTATAAAACAGGAAGAACATCACATTGCAAGTGATAAGTATGGATGGAAGTTGATGATAGTAAACCGAGACAACTATATTCCAGATGATTATGAAATTGATCTCATGGAATTGAGTAATGGTCAGAAAATAGAGTCCAGAATCTATCCATATTTGCAGGAAATGTTTGATGATGCGAGAAATGCGGGGGTATATCCGTTTGTTAGAGATGGTTACAGAACCGCAGAGGAGCAACAACAGATTTTAGATGACAAGATAGACGCATATCGCAGTGAAGGTTATACAAAACACATGGCAGAGGAAACAGCAATGGAATGGGTTGCATTGCCGGGGACAAGTGAACATCAGCTTGGACTTGCGGTAGATATCAATGCAGATACTTCTAAATGTTCTCGTGATGATGTTTATAACTGGTTACTAGATAATTCATACAAATACGGATTTATTCAAAGATATCCGTCCGGAAAGACAAGCATTACAGGAGTTGCTAATGAACCGTGGCATTATCGCTATGTGGGAAAAGAAGCAGCAGAGGAGATTCATCAGAGTGGATTGTGCTTGGAAGAATATGTGGAAAATCTTAGATAGCATAGAAATATAGGTAGACTTGTAATATGAAAATGCTGAGGATTTTTATTATGAACGTATCTTAGGGAATCGTTAATAGTTTTTAAGCGATTCAATGTAAGAAAAAGGATTACTCACTGTGTATGGTGGGTAATCCTTGGCTTTTTGTTATTTTTTGATTTCAAATAAATCTTTCATGAGCATATTGAAAGATGCTACCATTCGGAACATAAATTCACTAGATGGATTCTGTTTACCAGTTTCTACTTGCCAGATGGTTTTGACGCTGTAACCAGTAGCATCGGCAAGTTGAGATTGGTTAAGTCAATGTTTCTTTCGGATTTTTTTAGTTGATTAGCTGCGACCATAGTTATATCCTCCTTCTTATGTTAGGTAGTGTCAAAAAATACGAGGCTAAAATCATATCAGCAGAGGGAATTGATGTAACATCTTTTTCTATATCTAATCGCAAAAATGCTGTTTTTCGAGACCATGACTTACTTCTGGAATTTGCTATTTCCAAGGATTGAATATCGCTATCAATACCAATAAATTCACAATCCAATGGCATAATTCCGTTAAGAAGCTCTAACCATAATCCGGTTGCACATCCTAAATCAACTATTAATTTTTCCGAGGGTGTTTTGTGGCAAGGATGTCTCTTTGCTTAGATACTGTAATATGTGTATAAATTTCTGTAATATTAATGGAGCTATGTCCTAGCATTTCCTGAATATAACGAATATCAACGTCAGCTTCTAAAAGACTTGTTGCAAAGGTGTGGCGAAACATATGAGGCGTTATGTGTTGGTCTATGGAGGCTAGAGCGGTATATTTGTTAATCATTCTGCGCACAGACTGATCGGACAGTGCTTTTCCCGATTGATTTACGAAAAAGTTGTTGCAGGTTTGCCTTTCTTTGCCAAAAGTGCCATTATATTCTGCTAAAATATTCATCACGGATTCATTTCCAATTTGGATACGGCGCTCCTTGTCACCTTTTCCATAGATAAGAATGGTTCCGTCGTACAAATTCACGTCATTGATTTTTAAAGAACAAAGTTCTGATATTCTCATGCCGGTTTCGTCAAGCATAGAACCACCCCAAGGCATAATTCGTACAGTCCTCTTAGCAGCGTAGCGTAGCAGGCGCGGGAGTGCGTGTGAGCTGCCCGGGTGCCCGGCGCTTACGCCACGACCTCAAACAAAAAAGAAGAAAAATTTAATATCTAAAGAATTGCACGAAAAAACTGTATATAGTATAATGATAGTTCAGGAAAACAAAACGGAGGACCATGAATTTTGATAGATATACATTGCCATTTATTATACGGAGTGGACGACGGCTCAAAGTCGCTCGAGGAATCGGTAGAGATGCTCAAGATAGCCAAAAAGCAGGGCGTGAAAGGAATAATACTCACACCGCATCTGCGTCATGGCATGTTTAAGCATCCATTGGACAAAATCGAGAGACACTATAAAAAGCTATTACCATATGCCAAAAAGCTTGGAATAGACTTAAAGCTCGGCACAGAGTATCATGTGGCAACAGATATGATAGATGACTTTCAGGAGGGCCGATGCCATACACTGGCGGATACGCAGTATATACTCACAGAGTATTCGCACTCGAGTGAATGGTCGTTTGTACACAAGATGACCAGAGAGGCGATATTTGCAGGATATATACCGGTAATAGCCCATGTTGAGAGATATGAATGCCTGAGGGATATCGGACGAATCGAGGATTTGCAGGAGATGGGAGCACTCATACAGATAAATGCGGATTCAGTGCTTGGCATAGATGGCAGGATGTTCAAGAGATACACCAAAAAGCTTCTAAAGGCAGGGCTTGTGGATGTGATAGGCAGTGACAGCCATGGCACAAAGGAGCGTGTCTGCAATCTGAAAAAGTGCTATGAGTACGTGGCAAAGAAGTATGGTGAGGATTATGCAGAGGAGATTATGCAGATCACACCGGAGAACATTTTAAACGGAAGATAACCGGTGAACAACGCGGGGATACATAATGGAAAGAGAACAGGATTTTGATAACGAAATAGAAATAGATTTAAAGGATCTGTTTCTGGAGATAATTTCATATTGGAAATGGATTATTCTGGTCACTATAGCAACAGGTGCAGTGGCTTTTGCAGTGAGCAGATTTATGATAACACCGATGTATGAATCCACATCTGAGCTTTATGTACTTTCAAAGAGTACCTCAATCACAAGTCTTGCGGATATACAGACGGGTACCAGCCTGACCAACGACTATATAGTAGTCGTAAAGGGACGACCGGTATTGGATAAGGTCATAGAAAACCTTGGGCTCAACGAGAACTATAAGACCCTTGGCAGTCGTGTGACCATTGACAATCCGTCCAATTCGCGAGTGCTCAATATCACAGTCACAGATCCCAATCCGCAGATGGCGAAGACGATAGCAGATGAGATTGCAAAGGTTGCAGCCTCATATATTGCGGAAAAAATGAAGCAGGACTCACCTACAATTATACAAAGCGGATATGATGATGGTGGTGCAGTAAGTCCTAATATAGGCAAAAATACAGTACTTGGAGCATTCGCCGGAGCGTTTATTTCGATAGCAGTTATAGTGGTTACATATCTGTTCAACGATACAATAATTGATACAGAGGATGTGGAGAAAAAGCTTGGCATGAATGTGCTTGGCACACTTCCGCTTGATGAGGCGGAGGATGACGGCGAGCATTACAGAGGCAGAAAAAAGCGCAAGGGCAGTCATAGGAAGAACAAGAAAAAGCAGTCAGCTTCAGCAAAATAGAAGCCGGCATCAGGAGATGGGCAGATGGAATTAGTAAAATTTGGCAAGTTAAAAGAACAAAGCTATACGATGAAGGAATCGCTGCGTGCTTTGAAGACAAATATACAGTTTTGCGGTGATGATATACGCACACTTCTTGTGACAAGCTCTGTTCCAAATGAAGGCAAAAGCACCGTGGCACTTGATCTGGCGCGGTCGCTTACAGAGTCAGGCAAGAGAGTGCTTTTCATAGATACGGATATGCGAAAATCAGTTCTTGCAGGAAGACTGCGTGCATCTTTGGCAAGTGGCGGTGAGCTGTGCGGTCTGTCACATTATCTGTCAGGTCAGAGAAGGCTGGATGAGGTATTATATGGCACACAGATACAGGGGCTTTTTATGATATTTGCAGGACCGTCAGTGCCGAACCCGACAGAGATACTTGAAAAAAAATATTTTCAGGAGCTTCTCAATTTTGGAAAAGAGCATTTCAACTACATAATCATAGACTGTGCGCCGATAGGCGCTGCTATTGATGCGGCAGTCGTGGCCAAGTACTGTGATGGGGCTATAATTGTGATAGGTCAGGGCATGGCGAGCGCCAGAATGATACAGAGCGTCAAAAAGCAG
Organism: uncultured Agathobacter sp.; assembly: GCA_934365945.1. Taxonomy (GTDB): domain Bacteria; phylum Bacillota; class Clostridia; order Lachnospirales; family Lachnospiraceae; genus Roseburia. The sequence continues at coordinate 13,692 of CAKRNE010000023.1, read as the reverse complement.
CTCGAAGCATCAGGAGTCAGGATACTCGGCGCCGTGCTCAACAAGGTCAACAATAAGAAAAGCAGTCATGTCAGTGGTTACTATGGCAATTATTACGGCAGCTATTACGGCAAGTCGGACAAATCATGAAAAGTATAGATGTAGAATTAGTAAAATCAAATATGCTGCCTATGCTTGCGAGCCAGCGGTTTTATGCGTCATGGAAGGCTTTTATAAGGGAGCTTGTGCTCAATGCAATAGATGCGTGTAATATGCGTCAGGCGCTTGAATGGAGCTGGGGCACGGAATTTCTGGAAATGGAGCAGGCAAATCAGATGCGCGAGGTCAGACAGATATATGAACCGCGCATAGATATTACCTATGACAGCACCAACAGGATTCTCACCGTAGAGGACAATGGAATAGGCATAAATGAGTACGACCTGAAGCATTATGTGGCAAAAATCGGGGAAAGCTATTACACGAGCAGTGATTTTGAGAACCAGCAGCTTCAATATGAGCCATTTTCATATTACGGAATCGGTCTTAGCTCCTGCTTTACGGTGTCGAAGGCAATACTTATAGAGTCCAAAAAGGACAGGGTTATAAATACAGCATGGAATGTAAGCAATCCGCAGGATACTGCGCCTGTTATGGCAAAGTGGTTTGGGGAAAGCGGTCAGATAGAGTATGTCATTTCACAGAGACAGACGCCGGGAACCAGAATCACCATTCCTATAAAGCCGTCGTATGCTCCGTACATCGACATGGCATTTATCGTAAAAACCATAAATCATTATATGCTTACCATTCCAATTCCGATACACGTAAAATACGACGTAGAGGAAAAATGTATTTATAAACCAAAGGTACAGTGGAACTATCCACTCAATGAGCTGGTCGGAATGAATGTTATCAGGGTTGAAAATAACCTGCTCGAGGGATATGTGGCAATATATCATCCGAAGCACAGAGGATATTTTCAAAAGTCCACGCTCTATCAGCAGGGAGTGCTTGTGACAGAGTCCACAGATGTATTGGGGCTGAAACCGGCATGGATAGACAATTTCTCATATCAGCTCAATATCAAAACACGTTTTTTAAATATAAATATATCCAGGGACGGAGCGGCATTTGATGAAAAGCTCATAGAGCTCCGCCAGTATATCGGACAGATTATCATAGATGCCTTTGGGCAGAGTCCACTGACCCTGGGACAGTATTTATCAGATGGACGAAGCAGACTGGTATGTGAGTATGAGGCAGAAAATGAGCTTATCAGCAGGGCAATCCGCGTGATTGTGTATCTGAAGGAGCGTGAGGTTGAGGTACCGATAAAGACAGTGATAAACGGCTTTACCGGCAGGCGAATAAAGCTGGCATTCATGCAGAGAGCACTTTTTGCACACTATAGGGAGAACTACCCTTATGATTATGGTCAGTTTATTGACAAGTACGATATCATAGTATTTGAGCAGAATATCAGAGCCTTCTGGCAGTTTATGACACCGTACATCACATCTATGGAGTATGTTATGGGTGACATGCCGGGCATCATATACACGGATGTATCGGCAGACCTAACCGTGGCAAAGACGGCAGCATCGTACAGAAACGACTACGTGCTAAGACCGGAGTATTATGATCTGGACCCTGTATTTTGTCTGGTGTCAAATGAGCTGACAGACCCGATGGAGCTGGTGATAAATACCCACAACCGCAATGCAATGCTTTTGCAGCGCGCCGAAAAATACAAAAAGGTAAGGATTGCAAGAGCTGTGATCATAGAAAATATCAAGCAGAGGATACTGGGAAATGCATCCAGATGGAACAGTATCATAGATTTTGGAGGCGAGCTCGTGCACCAATATGAGCTGGAAAAGCCAATGAGCCTGCAGGCGCAGTGGTGCCTCGAGAGAGACTTCCCGGATGAAATCAATGCGTATATAGCAAAGACCTTTACAGACAGGGAAATCGCAGATTACGGGCTTACAAGTCTTTATTTTACAAGGAAGGACTTTATAAAGTGGTGGATGGCACCATAGGCTGTACCGCCATGACATATATTATCAAACACTTATTGAAGCATGAATAAGGAGAACATGAAAATGGAGATATTAGACTTAAACAACGAAGAAAACACAAAAACAACCGATGAGATGGAGCCAAAAAAGCCGGAAGAAAAAACATCACCAGTCAAGGAAATCTTAAGCTGGGTGTTAACAATCGCATTTGCCATTGTAGCGGCAATACTCATAAAGAACTATGTCATTATAAATGCAAATATCCCGTCAGGCTCGATGGAGAACACCATACAGATTGGAGATGACATATTTGGCTTCAGGCTCGCATATACATTTTCAGACCCAAAACGAGGGGATATAGTCATATTCAATGCACCGGATTCGCCTTCTGAGAAATACATCAAGCGTGTAATAGGTCTGCCGGGAGAGACAGTCACCATAGAGGACGGCCAGGTGTATATAGACGGTGAGGCGCTTGAGGAGAATTATCTCAAGTCAAACCAGAGCGGTGAGGATCCGTGGACAGTAAATGCCGGACCTTACGAGTTTAAGGTGCCACAGGACTCATATCTGCTGCTCGGTGACAACAGAAATGGCTCATCAGACGCAAGAGTCTGGGAGCACACATATGTGTCAAAGGACGATATACTTGCAAAAGCGATATTCAGATATTACCCGTTCGACAGATTCGGAGCGGTAAAATAAAAAATAGAGGTAAAGTAAATGCCAGAGACAGAAACAGACATTGAAAAACGAAATAAATATGGTATGCTGTGCGGTATAGTCGGCATATTTTTAAACCTCATACTCTTTGCCGGCAAGCTCTTTGCAGGAATGCTTAGCGGTGCAATCTCAATCACTGCGGATGCATTCAACAACCTGTCAGATGCAGGCTCATCAATCATCACGATAGCGGGCTTCAAGATGGCTGCACAGAGAGCCGACGAGGAGCATCCATACGGACATGCGAGGATGGAGTATGTGGCTACACTGGCAGTTGCAGCAATCATACTCATCATGGGCTTTGAGTTGTTCAGGGATTCCTTTGGCAAAATCATAAAGCCGCAGGACATAGAGTTTTCATGGCTTATTGTAGTGATACTACTGGCATCGATAGCCGTAAAATGCGTCATGGCGGTATACAATTTCTATTTTTCAAAAAAGCTTGATTCATCAACACTCGAAGCGACAGGCAGGGACAGTCTGTCAGACTGTATCGCTACATCTGTAGTACTTGCAGCCACACTCATAGCGCACTTTTCAGGACTCAATCTGGATGGAATAGGCGGTGTATTTGTGTCATTGTTTATATTCTATTCAGGGATATCATCAGCCAGAGAGGCGATAGACCCGCTGCTTGGAGCAAAGCCGGAGCCGGAGTTTGTCGAGAAACTCAAGGAGATGGTACTGGACTTTGACAAAAACATACTCGGTATGCATGACCTTATGGTGCATGATTATGGACCGGGACACAGGATAGTATCGTTTCATGCAGAGGTGCCGGAGGACGGAGATATGGTCGAGCTGCACGATATAATCGACAATCTGGAGCGCAGGATACGAAGAGAGCTGGGCTGTATTGTGACCATCCACATGGACCCGGTAGCGATAGAGGATGAGGAGGTAGCCGGACTGAAGGTCGAGGTGCTCTCTGTGATAAAAGGGCTTGATTCGCACATAAATATGCACGATTTCCGTATTATCAGAGGTGATACACATACGAATTTGGTTTTTGATATTGCAGTTCCATTCGGCTATATCACCTCAGATGACGATATATGCAATGCAATACAGGAAAATGTCAGGAAAAAGCTTGGAAAGAATTACTATACCGTGATAGAGGTAGACCGCGACAATTACATAAATATATGACATTGTAACTGTAAGACGCTTAGAAGGACTGTAAGGTGGTTATAGGGGGATTTTAAGGAATTTAATATATGCAATACGAAACTATAAGAGCAGCAATATGCGATGATGAAGAATTTTTTCGGAATGAACTAAAAAAATTCGTGAGTGAATACGGAAATGAAATGGATATTAATGTAAGCATCGATCTCTATGATAATGCAAAAGAACTCATGAATAATATACTTTCTAAGAGTAAGGAATATGATTTATTGTTTCTTGATGTGGAAATGCCCGGTATGACAGGTATTGAGATGGCTGATGCATTAAGAAAAATCGACCCATGGGTATGTATCTCATTTGTGACGAGTTATGATGCATTTGCGATACAGGCATTCAGACTTGATGCACTTGATTATGTCATGAAACCGATAAAATATACACAGGTAAAGCACATTATCGAAAAAGCAAAAATTCAGATTGATTATCGTAAAAATGCACAAAAAGCGGAAAAAAGATATCTAAAAATTAAATCCGGATATGAAGATGTTCTCATAGACCTTCAAAATGTAATATATATAGAAAAACGCAGAAACCAATGTGTATTCCATAAAATTGATGAGGAAATAAGCTGTTATGAGCCTCTGAAAAATGTATATGAAAGATTGGATAATGATGTATTTATGTATATTCATCAGGGGTATATAGCCAATTTTAATTACATTAAAGAAGTAAAAAAGGATGTGGTATGCTTTGGACGAGGCATGGAGGTCCCTTTGAGCAGGAAATATCATGATCAGATAAAGGAACTTCATCTGGACAAGATAAGGAGAGCATATAAGGAGCAGGAACTTAACTATAATTAGGGAGTTCTGCCTTTACGCTAAAATATCCGCTGGCATAAGAAAAATCAATGTGTCCGTTAAGGTTGGAAACGACTTTACGGACATTTTTGATGCCTATTCCATGAGGTAAGACCTTGTCATTTTTGGTAGATATAAATTCACCATTGTTTTCTATAATATTTCCGGAGTAGGAATTTTCAATAACTATATTCATATATGAGCCGGTCTGGGTTAGGGAGAATCTGATCCAGCCAGGTTCACACTCAGAGGCTGCTTTTATCGCATTATCAAACAGATTTCCTATTATGGTCGTAATTGAAAAATCGTCAATATTAATACCGGGTGTACTTATATTAATTTCGCATCTGATATTTTGTGACTTTGCCTTGTCCTCTTTTTCAGCTATAAGAGCTGAGACGATATGAGAGCCTGAATCTACAGTATTTGTCAGAGAAAGATCCTCAGAAATATTATGAATATATTCATGAATTTTCCTATCATTGTGCTGTGAAGCATAACCATCAATTACTATCAGATGGTTTTTCATATCATGTCTTAAAGAATGGAGCTGATTTAATTTATCGTCGAGCTGGGCAGAATATACCTGTTCCATTTTATCAAGTTCCAGTTTGAACCGATAATTGGTGTTTTCTTCAATAACTGCCAGAAATTTATCATATAGTGAAATACACATGATAAGGAATAAAAATATAATTGAAAAAATAACAATCAAATTATAAGAGTTTGGATTTTCAATGCATATTGAAAGCGTAATGTAGCCAAGCAACATACTTAATCCCAATATAATAATTGTAAATGCATATGAATAAAAATATGCACTGGATTTTCTTTTTATATTGTTGGTATAAAGTATGTAAATATTATAAACAACTATAAAAATGGTTGTGGTTTTATAATTTAAATATTCCTGAGAACTCAGTGCAAAATGTGCATCATTTAATAGTAAAGTTTGTATAGTGGCAATTGGTATAAATAGAAATAATATAGCTATATAATTGAATAAACATTTTAACAGTAGTTTGTTTATTTTTCTAAAAATTATAAGCATGAATAGGATAGGAGCAAAATATGATAATATCCCGATAGCATGTATTGTGGCTGGAGAAACTACAAATACTATAATATAAAATAACTTCATCGGAATGCTGATTTTATTGTGCATATTTTCTTCACATATTCTGAATAGCAAGAATGCATTACAAAGAAGATATAAAAATTCTAAAAAAATATTAATGTAATTATTCATACCGTGTCTCCCTATGTTTAATATTATAACTTAAAAAAACGATAAATTAAACTATAAAGGAGCAGGAACTTAACTATAATTAGGGAGTTCTGCCTTTACGCTAAAATATCCGCTGGCATAAGAAAAATCAATTTGTCCGTTAAGGTTGGAAACGACTTTACGGACATTTTTTATGCCTATTCCATGAGGTAAGACCTTGTCATTTTTGGTAGATGTAAATTCACCATTGTTTTCTATAATATTTCCAAAGTAGGAATTTTCAATAACTATATTCATATATGAGCCGGTCTGGGTGATGGAGAATCTGATCCAGCCATGTTCACACTCAGCGGCTGCTTTTATCGCATTATCAAACAGATTTCCTATTATGGTCGTAATTGAAAAATCGTCAATATTAATACCGGGTGTACTTATATTAATTTCGCATCTGATATTTTGTGACTTTGCCTTGTCCTCTTTTTCAGCTATAAGAGCTGAGACGATATGAGAGCCTGAATCTACAGTATTTGTCAGAGAAAGATCCTCAGAAATATTATGAATATATTCATGAATTTTCCTATCATTGTGCTGTGAAGCATAACCATCAATTACTATCAGATGGTTTTTCATATCATGTCTTAAAGAGTGAAGCTGATTTAATTTATCGTCGAGCTTGGCAGAATATTCCTGTTCCATTTTATCAAGTTCAAGTTTGAACCGATAATTAGTGTTTTCTTCAATAATAGATAAGAATTTATTATATAAAGAGATGCAAATAATAATTAAGACAAAAATAGTAGCAAAGATAACAGGAAGTACAGTTGAACCCGAATCCCATAGATTTAAAGAAAGGGTTGTGTAACCAAGAATGACACTGATGGAAATTACTACCGCATTAAAAAATAAGATGTATATACTTTTAGTAATATTTATTTGTACAAGATTTGAAGTTAATGCATAGATTATATATGTTAATAAATTTATTATAGTGGATTTGTAGGTATTATATTGTTGTGAAATAATTGTAATATCCTGATCATTAAAGATGAGCGTATAAACAATCACAATAATAATATATATCATAAAATAAAAAATTACAAATTCAAAAAAATTCATCAATGCAATCCGGTAATTTTTAGGGAAAACATATAAAGAATATATTAGTGGTAATGTAATAAAACATAAAATAACTGAAAAAAGAGATGCATTAAGAAAATAAGATATACAAAATAAAATTAGACAATACATTAATTTTGTGTAGCAGGATACAGGCTTATCTTGTCTGTTTTCTGAAATACGAAAAAGAAGAAGTGCCAAAGGAATATCAAAAAGTAATTCAAAATATATTTTGTAAATGGTTTGCATTAGAATCTCCGTAATTTTCTATATTATGATTTGAGGGGCAAAACCACCTCTTAACAAACAGTTTGTACATTGAAAATCTCACATAAACGATTTTAAAGTATGGAAGAATTCATTCCACCATCTTTTTTTGTTTTCAGGCGCAGCTTGTCATCTTCATTTTGTTTGTGAAGCTAAACAACAAGATCTGAGACATAAGTGGTTTTCTTGATTGCTACTACTTATATAATACCAATTTTAGCTGATAAAATCCTCATTTATGTGAAGTTTTCAAGGTACAAATTTATGGTTATAAGGTATCTTTAACAGAATATCTTTTGAACCTCAAATCATATTATACTACCAAAATAAAAAAAATTGTATATTATTTTACCAAATAACACGGAAATCCTACCAAATAGCACATAATTATTGATATGTTGTCGATGAAATAGTATGTTGCTTGATGAAAGGAGAGAGAGAAAATGTTTAAAGAGCTAAATAGAAAAGAACTGAACCAATGCAATGGAGAAAATGTTACAGGTAAAGTTTCATCAATCCTTACATTGAATTTTACAAAATTTGTCAAGATGTTAAAGGAACTTTAATATTTTAGGAGAAATCTGATTATGAAAACAAAAGAAAAAATTAGAAACAATGAATAACACTATACTTATGCAGGTTGATGGCGGTTTCGTAATAGAATCATTAGCTATATATATTCTCAACAATGCGCAGAAAGAGAAAATAGGAATTATATGAGGAGAACTAAGGTGAAATTTCTAAAAAAAAGTTCAATTTTATTGATAATTATTTCGTCAATAGGGATAATAATAAGTCAAGCTTTGATGCTGTATGGAGTAGATTTTTCGTATAATAAAGTAAATGGAGTTTCTTTTCTGGGATTAGGAATAGGGCTAATTTTATTTGGAATATATATATTAAAGGAAACAAACAGGAATTAGTAATATATAAAATAGTAACTGGTTACTTTTAAGCTGAGGAAAACAGGATGAACAGATTGAGCCGATTAATTGACAAGTTAAATATCCCAGTGTATATAATATTCGCAGAAATGGTGCAATATATTGTGCTGATCATAGTTTCTATTTTGAATCAATCTATTAATGGAGCTTTAATGGATTCATCGGTATTTCAGTATGGATTGAGTTTTGAGCAGGAAAAAAGTTATATAAAAAAGTAATCACTATGTCGTTCATACCTAAAAAGTGTCGTTCATGCCATAGTGATTGCTTTTTTGGGGCATAAAAGAGTATAGTGAATATGCAAACAGAGATACTGATAACACTGTTAAAGCTTCAAAATTTAATAAAGATATCTATATAAATTTGGGAAAAAATGAAAGGATATTATAATATGAAAAAGAGTACAGCAATTCATATAGGCTTAGTAGTAATAGGAGCAGCACTGGGAACTTGCATGAGTGTTGTTATAAAGAATATTGCAATGTTACCAATTGGTGTAGCACTTGGGTTGTCATTAGGAATGTTGATATATTCAAAATTTAATAAAAAAGATGAAGAGGAAATATAAAAATGAAGAAAATATTTGATTTGATTTTAGTACCATTATTTGTAATTATTTTCTTGAGTATATTAATAGTAGGGCAGAATAATAAAATTGCACTTATTATAGCAGGATGGTGCATGGGAATGCAAACAATGCCTGCTTCAGCAATAGTTATTCTTACATGTTCATTGATAGCTCTTTCTGTATTTCAAAAAAGAAACATTGCAGAATAAAAGCCAATCAAAGCAGAAATGGTAATGAAAAAAGAAAACAATAAATGGTATATTGGCTGGATATTCTTTCCGGCCTGGTACTTGATAGGGAAAAAATATATCATATTGCCTGTTATACAATCAGTTTTTGAAGAAACGAGCTATTCGGATGCATATCTGATAGCAAACTATTTATGGAATCTTATAGCTATAGTTACTTTATTCAGCCTTTATGGAACTGGTATTTTAAGAGATATAAAACAGATAAGACAGTATGATATCAAATCAATAGCTTCGGGATATATCAAATCATTTGCTGTAATAGTATTGTTTACAATATTAGGTGGTATTATGCAGTTTGTTTTGTCATCCGGAAATAATGAGCAAAGCATAAATGAAATTACGCTCAGAATGACAATGAAAGAACATTATTGGGCTATTATGATTCTTTCTGCATTTATAGGACCGATATTAGAAGAATTGATTTTTAGATGGTTTATATTCAGCTCCATCAATAAAAGTCTGATAATCAAAGTGATTATATCATCAGTATTATTCGGATTAATGCATTTTATACCATCTATAGGGGCAATAAGTTTAAATGAGATTTGTCTGCAATCAATACAATATGTATTAGCCGGAATTGCGTTTTGTCTGGTTTATATAAAAAGAGGAAATGTTGTTTTTGGGATAGCAGCTCATATGAGCATCAATTTGATGCATAATTTGATGTATTTGGTTAATCAATGAATGCCGCATTTTAAAAGCTTGTTTGGTGATGGAAATTTATTAGATATAAATTAACCATAACAGTATTTTGTGTCAAATGGCACCGAAATCATGCCAAATAGCACATATATATTGTTTGTTTTTTCTTATGGTTGTAGTATGTATAGCAGGATGGTGCATGGAAATGAAAACAATGCTTTTAATAGATTGGGTTAAAAAGTGTGTAAAAGATCATAAAAGACTATAAAAGATGTCTGTATAAATTTGGCAAAAATGAGGAGTACAAAGAGATGAAAAAAGAAAACAATTATATATCCACTGATATGAATCATAAAAAGCTAATAGTTGGAGTCGTAATAATTCATATTTGTTTTTTAATTATTAAGAATAGTGGTATTACAGACATTTTAAAAGAAAAGAATATATTTTATGGGGTGCTGATAAATATGATTTATCAGTTGACTTTGATTATCATGATTGGAGTGGCAATGAAGCAATATTTGATCACTTCATTTAAAAAATTCAAAGCTGACAGAATTTCTGTAAATATAAAAAGAGTTTTGGCAGGTGTGGGAATTGCATTCTTGTTAAGCTGCATCGCTGGAATTATTGAAATGACAGTGTGTTCAAATATATCGGTTCCGGTAAATCAGTCAAACGTTAATGGGTATTTTGTGGATTATCCTATTTTGGCTGTTATAATGAGTGTAATTATGGCTCCTTTTACAGAAGAGATAATTTATAGAGGTATATTGTTTCGGTTTTTCAGCAAATATGGAGAACTGTGTGCAGTATTGGTGACAGGATTTTTGTTTTGAGCAATGCATATGTTTTCTTCATTTGGAAACACAAATATACTACTATTTTTGTGTCAATGGTTAGACTATTTTTTGACAGGACTATTTTTGGGATTTATCTATAAAAAATACAAAAAAATCTGGATAAATATTTCAATACATGGCACTTTAAGAGGCGGCAAATCGTCAACAAGTTGTTGGCAATTTGCCGCCTTTAGTTGTATGTTGGAGTTATTCCTCTTTTATGCTGTGGTCTATACCTCTGCCTCAGTCATGATAATCTCAGCAGCATCAAGTATGAGCTGTGAAGCTTTCATGTGAAGCATATCAGGCTTTCCCTGATAGGATTGTCTGATAAAATGTCCATGTTTGTCATCATTTCTTCTGTTTTAGTGTAATGTAACAGTAGTATAACCCATAATGAGTGGATTTATGCCACAGTAAACAACCGAACTTTAGCAGTTATGTGTGATTCAGAGAGTTCATATTTAAGTGAACCATTGTAATAATGAACCGTTTCTTTAACAATTGCTAATCCAAATCCGTGATTTATATTATCAGCTTTTGTGGTTGAAGAAAATTTACTGATATCTATAGGTGCAGATATATTATTAACAACGTCTATAAGCAAAACAGAAGCTTCCAGATATATGTTTAACCAGACGGTACTAAAATTATTCTTGGCACTGTATTCAAGAGCGTTATCCAGAAGATTGTTCAATATACTGCATAAATCATAGTCGTTAACGGTGAGATTGTTTCTTATAGCCCCCTTAGATATGATTTTTATGTCAGGATATTCTGCCTGCTTTTGCATAATAATAGCATTTACAAGAACATTTCCAGTATCAATTATGGAAGGCGTTTTATTTAAAGTGTACTTTTTAAGAGAATCGATATAGTTTAATGCTTCTTTATAGTTTTCGGATTCCAGTAACTGGGATAAAACATTAACTTGATTTTTGATATCGTGTTTTAGTTTGCGAATTTCTAAGTTTTTCTCTTTGGTTTCGTTATAATAATGCTTTAAAATATTTACATACTGAGTTTGTTTCTGTAGATTTTCATAATTTATATTTCTTTCGGATAAAGAGATAATGTAAGCTAGTATAATTCCTGATGATACAATGCACAGTAAGGCAAATGAATACAAAAAGTAACTATTAATCAGATTCTGGTATAGCTGTGAAATTGATAATATAATACATATAGTACCTGTATATCCGCATATAAAAATTTTATTTTTTAAAGATAAGGAAAAGTGGTATTTTTTCCTGATTTTTATAAAAAGAGCAATTGCCAGTATCAGGATTACTATGGTTTTTATTATATTTTTTTCTTTAACCGTATTCATGCCAACAAATATTGAAAAACCTAAGATTAAATCGCAAATAAGAGCAAGAGCCTGATAGAGTAATGAATCCAAAATATATACAAGGACAAATGAAACGATTTTATTGTACCATTTGTCTGTTAATAAGATAAATACTAACAGCATTTCAAGAAAAAAATCAATAAGTGGAGAAGCCATATTTGGTAGAACGTATAGTAATACAACCGAGAAAAAGAAAATAACAGCACATGTATAAAATTTATATAATGAGGTTTTTATTGTATCTGAGTACAATAAAAAAATAAGTAAAAATTCTATTACGATATCGAAAATTACGGTGTTCAATTGTTCCATATGCTCTCTGCCTTTTCATAAATATTTTGTGCGATCTTAGTCTGAACCTGTTTCTTACGTCTTCGCGCAAGTGGAACAGTAGTATCGGTAGTAAGAATAAGTTCATCAGAATTTAACTTTTTTATGTAATATGAGTTTACGATATATGATTTATGTACTCTTATAAGGGTATCGTTTGTAATGATTTTTTCCAGATCATTCAGTCCTTTTCTGATAAGATGATTGGTTGAGTCACTCATATAAATTGTGGTATAGCTGCCATTTGCCTTCATATAGGTAATATCACGATATGAAAGAGTGATATTATCATTAATTGAGTCCGGAAGAGTCAGATATTTTGCAGCTATTGTTTTATTTATAGTTTTCTTTAGAGTCTTGTTGAAATTCGTTTGATTGATAGGTTTTGTGATAAATCCGTATACATTTTTACCAAAAGAATCGTAGACTATTTCGTTATGACTGGTAATAAAAATAATAATGGTATTTTTGTTTGAAGCTTCAAACTGTTCTTTAACTGACTGTCCGGAAGTGCCTGGCAATTCTTCGTCTAGTAACAAAATATCAATATTGTTCTGGTATTTAAGTACATCTTCGCCAGATGAAAATATATGGTATTCAAAATTAAAATTTATATCGTTCTCCAAAAGTTTACAACAATTAAGAATTTGATTCTGCCAGTATTTTTCATCATCACAAATGGCAATAGCATATTTTGTAGGGCTCATAGTGTTCCTCTTTTATAATTATGACCGTTAATAACAATTTCAAACCGATAATAACATATCTGTTGCTTGTAGACAATCCCTTGGTGAATAATAAGATTGTTACAAAGGAGGCGAAACATAATGGTTACGTATGGATTGGAAAATCTGGCACAGTGGATATTAATTGACAAGTTAAATATCCCAGTGTATATAATATTCGCAGAAATGGTGCAATATATTGTGCTGATCATAGTTTCTATTTTGAATCAATCTATTAATGGAGCTTTAATGGATTCATCGGTATTTCAGTATGGATTGAGTTTTGAGCAGGAAAAAAGTTATATAAAAAAGTAATCACTATGTCGTTCATACCTAAAAAGTGTCGTTCATGCCATAGTGATTGCTTTTTTGGTGCATAAAAGAGTATAGTGAATATGCAAACAATGATTTTGACCATATTGGTGCCAGATACCATTACATAAAATTATAATTAAATTTATTAGATATAAATTCACCATAACAGTAGATTGTGTCAAATGGCACCGAAATCATACCAAATAGCACATATATATTGTTTGTTTTTTCTTATGGTGGTAGTATGTATAGCAAACAGAGATACTGATAACACTGTTAAAGCTTCAAAATTTAATAAAGATATCTATATAAATTTGGCAAAAAATGAAAGGATATTATAATATGAAAAAGAGTACAGCAATTCATATAGGCTTAGTAGTAATAGGAGCAGCACTG
>CAKRNE010000022.1 GCA_934365945.1 uncultured Agathobacter sp. | reverse complement strand
AAAAGAAGATCTAGGTCGCCTTTTTCACCCTCGACTTTAATCACAACACCGCCTACTTTTTTGCCATCGAGTACGATGCGGTAAGCTTCACCATCGTCAATGGACTGCTCAATCGTATCTCGTGATATGATTTGACCCTCTTCCTCAAAGTGGTCATCTCTAAGTCCGAATTCTTCCATCGCACCATAATTAAAGGCTTCCTGATTATCCAAAATAAACTGTTCTCTATCGCTACATTCAAGAGGAAACAGCTGTACAATAGTATTCATATCTTTGCTCCTTAAAATTCCGATTTATCTTTTAATTCTTAGTCGTTTTTTATTCTTCCGTTTCCTTTTAATTGATGTAACCATCATATCTGGAAACTTACTCTTGATGCTCCAGTACCCATCTAAGCATATCTTCATATTCCGAGCTACCATCAGCCACTGAAAGAACCATTTCATACAATTCTTTTTGAGTATATCGTAATTCAATTCCATTTAAGGCAAAGAATACAAGCATCGCATGTGTTCCTATTCTCTTGTTTCCATCCAATATACAATGATTCTTTATTAATCCATAGCCAAGGCGTGCGCCCTTTTCATTTAGCAAGCACCTCATAAGCTTCTTTATTCTGTTCAAGTAATCTCTTCGAAATTTCAAGCACATCTTCATTCCTAGCAATGGCACTGTCATCTGCTTTACTAAAATCTATTACCAAATATCTTGGTGCATTATTCTTAAGTATAACTACCGAACCAAGCTCATCTACTAATCTTGCAACTTTTGAAAAGTTTTGATTTGCTTCTGTAATTGAAACCATTGTGTTTGTATCTACTGTCATATGAACACCTCCATTAACTCATACAAATATTATATCATTTTTTCTAGGATAAATTCAACCTATTTCGATATTTTCATAAACTTATTCAAGCACTTACATACATATGTTTGCACGTCAAGAAGGCGGTGGAATTTTTATGGAGCAGACAAAAACTTTTTATTAAAAAAATGCAATGTATGATACAAAAAGTTTACAACTGACATATATACTCATTATAACAACATGGAAGATAACAATTTTGAATAGTCACCGGGAAAGAACAAAAAGGGAGGAGAGCCGCATATGGATAAAAGGGGGAACATATCTTCACGAAATATGAGATTATTTGCAGCAATTATGACACTCATCGAGGCACTTGTTCTCACATCACTCACAGGCTGTGCAGATAAAAAGGTAGATTATGGCACTGATACAGAAAAACTGACAAAAAGTGCTGTATGCAATGTAAAGGATTTTAGTACAGATGAGACCTATAGCGATGAGTTTTCCGTGCAGACAGAAATTGGAAATGTAAATATAGATATAAGTGCAAAAGTGGAACTGCCTGATTGTAAGACAATGTCAGTAGTTGAAGTGGAAAAGATACCTTATTCTGCAAAGCTCAAGGAAAAGGTATTGAAGGCATACTTTGGAGAGTCACAGATTTATTACTATGATAAAGAACATTGGACAAAAACACAGCTTCAAAATCTCATTGATTCCATAAATTCCTCAACAACACCAACTGATACATCTGGCACAGAAAACAGAGCTGAGCTTTTGAAGGAATATACGCATTATCTGGAAAATGCCGGGGATGAATGGACTATAGCTACAGAGTATGATTCATGTGATGAGTTTGTAGGGAAAAAAGGAAACACCTGGTATAACGTGAATTTTGTTGCAGATGGTGATGAAAATAAATGGCTGTCGGGAATTGGCGCAGGCCCGATTGAGGGATATACCAAAAAGACAGGAAGTAATGAATACGAGTGGAGCAATATATTTAACGATGGATATGTGCAGCAATACTTTGGACCGGATTCACTTATGGAATATGATACGGTAAATGATATCACGGATTCACAGGATACATCGGGAGAGGAAATCGCGCAGGAGGAAAATGAATCGGGTATCACAATAGAAGAAGCGGGGAATATGATAGACAGCTTTTTGAAAGAGACAGGTTTTTCATCCATCCCACAGACTGAGAGCTCGCAGTTGAAATGGAGTGGATATAACGAAAGGGCCGATCATGTGTATAAGGAAGATGATATACATGAGTGTGTAAGTGGTTATAGATTTTACTACAATATCGGAGTTGGCAAAATATTATTTGATGATGCTTTAAACCCGATGGATTACAGCGGATACAATATGAAATATGGTGATAGTATAGAGGATACTTTTGATAATGAATTCTACAATTTTTATGTTGATAAATATGGTATAGGTACTTTTTATATAGACAGCCCGGTAAGTATAGTAAGAAAACAGGAAAATGTAGAAATGCTTCCTTTAGAAAATATATTTGATATTGCCCGGGATGAGCTTAAAAATAATGCTGATGAATATGTACTGGATACAAATGTAAAATATTACACTCTAAAACTTGCATACATAAGGGTAAACAACCGGACTGATATGCAAAAATACAGTTATATTCCGGTATGGAGTCTGGAATTGCTGCAGAAAGGCACTGCAAATGCATGCCCTGTATTTATCAACGCGATTGACGGAAGTGTGATACATTCGGACGATCTGAGTTAAGATACAGAATGTTTACATCAGACCGTACCTTCACAGAAATAATTATGTTGTAGAAAAAATGTGACATATCAGGGAGGATTGGCATATGAGAAAACACACAAGAATGCTCGCAGCGGCTATGACGATCATTGAAGCGATAGTGATCATCTCACTCACAGGCTGCTCAGGCAAAAAGGTGGATTATGGGAATGAGAGCGAAAGTAAAGAGACAAAAAATATGTCTGCCTTAGCTGATATCAAGGCAGACTCCGGCTGGAATGAAAACTTTACAATACAGACCGGTAATGGCGAGAAAACAGTATATGTAAATGCAAATATTGTAGTTCCGGACTTCGATAACATGTCGGTTGTTGAGGTGGAAAATGTAAAGATAGATGCTGATTACAAAAAGCGTTTTCTGGATTTATATTTTGGTGGGAACGAGTACTATTATCACGATCTGGATCATTATACTGTTGACGAACTGAATAAGGTCATAGAGGACTGGCAGAAAGAACAGGATGATACTTACAGGGAGTGGTTGGAACAGCGACTGGCTGAATACAGGGATAAGCTTGAAACGGCAAAGACTACTTATACCGTGGCAAAGGATCTCGAAAGCTGTGAAGTATTTGCAGGCTACAAGGGGGATGTGTTCTGTGAGGTGGAGTTTGAGGCTCACAAGGTACATGCTTATGCATTGTCTCAGTCCGGGACAGATTACGGTCCACCATCTTTAAGGAATGAGGACTATGATACCATAACGCGGAATTTTCAGGATGAGGATCTAAAGGATAAGGTGGACGAGACCTCAAATGAGGGCAGTAAATCTGCCGCATCAGCCAAAAAAGAAGCCGGGAATTTCCTTAGTAAATTGGGAATGCAGGATCAGGTGGAACGAGGTGAATGTGAGTGCAGCTGGGTAGGTTTTAATTTCGAGAGCGAAAAGGAAAATGATTATCAGACAGTAGCGTGGGGATATATTTATTCATACGCGACCGGCATAGACGGCATCACATTTAAGGATGGATTGGATAGGGATACCTATTTGTCGGTGTATGAAACAAATGATAGTGATACAGATGATGTTACACTGCCTGACAGTACACTTCTTACAGTCACGGATGATGGAATAATCGATGTGCAGTTGGAATATCCGGTAAATGTAACACAGATCTATAAGGATGTGGAGCTTATTTCTCTGAAAAATATAGAGCAGATCATCAAGGCGGAGATTACGGAAAATCCTGATAAATATGATACTGCATCGTCATTTAATAAGCTGCAGCTTAGTTATTTGAAGATAAGAAGTGACAGTGAACCGGGAAAATACAGCTATGTTCCGGCGTGGGCACTGTCACGTATGGTAGACTACTCCAGTGAGCGAAATGCTATCTTTGTAAACGCTATAGATGGAACGATCATAAATTTGGAAAATTCACTGTAAAGGAGAGGCTATGAAGAGGAAAAATATTATTATACCGGCGGCAGTTCTTGCAATAGCATTAACCGGCTGTTCAGGAAAAAAAGTAGATTACAATATGGAAACTGAAAATATAAACACAAAAGCAGGAAGCGATATAAGCGCGTTTGACGACAGTACGAAATGGAATGACAGCTTTTCTGTTGAGACATCGGACAAAAGTGTGGATGTGGATATTTCAGCAGACATTACCCTGCCGGACTGCAAAAGCATGTCGGTTGTTGAGGTGCAGAATATAAAGGTAGATGCCGATTTCAAAAAGAGTGTGATAGAGGCTTATTTTGGCGATAGTACCATATATTATCACGACATACCTCATTATACGAAAGAAGAGATATATCACAGCATGGAAGTTGTCAAAAATGAGATTGCCGGGTATCAGCAGGAAATTGATGCGGGTGATATTACAGAAGATGGCATAAGCAGGGTGATGAAAACAGAAAATGATCTGCTAAAACAGTATGAAAAGGCAGAACCGTCTGCACTGGATACGCGTGAAAAAGCCACAGATTATACGGATTGTAATGAGTATCTGGGATATATTGGTAATGTTTTCTGTGAGCTTAGATTTGGAATTGCTGAGGACGGCTCTCTTGAATATATTTCAGCACAGCCTCTTAAGGCAGGAAGTGAGGGCACATCATACGATGATAGTGAGTATGGCTATTACGGACCACCATCATTTGCAGAGGAGAAAGGTGTAGGGGGCCTTAATGGAGGTTCTACAGGTGGAGATACTACATCTTCATATGACAACGAGTGTGTATTGACCAAAGACGAAGCTGTAAAGAAGGCAGAAGAATTTCAAAAGAAATTAGGCAGAGCTTCACAGGTATATATAGGAACCTCAGACTACGAGTGGAGCGCAGGAGTGATAGAGGATGGCGATGATACCGTAAAAACTGATGATAAAGAGAGTGTCATAAAGGATACAGCCTGGGGATATATCATAGATTATGGCGAGGGTGTGGATGGCATAGCGTTTTGCAAGTCACTCGATTTCACCCGGAATATGGATATATGGGAGACACTCGATAACTATGATGATTTTATGCCATATGGCAGCAGTTCCTTTATTGTGACGGATCAGGGAGTAACGGAATTTAGTATTTCTTACCCTGTTGATATTGTTAATGAGTCAAAGAACGTAGAACTTTTGTCAATGGACACTATAAAGGAGATCATCAAGGATGACATGACAAAGAATTCAGATCAGTATGATTTTACACAAAATCACACTTACAACAATCTAAAGCTCGGATATATCCGTTTGAGGGATGCATCTGACAAGGATAAATATACTTATGTTCCGGCATGGTGTCTGTCAAAACAGGATAAGGGCTACGACAGATATCCGGTGTATGTGAATGCGATAGACGGCACGATAATAAGGATTGATGATCTAATATAAGATACTGTTATTGGCTGTTATACAGTTTATACATGGAGTTACATTTTTAGATAATAGATCAGGTTCATATTTATTTGGAAAAGATGTGGAAAATATATGATTAATAAAAAGAAAAAATATATAGGGCGTTTGACACTTGCCGTTGCAATTACATCTATTTTATTTTCAGGATGTGGGGCCGCACAACAGGAGCTTGCACAGACGGACAGGGCTTCCTACGAGAAAATATCATACCAGACGGTTACGGTACAGAGCGGTTCACTCACACCGCAGACTACCATCAGTCTGAGAGCGCAGGGCTATACCAAGTTTTCCTATGGTGCGACAAACACGGAGCTTACGCTTGAAAAGGTGAATGTGGCAGTGGGTGATCATGTGAAAAAGGGCGATATACTGGTAGCTTTTAAATCGGGGGAGATACAGAAAAAGATTGAGGATTACAGCGGGCAGATCAGTCAGAATAAGCTTTTAGCAGAGCACTATAAGGCTATTATGAAAATCGATGATACTCAGGATTATTCAAGCGATATTGCCCAGCTTGAGAAGGATACAGAGGTTGCCCAGCTTTATCTTGATGAGGCTAAGGAAAAACTGTCGAGATATCAGATCACGGCATCCGAGGATGGCACGATCACAGCAATGAACAATTCGCTTTTGGCGGGAGTTTTTGAACCGGGCAGCAATCTTATAACAGAAATCAGCGGAAACGGCAATTACGAGGCTGACAGACCGGAAGGCTATGACTTTAATGTAGGTGATGTATACACGGCAACAGCATCTGATATAGAGTTTGAACTTAAGGTAAAAGAGGTGGACGATAAAAAGCTTGTTTTTGAACCGGTATCGGACATGTCGGCAGTATCGGATGCACAGATATTTTCCATGGAAGTGACGCGCCCTGCTATAGAAAATGCTGTGTATGTGCAAAAGGACGCAGTGCATGAGAAGGATGGCAGATATTTTGTATACACATTGGATGAGAATGGATACAGACAGGCAGTATGGATAAATGCCGGAGATCAGGTGGGAGATTACCGGATCATCACAGAAGGACTTAAAAGCGGGGATGAGGTGGTTTTGCAGTGAAGATCAGAAACATTTTATCAATAAAAAAGCTGGCAGTATTGGGGATATGTGTGTCGTTTTTGGCAGGCGGCTGTGGAAAAATGACAGAAAGCAGCATACCGGAGCTTGAGGAACCTGTAGCTTTAAATGAAGCCTACAGACCTGTGGAATACGGTACGATCGGCTCCATACAGGTGTTGATGGCTACCGCAGTTCCTAGGGATTACTGCAATTACTATAGTGCCAATGTAAACATTTCACAGATATATGTGGAGCCGGGAGATACAGTAAATGCGGGGGATGTGCTTGCAGTCTGTGATGTGGATGAGGCAAAAAAACAGTTGCAGGAATGTAAGGCTGCGCTGGCGCATGAGAATGAGACATATGAGATATCAGCTCAGATCTCGGATACGCAGATCAAAATGTGGGAAAATCAGGCGGCTCAGCAGGATAATAATGAGCATAATAAGATGGACCCGGCTGATGGAGCTATGGCTGATGCGTATGAAATCAATACAGACACAAATATTGATGAACAGGCAGAGGATACGGGCGAATTTTCAACAGAACAGACTGAGGAAAATGAAAGTACAGGCGAGGATTACAACAAACAGATCGCTACAGAGCAGGAAAATCAGCGGTACGATAAGCAGCTTCACGAATACCGCGTGCAAAAGATCAATGAGCAGATAGCTTTATATCAGCAGCTCGTTGATGATGGAACGCTTAAGGCAGCCCACAGCGGTCTTGTCACTTACACTAAGAAGCTGACAGAGGGAAGGTCTGCTGCGGCATACGAGAATATAGTCATTGTCTCAGATACGGATGACCTTGTGCTTGATATAAAAGCTACAGCCATAAATGAGTACAAATACAGCGATTATGACAAGAAATATGTGATAGTCGATGGCGAAAAATATGATGTCACCGAGTCTCAATATACATCAGAGGTTATGGTACTTTCGAAGATAAACAACCGCTATCCGGATGTGTGCGTGGAAAGCAGGGAAAAGCCGTTTCTTACGGCAGGACAGATGTATCCGGTATATTTTGAAAAGACAAAAGCAAATCAGGCACTTGTCGTGGGAAAAGATTCCATCTATAAGGATGGCGATACTAGATATGTCTATGTGAAAAATGATGAGGGCGGCCGCGAGAAACGCATCATAACAACAGGTGAGTCTGATGAAAACTATACACAGGTCACAGAGGGCTTAAAAGAGGGGGAACTGGTCTACTATAATTCTACAGATCAGGTTCCGACAAAGTACAGCAAATATACGGTAACAAGGTCTGACTTTGATATAGCAAACTACGGTGTGCAGTACAGCAGATCTGACGCAGGGACGATAACCGAAACCTGTGATTATGAAGGGCAGATCGTATCGGTCAATGTGAAGCAGGATGATACGGTAGAAAAGGGCATGCTGCTTTACGTGGTGGATACCGGAGAGGGCAAAGCTGCCATAACAGAGGCAAAAAATGCGATAGACTCGGAGAATGAATCCTATGCGCAGAAGATTGCTGACTACAATAAGCAGATAAAAGATTTATCTGAAGGTGGTAGCAGCGCAGAAGAAAATAACCGGCAGGATGAAAAGCCGGATACAGCATATGATGAGCAGCAGTTGAAATTGAACTTACAGCTACTTGATCTGCAGAAAAAACTTGCCGGTGCAGACCACACCTATCAGCTTTCACGGCTACAGTCAGAATATGACAGCATAAGCGCAGGAAATGACGGCAAAGGAAATATTTCAGTATATGCCAAAAAAGACGGAAAAGTTTCAAAGGTGAGTGTCAAGGCAGGAGATAATGTGGAGGAAGGAGCAGATATCCTGCAGATAACCGGAAATTCCACGGATGTACTGCTGGTTCAGGTAAAGGAAAGCAATAGCTATAAAGTATATAAGGACAATATAGCAGATGTGGGAGAGCGCGTATCACTTGAGCTGGACGGTACAACGATCTACGGAAGCTGTATCGGCTTTGCCGGTTACGGCAGGGAAGCTCAAAAGGGATATATAAATCAGGATGATAAAGGTGTGCATATTACCGGAAACACAGATTCGGGATATGGAAATGCAGCATTTTATATAAAACTTGACAATGGAATACCGGATGATCTGACCAGGGCATCTGCTGTAAAGTTTTCTTATGTTTCTTTCAAAAAGGTGGTAGTGGTGCCGACTTCGATCATACACAAGCAGGTCAATCCGATGGACAAAGATGATATATCCTACTATGTGTGGAAAATTGATGGGGACAGCGTGGTAAAGCAGCCGGTAATATTGAGCGATTATACATCAGGCAGCAATACACTTGTGCTTTACGGTATTGATGAGGGCGATGAAATATGTTTGGCTTCGTAATTAATAAATTAAAAAACAGAAAATGGTTAAATCTGTGTCTGCTTATGGGAGTGGCTTTGTTTATAGCACTTTTTGTGTGCCACCCTATGTTTGAAAAGGGTGCGGGAAATCAGATACTCGACAGACTTTTTACGGATCATGCCACACAGCAGAATGAGTTTCCTGCACAGATGAGCCGCGAGGGAACATACGCGGTGGCAGATTATCCTGATTCGCAGTCAGTACTTGATAAGCTGTCAGGATACGAAAAGAAGTGGACTGAATATGTGGATATAGATAAGGTTTCCGCACAGCAGCTTATCACACTCTCAGGAGGACGCGCAGATACAGAGTTTGGAGGACTTAACAATTATTTTACCATAGGATATCTGCCTAGACTTTCGGAGTACGCTGAGGTTGTAAAGTCTAAGGCTGACACAGTCACATTCGAATGCAGCATAAGCGAAAAGACAATGGATCACTACGGACTTGTAGCAGGTGAAAAAATCTATTTACATGTACCTGATGGCAGTGGGAAAAAGGAAATTTCTTTCGTCATATCACAAATCTGCCGTGAAAAAGATATAAACGATCCATATTGGGCCAAGACGCTTTCGGATATGGGCGATGTGATATTTGTTTCGCAGGATGTTTTTGACGAAATGATGCAGTATTACAGCGAGGACAATATCAGCTACAGTGATTTTCTCATGCTGGATTACAGGCAGATCAACACGGAAAATGCCTCACTTTATGACGGGTATATGGAGCAGTTTAAGGATGCTGACAAGCTCTACAATGACAACATCCGTGATACGCTGGAGCGCTTTTTTACACAGCAGAAGACGATAAAGCTGATGCTTTGGGCGTTGGAGCTGCCGTGTCTTGTGCTTTTGATTTTATTTATAAGAATGATATCTGCACAGATACTTTCGCTCGAGGAAAATGACATACTTGTTTTAAGAAGCCGCGGTGCGACAAAATTACAGGTATTTATTTTGTACTTGCAGCAGTCGGGAATAATAGCGTTTGCGGGCTGTGTACTCGGAATAGTACTCGGATATATAATGTGCCGGGCTGCCGCATCTACAGACGGATTTTTAAGATTTACGGCAAAGGATATAGGCACTTACAAATTTGTATGGCAGATGCTTGTCTATGCGGTGGCAGCGGCAGTTATCATGGTGCTGTTTATCACAGTTCCGGTGTGGAAAAAATCAAAGGATGCCATATCAGAGCGCAGCAGCAGGGAACGAATATCAAAGAAAAAGCCTCTTTGGGAGAAATGCTTTATAGACGTTATACTTTTGGCTCTGTCAGCATATCTGCTTTACAATTACAACAAGCAGAAGAGTACGCTTGCGATATCTGTTCTTGAGAACAGGAGCATAGATCCTGTCATGATACTGGACAATTCGCTTTTTATATTTGCAGCGGCACTTTTGTGCGTAAGACTTACCGGACTTGTTATTCTGCTTGTTGACAGGCTCTTTAAAAAGCATTTTTCTCCGGCAATGTATGCATCATTTTTACAGCTAAAACGAACCAGATACAATCAGGGATTTCTGGCAGTATTTCTTATCATGACAGTGGCTGGCGGTATTTTTGACGCGAATATGGCGCGCACCATGAACAGCAATATGGAAAAACGGATCGTCTACAATGTGGGTTGTGATGCGATATACAACGAAGATTTCAGACTCAGGATACAGTACAATAAAGATGGCTCTGTAAACTGGATGTATGACGAGCCTGATTTCGGTAAATACGAGTCGCTCAAAAATGAGGGCATCTGTGACGGTGTCACGCGTGTGCTTGAGGACGAGCGGGTAGACATTTCCGCAGGCAGTGGTTCGGTTTCGGATGCATATCTTATGGCGATAAACACAAAAGAATTCGGTGAGACTGCGAAATTGCAGAGTGACCAAAATGATGATATTAATGACGCGCACTGGTTCAATTACCTGAATGAGCTGGCAAAAGAGCCGGACGGAGTCATCATTTCCTCAAATCTGGCAAAAGCTCTGGGACTTAAAGTTGGTGACAGCTTAAATTACTCAAGGTATGTACCGGAGGCTGTCGATGAAGATCAGATCTACGCATCCGAGAATGTAAAGGTATGTGCCATAGTAAAAGGTTTTCCGGGCTACGAGCGTTACACCTATGAGACAGATGCAGACAAAAATGTGACCGAGCAGGAGAAATACCTGATCGTTGCAAATTATGCTACGGTTGTGGAAAAGTTCGGCATGACACCGTACAGTGTGTGGATGAACCTGTCAAAAGGAAAAACGGTGGATGATATTGTGGGATATCTGGGCGGTGAGAACAGTGAAAATTCAGACAGTACAGCAGACAATTTAACAGACACTCAAAGTGAAAAAGTACAGAGTGAAATATACAGGAATATAACATCCGCGCAGCAGCTTATAGACGAGAATAAAAACTCAGCCACAGTGCAGATCACAAACGGTATGTTTACATTAAGTTTTATACTTTCACTGATAGTGTGCTCAGTAGGATTTTTGCTGTATTGGGTTATGACACTAAAACAGAGGGAGCTGCAGTTTGGTATATACCGCGCAATGGGAATGAGAATGAGAGAGGTAAAAGCAATGCTTTTAAACGAGCAGATATTTTTATCATTTCTGCCGCTTCTTGCGGGAGCAGGCATAGGTATAACTGCAACAGCGATGTTTGTAAGGCTCATATCGATCATATATCTGCCGCAGAAACACAATATCGGAGTAAATGTATATATTTATCCATCTGATATGCTGGAGCTTACAGGAGTACTTTTCGTGGCTGTAGCCGTATGCTATGTGGTTATCAGCAGACTGCTTAAGAGTATGAAGATAGCACAGGCACTGAGGCTTGGAGAAGATAGTTAGCAGATAAAAATGATTTTGTGGTAGTCGGTAGAAGGTTTTTATAGCATGGTAAATGAGGTCGTGACATATGGAAAATGCGATAGTTGCTCAAAATATAAAAAGATATTTCAAGGCGGGAGATGGTACAACAGTCCACGCACTTGACGGAGTATCCATGGAGATAAAAAAAGGAACACTTGCCATCTTAAAAGGGCGTTCCGGCTCCGGAAAGACCACACTTCTTAATATCCTTAGTGCGCTTGATATGCCGACAGAGGGAAGTGTGCAGTTTCTGGATAAAAATCTCGAGCAGATGACCGAGAAAGACCGGGAAATGCTAAGGCGGTATGAGATGGGATTTGTATTCCAGTCTATAGCACTAATTCCCACGATGACGGCATATGAGAATGTGGAATTTGCCCTTAGACTTGCGAAAAATAAACGTCAGATACGGAAGAATTTGACTGATATGGATAATGACATTGGAGATGCAAAAAACGATGTGATAAATGAGAATACGCAGGACAGAGTATCAGAGCTGTTCGACCGTGTCGGACTCTCAAAGCGCATGGATCATATGCCGGATCAGTTATCGGGAGGTGAGCAGCAGAGAGTTGCGATCGCGCGCGCTGTGGCACATCACCCGAAGGTGGTCTTTGCAGATGAGCCGACAGGAGCACTCGATACCGCTGCTGGATTTGAAGTCATGCGATTGTTCCGTGAGTTGATAGACGATGAGGACATCACAATAGTTATGACCACGCATGATCCGAACCTGATGGAGCTGGGGGATGAAGTGTTTGAGCTTAGTGACGGCATAGTAATTTAAATTAAAAGGGAGAAAACCAGATGATAAACTGCGATGGATTGGTAAAAATATATGAGACCGACGATAAAAAAGTCATGGCACTGGAGGGGCTTGACCTGACGGTGGAAACAGGGGAGATGCTTGCGGTAATAGGAAAATCTGGCAGCGGAAAATCCACCCTCCTAAATATGATAGGTGGACTGGAAACTCCAACGGCAGGAATACTCACTATTGACGGAAAAGACATTTCCACATATTCAGAGGACGAAATGGTAAGATACCGCAGGGACAAAGTAGGTTTTGTGTGGCAGAAAAGTGCCAAAAATCTGTTCCCATACCTGACTGTGCTGCAGAATGTCGAGGCAGTGATGATGTTTGAAAATGCAGGTAATACCGATAATTTAAAACACGGAGAAATTATAAAAAAACGCAAGGATAATAATAAAAGCTATGCCCTTAAACTGTTAAATGCAGTGGGATTACAGGAGCATAAGGATAAGCTTCCAGCTCAGCTATCGGGAGGAGAGCAGCAGCGCGCAGCGATAGCGGTGGCACTGGCAAATAAGCCGGACATACTGCTTGCGGATGAACCGACAGGAGCTGTGGATACAAGGACTGCTGATACAATCTATGAGCTGTTTCATAAGCTGAACAAAGAGCTTGGTATAACCATCATCATAGTGACACACGATATGGCACTTGCAGGCCGTGTAGACCGCACAGTGCTTATATCTGACGGAAAGGTAAGTACGGAGAAATTGAAGAAACACCCTGCAATGGAATATACGGTATTGGACAAGGCGCACAGGATAAAACTCACTGATGAGATGCTTGAGGCAGCGGGGATAGAGTCTAATAAGGTTAGGGTTGATGTGCAGGATGGAAGGCTTGTGATATCGCGGATTTAAGAGATATTAAACGTTTAGTGTTATAGAGACACAAAATATATCATTTTCGGTATTAACAGAGATAAAACCACTATTTCTATTTACACATTCTTTGACATTTTCAAGCCCATATCCGTGGATATCTCCGGCTTTTTTTACTGAAATCTGTGGAATAGGATTGGATATTTCATAAAGCAGCACATGATTTTTCTGGCGCAGCGTACATGAGATGGATGGTTTTTGACCGGCTGGAAAAGCATCGCAGGCTTCTATTGCGTTATCCATAGTGTTTCCGATAATTATGTACAGGTCAACAGGCGAAATGTTGAGGTCAGTATCCAGCCATAGATTAAAGTTTATGGGGATTCCCAGACTGTCTGCTTTATTAGAGCCATAGTTTAGGATACCGTCAACAATGGAATTACCGGTATCAATCATTTGGTCAAGGCTTGAAAACTTTTTCTTTAAGGCAGAGAGCTGGCTTTCGGCTTCAGGTCGTGTTTTCGTAGAAACCAGATTTTCCATTGCCAGCATGTATTTTTTTATATCATGCCAAAGTGCGCGGGATTCGTCCTGACGAGCAATGATATCCTGATAGTAAAGCTCCTGTTTGGCAAGCTGCTCCTGCATACAGAGCTGATTTTTCTGTAATTCATAAGATTTCTTTACTATTTCCGTATATCCACAAACCACTATATTGATAAAAAGCATACATATGGTGGTCATCACAAAGGTGGAGTATTTACCATTGTCAATAAAGGTAGTGTACTGGGCAAACAGAATAAATATGCTTGACAGATTGCAGAGCATGAGTGGGATGGCATGCAGTAGAGCCTTTGAATCAAATCGGGTATTGGTAAATAAAATAATTATGACCAGCAAAAATAGATGAATAATCTTGCTTGTGGTATTGTAGATTAGCCGTCCTTCACTTATTCCTAAAAGTTCATTCATTGAAATTCCAAGTCTGGAAAGTACAAACGCACCAATAACATCGGAAAACATCGACGTGACAAAAAACAATATAATAGTATAGGTGATTTGGAATATTTTGCATTTGAAGCAGAAACCATAGCATAAAAACAAAAATAAGCTGATAATGACAAGCCGTATAAACATAGGTGTATATAGGGTTGATAGCATTATGACCGCAAAGAGTGATATGCAAAATAGGATAATATATACGCGGGAAGGGTATACAGGTCTAACCTCTTTATGAAAGAAGTAGAAAACAAGCAGACATTCTATAATAATGGTATATACTTCAATTGGAAAATTCATTTGATGGTACCTCGTATCAAATTGTTAAAACGCTCTTGGAAAATGGTCTTTTTTTTCCGCGAAAGTGGAATTTTGCAGCCGTCAGTCATAGTGACAGCAAGTGGTGTAAAGCTGTCCACATAATTCAAATTGATGCAATAGCTTCTGTGAATCTGTACAAATGAAGGATATGAAAAAACTGAAATCATATTTTCCATTGAATCCTTTATCTCCAATGTGGATGTATTTGCAAAATGAAAAATAATGTGCCGGTTCAGGCTCTCAAAATATATGACATCGTTTATAGAAATCATTTTCTGAGTTGAACCACACGTTACCGCTACCTTTTGCGGAAGAATCTCGTCAAGAGCCTCCCTGACAACACTTTGAAACATTGTAATCGTTATCGGTTTGCATAGAAATCGAAAAGCAATTCCATATCCTCGGACTGCATACTGCAGTGCGTTTGTCGTAAAAACTATTACGGGACGAGGAGAATATCCTGCTAAAATAGAGCCAATTTCAAAACCATTTGGCTTATCCATTTCTATATCAAGAAAAATTAAATCATAAAATTGGGATTTAAAAGCCTCAAGCAGGGCAGAGGCAGACAGGAAAGTAGAAATATTGTATGGTAATTTGCATGATTTGCAGTAATTGTAAAGTATATCAATATCTTGTTGTTCATCATCACAAATAGCAATATTCATAAAAATAATCCTCTTATCAAAACAATTAAGCTATGAAGATTATAAATTATAAATTTTGAATTTACAAGATTAATTTAGGTTTTTCAAATCATCCATCAGATTGAGAACAATATGTTTTTTGTCAATTGATAATTGTTTGGCATAAAGAGCTATCTGATTATCCAATTGCTGACTTTCAGAAGTATGTGTATTGGTGCCCCAAAACAATTCATTTGCGTCTATTTTGAGAGTATTGATTATTTTTGATAAACAGAAAGTGAAATTTTGCTTTCACCACGTTCAATTTGACCAATAAATCCGCAGGAGCAGTCTGCATATTCACTTAATTGTTCTTGTGTTAGATTATTTTTCAAACGGTAGAAACGTATGATTTTTCCTATATGCTTTATTAATTCTGTATCCTGCATGATTTACCTGCCTTCATATTTAAACTATAGATATTGTAGGTAAAAAAATTAATATTTTGAATATAGTATTACTATCATTTTATAATAGTAATACTGCTATATATGCAAAAGGTGTGTATATTTATGTCGTTAGTGCATGAGCTATTGTATATACAGTGATGTTGAGTAGAATTGAGAGTGTAAAGAGAATAAAAACAAAGGAGCAAAGAATTATGGTTAAAAAAGGTATAGTAAAATTCTCAAAAATCGTTGCAACATTTACAATGGTACTTGCTGTTGTCTCTGTGAATGCAACATGTTTCTTTTTTTCACATCAGCCAGATATCCCAGACTCATTGAAAAAAAGAAATGATTAAGAAAGCAAGTACACTAATTGTTGAGTTTTGGATTAAAAATGCAATAATCAAGACTGATGATAAGGAATCATACTGCTATGGTATGGAATTGATTTTGTCAACATTAATAAATGTTGCTTTTATGGTTATATTATCATATTACGTTATAGGATATCCTATAGCATTTATTCCGTACATAGCAGTGTATACTCCGTTGAGGTTGACAGCTGGAGGATATCATGCACGTAGTCATCTTAAATGTATCTTGTATACGCAGATTACCTTTATTGTATTTGTGATGTCTGCATTGGCAAAAAAAATATATGGTGTTTGATAGTGCTATATATGGTGGAAGTGTTAACTGTACTGAGATTGGCTCCGGTTGAGGAAGAAAATAAACCATTAACAGGAGAAGAAAAGCATAAGCAACAATTAAATACATGGGGATTTCAGACTATCATTTTAATTGTAATTGTTATAGCAGCAATTTTTGAAGTACTGAAAAATGAAATAGTGCTTTGTGTTATGGCTGCTAATATTTCGGTATCGATTTCGTTGATTCTTGCAAAAATTATTGATTAAGTGTCAAACGTGTACGAATTCGTGTCATTCATGTATCTATCATTGCTATTTAATCATTTTAGTATAAGATAAAATTTAAACATTAGAAATTTTATTAGATAGGAGAAAATAATTGATAATTGAAGGTGAATGGAGAGAGACAAGTTTAGCATTTATTGATTTTATAAAAATTAATTATAATGAAGACCCATATGATTACTTGAAATGCATGTGTTTGCTTTGAATACACGGGAATAAAAGGAAATATGTATGAAGAGTCGGTTTTTGATACTGAATTTCAAATTGAAGTAAGGTATAGAAACAGGAAGTTACAGTTGATTTATACAGATTTCAATGATGTTAGTAAGGAAATACGAATAAGAGAAGTAGATTTGGAAAGCCGAATATATCAGATGGGAATTGCGTGTAAAACATGGGGAAGTCCGAATAAATTAACAATTGCAGTATCTAATATAGACTTAATAGAAAAGGATGAACCAAATGATAGTAGTAGAGAATTTATCAAAGACATTTAAAAAAGAGGAAAAGGAAAAAGGTTTGAGAGGGAGTTTAAAATCTCTTTTCTCTCCTAATATAAAAGAAGTAAAAGCGGTAGATGGTATCAACTTTTCAGTGGAAGAAGGACAAATACTTGGTTTTATCGGACCGAATGGAGCTGGTAAATCTACAGCAATCAAAATGATGACAGGGATTCTTACTCCAAGCGCGGGGAGATGTATAATAAATGGCTATATTCCATATAAAAATAGACGCCAGTATGTAAAAGAGATTGGCGTGGTATTTGGTCAGAGAACCCAGCTGTGGTGGGATTTGCCCTTATGCGAAACATTTGAAGTGTTAAAAGAAATTTATGAAATAGAAGAGAGTGTGTATAAGAGGAATATCGAAATGTTTAATGAGATTTTCCAATTAGAAGAAATTTTTTATAAACCGGTACGAACATTGTCCTTGGGTCAAAGAATGAGAGCAGATATTGCGGCAGCAATGATTCACAATCCAAAGGTGCTATTTCTTGATGAGCCTACAATTGGATTGGATGTTGTGATGAAAGATAATGTTAGAAATGCTGTAAAAAAAATAAATCAGAATTTAGGAACAACGGTTGTACTTACAACACATGATATGTCTGATATAGAACTGCTTGCGGATAAAATTGTTATGATAGATCATGGAAAGATGATTTTTGAAGGAGATACTTTAGATTTAAAAGAAATATATGGTGATGGAACACTCGAAGAAATAGTTAAAAACATATATTGTAGAGGTAATCAGTAATGAAAAAAATAAAAAAATATGTTCCTTTTATGAAAGCAGGCTTACATCAGGCAAGTACATACAAACTTAATTTAATCTTTATTATTCTAGGAAATATTATTGGGTGTTTTGTGTCATTTTATCTGTGGAAAGCTGTTTTTGATGCTACGGATACATCATCATTTATGGGATTTAATATGGTAGAAATGACTACCTATGTTTTTATATCTTTTGTAACAAATAGTATTATTGGATGCAATGCAATGACAAGTATTGGCGAGGAAATAAAGGACGGAACTATCGCGTTTCGGTTATTGAAACCCATTTCCTATAACTTAACGTTTATTAGTCAAGAAGTTGGGGAAAAGGTATTAAAGATATTATTTGTTTTTATTCCTGTAACAATGGGATTGGAAATATACAAGTATTTTGTAACAGGATTCGTTAATTTAAGTCCGGTGCATTTCATTTTGTATATGATTAGCATAGTATTTGCATATTTAATTAACGCATTTTTCAATATTTCATATGGATTTACGGCATTTTTTTTCAAAAACCTATGGGGTTCGAAAATGTTAAAAGACTGTATTATCAATTTTATGTCTGGATGTGTAATTCCACTAAGCTTTTTGCCAAGTATTTTAAAAGAGATATTTTTATTTTTGCCATTCTCATATATAAATTTCGTTCCAGTAATGATTTATATGGGGAAATACAGTGAAAGAATGATGGTTTTGCTGATATTAAAGCAGGTGATCTGGTGTCTTGTGTTTTTTATCATTTCAAAAATACTGTGGAAAATTTCTTCAAGAAAACTTTGCATTCAGGGAGGTTGATAAATGTACCGAAAAATAAAACGATATTTAAAGATATATCGTATTCTTGTGAAACAGGAATTTAAAAAATATATGGAATATAAAGCGGATTTTTTTGTGGGAATATTTGGATTTTTGTTATCGCAGGCGTTTAATTTATATTTTATCTATATTATTTTTTCAAGAATTCCTAAGTTAAATGGATGGAGCTTTGATGAAATAGTATTTATCTATGGATTTTCCCTATTACCAAAGGGAATCGATCATCTTCTTTCAGATAATTTGTGGAATTTTGGTCACAATATTGTACGTAAAGGAGAATTTGATAAATATATAACAAGACCAATCAATTCATTGTTTTATATTGTATCAGAGACAATTCAGGTAGATGCAATTGGCGAGTTGATTGTTGGAATAGGACTCGTAATTCGCTCGATGGTTGCGTTGAAACTTGTGCCGAGTATAACACAGATTATTGTATTTATTTTGCTGCTTCCATTTACAGCACTTATTTATACATCCATTAAGATTATAACGGCATCGTTGGCATTTTGGGTAAAGAAAAGTGGAAATATTACATATATCTTTTATATGTTAAATGACTTTGCGAAATATCCTGTTACAATATACAACTTTGCAATAAAACTAGTATTAACATATCTGGTTCCATTTGCTTTGACAAGTTATTATCCAGCATCATACTTGATTAAGGGTGACAATTTGTGGAATTTGATGAAAGTATTTATCATATCTACATTGTTTTTGGTAGTGGCAATAAAAATATGGAATGTTGGAGTAAGCAAATATGAAAGTGCAGGATCATAAGGAGCATTTATTATAATACCATAAAATAAATACGAATGAAGAATTTGGCGGAACGACGGATGTGTTTTTGTTTGGAAAAGATAATTTTGGTCTGTTAGATATATAAGGAGCATTTATTATGATTTATTTCGATTTAGATAATACGTTGATTGATTACAATTCTTCAGAGAGAAAAGCGATAGAGTTCATATTTAAAGAAAAATATGGACTGGTATTAAATAATAATCAAACAGATTATTGGAGTAAGATTTCTAGAAAGTATTTTGATTATTATTTATCAAAACAGATAACTTTCGAAGAGCAAGGAAAAAATCGATTTATTAAAATGTTAAGTTATTGTGGGTATGTGGAAAATGAAAAGATTGCAATGGAATTGTTTGAAGAGTATCAAAAACAATTAGAAAATAGTTGGATTTTATTTGATGATGTGGTTGATATGCTACATTCATTGGAAGGATATCGACTAGGTATCATAAGTAATGGGAAATCTATACAGCAAAGAGCAAAGTTGAGTTGTACGAACATTGAAAAATATTTTGAAATAATTCTTATTTCAGAAGAAACAGGATTTGCAAAACCTTCCGTTGATATTTTTTATGAGGCGGTCAAACAGTCAGGCGAGAAAATTGATTCAGTTATATATGTTGGTGATAATATAAAAACAGATATTTTGCCATGTGAAAAAATTGGAATGAAATGTGTACTTGTGGATAGAAATAGTATATGTGAGAAAAATATATGTAAAATTAAGAATTTATATGAAATACATAATGTATTACTCAACGATATTGGGCAGTATAATACTGAACTTTCTATAAGAAGTTCTGCTCAATAAAAAACAAGAACTAAAAACATCTAAATATTACTATCTCAAACTTCACATACTGAAAAGTGTGCTGAACCTTGAAAATTCAATATTTTAGCCAATAAAAAGTAAACGATGAAACGAAGGTATATAATGGTCTCATAAATTAAGACACTTTTTCGGACAGATTTTAATGAATCTGAGAGACTACAATCCGTATGAAAGAGAGGATTCAAAATCATGTCCAGACAAAGAAGAAATTTTAGTGCCAAATTCAAATCAAACCTTGTGATCGAGCTGTTAAAGGGTGAACTGAATAATCTTGGGCTGATCCCCGGACAGCGGGGACATGGAGACCGGATTATTCAGTTTCGATATAATACGTGATGTATTATTAGAGAATTATGATAATGTAATGAAATCGTATGGAGATGAAGCTATTGATGATGCTATGAAAACAATAAAAGATAGTTTTGATAAGGGGGCTTATGCAGTAGAATTGGAATGCGGTTATATTGTAGAGAATAGTGATATGTATAATTTATATAAGAATGGTAGATATAAACCACTTTCATTTTGGAGCATTCAAAAATTATTAAAGAATGCTATAGCATTAAATAGGGGAATAGTGCGTTTGGCATATTTTTCAGATACACCAAAACCTATTGCAGGTCCATCGAATTGTGAAAAATGTAATGATAAATTTATAAAAATGTTCGATGAATATAGAGAAACATTAGATCTCAAAGTGCTATTTGAGGAAATTCAATGTGAATGCAAAAAATATATAATACGATGATGGGGATTCGCTTTTATTTTTTTTTGGGGGGAAAGAAAATAAAAGTTAAGTAGGTATGGTTTAATAGGTATGATGTGAGTTTATGAAGAGAACGTTGAGAAAGTATATCCATATTAACTATGTGTTTTCACAATAGGCTGTTTTAGTAGAAAAAGTATAATTGCTAACTTCCTAT
Source organism: uncultured Agathobacter sp. (assembly GCA_934365945.1). Lineage (GTDB taxonomy): Bacteria > Bacillota > Clostridia > Lachnospirales > Lachnospiraceae > Roseburia. The sequence goes on along the minus strand of CAKRNE010000022.1, from coordinate 14,722 downwards.
ATTTTTCCTGCTCAGCATAAAATATAACTGTAATCGAACCAAAACGAAGGAAGTTGGGACAAAGATCCTGTTAGATATGGGAGATTGACGGTCATAGAAGGAAGTGGATGCACAAGGCCATGTAAAGCGAAAAACAATGACGTTTTACTTCGTTTACCCTAATCATTTATGTTTAGCACCAGATGTAAAGAAATATCCATGCCATTGGCTCATTTAATTGAGATAATCAACTAGAAAATAAGGAAAAAAGACTTGACTATATATGGAGGTTTAATGGCAGCTAAGTGGTAAATTGATATCATATCTGGTGATACAATTAGGATACCGAATGTGGTAGAAAAAGAATACAATCTTGAGCTTGCTACATCTATGGTACATCAGTTTATGCCTGAATTTTCATCACAGAAAAATGCTATCATACTTTGTGACAGCGGGTATACAAAGCAGAATTTTGTATCCATTTTGTCAAGTAAAGTGTCAGTTGAACAGGCGCAGAGAGTTAGTCTCTCTACGCCTGTTTTAATGAGTGCCTTATTTACTTACCACAACCTTACAATCCTTCTTAAAGCATGCAATTCCATATTTTATGAAATTGCGCATGCCATCCTGCTTCAGCTTATCCACATATGATTTTTCTTCAATCTGGTTCAGTGCTTCATCACAGGCTGCATCCATATCGCCGTTTTCGGCATATTTAAGCTCTATCACGATGCCGGTTCTGTTGTTTGGAACTTCAACGAGGATATCGCTGTAGCCTGTGCCCGATTCGGTGTTTGATTTGATGAGCCAGCTTGATTTGTAGCCCAGCAGACCGAGCAGGATTCCGTGGTAGAAATTTTCTTTTTTATCTTTAGCAACTGCGGTATCTCTTATACTTATTGTATTCCAGAGATAATCGCCGAAAAGCTGCTCTATTTTTTCAGTATCCTTCTCCACAAATGCATTGCAGAATTGTTCAAGTGTCTTTCCATCATTTGCAGTTGTATCGCTGAACCATTCGCGGATTTTTTTGATGAAAAGGTTTTTAATCTCACGGTTTGGTATTGATAAACGCACCTTGCCATCGTCAGTCACGCCCTGCTTGGTCAGGTAACCGGTGGTGAAGAGCACACTCCACAGATTTGCGATGTTTTTGTCGATTTCATCATAGGTCAGCTCCTGGGATATTTCTTTCTCAATGTATTCGCCTGCTATCAGGCGCTCAATCTCATCCTTGGTCTGGACATCGGCTTTGTCAATGAATCTTCTGACCAGAGCATTTCCGCTAGAATTTGACCAGAAATCCTGCGGCTTTGCAGTAGGCTCAAATCTGAGCAGATCCACGTAATTTATCACGTCCCACGGACAGTATACATCGGCATTTCCAAAGTGATATCCGTCATACCATTCCTTGATTTCTGTGAAATGCGAATCCAGATTGTAGGCGGCTAAAAGCTCCTCAACCTCGCTATCCGTGAAGCCAAACTGCTCATCAAATCGTGTATCCATGATGGAGAGTACCTTAAAATTGTTTAATCCTGTAAATATACTTTCCTTTGATATGCGAAGACAGCCTGTCAAAATAGCAAACTGTAAGTAATCGTTGGTCTTTAGCGCCTGTCCGAACAAGCCCCTGATGAGGGAGACCATCTCATGGTAGTAGCCGTTCTGGTATGCCTTGTCGAGGGGCACATCGTACTCATCTATCAGAATGACTACCTTTTTGCCATAATGCTTATATAATAATTGTGATAGCCTACGGAGGCTGTCATTTATATTCTCATCCGTACCTGTAAGCATCTTTACAAAGTATGCTTTATCCTCGTCAGTAAGTGCCTCACTTGTTTTGAGATAGTAATGTCTGTCCATTTCAGTGGAAAGAATCGACTTTAGCATCATTTTTGCATCTGCAAAGGTCAGCCCTTCAACACCCTTTAGAGTAAGAAATATCACAGGATATTTGCCCATATGCTCATCACAAAGAGCTTTATTCTGTGAAATATATAATCCGTCAAACAGTGATTTGTCAGTGCCAATCTCGAAAAATGAGCGCAACATGCTCATGCCAAGAGTCTTTCCAAAGCGCCTTGGACGGGTGAACAGAGTTACTTTACTCCAATTGTTTAAAGTCTGCTCGATAAGCTTAGTTTTGTCTATATAATAAAATCCAGACCTTCGTATATCTTCAAAATTTTCAATTCCAACAGGCAGTTTTAATATTTCCATGTGAGCCTCCCAGTTAAAATATGTTCGATGCATTCACATATAGTATAACTGATTTTTAGAGGAATTACAATTTCTATTGACTATATAAAATTTAGAAAATTTAGAGCATTTATGGTTATAATTATTTTGTTTGAAAAATACTGTGAGTTTGTCTATAATTGAGCTATAGATAATTTCAAGAGGTATAATACAATATGATAAAAATAGGTATTTGTGACGATGAACCGATTGTATGCGAAATACTAAAAAAGAAAGTCAGTGTATGCTTAGCAGAAACGAATACAGAAGCGGAGATTGAATGCTTTTATAGTGGGAAGGAATTATTAGATAACAGTAAAAAACCGGATATTCTATTTCTTGATATAGAGATGCCGAAGCTTGATGGGATAGAGACTGGGAAAAAACTTCGTGAAAATGGAAAAGACTGTAAAATTATTGTTGCAACAAGCAGAGTAGACAGGTTTAAGGAAGCCTTTCATATAAATACATTTCGCTTTATTACAAAGCCCTTTGAAATTGATGAAATCCGGGAAGTGTTGCAGGATGCGGTTATATCGCTTGGTGGAACAAAGAAAATAGAGGTATATCGAAATAGAGAAAAATACAATATATTGTGCAAGGATATTTTTTTCATAGAAGCTGTTGAAAGCTCGATAGAATTTATTTTGGAAGAAGGAAGATACAGGAAAGAAAGCTCATTGTCAGAATTGGAGAAGGAGTTGGAGAAAGCAACTTTTTTCCGTATTAATAGGCAGTGTATAGTCAACATTGATAAAATAGAAAAATATGAAAAGGGAAATATATTCATTCATGGATATATAAAAAGGGTATCCCAAAGGAGAAAGAAAGAATTCCAGATTGCGTATAGGGAACATTTGGTATGAGAGTTGTACTTTTTATAAATTTATTATTAGAAATTGTAAAATATATTTTAGCCGGAGAGGCTGTGTTTAACATAAGCCTGATAAAAAGATACAGGGTTGGACTAATTGCAGCACTGAGCATGACAATTTTAGCAGTGAGTATTAATGATAAGGTAGAGATTTTATCATTTATGGTTTTACCTATTATTTTTGTTATCCTATTTATAACAATGGGTGGAAAACGGTGGAGCAGGGTGACCTGTTTTGTGAAACTGACTTTTTTGATTCTTTACATAGATTATGTTATTGAATTGTTTATGAAACTATTTGCATCATCCGGGATTAAAAGCGTAAGAGGATGGCTCATAAGTAATGTGATTTCCATATCACTTTATGGAAGTATTTATGTGATTAGGAGATACAAGAGTAAGGTTGAAAATACAAGGCTGGAACAAATTGGAACGGGGATCATGTATGCAGGCATTGTTATGATGGCGGTTGCAATACCACTGACCATTGCAGAACTGAATATTTTATCAAAAAAATATAATAATATGGGAAACATGAAAATGATACAGCTTTTGTCGGCAATGTCTATGTTGGGTATTGTTATATTAGGTTTAGTACTGATTTATATATACGGTATGAACCAGAAAATGAAGAGCTATCTTGAGATTGAAAGAATGTTAAAGCAAACTCAGAAAAACTATTATGAGGCAGTGATAGAAAAGGAAGAGAATACAAAGAAATTTCGGCATGATATATCTAACCATATTATGTGTATAGGAGAATTGGCAGAACAGGGAAAACTAGATGAAGTAAGAAGGTATATTGATGATATACAAATAGAATTGAAAAGAATACATAATTGTTGCTACAGTGTTGGAAATACAATTATAGATGCGCTATTAAATCGCTATGTGAGTCAGTTGTCAGAGGATGTAAAGGTCACTGTTTCAGGAGCCATACATGAACAAATACCGATAAGTGATGTTGAGTTTTGTACTATTTTTTCAAATCTTATGAAAAATAGTGTTGAGGCATTACAGCATATTGAGGGAGAAAAATATCTTTCAGTAAAATTCTATACCGGATCAAATGATTTTGTTCTTGAGCTATGCAACAGTGCATCAAATCAAACATTTGTAAATAATAATGGATTGCCGGAAACCACCAAAATAGAAAAAGATAGTCATGGGTATGGCTTACAAAATGTAAAGGATACAATTAATAAAAATAATGGTAAATTTTATTGGGAATCATCGGCAGAAATGTTTAAAGTGAAGGTACTGTTGCCCAATATTTAACAATATTATAGGTTTTTCAGAAAATGTGATATCGTTGATTTGTTTCATTCGCGGGGTTAAGTGCAACGTTCACGGGGTTATTATTGAAATATGGTATTTGTCATGTTATTTTTATCTTAGAAATAAGTCTGCTAAATATGTTTCTACCATTCATTACAAAAAAAGTACCGCTCATTCTTAAGGTGTTGAAAACAAGTTAGAATAAGTGGTACTGTTTCTATATAAAAAAAATATTGATTGAATGTCAAACATGTACGAATTAGTGTCATTCATGTATTTATGGTTGAAGATATATGGATTATAGGATATAAAGAAATTAACAACAGTTGTAGAGTTAAGAAAGAAAAAATAGAGATTATTTTCTAATTGAGAATTACCGGACAAAACAAGGGGAATATGAAGATAATTATGAGAAAGTACATTATACATTTTACTATTTGGTTAATAGGATTATTTTGTTATGGAATATTATACAATTTTGCACATCAAAGTGAGATACGAAGTATGAGTATTCTATTAGTTGGATGTTTGCTATTTTATTCTATTTATTATATTTCATTTTTTAGCAAGGCTAAAAAAGTTGAATATAGTGTAAATGCATCCGGAGTATTGGGTGGCAGAGGTGTTGGATTATTAATCAATATGTTTGTTTTGGAGTATATATTGGAATTGTATGATAATTTATTTATATCCCATATTTTGGTTATTGGTTCAATTATAATTTTGTTTATTTTTAGAAAGTATGTAAAGTCCTTTTGGACAGAAAATCTTTGGAACAGACACCTGACAATTGTATTTTTTGCTTTCAACATTCTGATAAGTGCATTGATATCACTTTTGGGAGTGATTTATGAAGATTTTGTATTGGTTGAGGTTGATAGTATATCGGTTAAATATAAGGTGATGCTTATTATACTTTATATATTGGTTTTTAAGATCACTCAAATGCCGGATAGTGTATTTATAAAATTTTCTTCAAAAAATGCTGATATATTAGAAAATGATGAATTAGGAAGGAAATAATATACAAATTTATCACTTGATAGTTTATAGAGGATAAAATATGATTGGAGAATAGATGAAGAAGAAATGTATAAATGAATTAGTGTTAGTTTTAGTATTAGGTAATTTTATTTCTTTTTTATATGTTGCACATAGAGGGATGGAACATTTCACTAGGGAAAGTATTGTTTTTCTGGTAATATTGGAAGTATTAGCAATGCTTATAAGTTATTTAGTGCAGTTTTTTTTGTGGACAGGAGAAGATAAAACAGAATATGTACTTGAAAAAAATAATCGGAGTTATTTATTAACTTGGTTATGTATAGTAGTAGTCTATGTCTATTGTAGCATAAATGGTAAATATGCCAGGCTAAATACAATAATATTATTGGTAGTATATTTGTTTTTTAGAATATTTTTTTATAGAAAAAATGAAAGAGATTTTTATGAAAATGAAAAAATGGTTAGTAAATATTCCCAGACAATTACATTTCTTTTGTTTTCCTATGGTATGTTAATTAATATTTTTGTTTGGAAATTTTCGATAGTTTCGACATACTTTTTATTGTTTTGTATAACTTCAATAATAAGTTGTGCAATAATTATGGGGATACATATGCATTTGAGTAAAGGTAGATGGTATAGCATAGAATTCATTGCATATGTTTTTGAACTTGTATTAGGAATATATGGTGTTTATATGGCAAAAAAGGCTATGTGCAATTGGATGTGTATTTTGATATTTATAGTGGTGTTGTTTATTTTTTTAATAGGTAATTCTAATTGTGAGAAAAATTAGATAAAAAGTTAAGAAAAGGAGAAAATGAAAAAATGAAAAAATATATAATTTGGAATTCAGTGGTATTTATTTTCTTTTTTGGCATTATGTCTGTATATTTAGATAAGATTCCATTGGTAGTTTGGATGCTGGTAGGGGTTATTATAGAAGTTTTGTTTAGAATAATATGGGGATTTATAGAGAAAAATGATAATGATAATATAACAGATAAGGATTGTGAAAATTATAATAAAAAGGGATAAAAAATATAAGGGCAAAAGTAATGAATAAAATAACAATTTTAGAAAATAAAACGTTAAAACTTCAAAATGTATTATCTGTGCAGGTGGATTTAGAATCTGAATAGGATGAACTTTTTGACATTGAAATCAATAAATTGAATACTTATATACAAACTCATGGAGCAAAACAGATTGGGCAATTAATTCAGGCTACGAGTTTTGAAATTAAAGATGACGGAGCTGTAGATATTAAAATGCAGTTTATGCATTTGAGAATGAAATAGAGCTTGAAGGCTGCAATTATACTATCTATGTGGACAGGAATGAAGAGGATGAAACCATGTGTGTGACCTGCTTTATTAATTTTAAAGTACATGAAGGGAGTAATGAATTTGAATAAAGAGATTGTTGAAGGAATGTACATAGCTCTTATTTTTATTGCAGGATACTATTTAGTAAAGACGAAAAGAATTAATATTTTGTGGAAGATATTGGCAGCTGTGAATATACTTTCATGGGCGTGTTTATTAGTAATATTAGCACTAGATATAAATGTAAGTACTGATTTTATATCCTTAAATCTAGCAGCATGTATGTCGTTGGCTATTTTTACACCAATAATATGGTTTTCAGATAGAAAAAATATGGATATCTACAGTTTATTTGGAAATATAGGATTTGTATTAGTACTTAACAAGGAAGTAAATCAAATAAAAAATAGTGCCAGACTAAAAGAAAACCTTCAGAAAATTCTAGGGCTTGATTGTTATCATAAGACATGGATCACAATATCGAAAACAAAAGATGAAGAAATTACATTGACTATGTTATTTTTCAGTAAAAAGGAATTTGCCTGCTTTGAACGAAAAATTGATAAGAAGTATATAGTAGAAAAGAAAAATGGATTTGGAACATTGGTTACTATGCAAATATAGGAGAGTAGCAAGGACTGGATTTTTAGCTTCTCCATTACGTGAGATACTTTGTTTATGAAATAGTTTGCGATGTGTCATTTGTTATAGGAATAAATATATTTGTTTTTACTCAAAGGGGGATACTGCTGGATTTCAAGTTTTAATACTATCCGCATATTTATGTTGTTTATATCTATTAAATATTCGTGATTTGTTAAGAAAAATATAATTACCATGTGACATATGATATGAAATATCTAAGAATATAGAAGTTTCTAAGAAAGTAGAGAAAATTTATGGATAGAATGAAATTGTTAAAGCTACAGATAGTTATAGGAATAATTACTTCGTGCATAGGAATAGTAACGATAATGTATGGAGTGAATTTTTACAATCATCCGAGCAGAGGGAATATTGTGACATGTATTGCATTGCTGTTTTGCTGTATGTTATCAATAATAAGCTGCGTGTTAATTGTGATTATGAATTATAAAAATAATAAATAACAGTCCATTATTAAAAGCAGTTGAACAGGCGCAGAGAGTTAGTCTCTCTACGCCTGTTTTAATGGGTGCCTTATTCACTTACCACAACCTTACAATCCTTCTTGAAGCATGCAATTCCATATTTGATGAAATTGCGCATGCCATCCTGCTTCAGCTTATCCACATATGATTTTTCTTCAATCTGCTTCAGTGCCTCATCACAGGCTGCATCCATATCGCCGTTTTCGGCATATTTAAGCTCTATCACGATGCCGGTTCGGTTGTTTGGAACTTCAACGAGGATATCGCTGTAGCCTGTGCCCGATCCAGTGTTTGATTTGATGAGCCAGCTTGCTTTGTAGCCCAGCAGACCGAGCAGGATTCCGTGGTAGAAATTTTCTTTTTTATCTTTAGCAACTGCGGTATCTCTTATACTTATTGTATTCCAGAGATAATCGCCGAAAAGCTGCTCTATTTTTTCAGTATCCTTCTCCACAAATGCATTGCAGAATTTTTCAAGTGTCTTTCCGTCATTTGCGGTTGTATCGCTGAACCATTCGCGGATTTTTTTGATAAAAAGGTTTTTTATCTCGCGGTTTGGTATTGATAAACGCACCTTGCCATCGTCAGTCATGCCATGCTTGGTCAGGTAACCGGTGGTGAAGAGCACACTCCACAGATTTGCGATGCTTTTGTCGATTTCATCATAGGTCAGCTCTTGGGATATTTCTTTTTCAATGTATTCGCCTGCTATCAGACGCTCAATCTCATCCTTGGTCTGGACATCGGCCTTATCAATGAAGCTTCTGACCAGAGCATTTCCGCTTGAATTTGACCAGAAGTCCTGGGGCCTTGCAGTAGGATCTGCACACAGGCTCTTGCAATATCTTATGACATCCCACGGGCAGTAGATATCGGTGTTGCCGAAATGATATCCGTCGTACCATTCCCTTATATCTGCATAATGCTCTGAAAGATTAAAATACTTAAGTATTTCCTGAACCTCTTTATCTGTAAAGCCAAAGCACTCGTCATACATTGAATCCGTGATTGAAACGACTTCAAAATTGTTTAATCCTGTAAATATGCTTTCTTTCGATATGCGAAGACAGCCTGTCAAAATAGCAAACTGTAAGTAATCATTGGTCTTTAGCGCCTGTCCGAACAAGCCCCTGATGAGGGAGACCATCTCATGGTAGTAGCCGTTCTGGTATGCCTTGTCGAGTGGCACATCGTATTCATCTATTAGGATGACTACCTTTTTGCCGTAATGCTTATATAAAAGCTGGGAAAGAAGCTTTAAAGAAGCGGTAAATGTATCTTTGTCAAAAATAAACTTTCCTTTTTCTATATGAAGTAATCCTTTGAACTGTTCTTTTTCTAAAACTGTCAATTTATCACTTTCTGTCAAAAAGGAGAATTTGCTGATTTCATTTCCTATAATTCTGGAGAATACCTGAAATGCCTCATCATATGATAAACCCTCGACATCCTTAAGTGAAATAAATATCACAGGATATTTGCCCATATGCTCACCACAAAGAGCCTTATTCTGTGAAATATATAATCCGTCAAACAGTGATTTGTCAGTGCCAATCTCGAAAAATGAGCGCAACATGCTCATGCCAAGAGTCTTTCCAAAGCGCCTTGGACGGGTGAACAGAGTTACTTTACTCCAATTGTTTAAAGTCTGCTCGATAAGCTTAGTTTTGTCTATATAATAAAATCCAGACCTTCGTATATCTTCAAAATTTTCAATTCCAACAGGCAGTTTTAATATTTCCATGTGAGCCTCCCAGTTAAAATATGTTCGATGCATTCACATATAGTATAACTGATTTTTAGAGGAATTACAATTTCTATTGACTATATAAAATTTAGGTGAAAATTTAGGGCATTTATGGTTATAATTATTTTGTTTGAAAAATACTGTAAGTTTGTCTATAATTGAGCTATAGATAATTTCATGAGGTATAATACAATATGATAAAAATAGGTATTGCTGGGGTAAGTACAACGTTCGCGGGGGTAAGTGCAACGTTCACGTGGTTATTATTGAAATATGGTATTTGTCATGTTATTTTTATCTTAGAAATGAGCCTGCTAAATATGTTTCTACCATTCGTTACAAGATAAGGGGGGATTATGAAGAATAATTTAAAAGTTTTATTCATACAATTATGTGTTTTGGCAATAGGATGCTTTATCGGAGAAGCAGTTTTCGGCTTGCCCAAATGGCTTGGACTTGTGATAGCCGGTCTTATGTTTTATTTGGTGTTTTTTATAATACAGATTAAAGGTGCTGTGAGCAGCATGAAAGACGAAGTGTCAAGTGATGGCATAGCCGGAGCAAGAATATGCGGAGTCTTTATTTCTGCGATACTACTTGCATTTATATTGGGAATATATGTATATCAGGCGACTAATATAGCGATGACTATAGCCGGTGTGGTATTGCTTATATTACAGCGGAGAAAAATAAAAGGGTTTTTCTTTGAGAATCGCTGGGAGAATAATTTTTGGCTGGTGTATTTTGGTATTGCATTTATTATTTGTGGTGTTTTTTCCGTATTTGCGTGTCTGGATATTGCACCATGCACGGAGCTTTGTGGTATTTACAGGGCTATCGGTATCATAGTGTGGATTTTGGTGATTTTATGGACACTTCCGCCTGATACATGGTTGGCCAGATTTGCCACAAATAACTATAAGAGATATGAAGATAATTATGATTAAGAAAGAAAAATAGAGATTATTTTCTAATGAAAATTATCGGACAAAATAAGGAGGATAAATGAAAAAAATAGTTTCTAATTTGTCAGTAATGATTTTTGTCATAGGATGTGCAATAATGGAAATAACAACATGGTTTATTGATTCATATGTTATGTTTTATATAGGAATAATTATTGTTATAGTGGGAATTATTGGAATGATTATTCAAGGAAAGTTTAAGAAAGTAATTGAGTTTATTATAGAGTATTTTTAATTAGAACAAAAGAAATAATAAACAAAGAAACATTGAATCTGGAGAGGAATTTATAGATGCATAGAATGAAATTGTTAAAGCTACAGATAGTTATAGGAATAATTACTTCGTGCATAGGAATAGTAACGATAATGTATGGAGTGAATTTTTACAATCATCCGAGCAGAGGGAATATTGTGACATGTATTGCATTGCTGTTCTGCTGTATGTTATCAATAATAAGCTGCGTGTTAATTGTGATTAAGAATTATAAAAATAATAAATAACAGTCTCATGTTATTTTTATCTTAGAAATAAGTCTGCTAAATATGTTTCTACCATTCGTTACAAAAAAAGTACCGCTCATTCTTAAGGTGTTGAAAACAATTTAGAATAAGTGGTACTGTTTTTATATAATCGAATATTATTGATTGAATGTCAAACATGTACGAATTCGTGTCATTCATGTATTTATGGTTGAAGATATATGGATTATAGGATATAAAGAAATTAACAACAGTTGAGGAGGATGGTGATAATGCTAAAAAATGGTATTAATTGTATAAAATTTTATTGGTTTGGTATATTTTGTACTTCAATAATGGGGATTGTTGTCAGTACATTTTTAGATTACAGAGTTTTATTTTCTAAGGGAGATTTTTACACCTGGAGAGTATCGTTTACTATAGTTGTAATTTCAGTTACAGTATCAGATATTATAATGCTACAGGTTACAGCATTGAGTAGATTTTTATATTTGAGAATCAGGTATTCAATAAAGTGCCCATTATGCATTTTCCCTTTTCTTATAAATAATGTAGATGGGAAGCTTGAGGTGAAAATTGGGAAAAAACCTGAGGTTGTTTATTGTGATTTTATTGATGATGAAGAGTATAACAGATTTTCATATGAAGAGATGATACGAATTTTAAGAGAGGGCATAATTGCAAGAAAGATCGGAAGATATATTTTTGGTATTAGTGTAATGATTTTGTTTTTATGCTTTAAACCGGCAGGAGCGCTGATAGTGATTATTTTATTTGCAGAGTTTGAAGCATTGGACATGATTTATGAGCGGAAATTTCATGGAGATAATTTCAAGCTTCGCAACATCAGAAGAGGGAATGGAGCTTTGTATTTGAATAAAGTTTATGATGATTGCAGGGTGGAAAATTTCTATGATGATGATATAAATAAAAACTATGTTCTTGGCATGGTTAAGAGGAGACTGGCTAAGAATATATATGATAATGATTATACAGAACCGGCATATGTAAACAATATATTAAAAAGACTTTTTATGGAACCGGAGGAAATCAGTACTTCGCCGGATATAAAGGAACTTGATATTGTTACATTGTATGTATTTTATGCTCTATTTAGCAAGAATGAGGATTACGTAGGCAATATCCGGAATGTTGTACTGAGAATGAAATTATATGTAGGACAATATTCAAAATTGTGGAGAGATTATTTCGATTATTTTCTTCAAATAATTGATTCATACCAATGGAAAAAAGAATTGGAAATTAATAAAAAGAAAGATATGATTCTGTTATATGACTGTTGGGCAAATATTCCGGGCAAGTATAGGAATACTTTATTGTATGTGAAAAATAAAATTGATGATTATATTAAAACTTTATATGTTGGTTTTTAAGGTCACTCAAATGCCGAACAGTGTATTTATAAAATTTTCTTCAAAAAATGTTGATATATTAGAAAATAGTGAATTAGGAAGGAAATGAAAAAATTACTGTGGATAAGAATTATAAAATTACATTTTGTCCATTGATTTTAATAATATGAAGAATATATTTGATAAAAGTTTATAGTAGAAAATTGGGTATGAAAAGAGAAAACTGTATTAACAGAAATATAACAATAGCAAGTGCAATAATAAGTGGTGTGAATATATTAACATTTTATAATGCATTTTATAAGTGTTTTAAATTCGAATACATAGATGACTTTATATCCTTATTATGTTTATTGTTTAGTTTAATGATTTTAACAAATATAAAACAGTATATTAGAACAATAGAGTTTTGTAAGTGGTATAGCATTTTATTTATTATTTTATTATGCAGATTAAATATATTGAATGACTTTTTTGAGATTGATTTTTTGAAAAATATAGCGTATATTATTATTATAAATTTGACAGCTTGGATTTATTTTTTGCATAAAGTAAATATAGAAAATAATCAAATAGATATTAATAATAGAAAAAGTGTTATTGAGTCGGAAACGGATATACGTAATTATATATATAATCGAATCACTATGTTTTTAAATAGAGACAAATCGATTAAGTGTGATGATAATATAAAGAAATATTTGTGGATTGCATTATCTGCGTCTTGGACAATACTTCTTTTTGGTGGGAAATTTATTATAGATATAATAAATATATTTACTGATGAATACAAATTTGGGATAAATTTTGTAATAGTTTATGTTATAATGAATTTGTTATTTTTATTTTTTAATTTTGCGAGATTAAAAGTAATTAAATCTAATTTTGTTTATGAAATAGTTTGTGATGTGTCATTTGTTATAGGAATAAATATATTTGTTTTTACTCAAAGGGGTACTGCTCGATTTCAAGTTTTAATACTATCCGCATATTTATGTTGTTTATATCTATTAAATATTCGTGATTTGTTAAGAAAAATATAATTACCGAATGCTTTTTCAGCTATCCCGAAAAGCATTCGGTAATTCCAAAGCTCTGCGTGCTTTCATCAGTACAAATGTGGCATTATCTACACAGAAAGTATCAGTACATCTTCCAATGTGCAAAGCAAAGCCATAATTTTAATTCATTTATGAAATTTGTAGTGTAGTTTTGTGCAATTTTACAAATTTGCTCATTTATAGTATTTAACTCAATACTCGCATTATTTAATGTGGACGCACATAAACTAAAAAGGGTATATTCTCCTTGACAAACTTGTTTGGAAAGGCTAAGATATACTCAGTGATCGCACTATGGAAACTTGAGAAGCCCATAGTCCAGAAGGCTCCTACGGGAGCCTTTCGTTATTTATATGGATAAATTCGTAAAGCAGATGGAGTGCCTTATTCACTTACCACAACCTTACAATCCTTCTTAAAGCATGCAATTCCATATTTGATGAAATTGCGCATGCCATCCTGCTTCAGCTTATCCACATATGATTTTTCTTCAATCTGCTTCAGTGCCTCATCACAGGCTGCATCCATATCGCCGTTTTCGGCATATTTAAGCTCTATCACGATGCCGGTTCGGTTGTTTGGAACTTCAACGAGGATATCGCTGTAGCCTGTGCCCGATCCAGTGTTTGATTTGATGAGCCAGCTTGCTTTGTAGCCCAGCAGACCGAGCAGGATTCCGTGGTAGAAATTTTCTTTTTTATCTTTAGCAACTGCGGTATCTCTTATGCTTATTGTATTCCAGAGATAATCGCCGAAAAGCTGCTCTATTTTTTCAGTATCCCTCTCCACAAATGCATTGCAGAATTGTTCAAGTGTCTTTCCGTCATTTGCGGTTGTATCGCTGAACCATTCGCGGATTTTTTTGATGAAAAGGTTTTTTATCTCACGGTTTGGTTAGGAATAATTATTGTTATAGTGGGAATTATTGGAATGATTATTCAAGGAAAGTTTAAGAAAGTAGTTGAGTTTATTATAGAGTATTTTTGAAAGTTTTGCTTTTCATACCATTCATACATTTATGGTTGCAGAACATTTTTATCATGAATGCTTGTGAAAAATAGACAAAGGGCTTATAATGTAAACTATACAAAACATGAGAGAAAGGGAGAAGGCAATGAAACAAAAAGGACGAAAGAAAACAACTTCCATTAAGACAAAGCTTCTGGGGACGATTCTTCCAATTGTCATTGTGATTGGACTTGTACTGGTAGGTGTGTCATATTTTGTATCAAAGCAGATAATCACAGAATATGCCACA
>CAKRNE010000021.1 GCA_934365945.1 uncultured Agathobacter sp. | reverse complement strand
AGTTCTGCCCTCGAAGCGATATAGGGAAAATCTTTTTCAAAACCGGGAAGCAATTCTTCCTTGCTTCCAGTATAAAATTCAATGCTATGGATATTTTTCATGTCTATTCACCTACACATCTGGGAGCTTGCGGAACATTATTCTCTAAAACTATTTTTCAACAAGACAACTACTAATCAGTTCTTCCAACATATCGTTGCTGGCATTTGCCGATCTGACACTTGCGGCTATCATCTCTTCTTTTGAAACATCGGTAAAATCAATTTCAAATCTACCATTGTTCAAGCATAACTGCTCAATGTATATTCTGTGAGTCCTTCCATTACCTTCTCTAAACGGATGGATCATATTAATCTCACCCAGGTAATAGGCTAGTCTCTCGCTCATTTCTTCCTTATCGATTATGTCAACTAAGAAATTTTCCTTTTTCAGCTTACGATACAAATCATCAAACTGGCTTTCGATAAACTGCACCAAACAGAAAACGGTTCCTTTGGAAATATCAACCGTTCTCGTCTTGCCCGCCCAAGAATATACATCACTGAATAAATGCTTATGTATAGAACAAATATGCTTAAAAGAGAAATCTCCAGTAACGCCTTGACCTACAAGTTCTGCCTGACGCACCGCTGAATAATCTCTTTCTGCCTCATGCAATGTATCTAAATCTCTTATATCCAGTTTATTCTTTAATACATTTGTTCCCGGATAACAGTACTTGGCATCCTGTTCATCCTCATAGAAATAATCATACTCCTGATCCTTCAACCTGCTTCTTGGATACTCTGTATTTCTTATTTAATTCTGAAATTGCATCTGTAGCAGAAACTTTTTTGGTTAAGACATTTCTTACTCTTTGACGACATTCTGCATCAAATGGCATGCTTTCCATTTTGAAGCTGGATTCAATACTGCTTACTCTTCTATCAACTGTCATACGCGTATCCTTTCCCCTTTCCCTTTCACAGAAAGGTATTTGTTCTTCTATAGTATACCACAAAACGCTATATCTATACTACAAATTTCCGTATTATGAAAAGCGAACACATAACCTTCTCCAGTGTCATTGTCATTCCAAGTATATATTTTCCAAGCTTTTTATCTTTCCCCCATCCCTCAAAGCAGGAATGCGTATCTTCTGCTACAAAATTCCGTATTAACAATCTATTTGTCTCAAGCATATTTATTTCCTCTAAAGATATTGGTCAATCAAAATTTATAACATTCCTTCTGCTTTTACTCGAATTGCATAAAACTCCCGGAATGTATCCGGTTCTTCCATTATTGTTTCTTTCATAATCTTTAATCTCCGTTTGCCAACTCGTCTATCCAATACAGCAAATATTTTTACGATTAAATTTTCGCTTTTAAGGCTCGTTTCAATATCTTGATTATCAAACTCTTCAAATGCATTATAAAAACAGCGTTGGTCAAAAATACCCAATTTTATAGCTGTATCGTCCATATACGCATTTTCTACTTTCATGCGTTTCTCGTATTTTTCATCTTTGGGAAACATGCCTGCTTTCGACCAATTGTTCCAATAGCATCCCTTGATAATTTCTTTTCCATCATATCTTATCGCTGCCCGTCCCTCATGGTCGTGACTCCTGCTATATGTTGTTGCATAATACTGAATATGACCTTGCAGACTTTGAGCCAGATATTCCGTTTCCAACTTTTTTCTTATACCACTCCATGTTGCCATTCATTATTCCTCAACTGCTTTTCGTAAGCATGGGTCATTTCCTTCATTTGCCCCAAGATAAACTGTAATATTCATAAAAAATTACCTCCATGATAATAATCACTGCTTAGCTACTTCTCATCAACAACTTGGAAGATAAAAAACTTAAGATAATACGACTCCGGTACATTAGCTGAATTGGCCCACAGTATCGGATGATCCGGCCCCTGCGTGCGGAACTCTACCTGACGCAGCCTCTTGTGAGTGGCCTTTGCTGCTTCCTTGACTGTTTTTGCAAGCAGCTCCTGTGTCATGAAGTGAGAGCATGAGCAGGTAGCCAGAAATCCACCATCCTTAACAAGCTTAAGTCCCTTCATGTTAATCTCGCGGTAGCCCTTTATGGCATTTTTGGTGGCCTCGCGCGACTTTGTAAATGCCGGAGGATCCAGAATGACTACATCATATTTCTCACCCTCGGTAGCGAGCCGTGGCAGCTCATCCAACACATTTGCCACGCGAAACTTCACTGTGTCTGAGAGATTATTTCTCTTCGCATTTTCTGTGGCCTGCTTAACCGCATACTCTGATATATCAAGTCCTGTGACCTCGCTTGCCCCTGCAATTCCGGCATTGAGGGCAAATGTGCCCATGTGCGTGAAGCAGTCGAGCACTCTTTTTCCCTTACAGATGCGCTGCATAGCAAGCCTGTTATACTTCTGGTCTAAGAAAAAGCCTGTTTTCTGTCCATTTTCTACATCGACAATATAGTGAACTGCGTTTTCTACGATTTCCACATTTGTGTCAAACTCGGCTCCTATAAAGCCTTTTACCTTAGGAAGACCCTCTTTTTTGCGCTCATTTGCATCACTGCGCTCGTATACTCCACGAATATTTATTCCGTCCGCCGCCAGCACTTCCTTTAACAGTTCAACTATTTTCACCTTAAACTGCTCCATTCCAAGTGCAAGACACTCCACCACAAGCACATCCGCGTACTTGTCCACTGTGATACCCGGCAGGAAATCAGCCTCGCCAAATATGACACGACAGCAGTTTAAATCAGGCCTGTCGGTTGTACCAATGCCTGCCACACAAGCCTCATCTGCTGCAGCCACATTATCATTGCCTCCCGCCATCACCTGCTTGCGGTAATCCCAGGCATTTTGCACTCTCATCCTGAGAAAATTGTCATCAATCAGTTGGTCTGCTTTTCTCGTCATCATTCTGATACGGATTTTTGAATTCTGGTTTATGAAGCCGCGCCCCATCGGATATCCGTCAAAATCGTGCACCACAACAATATCTCCGTTCGTAAATGTGCCTGTGATTGTGTCTATTTCATTATCAAAAATCCATGCGCCGCCTGCTTTTATAGTGCGTCCTTCGCCTTTTTTCAGTGTTACAATTGTATGATTTTCCATGTTTGTTCCTCTTCTAATTTACTTCGTTATTCCTTGCTAAAATCTGATTATAATGTCAATTTTTTTCATCCATTACTCCCCCGAATTTACTCAAAAAAACATCATCCATATCCATGTCATCCTCCTCATATTCTCCCCATGGTATACCATATACCTTAAGAATATCTATAAAATCCCATATACTTTTACCAGTCAACTCTGCAGCTTTTTCTAAAGTAATAACTTTAGTAGTAAACAAACCTACCACTGCTGATAATGTAAGCTTATCACTTACTGTTTCGCCATCTTTTAGTATATACAAATAAGGTACTAAATCTTCTGATATTTTTATATCTATATTCTTTGAACTCATAGTCTTTCCCTCCAAATTCTAATATAATTCCAACATTACATTTCAATTATATGAAATCCAGGCAATATTTACAATACACAAATATTTCTGCAAAACATGCCGATATATATTATAATACAATTATAACATCCGACCGGTAAATGGAGATAAATATGATTACAATTAGCTTATGCATGATAGTAAAAAATGAAGAAGAGGTGCTCGAACGATGCCTGAACAGTCTCAAAGGGCTGATGGATGAAATCATCATAGTGGACACCGGCTCGACGGACAGCACAAAGGAGATAGCTGCTCGGTATACTGACAAAATCTATGATTTCTCATGGTGCGACGATTTTGCTGCGGCCAGGAATTTTTCGTTTTCCAAGGCTACGCAGGAATACATATATGCACCTGATGCCGACGAGGTGCTCGACGATACAAACCGCAGGCGTTTCATGATGCTTAAGGCTGCGCTGCTGCCGGAGATTGAGATTGTCCAGATGAAATACATCACTCCGAGCAAATTCAACACAGTGCAAAATTCATCCTCAGAGTACCGTCCGAAGCTGTTCAAGAGGCTTCGCACGTTTACATGGATTAATCCGGTGCACGAGACTGTGCGCTTAGAGCCTGTGGTCTATGACAGCGATATCTGTATACAGCATCTGCCGCAGGGCACTCACGGCAAGCGTGATTTCACTATATTTAAGCGTTCCTTTGAAAAAAACGGTACCCTGCCAAAAAGTATAGCGACTATGTATGCCAAGGAGCTTTTAAAATGCGGAAGCCCCGAGGATTTTACCAATGCCCTGCCATATTTCCAGGGCGAGTACCGCAACAGCCCTGACATCGAATCGACCTGCGTGCTATCCCGCTACTACCGCATGAATGGCGACTATGACAAGTTCTTTTCTGTTGCCCTCAAGAATGTGGCAGTTGATGGCTACAGCGAGGTGTGCTGTGAGCTCGGTGCATACTATTTCGACAAGGCAGACTATGAGGAGGCAAGCCTGTGGTATTACAACGCTGCCTTCGAGACAAAGCCTGTACTTGATGTGGAGTGCGGCGGTGGTAAGGCGCTTCATGCCCTGTCTGAGTGCTACTCAAAATGGGCGGATGAGAAGCAGAAAAAGCTTGATTCGCTTCCTCCTAAATCAAGGAATGTATTTAAAGGCGATAAGGAGCTGATTGATTCACTGCGCAGTCAGGCCGCCGATTACCAGAAGCAGGCTGAGGAATGGATGCTTCCGGAGGGTGACTAGCAGAGGTTTTCATATAAAAGTTGCTACCAGCATTTACCAACTTGTAAAATCCTCTCTAAAGTGATAATATAGAGGTTATAGAGTTTGTTATTTTTTTAACGTAGCAGTTTGCTACTATCATTTTAGGTATCTAAGGAGGATTTTATGAGCTTTTTAGAAGAGTACAAGCAGAAACTTGTCTCAGCAGATGAGGCAGTAAAGATTGTCAAATCAGGCGACTGGGTTGACTACGGCTGGTGCACAGGCACACCTGATGCACTCGACAAGGCACTTGCCAGAAGAACTGATGAACTTAAGGATGTCAATGTACGTGGTGGTATTTTACTTAAGCCACTTGCCATTTTCGAGCGTGAGGATGCAGGCAAGCACTTCACATGGAACTCATGGCATATGGGCGGTTATGAGAGAAAGCTTATCAAGAGAGGCTGTTCTTTCTACTCACCAATCCGTTACTCAGAGCTTCCTCGTTATTATAGAGATTCAACAACACCTGACGATGTCGCTATGTTCCAGGTTGCACCGATGGATTCACACGGATACTTCAACTTTGGACCTAACGCATCTCACCTCGGTGCTGTATGCGAGACTTCAAAGAAAATCATCGTTGAGGTCAATGAAAACATGCCTCGCTGTCACGGCGGTTCAGAGGCCAATGTACATATTTCACAGGTTTCTTACATTGTTGAGGGTGACAACCCTGCAATCGGAGAGCTTGGTGCCGGTGGTCCTGCAACAGATGTAGACAAGAAAGTTGCAGAGCTTATCGTTGACCAGATTCCAAACGGTGCCTGTCTCCAGCTCGGTATCGGCGGAATGCCAAACGCAGTAGGCTCGCTCATCGCTGAGTCAGACCTCAAGGATCTCGGTGTCCACACAGAGATGTACGTTGACGCATTCGTTGACATCGCAAAGGCCGGAAAGATCACAGGCGCAAAGAAAAACATCGATCGTTATCGTCAGGCTTACGGCTTCGGTGCCGGAACCAAGAAGATGTACGACTACCTCGATGAGAATCCTGAGCTTATGAGCGCCCCGGTAAGCTACACAAATGACATCAAGAACATTGCCGCACTCGACAATTTCATCTCAATCAATAACTGCGTAGACCTTGACCTCTTCGGACAGATCAGCTCAGAGACCTCAGGCACAAAGCACATCAGCGGTGCCGGCGGACAGCTTGATTTCGTTCTCGGTGCATATATGTCAAACGGTGGAAAGAGCTTTATCTGCTGCTCTTCAACCTTCACCGACAAGCAGGGCGTAGTTCACTCACGTATCCGTCCTACTCTCGTAGAGGGTTCTGTCGTTACTGACACAAGAGCCAACACACACTATATCGTTACAGAGTATGGTATGGTAAATGTAAAGGGTCTTTCTACATGGCAGAAGGCTGAGGCAATCATCTCAGTTGCTCATCCTGATTTCCGTGATGAGCTCATCAAAGAGGCTGAGAAGATGAACATTTGGAGAAGATCTAACAGATAATTAACTTTGGATATAATTTTTACAATAAAAGCGGTTTCAGGACGAATGTCTTGAAACCGCTTTTTTTACTTATGTTAAAAATATAAACCTAAAATTTAGCCGGTATTATGCTCCGGTAGGAATCTGATAACCTGCCTCGTTCATCTGACGTCGCAGCTCGTCAACTGTAATTTCAAGTCTTACCGCAGCTTTCTCAGGATTTATATCTCCATCCTGCACAAGCGAATATAGCATATAATTTTCCCCCTGTTTAATACCAGCCTGCTTCTGTTCCTCTCCATATTCTTTGGCATATTCCATTGCATACTTTCTTACAGCTTCACTCATAGCACCACGTCCTTCCTTTTCTTTGTAATAAGCCACTGCTTTTGACAATGTCTCGCTTTTTATCTGCTCCGGCCTGCACTGGTGAAAATCTTTCATCATCCGGCCTATATCATCATTACCTTCATACCTTCCATTTACATAGATGATATGTGAACCATCTCCAAAGACTTCGCCTGTTTCATCAACACGCCTTTGAATGTGATAAAATGGCAGTCCTTTTCGGAATTTATCGTGATCATAAATAAAAATCACGTAGGAATCCTTAATCTCCTTAAACTCCTGTCCTTCCTTCAGCATCCTCGCATCCATCATACTGCTGTGATATCTGGCTCTTCTGACATGCGAGCCCTCCGCATTAATCTGCACCTCGATATCAATATGCCTGCCATCGACATCTATTGCATGCACGTCCAAAGTAATACATCGTCCGCCAATCATTGGGGTTTTTAATTCATCCTGCCCCCTGACGTCTATAACCTTAATATCTCGTTCCATTATTACACGAAGCAACAGCTCCGTTGTCTCGATATTCTGCCCGAATACAAGACTCATCAGATTGTCATCAAACAGTGTCATTTTGTCAATCAATCTGTTGATGATTACATCGTTCTGGACATAATTACTGCCCAAAACTTCTTTTGTCTCTCCCGACATTATTCTCCTCCTGTTTAGTTGTGTGAGCAGGGAGAATATAATATCGCATGATACGAAATCTCTTATCAATATAAAGCATCAGCACCCCCAGTCCGCTTCATTCACATAAGGTTTTCTCAATCGACATATCTATTTTCCCTGCTATTGATAGGTAACTTAAAGCATTGAAAATTTCCATGTCTTTGTCGAAAAATACTAAGTGGTTCTGCCCTCTTCAAAGTGATACGCACCGATGAAAATGTGTACTGTGGTGTCGCTCAACAGAAATATAATGCTTTAAGATGATTGTAGCATAGCAGTACCTTTTTGTCATTATTAATTTTCTGAAAAATCACACATCTATTCAGGAATACCACCATAGGACAAAATGAAGTTTTGAATTAAAATTTGTTTCTCTGTGAATCCTATAATTGGATGACAATACAAAAAACATGCGATACCAAGTTGTTTTACTGCTCAGTATCGCATGTTTTTATTCGTTCTATTAAATTATTTTCTGAAAACCTCTACTTGTACTGCTGTAACAGCGTTACATTAGCCTGCTCAACACTTGACATGTTTTTATAAATGCCATCCATATCTGTTGTCTTATTCGGAATGCTTGAATACCACTGCTTCTGATTAAAGTAGTTGGTAAGATCAGCATCTGTAAACTGATAACCGTGTCTTGCATACATTTCATTGATAATCATCTGTATAACATCTCTTCCACCTGGAAATCCATATGAAGAGTAATCGCTGTTTTTGAAGTTATTAATCTCATCTGTAGTGATTTCTCTTTCTGCACTATAGGCACAGATGTAATCCTCGCTGTTGGCTGCGGTAGTCGCATCAACTCCATCGATATTCCATTCAGTGTCATAACTTGTCTGACTGTTCTCTTTTCTGGAATTCATCAATTTATCAATACTCTCATAGCCTGTGTAATAATAATATGAGCCAAAAAATGAGTTCGGATTATCAACCTGTGTATTCACAGAGCTCCAGGTTGTTTCATAATCTTCATAATCAATTGTGCAGCTCTTATCATCATTAGCAACAATATTGTCATACCTCACATCATAGTAATATGTAAACATTGTTGGATTACAGTTTTCCGGCTGAATCTGTACATCTATTTTGTAAACGATTCCAAAGACATTTTTATTTCCATAAATATCTTTCTTTTTCTTAGCCACTTCAAGATAATCACCTACATAAGTTGTAGCGCTAAGTGTCTCGTCTGAGCCAAATGATGAACAACTGTCCTTAACAATCTTTTCTGCTTCTTTTTTTGCATTCTCCAACGTATCATCATCTACATCAGAAAGCTTTGTAGCGTATTTGCCCAGTCCCTTAACCTTATAGGTTTTCTTCATCTCTTTAGGGATTTTTCCATACTGCTTTGCATATTTCTCCGGTTCGCCCTGTAATTTGACAACAACCTTATCTCCATTGCTTAATCCGTTGCTATCCTCACAATAGAAGCAATCCTCATCAAGGTCTTTTCCTTTGTATTTAAGCTCCACCTTTCCATCAGGACCTACACCGCTGAATTCAACCTTCAAATCCTTAAAAGCGTCAAACTTTTCAGCTTTCTCTAAACCAGACACCTCAACTGAACTGTCCCTATATTTGATTTTGCTTTTAAATACTTTTTTTAATGATTCATCATCAATATTCCATTTATAGGAAATCTTATCTCCATTGCTCAGACTATCATGCTTATTCAGTTCCGGTGTACCAACCATAACCGGCAGAAAAGATATCGGCTTATCACTAACATCTCCAAGATAAGTATTCATCTGCTTTTTAGCCTGTGAAGTAAACTTAACCTTTGAACCATATTTCTTTTCGATTGAATCCCAATCGATAGATACAGAAGCTGTGCCATATCCATCATAACCACTGTAAGTAACCTTAACGTATTTATCTAAGTTGATTGTCGAGCTGACGTTAACATAAACAACAATCAATACTATAAGTAAGGCCAAAACACCGGTTGCAATTGCATATATTTTTTTAGGGATTTTCTTAAGCGGTTCAAATGGTGACGGCTGATTTCCCATTGATGCTTCAATTGGACTAACCGGATTAATAACAGGATTATTTACCGGATTATCTATCGGGGCTGCCGCTTGTGGCTCCTGTTGTTCTACAATGAGCTTTGCTCCACACTCACAGCAGAAAACAGCATCATCTGCATTTTTTGCTCCGCAATTACGACAAAACATATTGCTTTATCCTCCCTCTATTAATACTTCTTTTCTCTGATGTAGCTCTCCATGCCCTTAAGACTTGCCTCTGCATCCGGTGCAAAACGTGAATCAAGTGAAGCACCTTTTATAGTACCACATACATCAAATAAAACATATTTAACATAATAATACTGTTTTCTAAATATTCCTGCTCTAAACTTCTTTAATACATCTTCCTGTGTTACACCATTTATATCCTTATAGAATATCTCTGAAACCAGCTCATCATAAATCATTCCGGTTGCAATATCTACATTTCCAGTGTACACCAATAACTGAGTATCTGTAAAAGCATATAAGGTTGCCTGAACCAACAAATATCTGGAAACTCCATCTAATCCCATACGATTACCATAAACCGGATCTTTAGTGATTATTTTAAAGAATTTGCTAAAATGCTTATGTTTAATTTCTCCCATTGTAATTTTCTTTGTTCCATATTTAAAATCATCATCCGGCTCTGCTCCCATACCTGCAAAGAATATAGGTTTAACCTCTTTGATTTGGTCCTCATCAACATTAAATTTACCCTGTGCTCTTGTTCTTAACATCTCTATAGCTTTTTGTGTAGCCATATCGACATTATTTCTTCCTACACCGGTCACTCTCATGTAGATTGTCAATCCAATTGCTCCAAGAAATACTATTACCGCAATAACCTGTATAACTGTGCAAAATGTTTCAAATGGACTTGGTCCATAAAATACACTATATCCTTTAAATGGAATTTTCAATGCTGAGAATATAATCCACACTACAACAGACAACCAAATCAAATCACTAAATCCAAAGAAATATCTTCGAATCATTGATTTAGAGCTTCCAAAACTAATTCCGGCCCCAAAATTTCCTGCTCCATTATTAACAGCTCCATTTCCTTCTGTACCAGCCGAATAATTATTATTTATCGGTCCGGCTCCATTTCCTGCACCAGTCTGGCCTCCGGCTGTGCTGCTTTCAATCTTCGTTCCGCAAGCAATACAGAACTTATCTCCAGGATTTAACTCCTTACCACAATTTGGACAATTCATAATATTGTCTCTCCCTTCTTTTTTAGTGACACATAACATTTTTTCTTTTGTGCCGTGATTGTTTATTTAAAACCAGATAATCTCTGATTCAAATACTTTAACATCGGATAATTTAGTCTATTAATGTGCTAGCATATTAAATTATAGTAATTTAGTAGCAAAATATCAACAATTAAATTTATGATTTTTTAGTAATTTCAAGATATGACGAATACAGTGATTTCAAAACATCAATTGTCTTATCTGAAACCGTAGCTTCAGGCATTTTGATATCTTCAACTGCTTTAATTTCATACTCACCTGTAAATGACCAGGTAATTTCATCAGCATATATATTTGCAGAAATCCTGTGGTCATTTTTATCCTTAGGTATTCCTACTACAAGCTTTGTATCATAATCCTTTAAATCAATCTCGAAGTAATACGCAGCATCATCCAAAAGCTTATCCTTCTCATCTACATCCTTATCCTTCAACAATGACAATGTGTACCCACCGCTCTTTCTATGAGACACATTTTTTATCAAATCACTTGATACACCCTCATCTTTCAATGTTTTTATATCTTGATTTAATATATACTCAACCTGATCATATGATATCTTCACATCGCTTGAGGCAGATTTGATGAGACTTTTACCGAAAGGTATGCTGTCAGCAACCGTGTTAATCGCCTGATCAATCAACGGACTGGCATCAAATATGATATCGCCTTCCATATCTGCATATATTTTTAGATAATCAGAATCCTTGTATGCGATATCCCCGTAAACAACAGTTTTTCCCTTTTGGCCTTTTATCGTTCCCTCGAACGAATCACCGAGGAGCTTAAGATCCATGCCCTCTACTTTACCATCCAGTGTATATTCATATTCCCTGTTTAATAAATTGTCTGTAGTCTGCTTCAATCTGATATACGGACGAAAATGCATATAAATAAGCACTCCGGTCACTGCCGCTATCACTGCTACAGCACAAATAACGCTTATAGCTATTGTTTTCTTTTTATTCATGACGTCCACTCACCCTTTTACAGCATTGCATTCCTTTTATTTACATTATTCAAAATATCCTGTACTATTCCCGGAATTTCCTGGTTCTGATTATTGTCCAATTTGCTTTCCAATGTATCAACCAGACCTATTATCTTTATCTCATAATTCATTGCCATATCATTTGATTTAAGTGGGCAGCTTCTAACTGCATCGTATGCTTTTTCAATTTCTTTCTTCAATACAGCATCATCTGTCATCTGTCTGCACATCTGAAGCTTCTTTGATACATCTCTGACGAACTGTCTTTCAGCATCGGTTCTCTCAAGATTTGTTTCTACCTCATAGTTTACCCTAAGGCTGTAAAACAGTTGTTGCAGGTAGAATACAACAAAAATTAAATTTAAAATTAATGTCAGTGGAACACTTTTTATCTTTAATAAAATGACTATTGCATTAAATACAATTGTTACTGCTGAGTAAATCCATGAAAACGTATAATTGGTCACGAGATTTTCCGGTATCCTCTTGTAGTTTTTGCAATACAGCGGTGCTATGTACGATATTAATATTGCAAGCCAGACAAAGCCATATGCTATCCAGCCCGCCACGGAACTGTCCATTCCACCTTTCATAAAAAATATCAGGTTGTATATTATGATGTAACCAATATACACAACTGTTCTCATTATCTGTTTTGAATTCATAAAGCAACCTCCATTTATTTAACGTATTTTCCAGCGACAAATTTCTTTTTAGCATAAGGATTTCCCTTTGATGCACTGCTTCGATAGTATTTTTCTGCCAGTTTATGACTTTTCTTTACTCCGATTCCCTTCGCATATATGTCACCAAGCTGGAATTCGGCAAGTGAAACTGTCCAACTGTCCTTACAGCACTCAACGCATTTTGTAAACCAGAATAATGCGTCCTGCGGTCTTTTTGAAATACTCTGTTCGCTGTCAAATAACTTTGTAACGTCATGATACATCAATTCCCAGTCCTCTTTTTCAGCCAAAGTTGCATAGTACTTAAACGCCTGGTCATTGTTGCCATTTTCCAGCTCTGAAATGGCCATCTGTCTGATATTTTGAGATGCCTGCATATTAGAATTGGCTGTATCTGTCTGCGTGTTATCATTTGCTGCAATGTTATTCTCCGCATAAGTATTCTGCCCGGTGCTTTCCACTGACACTGTAATATCTCCGGTGTCTATTGATGCTACCGGAGTTCCAAGTCCGTTGTCACCAATACTATTCTTGACACGGCGGTCGGATTCTGCTGAATATTTTGCAGAACCTGTTTCCGGCATATTCATTGCACGCTCTGTCGCATAGCCGCCTGTTTCCGGTGTGTTCATTGCGCGCTCTGTCGCATAGCCGCCTGCTTTTGGTGTGTTCATCGCACGCTCTGTCGCATAGCCGCCTGTTTCCGGTGTGTTCATTGCACGCTCTGTTGCATAGCCGCCTGCTTTTGGCGTGTTCATACCTGCAGATTGAGTCGCATAATCATCAGTTCTGCCCCATGCATCTGCCGGCTGCGTAGCATAGCTTATTACGTCTCCCCCCTGCAGTGCTCGGTCTGTTGAATAGTTTCTCATATCAGGCATCGCATGTTCTGTCTCATTTTTGTTAATATTGCCACAGCCACCAATTCTTTTTATGCTTTTGCGGTTCTTGAGCTTTTTGTATAGCGCCTTCAAATCTGACTTCATTTCAGATGGAGTCTGATATCTTTTGTCTGCAGAATGCTCACATGCCTTCAGCATAATGCGGTTAAGCTCAGGTTCAATCCCATCAACAGGCGGTATTTCTGCTCCTGTCACCCTCATTTTCAAATACATATCTGAGCCTTTAAGTTTATCCTTAAATGGCAGCTTCTGTCCATTAGCAAGATAATATAACGAAAGCCCCAGACTATATATATCAACCCTGCTGTCATAGCCTTCGGCACTCATCATATTAGTAAACTGTTCAGGTGCAGCAAATTGCGGAGTTCCCTGATTTGTATGTGCCAGATTTCCTCTTTCTATTATTCTTGATATACCAAAATCTCCAAGGCGGTATTGATCACCGTCAAAAAATATATTTTCCGGCTTGATATCCCTGTGTATGATTCCGTACTGTGCACAGGCTTCAAGTGCACAGCAAATATCAATTCCTATTTTAACAATATCCGCCTGGGAAATCTCTTTTGTCTGTATAATGGCCGAAAGACTCTCATATGTATGCATTCGGATAGCTAAAACAAAGGAGGTTGCATTTTCATCCAGTATATCCAGAAATTTGAAATCCTGATATGTGACTATGTAGTTAGAGGTTTTAAGCTTATTCATCAGACTTACTTCTTCTTCCGCTTTCCCTCTTAGCTCTGTTTTCTGAGTCTCATAGTTTGCCCTGCTGATCTCATTCATCTGTGAAAAACCAACGTTTTCTGCCAAAAGAGGAATAACCTTTAATACATCCTTTTCCACGAAATTTAAATTTTTTCTTTCTATGGCATAAACTATTGTACTTCCTCCTGAACCATGACCAACTTTTTCCCCGATTTTCCATTCATCAAATTTTTTCTCAAGTTCTGATATCATGCTGTCGACTTGCATATTTATCTCTCCTTAAGTATTTTTTATATCTGCCAGTTGAAGCACCATGACGGTAATGTTATCTTTACCACCAAAATCCATGGCCTTTTCAAACAATGTATGACACGTCTGTTCAGCTGCTTCTCCTGCTGTCAGGCATTTTAATATCATTTGCGGGCTGCACATATCATATAGCCCATCGCTGCAAAGCAAAATCCTATCGTTTTCTTCCCATTTTATCCAGCCACTCTCATATGGCAGTGCATCGCCATCATAATCCATGCCGATAAACTCTGTGAGCTGATGATTCTCGCGCTCCGGAATTTCATCACCCAAATGATATATTCCGATATCCATTTTCATCTGGGCGAGTGTATGGTCCTTTGAGACAACATACAGTTGTTTATCTCGCATTACATACACTCGGCTGTCACCCCTGTGAAACACTCGAAGCTCATTACCGTCTGTTACCAGAATCGTGCCGGTTGTGCCGCAGGTACTCCTGTTTTTTCTTTCCTCCACGACCGCTCTATTAGCTAAACCAAAGGTTTTTTCTATTTTCTCACTCAGCTTATCCTTTGTAAGCTTTCCAAGCTGCATTGTATTTTCCTGAAACACCTGTGAAACTATGCGCGAAGCAATCTCACCACCTGCTTCTCCGCCCATACCGTCAAACACGCCTGCGCAGGTCCACTCACCTGCCTCACCGGTAAAGTGAGCCTCGCTTTCGTCCAGGCTTTCAGCATTCAGGCAGCGACCAAGCAGGTAGTTGTCTTCATTATTTTCCCTGACCTTGCCCCTGTTGCTAATCACATGTCCAATTATTTTTTTCATATTACTCCCTGGTATCCTTTGATACTCTGTGCAGAAGTATATTTCCGATGAATAAAAACGCCACGATAAATCCAAACAGCACAGCCCATACCATAAATAAATGTCCTGATGTTGCCTCGAATCGATTCTCAAAATCATGCGGAACATTCGGCACAGTCATCTGTATTTTAAGCTGAAGGTCATTCAAGTTTGCAATACTTCCAAGAGCCTCCATTCCCCATTTACTAATCATGATATATGAAATATAATCCGCTGCACCCTCCATATTAAAAAGGATTCCAGAGAAAATTAATTGTACAATTAATATATATGGAGCAAGTACATTTGCTGCCTCTTCCTTTTTCACAATACATGAAATCATGATTCCCATTGTGTCAGCCGCATACATTAGTAAAAGTATGCTAACGTAAAACTCGAGCATAGGATAATTTGTGATAAGTCCTTTTTCCGGCAGATCATTTCCATAAACCACCGCCACACCGACATAGCTCAAAGACAGAATCGCACTCTGAACCACGCATAGTAAAAACTGTACCATTGCTCGGGAGCCTGTGTAGCATCTGAGCCTTGAACCCGCTATATAGTATCTCTTGACATTTTTTCTATCTTTTACTATGGTCTGTATAGAGTTGAACAAACCTCCCCAGATTGCAGCACTTACTATTACAAAGCTGCCTGATTTGGTTCCATCATAGTGTACAAACATGTTCTCTCCGGCAATCCATATCACAATAATTGCTGCGAGCACTGGAAACATCAGTGAAATAAATAAGTCCTTTTTGCGGCCCAGAAGAATCTGTATATACTCTGTTGTAAAAATTCTAAGCTCCTTAAATGCACCTATTCTCCTTGGTGTCTTTTCCATTTTTTCGTTCATTAATAATCTCCCTTAAATATATATTTTTCCGGATTCTGAGCCATGATAGTATAAACATCCTTAATCTCTGCCCCAAAATACTTTCTCGCCTCGTCAGGTGTACCTGAAAATGCCAGTCTTCCGACATTGTCAACCTTGTTCATGATGATGATTTTGTCAAATAAATCAATATCAGACACATCATGAATAATAGTAAGAATGCTCTTGCCCTCCTCATGCGCCAGCTTTCTCAATGTCTCAAAAAGCTTTCTCTTGTTTCCCGGATCAAGACCTGCATCCGGCTCATCCAGACATAGAAGCTGTCTGTCAGCCACAAGCTCAATTCCGATATTTACTCGTCTTCTCTCTCCACCGCTGCACTTTGCAATCGGGTTGTTTCTGACATTTTCTATGCCAAGCTGTCTGAGTGTCTTGTCTACTCTCTCAGCAATCTCAGCTTTTTTTGTATCCCTTGGAAGCTTTATGCCTGCTGCATTTGTGAGCTCCTGCTCCACCGTTATCTCCTCGTGGAAGGCATCTCCCTGCTGCACACTTCCGATAAGATATTTCATACGTGAAAAATTCTTTATCAGATCTACACCCTTGTACTCGACGCTTCCCTCCATTCCGGATGTTTCATATCCGTTCATGCAGTTCATGACAGTTGATTTTCCTGCGCCGGCTCCACCTATAAGTGCAACAAGTGTGCCCTCTTTTATCTCAACCTTTATATCCTTAATCAGCTCTTTTTTCTTAAATCCTGTCTTAACTTTTCTGCTTCTTATGTCTGCTCTAAGCACAACAGGTCTGCTGCTTAAATCCTCCTCATTTATATCAGCAACATCAACTGAAACATTTTCATTTCTGCGATTTGTGACCGGTACATTGTAAACAAGCCTGTTACCTGTAAAAAGAAGAGTGCAGTCGCATATGGCAATTATGTCCTTTTCCTTGAGCTTCACTTCGCCGTGAATTTCCTCTCCGTTTAGCCAGGTTCCTGCCATTGAGTTGCAGTCCATAAGAAAATATTCCTTATCACGCTTCATAACAACCATGTGTTTACCTGATATGTATGGTAAAGGAATCACCACATCGCATTCCTCATATCGTCCAAACGATGTTTCCTTCTTGCGCAGCGTTATTGATTTCCACTGGTTCCCTATTCCCTCTGTAGTAAAAAGGAACAGCACTCCTCTCTCCTCCGGATTGTCAAGACTGTCAGAGTCTATACGCAATATGTCTCCGCTTGAAAGCTTCACTGCATCAAACTCGTTATTTTCATTAGCCTTGATTTTTTCCCCATTGAAATAGGTTCCGTTTAAGCTGCCACACTCAATATAGTACCAGCTACCATCAACATTCTGTATACGTCCATGCTTTCTGCTGACTATCTTTGATTCCAGCTCAATATCACTCTCACTCTCCGGATTTTTACGTCCGATTGTCCAACTGCTCTTTCCATCGAGTGGAAAGCTACGCACCGCACCATTTTCCAGCACGATGAGATTTGCTGCGCTGTTCACTGAAAGATATGGCATTGTCTCCATAAATTATCACTCCTTACATTTACATTCTGCTTAGTACTTCTGTCTTTTTGGCATTATAATCATCCTCTGAGATGAGCCCTGCATCTAAAAGCTGCTTTAACTTACCAAGCACTGCCATAGGATCCTCCTGAGCTGTTTGCTGTGCTGACGTTTGCTGCGGCTGCTGCATTCCCGGCGCATTCTGAAATACCTGATTTGCCATGCTTCCAACTGTTCCACTGATTCCCATGGCCATACCCAGACCTGCCCCCATCGAGGTAAGGTTTCCTGCGCCCTCATTCTGAGCAAATGTATGCATGATTGAGGCATTCTGCATTTTATCCCAGTTGCCACCCATATTGTTCATGTATGCGTTCTCTCCGGCACCCTGCTTTGCTCTCTTTACGCTCTCAATCTGTGCTTCGTCGATATCATCATACTTTGTGGTATCGACCTCCATCGCCATGACAGAAAAATTCACACATGACAAGCCATATTGGACAAACATCTCATTTATCTGTGGCTCAATCTGTGTCGAAATATCACTCAGATATGCCTCAATCCCAATAAACTCATCCTGATAAGCTAAAAGAAACTTATTAACACATGATTTAATTTTTGTAAGCATCTCATTTTTGAAATATTTGTTCAATTCCGTCTGGTCTGTGAACCTGATATTGCTGCCCACAAGCTTTTCCAGGAATAAAACAGGATTTTCAATCCGCACCTTGTACGAGCCTCTTGCCCTCACAGAGGTTCTGATGCCGTACACCTTATCCCTCACCTGAATCGGGTCTGATGTGCCCCACTTCAGCTCCTCGCTATCTGCTTTTCTGAAAAAATAAACCACACAGTTGAAGGTGCTTATTCCGCCTGTCAATGAATTTTTTAATCTGCTGATAAACGGATAGTTGTTGGTATTAAGCTCATATGTACCCTCATCAAAGGTCTGTTCTATATTTCCACCTTTCACGAAAATAGCAGTTTCTCCCGGCATAACAATAAGCTTTGAATTTGTGTTGAAATCCTCCTCAGGCTGTTTCCAAATAAGGAAACTGTTATCACCTGAATTTTTGATTACATCTATAAAATGCTTTTTTCCTTCATAATAAGCGGCTTCATTTGGATTTTTTTTAAATAAAGACATTTGTTATTCTCCTTTACCTTAACCTCTCATGTTTAATATCCACTTGTTGATATTGGATATACTTTGTACACATAAAAAAAAGGTGAAAATGCCCATTAGCGCATAATCACCTCTAAAACATAATCAAATTGATAATTCCTGAGGCATAGTGACTGAAAGTATCTCGAACATCTGCTGTGCATCCATTCTTGTCAGATTACACTGCATTGCATTATTGATGCATTCCATGTAATCAGGGCTTGTTCCAAAACCTTTTCTCTTATAATAATCATACTTTATGTATGCCAAAAGGTAATAGTAAACACCCTTATTCTCAATAGAAATTGCATCATTAATGTATGTCTCAATCTGATTGATAACTGTACGTGTTGTCAAAAATGCCTTTTTTCCTTCCAATAAACATACTGCAGCATAGAAATAATTTTCTGAGTCATCGAAATTGTCTTCCATGGCTTTCTGGAAATATTTTCCAGCCATCTTATACTGCTTCAGTTTTAAATAACACATTGCAATAGATTTGTTTATTGCATCATTTTCACCTATGCTGTCAAGCTCTTTTTTGTATGAGCCGACATACTTATTGAGCTGTGGCATAGACATTGACGCCACACTGTTAAAGCTCTTTATAATAACCGGCTTTCCACAATACTCACAAACCTCGTCACCAGTCGACACACTTGCCCCACATCCGGGACATTTTATCTGTACAAATTCCGTTCCCATTTTTCCTCCTCTAAAGCTTTTTTCCTACATACAAAATAGTCTATCATATTATCAATTTGTGTCAATGATTATGTTGTAAATTAATTATATATAATAATTGCAAGCCTTTTTCACCTTAAGTTGCACCTTAAGCTGCGCGCTCAGTCTAATAATCTTCCTCAGGCAGTTCCTCCATAAATGCCTCCGCGCCCTCAATATTCAGCGAAAGTAAAATATTTTTCACATACAGACACAAATCATCTGTTCCGTCACAGTATATCATATCCTCAAGCTTTGCATTTTCAAGCGCATAAATAATCGCACTTTCAAACGGCGACTTGGCACACAAATGCTCCATCTGCGCCAAATCCAGCATATGGTTGATTTCGTCTGCATCCATATTCAGATGTATACCAAGCGATATGATTTTATTTCTCTGCGGATACCATTTTCTCTGCGAAATATTTGATACACACTGTCTGAGTGATGAGCTCCATTGCTGCGAATTGGCTAATTGAAATACATTGTCATCACCGTCAGGAAGCAGATTTTTCTGTATAAATTCTTCTATGTAGTCATACAGCTTTATATACTGCTGTCTGTATACCTCGCTGTTTTCTGCAACAAATACCAGCATTTCCTGCAATGATTTCATGTTTGTGAAATTAAATTCAAGTGCCGATGTTGTGTATGAATCCAAATCATCATTATCATTGTCTGACGACATCTCATCCTTAAGCATCTGTATAATCTGCTCACAGGACTTGTAACTATGCTCGATACAATCTGATGACAGCACAAAAATATATACCGAATCCTCAAGACATTTCGGATACAGCTTATTAAAACCTCCATATCTCTGCAGGAAGTGATTCATCTGTTCTAAATCATAGCCTGCCGCAAAGCCTATCTTTATATATGTTTCACGTTTCTTCGGTACAGAGCCCTTAAGCCATTTCTGCACCGACTGCCTGCTGACTCCGCACAGTTCTCCCATTCTTTTGGCCGAAAGACTGTTTGCCTCCATTATTTTGTTAACTACGCCGACCCAGCTTTCTCTCTGATCTGCCAGACGCACTAAAAGAGCCTTGTATTCCTCAAGGCTCTCACTTCTCGCTACGAAATCATATAGTTTTCCTGTTGAATATTCATTTTCCATTTTTTCCATGGCTAAAACTCCATTTATTTTAAAAAGTTAAAGTACCTCCTTTAGCACTTCCTCAATCTCGCTCTTTGCCGCCTTGACAGAGCCCTGCACCATAACCGGCTTACCGCCGCCTCTGGCGCCCAGCTTGTTCCTCAGCGCTGCGGCAACTGTATTGCAGTCTGCATTCTTGCTTCCGATAATAAAGCTGTAGCCCTCCTCATCATTTCCCATAAAAAATGCACTAAAGCCACTGTATTTCTCCACAAGAGCATTGACGCAATTTCTTGCTGTATTCGTATCAATGCCGCATTCAAACAATACTGCATTTTCCGTATCAGCAGGAAGCTCTGCAACCTTATAATCCAAAAGAGCTGACTTTGCTGTACCAAGCTCTGACTTAAGTGACTGGTTTACTGCCTTAAGCTTTGTGACGTTATCCACAATAGCTTCCTGATTTGTGGTAAATATCCCCATAAGCTCTGAGATAATGTCGCACTTTTGTCTGAAAGCCTCTAATGCCCTGAAGCC
Source organism: uncultured Agathobacter sp. (assembly GCA_934365945.1). Lineage (GTDB taxonomy): Bacteria > Bacillota > Clostridia > Lachnospirales > Lachnospiraceae > Roseburia. Next base: position 21,039 of record CAKRNE010000021.1, on the reverse strand, counting down.
ACAAAGGATGCTGACTCTGACGCCGCCCTTGTAGTTCTGATAATTCATAACCTTAAGCATGCCTATCTCGCCGGTGCGCTTCACATGCGGCGCACAACATGCACACACATCATATCCCGGCACTGTCACTATTCTGACCTGTCCTTCAATCTCGATTTTACTTCTGTACTCCAGCTGCGCAAGCTCATCCCTTGACGGATATGTAACCTCTATCGGAATATTTTTTGAGATGGCCACATTTACCTCATGCTCCACCTCTGCTATATCCTCCGGTGAAATCACTCCACTGAAATCCATTGTCACTACAGAATCACTCAGATGAAAGCCCACATTCTCAAAGCCAAATCTGCTATGGACAATTCCTGAAAAAATGTGCTCGCCACTGTGCTGCTGCATATTGTAAAAACGATGCTGCCAGTCTATTTTGCCCTGTACATGGACTCCTGCTGCAAGCTCCGCTTTCTCCGGCTCAAATTCACTTCCTGCGATTTGCTTACCAGCTTTCTTTTCTACCTCGCAGCAATCGCCTGCGGAGGTCTCCACAGTATGTGTAATGACGCCATTCTTAATCTGCACATCAACAACCCTGTAGCCACCAAGTATTCCCATGTCCGGGCTCTGTCCGCCCTCCTCCGGGAAAAATAAAGTCTGATTTAATATTATATCAAATTGCTTATCATCAGCCCTGTTTGGCTCGCAGGATATAATATCTGCCTCAAACTCTGTGGCATATGCATCCCTGTCGTATAGTTTAATTGTTTCTGTCATACTCATACTGCTTGTTCCTCTCATTTCATCGTCATTATTATTATCGTAGCTATTCTATCTCAGATATTGTGCAAGATAATAAACCCTAGCCTGCGTCAGCTCTGCTGCCTCACTATTCTCCAAAAGCGGCTGTAATGAGCCTCCTTCCGAATCTGCTCCGGCTGCCTTAACTTTGGCTTCTTTATCTGCAATCCAATTTCTTTCGTCCTCAGTGAGCTTTGACATTGTATCATCATCGAGCTTATCCTTTAAACGTCCCCATATAGAGTTGAGCTCATCATCCCAGAGCTTGTACATCTGAGCTGACAATTGGTTCATATCACCCTGTGTGAGACTTAAATCATTTGTAAGCTTATCATTTATCTCATCTGACTGTGCTTTAATCCCGGCAAGCTCCGCATCTATCTCAGAATTACTGCTTTTATTGTCCGATTTGTCAGCCTCATCCGTACTCTGCTCCATATCATTTTTCTCTGAAGTCTCTGTTTGGTCATTTTTTTGTGTGTCATCTATTTTATTGAGTAAAGTCTGCACTGCACTGTCATTAGTGCCAGCCTTATCGTTTGTCCTGGTACATCCCACCGCAAGCAGTGCTGTCGAAGCCATAAGCGCCGATAAAATAACTATTCTCTTCTTCATAATGTATTCTCCTCTTTCTCCGAAATATACGGTTTCATAGTTATGTCTTATTATAGCGCATTAATAATTCATATGAAACCCCTAAATCTGGTTTCCCACAATCCTGTAGTATGCCCTCGAAGTAATCTTGAAAACAATATAGTATATGACCATAAACATCAAAAGCGTAGCAACCATACAGATTACAATAAGCTTAACATCAGTCAGATTACACATGACAAGCAGCCTGCGCAGCAGAGGAAATGCCGCTGCAAGGTGACACGCCGCAAGCATAATCGGCAGGAAAAACACCATACGTACCTGTGAAGTAATGGATTTCTTCACCTCGTCATTGCTCATGCCTACCTTTTCCATAATCTCATAGCGAGCTTTATCATCATAGCCCTCTGAAATCTGCTTGTAGAAAATAATCATCACCGTAACCATAAGAAACATCGTTCCAAGGAATATTCCGATAAAGAACAGTCCTCCGTACAGCACATAGATTTGTTCTCTGTTCGCATCACGACTTTCCTCATAGCAGCCATACTTATCTGAATCAGAAGGATTCTCTCTAAAATAGCTGTCGAGTGCCTGTGAAGCGGCTATCTTTTCCTCACGGCTGCCATCCAGGCTGTAATCAATCTGATTGTTTAACATAGTCGGTACACTATCATTGCCAAGCGAACTGTTCAGATTAAATATCTCTGTAAGTGTTGACTTGCTGTCCACCACAACGTAGTACACGCCACTACACATAGATGACATATAGCTATCCTTATTCACAGCAGTTTTTTCTGCTGCAGCCACCTTAAACTCTCTGTCCAAAAGATTAATTATATCATCATTAAACTTTTCAGTTCCATAAACAGCAACCGAACCGGCATCGAGCTTTGGTATTTTATTTTTTAATCTATCCTGCAGATTGGGCTCAAGCTTTTCGATTTCATCTCTCGTAACAAAATACAGCATGGAAATATCATTGTTGTAGTTTAAAACCGGCTTAAACTCCGCCCCATCTCTGTACACAGCCCAGATAAAATATGTGTAGCCTTTGCTTTCCTTAACATCACAGCCACTGCCATCGATTATCTTATCCGACTCTGCCTCTGCTTCTTTCAAAGCATCATCCAGGTTAAGCTCTGCCGGTATTTCCTTATACCAGCTATAGACGCTGATATCCGCAGGATATCTCTGCTTAAGCTCGCCCTCCGTGCCCGCATACATGCTCACGGTTGTGGAAACAACCACCAGCACCATGGTTGAAAGCACACATATACTCGCCAGTCCGCCCGCATTCTGCTTCATTCTGTAAATCATTCCTGAAACCGCTGCAAAATGCTTTTTGTTATAGTAAAAGCCTTTATTTTTCCTGAGAGCCTTCAGTATCACGATGCTTCCTGAAATAAAGAGGAAATAGGTTCCTATTATGACCAGAAGTACTGCTACAAAGAACAGGGAAAGCACCTGCAGCGGGTTCTTTGTGGTAATTGCAATATAATATCCCCCTGCCAGACATAACAGACCTATAATAGCGATAAACCATTTGCTCTTTGGCTCCTTCTCGCCGACATTGCCCCCGCGAAGCAGTTCTATCGGATTAGCAAGCTTCACCTGCATCAGGTTATAGATGAGAGTAAGAAAATATAGCACTCCAAAAGTAAGTATTGTATTTACAACAGCGCTAGTAGATACAGTAAAATTAATTTGGGCTTTAATATTTATAATTCTATAAAGAAACATAATCATCAGCTTGGAAAATATAATTCCGACTATAATTCCTGATGCTATAGCTGCAAGTGCTACTGTTAGTGTCTCAATTGACAAAACTCTTGCGATATGACGCTTTTCCATGCCAAGAATATTGTATATTCCGACCTCTTTCTTGCGCCTTTTGATGATAAAGCTGTTTGTATAAAACAGAAATATATATGAAAAAACCGCTATTATTCCGCATCCAAGCCCCATTATCACCCCCAGTGCATCCGCTCCTGGCACCTGGCTAAGTCCTTTGGAGTTGTTTAGAAACATCATCACATAAAACATGGCTATCATGACCATTCCCGATATAATGTAAGGCATGTAGAGAGTCTTATTATTTTTTATATTTGTAAATGCCAGCCTGCTATATATTTTATTCATGCTTCTCACCACCTGTCGTAATCAGCATAAGTGCATCCTGAATCTTCACATAGAGCTCGTCATTTGTAAGATTGCCACGGTAAATCTGATGAAACACCTGACCGTCTTTTATGAAAAGTACCCTGTTGGCATGACTTGCAGCCTTTGTGCTGTGTGTCACCATGAGAATGGTCTGTCCGTCCTCGTTTATCCTGTTGAACAGCCTAAGCAGACTGTCTGTTGCCTTTGAATCCAGTGCTCCTGTTGGCTCATCGGCTAAAATTAATTCAGGATTTGTTATTATTGCGCGTGCCACTGCCGCCCTTTGCTTCTGTCCACCTGACACCTCATATGGATATTTATCAAGCAGCTTTTCAATTCCAAGCAGCGAAGCTATAGGTGCAAGCCTTTTTTCCATATCCCTATAATCCACACCTGACAGCACAAGCGGTAAAAAGATATTGTCCTTCAGTGAAAAATTGTCAAGCAGATTAAAGTCCTGAAATACGAAGCCCAGATGCTCACGTCTGAAGGCAGATATCTCCTTTTCCTTCAATGAGACAAGGTTCTTTCCGTTTAAGAGTACCTCTCCCGCTGTCGGCTTATCAAGTGCCGCGAGAATATTTAAGAGTGTCGTCTTTCCCGAGCCGGACTCTCCCATGATTGCCACATACTCACCTTCCTCTACAGAGAAATTGATGTTTTTCAATGCCTGTACCTGGTTGCCACCAAATCTGGTGGTATATATTTTTTTGAGGTTACTTACTTCTAAGATTGCCATTTCAATGCTCCTTCGCGATTATTTCTACAATGTTATTTAAGCTTATATTTTTGTTAGCTTTATTTTAAATATGACGTCATAATCGGCTTCACAACTTACATTGTTGCCGCTTCATGTAATTATAATAACAAAAGATCAGAATGTATGCTATCGAATCAGCTTACATTTCGACCTCGTATCTTACATTTTTGTAAGAAATTAATTTGTAGTTGACAAATAACCTTGCATGTATTATTGTATTAATCAAATAATACAGTAGTACAAAGGCAGGTGAAATGATGGAATGGAATTTTAACAACGAAACGCCCATATACCTACAGATCATAGACCGGTTCAAGATGGAGATTGCAAACGGCAGCCTAAAGCCAGGTAACAAAGTGCCATCCGTAAGAGAGCTGGCATTGTCAGCCGGTGTAAATCCAAACACCATGCAAAAGGCTCTATCCGAGCTTGAGCGTGACGGGTATCTGGAGTCGAGACGTACCTCGGGCAGATTTGTCGCAGACATGGGAAATCAGGCTGACTCATTAAAAAATGATCTGGCACATAAGCTGTGCAGTGAATTTTGTGAAGGGATGTCAAAGGTCGGTTTTACTCCCGAACAGTCCCTTACTGTATATGAAAATTATCTTAAAAGTTTAAAAAAGGAGTGATGTAAATGGCAGAACGTATTGAAATTAAAAGTCTAAGCAAAAACTATAAGAGCCGTAAAGTCATCGAAAATATGAATGTGACTTTTCCGGGTGGAAAGATTATCGGCATCCTTGGTCCTAACGGCAGCGGTAAAAGCACACTTATAAAGATGCTTGCCGGAGTATTGCAGCCAAACACGGGGCAGATACTGATAGACGGTGAGCCTGTTGGAGTAAAGAGCAAGGCTATAGTATCATATCTTCCTGAGCGGACATATCTTAATCCGTCAAAAAAAGTGAGTGATATCATTGCATTTTTCAAGGATTTCTATGCTGATTTCTCACCTGAGCGTGCAAATGCCATGCTTGAGAAATTCGGAGTTGATCCAGAGGCAAAGATCAAGAGTCTCTCAAAGGGTATGCGTGAAAAAGTACAGATCGTGCTTGTAATGAGCAGGGATGCAAAGCTTTATCTGCTCGATGAACCTATGGGCGGTGTCGATCCTGCCGCAAGAGACTATATTTTACGCACAATAATCGAAAACTATAATGAAGATTCAACAATTCTTATCACAACTCATCTTATAAGTGATATAGAAAAAGTGCTCGATGATGTGGTATTTATCAGAGATGGCGGTATTTTCCTAAACGATTCCGTAGACAATATCCGCACTAATTACAAGAAAAGTGTTGATGAGCTTTTCAGGGAGGTGTTCGCATGCTGTTAAAATTAATTAAATATGATTTCAGGGAACAATTCAAGGAACATATCGGACTTTATGCACTGGTGCTTGTGTCAGCCCTGACAGAAATAATTTCGGAAAGCTTTAAATTGGATCTTGTATCCGTATTCTTTTGGATATTTCATAGCCTGTCAATGATCGCCATGCTGATCTGCAGCTTTGTGATCATAGTTCTTTACTTCAGACGCAATCTGTTAAAAGACGAAGGCTACCTCATGAATACGCTGCCTGTTGAGCCATGGATGCTGTATGTATCAAAATTCCTGACAGCTTTTGTACTTTTTGTAATCGATCTGATAGTTGCTGTTTTATCATTTTCTATAATAAACCATGGCTTTGCATGGATTGGAGATATTATAAGAGGCATGTCTGATGAATTTGCCAATGCCGGATTTACAGCGAGTCCTGTTGTAATGTTTGGCAGTATTGCAGTAATATCTCTGCTCTACACGATCTCTATACTGTTTTTCAGCCTTACTACCGGCTACAGGGCAAATGGAAGCAAAGATGCTTACTCTGTACTTACTTTCATTGTACTGTATGTAATCGGTCAGGTCGCAAATATTATAGTGATGATTTTTACATATTTTATTCCGCTGTCATCAAAGGGATCTATCACCTATATTCTAACGGTATTAAACTCGCAGGAGATTACAGGTCTTATAAACAGAGTAGTCATCGGTGCTATTGCCGTATCGCTGATCCTCACTGTGGTGTATGTCGCAGGCTCGATATACAATATGACAAGAAAGCTTAATCTGGAGTAGAAAAAAGAGGATTGGCACAGATGTGCTGATCCTCTTTTATTCCTCTCGCTTTTTAATTATTTATTTTCCAAATAAATCCTAATCTCTCGTATCCGCATAATCCAGATCAAACCCAATCCACACCTTAGTTCCTTTTCCAAGCTCTGACTCCATGCGGATTGTATGCCCCAGCTTGTCTGCCATCTGCCTGCACAGATAAAGTCCAATTCCCGTAGCCTTCTTATCGGCATGACCATTGTAGCCTGTGTAGCCCTTTTCAAAAACACGCGGCAGATCCTCTGCTTTGATTCCTATTCCGGTATCCTTTACTGTGATAAAAAACCGATCTTTTTCCTCTGCAGTTTCTATTGTAACAAACCCCTGCGGTGTATATTTTATGGCATTTGAAAGTATCTGCTCCAGTATAAATGCAAGCCATTTTTCATCGGTATATACCTGTTTTTTTGTACCTGAGTAATTTATACCAATATGCCTTCTGATCATAATTTTTGCATATTTTTTAATGGTATCACGTATGACACCATCCAGACTGATTTTTTCAAGCACAAAATCATTTTCGGTGCTGCTCACACGCTGATACTGCAGCGCCATGCTGACATATTCCTCTATGCGGAACAATTCATCCTCAAACGAGTCCAGGTTATCCGACAGCTCTTTAAATGCAGCCGGCTGTTTCGCGGCATCATTTAATCCGGCAGCACTGATATTCCCACCGGTCATATCCGCTGTCTGGCACTGACTCTGTTCCTCATCACATATCAGCTGCCCAAGCTCCTCCCGCTCTGCCTCAAGCAGTAATTTCATAGCTGATATCGGGGTCTTTATCTGGTGCACCCACATAGAATAGTAGTCTCTCATCCGGGATTGCCTGACTGCAGCACTGCTTTCTGACTCACTTCTTGCAATGCTTTGATTTTCCAGCAGCCGGTGATAAAGTATCTCCACATCATCTGTTGCTTCCGGAAGCTGTGCCTGCTCCTCAACCGGACGCTTTAAGGCATTGCTTAGAGCCTTTACCTTGCTGCTATATCTGAAAAATCCAACCAAAACTGTTATCAGAAGAAGTATTGCATCAAGCACTGCCGCATATACCATATCCTGTTTGCGAGCACCAATCAGGTACATGTAAAGCAAATGGATGCATGACATTGTGATTATCATCAGAATCCATATATAGTTTTGTTTTATAAAGTTTGTCAGATGCGGTTTGTTTTGTGTTTTTGTCATGACCTCTCACCCCAGCCTGTACCCAAGCCCCTTTTTTGTGACAATAAAGCTCTCAAGTCCTATAGAATCCAGCTTTTTACGCAGCCTGTTGACATTCACCGAAAGTGTATTCTCGTCCACATACGCATCACTCTCCCACAGCTTCTCCATAAGAAGGCTGCGTGATACAATTCTTTCCCTGTTGTCAAAAAGTGTCTGCAATATTTTGAGCTCATTCTTTGTAAGCTCAAGCTTTTTATCGCCATAGGTTATGGTAGCATCAGATATGTTGAGCATGGCACCATTATGCTCCAAAACACTGTTGTTTGCGCCAAAATCATAGCAGCGCCTGATGATAGCCTGTATTTTGACGGTCAGCACCTCGAGGTCAAACGGCTTTGCTATAAAGTCGTCTGCGCCCATGCTGACAGCCATCACTATATTCATATTATCAGCTGCGGATGACAGAAAAACCACAGGAACCTTTGATACCCTTCTGATTTCCGTACACCAGTGATACCCATTGTAAAACGGCAGACCGATATCCATAAGCACAAGCTGCGGATCAAATGCCGCAAACTCTGACATTACAGCATCAAATTTCTGCACCACATGCACATCATAATCCCATTTTTCCAAATGTCTTCTGACAAGCTTTGCTATGGTCTCGTCATCCTCAACCAAAAATATTCTATACATTATTTTCCGCTTTCTTCCATGATAATCTCAGCCGCATCGATGATGAGCTGTGATGCCTTCATACGAAGTAAATCCGGCTTGAGCTGTGCCTTTGGAATCACCTGCTTTACGACGTCAACAGGCTGACCATACTTCTGTGAAATAAGCTCATACTGCTCATCCATCTCCTCGTCGGATACAGTGATATTTTCCACTCTGATGATTTCATCAAGAACAGCCTCAAGCTTTGCCTGCTTCTGTGCTACCGGCTTGAGCTCATCCTTTAAGCTGTCCATAGTCTTGCCTGTCATCTGAAGATACTGCTCCATAGCCACACCCTGCTGTGCAAATGATGCCGCCATCTGCTGAAGCTGCATATTTACCGCTGTTTCTACTGCCTGTGGTGGAACAAGGCATGAACTGCTTTCGAGAATCTGGTCATAGAGCTTTTCTCTTGCCGCATCAGCCTTTCTTGCCTCTACCTGGTACTCAAGATACTCGTTGATATATTTCTTTAAATCCTCCACTGACTGTACCTCTGGGAAATTGAGAGAAGCTGCAAATTCATCATTCAGCTCTGCTTCCTTCTCATTGTAAATCTCGTGCAGCTTAACCTTGAAAACAACCGCTTTGCCTGCGAGCTCAGGCGCATGATACTGCTCAGGGAATGAGAGATTGATGTCTCTGTCCTCACCGATTTCCATGCCTACAAGCTGCTCCTCAAAGCCCGGAATAAAGGAGCCTGAACCAATTCCGAGAGGGTATTTCTCAGCCTTTCCGCCTTCAAACGCAACTCCATCCTTAAAGCCCTCGTAGTCGATTACTGCCGTGTCGCCCATCGCAAGTGGGCCTGTTTTCTGCTCTCTGACAGGATTTCCTGACAGAAGTGTAGCTATCTGTGAATTAACATCCTCCTCTGTATATGCAATATAAGGGATGTTTGCCTTTAAGCCTTTGTAATTTCCTAATACGATGTCCATGATTATACCTTTCTTTTATGCGTATTTATATCTGCTTAACAAAGCTGTTATATGCAAATAGTATACACTAGTTACCAAATAAAGCCAATAAAAAAACTCATTGCATGCTTTAAAAGGATTGTAAGGCTGTGATACGTGAAAATGGTTCTAATCTTACGCAATCAGACTATTAATAGCCTTCAATTCATACAATGTAAATGGATCAATATCTATACAATCACTTTCATCCATTTTTCCGGAGATATCCCATGCAAGCGTTCCATTCATTACCGTACATGCATTTTTAAAATTTTCAATATCTCTCAAAGGCTCAAAAATTGAAGACTTAAGATCTTGTGTTGTATCATAATCAACTATTTTACCATCATCAAAGAAAACCTGTACATGATAATTATCTAAAGGTATTACCTGTACAACTGTAGGAAAATATTCATTCATATATTTCACCTCGCATTATATAAGTGGATTAATTTTGTTCAACGGTTTCATGTCCTTAGCCAATTCCCAATTCTGCATTAATTCATCCTGATGAATCGTACACCAGGCCAATATCAATCGTAATTGTTTATTCGGCAAAGAACCTCTGATTACTTGTATATTATTAATATCTACCAATGCTTTATGTCCATTATATTCAGCATGAAAATGTGGTGGCATATGGTCATTATAATACATAGTGACTCTAATCCCATAAAATAATGATATCTCTGGCATATTTTACCCTCTTTCTATAGAAACAAATCCGCAATACTATATCAATAGTATAGCGGATTTACATCTAAAACACAAATTAGAAATTATCCTTTTATTTGCAGGCTTAATTTCTTACTGCCTTAAAGCACAGCCATCTATGCTCAGCTTCCTTAAAAATCAAAAAACCAATTCCCACCATAACCGGTGTATACAGTCCCAAATCGAGCCAGCTTTTTACATGCCATCCATAATCTGCCCCTCTCACAAAAATTGCTGAAAGCTGTCCAAGTATGACCGGTATCATAATATTTTTTCCAACTACTATAAGCTTTGCTTTTCTCAACTTTTTAAGGTCAACCGGCGAATATATATATTTCTCAAATATATTAACTTTTCTACCATTTTCCCATATATATGTAATGTATCTGGACTGTGCATAATACAATCCAAATGTAAAAAATACCACCATATTATAATAATAAAGATCAAATTCAGTATTCATTACACCACAAAATGCACCTGCGATTACCACAAAACCCATGCCCATATTCATGAGGACATACGTTCCGCAGGTCTCAACCATCATGCGCTTTTTCCAATTGTCGTGCTCCGTTTTAATCAGGGTACTCATATCCATTTCACATCTCCATCTGTTTTCTATTGCGTGCTGTACGCATAATACAATTCATAAAATCATACTATTCTCATCCCCGTGTGACCACCAGCAATTATAAGCTACTCTAGCATCTCACGCATTGAATATTCTCCGTTCTTTATATCTATAACATAGTCTGCCACCCTCGACAAATCCTCGTCCAGATGCGTGGCAAAGAGTATTGTCATCTCATACTCTGCCACAAATTCCTGCAGTAATTTTAAGAAGTCATCCCTGAACACCGGGTCGAGATTGGCAGTTGGCTCATCCATCAGAAGCACTTTGGGTCTGTATGCTGCCGCAAATGCAAACTGATACTTTATCATTTCTCCTGTAGAAAACGAGCACAATCTGCGTCTTGGGGAAAGCTCCAAATGCGCAAGCATCCTGTGATACTCCTCACTATCCCAGTTCTTATAAAATGGACTGTATATTTTTTCGTTTCCATTGGCATCCTGCGACAGGTAAAATTTCCTGTCCTGCGACACTATTCCTACAAGCTCTTTTACCTTGGTCTTATTTTTTACAACATCAAGACCGTCTATGTATATTTTGCCCTTCATTTTGTCATACATTCCAAGCATCATATGAAGCAGTGTGGTCTTTCCCGCACCGTTTTCTCCCTGTATGCCTACAATATAGCCCTTTGGTATTTCTATATTTGCAGGCTTAATGACAAATTTTTTTAATTTTAAAGTGGCATTTTCTATTTTTATAATTGTCTCATCCATTATTTTTCTCCCAATACACGAACCATATCTATTATATCCTTCACGGTCATTCCGGCATTCTCACAATCTGCAAGCAGCTCTGACATCCTGTTCTCAAGATTCATCATCTGTTTCTCACGCAAAAGATCATTTTTCTGCTCGCACACGTAAAATCCACGCCCCGGCACCGACTCTATTACGCCTTCCTTTTCCAGTTCCTCATAAGCACGCTTTGTCGTAATCACACTGACTGCCAGCTCCTTTGCCAGCACTCTGATCGACGGCATGCCATCGCCAGCCTTAAGCTCACCACTTACCACTGCATCGCGTATCTGATTTATAATCTGCTCATATATCGGCATACTAACTGTTGTTGAAATGACTATTTTCATACACACCTCTACGCAATTTTTTTGTCTTTTTTTGATTCCGCAAACTCGTAATCTGCCATACAGCGAACAATATCGTCATAATATTTTTTCCTGTAGGATACAATCATCGATATAAAAAACACACCTATCACTAAAGAAATTAATATCTGAACCAAATCCAGCGAGCTGTCATTCTGGTCATAGCTTGCGGCAACAACCGCCGCAGACATAAACATGATTACATCAAATGTCGTTAATCTGCCCGGATTCACGCTGCCCAGATAATTGTCAAATGAAGTACAATACAAAATACCTGCCATTACAAGCATCTCACACATATAATAGACTATTCCTGATACTGTCAGAGTCTTATCAGGCCTGATTATTGCTGTGATTAATATAGGTAAAAGCAGCACTATATACGACACACGGAATCTGTATTTGAACATTTTTTGTATATAATGCTGTCTTTGTTCTCTTGAATACGGAGCCAGATACATATACTGTGGCAATTCAAATGCGCTTCTATTATGATTGCTGAAAATGGAAAAAATGCTGATCATCAAATTGTATATATACATTACCTGATTCAGGCCTCCAAATGAGCCTTCTGTAATTCCAAGCCAGAATAATGGTATCATAACTATGGCCAAAACAAGCTCATGCCTGCTGCTATCCAAAATATTTTTCCACAATATTTTCGGCATTTTCCTTTCCCCCTTTCACCAGATAATGTATCAGCTCCCTGATATCCGGAGTATGCTCTTGAAGCTCTCTGTCTACCAGAATACATTTATCCCTTATAACCATGGCAGTGGAGCTGTATGTGCCTTCTTCCATGTAAACCACTGCTTCCTTTGGTATCAGCTTACATTTATATACAGGTCCTGTAACTATCCGAAAATGCTCACACACAGCATCCTTAGACTTAAAAAACAGTAGCCTCCCTGCCTGCATATATGCAATATAGTCTGCTATTCTGTCCAGATCCTCCGTAATATGAGAAGAAATGATAATGCTTTTTCCACCATCCGACACAAGCTCTGTACACAGCCTTAAAAAATCCTCCCTGAAGTGCTTATCAAGCCCTGCAGTAGGCTCATCGAACAAAAAAAGCTTTGCTCCATACGATAGTGCAAATGCAAGCTGCGCTTTGATTTTCATACCTTTGGACAGTTTTTTGTATTTCTGCTTTCTATCAAGGTTAAATCTCTCAAGATATCCCAGGTACTTTTCCATATCAAACCGCACATACATCTGCCCATAGTATTTTCCGAGCTTTTCAAGATTTATATTCTCATCAAAAAATCCCTCATCACATACTACCGCTATTTCTCCTCTGGCGGCTGCCTCATCGCTGTTTAAATCGTGTCCATCTATTACTATGTCTCCTGTTGACCTATACAGTCCCATCAGGCAGCGTAAAAGCGTTGTCTTGCCTGCTCCGTTTTCTCCTACGAGACCGCATATGTAGCCCTTTGGCAAATGAAACGATATATTTTCCAGATGAAACCTGTCCTCCCCGGACATTTCCTTATCCAATTCATGAACCCTTAGCATAACTCTCTCCTTTGCTTTTCCACAATTAAAATAGGTGTGCATATACTGTATATATAAATATATACAGTATATGCACACTCTTGTCAAGATATATTCTAAATGTTTGTGTAATACGACAAATTTTACAATTCAATCAGGAAAAGAAATGCCAGTCCATAATAGGTCACAACTGCCACCAAATCATTCACTGTCGTAATAAGCGGGCCTGACGCAACCGCCGGGTCAATCTTTATCTTGTGGAAAAACATCGGAATCACAGTGCCCACAAGGCTTGAAATTGCCATTGCCACAAGCAGTGAAACTCCTACACAGCCTGATACCGCAAATGCTCCAAGCCATGTGTAGCCCTTGAACAGATGCACATATATTCCCAGAAATACAAGTGCCATTATTCCCAGCAAACCGCCATTTACAAGGCCTATTCTTACCTCTTTTACTACGAGCAAAAGCTTCTGCTTACCTCTTAAATTCTCATCCATGAGTACTCTGATTGTGACAGCAAGTGACTGTGTTCCTACGTTTCCTGCCATATCAAGCACCAGCGACTGGAAGCAGATGACTATCGGCAAAGCCGCTACCACATTCTCAAATATTCCGACTACGGAAGACACTATCATTCCAAGGAAAAGCAGGATGATAAGCCACGGCATTCTCTTTTTCATGCTCTGCAGTGTGGTTTCCTTCAGATCCTCCTCTGCGGTCAGTCCGGCGAGCTTTGCATAGTCCTCACCCATCTCATTGTCTACCATCTCTACAATATCATCAGAAGTGATGACACCGAGGATATGCTTATCCTTTGAGAGCACCGGAATTGAATCCTCAGCGTAGTCCTTGATTGTGTCGATACAATCATCGATTTTCTCATGGTCGAGCACATACGGATATGAATGGGCTATAATGCTTTCCAGATTCATCCCCTCCCTGGCAGTGATTAAATCCTTTAAATCAATAGCTCCCGCAAAGCATTCTTCTGAATCAACCACATATATAGTCATGATATTGTCGTTTTCGCCCGCCTGCTTCACAAGCTGACTCATCGCCTGCTTCACTGTCAGACCGCTCGGAATACAGATGTAGTTGGTTGTCATATAGCTGCCGATTTCATCATCGTCATATGACAGAAGCATCCTGACATCCTTTTCCGCTTCCTCATCCAGATGCTCTACAATCTCCTTCTTGTCCTCATCCTCCAGATTTTCAAGCAAATCGACAGCATCATCCGAATCCATCAACGATACTACCCTTGCAGCCTGCTCCACAGACAACTCATCAAAATAGGCCTGTGGCTCATCAAGATATGCAAAAATCTCTGCAGTCCGCTGTGTTCCAAGGAGCCTGTAAAGACGTTTGCGCTCCTTCTCGTTCATTCCTGCAAGCATATCAGCAATATCATTCTCATGATAATCTGACAAAACCTCCAGAATTTCCTTATCCGTTTTGTGACTTCTCAATAAAACAAGAAGCTCTTCATATTTCTTTGTATTCATGTCTATTTCTCTCCTTTCTCATTTCCGATAGCATTTTCCACATAAAAACTATATGCGGTTCTCCAAAATCCCGAGATTTTGAAGCATAAAAATCACTCCATGATAGAAAGGACGAAACCCGTGCACTCTATAAATTTGCGCACGAAAAAAGCACCTAACGGTGCCCTGATATATAAACAAGTATGCATTTGTGCACAGCAAAACACAGCACAGTGTAAGCTGATATTCCTAAATATTCCTTAATATCCTACACTGTACCTCTAAAAACTGTCCGGTGATGAATCTTTCCACGGACAGAATCCACAATGCCTGCCAATAC
This sequence comes from uncultured Agathobacter sp., assembly GCA_934365945.1. Taxonomy (GTDB): domain Bacteria; phylum Bacillota; class Clostridia; order Lachnospirales; family Lachnospiraceae; genus Roseburia. Next base: position 5,950 of record CAKRNE010000021.1, on the reverse strand, counting down.
AATACTCACTTGTATATCAGCACCGATGTTGTTCTTACTTCGCCCAAGACCATCACTACTGTCCATGAAATTCACCTCCATACTTAGATTCTTAATTTCTAAAGTTAAAGTAATAGATTCGATATACTTCACCGGCCTGCAGATATCTGTCACGTCAGTAAATCCTACCAAACTCTTAACCGTTGAAATTGTATCATCAATATACACAATTTTCAACCCATTTATAATATCTTAAGAAACACCATACCTATATTTTACAAAAAATAAAGCGTAAGCACCGGACGAAGACCGGTGCACACACGCGACCATTTAACCACAACGTAAGGGGCGTAGGTCCCGGGTCTCGGTGTGGAATGGCGGCATGTGCTCTCGCGTGAGCGCATAGCGAAGCTGCCTAGATACTGTAGAAATTATGCCCATGAAACGCAGAAATGCCCCGCCAAGGACGGCGGGGCAAGGATTATATTTTTCTACTGGTTCTCTGTCGGTTCATCTGTCTCCGACTCACTGTCGTGCTCCACTGCAGGATCCACATATGTATACGCATTCTCAGACTTTCTGAAAATAGTATCACTTGATCCAACCTGGCACACGGTTATCTCATCACCATCACTGATGTCTTCCTTATTGATAGCAAGCACACCTGCTGAGAGATAAGTTGTAGCCACCTTGGAGTCGTTGATGTAAACCTTACTCCAGTTGGTAAAGTTGTGACCGTAAATATATACTGTATCACCGGTCGATGAATCAGACACATTTGTGATGTTCACCTTGTCAATTCCCATGACAAGATCTGAAGCCGGATATAAATCTACGCCGTTGTAGCAGTAGCGCTTTCCATAAAGGATATCGTACTGTAACAGGTCAAGATCATCCTGATATGATGCCTCATCTGTACTGTTCATCTGAGTCTGATGATAGTTCATGATAGTTCCCTCATGGATACCAACAGTGTCTGTAGTCTGGGCAAGAAGCTGGTAAGCATAAAGGTCAGCATCCTCCTTTGGCAGTCCCATGTTGTTCCATGTGATGTACTTTGTCTTGTAGATATCACCTGACTTCATATCAGAATTCTGAAGTCCCATTGTAGGAAGGTGATCGCCAAACATAACAACGATGGTGTCCTCATCTCTCTTAGAAAGCTCATCTGTGAGCTCCTTGATGAAGCGGTCAGCCTCGTTGAGCTGGTTTACATAATATGTCCAGGCATTTTTCATGCCCTCATCCTCAACACCTGATACGGTGTATGTAGGATTCTCGATAACAGGCTCCTTTGGATAATCTCCGTGAGTACCAACTGTGATGATATAAGTAAAATCAGACTGATCCGGTGTAGCATCAAAGGTCTTCATTGTCTCGCTGACGAGGATATCATCTGTAGGCCAGCTTCCGTTTGGAGTGTACTCTGTGATATTCATGAGCTCCTTGCTGGTAAAGGTATCAAAGCCCATCTGTGAAAATGCATTGGTACGGCTGTAGAAATTACCACCGTTGTTGTGCACTACGTGTGTTGCATATCCAATCTTAGATAAATCTGAGGCAATGCTCTCGCAATCTGTCTGCTTTAATATAGTCTTGTATGGATACTCTCCTGTACCGAAATACTGCATGCTGAGTCCTGTAAGCATCTCAAACTCTGTGTTTGCAGTTCCTGCTCCGACTACAGGTACAGTCAGATATCCGCTTGAATAGTTTTTCTCAAGCTCATGGAATGTAGGAATAGGATCCTCATTCACCTGAAGGAAATTAATCTCGTCCGGGTCACAGAATGACTCTAAAAGCACACAGATGATGTTTGGACCGGTCTTTCCGTCCACTGTGGTGGTCTGCTTCTGTGAATTGACCTTCTGCTCCACATCTTCCACATTCTGCTTATTGTAGTCCTCAGGCTTTTTCATTCCACGGTCCACTACAGTAGATGAGAATGAGTATACAAAGCCATAATCATCATAGCCCTGAGCGATATTTGAATAGTAGCTGGCAACTACATTGGTATTCTGTGCCACATTGGTTGTGACAGGGATTGCTACGAAAAGCAGTGCTAAAAATGCCACTGAAACACCTGCATAACGGATTTTGCCTGTATATTTAGGTCCCTTGATAAAAAGTGCCACAAGAAACAGTGCAAATGCGCCAAGTCCAAATACAACTATTGTAGCCTGCTGCGCTGTAAAATAGCTGGTATTGTTCATGGCTAAAAGCTCCGGAATACACTTTAAATCAGTATAACCAAACGGTGTGACACGGTTTGAAAGCACACAGCCGTTGATGATTCCGAGAATAGTCCAAAAGCCTGTGATTATTACCCTTGCAAAAGCCCTGCGCCTGAACAGATACACAAGTGAAAATGATACAAACACTAAAAATGAGTTGTACATAAACGCAAGTGTATGTGCATCTACGAATTTACATGCAGAGATAAAGCTCCTGCGCGAGATAATCTCTACTATAAATACGATAGCCATAGCTATGATTGCATGGAATAAAAGCGAATATTTATTTAAAAAATCAATTCTGCGATAATATTTTTCTGAATGAATCTTGTCTTTCTTTACAAAGAGCTTTTGTTTAACGACATTCAATACATCAAATATTTTCTTCATCTTTTCCTCCTATTTGCCTTTCTTTTACCTTCTCTTTACTACATGATAATATAGTCAAAAATATGCACAAAAACAAGAGCATTTTTTTATAAAAATTGACGTCAAAAATATTGTTTTTGAGTAAATATTGATAATAAAATTAACTCTTTTTACCTTTTTTGGTTGTTTTCGTAAATTTTCAGTATGAAAACTATTGTTTAATCCGTGGGTAATATGATTATGAAGCCAATGGAACGAAATGTAAATAGGGGAATCACATATTTAAAGAAAGTTTAATATTTGGCAGTGCGGGGCGAGTGCCACGGATTCAGGTGCCGCAGACCACACACCCAGCAGCTACACTATGCGATTAAGATTCTGTACGAATTATGCTTAAAGGTTTTCTATTAAATACAGGCATATATACCGCACCCGGCGGATATATATGCCTGCTTCATTACGAAATATTTAAATGCGCTCAAGTACTTCTGTTGCTTTTGCGAGGTGGTCGTTTTCTATGCTGTAGAAATCACCCTTATCGGCGATAGCTGCATATGATGTATCGAGCGGCAGCTTGCCAAGTACCGGTACTGAAAGCTCTTTGGCGATATCGTCTATATGGCTCTCTCCGAAAAGCTTTATCTCCTTGCCACAGTCAGGACATTTGAGATAGCTGAAGTTTTCTACCACACCAAGCACTGTGATGTGCATTGCCTCTGCCATATTGTATGCCTTTTTGACAATCATATTGACAAGCTCCTGCGGTGATGTGACGATTACGATTCCATCTACCGGGAGTGACTGGAATACGGTAAGAGGTACATCGCCTGTTCCCGGTGGCATATCAACGAATAGATAGTCTATATCGCCCCATGCTGTCTCGTTCCAGAACTGTTTTACTACTCCGGCAATGACAGGGCCTCTCCAGATAACCGGATCCTCCTCGTTGTCCATGAGCAGGTTTACTGAGATGAGCTTGATGCCCTCTTTTGTCTCATACGGATGCATCAGGCCGTTTTCGTCTCCGAGTATCTGGTCATGTGCGCCAAACATCTTTGGTATTGACGGTCCTGTGATATCGGCATCAAGGATACCTACCTTATAGCCCTTCTTTGCCATGTTTACCGCCAGTGAGGATGTGACGAATGATTTTCCTACTCCGCCCTTTCCGCTGACAACTCCTATTACATGCTTGATGTTTGAAAATTTATTCTGCTCTACGAGGAAGCTCTGTGGTCCTCCATTATGTGATGGACAGCCCTCGCAGCTTGATTTTGTGCAGCTTCCCGCGCTGCTACAGCTACTGTTTTCCGGCATTTTTATCTCCTTTTCCTATGAGAGAGCAATTGTTGTATTTCACAAAATATATTTGTGATTGCGATTTCTTCTCATATCCTGTGTTTATTTATGTGTTTATCGTTCATATTTCATACGACATCTATATAATGTAGTATAACACGTATGCAGCATTTTTTATGCTTTTTTTCAAAAACACCCCTATTCCCACCTGTTTAATCGTATTTATTTTACAACTATTTGCTTTGAACTATTTGCCCGGAAATTCAGCCACCTTTTCATGTTTTGTCAAATTAATGACTAATTTGCATTCCAATCAATATATTTCATAAACTTTTTGGCAGAAGAAATCACTTTTGCCGATAAATATGGTTTTCCCAGCCGTTTCTTGTATTTTCTTAATTATGTTCGACTTTCCATTTGCAGAAATACAATTTATAGATTTTATGCCACTACATATCCACTATCGTGCTTCGTTTGCCCTTTTTATTATGCGGATATTCACGCAGCTTTACAACATAATCAAGATTCACTACCTGCACTCCATTTTTATTTTCCAACACAATTCCATTATCTGTAACTTCCTTTATTACTCCATCAGCTCTTCCATCCAATAAATTGATATAGACATCTTTTCCTATAAAACGTTCTGCTAATTCTCTCATAATTTTTCCTGCACTCCTTTGACTATTATTTATTTTACCTTTTTTCATAATTCTTTTTGCTGCATATCGTTTCCGTCTTTTCCACGGAAAATATAATATTATAAGCATCAAAAGCAAATAATAAATGAACCATGTGTTATCCATAGCCTACCTCCCTACTGCATCAGGTCACCTTAAAGTACTTTAGAGCACTTTGCCGCAGCCCTGCAATATGCACACTGGTTGACAAGCCATATCAGACAGACAACAAATGATGGTAAAAATCCTATATCAAACATCAAAGCACTTATTGCCAGAATAACGGATAGTGCCCCGCATACTGAATTGGTCACCTTGAATGCCTCAAAGGCACATCTGCCTATCATTATTTTTTCTGCCTCATCGCAGCTGTCTACCCATTTCTTTTGAAATTTCAAGTCATATACCGAAGCAGTTTTCTCCGGATACATTATTTTGATAATATCAACTACCTTTTGCTGGGTGATTATCCCCTCAGCCAGTATTATCAGAAATGTCACAATTGCAAGCACATACATATTCAAATGTTTTTCAATCATTGCAAATCCCCCTGAATATGTTGCGCTGATAAGGAAAAATGCACTTATCAATGCAATACCGTTTATCAGGAGTACCGTATTAAGCTTCTTCTCTGCAATGTCGCATACGGATTCATCCTCTCCATCCCATGCCAAAAGCAGCCTTTTTGTCTTTTGGTAAACAGGTATGACCACTATCGGTGTGATGACAGCTATAGCAAGCAATATCCAGCTAGAAACATAGTTGCCGAAAAATGCTCCCGCGCTTTTCATACTGCCTGCAAACTGATCAACATCATATCTTGAGCAATAAAATCCAACAATACCACCCAAAATTGCTCCCACGAGTGCAAGAAGCAGAAATCCCGGCATAGCCTTACGGTTTGCTTCTTTAATCTCATCTCTCTCCATCTTCATCTTCCTCCTGCAAATAAAATACATCTTCAACTGTAACACCGCACACCTTTGCTATCGTCAGTGCCAGGGTAACTGATGGTGAATAGTCGCCTCTTTCTATAAGGCTGATTGTCTGTCTCGACACACCACACAGCCTGCCCATCTCCTGTTGATTGACATTCAGCGCGGCCCTGCGTTCCTTTAAACGATTCTTCAGTGTCATATAGCGCCTCCGTGTGACAATTATTTTTGTCTGTTTGACAACTTTGTTTGTCATAATGTATTATATTCTTGTCATAAATGATTGTCAAGGGTAAATAGTAGGTGAATAGTAAGCTGAGAATCCCATTTGTAACACAAGACTCCCCATTTGTAAATGAAAGTCCTGTTTTGTAACCGAGATTCCCGGTTTGTAAATGAAAATCCCGGTTTGTAAGCAAGATTCCCGAATTTTCATTTCTATTACGATATGATA
>CAKRNE010000020.1 GCA_934365945.1 uncultured Agathobacter sp. | reverse complement strand
GTTACTAATAGGTCGAGGGCTTAATCTGGTTAATAACTGAGAAAAACAAATCGGAATCGAGATGAGTTTTTCGGAGTGGATTATAAAAACAAATCGGATTTGTATGAAGTTTTGAAGGTACATTAAATATAAGACGTAATTCCTATTGCGTCCTTTTTCTATATTTGATATAATATTTGAATATAGGGGATTGGTCAAATGGTATGACAGAAGTCTCCAAAACTTTTAGCGGGAGTTCGATTCTCTCATCCCCTGTTGTTAAACCTTGAAGCAAGATAGTTGTTTCAAGGTTTTTTATATTTAATAATGAAAAGAGATGTATTATAATAGTAATAAAGTATCTATTTTTAATGATTTTAATCTTAATATTTCTAAAAGAACCACAAATGTAAGGAGGATTTTTAAATGAAGGAAAAGATTAGGATTAATATAACAAAACCACAGTATGTGCAGGTGTCTGATATCACATATGCGCAGGTGGATTCGTGGTATGATCACTGTCGCAGGGATTTAAAACTGGATTTAATATATCCGGAGGATATGTCCGATAAGCATTATCCATGTATTGTATGGATATGTGGTGGTGCATGGATGAGGATGGATAAGTCAGCACATTTATCATATCTGAGTAAGCTTGCACATCATGGCTTTGTTGTTTGCAGTGTGGAATACCGCACATCAAATGAGGGCAGTTATCCTATACAGATAGAGGATGTGAAGGCTGCGATCAGGTATTTGAAGGCGCATGCAGACAGATACAGAATTGATAAGAAGCATTTTGGCGCGATGGGAGAATCGGCCGGAGGATTTTTGACATGTATGGCGGCATTGGATCATGATAAGGCTCATGATGTTGGAGATTATCTTGAGGAGTCCAGCAGCATTCAGGCAGCATGTCCATGGTATCCACCGACTAACCTTAGCACATTTAAGTATAAAGATGCCGAGGAGAGTGCAGCGTCTATGGAGTCACTTTTACTTGGTTATAATATTATGAGAAATATCAAGGATGCATACAACAGTTCTCCTGTATCCAAGGTGACGAAGGATGCACCACCATTTTTGATTATCCATGGTATAAATGATCAAACGGTTTCATTTGAGCAGAGCGAGGAGCTTTACGATAAGCTTATTGAAAATGGCTGTGATGCGGATTTAATTGCATTGGAAGGAGCTGACCATGCAGATCTGCAGTTTTTCCAGGACGAGCTTTGGGATAGGATAATCGAGTTTTTCAAGACTAAATTGGGATAAATTATGTCAATTAACTGCTTTTTAAGAATATTTTTCCAAGTGGGAATACATATATAATGATTATAAATAAAAAACCATAGTATCTTAATGCTTTTAAGATATCTATGGCTTTTTATATTTTTGAAATAAATGGATAAATTGAAATATTAAATAATGTTAAAATTGATTTGACAGTATCGTCAGCTTAAATACAAACTGAATTTCTTTTACGGACTATCCGAATACTATCTTTCTAAAAAATACCACTTGCTTTTCTCGAACATATGTTGTATAATACAAACAGATGTTCGAGAAAAGAAGGGAGACATTATGTTAACATCAATCAATGCTGACATTATGGAAAAACTTAAGATTTTGTCTGATGCGGCAAAGTTTGATGTTGCATGTACTTCAAGTGGTACATCTCGTTCAGGTAATGGAAAGGACATGGGTAGTGCATTTGCCAGCGGAATATGTCATTCGTTTACGGCTGATGGCAGGTGTATATCGCTTCTTAAGATACTTTTTACAAATGAATGTATTTATGATTGCAAATATTGTATCAACAGATGCAGTAATGATGTAGAAAGAGTGACATTTACTCCTGATGAGGTATGTAAGCTCACCATTGAGTTTTACAGACGCAATTATATAGAGGGGCTTTTCCTAAGCTCAGGTATCATAGAATCGCCTGAGCATACCATGCAGCTTTTATATACCACACTTTTTCTTTTGAGAAACAAATATCATTTTAATGGGTATATACACATTAAGGGCATACCGGGGGCTTCATCTGAGATTCTTGAGATGATTGGATATCTTTGCGACAGGATGAGCGTTAATCTAGAGCTGCCCACCGCGGAGGGACTTAGGACAGTTGCTCCGAATAAGGTGCGCAAGAACATTCTTACACCTATGAGATTTATTCAAAATGGTATAAAGGACAGCCGAGTGTATCATGGCAATAGCAGCATGAAAAACCGCATGTATATTGATGAGCATGCATATTATGACCAGATGGCTGAGATAAAAGATAGTGCTGCAAGGCTGTCCGAGTATCACAGAAGGCTTAGTGTTGCTTCAGATTGTAGGAAGGCTGATAAGCTTGCTGAAAAGAGCTGGGGATTGGGAGTGCAGTTTAATCCGGGAGTCGTCAGTGAGACAACAGATGTTTCTTATGGAGATGATACTTATAACAATAATACAGGCTTAAGCATCAAAAGACCGGACAGATATTATGTGCCTGCGGGGCAGAGTACGCAGATGATTGTTGGTGCAACCGGAGAGAGTGATTATCAGATTATATCTGTGGCAGAAGCAATGTACAACAGGTTTGATATGAAGAGAGTATTTTACTCGGCTTTTGTGAATGTCAATATGGATGAGTCATTGCCGGGTATCGGGCAGCCTCCACAGCTAAAGAGAGAGCACAGGCTTTATCAGGCAGATTTTCTTATGAGATTTTATGGCTTTAAGGCTGGGGAGCTTTTGTCGGAGGATAATCAGAGCTTTAATGATTATATTGATCCAAAGTGTCAATGGGCTGTAGGGCATCTGGAGTGTTTTCCTGTTGAGATTATGACGGCGGATTATTATACAATTCTCAGGGTTCCGGGCATAGGCACTAATAGCGTCAGGCGTATTATTAAAGCCAGAAAGCATGCAAAGCTTTCATTTACTGATTTAAAGAAAATGGGTGTTGTGCTCAAAAGAGCACTATACTTTATTACCTGTGATGGTCGAATGATGTACAATACAAAGCTTGAGGAAAGCTATATTACAAGGCATCTTATATATAATGAGAGACCGGATACCATGCTTTTGGCTGACAATAAATCGTGTACTTATGAGCAGATGAGCATATTTGATTTTATATCCGGCTGAGTGTATTTTTCACTGTAGATTAAATTACCGCCGGATTATAGTATGCTCCGGATGGCATAGGATTATTTAATTGACAGTAATCGTTGTGGCAGACATGGTGGAGTGAATAATATTTTTGTAAATTTATAGGGAGAAGTATGCATGGATAATATAATATTGAGATGCGACAATAATATAAATGGGATTTTTACAGCAATATATGATGCTTTTGTATACAAAAACCAAATGCAAAAAGATAATCACGAAATATACCGGGACAATATTTCAATTGAGACAGGCACTGGTGGAAACTATACACTTTTTTCTAGGACAATAGATATTGTTACCGATGAGGTAAAGGTTCAAAAGACAATTCTGGCAATTCAAAAGAAGCTCGGTTTAAAGATATATGAGACGGTATTTGATGCTTTGTGTCATTATTCTGATAATAGAGCAACAATAGTGCTTGGATTTCTTGTCAGGGCATTTAAGGTTGGACAAAGGATTATGGAGCATATGACCGATAAATATGTTATGGAGGTATTTGAGCTTTCAAGAAAGGTAAATAAAGAGGCCGACAAGATAAGAGGATTTATTCGTTTCAGTGATAATGGAAACTATCTGCTTGCGCACTTTGATCCAAAATGCGATATGATACCGGTTATTATGTGGCATTTTGTGGACAGATATCCCGGGGAGAATTTTGTAATCTATGATGAGAGAAGAAGATATGCAGTGGTTCACCCGAGGCTTAAGGAGTGCTTTTATATTAATGAAAGTGAATTTAAGCAGCTTGAGGGAAGTATGCCGGAGAAGACAGACAGTTTTGAGCAGTTATGGAAGGTGTATTTTGAGTATACCGATATAAAGGAACGATTCAATCCACAGTGTCAGCGCAATCTCTGTCCAAAGTGGTATAGGAAGAATATGGTGGAATTTACCTGATTTTTGAAAGATTGTAATTGTTGCTGGTTACACTGTTAGGTGTGAACAATCGTTGAATGTCGTAGTGAGGTTTGATAGCGCGGTTTGAACAGTAAGATAGTGACATAAATACCAATAAATGATACAATTTATAAATATAAACTTAAACATAAACGATACTATATCAGGGTGATGCTATGCAGATATCAAATTTGGTAAGTCAATATAATAAATCAGTGGCAAATGGTGAGCCTATGACAGGGGCAAAGGGCGTTGAGAAACTGGTATCTTCTTTGAATGAAATGTCCAGAGGAATGATATTTGAGGGAACAGTAAGCAGTGTTCGCGGCAATCAGGTGAAGCTTGCATTGTCAAATGGGCAGCAGATTTTAGCGAGGCTTGCAGGAAAGTTTTCATTTGAACAAGGACAGTCAGTTTTTTTTCAGGTGAAAAACAATGATGGAGGCACTATAGAAATAAAACCATATACAGTTGATGGGGAGGGTGCCAACCTTACGCTGATGGATGCACTAAAGGCTGCCGGACTGCCGGTAGATGGCAGCAACTTGTCGATGGTGAACAAGATGATGGAGGAGCAGATGTCAATTGATAAGGTAAGCCTCAATCAGATGTATCAGCTTGTGCAGGACAATAAGGACATTAATGTAACTACACTTGTGGAGTTAAAACGGCTTGGAATTGATATTAACCCGGTAAATGCAGCCCAGTTTGAAAATTATGCTAATGACAAACAGGCTATTACAATTGCTATGGATAGCCTGATAGACGAGCTGCCGAATGCTCTTTCAGCCGAGGAACTATCAATGTATAAGCTTGTAACGCAGGCAAGGGATGTTCTAAATATTGTTACAGATGGGCTTTCTGAAAAAATCGTTATTTCAAATGAAGCCTCTGATCTTAATCAGTATGAAGCAATAATGAGTGATAATCATTCAGCACCTGTAGCAAAAAAACATTTTAATATTGCTGAATTATTTGAATCGTTAAACAGTGTTTCCGGGGAATCACAGGGCAGTCAGATAATGCAGAAACTAAATAATTTCTTGAAAATAGATAATATGCTTATACAGAAGAATGAATCAGTTACACCTCATGAAACGGTTTTGCCTAATGAATCAATTGCATCTAATGAAACGGTTTCGCCTAATGAATTAATTAAATCCAATGAATCGGTGATGCTCAATGAATCAGTTACATCCAATGAGCCGGTGATGCTCAATGAATCAGTTACATCCAATGAGCCGGTGAGGCTTAATGAATCAGTTACATCCAATGAGCCGGTGATGCTTAATGAATCAATTGCATCAAATGAATCAGCTTTGCTTAATGAATCAGTTGCATCAAATGAATCAGCTTTGCTTAATGAATCAGTTGTATCAAATGAATCAGCTTTGCTTAATGAATCAGTTGTATCAAATGAATCGGTTTCGCTTAATGGAGCGGTTAAGGCTCATGAATCAGTTACATTACAGGAGGCACCGGAGAAAACAGATACTGCCATAATAAATAAAAAGGTAGAAACAGCAACAAATACCATTGGTTTTATTTTAACAGATAAACAGATAGAAGAGCTTAATGAACAGGTTAAGAAATTGCTTCCGGATTTACAGGAAAATAATATTTCTTTATATTCAAAGGACAGCAGTGTTGTTGGAATACTTAATGATATAAAAAATATGCTGGAAAATACACCGGCAAATGCAAATACTCTGAGACATTTATTTTCAGGAAATGCATTTAGACTTATGTTAAGGGAAGCATTGGAACAGCAGTGGATGATTAAACCGGGGGATTTAGAAAAGAATCCTAAGAAGTTGGATGGCTTATATGATAAAATTGAAAAACAGATAACAAATATGGAAAATATTTTGAAAACAACAGGGACTGTGAATTCTAAAGCGGAGGCGCTGGCAGATAATATCCGTGGAAATATTGAATTTATGAATCAGATAAACGAGGCATATACATATGTGCAGGTTCCACTGAAGATGAACGAAAAAAATGCCAGCGGACAGTTGTATGTGTACACAAATAAGAAAAGTATGTCGGATCCAGACAAAGAATTATCAGCATTTTTACATTTGGATTTAGAGAATCTTGGCGGGACTGATGTGTCAATTAAAATGCTTCATAGGAGGGTGACAACTAATTTCTATTTGGATAGTGATGAGTCATATGCACTGGTAAAACAATTTCTGCCGGTGTTGGAAAAGAGATTGTTGGATAAGGGCTATAATTGTGAGTTTAATGTAAAAAGTGATTCAAAACAGATTAATTTTGTTGATGGGTTTCTTAAAAAGGATTTGCCGCCTACAGGTCAGGTGCATAGATATTCCTTTGATATGAGGGCGTAGCAGTATATAAGATATTTTACGAATAGTTACGGATAATTATAGCTTACTTTAGAAGGACAGGTGAGTTGTATGCAAGGCGAAAAGGATAATCATAACAATAATGGAATGGACACAGGCAAAACAGCCATAGCTATAGAGTATGTGCCTGGTGAAGCGGCACCCAAAATACTTGCCACAGGCAAAGGCGCTGTTGCTGACAAAATTATTGAGAAGGCAAAGGAAAGCAATGTGCCTACATATAAGGACGATAAGCTTGCGGATACACTGTCTAAGCTTAAAATAGGTGATATGATTCCACCGGAGCTGTATGAGGTTGTTGCTGAGATACTTGTTTTTGTTAATGATCTGGATAAGCTTAAGGCGAAGATTGACCAAAGATAATGTGAAGGTTTAGAGTATATGAGGCAGTTATGAATAAAAGAAGTGTTGGAAATATATATGAGCAGCTTGCTGCAGAGCGATTAATAAATATGGGATACAGGGTACTAGCCCGCAATTACAGAAACCGCTTTGGAGAGATAGACATAATAGCAAAGGATGGGGATACAATATGTTTTTGCGAGGTGAAATATCGCAGGAATAATGGCTGCGGCAGGGCTCTTGAAGCAGTTGGTTACAGCAAACAGAAAAAAATTATATCAGTTGCCAGTTATTATCTTATGACACATGGTCTGAATGAATGGACACCATGCAGATTTGATGTGATAGCAGTGGATGATGATGCGGTTACTGTGTTGAAGAATGCATTTGAGGGTAGTCAATAACTATTGTCTTAGCATTTTGGGTTTAGCAATTTTTGATTTAGCATTATTGGTTCGTTTGATTTTTAACGCTGTAGTAGATTATTTAATGAAAAACAGATAAGGAGCAGGCAATTATAAACAGCAATAGTTACCGGTAATATATAATTGCATAGATTTAAATATGATGACAGAGATTGATAAGAATATAAAGATTGATAAGAATATAAAGATTGATAAGAATATAAAGATTGATAAGAATATAGAGATTGATAATAATATAGAGATTGATAAGAATATGAAGATTGACAAGAATATGAAGATTGACAAGAATATAAAGACCGGAAACATACACAAAGATGTTCATGAAATCACTATGAATGATTTTGTGAAAAATAATGATAAAGATATTTTAGAGCTAAACAGGCATGTCCTTTCAAATGGCAGTGTTGTGCCGTTATTACATTTTAAGAAGCTTAGTGATCTTCATATGATAGAGCATTGCTTTACAACACGTCTTGGCGGCTGCAGTACTGGAATGTTTGAAAGCTTAAATCTAAGCTTTACGCGTGGTGATGAAGAGAAAAATGTCTTGGAGAACTATAAAAGAGTGGCGGAGGCAATCGGAGCAGAAGTGGGGCAGATTGTCACGACAGATCAGACACATACTACCAATGTTTTGAGAGTTGGAAGAAAGCAGTGCGGTATCGGGGTGACAAGAAAGAGACCTTATACAGATGTGGACGGACTTATCACGAATGAGCCAAATGTTGTGCTTGCCACATTTTATGCTGATTGTGTACCGCTTTATTTCGTTGATCCGGTACATAGGGCGATAGGGCTTAGTCATTCGGGTTGGAGAGGTACTGTAAATCGAATGGGAAAGCAGACACTTATCGCTATGAACAGGGAGTTTGGTACCGAGGCGCATGATGTTATAGCAGCGATAGGACCTTCAATATGTCAGGACTGCTATGAGATAAGTCAGGATGTTGCAGAGCATTTTGTGGATGAGTTTGCGACAATTGATGATCCGCATGCGAGTGACATTCTGTTCTATAAGGGAGACGGCAAATATCAGCTTGACCTTTGGGAATGTAACAGGAGAGTGCTTGTGGAGGCCGGCGTGCAGGATGCAAATATTGCCATGACCAATATATGCACCTGCTGTAATCCATCTCTTTTGTTTTCACATAGAGCAAGTCATGGCAAGCGGGGAAATCTCGGAGCTTTTATGTTTCTTAAGTAATTTTCACACAATCTATTAAGGAAATAATAAGAAACACTGAAAGCTACATATGTTAAAATAGGTGTATCACTTTGGATAGTACACTGTGCAAGACCTGATGCTGCCAGACAGTATGATGGTTCTTTTAGTTAATATTAAAAGCTACAGCAGTACTACCGTATATGAACCGGGGAGAACGATATGCAGTTAAATTATCGAGATTCAAAGCCTATTTATGAACAGATTAAGGAAGGCATCAGACGAATGATAGTTATGAATGTTATTAAGCAGGACGAAAAGCTTCCGTCTGTCCGTGTGCTTGCCTGCAAGTATGCAATCAATCCTAACACAATCGCAAAGGCATACAGAGAACTGGAGGAGGAAGGATATCTTTATACTCAAAGCGGTAAGGGAACCTTCGTTGCAGATGCTAAGACTGCAAGACAGAGCAGGGCAAAGCATCTGAAACTGCTTTTTGACCAGGTGGTGACAGAGCTGTTTGTGCTTGAAACACCTGTTGAGGAATTGAGAAACAGGATGGACGATGCGAAGGAGCATTTGAATAGTGAAGATGACACAATCAGATTTGTAATACAAGAGATGTGGACAGAAAACACTGTGACAGAGGGTAATGATGATACAGATAAATAATTTAGTTAAAAAATTTGATGATTTTACAGCACTTGACGGTGTGAACATGAACGTGGAAAAGGGTGCTGTCTATGGGCTTGTTGGTCCAAACGGAGCCGGTAAGTCTACACTTATCAGGCATATTACAGGCGTAATGAGACAGGATGCAGGGGAAGTGTTTATTGATGGTGAGCCTGTCTATGAAAATGCAAGGATTAAAGGCCAGATGGCTTATATACCGGATGACATGTTTTATTTTTTGCAATCTGATACGATTAATATGATGCATTATTATAAAGGAATGTATCCGAATTTTGATGAGAAGCAGTTTTACAGGATGCAGGAGTTTTTTCCGTCTATAGATGTTAAAAGGAATATCAGAAAGCTCTCAAAGGGCATGCAGAAGCAGGTGGCATTCTGGCTCGCATTGTGCTGTAAACCAAAGCTTATTGTGCTTGATGAGCCTGTTGATGGACTTGATCCTGTTATGAGAAGACAGATATGGTCTATCATGCTTGATGATGTGGCTGCTAATAATACTACAGTGGTTGTATCGTCCCATAATCTGCGTGAGCTGGAGGATGTGTGTGATCATGTAGGCATTCTCAATAATGGAAGGATTATGATAGAGAGGTCTCTTACAGAGCTGCAGGGGAATATTTCTAAGATTCAGATTGCGTGTCCGTATGGCATGCCCAAGATACCGCAGGATTTTAAAGTACTTCATATGTCAAATATAGGAAGAGTATACACGGTTATAGTGCGTGGAGAGCCTGATGCTGTAGTAAAGGCCATTACAGATGGTGAGGACAGTCCGCAGGTAGTGGATGTATTGCCTCTTACTCTGGAGGAAATATTTATCTATGAGATGGGAGGAGAGGACTATGAAGTCAAAGACATCGTTTATTAATAGAACAATACTGCAAAAGAATGTAAAGCTATACTGGCCAATCTGGACTTTGTATACAATTATAATTCTACTCAATGGTCCGTTTTCCATGTGGAGCAGATTTAAGAGTGCAGAGTTTATTTATGGCAAAAACTGGCATAAATATATGCTTGATATAATATCTCCGGCTATCAGCATGGAGGCAGATATGATTTTCATTTTTGTCATGGCACTGGTTACAGGCATGGCAATGTTCAGTTACCTGTATAATTCGAGAGCATGTAATATGATTCATTCTATGCCTGTGACAAGGCGGCAGCTTTTTTCGACCAATGTGTTGACAGGTCTGCTGTTTATGTGGATTCCGCAGATAATTAAGTACATTATGTCGTTTGTTATATGTATATCATATGGCAATACGAAGGTGGTACATATTGGAATCAATCTGCTTGCTACAATGGGAATATCATTTTTTATGTACAGCCTGGTGTGTCTGTGCGCAATGATTACAGGACAGCTTGTTTCTGTAGCAGTGATGTATGCGGTTGTCAATCTGCTGTATGGAGGAGCAGTTATTGCCATTGCCAATGTGCTCACATATGTATCGTATGGACTTCCATATATGGAATTTGTAAGGAAAATAAGTGTTACATGGTTTGCACCTATGTTACAGCTTCTCAATCGGGTTGGATTTCATCCGACCATGAAGAAGGCAGGAGATGATTATTACTGTATTAAATATATCTTCAGAGGCACAAATACCATCGTAGTCTATATCCTTGTGGCTGCGGTTATATACTTTATTTCTTATAGGATTTATAAGCATAGAGATTTGGAAAACGCAGGAAGCTTTATTGCTATTCCAAAGCTTAAGCCGGTTTTCAGATGGGTGCTTGGCTGTCTTGGAGGACTGATTTTATCTACTGTTACAGCCTCTCTGTTGCTTGGATTAAGGATAAGTATTGGTGTTTGTGCGATTATGCTGCTTGCAGTAGTGCTTGGAATCATAGCCTTCTTACTCTTGGAGATGATTATAAGAAAGAATTTTAAAGTTTTTTCGAAAGCATTATTTAAGGAGCTTATTGCTTTTGGTGGGTTTGTTGTAGTTATATTTGGTGGTATAACAGTATATGGAAATGTGCAGGAGAATTATATCCCGAAGCTTGCTGATATTGATTCTGCATGTGTAGCCATAGATTTTGATATCAATCTGGATGGAAAAGATGTTGAAAAGATTTTAGAGACTCAAAAGATACTTATGGCACAGAAAAAGGATTATTTTAAAAAGAGATATAATGATTCCGGGTATATTACTATCTCATATACATTAAAAAACGGAGAAAAAGTCAACCGTGTATATCATACAACAGATGATTTTAATCCACATAAGCAGTGCAAGGCGATTATGGCGGAGGAAAATAAACCAGAGAATATGATTAATGCCATAATGCAGTGCGATACGACGGATATTACCTTTATCAATGGCTCGGCAGAGCAGTACAATGATAAATATGTAGATGTGCTGAATGAGAGCTTTAACGGAAAAGTTGCCACGGATATTTTTGAGGCTCTGAAGAAGGATGTTGAAGCCGGTGTGATGCAGGAATATAATTTACAGAGAATGCTTGACGGGGTGGATAAGGATAACAGCTATATGTACAATCTTATTTTGAATTTTACAGTGCCAAAAGGTACTAGGATTGGAAAAAGCTGGAATCAGTATGGTTACACATGGTATGAGAGCCTGCTGGGTATATTTGGTGCGACAAAGGAGGACTCTGATTTCAAGGATGCCCGTTCCGATGGCATTGAAATGTATTCCGTCAACATTAGTTTTGGTGAAAACTGTACTAATCTGATAGCTGTTCTGAAAGAAAATGGATTAATTTCATCAAAAGAACCACTTTTGACATATGAATAGTTGTTTCTGTAAATGGTATTGTGATATAATTATTCTGTTGTAGATGTTTTGTTTATTATTTTATAATTATTTTTGAATAGTTACAATTATTCTATAAGCTAATATGAATTTAGAACAGGAGAGTATATGAGCAGACCAGTAGTGGCCATCGTAGGCCGTCCAAATGTTGGAAAATCGACTCTCTTCAATGCGCTTGCAGGAGAGAGGATATCTATAGTAAAGGACACTCCGGGTGTCACAAGAGACAGAATTTATGCAGATGTATCATGGCTTGATTACAATTTTACCATGATTGATACAGGCGGTATCGAGCCGGAATCCGGAGACGTGATACTGTCGCAGATGAGAGAGCAGGCACAGATTGCCATCGATACGGCAGATGTTATCATTTTTATCACAGATGTGAAGCAGGGGCTTGTTGATTCCGATTCAAAGGTAGCAGATATGCTTCGTCGTTCACACAAGCCGGTTGTATTGGTTGTCAATAAGGTGGACAGCTTTGAAAAGTACATGACAGATGTGTATGAGTTTTATAACTTAGGAATCGGTGATCCGCATCCTATCTCTGCAGCCTCTATGCTCGGACTCGGAGATATGCTTGATGAGGTTGTGAAGCATTTCCCGGATTCATCAAAGCAGGATGACGATGATGACAGACCAAGGGTTGCTATAGTAGGTAAACCTAATGTAGGTAAGTCATCACTCATCAATAAGCTTGCCCGTGAGGACAGGGTGATAGTGTCAGATATAGCAGGCACCACAAGAGATGCTATCGATACAGCTATAAAGTATGATGGCAGGGAGTATATATTTATCGATACAGCCGGTCTTAGGCGCAAGAATAAGATTAAAGAGGATATAGAGCGGTACAGTATTATTCGTGCCGTTTCAGCAGTGGAGAGAGCTGATGTTGTCATAGTTGTGATAGATGCTACAGAGGGTGTTACCGAGCAGGATGCTAAAATTGCGGGCATTGCCCACGAAAGAGGCAAGGGAATTATCATCGCTGTCAATAAATGGGATGCCATTGAAAAGGATAATAATACCGTAAAGCAGCACACGGAGAAAATCAGACAGATATTAAGCTTTATTCCATATGCAGAGATACTGTTTATTTCGGCAAAGTCAGGTCAGAGACTCAACAAGATATTTGAGCTCATTGATGTTGTTATAGAGAATAACTCAATGCGTGTTGCAACAGGAGTGTTAAATGAGATAGTTACGGAGGCAGTTGCCATGCAGCAGCCGCCTACAGACAAGGGCAAGAGACTAAAGATATACTATGTGACACAGGTTTCTGTTAAGCCGCCTACCTTTGTAATCTTTGTAAACGACAAGAATCTTATGCATTTCTCATATACCAGATATCTCGAGAACAGAATCAGGGATACATTTGGTTTCAGGGGAACTGCGCTTAAGTTTATTACAAGAGAACGAAAGGAAAATGAGTAAGATGATATTGGCTAGGATTTTAGCATTGGTCGTAGGGTATTTCTTTGGAACCTTTCAGACCGGATATTTTTATGGTAAAGCACATGGGATTGATGTGAGAGAGCATGGAAGCGGCAATTCAGGCACCACCAATACGCTTCGTACACTTGGATGGAAGGCAGGTGCAGTTACCTTCTTTGGTGATTTGTTCAAGGCGATCATAGCAGTTTTGATATTTTATTTCATATATAGAAATACATATCCAGAAGCTGTTAAATGCATAGAGCTGTATGCAGGCTTTGGAGCAGTGCTTGGACACAATTTTCCATTCTTCCTCAATTTCAAGGGAGGAAAGGGAATAGCATGTACATCAGGTGTAATACTTGCTGTATGTCCGATTGCAGCTCCGATATGTCTGGTATTGTTTATTCTTGCAGTAGCCATAACAAGATATGTCTCACTTGGTTCTATACTGGTTGTCATATCATTTCTGATTCAGGCAATTGTGTTTAACCATATGGGGCTGCTCGGAGTGAGCGGTAATTATGCGGTTGAGTTTGATATCCTTGCAGCTTGTTTTACGGCGATGGCTATCTGGCGTCACAGAGCCAATATCAAAAGACTTTTAAGCGGAACTGAAAATAAATTTGGTCAGAAAGCAAAGTAAGAGCATTGATATATGCAAAATATATTTTGGGATTACAATAAATTATATATAATATGAGGCAGAGAAAATGAGTAGAGTTGGTATTATAGGTGCAGGAAGCTGGGGAACAGCATTATCCCTGGTGCTTGCAAATAACGGACATTCTGTTGAAATATGGTCAATCGTGGAGAGCGAGATAGAGATGCTTAAAGAAAAGCATGAGCATATTGATAAGCTTCCGGGAGTGAAGCTTCCGGACAGCATTACTTTTACAACAGACCTTGAGGAAACAATCAAAAATAACGATATACTTGTGCTTGCGGTACCGTCTGTATTTACCAGAAGCACTGCAGAAAAGATGGCTCCTTTCGTGAAGGATGGACAGATAATTGTCTGTGTGGCAAAGGGAATTGAAGAAAATACTCTTATGACTATATCTGATGTGGTAGAGGAGAAGATACCTTGCGCTGATGTGGCTGTGATGTGCGGACCTTCACATGCAGAGGAGGTGGGACAGATGCTTCCTACAACAGTAGTTGCAGGAGCAGGTACACAGAAGACGGCTGAGACAGTACAGGATCTTTTTATGAATGAGGTATTTCGTGTATATACAAGTCCTGATGTACTTGGAATGGAGCTTGGAGGCTCGCTCAAGAATGTCATAGCACTTGCAGCGGGCATGGCAGACGGACTGGGCTACGGAGATAATACAAAGGCAGCACTTATCACAAGAGGAATTGCAGAGATATCTGTGCTCGCAATTGAGATGGGAGCAAAGGCAGAGACGCTTTTTGGACTGACAGGCATCGGTGACCTTATTGTTACATGTGAGAGCCGACACAGTCGAAACAGAAAGGCCGGAATGCTCATAGGCCAGGGCTATACAATGGATGAAGCAACAAAAGAGGTCAAGATGGTTGTAGAGGGCATCTATTCTGCAAAGGCAGCACTTGCTCTTGCAAAGAAGTATGATGTCAGAATGCCGATTATCGAGGAAGTAAACAGAGTGCTTTTTGAGGATAAGCCTGCAAAGGAGGCTGTTTCTGAGCTAATGCTTCGTGATAAGAAGATTGAGCACTCCAGTCTTGAGTGGAAATAATTAGTTCATAGGTTAGTGATTATTTGACGATAGACAGTCATATATAAAATAGCATCAGAGGAAATTATAAAATGAAAATAAATATAAAAAAACTGACAACCACAGCAAAAATTCCTACAAGGGGAAGTGAATATGCAGCAGGCTATGATCTGTATGCCGATATTACAGAGGCGGTTGTTATAGAGCCGCATGAGACAGCAAAGATAGGAACAGGACTTTCGATAGAGATTCCTGACGGATATTTCGGAGCAGTCTTTGCAAGAAGCGGTCTGGCAGCAAAGCAGGCTCTGCGTCCGGCAAACTGTGTTGGTGTGTGTGACAGTGATTACAGAGGAGAGTATATTGTGGCTCTTCACAATGATGGCACGCAGGCGCGCACTATTAATCCGGGGGATCGTATAGCACAGCTTGTGGTCATGCCATATCTGGCTGTTGAGTTTAATGAGGTGTCTGAGCTTTCAGATACGAAGCGCGGTGCCGGTGGATTTGGCTCTACCGGAGCCAATTAATTACAAATATAGGAAACTGTATAATGATTCAAAGAGATATATAGATATATGGATAAATATTTAGATAAATATATACGCAAATATATAGGGAGCTAAATAACCATATGTAGTTATACAAATATATATAGATATATATAGATATATATAAATATACATACATATATAGTTGCACATAGTTACAACTAAAACTAATCTTTACTTGAAAAGGGGGACTCATCATGGAAAATCGTATTGTAAAATTTAAATCAAAGGAGAGTGCAGGCTTAAATCTGCATGCTATACCGGGACATTTCGCTACAAGTCATTCGCATATTAATTATTATGTAGATGTGACAAGCATCAAGACCCGTGTATCTGAGGCTAAAGAGGCGGCAAAGGCTCTTTACACCAAGGTGCCACATCATTCATATATAGATACAATTGTATGTATGGATGGAACAGAAATGATTGGTGCATTCTTAAGTCAGGAGATTGAGAGAAACGGACTTATGTCTGTGAATAAGCATGAGACAATTTACGTTGTATCGCCTGAGATTAACAACGGACAGATGCTTTTCAGGGATAACAATAAGGGAGCTGTTGATGGCAAGCATGTGGTGCTTCTTCTTGCAACCACCACAACAGGTGAGACGATCAGAAGAGCAATGGAGTGTATCAACTATTATGGTGGTATGGTCACATGTGTTGCATCCATATTCTCAACCATCGACGAGGTCAATGGAGTGAAGATTGATAAGCTGTTTGATGATGATGATGTGGTAAACTATCAGACATATCCTGTTACAGAGTGTCCATTCTGCAAGAAGGGGCTGCCGATTGAGGCTATGGTCAATGGTTTTGGATATTCTAAGCTATAGTTAGTACGTTTATTGCAGTAATCGCCCTGTAAGTGTTTTGATATCAGGCTGTGTTTTGGCATCAGACTATGCTTTGATACAAGGCTATGTTTGAATATCGGGCTATATTTCGTCATAATGACAACAACATGCAAAATTATTTGGCGGATTGACGATAGCCAATTGACGATAAGTTTTGTATTATAAAGATACAAAGAAACAAGGTAACAGACAGTCAGGACACTGAACGGTTACATATATGTACATAATACTTAGGAGGTATTTTTAAAATGGCAAGTTTATCATTAAAGAACATTTGCAAAGTTTATCCAAACGGATTTGAGGCAGTTAAGGATTTCAACCTTGAAGTAGAAGATAAAGAGTTCATCATCTTCGTAGGACCTTCAGGATGTGGAAAATCAACAACACTTCGTATGATCGCAGGTCTTGAGGAGATTTCTTCAGGAGAGCTTATCATCGACGGAAAGCTTATGAATGACGTAGAGCCAAAGGATCGTGATATCGCAATGGTATTCCAGAACTACGCTCTTTACCCACATATGACAGTATTTGACAACATGGCATTTGGACTTAAGCTCAGAAAAGTTCCAAAGGATGAGATTAAGGCAAAAGTTGAGGAGGCAGCAAGAATCCTTGACCTTGAGAAATTATTAGACCGTAAGCCAAAGGCTCTTTCAGGTGGACAGAGACAGCGAGTTGCCATGGGTCGTGCAATCGTTCGTAATCCTAAGGTATTCCTTATGGATGAGCCTTTATCAAACCTTGATGCAAAGCTTCGTGTACAGATGAGATCTGAGATTTCTTCATTACATAACAGATTAGGTGCAACAATCATCTACGTTACACATGATCAGACAGAGGCTATGACACTTGGAACAAGAATCGTTGTTCTTAAAGATGGTGTTATCATGCAGGTAGACAGCCCACAGAAGCTTTACAATCAGCCAAACAACCTGTTCGTTGCAGGATTCATCGGATCACCACAGATGAACTTTGTAGATGCTCAGTGTGTTGTTGAGGGAGCAAAGGCATTCCTTAAATTTGACAAATATCAGGTT
Organism: uncultured Agathobacter sp.; assembly: GCA_934365945.1. Taxonomy (GTDB): domain Bacteria; phylum Bacillota; class Clostridia; order Lachnospirales; family Lachnospiraceae; genus Roseburia. The sequence continues at coordinate 24,391 of CAKRNE010000020.1, read as the reverse complement.
GAGCTTCCTGAGGCAAAGGCTAAGAAGCTTATCGATGGCGGATATGCTGGAAAGAACGTAGTATTCGGTATCAGACCAGAGGATATCTACGATTCAGCAGAGCATCTTGATAAATTTGCTTCATGCAAGATTGATTCAGATGTTACAGGATATGAGTTACTTGGTGCAGAGGTATTATTATACTTCACAGTTGCAGGTGCAAATATGTCAGCAAGAGTTGATTCAGATACACCGGCTCGTTACGGTGATCACATTGAGCTTGCATTTGATCCAAACAAGATTCATGTATTTGATAAAGAAACTGAATTGACAATTACCAACTAGTTCGTTAAAATTAAATAGTTGTAAATTGACAGACCGGGTGTATAATTTACACCCGGTTTTCTTTCGCAAATGTGTGGTTCTGACGCGAAGGTATGGTTTTGAATAGTTAAGTTACGCTGTTAAATATAGCAATGTTATGGCTCCTGTCGTGTGGAGGCTTTTTACTGGCTTGCATTAGAACAGTAATGAGAGGATAAGAATATGATTACGAATCAGAAACTGAAAAAATCACTTGAGGAAATAAAAAATATTACTTCGTTTGATGCGATTTTATACTCAGCCAAGGGAAAGCATCTGACAGGTACGGTGGAAGAACCGGAACATAGCGATATTTTTGTGAAAGAGTTTATAGTATCCGAAGAGGATGTTAGGGAAAAAAACGGTGCAATAGCATTTGCGGTTGAAATTGATTCAGAGCTTGAGTATGTGCTCGTAATGCTCTGTCCGTATACGAGTGAGAATCTTGTAATAGGCAGGATGGCAGTTTGTCAGCTTCGTACACTTGTGCTCGGTGAGTCAGAGCGATATGACAGAAATAATTTTATTCAGAATATTCTTCTTGGCAATATGCTCGGTTCTGATATAATAAACCGTGCCAAGAAATTACATATAGAAAACAGAAAACGAGTAGTATATGTTATAGATACCGGAAAGAACAGCAATGAGATAGCTGTTGAGCTTGTAAAGAATCTGGCAGATATCAGAAGCGGTGATTTTGTAGTGGCGATGGATGAACATAATGCCGTGCTGGTAAAGGACGTGGAGGATATAGATACTGGTAAGCTTCAGGAAAAGCTCGCATCAATTGCCGGAAGCCTGGTTGACAATCTGCTTGCAGAAGCTATGATTAAGGTACGAGTGGGTTATGGTAATCCGACGGATATTCTTCCAAAGATTGCAGAGTCTTATCAGGAGGCCAGAATGGCTCTTGAGGTTGGCAGACTTTTTTATGTGGAAAAGGAAATTATGGCATATGACAGGCTCGGCATAGGAAGACTTATTTATCAGCTTCCGATGAGTCTGTGCGAGATGTTCATACATGAGGTATTTGGTAACGAGGTACCGCAGATACTTGATGATGAGGAGGCAATGTCGACAATCTCTAAGTTCTTCGAGAACAATCTGAACATTTCGGAGACGGCAAGACAGCTTTATGTGCATAGAAATACGCTTGTATACAGGCTTGAGCGTATTGAGAAGGCGATAGGACTTGATATCAGAACCTTTGATGATGCTATGATATTCAAAATAGCTACGATGGTGTTAGCACATATCAAGGATAGCAGACAGGGTAGATAATAGAATTATTGTAGCTTTATTAGTAAGCAATATGCAATAAAGTGATAAAAATATATTATGCAGAAGCTATAAAAGACATAATTATAAGTGTAGTGAAATTTCAATTATTACGCAATTTAAAGAAGTAGGAGACAAGTATGGCTAAGAAGCAAACATACGATGAGAAGAGCATAGCAATTTTAGAGGGACTTGAGGCAGTCAGAAAAAGACCCGGTATGTATATAGGAAGTGTCACAACCAAGGGACTAAACCATCTGATATATGAGATTGTGGACAACTCAGTAGATGAGCATCTCGCTGGTGCCTGTGATACTATAAGGGTAACTCTCGAAAAAAACGGTTCGTGTACGGTAGAGGATAACGGACGTGGAATACCTGTAGGTATGCATGCAAAGGGTGTATCTGCGGCGCGTGTTGTATTTTCTACACTGCACGCCGGAGGTAAATTTGACAATTCTGTATACAAGACAAGCGGAGGTCTGCATGGAGTAGGCTCATCTGTAGTAAATGCACTATCAACATATATGGATGTGGAGATAAGCAGAGACGGCTTTATCCACCATGACAGATATGAAAAGGGTGTTCCTGTTGTAGAGCTTGAAAATGGCCTGCTTCCTACTTTAGGTAAAACCAAAAAGACAGGAACAAGGATTAATTTCCTGCCTGACCCGGAGATTTTTGAGAAGACAAGATTCAAGGAAGAGGATGTAAAGAACAGACTGAAGGAGACAGCGTATCTCAATCCGAAGCTTACCATCATATACGAGGACAAACGAGGTGATGAGACAGAGCATATTGAGTATCATGAGCCTGAGGGTATTATAGGTTTTGTAAAGGACTTGAATAAAAATATAGAAAAGCTGCATGATGTCATTTACTTTACAGGAGAGAGCGAGAATATAAAGGTTGAGGTGGCTTTCCAGTACACAAGTGAGTTCCATGAAAATATTCTTGGTTTTTGCAACAATATATACAATTCTGAGGGCGGAGCTCATATTACAGGCTTTAAGACTGCGTTTACAGGTATTATCAATTCATATGCCAGAGAGCTTGGCATATTAAAGGACAAGGATGCGAATTTTAATGGTGCCGATGTCAGAAATGGTATGACTGCGGTAGTGTCAGTCAAGCATCCTGACCCTAGATTTGAGGGCCAGACAAAGACAAAGCTTGACAATCAGGATGCAAACCGTGCGACTGCAAAGGTGACAAATGATGAGGTACCGCTTTACTTTGATAAAAATCTTGAGGTTTTAAAGACGGTAATATCATGTGCTGAGAAGGCTGCAAAGATTAGAAAAGCTGAGGAAAAGGCAAAGACTAATCTGCTCACGAAGCAGAAGTTCTCCTTTGATTCAAACGGAAAGCTGGCCAATTGTGAGAGCAGGGATGCTTCAAAGTGTGAGATTTTCATAGTCGAGGGAGATTCGGCAGGAGGCTCGGCAAAGATGGCAAGAAACCGTATGTTCCAGGCAATCATGCCGATTCGAGGCAAGATTTTGAATGTTGAAAAGGCAAGTATTGATAAGGTGCTCGCAAACGCGGAAATAAAGACAATGATAAATGCGTTTGGCTGCGGATTTTCAGAAGGCTATGGAAATGATTTTGATATAACAAAGCTTCGCTATGACAAAATCATCATTATGGCCGATGCCGATGTGGATGGAGCGCATATCTCTACACTGCTTTTGACTCTCTTCTTCAGGTTTATGCCGGAGCTGATTCTGGAGGGTCATGTATATGTTGCCATGCCACCGCTTTACAAGGCGATTCCGTCAAAGGGTGAGGAGAGATATCTTTATGATGATGCAGAGCTTGACAAGTACAGAAAGACGCATACAGGCAAGTTTACATTGCAAAGATACAAGGGTCTTGGAGAAATGGATGCAGACCAGCTCTGGGATACCACACTGAATCCCGCCACAAGGATGCTTAAGCGTATTGAGATAGAGGATGGACGCCTGGCAAATGATGTGACTTCACTGCTTATGGGTAGTGACGTGCCACCGAGAAAAGAGTTCATATACGAGCATGCGCATGACGCGGAGCTTGATGTATAAGCATGACGCAGCTGCTTTTGGTTTTCAGTGGTTCTGAATAGTTACGCAGTATTTATAATCGGAGAAAAACATGGATAGAAATATAGATAACAATGTAGACAACAATATAATTCAGACCGAATATTCGGAGCTGATGCAGAAATCATATATTGACTATGCGATGAGTGTAATCATAGCAAGAGCCCTGCCGGATGTGCGCGATGGGCTTAAGCCTGTACAGAGGCGTACACTTTATGATATGCATGAGCTGGGTATCAGGTACGACAAGCCATATAGAAAGAGTGCGCGTATAGTCGGTGATACAATGGGTAAATATCATCCACATGGTGATTCATCAATCTATGATGCGATGGTTGTTTTGGCACAGGATTTCAAAAAGGGCATGCCGCTTATTGATGGACACGGTAATTTTGGTTCAATCGAAGGAGATGGAGCCGCTGCCATGCGTTATACGGAGGCGAGACTTCAAAAAATCACACAGGAAGCATATCTTGCAGATCTTGACAAAAATGTGGTTGATTTTATTCCGAACTACGACGAGACAGAAAAAGAGCCTGAGGTGCTTCCGGTCAAGGTGCCGAACCTTTTGATAAATGGAGCAGAGGGTATAGCGGTCGGTATGGCGACAAGCATTCCACCACACAATTTTGGCGAGGTGGTGGATGGCGTGATTGCCTACATGAAGAATCCTGACATCACAACCGCTGAGATGATGCAGTATATAAAGGGACCTGATTTTCCGACAGGAGGCATTGTGGCCAATCAGGCAGATCTTGCTGCAATATATGAGACCGGACAGGGAAAGATAAAAATCCGTGGAAGAATCGAGATAGAGAAGGGCAAATCCGGAAAGGACAAGCTTGTCATTACGGAAATCCCTTACACAATGATTGGTGCCAATATAGGAAAATTCCTAAATGATGTCTATTCACTTGTCGAGTCAAAAGCGACAACGGATATTGTGGATATAACCAACCAGTCATCGAAAGAGGGAATAAGAATTGTCTTAGAACTCAAAAAAGGTGCTGATGTTGAGGCATTAAAGAACCTCTTATATAAAAAGACAAAGCTGGAGGACACCTTCGGTGTAAATATGCTGGCTGTCGCAAATGGAAGACCGGAGACGCTTGGTCTTGTGCCAATCATAAGGCATCATGTCAATTTCCAGTATGAGATTGCAAAGAGAAAGTATGAGACACTTCTTGCAAAGGAGCAGGAGAGAGAAGAAATACAGCAGGGACTCATAAAGGCCTGCAACGTGATAGATCTGATTATAGAAATATTAAGAGGAAGCCGTGACCAGAAAATGGCAAAGGCATGTCTCATAAACGGAGAGACAGAGGGCATTAAATTCAAGTCAAAGGCTTCAGAAGCCATGGCAGCCCAGCTTTGCTTTACTGAGCGTCAGGCAACAGCTATCCTTGAAATGCGTCTGTACAAGCTGATTGGACTGGAAATTGAGGCTCTTATCAGGGAGCACGAGGAGACCCGGGCAAAGATTGCAGAGTACAGCGATATCCTTGAGCACCGCTCATCCATGGCAAAGGTCATTATGAAGGAGCTTAAGGCATTCCGCAAGGAGTATGCAAGGGACAGACGCACAGAGCTTGATAATCTGGAGGAAGCAGTTGTAGTCAAAAAAGAGCTTGAGGTATCGGATGTAGTGCTGCTTATGGATCGCTTCGGCTATGTGAAGACAGTGGATACTTCAACCTATGAGAGAAACAAAGAGACTGCGGACGCAGAGAACAAGCTGATACTAAGGGTTAAAAATATAGATAAGCTGTGTATTTTCACAAACAACGGAAACATGCACCTTGTCAAGGTGTTAGACCTGCCTTACGGCAAATTCCGTGACAAGGGCACACCTATTGACAATGTAAGCAACTATGACAGCAGTAAGGAGGACATAGTATTTATAGCGCCTCTTATGGATGTCGAAAAGCATAAGCTTATATTCGGCACGAAGTCAGCTATGATAAAGCTCGTTGATGGTGCTGAGTTTGCGGTGACACGAAAGACCTCGCAGGCCACAAAGCTTATGGATGATGATGAGCTGTTGTTTGTTCACATGCTTTCGGAGAATGCTACAATGGTAATGCGTTCAAAGAAGGAGATGTTCCTTCGAATCGACTGTGGCACTATTCCTGAAAAGAAAAAGGCTGCGGTTGGTGTCAGGGGAATGAGGCTTGACAGAGAGGATGAGCTTACTGACATTTATCTGCTTAATGACCAGGATGAAAAAGAGGTCGAGGTAAAGGGTAAGCAGGTGGCTCTTCACAGGCTTCACATTGCAAATCGTGACACCAAGGGCGTGAAGAAATAATGCAATATATCGCATGACAACAAAGTGTAAGCATAGGCAGCTTGCGCTTTTAAGAGAGTGTGGCTTAGAATAGTTATAATATCTGACATGAAAGGAAGCGATGAGCTTGTTGGATAAATTAAGAGAGCTTGGCATTTCAGAAAATCTGATTAAAGAAATTGAAAGGTTTCGCTCACAGTATCCGGTGGATATGGAGTATGAGTCAAGAATCCCTGTGCCTGCACAGTTTTATTACGGAAAGGATGTGTGGGAACAGGCTATAACAGCCGTTTTGTGTGGAGAAAATCTGCTTTTAGTCGGAGAAAAGGCCACAGGAAAGAATCTTTTCGCAGAAAATCTGGCAGGTGTATTTAACCGTCCGCGCTGGGATGTGTCATTCCACGTAAATATGGATGCAGCATCACTTATAGGAACAGATACGTTTAGTGCAGGAGAGGTAACCTTCAGACCGGGACCTGTGTATACAGCGGCAAAAACCGGCGGCTTTGCGGTGCTTGATGAGATAAATATGGCAAAAAGTGAGGCTATGGCAGTACTTCATGCCACACTTGATTTCAGACGTACAATAGATGTGCCGGGCTATGACAGACTGTCTCTTCACCCGGCAACAAGATTTATTGCTACGATGAATTACGGCTACGCCGGTACAAAGGAGCTAAACGAGGCCCTTGTATCGCGCTTTGCGGTAATCCGGATGCCTATGATTTCGAAGGAGAGTCTTGTAAAGCTCATAAAGACGCATTATCCCGCAATACGTGAGGCTGGTGCAAATGAGCTTGCTGAGGTATTTCTTGAGCTGCATGCCAAGTGTGAAAGTGGTGAGATATCATCAAAGGCACTTGATCTGCGTGGTCTCATCGGCTCAATAGGTATGATGGAAAAGGGCTTAAATGTATATACAGCTCTTGATATGGGAATAACCAACAAGAGCTTTGATACGTATGAGCAGACACTTATCCGTGACACAATCCGTGCAAGAATCTCAAGGAAGATGAGCAGAGAGCAGCTGTTTTGTTAATAGGGGCTTGTGACATATGAGGGAATGGGACATATGGAAGAACAGGATATAAAGGAAGCAAAAAGAGCAAGAAATTTCATATGGATGGCGGCCTGTGATTATGACATAGAGCCGCTTTTTCTGGCATTTGCACCGGATGGCACTGCGGATATTTACCTTAATCTGATAATCGGTCTCACCTACAAATGGTATGAGCAGGACAAGATAGATGATTTTTTTGATCAGCTTACAGGCAAAAATGCTGCGCTGTATGAGGGACTTTTGTGGATAGGGCTGGAAAATGCCCTGTATGAAAAGGAGAGGCAAACGAGGCCTGCCTTAAATGATTTAAGGCTTGAGTATGCGAAAAAGAGCCTTGCAGGAGCCAATAAAAACAGAGAGTATTCAAGGATTGATACAATCAGAAATGCACACTGCAGAAAGATACTTGGAAAGCCATCAAAGCTTGGGCAGGAGGATGAAGAGCTGCTGCATGCTTTTTATTTTACACCTGATATGACGACTGATGAGATTATAGCAAAAACGAGAGAAATCCTGTGGAAGTATTTTTCGTACAAGCCGTTAAAGGTGGCAAAGCCGCAGGGCATATATTTCTTACAGAAGGTAGCCGGGGCATTTCACTCCGTAGGAAAAGTCAGCACACAGTATGTCAGAGCTAAAAATTTTTATTACCCAAATTCATCGTCTTACGGTACAGCTTTGTCTATGGAGCATTCAAAGAGGTATCTTATACAGTTTTCACTGCAGAAGGACCCGGTAGAAGCGAAGCGGTATGTGTCAGCCTGCTTTGGAGAAAGCATGTATTCCGACACTCAGCAGGCATTGATAGAGAAAAAGCTATGTGTAGGAAACCATAAAAACTGTCATCTGCTTTTTACAAGAGGTGTTGCGCCAAAGAAAAAGCAGACTGTGCCTGATGAGATTGACAATAAAAGAGAGCGCAGGGAGATTTTTGAATTTACAAAAGAGACAGCCCTGCAATACGACAAAAACAAAGAGCATTTTCAAAAAAACAGGGCAGTGTATCAAAACAGTATAAGGACACTAACAGAAAGCCTTAGAATGCACTTGGAGACAGCGGATGAGACATTTTGGGATGCCACAACGCATGGCAGGATAAAGCCTGCGAGTGTGTGGAAGGCACTGTATCTGGACAATCCGCGTGTGTTTGAGCGAAAAGATGAGGTGGAAACACCGGGCTTTTCTGTCGACATCCTGATGGATGCGTCGTCTTCCAGAAAGCAGCTGCAGCAGAATATAGCGGCACAGGCATATGTACTGTCAAAGAGTTTGACTAATTGTGGCATACCGGTGCAGATTTATTCATATTGCAGCATAAGAGGTTACACGGTGATGCATATTTTTAAGGAATATGACGACTATGGTGTGGAGGATGAGCTGTTTCGTTATGTCGCAGCAGGAAATAACAGGGATGGTCTTGCTCTGCGCGCTGCATCACATCTGATGGAGCAGAGCCAAAAGCCTAAAAAGCTGCTTTTTATGTTTTCTGATGCAAGCCCCCAGGATGATCAGATAGCAGGAGAGGGTGCATTCTATAAGGACAGGGAGTATACCGACGTTCTTGCTGTTAAGGATACTGTAAATGAGGTGCAGAGGCTTAAAAACTATGGAATAGATGTAATCGGCATCTTCATGGGAAGTGCGCATGACAGTGAGCTTGCAACAAAGATATTCGGCAGAAGTCTTGTGAAGATAAAGAGTATTAACGAGTTTGCCGATGCTGTCGGACGAGTGTTAAATGAGATACTGACCTAGCATTTTAATTAAAATTACAATGAACTTATAACAATGGAGATAACTAATGAAAGCAATATTATTTGATCTTGACGGAACACTTATTGACTCATCAGAGGGCATCACAAAGTCAGCGCAGTATGCACTTTCACACTTTGGCATAGATGAGCCTGACAGAAACAGCCTGTTTTTCTTTATAGGTCCGCCGCTCATAAACACATTTATGGAGCACTACGGATTTCCAAAGGAAAAGGCGCTTGAAGCAGTCGAAAAGTACAGAGAGCGCTATAACAAAACAGGTATATTTGAATGTTCACTTTTTCCGGGAGTAAAGGAATGCATAGAGGCGCTTAAAGCAGCAGGCTATAGGATAGGACTTGCATCATCAAAGCCGGAAAAATCATGTGAGCGTATTTTGGAACATTTTGGAATACTGGATATGTTTGATGAGGTGGTCGGAGCTACATTTGACGGCAGGATAGATACAAAGGAAGAGGTGCTTAACGAGGTGATGCGCCGATGGGCAGACATTCCAAGGGATGAAATGTGCTTAATCGGAGATACTATGTTCGACATTGAAGGAGCAAACCGTGTGAATGTGCCAAGCATAGCGGTAAGCTTTGGCTTTGGCGATGTGGATGAGATGGTAGCTGCCGGTGCAAAAGCTGTGATAGATGATTTAAGACAGCTTCCTGATGTGATTTCTAAGTTTTTTGATTAACTTTTATGAAGCTGCAAGAGCAATGTATTGAGAACAAGAGTTATAAACGGTAGTTATAAACTGTAGATAGGAATGGGATTTCATGAATAAGAATTTAAAATTAAGAGCGATAGTGTGGGAAATAATTGTCCCGATTGTGCTTTACTACATTGTTTTTTTGAGCACGATGTACTTTATTTTTGCGTTTATCGGACATACAGCTTCGACCTACATGATAGCGCAGATAATATCTGCGGCGATTACAATACCATTTATGTATTTTGCAAGCTATAAGCCGACGCAGCAGATGTTTGTTGAAAAACCAAAGATAGACAGGGCGCTTTTTATAAATGTGCTCCGGGTGATGGTGATTACACTTTTCATTTCATTTGCACTCAACAATATCATCACCATGTCACCGCTTATCGGGCTCTCAGAAGGATATGCAAAGGCGAATGAGAGCTTTTATGCAAGCACTCTCGCACTTGAGCTGATTGGCTCGGCAATTCTTTCTCCGATTATGGAGGAGCTTGTTTTCAGAGGCATTGTATTTGGAAATATGCGCAAAATAATGAATGTGCCGCAGGCGGTATTTTTGTCGGCACTTTTGTTTGGGCTTATTCATTTTAATGTAGTGCAGTTTGTCTATGCTTTTTTACTTGGTCTTGTGCTTGCAGCTTTTATGTATAAGTCAGGGCATGTGTATGCAGCCATGATTGGTCATATCACCGCCAATGCGTTTGCCGTTATAAGGACAGAAACCGGTATTTTAAAGTTTACGGTTGATGGCAGTGTTATGGCGTGGGTGGTATCTGTCTTATGTCTTGGTGTTGGTGCTGTACTGTGTGGTTATTATTTAAAACACTCAGAATGAGCTGTTTAGCATGGAGCGAAACGGAGCGTAGACAAAGTACAAGTATCGTGCAGCTTTGTAAATGTGAGCGGCGCGTGGAGAATATTTACTAATTGTCATGATGATCAGCTATACAATAAAAAGTATAGCTGATTTTTTTGATATCAGACAAGAAAAACTACTATAAAGCACACACAATTCAGACACAATTTACTAAAACAGCGTTTTATGCCTTGCTTTATTGAAAAAAGTTTTGAAATCTTAAAAAGACAATTGTGCGTATACCCTTTTAAATAAGATAAAAATACAAATATAATCAGAAAAATAACTTTATAATATTAAGTTGTCAAATAATCAGACAATATCAAGAAAAAAACTATTTACATTGGGCTTTCGTAGTTGTAAAATCATAAACAGGAAATGATTCACTTCTTAATAAGTTATCCGTTAACAAATTTACACTAGGAAAGGAAGAACCTATGAGTAAACAATGGAATGAAAGCACAGCCACAGCCAAGGGATTGTATGATCCTCGCTACGAGCATGATAACTGTGGAATTGGTGCAGTAGTAAATATCAAAGGTATCAAAACACATGAGACAGTCGAGAATGCTTTAAAGATTGTTGAGAACTTAAAGCACAGAGCCGGAAAAGACGCTGACGGTAAGACCGGAGACGGTGTCGGAATCCTGCTTCAGATTTCTCATAAGTTTTTTAAGAAGGTTACAAAGCCTCTTGGAATAGAGCTTGGAGATGAGAGAGATTACGGTGTGGGAATGTTTTTCTTCCCTGATGATGAGTTCAAGACTATTCAGGCAAAGAAGATGCTTGAGGTTATCGTAGAGAAGGAAGGACTTGAATTCCTCGGATGGAGACAGGTACCTACAGAGCCGGACAAGCTTTCTAAAAAGGCCAGAGACTGTATGCCTTGCATCATGCAGTGCTTCGTAAAGAGACCTGAGGATGTTGAGAGAGGACTTGAGTTTGACAGAAAGCTCTATGTTGCAAGACGTGTTTTTGAGCAGTCAAACGACAATACGTATGTGGTTTCTTTCTCAAGCAGAACAATCGTATATAAGGGAATGTTCCTTGTAGAGCAGCTCAGACAGTTCTTCATGGATTTACAGGATCCTGATTATGAGTCAGCAATCGCCACAGTGCATTCGAGATTCTCTACAAATACAAACCCAAGCTGGGAGAGATCTCATCCAAACAGATTTATCGTACACAACGGTGAGATTAATACTATTCTTGGAAACTCTGACAAGATGTCAGCACGTGAGGAGAACATGGAGTCTCCAAAGCTTAAAAAAGAGTTCCAGAAGGTTTTACCTGTTATCAATGCAGCAGGCTCTGACTCAGCGATGCTCGATAACGCACTTGAGTTTTTGGTGATGAGTGGTATGGAGCTTCCTCTTGCTGTTATGATAATGATTCCTGAGCCATGGGCAAACAATTCAATCATGACCCAGAAGAAGAAGGATTTCTACCAGTACTACGCTACAATGATGGAGCCATGGGATGGTCCGGCTTCAATTGTATTCTCAGATGGTGATTTAGTCGGAGCAGTGCTTGATAGAAACGGACTTCGTCCATCACGTTACTATGTGACAGATGATGATTATCTGATCCTTTCATCTGAGGTCGGAGTACTTGAGATTGACCCTACAAAGATAGTGAAAAAGGATCGTCTCCGCCCGGGAAAGATGCTTCTTGTAGATACTGTCGCAGGAAAAATCATAGATGATGATGAGCTCAAGGAGAGATATGCTGACAAGCAGCCTTATGGTGAGTGGATTGACAGATACATGGTAAATCTTAAGGATTTAAAGATTCCTAACCAGAGAGTACCTGAGTATACAAAGGAAGAGCGCCAGAGAATGCAGAGAGCCTTTGGTTACACATATGAGTCACTCAAGGATTCAATCCTTCCGATGGCTAAAAATGGTGTTGAGGGCACAGCAGCCATGGGTACTGATACACCGCTTGCAGCTTTATCAGGTAACAGGGAGCCGTTATTCAACTACTTTAAGCAGCGCTTCGCACAGGTAACAAACCCGCCTATCGATTCAATCCGTGAGGAGGTTGTCACATCAACCACACTCTATATCGGTGAGGCCGGAAACGTGCTTGAGGAGAAGCCGGAAAACTGCCGTGTACTTAAGATTAACAACCCTATCCTTACAAACACTGACCTTATGAAGATTAAAAATTTAAAGGCCGATGGCTTTAAGGTAGAGGTTTTACCTATTATATATTACAAGAACACAAGTCTTGAGAAAGCAGTAGACAGACTTTATATAGAGGCAGACCGTGCATACAGGGACGGAGCCAACATTATTATCCTCTCAGACAGAGGCGTTGATGAGAACCACGTTGCAATTCCTTCATTGCTTGCAGTTGCTGCATTGCAGCAGTACCTTGTAAAGACGAAAAAGAGAACATCACTTTCACTCATCCTTGAGTCAGGAGAGCCAAGAGAGGTTCATCATTTTGCTACACTGCTTGGCTTTGGTGCGAGTGCAATCAACCCTTATCTGGCACAGGATACAGTTAAGCAGCTTGTTGACGAGCATATGCTTGACAAGGATTATTATGCAGCAATCGATGATTACAACCATGCAATCATCACAGGTATCGTAAAGATTGCAGCAAAGATGGGTATTTCAACCATCCAGTCATATCAGGGCTCAAAGATTTTTGAGGCAATCGGTATTGACAAGAGCGTTATTGACAAGTATTTCACAAATACAGTAAGCCGTATCGGTGGAATTACATTACAGGATATTGAGAACGATGTGGATGAGCTTCACTCAGCAGCCTACGATCCGCTCGGACTTGAGACTGATGTTACACTTGACAGCAAGGGCAGACACAAGATGAGAAGCGGTGCAGATGACCATCTGTACAACCCGGCTACAATTCATCTTCTCCAGCAGTCTACACAGCGCGGTGACTACAATATGTTCAAGCAGTACACAGCACTTGTGGATGAGGAGGAGAAAAATACAAACATCCGTGGACTCATGGATTTCAATTATCCAAAGAAGGGTGTCAAGCTCGAGGAGGTTGAGAACGTTGATTCAATTGTGACACGCTTCAAGACAGGTGCTATGTCATACGGCTCTATTTCAAAGGAGGCACATGAGACACTTGCAATTGCCATGAACCATCTGCACGGTAAGTCAAATACCGGTGAGGGTGGAGAGGATAAGGAGCGTCTCACAATCGGAAAAGATGGAAAGAACCGCTGTTCGGCAATCAAGCAGGTTGCTTCAGGACGTTTTGGTGTTACAAGCAGATACTTAACAAGCGCACAGGAGATTCAGATTAAGATGGCACAGGGTGCTAAGCCGGGTGAGGGAGGACACTTACCTGGAAAGAAGGTTTATCCTTGGATTGCAAAGACTAGACTTTCAACACCGGGTGTTGCACTTATCTCTCCACCACCACATCACGATATTTATTCTATCGAGGATTTGGAGCAGCTTATTTTCGACTTAAAGAATGCAAACAGAGATGCAAGAATCTCAGTCAAGCTCGTTTCTGAGGCAGGTGTAGGAACTGTTGCGGCAGGTGTTGCAAAGGCCGGAGCACAGGTAGTACTTATCTCAGGCTACGACGGAGGAACAGGAGCCGCACCTAGCAGCTCAATCCACAATGCAGGACTTCCATGGGAGCTTGGACTTGCAGAGACACACCAGACTCTTCTTATGAACGGTCTTAGAAATAAGGTAAGAATCGAGACAGACGGTAAGCTCATGAGCGGCCGTGATGTTGCAATTGCAGCATGTCTTGGAGCCGAGGAATTCGGTTTTGCGACAGCTCCGCTTGTAACAATGGGCTGTGTAATGATGAGGGTATGTAACTTAGATACATGTCCGGCAGGAATTGCCACACAAAACCCTGAGCTTCGTAAGCGCTTTGCAGGAAAGCCTGAGTACGTTGAGAACTTCATGCGTTTCATCGCAGAAGAGCTTCGTGAGTATATGGCAAAGCTTGGCGTAAAGACCGTAGACGAGCTCGTAGGACGTGGAGATCTCTTAAAGAAGCGTGACAATTTAAGCGAGAGACAGTCAAAGATAGATCTCGACTGTATGCTCAATAATCCGTTTGATGGCAAAAAGCAGAGTGTTATCTTCGATCCTAAGCAGGTATATGACTTTGAGCTTTCAAAGACAAAGGATATGACAGAAATCATGACACAGCTTAAGAGCGCACTTGAGAGCGGACAAAAGCGTGCGATTGAGATTGAGGTAACAAATACAAACAGATCTCTCGGAACAATATTTGGTTCTGAGATTACAAAGAAATATGACGATACGTTGGATGACGACACATTTGTCATCAAGTGTAACGGTGCAGGCGGACAGAGCTTTGGAGCATTTATCCCTAAGGGACTTACACTTGAGCTTGTCGGAGATTCAAACGATTACTTCGGAAAGGGTCTTTCAGGTGGAAAGCTCATCGTATATCCACCGGCAGGAGTCAAGTTTGAGAAGGATGATAATATCATCATCGGAAACGTAGCACTTTACGGAGCTACCAGCGGTAAAGCCTTCATAAACGGTGTTGCCGGTGAGCGTTTCTGCGTAAGAAATTCCGGTGCAACAGCAGTAGTTGAGGGTGTCGGTGATCATGGCTGCGAGTACATGACAGGTGGCCGCGTAGTTATCCTTGGAAAGACCGGAAAAAACTTTGCTGCAGGTATGAGCGGCGGAATAGCATATGTGCTTGATGAGGACAATGACCTTTACATGAGAACCAACAAGCAGATGGTATTTACTGAGGAGGTCTCAAACAAGTACGATGTATTAGAGCTTAAGGAAATGATAAAAGAGCATGTAACACTTACAAACTCTGAAAAGGGAAAGGAAATCCTTGATCATTTCAGTGAGTATCTTCCTAAGTTCAAGAAGGTTATTCCTTACGATTACAACCGTATGCAGATGGCCATTGTACAGATGGAAGAAAAGGGTCTTAACGCAGAGCAGGCACAGATTGAGGCATTTTATGCCAGCACAAGAGGCTAAGGAGGACGCAGATAATGGGAAAACCAACAGGATTTATGGAATATGACAGATGCGAAGCAGCGTCTGTAGAGCCAAAGGAGCGTATTAAGAACTTTAACGAGTTCCATGTATTCCTTTCAAAAGAAAATCAGCAGAAACAGGCTGCCCGTTGTATGGACTGCGGAGTTCCTTTCTGCCAGTCGGGAATGACAATAGCAGGCATGACATCAGGCTGTCCTCTGCACAACCTTGTTCCGGAGTGGAACGACCTTGTATACACCGGCAACTGGGAGCAGGCATACAATCGTCTGCACAAGACTAATAATTTCCCTGAGTTTACATCTAGGGTCTGCCCGGCATTGTGCGAGAAGGCATGTACATGCGGACACTGGGGCAGTCCGGTATCTGTCAGGGACAATGAGCACGGTGTAATAGAGACTGCATATGCAAACGGATATGCAGCTCCAAAGCCACCAAAGGTAAGAACAGGCAAGAAGGTAGCAATCATTGGTTCCGGCCCTTCAGGACTTGCGGCAGCAGATCAGCTGAACCAGAGAGGCCATGAGGTTACAGTATATGAGAGAGAGGATCGCGTTGGCGGACTGCTCATGTATGGTATTCCGAATATGAAGCTTGATAAGAGCATTATTGACAGAAAAGTTAATATAATGAAGGAAGAGGGCATTCATTTTGTCACAGGATGTGATGTAGGAAAGGATATAAAGCCGGCAGAGCTTTACAAGAAGTATGACAGGGTAATCCTTTGCTGCGGTGCAAAAAATCCAAGAGACATAAAGGCAGACGGAAGAGATGCAAAGGGTATTTACTTTGCTGTTGATTACCTTACCCAGAATACAAAGAGCCTTTTAAATTCAAACCTGACAGATGGCAAGTTTGTATCTGCAAAGGGCAAAAATGTAGTCATTATCGGTGGCGGTGACACAGGAAACGACTGTGTGGGAACAGCAATCCGACAGGGAGCCAAATCAGTCACACAGCTTGAGATGATGCCTTGTCCGCCTACAGAGCGTGCTGCAAACAATCCGTGGCCTGAGTGGCCAAAGGTCTTGAAAACAGACTACGGCCAGGAGGAAGCCATTGCAGTATTCGGACATGACCCACGTATCTATAAGACAACCGTAAAAGAGTTCCACAAGGACAAAAACGGCAACTTAAAGGAGCTTACAATTGTAAGTCTTGAGAGTAAAAAGGACGAGAAGACAGGCAGATTCATGATGGTTCCGGTAGAGGGATCAGAGAAAAAGCTTCCTGCAGAGCTTGTACTTATAGCAGCAGGCTTCCTTGGAACAGAAAGCTATGTGGCAAAGGCATTTGGCGTAGAGCTCAATGCCAGAACAAATGTAAGTACCCAGGAGGGTCATTACGCTACAAACGTTAAAAACGTATATGTGGCAGGTGACAACCATCGTGGACAGTCCCTTGTAGTGTGGGCTATCAGAGAGGGACGTGAGGCTGCCAGAGAGGTTGATGAGAGTCTCATGGGATACTCATATCTCTCAGTACAGTAACAAATTATTATTGCAATTCTCCTTAATAAATTTTATTTCATACATTTTATATCAAAATCCCGGTGCATTGCACCGGGATTTTTGCTGTAGATAAACAGATTGAAATTTGATTTATAAGATGATAAGATAGCAGTGTTTGACATGATAATGAAGATATTAGGAGCAGCAAATGAGTAAAACAGTATTTTTTGACATAGACGGAACAATATGGGACGATGACATGGTAATTCCCGAAAGCACATTAGAGGCTGTGGCAGCCCTCAAGGCAAACGGTCATCTGGCATTTATCTGTACAGGACGTGCCAGAGCCAGCGTGAGATCAGAGAAACTATTAAATATGGGGTTTGATGGAATAATTGCGGCATGTGGCAACTATATTGAAATGGATGGCAAAGTAATATACGAAAATGATCTGAGCGCAGATATGGTTCAAAAGGTCATAAGGGTGCTTTCTGAGTGCAAAATGCCTGTAGTGCTTGAGGGCTCCACAGACTACTGGATAGATGACGAGGGCTTTGAGGATGACCCGTATGTGGACTATCTTTTTGAGTCACTTGGTGAGCATGCACATATAATAAGAGGATATGACGGCGAGATAAAAATTAATAAATTCTCAGCTGACGTGATAGACGGTACTGATTATGAGCGTGTGAAGGCAGAGTTTGCCGACGATTTTCTGATACTTGAGCATGTGGAAAATGTCGTGGAGTTTGTGCCGAAGGGAACCTCAAAGGCAACCGGCATCAAATGGCTGTGCAAGCATCTGGGTATCCCACTTGATGAAACCTATGCGATAGGCGACAGTGTGAATGACCTTGAAATGCTTGAGAGCGTAGGACATGGAATCGCAATGGGCAACTCAATGCCACCGGTTAAAGAAATTGCGGAATATGTTACATCGGATATTTCAGATGATGGTGTGAAAAATGCGTTAAAGCATTACGGATTAATATAGAAAATGTAAAATAAATATTAAAATGAAATATCACTGTTGACATTGAAATGCAATAGTGATATTTTATTTACAGAAAGAAATTAGCACTCAAAAGAAATGAGTGCTAACAGAGATAAAAGGAGGCAATACAATGAAATTAGTTCCATTATCAGACAGAGTAGTATTAAAGCAGTTAGAAGCAGAGGAGACAACAAAATCGGGAATAATCCTTACAAGTTCGGCACAGGAGAAGCCACAGGAGGCTGAGGTTATAGCAGTAGGACCTGGCGGAATGGTTGACGGCAAGGAAGTTAAGATGCAGGTAACAGTCGGACAGAAGGTTATTTATTCTAAATACGCAGGTACAGAGGTTAAGCTCGACGGAGAAGAGTACATCATCGTAAGACAGAACGATATTCTTGCAGTAGTAGAGTAATTTACAGATAGAAGCTAAATATCCGGTACGTTTTTACATATCCGGTCATAGCAGTTTACAGCTTGAATTTAAATATCAATATATATAGAAAGGTCGTATAAATCATGGCAAAGGAAATTAAATATGGCTCAGAAGCCAGAGCAGCACTTGGAGCTGGAGTAGATAAATTAGCAAATACAGTCAGAGTAACACTTGGACCAAAAGGAAGAAACGTAGTACTTGACAAATCATACGGTGCACCACTCATCACAAACGATGGTGTTACAATTGCAAAAGAGGTTGAGCTTGAGGATGCTTTCGAGAACATGGGAGCACAGCTTGTCAAGGAAGTTGCCACAAAGACAAATGATGTAGCAGGAGATGGAACAACAACAGCTACAGTTCTTACACAGGCAATGGTTCAGGAAGGCATGAAGAACCTTGAGGCAGGAGCAAACCCAATCGTGCTTCGTCGTGGTATGAAGAGGGCTACAGACAAGGCTGTTGAGGCACTCAAGGATATGAGCCAGAAGGTTAAGGGCAAAGAGCAGATTGCAAAGGTAGCAGCTATCTCAGCAGGAGATGAGGAAGTTGGTAATCTCGTAGCAGACGCTATGGAAAAGGTTACAAACGATGGCGTTATCACAATTGAAGAGTCAAAGACAATGCAGACAGAGCTTGACCTTGTAGAAGGTATGCAGTTCGACAGAGGATATCTCTCAGCATATATGTGCACAGATATGGATAAGATGGAAGCAGTACTTGATGATCCATATATCCTTATTACTGACAAGAAGATTTCTAACATCCAGGATATTCTTCCATTACTTGAGAAGATTGTTCAGGCCGGTGCAAGACTTCTTATCATCGCTGAGGATGTTGAGGGTGAGGCTCTTACAACACTTATCGTTAACAAGCTTCGTGGTACATTCAATGTAGTAGCTGTAAAGGCTCCTGGATATGGTGACAGAAGAAAAGCAATGCTTGAGGATATCGCAATCCTTACAGGTGGTCAGGTAATCAGCTCTGATCTTGGACTTGAGCTCAAGGATACAACAATCGATATGCTTGGCCGTGCTAAGTCAGTTAAGGTTCAGAAGGAGAATACTGTTATCGTTGACGGTGCCGGAGACAAGGATGCTATCGCAGGCAGAGTAAGCCAGATTCGTGGTCAGATCGATGAGACAACATCTGAGTTTGATAAAGAGAAATTACAGGAGCGTCTTGCCAAGATGGCAGGCGGTGTCGCAGTTATCCGTGTAGGTGCTGCAACAGAGACTGAGATGAAAGAGGCTAAGCTTCGTATGGAGGATGCCCTTAACGCTACAAGAGCAGCAGTCGAGGAAGGAATCATCGCAGGTGGTGGATCAGCATATATCCATGCATCAAAGAAGGTTGCAGAGCTTGTTGATACTCTTGAGGGAGATGAGAAGACAGGTGCAAAGGTTATCCTTAAGGCACTCGAGGCTCCGCTTTACTACATCGCTGCAAACGCAGGACTTGAAGGTGCAGTAATCATCAACAAGGTAAAGGAGTCAGCTCCGGGAACAGGCTTCAACGCAGCTACAGAAGAGTATGTAGATATGGTTGAGAGCGGAATCCTTGATCCTGTAAAGGTTACAAGAAGTGCATTACAGAATGCAACATCAGTAGCTTCAACACTCCTTACAACAGAGTCAGCAGTAGCTACAATCAAAGAGGACACTCCAGCAATGCCAGCCGGTGCCGGCGCCGGAATGGGCATGATGTAATCGTAGACAATGAGGAAAAAAGAAACCCGTGGTCACACTCGTGTGAACCACGGGTTTTCTTTTTGACGAATGTCCGGATATGAGCAAGGAGCACGCAAGTGCGGATTGCGAATATACGGAGGCTGGTGTAAACCAGCCGTGTCTACGATGTAAGTAAAATAACGCCACTGTCCGGATATGAGCAAGAAGCACCTAAGTGCGGATTGCGAATATACGGAGGCTGGTGTAAACCAGCCGTGTCTACGATGTAAGTAGAATAACACCACAAGCTCGCTTGCCTCTGATTTTTTATTTGACGAATGTCCGGATATGAGCAAGGAGCACCTAAGTGCGGATTGCGAATATACGGAGGCTGGTGTAAACCAGCCGTGTCTACGATGTAGGTAGAATAACACCACAGTCCGGATATGAGCAAGGAGCATATCTGCGGCTGTAGCAATATATGGCGAATTAACATGCGAATATACTTGCTTATATTTAGCGGTAATAGTATTATATAGAAAAGGAGATGATTTTATGCCAAATATTAAACCAATATCAGATTTAAGAAATTACACGGATGTATTAAAAGAAGTCGATATATCCAGCAGAGTATATTTGACCAGAAATGGCAGGGGAGAATATGGAATTTTAACTATGGAGGAAATAGACGAGCTAGACCGGTTAAAAGCAATATATACTTTGCATAAAAAGTTACAGGAAGCAGAAGCTGAAGCTGAGAGAGAAGGCTGGATTAGCGAAGAAGATTTGAAAAAAGAATTGGGGGTATAGAAAATTGATAATAAAATATTCACCTGCAGCAAGAAAAAAACTTGCACAGATGAAGAAAACAATAGGATCAGATAAAGTAGGTATTATTGTAAATGCTATTAGTGATTTAAAATTTAATCCGCTGAAATGTCCGTCAGTTGAAAGAATGTTAGGAATATCAAGCAGATACTATTTTTTGCACATAGAACACAACTATATATTTTATAGAATTGAGCAGGAATGCATTTTTATAACTGATATATATAATGAAAAAGAGGATTTTATGTGGAAGATGTTCGGAATAAAACTGAGAACAGATGAAAGTATAGATTATTGGGGCGAATAACATATATTTAAAAGGAGACAACAACCATGAAAAAAAGATTATATAAAAGTGATAAAGACAAAAAAGTTTGTGGAGTATGTGGAGGCATTGCCAACTATTTTGACGTAGATCCGACAGTTATCCGTCTTGCGTGGGTTATATTTACCTTAGCAGGTGGAAGTGGACTTATCGCATACATTATAGCAGCAATTATCATGCCGGAAGATCCGGGATACATTGATATGTAGATTGGTCTTTAGTAAGCTGTACAGCCTATGTTCAAAGCAACTCTATTTATATTTAATATGTAGATATGATACAGAAGCGAAAAGGCATAGGCAGACTGCTTTACGACAGGCTAGAGGAAATACTTAAGAAACAGGGAATATTAAATGTCAATGCATGTATAGGCTATCCTCAGATAGATGATGAATACCTGACAAAGGACAGTGTGTATTTTCATGAGAAACTTGGGTATCATATGGTTGGAACATTCCATCAGTGCGGATACAAGTTTGGACGCTGGTATGATATGGTATGGATGGAGAAATTCATTGGAGAACACAGCATGCAGAGAAATCAGCCGGATGTTATCCCATTTAGCAATATCAATTGCACGTAAGTATGAATTTATGTTGCAGGTTGATCATTTAATCATATAATTAATGGGAAAAATAAAAAAGAGGCGATAACAAATGAACAAAAAGATGATAAACCGTATCATCATATACGTGGCAGGATTACTCGTTCTTGCCCTTGGAATAATACTAAACACAAAGGCGGCACTTGTGCTTACAGGAATTGGTGCGGCAATGTCACTTAACATGAGGATCATTCCAAATCCGGGAGATGGCATCGTACAGGCGATAGCTGATTTTGTACACAAGGGTGTTGGTATCACGAAAAACTGCTTTGATATATGTAATGTATTGTTTACCTGCTGTATTGGTCTTATCTTTACAGGGCATCTCGTTGGAATAGGTATCGGAACGATCTGCTCTATGATCGGAGTCGAAAGAGTAATTGCTGTATTTAATCATTTTTTCAGGGAGAAGATGATAAAAGCCGCGGGAGTGGAGATATAATATTTGATGATAATTTAGGCTTTTTGCGATGTAATAAATGCTATCTCGTAAATCAGAGACATATAATCGGAGTGAATGGCTATACTCTTATGCTCATGGGCGGTGAAGAATTACAAATCAGCAGACCGAGAAAAAAAGCATTTATGTCAGAATTGGCAGAGGCTATGGGAAGGGATAATGTGCTATGAATCTGATACATTCATTTTTTATGCAATAGGAAATTGCGTCCTATTGTATAAAAAACACTCCGTTAATGAGGTTTACAAAAAGAAAGTAATATGATATTTTTTATAGGTGTAAAATAATAAAAGAAAAGAGGGAAGAGTGTGAAAAAGAAAGTATTTCGAAATGAAAGTCTGAACCGGATATGCAGGTTAGAGCATGCCATATGGTTAGTTCCGGTATTTTTTTCCTATTAAGTGCATGGAAAAGTAGAAGCAAAATCACGGAGATATTAGAGGCAGAACATTCTCTTGTTGTGATTATAGGGCTGATATGCTTTTTGGCATTTATCGCATTTTTGGAATCCATAATTCCATTCGCAATTTTAAAAGTATTTTTCCGTAAGATGAAAAAACAGGTGATAAAAAATAACAGTTTTATTCCCATTGAAGATTTTGACTACTATCGTGATAAACTGACAGGATTATCTCCTGCCATGATCAGTATTATATCTGACCTTGAAATAGAGCAGAGAAAGGATGTAGCAGCCTCTATTTTAAAATACGAGGAAATGGGTATTTTAAAAGTAGAAGGAAATAACTACGAAGCAGGAGATTATCAGAATGCTGATTTAAGAGAAAGTGATAAGTATCTGATAGAAGGTTTGGTAAATCATACATTCAATATGGAAAATGATCGAGAGTGGCGAAAACTTGTAGAAAAAGAAGCAGAGGAAGAAGGCTACTTAAAAAATCCATTGTCAAGGGGAAAACGAGGACTTGGCAAAAAGCAAACAGGATGTGGATGTGGCGGAGGTTGTCTGATGCCGATTCTTCTATTCATTTTATTTTTGGTAGTGACATTTCATGCAAATGCCAATACGGGAGAATTGGAAGCCATATTGGAAGCAGCATCGGATGATATGAGCTTTGGACAACAATTGGAGTATTTAGGTAAATATCCACAGGTATATCCTGTGATTGCTGAGATGATTCTTGCGCTGGTTCTTTTTATATTGACAATTATTTCACCGTTATTAGCAATAGTTGGTGGAATTGCTACGATGTTCAAAAGAAAAATTTGGACGAGAACGGATGCAGGAAATGAAATGGCAGAATGTATTTACGGTATGAAGAACTTTATTCACGATTTTTCAAATTTAAGTGAGGCACACAAAGAACAGGTAGTCTTATGGGATGATTATTTGGTTTATGCAGTAGTTTTAGAAGAAAACCAGCAAATTGTAAAAGAGATTATGAAAAGGAGAAATGAGAAATGGTAGCAGGAATTATAATAGCAGTTGTAGTAGTATTGATTTTGGCAATAATCATAAAAATATATAATGGATTAGTGGTATTGAAAAATCGTGTGGAAAATCAGGGAGCACAAGTAGAGGTTCAGTTAAAGAGAAGAGCAGATTTGATTCCCAACCTGATTGAAACAACCAAGGGATACGCAAATTACGAAAAAGCCACATTGGAAAGGGTAACAGAACTTAGAAGTAAAGTGTTGAATGCTTCTAGCGCAAGCGAATCCTATCAGGCAAGTAATGCCCTCGGTAGAGAATTAAATCAAATTTTAGTACATAGTGAGAATTATCCGGAATTAAAAGCAAATACTAACTTTATGAAGTTACATGAAGAATTGGCTGATACAGAGGATAAGATTGTAAAAGCACGTCAGTTCTACAATGATACCGTAATGAAGTATAATACACAGATTATGATGTTTCCAAAGTCTGTTTTTGCCGGAATATTTGGCTTTAAGAAATTTGATTTGTTAGAGGCAACACCGGAAGAAAAGAAGAGTGTTAAGATAGAAGCGAATACATTTCAGTTCTAGAAAGAAAAATTAGATTGGGAGAAGAAAAGAGAAAACGTGAAATATAAAGATATAGTAACCGGAAAATTTCAAAGTACTGACTTGAAAAAGTAAATT
Source organism: uncultured Agathobacter sp. (assembly GCA_934365945.1). GTDB lineage: Bacteria > Bacillota > Clostridia > Lachnospirales > Lachnospiraceae > Roseburia. The sequence continues at coordinate 155 of CAKRNE010000020.1, read as the reverse complement.
CCAGTGCAAGAGTAAATTCCAGTGCAAGAGTAAATTCCATCGTGATTTAAATTTTGCTGATTTAACGAGAAATTTTTGGACTAAATCTCTCGTTTTCTGCTATAATTAATGCAACTTATCGAAATTTTCTCGATTTCAAGGCATGCTAAATAGGC
>CAKRNE010000019.1 GCA_934365945.1 uncultured Agathobacter sp. | reverse complement strand
GGGACCTACAGGGCTCGAACCTGTGACCCTCTGCTTGTAAGGCAGATGCTCTCCCAGCTGAGCTAAGATCCCATGTCGTCAACCGACTTGATTATTATATACAGTCGGCACCTTATTGTCAACAACTTTTTTCATTTTATTTTAAAAAATTTTAACTATTCAGAACCACCAAAAGCAAAAAAGCTGAATAGTCATATAATTTCATCTACCCAAGAAGTCTCTCCACAAGCTTCACGCACTCTGCCGCATCCTTTGAATATCCATCGGCTCCTATCTCATCCGCAAAGCTTTGTGTAATGCAGGCTCCGCCGATTACAACCTTGCTATTACAGCCCTTTTCCTTACATATTTCCACTACATCTTTCATGCGCATCATGGTGGTGGTCATAAGAGCTGACAGTCCGATAACTGCCGCATTCGTCTCAAGCGCCTTGTTTACGATATCCTCACAAGGTACATCCTTTCCCATATCAATCACGTTGTAGCCATAGTTTTTAAGCATAAGCACGACAAGGTTCTTTCCTATATCGTGAATATCGCCCTCTACCGTCGCAATTACAAGAGTCGGCATATCATCCCCCGAGTCCTTCTTTTCAAGCAGCGGCTCCAGATGCTCTATGGCAAGCTTCATGGTATTTGCGCTGCCGATAAGCTGTGGCAGGAAATACTTCTTCTGGTTAAAAAGCTCTCCAACCTCATTAATAGCCGGAATCAGGCTGTTATTAATAATCTCGTCAGGTTTTGCACCATCAGAAAGCATTTTCTTTACTTCATCAATTATGCTGCCCTTGTTTCCCTTTAAGACAGCCTGAAATACCGCATCCTTACTGCCCGGAGCGCTTGTTCCGTCTGAAGCAGACGCATCGCTATCCGACTTTTTCACAACAACAGTCTCGTACTGTGCCTTTTCCTCCGCAAGCCTGCTCATACGCTCGATGTATGCTATATCGCTGTCCGGTCTGTCGAGCAGCATATCAGATGCAAATGCCGCATTCATCAAAAGCTCCTGTGATGGATTGGCAATAGCCATGGTGAGTCCCTTGCATATGGCCATAGTAAGAAACGCTGTGTTCACGTACATACGCTCAGGCAGTCCGAAGGATATATTTGAAAGACCACATATTGTAGGAAGCTTTTTCTCATCCTTGCAGTACGCAATGGTCTCATAGCACTCGATTGCAGCCTTTGGATTTGCACCTATTGTCGCAACAAGTCCATCCACCACTATGTCCTCATGTGCCATTCCAAGCGACAGTGCCTTGTCATAAATTGTATTTATAATCTGCTTTTTCTCCTCCACATCCTTCGGCAAGCCTGCGTCCGAAAGCGGTAAAAGTATGAACATCGCTCCGTATTTTGCCGCAAGAGGCAGAAGCTTTTCCATCTTTTCAGTCTCAAGGGAAATGGAATTGATGAGAGCTCTTCCCGGATAAATCTTAAGAGCCTCCTCTATTACCTCCACATAGCTGGAATCAATACAAAGCGGACAGTCCACGGTAGATGAAACCTCATATATAACCGATTTCATCATCTCCTTCTCATCGATACCATTCATACCCATATTGATGTCAAGTATTCTCGCACCATTTGTCTCCTGCTCCATAGCCATCTGGCGCACCAGGTCAAGCTTTCCCTCACGAAGCTGTGCCTGCAGCTTTTTCTTGCCTGTAGGGTTGATTCTCTCTCCGACCACGGTAAAGTTGCCGTCCAAGTCAATCTCTACATTCTTTCGTTCGGACGCAAGCACTCTTCTATGGTGCTCAAGCGGCTTATGGACAGGCATTGTCTTTACGGCCTCGGTAAGAGCACGTATATGCTCCGGTGTGGTACCACAGCAGCCTCCGACAATAGATGCACCGGCCTTCACAAGTCCTGTCATCGCATCCGCAAACATATCCGGAGTCATCTTGTATACAGTTTTACCGTCCTCAAGCTCCGGAAGCCCTGCATTTGGCTTGGCAATAAGAGGTACTGTGGAGTACTCCGCCATTTTCTCAACCAGCGCTATCATCTCAGCAGGTCCAGTCGAGCAGTTCACTCCGATGGCATCCACCCCAAGTGACTGCAACACGACAACCGCAGTCTCAGGCGGTGTGCCGAAAAGTGTCCTGCCATCCTCGTTGTAGGTGAGTGTCACCATAATAGGAAGGTCGCTGACCTCTTTTATCGCAAGCACTGCCGCTCTACACTCCTGAAGACTCATCATTGTCTCAACCACGAAAACATCTGCGCCTGCCGCATCAAGAATCCTCGCCTGCTCCTTGTACACCTCCAAAAGCTCCTCAAACATCAGATCTCCGAGAGGAAAAAGCTGTCTGCCTGTCATGGTCATATCTGCTGCTACCAGTGCCCTGTCCCCGACAGCCTGCTTTGACAGACCCACAAGTGTGGTATTTATCTCATTGATTTTCTCCTGCAAGCCATATTCTAAAAGCTTAATCCTGTTTCCTGTAAAGGTAGGTGCATAAACGATATTTGTTCCGTTGTCGACATAGGCCCTCTGCAGATCAAGAATCACCTGCGGATGCTCCATCACCCATTCCTCCGGACACACACCTACAGGCATGCCCGCCGCCATCAGGTTTGTACCGGTTGCGCCATCCAGGATAACTATGTTTTCTCTGATATATTTTCTGAATTCTTCTCTTGTCATTTCATTTCCTTTTCTGTTTCAGCTGTTATTCACTCCACAGTGTAAAATATTTCAAAGCAAAAGCTATGTGCTCTTCATCCTTGAAATTTGTGAAAATTTATATTATCATTGTAACCGATTTTAAAACACAAAAATCAATAGTCTATTCACCATAATATACTAAAACACTATATTTTTCAAACAAAAGAAAGGATTTCTTATGAAACTTATCGCTTTAGATCTCGACGGAACACTTTTCAACAACCAAAGTCAGATATCAGAGGAAAATATAAAAGCTATAAAAGAGGCAACTGCCGCAGGAATAAATGTGGTTATCTCCACCGGTCGTCCATTCGGCGGACTGCCGTTTGATGCAATTAAGGGCACCGGCATCCGCTACGCTATCACTGCAAACGGAAGTGCAATCTACGAGATTGACACCCAAAAATGTCTTTACGAAAACTGCCTTTCTGATGAGACAGCGTTTTCAATAATCGATTACCTGATGACAAAGCGCGTTCATATGGACGCCTTCATAAACGGCTGTGGCTATTCTCCGTACAAGTGTCTCGAGGATGCAAAGGAGCTCAAAATGCCTCCTTCTATAAAGGAATACATCATGACAACCAGAAAGCGCGTGAACGATATCACTGAAATGATGCGCGAAAACAATTATCATATGCAGAAAATGACCATCAATTTTCCAAAGGATGCAGATGATAACTTCTACTGCCGCGACGAGGTATTTGAACATCTGAAAAAAATCCCTGAAATCACGCTTGTAAGCGGTGGCTACGGCAATCTGGAATTTACAAAAGCAGGCGTAGACAAGGGTGTAGCGCTTCATAAACTGGCTCAAATCCTGGGTATCGCAGACGATGAGACAATGGCTGTCGGTGACACCGAAAACGACATGGCTATCGTAAAAGCCGCACACATCGGCGTGGCCATGGGGAATGCAACCGATGAGCTTAAGGCGCAGGCTGATTACGTCACCGACACAAACGAAAACGACGGCGTAGCCAAGGCTATCCGCCACTTTATGGGTTAATCTCACAAATATAAGATAACGCTACCGGTCATATAAGAGCATAACAGTTGTTTAGCGTAGAATAGCTGTTTGGCACACATTAAATAATCACCTGTCATATATATGCAAAGAAGCACATATACTTCTAAGACAACATATGACAGGTGATTTTTTGATTGTAAAAAAATATTTATCCAATCCACTTGTGACCGGAACTATTTTTCTGACACTTGCCAGTACAACCAGTCGGTTTATGGGATTTTTCTTTCGCATATTTTTAAATAATGTCATGGGCTCAACAGGTCTTGGACTCTATCAGCTTGTGATTCCACTCATGTCCGTATGCATGTCACTCTGCTGTAACGGCTTTCAGACCGCCACATCAAAGCTTGTTGCCGAAAAGCCGCAAAACAGGCAGACTATACTCCTTTGCGCAATAATTATGTCAGCCGTCATCGCACTTTTACTCACAATTATTATGTATTCCAATGCCAACTACATAAGCCTTTATATTTTAAGCGAGCCGCGCTGTAGTGCGCTTGTCAAGGCATTGTCCTTTTCCATTCTGCCTGCAGCCATCCATTCCTGTATAAACGGATACTATTACGGCCTAAAAAAAGCTGCCGTTCCCGCTGCCACACAATTAATTGAGCAGATCGCGCGCATCGGCACCTGCTATCTGATATATTCAATGCTGTCAGACGTCAGCAGTGGCTTTAAGCCTGTATACTCGATATTCGGCATCGTGGCAGGCGAGGCGTGCGCAACCGTCTTTTCCGTTGTCACTGTAAAAAAAGATTTTTCATGCTTTAAATTATCAGTCAAAGGCCTGAAAACAACAGCCTTTGGCATGGCTGCACTTTTCATTCCCTTATCACTAAACTACATACTGGTGAGCTTTTCATCCTCCATCGAAAATGTACTTATCCCAAGAACTCTTAAGCTCTACGGACTATCACCGGCATCGGCCCTTGACGTATTCGGAACCATTTCCGGACTCACCCTGCCTGTGCTTTTATTTCCCGGCGTGCTTTGCAGCTGTGCCTGCGTGATGCTTCTGCCATCTGTTTCTGAAGCAAATGCCGCCGGAAAGGATACCAAAATCACAAAAGCCATAAACTCCTGCGCATTATTCGGACTGTGCTTTGGACTTGTATTTACATGCACATTCTATATGCTGTCAGATTTTATAGGGGATTTTCTTTTTTCATCGAAGCTGTGCGGGTATTTTCTCAGAAGGCTGTGTTTTCTGTGCCCGCTGATGCACATAAGTGGAATGCTTAGCAGCATACTGCACGGTCTTGGGAAAGCGAAGCAGGTGCTTTTTGTCAATCTGCTCACCTGCGCTATAAGAATACTGATGATTGTGCTTCTCATCCCGCGCTATGGGATAGACGCATATCTGTGGGCTATGCTTGTATCGCACGTGTTTATGGCGCTTGCTGTCGGGATTCTCACTTGCCACACAGCACACAAATAAAAAAAGCCTGCACATACTCCAAGCATATCGGAATATGTGCAGACTCATAAAACTACAGATTATACACGTGAAAGGTACTCACCTGTTCTTGTATCAATCTTGATAACATCATCTGTCTCAACAAAAAGTGGTACATAAACTGTAGCACCTGTCTCAACTGTAGCAGGCTTTGTAGCACCTGTTGCTGTATCGCCCTTGAAGCCAGGCTCTGTCTCTGTAACAGTAAGCTCAACAAAAAGTGGTGGCTCAACTGCAAATACATTGCCCTTGTGTGAGCAAACCTTGCACATCTCGTTCTCTTTTACAAACTTGAGAGCATCGCCAACCTCATCCTTTGGTAAGTCAATCTGGTCATATGTCTCAACATCCATGAAATGATAGAAATCATCATCTGCATAAAGATACTGCATATCCTTACGGTCAATGTGTGCTGTAGGGCATTTCTCTGTTGGACGGAATGTCTTCTCAACAACACCACCACTGATGATATTCTTTAACTTTGTACGTACAAATGCTGCACCTTTTCCTGGTTTAACATGCTGAAATTCGATAATCTGATAGATGTTTCCCTCGAACTCGATAGTAACACCGTTTCTGAAATCTCCTGCTGAAATCATTAGTTACTTCCTCCTTAAATCGTGCGAGCCTAAGCTCTCTCATTCGTCCATTTTACAATAAAAAGCAATACATTTCAAGTATTTATTTTCTATTGTATGAATTTGTATTGGTTTTATATTAGTTTCTTGCCTCGATATCTGATATCATAGCGACTCTCTTTGCGTGTCTGCCGCCCTCAAACTCGGCTGTCAGATAAGCCTTTACGATATCCTTTGCAAGCTCAACACCCACAATTCTCTCACCAAAGGCTATGATATTGGCATTGTTGTGCTGTTTTACAAGGCGCGCTGTGGCTGTGTCTGAGCACACTGCCGCACGGATGCCGTTGACCTTATTGGCCGCGATTGAAATACCCACACCTGTACCGCATATCAGTATTCCGCAGTCAAACTCACCTGATGCCACTGCATTAGCCACCTTCTCACCATACTCAGGGTAATTGCAGCTCTCACTTGAATCTGTGCCGAAGTTGGTCACCTCGTGTCCCATGCTCTCAACGTACTCCATTATTGTTTTTTTAAGCTCAACTGCTGCGTGATCGTTTCCGATTGCAATCTTCATAATATATCTGCCTCCAAAAATATAAATTTATAGTTAAAATTATTTATTTACTTTCTTCAAATGCCGCTTATAGCAAGCAATTACAGGCTTTTCAATAAAGCGCTTAAGCACAATCTGTATCTCTTCATGCGGGTCAATAGGTGCTACAAGTATTGACCTGATGCCGGCAAGATTGGCTCCAATGATATCCGTAAATATCTGATCTCCCACAAAAAGAGTGTTTTTCGTATCTGTGCCAAGCCTCTCCATCGCAGCACGATAGCCTGATGGCTTGGGCTTTCCTGCCTTGTAGATATACTTTATTCCAACCTGCTTCGCAAAGCTCTTCACACGCGGCTCTTTGTTGTTTGAGAGCACCAGGCACGAAAACCCAAGCTCCTTAAGGTGCTTAAACAAAGCAATCGCCCGCTCATCAGCAGGCGAACCATGAGTCACAAGGGTGTTGTCTATATCAAAAATAATGCCCCTGTAGCCCTCCTTATATAATTTATCAAAATCTATGCTGTATGTCGAGTCAATGTACTCTCCCGGGTATAAAAAACTCATAGTATAAAATTCTCTGTCTCCCTGTTAATCTGTTCATTCAAGGCTGCCTGCTGCATAACAGTGCCATCCGCACTGCCAACAAAATGCTGATACTGCTGCAATACCTTATCCTTGTCTAAATCGGATACAGCCTTTGTGACATCAAGCGAACTGATATCACTGTCAGCACCCTTAAGCTCATAGCTCGCATTGGAATCATATGCCTTTGCATAGTCAAGCGAGGTAAAACTCTGCCTTGCCCTTGCAGCCTCATAATCAGCCGTATCATCCGCAAAAGCCTGCTGTGAAGCTGTGTCATCCACTGCCTGCTTAGACCTCATAATCTGGCTGTTCCTAAGCTCGTTTAACCTTATGGAATTGTATGAATAAAAGCCTTCGCTCGGGCGAATACCGGAAATGTTCATACGCGCTTTCCCATCCTTTTCAAAATAAATAAATCCTTAACTAAACATTATTTGGTGTCAAGCATCTTTTTAAGCTCTGTCATAAAGGTGTTGACATCCTTAAACTCTCTGTAAACCGATGCAAATCTCACATATGCTACCGCATCAAGGTCCTTTAATCTGTCCATAATAAGCTCTCCGATGAGTGATGTGGAGATTTCCTTTTCCTCTCTGGCAAAGATTTCTATCTCGACCTCATCTACAAGCTTTGAGATTGTGTCTGCTGAAATAGGTCTCTTGTGACATGCCAGAAGCACGCCCTTTTCAATCTTGGAGCGGTCATACTGCTCTCTGTTGTTGTCCTTTTTTATAACGATTAAGGGAATCGTCTCCACCTTCTCATATGTAGTGAAACGCTTGCCGCAATCATCGCACAGCCTCCTGCGCCTGATAGAGCTGTTGTCATCAGCCGGTCTTGAGTCTATTACCCTTGTGTTGTCACTACTGCAAAATGGACACTTCATGCTGTACCCTCCGTAGATATCATATAATATGAATGGCAAAAATATCTTTGTCCATCATTATAATACTTCAAATCATCTTCTGTATTAAAAAGACCTATACATATTTTAGTATATCTATACTAATTTTTGTTGTCAATATGTTTTGTACTGATTTTGACTTTTTTATCACATTTTTGTTATCAATGTCACTGAATATTTTCCCTTTATACTATCATAACAGCTTGCGCCTCATATCCGACTCACATATATTTACCAATATTATATCGGGCCCTATCTTCACAATCTTAACCCATGGAATACAATATTCATAATCCCTGCAGAATATTCCCATATATTTTCCCGGTCCCGGCACGATAATCGCACAGATTTTGCCACAGACCGGGTCAAACTCCAAATCCCGCACGTGTCCGATAAACCTGCCCTCCTCCACGCTCACGACCTCTTTTTCGCACAAATCCAGAAAACGCATAAAACAGACCTCCCTTGGTCTATCTTATGCGTTCTTTTTGATTTTGTGCCTATTAAACAGTTTTAATTATCAGATTATACATTAAATCTGAAAAGGATTACATCTCCGTCCTTAACAACGTACTCTTTTCCTTCCATGCCTACGATACCCTTTTCTCTTGCGGCTGCAAGGCTTCCGTTGTCGAGAAGATCCTGATAGTTGACTACCTCTGCCTTGATGAAACCACGCTCGAAGTCAGTATGTATCTTTCCGGCTGCCTGTGGTGCCTTTGTGCCCTTCTTTATGGTCCATGCACGGCACTCATCCTCTCCTGCTGTGAGGAAGGAAATCAGTCCGAGAAGTGAATAGCTGGCTGCTACAAGCTTATCAAGACCGCTTGACTCAACACCTAAATCCTCAAGGTACTCCTTCTTTTCGTCCTCATCGAGATCTGCAAGCTCCTGCTCAATCTGTGCACAGATAACAAATACCTCTGCGCCCTCTTCCTTTGCCATCTCTCTTACCTTTGCAACATGTGGATTGTTTGCGCCGTCATCTGCGAGGTCGTCCTCTGATACGTTTGCAGCGTAGATTGTAGGCTTTGCTGTAAGGAGATTATAGCCCTTGAACCAAAGCTGTGCGTCCTCATCCTCAGGCACCTCAAAGGTTCTGGCCATCTTTCCGTCCTCAAGATGAGCCTTTACTGCCTCGACAAGCTCAAGCTCCTTTGCAAGTGTCTTGTCCATTCTTGCCTGCTTTGCAATCTTTGCAATTCTTCTGTCGAGAATCTCAACATCCGAGAAAATAAGCTCAAGATTGATTGTCTCGATATCTCTTGCAGGATCTACAGAGCCATCTACATGGATGATATTTGTGTCCTCAAAGCAGCGCACTACGTGTACGATTGCATCTACCTCACGGATATTTGCAAGGAACTGGTTTCCAAGTCCCTCACCCTTGCTGGCTCCCTTTACTAGACCTGCGATATCAACAAATTCGATTGTTGCAGGTGTAACCTTCTTTGTGTGATAGAGCTCTCCAAGCTTTACGATTCTCTCGTCAGGCACTGAAACGATACCTACGTTTGGGTCGATTGTGGCAAAAGGATAGTTTGCTGAAAGCGCTCCTGCCTTTGTGAGTGAGTTGAATAATGTAGACTTTCCGACGTTCGGAAGTCCGACTATGCCGAGTTTCATGGTATATATATCTCCTTTAAATTGATTTTCGTATGTATTTTTTGTATCGGATGTTTGCTGATACAACTATGTAGTGTACCACATTAAGGAAGATTTGTACATAATCTTACGCAAATCCCCATTCGTCATATTCAATTTCTTACGCAAATCCCCATTCGTTTTATCCATAATCTTACGCAAATCCCCATTTATTTCTTCCATCACAGTACTTTTTTCACGAAAAAACCTTCCCACACATAACCTAATGTGCAGGAAGGTTTTCACATTTTATTATTCACTTACCATCTCATCACACTTAATCTGCTCGATATGTATGGCAAGGTAGCCTGTCTCATTGTCCAGAAACTCATGATTTAAGTCCTTTCCAAGCTCCTTACATATCTCACCGGCCAGTGCGAATGACTCCGGGTAATTTTTCTCGATAAACTGATTGAGATCAACCTTTAATTTCTCTCCGGTCGCGGCTCTTGATACCATGTGGCGGATATGGTTCATGAGGCGGTTGTAGGCCATAGTAGTGACATCTATATGCTTTCCAATCTTTTCCTCTATAAATGTGGCGCATTTTCGAACTGCTGCCGCCATCTCCATGGCATCCGATACCTTTGAATTGTTTAAGGATGTATGAATATGAAGAGTAATGTAGCCAATCTCATCATCAATTATATCAATTTGTTTTTTATCCTTTAGTATGTGGCGTATATTCTCAGCTATCTTGTATTCCTTATAAAACATCACACGGATGTCATCGTTTAAAGGATTGCTGATCTGTTCGCCATTTTCCATACGCTTTACAGCAAATGCTATATGATCTGCCATAGGGAATAATATGCTTCTGTCTATATGTCCAAACTCATGCTCTGCATCATCCAGCAGTGTGTTTGCGATTTCAAGATACTCCGGCTCGATGGATTTTACTATGTCCTTTGCCGGACCTCTATCCCTTGTCTGTGTCAGCTCATACAGTGAATCCTCATCCGTTGGCTCAATAGACTGTGTGATTTTCTTTCCAAAGCCCACTCCCTTGCCGACTATCAGATATTCACTTGCGCTCTTATCCTTTACCGCAAGCACTGTATTGTGATTTAAGACCTTTGTAATACGAAACATATTATTCCCCCGGCATTTATTAATATACCCCTGATAATTTACACGAACTATTTATTATTAACATAACCGAACAATTCAATTATCATGAAGTATGAATTACTTCTCGTAGGTGTCAACTGCGTAGAGAGGCTCTCCTGCCTTAATCGGTCCGTCTGTGATAAGGCGGATTTTCTGATTATCCTTCAGCTCTGTGCAGATGACAGGAGTGGTAACTGATGGTGCGTTTGCTTTTAAGTAATCCAGGTCAAGCTTCATAAGCACGTCACCCTTGTTCACCTTCTGTCCTGCCTCAACCTTTACGTCAAAGCCTTTACCCTCGAGCTTTACTGTATCGATTCCTACATGGATTATCATACCAATTCCTGAGTCGGTTGTAAATCCCAAAGCATGCTTTGTATCAAAAACGAATAAAACCGTTCCATCCTCAGGTGCTACAACGACTCCCTCCTCAGGTGTGACTACCGCTCCGTCTCCCATCATTTTGCTGGCAAATGCCTCATCCGGCGCTGTTGAAAGGTCTGCTGCTACTCCTGTCATAGGGCTTGAGATTATGACTGTGCTTGTCGGCTCCTTTACGTCGCCGGCTTCCTGCTCTTCTTTCCCATCAAATTCCTGTGCTTTATCTGAAGCTGCATTTTCGTTCTTTGCTTCATCTGCAACTGCTGTATTATTTTCTGTTGCATCATCCTCGAAGTGTTCCTCTGTCACACTTGCAAGATAATCCTCCAGGTCTGATTTTATCACTGTTACTCTCGGTCCATAGATAATCTGTACACCCTGCCCCTTGTGTACGACTCCTGATGCTCCTGTTGATTTAAGAAGCGCATCGTTTACCTTGTCAGGGTCTATTACTGTGATACGAAGCCTTGTCGCACAGCAGTCCACATCTGAGATATTGACTTTGCCGCCGAGACCTCGTGATATAGTCTGTGAGAGCTCGTCTACAGTCGCTTTGTCGTCAGAAGCTTTTGTATCCTTGGCAGCTTTTCTTGCATTTACATCTGCCTTGGTGTAGAGCTTTGTCTCTGTATCGTCATCCTCACGGCCCGGAGTCTTGAAATCAAACTTCTTTATAAGGAAGCTGAAAATAAAGTAATACAGTAAGAAATATACTATTCCCGCCGGAATCACGAGCATCCAGCTTGTCTTGGCATTGCCCTGCAATATACCAAACAGGAAGAAATCAAGAAGTCCGCCTGAGAAAGTAAGTCCTACAGCAATATTTAAAATATGCGCTATCATGTATGCGCTTCCTGCGAGCACTACCTGTACTGCAAAGAGAGCCGGTGCTACAAAAAGGAATGAGAACTCAAGAGGCTCTGTGATTCCTGTAAACATACATGCAAGTGTTGCTGAAAGTAAAAGGCTTCCTGCCTGCTTTTTCTTTTCCGGCTTTGCACATTTATACATTGCAAGCGCTGCTCCCGGAAGTCCGAAAATCATGAAAATGAACTCTCCGGAGAAATATCTTGTAGCATCGGCACTGAAATGTGTGATGTTTGCAGAGTTTGCAAGCTGTGCGAAGAAGATGTTCTGTCCTCCCTCGACCATATGTCCTGCAACCTCCATCGTTCCACCGACTGCAGTCTGCCAGAACGGCATGTAAAATACATGGTGCAGTCCGAATGGAATAAGAGCTCTCTTTATGATACCAAAGAGAAGCGTTCCAAAATATCCTGTTCCTGTCACCACTCCTCCGAGTGCATAGATTCCGTTCTGCACTGTCGGCCAGATAAAGTACATTAAAATTCCTACAAACAGATATACCACTGTTGAGATGATAGGCACAAATCTTGTTCCACCGAAAAATGACAATGCATTCGGCAGCTCAATCTTGTAGAAACGGTTGTGCAGTGCTGCCACTCCAAGTCCTACGATAATTCCGCCAAACACACCCATCTGCAGTGACTGGATACCGCATACTGATGTGATGGTTCCATCGAGCACATCCTTTGCAATGCTTCCGTCTGCAAGGATTTTTCCGGAAATCTTAAGCATCGCATTGATTGATACATTCATAACAAAGTATGCTATGACTGCCGAAAGTGCTGACACTTCCTTTTCCTTCTTTGCCATTCCGATTGCTACTCCGACCGCAAAAATGAGCGGAAGATTATCGAATATAGCACTTCCGACCGCATTCATGATTACAAGAAGTGCATGGAGTATAGTTTTATCTCCGAGCAGCCACTGTAAACCATAGGTCTCAATTGTTGTGGTGTTGGTGAATGAGCTTCCGAGTCCTAAAAGCAAGCCTGCTACCGGAAGGATTGCGATTGGAAGCATGAAGCTTCGTCCTACTCTCTGCAGGACACCAAAAATTTTGTCTTTCATGAGCTTTTCCTCCTAATAAATGCAGGGTATGTACTGATTTGCACCTATCATTTATTGCTCCAGAGACAAAAAAGGAGGCACCTATCATACACTAACCCTGTTAAAAGTTATGTACGACAAATGCCTCCCTAAAAGTAACACGTCTGTTAAAGTTTATATCACAGAAGCTTTACCATTTCAACACAATTTCTCCACGAATTTATTTTTTGTTAATCATGCTGTTTTTATACATGTTTTTTTGTGAATTATGTCTAATGTCTTTTTTCTCCAGATGTCTCCACGTTTCCATCACCATAAAGCATTCCTCCTTAGTGATGCCCTCTGATGAATACACAGCCTTTTGTATGATGCGCATGTACTCGTCCCAGTGGATTCCGCAATAATCCGGTCCGCAGTATTTTTCCTTCAGGTTAGCCAGATAAAGCTCATCTGTCCTGTTTTTTGAAGGATGCCCAAGCCCTTTGTAGATGCGGTTGTTTATCATGATGGCAGCCCTGCTGTATCGGCCCTTTTTCACTCTTTCGGCAAGTCCTGCTTCCCACAAAATGTTTCTTCGCCTTTTGATGTAAACTATGGCGGCTATAAGTGCAGTCAGAAAGATCACACAGAGTACTGTTTTTAAAATCGCCGGTGGTATATGAAGTCCTGTTTTTGAGCTATGAGTGTCTGTGCGTTTATCAGCACCTGACCGTGAACCCAAAGCATTCTCACTGCCATCACCTGATACAAATTGGCTTGATGTACTGTTTGCTGTGCCATCATTTTCTGCATCTGTATTTTTTGTATCATCATTTTTTGTATCTTCATTTTCTGTATCTTCGTTTACTGCATCTTCATCTGCATTATCTTCATCTGCCGCAGTATCATTCATTTGCTCAGTATCATCATGATAAGCAGCACCGGTGTTCGTTTTCTTTCCGTTGACACCAATATAGTCAAACTGATTCACACCTGTCACGTTCTCATAATATCCCGGTGTCATCTCCACAGGAATCCATCCAAAATCATCCAGATATATTTCAACCCAGGCATGTGACTGTGAATCCTTCACCTCGCATATATCCCCATCATTTTCACCGGATTTGAAGCTGTCCCCCTTTGCACAGTATCCGCTTACATAGCGGCATGGAACGCCCATCTGTCTGAGTATCATCGTGCCCGCCGATGCAAAATGCACGCAAAAGCCCTCTCTGCTATTTGAGAGGAAGTTCTCAACCACATCCTTACCGCCTGTGGAAGGAGGATTTTTGCTGTACTTAAAAGCCTTCGATGTCAGAAACTGCTGCACCAGCTGTGCTGCCGCAATCCTGTTGGCATCATTTTCTCTTATATAGCCTGTGTACATCATATTGCTTGTGAGCTGTCCTGTCCTAAGAAGCCACTTTGCATCTTCCGCAACAATCCCGTCACCGCCCTGCTTTTCAGTATAGTTTTCCATTACATAATTATTGTATGCCGCATAGAAATCATTGTTGACCTCAAGAGGCTGCTCGGGCTCAAGGCTGGACGTTTCCAGACTACCATCAAAAAAGCCGGGACACGCCGATACCTCTATTTTCTTTGTTCCTTTATCCTTTGTGATAAAAAAGTCTTCGTCAAAATCTATATCACCCTTGGCATCTATACTGTATGGGTCGATACAGTACGGCAAATAGGTGTATTTGGTGGAAAGCTTCTCCATCGTGATTGTATACTTTTCGGTGGCCGGATTAGTCTCATCATCATAATAGCCATAAAGCAGCGTGGCTAATCCGATTGCATTCTGCCACGCTGTCATCCTTGAAGCATCGTGATACTCTTTTTCCATCCGGGAAAAATCAGACTTTTTAATCCATCTGCCATTCTCATAGGTATCACCGTAAAAGCTCCTCAGGTAAATATTAGAGGACGCTCCTGCCTTTGCTTCTACCGTCATCACTGTTTTTCCGCTGTAGCTTGGGTAGTGATTGCTAACTGTGCCGTCCTGCATATCCATTCCTGTGCTGAAGAATGACTTTACGCTGCCCTCCAAGTCCTTTTGAAAGGCAAGCATCTGTGGCTTTTTATCGGCAAGTGTATCAGCAAGAGGTTTAAACGAAAATACACATATAAAAAGTATTGCTGACACTGCCGCCATGTATAAAAACGCCGGTACTATCCTTAAAGCCTCATTGCCCTGTGCACTGCCATTTGCATCATATCCCGCCCCTGTGCGTGCGTTGCCATCTGCGATAAGGCACCAGAGTGTACAAAGCGTGAGCATAACAACCTCACTGACACTAGGGCTTTTTCCTATGCATAGCTGCACCGCAAGCATAAGCGTTGGAAATAATGTGAGCATGCGTCTTCTTTTAATTTGAACCGCAAGTGTCACCAGAAAAAGCATAACTATAAACGATACAAAGCCCACAAATGCCCCTGCAAAGGCTTTATCGCCCTTTTGGCATGCAAACGAAGTGCCATAGTACACATTTATTATCTCAAGATACCTGCCCTTTACATATAAAAAGCCTGCTTTTATATGCGCTGCAGCCTGCCAGTTTGCGATAAACACTCCTAGCACAAATACAAGCAGCAGACCTGTATTTATCGCATGGCGCACCCACCTTCTTGTGTCAAGCGATGCAAGTCTGTTTATAAAGCCGCTTATCACCGAAAAAATAAACAGCCATACATACACATAATACGGGCACCTCACATGGGAAATAGTCGTATTCACAACAGACACCGCACATACCGTAAGAAATACTGCTGCTGCAGCATTGGCAAGCTCCGTAAGCAGGACACTTAGCACTGTAAACGCATTATTGTAATCAGTCTTTATCTCATTTGTATCAGACCTCTGCCAGCAGCTTTTCCTAAATGACAATCTCGTTTTTTTCATCTGCTCTGCCAACTATCTCCTCTCCCTTTTTTATCTGAAGTCTTCCGTCCACGGTAAGCAGACACACAAGCCTTTCTGCCCTGTACTTTTCCTCATACAAAAAACATGCATCCGTCTTTGTATCCGGCTTTATTTTAAGAAAACTGTTCAAGAATATATAAAAGCCCTCCTCGTCATCCACTCGGGCTCTCACAATATCGTTTATTAAGGTATCGTACCATGCCACATAATGAGGGCATTTTTGATCCATAAGTGAAAAGGAAAGCGAGACAAGAAGCTTCATAAAAGCATCCGCCTGTCTGCCCTTCTTTATCCCCCTGAAGTCTGAGACTACGGCCACGGCACATGCCTTTGGCAGGCTGTTCTCCTTTACCATCAGCTCATCTGTCCTTGCAGAAAGCTTCCAGTGCACACTCTGCAGCCTGTCACCGTTTTGAAACTCTCTGACATCAAACAGCTCCGACGGATCATACCCGGGCCTTATATCATCATAGATATCCGAATCCCCAAAGAAATTTCTCACTCTGTCCGTTATCCTCACAGGAACCTCATCAATCTGCGGAATTACCTCAACATTTGCATATTTTTTAACTCTTTTCGTGACATAAAAAAGCCTCGAAAAATCATATAGCTTTATCCTTACAAGCTCAAATTCATAATTACCGCACCACTTCGTGCTGTACAAAAAATCATTGCCTCCCGACAGCCACCTTATGCTTTTTTCACCTGATAAATTATTTTTCACGGTTACGCGGTATTTTACCCCATTGCAGCACGCCTCTTTATGCCGGCAGGAAAGGCTTACCCTGATGCTATCACCCTGTGTGGCGATAGCTATCGGAATGTTTATAGCTGCCACTGCCCTGTGCGCCTTTACAAGCAATGCTATAAATGTCAGCGCCATAAACACACACATAAAGCTGCCCAAAAGCGCCAGCGCAGCATTGCCGTATATCATCGACATATAAAAAACTACTGCTGCAGTAATTATTCCTATCAAAAAACTAATCACGATTACCTGCCTTTTTCACATAAGTTGTCGGCTGCTTAACAGCCTTTAGTATCTCATCTATCACTGAAAGCTCTGATACGTGTGACACTCTCGCCTTGGTATTTAGCACAATTCTGTGCTTTGTCACATCCGCAAATACAGAAACCACATCAGACGGTATGACATAGCTTCGCCCATTTAGATACGCATATGCCTTTGCCATCCTCACACACGCAATCGTACCTCTCGGGCTCACTCCAAGCTCAATGTACGGACTTGTCCTTGTCGCATTAACCAGATCCACAATGTATGAATAAATACTGTCATGGATAAATACCTGCTCGACCTCAGCCTGCATTTCAACAAGCCCCTGTGCATTCATAACAGGCCTTATCGTATACTCATCCGCCTTCACACTTTTGCCCTTTGCGATATCCACCTCAGCTTCATGTGAAGGATATCCCATGCTCATGCATATCATAAACCTGTCAAGCTGCGACTCCGGCAACAGCTGTGTGCCGGCACTGCCCTTTGGGTTTTGCGTGGCCATCACTATAAACGGCTTTGGGACTTGTCTGCTCTCGCCATCCACAGTGACATTTCCCTCCTCCATGACCTCCAAAAGCGCTGACTGCGTTTTGGGACTTGTCCTGTTAATCTCATCTGCCAGAAACAGATTACACATTACAGCACCCTCGCGGTATACAAACTCTCCGGTCTGCTTCTGATACATCGAAAAGCCAAGTATATCCGCAGGCAGCACATCCGGAGTAAACTGTACCCTGTGATTCACAAGTGCCATCGCCCTTGAAAAGGCTACTGCAAGCGTGGTCTTGCCCACTCCCGGCACATCCTCAAGCAGTATATGTCCACCTGCCAAAAAGGCAGCAAATGCCTTGATGATACAATCATCCTTGCCCTTTACTGCCTTTTTTACTTCGTCTATCACTAACTGTGCATTATTCATTTGTCTTATCCCCCGGTTAATCAATTTAAACTGCTGATGATCATCTGCATCATCTTATTCATAAACAGCTATATTTATTTTACATAGTTTGCATATATTTTTCAACTTTTATCCCACTAAATTAAACAATTCTTAAGCCTTATTCTACACTGTTCCTGTAATGACAAGTGTGCTCTCGCCCGGTGTGACAACCCACGCTCCTGTTGTGCTATCCTGTGTGTAGGTTGCCGCCGGAACAGTTATTGCACCTGCAGTGCTCGAAAATGTGCCTGTCGCCTCATCGTAGATATAATCTGTAGCTGCAGTCCAGGCTGTGCCGTTTAATGCCGCTGTCAGATTGTTCAAAACCGGAGCAAATGTGTCTGTTATAACCACGCCTGTAGTGTTTGTTGCCGCAACACTTCCGTAGTTTTGAATCCTGAAGGTATAGGTCAGTGTGCCGTTTTCTGTAACCGGAACCGGGCTTACAGACTTCGTAATTGCAAGATTTGGTGCAGCCTCGGCATTTACTGTCTCTGCCGCTGTGACCGGAGTGATTCCTGTGCCGCTTACTGTAGCAGTGTTTGTGACAGATGCCTCTGTGCCAAGAGGAGCATACTCATTTAATGCTGCCTCATAGATGACAGTTGCATTGCCCCCTGCCGGGACACTTATGCCTGTGATGCTAAGAGGCGGCCCCGGGGTTACTGCAGGCGCTGCCTGGAGTGTGCCGTTTGTATAGTATTTTGCGGTGTTATTCACATAGGTTAATGGTACAATAGTGTTGGTGTTAAAGGTATAAGCGCCTAGATTGTCAGAAAGTGTCAGACCGTTTATCGCGGTATTTCCGGAGTTTACGATGCTCACCACATAGGTTATTGTATCGTTTTGATTGTAGGTGTTTTTGACTGCTGTTTTCGTAGCAGAAAGCACCTCGAGTATTTCTCCGACTGCTATATTTGAATTGGCCACATTGTTGCCATAACGAAGCTGTGCCTGATTAGTAAATCGTGCCATATATTTTCCATCCTTTCATATATTCAGGTATGGTTTAATATATGACACAAATCTACAAATGACACAGATTATTTACTGTCCTGTTTATTTTTCTCCACATCAGCCTTTTTGATAAGCTCAAGAAGGTTTTCAAGCTCTTCCTCATCCACACCGGTGTAGCCTGAAAGCTCACTAAGGCTCGGCTCGAAGCCCTTATCGGATTTTAATTTCTCCACTGCACGGTTTACTAAGGAAACCTTTCCTACCACAGTATTCTCGCTCTCATCCTCACCTGTCTGCTCCCTGATACACGCTTTCATAGACTCCTCTATGGCATCCAAAAGCTCTTTTTCCACATCTATCTCATCCCCACAGC
The DNA here is from genome assembly GCA_934365945.1 of uncultured Agathobacter sp. Taxonomy (GTDB): domain Bacteria; phylum Bacillota; class Clostridia; order Lachnospirales; family Lachnospiraceae; genus Roseburia. The sequence continues at coordinate 25,366 of CAKRNE010000019.1, read as the reverse complement.
CGCAGAGCTCGGTAAGGCACATGAAAAGCCCCATGTTTCCCTCCTGTACTACATCCTCAAAGCCATCTGAGGTAACAGCCAGCTTCTTTGCCATGGCAAGCACACTTTTGAGCCAGAAATTTGATATAGTGTGGATCACACTCTCATCGCCTGCGAGCAGCTTTTTGTACATATCGTCCTGCTCAGCCTTTGTGTAATCAGGTATCTCCTCAAGCTCCTCAAGATACATCCTAAACATAGGTGAATCCGGGATGAGACTGTCCTCGTCTATATCGGGCTCAGCTTCATTATCCTGCTTATCCTTATCATTCTTCCCACCGGCTATGGCATCCATCGAATCTCCTTCTGAGTAAATAACATTGTTCAATGCAGCATTTTCAGACGCTTCATCCTCATGTAATTCGTCCTCATGTGATTCATCCTCGTAATCGCCTGCACTCTCATCCTCCTGTTCATGCGGTGTGATGAGAAATTCAAAAACCATATCCTCCTGCGCCTTATTGAGCTCCATATCCTTAAAATAAGACATGATTTCATCTCTGCCAATAGGCTCCGCTGATGTACGGATAATCTCGGCAACGCTCTGTACTGTCTCTATAAAAGTATTCTGATCTAACATGTTTTACACTCTCCTGTCTGATTAAAAATATGTAACTATATCAATCCCTGTATAAAAATAAACAAAATCAAAAGCGGCAGTATGAACTGAAAATACGGCTTAAGCTTCCTCGAAATCTTAAGTCCTGCTCCGGTATTTGCCTCATCTATATATTTATCAAAGCCCCAGCCCCACTTTGTCACACAAAAAAGCAGATATACAAGTGAGCCAATCGGAAGAAGCAGGTTACTTACTATAAAATCCTCGCTGTCAAGCACATCCCTGCCTCCTATAAGGTGCAGACTGCTCCACACGTTGTATCCAAGCACACACGGCATACTTGCAATGAGTATTATCACTGCGTTTACGAATGCAGCCTTTTTTCTGGACCAGCCAAACATATCAATGGCAAATGACATAATATTCTCAAATACCGCGATGACGGTTGAAAAGCTGGCAAAGGTCATAAACATGAAGAAAAGACATCCCCATATGCGGCCTCCCTGCATATTTACAAATACATTTGGCAAAGTGATAAAGATAAGGCTCGGACCTGCGCCTACCTCCACTCCGTAGCTGAAGCATGCCGGGAAAATGATAAGCCCTGACATTATAGCAACAAATGTATCGAGAGCACATATTTTTGCCCCTTCTCCTGCCAGAGTGTGGTCCTTTCCCATATAGCTGCCGAATATCTCCATCGCAGCTACGCCCAGGCTAAGCGTAAAAAATGCCTGATTCATGGCTGCTGTTATAACATTCTTTATTCCAATTTCAGAAACCGCATCCAGATTTGGAACAAGATAGAATTTCACTCCCTCTAACGCACCTGAAAGCGTGATACTGTGCACCGCGAGCACTATAATAAGCAAAAGCAGAGCACTCATCATAAATTTACTGATTTTCTCAAGTCCATTCTGCAGACCACGGCTGCACACCAAAAAGCCAAGCACTACCGTAACTATCATCCAGAAAGCCATCTGCTTTGGATCTGCAAGGAGGTTTCCAAATGCTGCCGCCGTATCATCCGCATTCATGCCTGATGTAAAATCTCCCTTTAGGAATTTAAAGAAATACGCAACCATCCAGCCTGAGACTGTTGTGTAATACATCATGAGCATGTAGCAGCCAAGCATGGCTATCCATCCGTGAATATGCCATTTACTGCCATCCTTCTCAAGAGCCTTGTAGCTCATCACAGCACTTTTTCTGCTGGCTCGGCCTACAGCAAGCTCCATGGTAAGCACCGGAAGTCCCATGCATACCAGAAATATAAGGTAAAACAGCACAAAAATGCCTCCACCGTTTTGACCTGTCACATACGGAAAACGCCATACATTGCCTATGCCTATAGCGCATCCTGCACTTACCAGTATAAATCCCAGACGTGATTTAAAGGATTCTCTTTTCATATTTATATCTCTCCTATTGCTATTGCGTTACGTTCTCACCCTGCTGTGAGCATCGACTATTGCTTTGTGCTTTGCGCTCCTCGAAGACCCGCAGCTCCTTTATTGCCTGTCCGCCCATCAGATAGAGAATACCTGTATTGAATATAGTCATAAGACCGATTCCCACATCTCCCAGATCCCAGACAAATGTGTATGCCGCGATACCACCTATAAACAACATAACAAGAGCCAGCACCTTGTACAGTGTCTGTGAAATCCAATTGTCACCAAACAGGTATGCGACATTGCTCCTTGCATAAAAAAGTATACCAAGGAAGGTAGAAAAGCTGAATAAAAACAATGTGACTGCTATAAAAATAACTCCAAAATCTCCAAGATGATACCTCATAGCCGACTGTAATAAATCCATGCCCTCTTTTCCTGATACTATATTCTCCGGTACTGTGAGCATGATCATTGCCGTACAGCTGCAGATCACTATCGTATCTATGAATACACCGAGCGCCTGCGTCAGTCCTGCCTTTACAGGAGTATCACACTCTGCCGCCGCTGCAGCGCATGGAGCTGAGCCTGAGCCTGCCTCGTTTGAGAAAAGGCCTCGCTTTACTCCGTTCATGAGCACTGCTCCAAAGCCTCCCGCAGCCACCTGCCTGATACCGAAGGCTTCCTCAAATATCCTTGAAAAAACTGATGGCATCATGCCTATATTTTTTATGATAATAAAAATGGTTATGGCAAAATAGCACACCGCCATGATAGGAACAACTATGTCGAGTACCTTTACCGTAGCATTTTTTCTGAGCACTATGACAGCAGCCACTGCCACCAGAATTATTGTAGTATAAATAGGTGGTACACCAAATGCATTTTCAAAGGATGATGTAACAGAATTGCTTATAACCTGGCTGATACCGCACCAGCAGATCAGTCCGGATATGGCAAACAAAACAGCTATAGCTACATGTTTTTTCTTTTTGCCTGATTTGTCCTCACAGTAGTGGTGTATGTAATATGCCGGACCTCCACGGTAGCCTGAGTACAATGGATCTGGCTCCTTGTGAAGCTGTGCCAGGGTAGCCTCCACAAAAGCCGTAGATGAACCGATAATGGCTGTTATCCACATCCAGAAAACCGCACCTGCGCCTCCCACTGATATGGCCGCCACAACACCAACCAGATTACCCATGCCTACTCTCGTCGCCGTAGAGACAATGAGTGTCTGGAACGTGGACAGGCTGTCCTTGTTTTCCTTTTTACCGGTCAGTGCCTTTATCATGTCCGGAAACATTCTGATTGGTAAAAGCCTTGTCCTTACAGTGAAATAAATTCCTGTCGGAATCAAAAGAATTATGAGAAGGGAGATTCCCACGCTCCCACCACCGGGCAGTGGAATGTGTATCAGATCTCCCCACAAAAAAGAATAAATTTTTTCAATAAGTGCTACTATCATAGTAAATATCGTCCCCTTAGTTTTCATTGCTTCAACGCATTGAAGATGAAGCCAGTATTACTATGATACAATATGAGTAGAAAACTTTCAATATGTTCTGTTTTTTTGGTCTGTTTTTTCTTTCACAAACAGTAATAAATACTCAACAAGTCCCTTGCATATGAGATTATAATTTCTTATAATAATATTGTTGAATATTCAAAAGATATACGCCCGGGGAGATAAATAATGATAAAATTAATAGCAACCGATATAGACGGAACACTTGTAAAGGACGGCACGCTGCTCATAGATCCTGAGTACATGTCTGTCATCGACAGGCTCATAGATAAAGGAATAATATTTGTAGTATGCTCCGGCAGACAGTTTTCAAGCGAGCTGAAGCTGTTTGCTCCGATAAAGCACAAGCTTTTGTATATAACAGACGGAGGAACTGTCGTGCGCACTCCAAAGGAAATCCTAAAAACCTATCCTATGGATGAGGATATATGGAAGAACATGTGCCGGATGGTCCGCGATGAGCTGCCGGCATGCGATTACTTTGCCGCCACACCGGATTTCTGCTTTGCAGAGGATGGTGGCAGCCCTGTTTTTCACCTGCTTCGTGATTCATACGGCTTTGAAATGCGTGAGGTTGATGACATCACAAAGCTTGACAGAAAAGATATCATCAAATTCACTGTCTTTCATCCCGACAAATGCGAAGAGCTGTGTACACCGGTTTTCATTCCGGCATGGAATAAAAAAGCACACCTGGCAGCCGCCGGAAAGGAATGGGTAGACTGCAACGCAAAGGGTGTCAGCAAATGGACTGCTCTCTCATATCTCATAGACAGATTCGACCTGCTTCCTGACGAGGTATGCTGCTTCGGTGACAATCTGAATGATATTGAGATGCTTCAAAATGCAGGAACAAGCTATGCCGTATCAAACGCCCGCCAGGAGGTTATCGCAGCCGCAAAACACACCTGTGCGCCTTACTGGGAAAACGGAGTTCTTAATGTTTTAAAGTCATTTTTATAATTTTTTAAATTTTTTTAAAAAAGTACTTGCATTTTTGTAAAACCCTGTGTATAATATCATTTGTCCGTGTGACACAGATATTCACACAGATGTTTGCGCCTCTAGCTCATTTGGTAGAGCACCTGACTCTTAATCAGGGTGTGCAGGGTTCGAGCCCCTGGAGGCGCATTTTTTGTATCCAAATTAATTTACCAACACTTTAAAGGAGCCGGATTGATTCCGGCTCTTTTTTACATATTTACATTTGTATATCTCTGTTTGAATATATCTGTATTTTATCATCCTGCTATCTATTACTGTTCTGCTTCTCCAATATTCATCATTTTAAAGCCCTCTCCGTGTACCTCATGAGACTCAACAACCACAATAAATGAGTCCGGATCTGCATCTTTTACGGATTTACGCACCTGATACATTTCCTTACTGTTGCATGCACACATTACCACCTGTATATCGTCCTGCTTATATCCTCCCTGCGCCTTAAGAATAGTGCTTCCGCGCTGACTACATTCATCAATCACATCACATATTCTCTTTCCGTTCTTTGTGACGATAAAGGCTACTTTACCTGAATTCATACCGTATATCATTTTATCAATGACAACCGCAGACAATATATTCACTATCATGCCGTAAATCATTCCGTCAATATCTCTAAACAAAAATCCTCCCACCAGAATAATTCCGACATCAGTAAGAAAAGAGATATTTCCCATCGACAAATAAGGCCTCAATGCCTTTACAGCCATGATGATAAAATCAGCTCCTCCTGTTGACGAATTTCTTGTATAAATCATGGCATACCCTATTCCACAAAAGACACCTGTGCACAATGCTGCAAGCAGTCTGTCACCCTGATACACCGGAAATAACGGCGCAACATAGTCAACAATAAACGAAGACAAAAGCATGCAGCGAATTGAGCTTACAAAGAATTTCCTGCCCAATAATTTGCAGCATAGTATCGCAACCGGAATATTAAGCAGCACCGTTGATAAACCAATGGAAATATTAAACAGCCGGTATAAAATAATCGAAATACCTGAAAAGCCTGTCATAGGAAACTCTGCCTGCAACGCAAAGTTATATATACCTATTGCATAAAAGATGCTTCCTGCAAGCTCCCACATAATCTGTACCAATAATTCTTTTTTCTTATTCATATTGCATCTATCCTCCAAAATAAATAAGCGCCCGGAAACAAATCTTACAGTGTAAATTACTGCACCTACGATTTGCTCCCAGACGCTTTAACCACTCATCCGGTGAAGAGTGAACGTTTTCTGATGTATACAATTATTATATTTGAGATGTTAAATTAAGTCAAGCGGGAATCATCAATTTTTCAGGTATCTATAGGAAGTGATTGGAGAAGCCATAGACTTATACCCTCCAGGGATATAGAAGGTGCTGTCATGAAATTCATTGACACAAAACCACAAAGCACCACACACAGCAACAAAGGTACACTGCCTGCAGTTTCAGCAAACATTGCATCCAACATGGGAAACAAAGCGTTCCTGTCCGTTTGCAAGTTTCAAATTAAATGCTTCCATAAAATTATCTTCTGTAATTTGCCTTAGATATTCCACTGCCACCTCCGTACTACTGCACTCTTTGATAATGTTTCCAGAAGTTGATTGTTTCCTGAAGATCATCTTCACTGGCGAACAGATCCAGCTTCTTCGCAACTTCAACTGCGAAATCGACATATGCATTTGCTCGTGCAGTTATCACATTTTTATCTGTTACCCAATCTTCATCTGAGGAATGGGTTGATTTCACATCGCACAAAATTCCAGCGTGATCCAGCACATCGACTCCTGCACAAATCCCGGCAATCAAAATCTCTCGTTTCATTAAGGCTTGCAGATACGACTTCACCTCTGGAGTGTCAATTTCAGCAATGTTTCCGCCCGGAAGGATAAAACTTCTGATTTGATCTTTTTCAAGTGCTTCTAAAGGCATATCAACATTGACGGAAAAACCTTCCATAGTGCGAACAGGCTTTCCGTCCAATGAACAGAAAACCTGTTCGCAGTTTGAAAAGCTCATAAAATAATTAAGTATCACGATTTCATAAAAACAGCTCTTGTCATATACAAGAAACACATCTTTCATCCATATACCTCCCTATTCACTGGCAAATCAGCTTTCTGGGTTCTCCCAAAAGCGTATTGATCGAGACATCAAATTCTTTCGATAATAGCTTAAGTGTATCCGTCTTGGGAATGGTATCTCCATTTTCCCAACGTGATACTGCCTGCCTTGTTACCATAATTTTATCTGCCAGCTCGTCCTGTGACATTCCTTTTTCAGTACGAAGTTTCAAAATAATATTTTTTGTCTCCATCGTCGTCACCTCCATAACCATATCATACAGATAAATTCATGTTCTGAAAAGCAACCTGCTGTTGCCATACTCTATGCCTGTCATCACCCAAAATTCGTCTGGCTTGTTTTTATTGATCCACTTCCATAAAGGATCATATTTGCTCATAATTATCATTCACCTGGTTTATCACATCACCGTCATCTGCCTTTCCCAAATTTGTCTGATGTACATCATAATCAAAGAAAAGAAACACCTCCGAAAAATCATCTCTTGATAATCCTTCCAATTGTTCTCTGATTTTCTTATTGCTTTCCCTTAAGACCTCAATAATATCTGTGTCGAAATCATCCGCCTTGAGTTTCTTCCAAAGCATATAGATATTTTCTCCGGCCGGAAGCGTAATAATTTTTAAATTTCCATGCTTAAAGAACACTTTTGAAATATTATCAATAACCTGTGGTTCTCTGGCTTCTCCTTCAACTATAAATGCCTTATAGTCCTTATCTGCCATTAAACGCACCTGCCTTATACATTTTCTGAAGATTATGAGCCTGACGAAGCTCCTTTTCTGTCAACTCTGAAATTGCATTTATGCTATTATTCTCAAGGAGGAAATAGCAATCTGGTCTGAGTAAATCATTGCTCATAAGGTCTGTGTTGTGTGTAGTTGTAAATACCTGCACATCGCTAATTCTTCTAAGTCTCTTCTGAACTGACTCTGATAATTCATAATGGTAAAATGCATCAAACTCATCAATGAATACAAATGATGCTTTTTCCATACGGATATACCAGTAATAGAATAATGCAAGGGATCTGGTTCCTGTTGAAGCAATCTTGAAGAAGTCAGCATCTTTATTGTCGAAATGACAATATATAGCCTTTCTTCCATCGACCTCGCATCCATATAATTCATAATCGATATCATTTTCTTTTAAAAATTCTTGGAAATCCTTAACTTTGCCACTATTAACAATTCCTTCTGCAATGCTCTCTGATCCGTTCATAAAACCTTCATATCCACGGCTATCAAGTGAATAGAATAAAAGCATCCTCTCGACAAAATCAATAAACTTCTTAAATACCTGATTCTGAACATTATCTGAAAGAATTGAATTACTATTTACATATTTCACTCTCGAGATCGGGCTTTCATTTCTTATTGATGCATTCAAAGTATCTGATCCCTCAAGCAAAGTAAATCCATCTCTTGTCAGGAAATCAAAAAAAATGACTTCTTTTCCATCAATGGACAAACTTTCACTCTTTAAGGAATTCACATCCATTTTACTGTACTTATATACAACTTCATGTCCATCGAACACGAATGTGTACTCAAACTCCGCAAAAGATTTCCTTCCACTCATATTCAGATAAAAATCATAACTTCCCAGGAGTTTTTGCTTTTCAGTCAGATGAGTAATGATATCAAAGATAGCCAAACCAAGATTCGACTTTCCACAACTGTTGATACCATATATAATTCCCTTCGTTATGCAGCCATTCTCTATTATTTCAGAATTAAAGCTGTAATTACTGGGTGTTCCTATATCTAATGTGATTTTATCCTTAAATCCCTTGAAATTTTCGACACTAAATTTCTTTAACATGATAATCACCTTCCATTTCTTTTTCTTTATTATATGATTATCTGTAAAGAAGTTCAAGTCTATCCGTATTTTTTTTACGGCAGTATCGAATTTTTGTTTCGAATATTAATCCCACGATTCCAAAAGAGTTTCCGATCCCCCACGATGAGGCTTGATATGATCCACGACTGTAGCCATAGTGATATGACCTCTTCATAGCACTTCACACAGAAAAGATCTGAAGCTTGCAAAAAAACAAAATAAAAATATTGATAAGTTATTTAAGGTAATAAAAAATCTCTACGATAAACTAATCATCCACTTGCGCCTCTTAAAAATGACAAGCGATACAACCAGCCTGAATATTTCTTCCGTGGTAAGCAATGTATACACACCAACGATGCCCCACTTAAATACATACGCTGCAAGCAGACACAGTGGGATTCCGATGCACCATGTGCCGACAATATCAATCACCATAATGATTTTAGTATTGCCGCCACTTCTTATAATTCCACCGCCAAGTATCATATTTTCCACCTTGATTGGTGCATATAGGGCAAATACAATAAGCAGTATCTTTCCAAGCTCTTTTACGCTGCCATCTACACGATACAGCCCGGTATATACTCCTGCCAGAAGAATGAGCAATGTCGATACAGCTACCGCTCCGGCTAAGCCTGCATACATTATCTTCTTCGATTCTGTGTAAGCCTCATCGTATTCTTTCCTGCCAAGTCTCTTGCCGACCATCACACCTGCAGCCGCCGACAATCCGCTAAGTGCTCCTACGATAAGCCCCTGTATCGGGCATGTAAGTGTGTACGCCGCCAGGTTTGACGTGCCCAGATGACCATAGACAGCAGACTCCACATTTTGTCCGAGGCTCCACAAAAACTCACTGATTAGAATCGGCATAATCATGACCAGATAGTCCTTAATAGTAATTTTACTGAAATGCAATGACCATACCGGTTTATCTCCATCCTTCCTGATACATAAAGCAAATCCAATGACAATAACTAAAAGATTAAATAACTGCGAAATAAGTGTTGCAACCGCAGCTCCCTTTATTCCCATACACGGCAATCCCAATTTTCCAAATATCAGTAGATAATTAAGACCTGTGTTTACAGCAACTGCCCCAAAGCTTGCTAAAAACGGTATCGTGGCATGCTCCTTACAGCGCAGCCATGAGGATAAAATATTGCTGACAGCCATTGGAATATAGGAAAACGCAACAATCCTGAAATATACCGCACCGGTATTTACAATACTCACATCCTTTGTATACAGACCGAGAATCCCCGACGGAAAAACTCCTGCTGCAAACAGAAATAATGCTGATATCATAATTCCACAAATGAGACTCACATCAAAGCTGCACCATGCCTCTTTTGCATCCTCCGCACCGATAAACTGTGCGATTAATATCCCCGCAACCGTACTCACAGCACCGATTACCACTGAAAAAATGAGAGAAAAATTTCCACATAATCCAACTGCCGATATATTAGTCTCTCCCAGCTGCCCTATCATAATCTGGTCTACAATTGAAAATGATGCCTGCAGCATGCTTTGCAATGTAACAGGAATTGCTATTTTACACAATGATTTCATAAACTTTGACATTATAATTTCCTCGTACTTTCTCTTTTCATTAACTCAACCGGCAACACAATTTCTGTCTCACATTCCGCGCCATCGCGCATTGCCTCAAGGCACTTGATTGCAGTTTTTGCCCTAAGAGGCGCCTCCTGATGAATCGTTGTAAGCGCAGGATTACTTTCCCTGCTTGCCAGATTGTCATCAAAACCTATTATCTGGATATCCTTTGGAATTTGTATGCCTTTTCCCTGCAAAAACCGCATAAATTCAAGTGCATAAAAATCCGATACTGCAAAAACAGCGGTAACATTGCTTTTTATCAGCTCACTATATTTATCCTCATAAAAGCACATTCTTTCCTTTTCTGTCTTTGGTATTTCCCATCTTAATGTTTCCCCTGCTCCAAAGGCTTTGCTAAAGCCCTCGATGCGCTCTTTATCCATGCATATGAAATTATCAGCTATGCACAACGCTTTTTTATGTCCCAGCTCCTTTAAATATTTCCCTGCCTGATAACCGCCATCATAATGATTAATGACCAGATTGACCACCTTGGAGCATTTTTCAAAATAACCGTCATACACAACAAACGATATCCTCATCTGGTTTCTCAGCTTCTCATAATCGGCTTCACAAAAGCCCATCAGAATCAGCCCATCCATATTCCACATAGATGCAAACACCGGAATCTCACTGATGTCAGATGTCGTTTTTATCATCAGAAAATATCCTTTTTCATTTACCTCATGAGAAAGTGCATTAAGCGATGACATCACAAATCCATCCTCTAAAACCCTGCCTTCATACTTTTCATTGTCATTCACCACAACACCGATGATTCTTGAATTATTTCTCGCAAGCAGAATGCCCGCCATATTTGGGATATACCCTGAACGTTCAAGCTCCTGCTGGACACGTTTTACCGTTTCATCCGAAATCTTTTCTGTTTTGCCGTGAATCACTTTTGAGACAGTTGCTGTACTTAGACCAAGTGCATCTGCAACATCTGCAATCCGAACCCTGTTTAGTGCCATATCAATCTCCTCTTTTTTCTTATCTTCTGATTATATGGTACAACAGAAATGTGGATTTTACAAAGGTTAAGCGTGTAACCCATTACAAAATCTGCATTTGTTTTTTGTGATATTTGCACAACAAAAGGACCATGTATCTCTACATGATCCTTGTTTCAAAATTTATCGTATTTTGTAGAAACACCTTTCGCCTTATCTACTGGGTATTTTTTCTCTGTAACATCCATTTTCTTATTAACAACATCAATAATATCGACACCCAATACCTGAGCCATCTGCAAACAATAATTTGTCACATCAGCTAACTCCTCAAGAACATCATCCATATCATAATTCACATCGTTCCATTGAAAGCACTCCAATAATTCATTAGCTTCAATCGAAATAGACTTTGCTAAATTCGATGGAGTATGAAACTGGTCCCACTCTCTATCTTCATTAAACTTCTTGATTCTTAATGATAATTCTTCCAATCTTTCCATAACTAACCCTCCACCAAGCAAACATCCTTAAAGTGCTGCTTCGTTTCTTCATCCTTAAACCAAATACTGAGTCCTTTCTTTGCTCTTGTAAGCATTACTCGATAAATGTTCAATAACAACTTCTCTTCCTATTACAGCCAACAGTATCCCATTCTATTCTTGCTTTAAAAGGTTATCATAAAACTGTTCAAATTCATCGATTAATTTATTTATTCTTTCACGATCATAAAATCCTTGAACTTTCCAAAACATAAGTATTTGTTTAAACTCTGCTTCACGTTCATCCACAAATCCTCTACACAACTGTCCATTATATAATGCACTATCATCTTCAGAGCAGCCAAAACATGCTGTATCTTCAGTCAATCTAGAACAATCACCACAAGTAAGCTCATTTTTTTCAGGAATAAAATAGCAATTGTTTTCAATGTTTATAGGAAACCATGAATTTGAGTATGAACATATTGCAGAGCCTGTTTCGCTCGTATTTGCTATGTTTTTTCTATATTTACAATTTTTACATTTCATTTTATCTAGCACCTTGAACTATTCGGAAATTCCGAATAGTTGCCGTCTCTTATAATTAACTATCTGCATAAATTTTTTTAATATGTTCATTTATTGTCGGTAAACCAACGTCATACAATGTGACCATCATTCTCTGTGTCAGCCATATATTTTCATCCTCATCCTTTGCCACTGGAATATACACATTATATTATCCTACAAATTCTCTGTCAATTCTCGAAAACCCTTTATAGCTTATATGATTCAAATGTCACTCTTTTATATTGTTTTCAACTCTTTACAGCACTACGATATCATCATATAAGCAATAAAACAGATCATCAACTTCCGTATCATCGTGAAAATGTCCGAAATACCATGCTGTAAAAGCTGTATTATCAGCTACTCTCTGGAGATACTGTCTTAACTCTACTACATCACCGCATATAATAAGATAATCTTCCGATGTATATTCACCTTCATGTTCATTAAAGAATTTAACAATCTTGTCTATATCAATTGTTCCATGTGTATCGGCAGATATAATAGAGCCCATAATTATTACATTCCTTTCATCATCGATACTTGTCAAAAGTTCTAACAGGAATCATCCTGCTGTTTTCTACTTGGTAATATGTTCTGCTTTCCTCATCATAAGCCAGTAACAACAGTTTTCCGCCCTTATAGACCGAACCATCGATATAGTAATGACTCTCTCCATCGTAAAAAACATCGTGATAATTTCGATCATCAGCAAGGCTCCATGTACCAGTGCCAACATGTCCTGCTACCACTGTTTTGTAGAATTTTCCTTGCATTGCAGGAAATTTACCGAGAAATACACTATCGGATGTTCTACACTTCCAGTCTTCTCCTGCACCTTCATTTACTCCTGCATGAACGAAAATCTGACTGTCTGTCTCAAAATATAATGGCATCTGTTCAATCCACCAAGTTAGCTTTTCATAAGTGGAAAGTACCATTTGAACAGCTTCTTTGTTGATAGTCTCCATAGAGCAGGTTCTCGATATCGTATTAAGGAAATCCATCTGCTGCTGTGATATAAATGTGCTTATAGTTCCGGCTCCGCACTCAAAATCTGTGCGAAGCCAATCATTAAAAACCATATCATCTTCTGTTCCATCTGAATATATATTTCTGTAATCACTAATCCAATCCAAAAACATCTGCTCATGATTTCCCTTGAGAACCATAACTTTTTCTATACCATATTCTTTCTGCAAATCCCATAGATACATCAAAACCTGGCATGAACTATCTCCATAATCAATATAGTCTCCACAAAACACAATACGATTATCTCCGCTGATGTCTATCTGTTCCATTTGTCTTTTAAGTTCTTCAAAGCACCCATGAATATCGCTCATAGCATATATCATATATCAGTCTCCTTCATCTCATTTGGCGTTGAATAATACTCTTCTCCCGTGTCCAAACATAAGGCAGCAAGCCTTCCGCCAGGATAATGTGCCCCACAATCAATTACTATATGATTGTTTCGCTGATAAATATACCCGGGATGTGGATTATCTTTGATCGTCTGCGTCGGTGTATGTCCCGTTATAACATATGTATCCTCAAAATACCTCACATCATAGTCCGCTCTCCCCCATATCAACTCATGAAGTGAATAATCCTCTATGTCCTTTTCCGGCGAATAGTTTCCGCCCGCATGAACCAGAAGATAGTCTTTACCATTGACAGATACTTCTTCATAAATCAAAAAATTCTTTATGAAGTCTATCACATCCATTTGGGACTCTGAGTCCAGTTTACGGAACTCATCAATCGTTGATTGACTTCCGTTAAATTGCCATGTCACCAGATTATCAAGTGTTTCTGCATTCAGTTCTTCTAATGATTTATCTGTGATTTCTTTCATCAAAAATTCCAAACATTCTAGAGCCATAAACTCATGGTTGCCTACCAAGCATATAGCATTTGGCATTTCCATGAGTTTCATAAGTGTCTTAATTGGATGCGGACCTCTGTCGAGTATATCTCCTAAAACGTAAAGGGTATCATTACCCTTAAGTTTAATTTTGTCAAGTAATTCCATGAACATGTCGTATTGCCCATGAATATCTGAAATAACATATGTGGCTATACTAATCACCTCCAGAATATCAATCCCACCAGATATGTAGTTCCGATTTTTCTTTTATTATTTTTCTCATCTCTTCATATCCACCATTGCAAGCCGCTTCTGCATAAATCTTCTTACATTCATTGATTAAACTATCTATCTCCATATCAGATAGTTCTCGTTCAAATCTAAAATCTATACTATCATATGATAATCCAATTATTTCTGCACCAAACCTGTTTTCCCATTTCTTTGCTATATTATACATTTCATCTGCCGTTGGAGTTGAATTCCACCCACCCCAGTAATTCCCGAGTAATGCAAAAACTTCACATGTGTGATCAATATTTTGAAAATCAACTTCCACTCCCGGATTATCTGGATAAGCATATTCGCCATTACAATAAAACTCGTTTTTGTCTGTTTGATGTATAAATTGTTTAAAAAACTGAAACATGCAGGGATCATCACTTGCATCCACATTTATCTTCTTTCCCATAAGCAAACCTCCTCATTCATTCTCTGTCGATCAATTCATGAATAAAATCTCTCTCCGTTTTCTAGACAGATACTCGCGAGCCTCCCATTTTGCAGACCACATCCACAATCCAACATGTACACATTCTCTTGCTCATTTAACCAAATCGAACTTGACTCTTCATCAAGATATCTCCCTTTGGGATTACTGTGCTGATAACTAGAATCATGATGTCCAACCAAAGAAACATAACCTTTTACACCATGTTCCCAATACTCCTGCATCTCTTCAATCCCTTCAAGATACAACGTTTCTTCCTGCATTCCATGTGTCGGATCAAAAGTCATTGCATGTGCAAGAAGATATTTCACTGAGCCAATCTCGATTTCAATCTGTAAGGGCAACCCCATTATTAGATTAGCAAGATTCAGCATATCCACCTCAACAAATCTGTCCTTCATCAGTTCAAATGAATTATACCTGTATGGTTGCAAACTACTTCGCTTCTTTTGAACAGTTCCGTAGTAAGAATAGATATACTCTGCCAGAAGTTGGTCGTGATTACCACGGATCCATTTTATATTTGTGTTTAGTCCCAAAATTCGAAAGTAAACGCCAACCGGATCAGGCTCGGCAGCTCCACGATCAAAAATATCCCCGAGAATAATAATTTGATCTTTCGTTGTAGGTGATATCAATTTAATCATGTTATCAAGTTTTTTTATTGAATTATGAATATCACCGATTACATATGTAGCCATTTTACAGGATCCTCCTTACTCATTTAGTCTAATTCCTTTCGTTGCACTTCTCTGAATCTGTCTTCAAAAGCAACATACTCGAACATGGCGACCCTTTGTGATGTAGAAAATGACATATGTTTCTGCTCTTCATTCCACCATGCAACTGCCCTGTCATAGGCTTCCTTTGCTTCCTTTTTACTTACATATATTCCAAGCCACCTATCGTCATCATGATTCCATTCATCCGCTGTAACAAGAAGAAAGAACGGTCCCTTCCCATAGGTAGCTTCATTATTAAGCTCTGACCATAGAGATTCGGGATCTACTTCGATAAATTTCTCATTATCCCTATCAAATTCCTCTATTGTAAGTTTTGTATTAGGATTATTGAGATAAATGTCATAATACCGGAAGCCATCTTCGTCCGCAACATTATTAATCACACGTTCATATGAAGCTTTCAGTTCCGATATGTCAGAATATATCCCTATAATCTTATCCCCATCGAAATAACCCGGAAAATATAATAAAAACAGTCTATTTTCCACAACAAGTCACCTTTCCTTTTTTATACTCTACCTGTCTTACATTTATACTATGTCAATATCTGACCTCGCTGTATTTGACAAAACAATTACCATCCGCTTATTCAAATAAGAATCATACTTTGTTTTTTCTAACTCTTTTATGATATTCTTATCGCTTTCATCAAAATTATCCTCCATGCCTATACCATATACAAACATATCATCATAATCACCAGGAATATCATTTCGATATTCATATAATTTGTATGACCAGTCTTCTCTGTTAACGACAGCAAAATTCCGACCTATCTGTAAGTACGGTTTAATGTCTTTGAACAAAAGAACATCTTCTGCTTTTCTATCTATATTACGCGGGGCTTCATGAAGAACAATCTCAATTGCGGGTTCTATAGTGTCATCCTTTGTTGAAGTGATTACGCCGTCCAAATCCTTTGGAGAAACGTATATATCCATAGAAAATTCTACATCAGCCATTCCTATTCCATAAACGTATAAATCTTTATATTTTTCAGCCGGAATGTCCGAAATCATTAAATAATCGTGATAATATCCATCTTCAAAACAAATTGATAACCTAGTGTTTCTAGCCAAGTATTGCCTAATTTCCTTAAACTGAATTGCCATAATTATTTTCTCCTTTATTCTTTAACTCTAATTCCATTTTCTCCTCCAAATAAACTATTAACACGCAAATCCAATTTGTCTGATTGTCTTATTTCTTGTACAAAGATCAGGAATATCGCATTCTTCAATAGTCGTAATCAGTTCTGTGGTTATTTCAGATTCTTTAAACTGTAATATTCTCTCTGCCAGATTCATTTCCGCTTCTTCCAGTGTCTTGCGTACAAATCGACCGTTTCCATAATCGCTCTCCTCATGTACAATATCGAAGTTTTTCCTTAATTTATTCATAGCCGCATCGGTGATTGTCATTTGTTTCTTCGAAAGCATAAGCTTTGTAATGCTGCACAATTCGTCTGTAGTATAATCCTCAAATTTCACTTGAAAAGCGATTCTTGAAAGCATTCCCGGATTCCTATCAAGGAACTTCTGCATAGGCTCCGTATACCCGGCAAAGATTACAATTACATCATCCCTATGGTTCTCCATTTCCTGTACAAGCGTATTGATTGCCTCATCTCCAAATCCATTTTCATAGCTATCACAAAGTGCATATGCTTCGTCTATAAATAGAACACCGCCTTGTGCTTCCTTAAACTTCTTTTTGACCAGCTGAGCTGTAGAGCCAACATGATCGCCGACAAGGTCTGCACGTCCAACCTCCACAAATGTTCCTGTGGATAGAACCTTTTCATCCTTCATAATTTCCGCAAACAGCCTTGCTACAGTAGTCTTTGCTGTACCGGGATTACCGGTAAAAACCATATGTAATGAAGCTTTTTCTCTTGCAATACCTTTATCAATGCATAGTTTATTCAGCTTATAGTGAGCGATTGCCTTATGAATGATCTCCTTCACGGAAACAAGCCCTATCATGTTATCAAGCTCTTTCTTTGCTGTTCCCAGCTTCCTTTCTTTCTTCATACCTTCTTCCAACATGCTTATATCATTTTTTGTAATTAGAAATAATTCGTCTTTCTTAATAACACTAGCATCTTTTCCATCTGAAAGCAATCTTACCGCCTGATTCTGCAAAGCCCTGTCAATCAGGTTTCTTACATATCTACCGTTACCAAAATTATCAGTATTTCTCACCTTTTCCAAAATATAATGCGCTTCTTTTATTGCCTCATCTGTAACCCGGAATCCACGTTCACTTATCATCAATTTGAATATATCCGTAAGTTCATCGGCAGTGTAGTCCGGGAAATCAATCCAATGTGGTATCCTGCTTTTTAAGCCCTCGTTAATTTTTATGAAATCATGCATTCGCTCATTATATCCTGCCAGAATAACAATCACATCATCCCTTCTGTTTTCCATCTCTTGGATAAGTACTGTTACTGCTGTATCGGATACCATAGAATAAGCTTCGTCAATAAACAAAACACCTCCCTTTGCAGCAAGGAACGCTTCCCGTATAGCTGTGACATATCCCAAACCGTCAAGATCCATTCCTCCGCGTTCTACGAAAGCTCCGCTTTTTAAAATTCCTTTTTCTTTTGCTATCCCTGCAAAAAGTTTGGCCACAGTTGTCTTCGCACTGCCCGGATTGCCTCCAAAAATCATGTTCATGGAACACGACTGATAATCCTTGCCCTTTCGCTTTCTACGTTCCTTTTCCACAACATCCGATGCAATAATGCTTTCAATCTGTTTTTTAACAATATTCAAGCCAATTAACTTGTTAAGTTTGTCATAAGAAGATTCACTTGTCTCATCCCTATCCAGCAAAAAATCCTGCGACAGGTCATAATTATAAGCATGAAGTACATTCTTATTCAGACACCATGCTTCAAATTGCTCATATGCTATAAGGACATCTGTCTGGGTGAAGTCATTCCCCGGGAATAGCTTCATAAATTCACTGGCTTGTCCAGCGTATTCTGCATATTCTGAGTCTTTTATCAGAGCTTTCATATACCTTATGGCAGCTCTTCTGTCACCTCTTCCTTCACGAAGCATAACGGGAATTACATATTTTTTAATCTGCGGTAAAATTTGATATGAAAAGCCGGGATTATCCATATTGTATGTAAAAACAAAAAGACATTTATTTCTATACTCTTTTAGAAGATTCACTATATATTTGCTAGTCAAAGTATAATCTACCGGATCACAACCAAACTTTTCTGTAAGATCAAGAACTACCACTCCTCCGTAATTCCCCTCAATTATGTCGTTAAGATGATTTTGTACAAGATACACATCAGGTTCTATCTCGCTGATTACTTCCATGCGTCGGCTACTTATACGCTTTGCCCTTATTAAGCTCTGCATAAGTGTTTCTGTCATATCTTTTACAGCCTCATGACTCCGCCCTGATATTACATAGTGAACCATGTTTCCCTTAAAGCCGGATACATTTTCATGTTCTTCAATATTTGTAAGTTCATGAATAAATATCGGGTCATATATAGCATTCGCACAGCTGCTTTTGTCTGAAACAACTCTCTCCTCGAAATTATAATGAAATGATATCTTTTCATTATTATAATAATTGTAAATCCACAAATTTGATGCTTCTATAAATCCGGTCGTTATATTCGAGAAGTCCCTTCTTCGAGCTTCCAGAATGAAATCAAGTGCCTGATACATGGTAACTTCATAAGGATCTGTTTTTATTCTATTTACAGAAAAGTCTTCTTTCAGCACTTTTGTAGCATGAGCAAATGCATCAGCAAAATTTTTCCTTTTTTCGTCATAAATAAAGACTGCAAATATCGTATTTACCTCCTCCCGATAAGCTAGGAATGCCACGTCATTATCCAGTCTTTTGAACATGTAGTTATTAACTGCTGCAATCGGGTTCTCATAAGCGTATTCCCGAAGGTTAATTGTTGTATTCTCTCTTATCTGTTCTGCACTTGCATACAATGCGTAATTATAATATCTCATAGATTATCTCCTACATTTACACATTTATCTTTACATATGTCTTCTACATAAAATACTGGTAATCTTCCATGATATGTGTCATATAATAGATCTTCTGAAATCTGTATATAACGTTTTCCCATTGGTGTATCTACTTTTTGCATATAATCTATTACAATAGAATTTTTCATTTTATCATTGATTTTCCCACAAATAATACAATAGCTGTTAAGTGATGTATGAATTTTATTTTCTTCCCAATTCCATTTATATCTAATTAGACATTCTTCATATTGATGCTTGTGTTTTGACTTCTTATTGGCTTTAGATATATTATGTTCTTTCCGTTTTAGATATTTTGGTATTTCTAAATCTGAACTAAATTTTTGTTCCAATTCTTTCACCTTCCTCTGTCACCAATCCAACTAAAACCAAAAGCAGAATCCCTACTGACGTAGACCTGTCTAGCTTTCACCAGCCACAAGCTCTTTCGCCGTTGAATTAACCTGTCTTTATTCTTTATCTCTGCTCTTATTCACTTGCTGCTTGATACTTAAAACGATTTTATATAATCTCTAAAGAGAATCGCTTCTATCGCTGGTGTTCTTGATGCAAACTCTGCCCGCTCTATGCCATCTGTGATTAATAATCTTTCCCATAATTTTTTATAATCTTCAAAATCAAACTTTTGATCATCTAAGATTACGTATTCATCGATGTTTGGATGCAATTCCAAATATTCTTTTATCCCCTTTGCCCTGTTCCAATTACTATCAACTGTATGACCTGATATTTTCAGTCCATACTGTGCTAATTTTGATACAAGATATCTATAATCTTCATGCTTCTCGTTCAATTCCTTCCAATCGGAAG
Organism: uncultured Agathobacter sp.; assembly: GCA_934365945.1. Lineage (GTDB taxonomy): Bacteria > Bacillota > Clostridia > Lachnospirales > Lachnospiraceae > Roseburia. The sequence goes on along the minus strand of CAKRNE010000019.1, from coordinate 5,081 downwards.
AAAGTATTATTTCACAATTTCCATATTTTTCAATAGCCTTTGCAAGAATTTCTACCCTTGCATCATCTATACCTGTATAACCATATGGTGTACGCTTAACAGTTGTTCTCGTATTTAAAACACCATCAACATCAAGAAATACTACAAAATTCATACAATAATTTCTCCTCGTTTAACCAAAACTCACAATCAAAAAGTTATTATATATTTTTTATATGTACTCTCCAAAATCATTTTGAAATATTAAAGTCAATGTATTCAACAGTTCATTTTGAAAAACCCTCGTCTTACTGTATCGAAGATTGTCAGTTTCATTTTTTTGATTAATCGCAGCAAAATATTTCTTTCTATCTTCTACAAGCTCTTTGTCCGGATAACACTGCAATTTTACATTTGTCAATCCTCTACTTATTTCTTTATAATCTTTTGGATTTTCCTCCATTAAATCAAATGCACAGTCAAAATAGAGCAGCTTTGGATTAATACTTTTCCACCGCTTTACAACTCCCGGTACTTCGTAACTTCTGACAAAATGTTCTGTCTCCTCTACTACCTGTTTCATTTTACTACAAAGGTCTTTATTACAAAGGAACTCAATTTCAACCTCTTTTCGAACCAGCAGCAATTTATCTCCCATATAATCCCAAATATCATTTTCTGATGCCATCTCACATTTTGGAATGCTATTATACATTTCCGTCTTTTCATATAGTGCCAATATATCCCATAGCATTCCATAAATCTTTTTGATCGACATTCTTATCTCATTTTCCATTATTAGTACCTCCCTAGTTTGAATAAATTTTATATATTATATATACCATTTATAACAAGTAGTTTTGGTAAGGTTCTTGTAATATGTCAATCTTAGCAAATTAAAAACACCAGCTTTCCACTTGAAAAGCTGGTGCCATTAACCATTCTAAAAATATAATGCTAAAACATATGATTATAAATAACTACACATTTTCGCTATTTTTACATAGTTTACCTCTATAAATTTCATAACAATTTATAGACCTAATTATTTGCTATTATTGTTTTCAACAAGATTCGCTATTTTTTCAAAACAAACTTCTTGTATTTTTCTATTTCCCTCTGCTCTTTTATGTAAATATTTATTAATTATTAGATTCTTTAAATCGACTAGCTCATCATACTCTACAGCTTGCGAAACTTCTGCCATCCAAAATATCAACTCTCCACATTGTATTGTTCTGGTAAATGGAGCATCTTCTGGTGAACGTTTAGACCATGATTCTATCAAATGCCAATATTGTGTAGGATTATCTATATTACATTCTTTTGCATATTGAATATATCCACCTGACTTCTGCTTAAAGCCTGCCGCCATCAATTCCTCTGTTAATGGGCATGGAACGTTATCCTTCCCTTCATAAAACATTCTTACCTGCCTATTATTCATAATTCATTATTCTCCTTTACTAAAATTTTTAATTTAACTTTCCACTATTATATCATAAATAGATGTAGTTCAACACATACCCTTTACTTCATATTTCTCTAACAATGCCTGTATTTCTCTAAACATACGTTCACGAAGTGGAAGTGGGCGCACAATTTCCACATCATCTCGATAACGCAAAGCCCAATTTATCATGGCATTCTCACTGGCAATTACTTCTATTTCATCATACTCTTCATCCACCTTTCTTTTCCATATAAAATTTATGCCAAAACTGTCATACAAATATGTATAACAATCATTTTTTAACTTTATTGTGATAGTTCTTGGTTTATCATAAAACATATCTAAGTGTTGTATCATATAATCTTTGACACTAGAATTATCCAAACCATCTACTCCTCGTATTGTCTCTCTCTTCCCTTTTAATTCCTCCGCATCAGATATCAGATCCATTCGATAAATATGTGTGTCTTTATATTTATCATGTGTTGCTAAAAGATAGTATCGTCCCATATATTTCACAATATAATATGGATTGACTTCATATTTTTTCTTACGATATGGAACAAGTCTTCCATCTTTATTATAAATATTTAGTGTAAAACTTACTTTATGATTATGTTCAATAGCATCCTGAAATATCTTTTTATTTTGCTGTAACTTATCTCCATTCAATGTAGAATACTCAGGTATTCCCTTTACTCCGTTCTCATAACATTTATAATATGAACTTCCCTGCTTTTTAAAGAATTGTATGAAGCGTTTTTTCTGCATATCTCCAATTTCATTACTAGCCTGAATCATATCTATAAGTACCTGTATATCATCATTAGACAGTTGATGTACATATTTAAGATTCGTTATTCGATTTGATGCACTTTCTATTCGATCATATACGATTCGAAAATCATCTTTCTGTTCGATGTACTGTTCCAATGGCGGGTTTAAAAATGACATTAAATCTTTAAGATCATCTCGCAAAGTTTTATCTGTGCTATAACAATCTTCCTTCTTAACCAAATCCAATAATTCCTTTTGCTGCAATGTATGGCTTTGATCAGAGTTTTCCATTAATACTTTTAAAACTGTCAAGGCCCTGATAATGCTATTTGTTTTCGGTGTTTGTCCTTTTTTTCCCATATGTATTCCTCATCTTTTTGTTCTGTAAGTTACTTTTACTTTCTAATAAGAATGATTTGTATCTTTTGATTCTTGCCTATAATCATCATAATATTATGTATCTAAACTATCATCTACTATTTTTCAAGCATAAAGCTTAATCTATTTACCTAATTTTCGTTCCAGCTCTGAAATGCGTTCTTCTTCTCTCGCAGCTTGTTCTTTATACCACTTTGCATTATCTATATCTTTTGCAGCTCTTTTGCGCTTTTCCTCAGCCGTAGCAAACAGACCATCTCCCCTTCTTGCACTCTCATATTCTGCTTTTGCAGAATAACGATAATCTTCCGCTTTCTCTTTATTATACTGTAATTCACTTTTTCTATATTTTAATTCTTCTTCTTGTCTTACTTTCTTTTTCTCATACGCTTTTTTACGCCTATTATATAATTTTTCTTTTCTTGCCACAATATTACATTTATGTTCTTCTAACAAATCATAGTCTTCACTCGTAAACAATTTCTTTTCTCCCAGCTTGATAAGGATATCAAATATTCTCACATGAATTACTAAGCCTTTATATGTACATAAACACAATTTGATAACTTGAATAATCACTAAAATGAACAAATAGCTAATTATTGCCACCAAATACATAGCAATTACGCTAATAGAAGTGTATATAAAATTCTGAATAACATTTGTACCAATAATATCGTCATTCATAGTAACAAACATATAAATAAATATTGGAATTGCCTTTAGTAAACAATCAAAAATTGCATTTAAAAACTCATACAAATATTTATGCTTAGATTCCAGTCGTAAAAGCTTAGATGCCAACGAGTCATTAACAATTGGTTTAGGTTGACTACCGTTATAATATCTATTATATCCAGGCCTTCTCTCTCCTTTTCTTATTGGATGACCATTCATTCTAAGAATATAATCAAAATAATTTTCAGCAATTCTATCATAATATGCTGTTAATGATAATTCCATTTCCTCCATATCCTGATATTTAGTTTTATCATATTGGTAAAACTTTAATATCATTTCATCACCATTAACATAATGTTGATGCATATAAGGATTACCACAACCATTATTAGTAAGAAAAAATTGCATAATTGATGTAGACATAGAAAATGCTCTCGGGCTATTTCCTCCATCTATAAGATAAACGTTTCGCGTCACATTATGTACCACATACATCCCATATTCATTATATACAGCCATACTGCCTTCTATTAATAATTGATTCTGCATCTCAGCAAATTTCTGCAACGTAATTCCCTGTTCAAGAATCCTTATATTTTCTTTTAATCTACTATTATCCATAACTTTCCTTTTCTGTTTTTTAAGTACTCAGACTCATTTATGTTCAATATACTATATTAAACTAGAAGTTTTGGTAAGTTTCTTATCTTTTCTTCTTGTGCCGCTTCAATATCTGCATTTTCGCATGTGTACGATACTTCTTATTGATAACTCAAACTTCGCTCATAAATTTTAACTATGTTCCTTGAAAATTCAATACCTGGCAGTTATTCAGCTGTCACTATTCAGACATTAAGAAGCTCGGAGTTTCGTTTTCAGCAATACAGAAAGTACATTCATAAATACGTTCACCAATTCGGTAATTTTTCATCTGATAACTCGGTGTTTTCCGTAAGCATGATTTCAAACATTTGGAGCAGCATTTGAAAAGCCTGTATCCATGTGATATCAGACATTTCGTCAGAAAAATACATAAAAAAGCTCCCCAAGTAACCGGTTATCATTGGATTCTCGGCTTTCCAGTGACAACATCATATATCGGGTTACGTTCTATTAACATATCTGATAGCTCTCTATTTACTTTCATATTCAGAATTATTTGTGTTCCCACAACCGAGGTCTAATGCCACAACAGCCGTTACATTCCTCACAAGCTCTTTTTCCTTGTGATTTTCAGCAATCCTGTTGAAGCTGAAAAACTCTACAAAGTGCGTAAATTCAAGGATTTCTATATATCCTTTCTGTGTAGTCCTACCACAGTCTCCACGTGCAACGGCATCTTTATTGAAACACACATTTTCTGCCTCGTGTTCTTCAAAATAACACATATTATTATCATTCAACAAGTCATGATTATCGCTCATTTTTAAGCTCCTCCTTGTTGTCTACACAGCCTTTTCACGAAGATTCATATATCGGTCTCTAGCATATGGTATGGAATATTTCCACATATCTGCTTCTTTCATTGCGTGTATTCAGTTTTATATATTTGCAACTATATACTTTTATAGTAATCCTTATGGATTAAGCCACTACTCCATATCAATATTACTTAGCTGCCTGATCTGTTCTCTCCTGCTATAAATAACTGCTGTTACCTGAACTCTATTATTTTCATCATCAACCCAATAGTAAATCAGGAAGTTTTTAACAACAATCTTGCGTACTCCCTCAGCCCTCCATGGCTCTTCATCAATCAAGGCATGTTTTTTCGGAAAACTCGACAACTTAGTAATCTCTGCTTTCATCTTGT
>CAKRNE010000018.1 GCA_934365945.1 uncultured Agathobacter sp. | reverse complement strand
GGGATTGAGAGATATTTGATAATAAAATATAACAGTTATTAAATCCCTTGGAATATATGAAATCTCAATTCAAGTTTGCCGGAGTAATGGATATGAAAATCAGAGAAGTGAATGAAAATAAAAAGCAGTTTATATCATTATTGCTATTAGCTGATGAACAGGAGAGCATGGTTGATCGCTATCTTGAAAAAGGTAGTATGTATGTACTTGAAGATGGTAATGTAAAAGCTGAATGTGTTGTCACCGATGAAGGTAACGAAATACTTGAAATCAAGAATATCGCAGTCGATCCAGAAAATCAGGGAAAGGGCTATGGGAAAGCACTAATTGATTTTCTTGCCAGTAAATATGCAGATGAATATTCTGTTTTGCAGGTTGGAACAGGTGACAGTCCGTTGACCGTACCATTTTATGAAAAATGCGGATTTGTCCGTTCTCATAATATTCCGAATTTCTTTACGGACAATTATGATCACCCAATTTATGAGTGTGGTGTACAGTTAATAGATATGGTATATTTGCAAAGATGTTTATAACTTCCTTCTTGAAAATATACATAGTGCGTTTTTTCGAGTCCGTTCGATGTTGTTATGCTTTTGTGTATGTATCAATTGAAGTGATAAACTTTATCAATAAGTCCGGGAAGGCGCATGGCAGGGGAATTTTCGGACATGGATTAGCTAGAACTGTATGAGATTAGGCTTGAATAACAGTATTTCCGGGAAATATAATGTTTCTTGTAAGTAAACTTTAATTAGATTTTTTTTAAATATACAGGAGGAAAACATTATGTCATTTAATTGGAAAGCTTCAGGTTTATTCGCAGCAGGTGTTGCTTTTGGTACAGCAGGTATCAAGATTTTATCAAGCAAGGATGCTAAGCGTGCTTATACACAGTGTACAGCAGCAGCGCTTCGTGCTAAGGATTGTGTTATGAAGACTGTTAATACTGTTCAGGAGAATGCAGAGGATATTCTTGCTGAGGCTAAGAGCATCAACGAGGAGCGCGAGGCTAAGGCTGAGGCTGCTAAGGTTTCGGATGCATCTGAGGATGTATGCGAGTGTGCTAAGGCTGATAAGCAGGAAGCAGAGCAGGCTGAGGTTACAGCAGAGACTGCTGAGGCATAGAAGATAAGAGGCGGTCATATGAAATTTACGATTAAGCATGAGTCAAGAGGCCGTATGCGTGTTCATATGGAGCAGTACCGCATGACATATGAGCAGGCGGACACTCTGCTTTATGTGATTCACAATCACAGGAATGTTACCTTTGTAAAGGTTTATGACAGGACGGCTGATGCTGTGATTGAGTATGTAGGAGACAGAGAGCAGATTATAGAGCTGCTACGCCACTTTCATTATGAGAGCGCCAATGTGCCACAGACTGTTATCAAGACATCAGGAAGAGAGCTTAATAATTCATATCAGGAAAAACTTATCGGAAGTGTTGTCTGGCATTACAGTAAAAAGCTCCTGCTGCCTTGGCCAATCAGGACAGCGCTTACTGTTGGACGCTCTATAAAGTATATTGGAATTGGGCTTAAGTGTCTGTTGCAGAGAAAAATAGAGGTGCCGGTGCTTGATGCTACTGCCATCACGGTTTCGCTTGTCACAAAGGATTTTTCTACCGCAAGCTCTATTATGTTTCTGCTTGGAATAGGTGAGCTTTTGGAGGAATGGACACACAAGAAGTCTGTTGATGACCTGGCCAGAAGCATGTCGCTTAATGTGAGCAAGGTATGGCTCAAGACACCTGAGAATCAGGAGATACTCGTTGAGTCTTCAAAGATTGAAAAGGGCGACAGGGTTGTTGTCCACATGGGAAATGTCATACCGTTCGACGGAGAGGTCTTAGATGGCGATGCGATGGTCAATCAGGCTTCCCTGACAGGTGAGTCGGTTCCGGTTCAAAGAACTGTCGGCAATACTGTGTTTGCAGGCACTGTTGTCGAGGAGGGCGAGATTACTATCAGGGTCAAGGAGGTTGAAGGAAACAATCGTTTTGACCAGATTGTTACTATGATAGAGGAGTCCGAGAAGCTTAAATCTGAGCTCGAGGGCAAGGCTGAGCACTATGCTGACAAGCTTGTTCCGTGGACGCTTGGAGCTACAGGACTTACATATCTTCTGACAAGAAATGTGACAAAGGCCATGTCAATTCTCATGGTGGATTTCTGCTGTGCACTCAAGCTTGCTATGCCAATCTCGGTGCTTTCTGCTATCAGAGAGGCAAGCCTTTATAATGTAACGGTCAAGGGAGGCAAGTTCCTTGAGGCTGTTGCAGAGGCTGATACCATCGTCTTTGATAAGACCGGTACACTCACAAAGGCACATCCGACTGTGGTTGATGTGGTGAACTTTAATGATGAGTATTCATCTGATGACATGCTTCGTGTGGCAGCATGCCTGGAGGAGCATTTCCCTCATTCCATGGCAAAGGCAGTGGTAGACGCTGCTTCTAAGAGAGAGCTTTCCCATGAGGAAATGCATACAAAGGTTGAGTATATTGTGGCTCATGGAATTGCAACCTCCATCAATGGAAAGCGTACTGTTATCGGAAGCTATCATTTCGTCTTTGAAGATGAGAAATGTGTTGTTCCTGCAGGAAAGGAGCCGCTGTTTGAGTCGCTTCCGCTGTATTATTCGCACCTGTATCTGGCTATTGAGGGGAAGCTTTCGGCAGTTATCTGTATTGAGGATCCTCTGCGTGATGAGGCAGCAGCAGTTGTTACTTCATTAAAGAAGGCCGGTATATCAAAGGTTGTCATGATGACAGGCGACAGTGAGCGTACCGCTTCTGTCATTGCGAAAAAAGTTGGTGTAGATGAATACTACGCCGAGGTTTTACCTGAGGACAAGGCTGCCTTTGTGGAGAAAGAAAAGGCTAAGGGCAGAAAGGTCATTATGATTGGTGATGGTATAAATGATTCACCGGCTCTTTCTGCGGCAAATGTCGGTATTGCAATCAGTGATGGCGCTGAAATTGCCCGCGAGATTGCTGATATTACGGTGGGCTCGGATGATCTCTACCAGATTGTTACTCTCAAATATATAAGTAATGCTCTTATGAAACGTATAAAGAGCAACTATCGAAAGATTGTTGGTTTTAACTCAGGGCTCATTGCTCTTGGTGTGGCAGGAGTGCTTCCGCCGACTACGACAGCACTTTTGCACAATGGATCGACAATTCTTATCAGTGTGAACAGTATGAAGAATCTGCTTGAATAGATTTTGGATGTAGTACGGGGCGCTGCCGCGGGTACCGCGATGGCACACGCACTATCCCGCGTGCTACGCTTCGTGGGTAAGATACTGTACGAAATTATGCTTGAAGGGTTTCTATGCTTGACGAAACCGTCGAAACGCGCCGTCCGTGGCGCGGTTCTCCTCGCCCCTGCGTCCTTGCAGGGGCGTTTCTGTGCTTTGCGGCATAATTTCTACAGTTTCTAACCCACTGCGCTATTCGCTTGCGGGATAGCACTAGTGCCACCGCGGTGCCCGCGGCAGCGTCCCTTACGTTGTGGTGGAAATAATGTAGGAATTGTGATAAACTAACTCATATGTAGTGCAGATTATTTTTATATGAGGTCAGATTAGTGAAGGTTGAAGAGGTTATAAGCAGGGTTGCAGAGCTTTGCAGACAGTATGATGCCAAAAAGGTAATTTTATATGGTTCAAGAGCTAAAGGTACTGCATTGGAACGCAGTGATATTGATATAGCGGTATCGGGAGTGAAGGATTTTGATACGCTTTCTGATGAAGTGGAGGACTTACCTACCTTGTACAGTGTTGATTTACTGAATTTGGATGCATGCAGGAATGATTTATTATTGGAGGATATCAGACAGTATGGACGCGAAATTTGAGAGACGTTTTAAATCTTTTTGTAATTCACTAGATGCGTTAGCTGAGGCAAGGCAGAGAGACCTTTCCGATTCGTTTGTTCTAAGTGGGACAAGTGCTAAATTTAGCATTACTTTTGATTTATCGTGGAAGGTAATGAAAGATATTCTGGTACAATATTATTCGATAACCGGGTTTGTTACAGGTTCCCCGCGAGAGGTGTTACGTGAATCCTTTAAGGCAAAGCTGATTTCTGATGATGCGTGGATGGATATGCTTAAGGTCAGAAATGAACTTGCACATGACTATGATTGTGAGGTTGTAAGGACACATTGTAATACAATTGTTGAAAAATATATTGATTTGTTTTATGATTTTAAGAATACGATAAATGAATTGTTGAAGGTTGGATAAATTTTCTCAGATATATCTAATGCACAAAATTAACACAATATGATAATAAAAACATAGAATTAAAATTAACAATGCAAAATATAGAAGTTGAAATAAACGATAATTATATATGTGTATATGAGAGGCTTAATGACGATTGCATTAGGCTTCTTCATATGTATGGGAAAAATCCGGTGTGTGTGGTGCCGGATATGCTTGATGGAATGAGAGTGACGGAGCTTGCGGAGTATTGCTTTTCATTCAAGAGCATGCCTGAAAAAATGAAAACAGAGCTTGGGATTGATGATATTCTGCGTCCTGATATGACGGAGCTGTGTGATGATTATATTGAGAGAGTTGTATTGCCGGACGGAATGCAAAAGATTGGCAGGCTGTGCTTTTACAATTGTTCAAGGCTGTCTGTGCTTGAACTGCCATCCGACATATGTGATGTGGATGGTGATGCCTTCATGAACTGCACAAAGCTTTCTATGCTTGTGATGAGAGGCTTACCGAGTGATAAGTCGTGTCTTAAGCAGATTCTTTCGCAGATAAGCACTCTTGTGAGGGTTAGATGGACTGACGGCGGTGACAATGTGGTTGCGCAGGCATGTTTTTTTGAGTATGACCAGACCTATGATGAGATTGGTCCTGCACATATTTTCAAGCTGAATATGAACGGAGAGGGCTTTCGCGCCAGACAGGCCTTTATGGACCGCGTGTTTGTGTGGAAGCAGTATGATGAAATATTTTCAGAGGCGATTGCGCAGGAGAGTGAGGATGACCTTTTAGATATGGCTTTTTACAGGCTTATTTATGCGTATGAGCTTTCAAAAGAAGCTAGGCAGCAGTTTTTGGAGTATATTGTCAATCATAAAAAAAGGCTGTCTGAGCTTATCATAAGAAAAAGGGATTCGTGTTTGCTGCAGAGTTTTCTGGAGCTTAAAGATGGTGAGGAAAATTTTATCGCAGATGTCCTGGCTGTTACTGATATGCTTGCACTTGCAGCACAGGATGAATGGAGTGAGGGCAGTGTGATTTTGCATAGATTTAAGAAGGAAAACCTGTCGGTATCCAGGAAGAGGCGGTTTGAATTTTAAATTTAATCATAAATGAGGGGCAAAATACCTTTTGACCCTCATATCATGTGTATAGTGTAATAAATTTTAAAAATATTGCAGTAGAATAATACTCGCACCATTGGTGCAAGAAATGGAGAAGTATATGGGAAAGGAGGCCGCTTCATGAAAAAACATATCCAGACAGATTCAGAGTGGCAGGAGGAAATGTCACAGAAAATAATAGATGAAATACAGTGTGAGCTGTATCTCGACATGCCTTTTATGAAGCTGGCGCTCTCGGCTCTTTCACCAAAGGTGAACGAGCAGCTTTACTCTATGGCAACTGACGGCACATATATTTATTACAATCCAATCAGGCTGATTGATATATTTAAGAAAAATGGCATGTATCTGAACAGGGCTTATCTGCACAGTGTGCTGCACTGTTTGTTTTTTCACCTGTGGACTAAAGGTGAGAGGGATGAATTCCTGTGGAATACAGCATGTGATATAATGGTTGAGTATACGATTGATACAATGGAAAAGAAAAGCACAAAGCGTATCCTAAGCTATATAAGAAAAACCACGTATGAGAGGCTTAAAAAAGAGCATATAGTGATTGCTCCGGGAGCCTTGTACGCGTGGCTATACAAGCAGTATGCAGAAATAGAGGCTGAAGAAACCACAGATATAGATGATATTCCAAATACAAAGGATAAAAACGAGCTTGCAATTCTGGCACGGGAATTTTACACAGACGACCACGCTTTGTGGCCGGAGGAGAAAAACGACAATGCTATGCCACTAAGTTCATCCGAGGCCCAAAAACAGTGGCAGAAAATATCCAGACAGACACGCATGGAGAAAAGCCATTCAAAGGACAGCAAATCCGAGGGCGAACAGGTAATGATGAGGGAGCTGTCCGCGAAAAGAAGCAGACGAAGCTACAAGGAGTTTCTGCGCAGGTTTGCAGTACTTCGTGAGGAGGTACACGCAGATTATGATTCCTTTGATATGGGGTATTACGCGTATGGACTTTCACTCTATGGCAATATGCCGCTCATTGAGCCTCTTGAAACGAGGGAGACATACAAGATAAGGGATTTTGTCATAGTGCTTGATACGAGCTATTCTGTGAGCGGAGAGCTGGTGGAGCACTTTTTACAGGAGACCTTTACGATTCTCACGGAGTCGGACAGCTTTTTTGTCAGGAATAAAATACGCATCATACAGTGTGATGACAGCGTAAAGACGGACGAGGAAATTACAGATGAAAAGCAGATTAAGCCGCTTTTAAACAAGTTTACGCTCGTAGGAGGCGGAGGCACAGATTTCAGACCGGCATTTTCGTATGTGAGAGACCTTCTGGATAAGGGAGAGCTTAAGAACATGTGCGGACTTATATATTTTACTGATGGCAATGGAATTTTCCCGGCAAAGTGTCCATCGTACAAGTGCGCATTTGTGTCGGTTGGTGCATATGAGGGCAATGAGGTGCCGCCATGGGCGATGCAGGTGGAGCTGGAGGAAACATTATGAATATAAAACAGGCAAAAAACGAAGTGAAAAATACAGTGAAAGCATACCTGTCAAAGGATGCACACGGAGAGTATGCGATACCGCAGATCAGGCAGAGGCCGATACTTTTAATCGGACCGCCCGGCGTAGGCAAGACACAGATTATGGAGCAGATTGCAAGAGAGTGCAAAATAGGTCTTGTGGCGTATACCATCACACATCACACGCGCCAGTCGGCGGTAGGACTGCCATTTATAAAGGAGCGTGAGTATGACGGAAAGAGCTATTCCGTCACGGAATACACGATGAGCGAGATTATAGCCAGCGTTTATGAAAAGATGGAAGCAACAGGGCTTAAGGAGGGCATACTTTTTATTGATGAGATAAACTGCGTGTCCGAGACACTTGCGCCAACGATGCTTCAGTTTTTGCAGTGCAAGACCTTTGGTAATCAGGCTGTTCCAAAGGGCTGGGTGATAGTTGCGGCAGGCAATCCGCCGGAGTACAATAAATCAGTGCGCGATTTTGATATGGTCACACTCGACCGTGTCAGATATATATCGATAGAAGCTGACTATCAGGTGTGGAAGGAATATGCCAGAGATGTGCATATACATGATGCACTTTTAAGCTATCTGGAGCTTCATCCAAACAATTTTTATAAGGTGGAAACAGACGTGGACGGCATGAATTTCGTCACGGCAAGAGGCTGGGAGGATTTAAGCAGCCTGCTTAAGGTGTATGAGGAGGGAGAGCTTGCAGTCACGGAGGACGTAATAGGTGAGTTTATCCATCATCCTGATATAGCAGATGATGTGTACGCATATCTGGAAATTTACAGGAAATACAATGAGGATTACGGTATAAGCGATATACTTTCCGGAAACGTGAAAAAGTCAGTGTATAAGCGTGTATTTGATGCGGATTTCGACGAGAGAATCACTGTGGTCAATCTGCTTTTAAGCGGACTGACTGTTGTTTTTTCGGATGTGGCCAGAGAGCGGAAAATGGTGCAGCTATGGTATGAGTTTTTGAAGGAATACAGAAAGTCACAAAGCAGCCTTGAGGAGCAGCAGGTGCTGTACAACAGTGCTGTGGAGCAGTTTTCAAGGAATATGGAGATATTGAAGGAGAGCTCTCTTATTTTGCCAAGGGAGTATTACATCAGACAGGATGTCTTAAAGCATATCAAGGGTGATTTTGATACGGTGATGGATGACTTTACCGAAGAATCTGAGAAGCTTTCAACGATGGAGGATGCGGCAGGAGAGAAGCTAAACCATGCATTTGATTTTGTGGAGGATGTATTCTCAGACGGACAGGAGATGCTTGTATTTGTCACAGAGCTGACCATCACACCGGAAATCAGCAGCTTTTTAGCTGAGAATGAATGTGAAAAATACGATATCTACAATGAAAAGCTCATGGTTGGAAGCAACAGGACTAAGCTTTTAAAGGAGCTTGAGAGATAAAGCCTGTTGATGCATGCAGGAATATTTGAAGGAATTATCTATGATTTATATATTTAGCGCTTTTTATGCTGAGGCAAAAAATATAATAGACCACTATGGCTTAAAAAAGGGAAAAAGCCCTGAAACAGTCAGATTTGACGTGTTTGCAAATGATAGTATCAGGCTTGTGATAACAGGTGTAGGAGAAATCAATGCGGCGGCAGCGGTTTCAAATATCGGTGGTGCTTATGGGGTTTCACTGGATGATGAGATTTTGAATGTGGGGTGTGGCGCAGGTTTTGGCAATGAGACCTGTTTAGGCAGTATATTTCTTGGAAACAAGCTCACTGAGCAGATGACAGGGCGTACATTTTACCCCGATATGCTGATGAAAACAAATCTTATGGAGTGTGAAATAGTAACGGTCGCAAGGGTGCTCAATGAAGGGCGTGATTCGGTTGTATATGATATGGAGGCAGCCGCTGTATATCAGGCAGCAGCGTTTTTCGTGGGACCGCACCGTATGCATTTTATAAAGCTTGTTTCAGATGCAGGAGAGAGAGTAGACCAGTCGAAAATCACAGAGCTTTTTGCTTTGCAGGAAGAAAAAATATGCGGCTACATTGATATGCTTTTAAGTGCATGTGCTGATAAGGCTTCAATAGATGATAAGACTAAAGGCAAAAATATTGCAGACAGCAATGCGACAGATGATACTAAATCTGCTTGGAATATAGATAGGCTGATCAGCGACATGCGCTGCTCCAAGGTGATGGGGGATCAGCTGGCACAGCTTATAAAGTATTGCAGATTAAGTGGTATAGATTATAAAGCTGTTCTGGATGAGTACTATACAAAGGGCTTGCTGCCGTGTGAGAGCAAGCGTGAGGGAAAGAAATGTCTGTTTGAATTGAAACAGAGATTATTGTAAGAAGGAAATGTCAAATGTGCCAATACAATAAAATGTTTTCACATGTATATGTGGAAAAAGGCGTGGCAAAGCACCCACGTACAAAGCAGATTTTAGAAAAGCTTAATAATACAACAGTCATAGAAATTGACCACTACAAGGATGTTTTCTGCCGCAAAAAGCAGAGTATTTCTGCTCAAAGCAATGCCAAGGCGCTCATTCTGGCAGAGAATACAAGCGGCTGTATATATGAAGGTGCACCGGTGTGTCAGAGCTTTGGAAATGAGAATTTCTACTATTGCTCATGCATGATGAACTGCATATTTGACTGCGAATACTGCTATTTAAAGGGTATGTATCCGTCAGGTAATCTTGTGATGTTTGTAAATCTGGAGGATATTTTTGCAGAGCTTGAGCGTCTTTTAGCGAAAAAAAGCATATATCTTTGTGTGTCATATGATGCAGACCTTGTGGCCATTGAGTCGCTTGGCGGCTTTGTGAGGGAATGGATTGCTTTTACAAAAAAGCATGAAAATCTCACGATTGAAATCCGCACCAAGAGTGGCAGATGTGATTTGTGGAGCGATTACGAAGCCTGTGACAGAGTAATTATTGCCTATACAGTTTCGCCTCAAAGGGTTGCAGCAGAGTATGAGCATTTTGCGTCGGTACCGGCGGAGCGGATTCAGGCAGCAAAATGTGCCATGGACAGTGGATTTCTTGTGAGACTGTGCTTTGATCCTATGATATACTGTAAGGACTGGCGAAGTGAATACAGCAGACTGGTTGATGACGTATTTTCACATATAGACGGCTCTAAGCTGTGGGATATGAGTATCGGAAGCTTCCGCATATCGCAGGATTATCTGAAGAAAATGCGAAAGGATATGCCTCATAGCGCTGTGGTGAATTTTCCATACGATAACGTGAATGGGTATTACCAATATCCGGAGAACATACGAAATGATATGGAAGAGTTTATGATAAAGGCTGTCTCAAAATATGTGGATAATGACAGGATATTTATGTGGAAGTGATAATATCTGACAATAGTGCAATGTATTTTCAACATATATATCACATTGTATAAAGGAGCAATTAGATGAAAAAGGCAATTGTAACAGGAGCTTCTTCCGGCATCGGAAAAGCTATATGCTGGCAGCTTGCAGCAAACGGCTGGCTGGTTTATGGAATAGGAAGAAGCTTCAACCAAAGTGATGATACCGCAGGGACAGAGCATATAGTCTGCGATATTACCGACACCGCAAGGCTTACCAAAACAATAAAAGAAATTAATAAGAATCATGACATATCCCTCCTTATAAATAATGCAGGAGTCGGCTTTTACGCTCTTCATGAGGAGCTTAATCCTGTAAAAATATCACAGATGGTGAGGACAAATCTTGAGGCACCGATGATTATCACAAATCTGCTGCTTCGCGATTTAAAGAAAAACAAAGGAACAATAATAAATATCTCATCAATCACTGCCGAGAAGACGAATCCGCACGGCTGTGCCTACGGTGCCACAAAGGCGGGGCTTACGAGCTTTTCCCACAGCCTGTTTGAGGAGGCGAGAAAGTACGGTGTGCGCGTGGTAAATATAGAGCCTGATATGACCGATACTAAGCTGTACAGGAATGCTGATTTTACAGTGGATGAAAATGAAGCTGCAAGGCTGCAGCCGAAAGAGGTTGCAGACGCAGTGCTTTATGTTTTAGAGCAAAGAGAAGGCCTTGTGATGACAGATATCACCATAAGGCCGCAGCTTCACAGAATTGCAAGAAAGTAAAGTGTTTATATTTTAAAAAGCATCAAATGCCATTCGAACGATTGACTGATAGTCATTAAGCGTCTGGCATTTTTTTATTTTCTTCCAGAGCTTCTCAGAGTCAGGGAACAGCCCATGCATATATGCCCAGATTTCCTTCATGCGGAAAATGGCATCCTTTTCACCGGAAAAGATAGACAGATAACCGGATAAAATCTCATCGTGCCAGTTCTTTAAGCGCTCGCGAAGCTCAGCTTTATCCATGCGGACACCCTTAAGCTCAGCAATAAGAGCAGGATTAGCAAATAGTCCGCGGCCTACCATGATTTCATCAATATCAGGGAAGCAGTCGGTTAGTGCTTTGAAACTATTATTATCAGTGATATCTCCGTTGTAGCAGAGTATGGTTTTATCAGGATTTATCTTCTGCACGGCGAGTGCAAAATCATCCATGCGCGGAGTATTTTTATAAAAATCCTTCTGGACTCTCGGATGCACGGTAAGCTCGCTTATCGGATATTTACTGTATATTTCGATAAGCTTGGGCCAGAGCTCATCATCGTTAAAGCCCACACGAGTTTTTATCGAAACAGGAAAATCGGCCTTTGTATACAGTTCATCGAGGAAGCTATCCAGCATATCAGGATATGCGAGTATGCCGGAGCCTCGTTTCTTGGATACGACGGTGCCGGACGGACAGCCGAGATTTACGTTTATCTCATCATATCCGTAAGGAGCAAGCTGTCTGTGCAGGTCAATGACCTCGTCTGCCACTATAGACATGGCCTGCGGAATGAGAGTGATCCCATCATTGTTTACCGGGTCTATGTCTCGTTTTATTTTGGCATTCATGCGCTTTGCGGCAGGAATGAACGGTGTGTAGTATTTGTCTATGTAGTCAAAATGGTGGTGGAAAGCGTTTCTTACTATATATCCGGTCAGCCCCTGCATCGGTGCGAGAAAAAATTTCATGTGATTGTGAATCTCCTCAAAATTTATGATTAATCTGAATCTACCTTTTGATCCTTTAATCATAATATGGGAAAAAGCTTGAAATGTAAACCCCCATAACGTGAAAAGAAGCCGAGGGAAGCGGCTTCTTTTCGAGGAGTTTAGTTTATGAAAAAATGTTTAAAAAAGGGAATTTGTAAAGGTGTATCTCCTTTACGAGTATTACTATACTAAATAAATTTGTCCAAATTGTGTCCTTAATCGAAAAGAATAATAAAAAACTTAAATAATTTATGAAGAAAAAAGCTAAAAAAATCATTTGAATTTGCACATTGTATATATTGAAAAAAAACTGATAATTAGATACAATAGACAGTAAACGGGTAATTGTATCGGTTGAATATATATGATTAGGGAGCAGATAATATGAGTTATGCAGATAAGGTTTTTGTAGCGATGTGTCAGGATATTTTGGAAAATGGCACAAGCACTGAGGGAGAGCTGGTGCGTCCACACTGGGAGGACGGCACGAGCGCCTATACAATAAAGAGATTCGGTGTCGTCAACAGATATGATTTGTCTAAGGAGTTTCCGGCTATCACTTTAAGAAAAACATATATAAAGAGTGCTACGGATGAGCTGCTTTGGATATGGCAGAAGAAATCCAACAATATCCATGATTTAAAAAGCCATGTGTGGGATGAGTGGGCAGATGAGGATGGCTCAATCGGCAAGGCATACGGCTATCAGCTTGGTGTAAAGCATCAGTATAAGGAAGGCATGATGGACCAGGTGGACAGAGTCATCTATGATTTGAAGCATACACCTTTTTCCAGAAGAATACTTACCAATATATATGTGCATCAGGATCTGCATGAGATGAATCTGTATCCGTGCGCATACAGCATGACCTTCAACGTGACACAGAAAAAGGGTGATGACAGGCTCACATTAAACGGTATCTTGAACCAGCGCTCACAGGATGTGCTTGCGGCGAACAACTGGAATGTATGCCAGTATGCGGTGCTTATGCATATGCTGGCGCAGGTGTGTGACATGAGAGTTGGAGAGCTGGTGCACGTGATTGCAGATGCGCACATTTACGACAGGCATGTGCCAATCGTTAAGGAGCTGATTGAGAGACCACAGTACGATGCTCCAAAGTTCTGGCTCAATCCTGATATAAAGGATTTCTATCAGTTTACGACGGATGATATCAAGATAACAGACTATGTGACAGGTGAGCAGATTAAGGATATACCTATTGCAGTCTAAAGAACGTGGATATGAAGCAATTATAAGAAGCAAGTAATAGAAGGCTATTGTTCACTTGTCAATGTGAACAGCAGCGATTACAACAGGGAGAAAATCATGAATTTAATAGCAGCAGTTGATAATAACTGGGCAATTGGAAAAAACAACCAGTTGCTCGTTCGAATACCTATGGATCAGAAGTTTTTCCGCGAGATGACTACGGGAAAGGTTGTAGTCATGGGCAGAAAGACACTTGAGAGCTTTCCAAACAGCAGACCACTTAAGAACAGAACCAACATAGTGCTCACACACAACCCATCCTATGAGGTGGAGGGCGCTGTCGTGGTTCACTCACTTGACGAGCTTCACAAGGAGCTTGAAAAATACAATTCAGAGGATATTTATATCATTGGTGGACAGAAAATCTATGAGCAGCTCGTGGATGAATGCGATGTAGCACATATCACAAAGGTTGACTTCGAGTATGATGCGGATGCATATTTTCCAAATCTTGACGAGAAGCCTGAGTGGCAGATTACAGGAGACAGCGAAGAGCAGACATACTTTGATTTGGAGTTTTATTTCCTTCGATATGAGAAAGTAAAATAAACTATTAAATATAGAAACGAGGATGACAGCAGTATGGACATCACAGGAAGAAAATTATTTGTAAAAGCATTGGAGGAGGAAGGCGTAGATACTATTTTCGCCTATCCGGGAGGAACAGTTACAGATTTATTCGATGAGTTATACAAGACTAATTCAATCAATCTGGTTCTGCCGAGACATGAGCAGGGCCTGATTCATGAGGCTGAGGGCTATGCCAAGTCTACAGGAAAGGTCGGAGTCTGCCTTGTGACAAGCGGCCCCGGTGCTACCAACACAGTTACAGGTCTTGCAGATGCGCATTACGACAATGTGCCGCTTGTTTGCTTTACCGGACAGGTACCGCTTCCGCTCATAGGAAATGATGCCTTTCAGGAAGTGGATATAGTCGGAATCACCAGAAATATCACAAAGTATTCTGTTACAGTCCGTGACAGAAAGGATCTTGGAAAAATTATAAAGATGGCATTTCATATTGCAAGGACTGGAAAGCCGGGCCCTGTACTGATTGATTTGCCAAAGGATATACAGACCGCATCAGGTCCTGCAGAGTATCCTGACAAGGTGGAAATCAGAGGCTACCGTGTAAATGATACAGTACATGTCGGACAGCTTAAGCGTGCCTACAAGATGTTAAAGAGTGCCAAAAAGCCGCTTATCCTTGCTGGAGGCGGTATAAATGTTGCAAGAGCCAACGAAAACCTGCGCCGTTTTGCGGAGGCAGAGAATGTGCCTGTTGTCACCACAATAATGGGTAAGGGCGCTATACCGACCACTCATCCGCTTTATGTGGGAAACTGCGGTATGCACGGCAAATATGCGGCAAACAAGGCAGTCAGTGAGTGTGATTTACTTTTTTCAATAGGTACACGATTTAACGACAGAATAACAGGTGACTTAAACGAGTTCGCTCCAAAGGCAAAGATTGTACATATTGATGTGGATACTGCATCTATTTCACGAAATGTTGTGGTTGATGTGCCTATCGTTGCAGATGCCAATGTGGCACTCGACAAGTTAAACGAGTGGGCCGAGCCGAAAAAGACTGCTGAGTGGCAGAAGCAGATTAAGGCATGGGATGAGGAAAATCCTCTTGGCATGAGAAGAGACAAGGGCATGACACCTCAGATGATTATGGAGCATATCAATAAAAACTATAAGGATGCAATCTACGTTACAGATGTAGGTCAGCATCAGATGTGGGCTACACAGTACTTAGAGCTTGACAGCAACAGCCAGCTTCTTACATCCGGAGGTCTTGGAACCATGGGCTTTGGTCTTCCGGCGGCAATAGGTGCAAAGATTGCAAATCCTGACAAGGAGGTTGTATGCATAAGCGGTGACGGCGGACTTCAGATGAATATACAGGAGCTTGCCACCTCAGTTGTACAGGGAGCGGGAGTGACCATCTGTGTACTCAACAACTACTACCTTGGCATGGTGCGCCAGATGCAGCAGCTTTTCTATGGCAAGCGATATTCTGCAACCTGTCTTCGCAGAAGAAAGGGCTGCCCTGATGAGTGCAAGGGACCAAACGAGGCATGTCCGCCATACACGCCGGATTTCATCAAGCTTGTTGAAAGCTATGGTGGACACGGAATCCGTGTGGAAAAGGAAGAGGATATCGATGCAGCCTTTGCAGAGGCAAAGAAATACAAGGATGTACCTGTAATTATTGAGTTTATGATTGCTACGGATGAGATTGTTCTTCCAATGGTCAAGAGCGGAAATCCTATGAGCGAAATGATTTTAAAGTAGGAGGTGCATAAGATGAACAATATTGAAATGAAAAACAGATGGATTGCACTTTATGTGGAGAATGAGGTCGGTGTTTTAGCAAAGGTTTCAGGACTTTTCTCCGCAAAATCCTACAATTTACAGTCTCTTACGGTTGGAACCACAGAGGATGAGACTATTTCCAGAATGACTATTTGTGTTACAAGCGATGATATTACCTTTGAGCAGATAAAAAAGCAGCTCAACAGAATGGTCGAGGTCATCAAGGTTATTGACCTGACCGATGTGCCTCTGCATATGAAGGAAATCCTCTATGTCAGGGTATCAAAGCTCACCCGCGAGGAAATCACCGATGTATTCCAGACAGCGCAGGTTTTTAATATTGACGTGGTGGACAAGAATGCAGACAGCGTGATCTTAGAGAGCAAGCTCACAGAGCACCGCAATGATGATCTTATTGCACTGCTCAAGTCACAGTACAAGCATATATCGGTTGTACGCGGTGGTGCCGTGGCAATCGAAGCTATGAGTACCGGCTGCCGCTAGATTATATAGAATCTTGTGACAGTAATGAGGGGACAATTTGTATGTGTTGTTGTACAATGGTAAAATTAGTGTAATATTAACATAGAGTAAGGGACGAGAAGAACCCTAATATATATTTATAAGCGATTACGAAGTGACTTAGATATTGTTAGAATTATGCCATGAAACACAGAAATGCCCTGCCATGGAAGGCAGGGCAAGGCGTTATGCGCCATGGACGGCGCATAAAAGCCGGTTTCGTCAAGCATAGAAAACATTAAAAGCATAATTCTTACAATTATCTTAGTCACGTAGTTTTAAGCGCATAAATATATATTAGGGTTCTTCTCGTCCCGTAGTATTGTCATAAAATTAGCGAGCCGCAACCTCAATAATTTCACCAACATACATAGTGTGCATATCGTGATCGCCGTACCATTGATGCATAATGGCTTTGTCTGTAAATGAAGCCTCTTCAATAGGCACAGCTGCCATCTTGCGACAGAGGAATACAAGATTTGCCTCATCCGGATATGGTATGCCATGGCGTGTAGCAGGAGTCAGACCGGCCTTTGACCATTTGTCTTCGCCGCGTCCTGAGTGAGCACCACAGTATTTTAAGGCATCGCGATATTTCTCGCTAAGGAAAGAAAGTGAGAAAAACTCACCATTGTCTATGAAATCTTTAGTATATCTTGATTCCCTGATAAAAATAAATACGACATTTTTGCCCCAGAGGACACCGGTTCCACCCCATGAAACAGTCATGGTGTTTGATTTTTCCTTATCGCCGGCTGTCACGAGAGCCCACTCCTTACTGAGCTTGGTGAATGGATTGATATCGAGCATGTCGATTGGATATGGTTGAAATGTATGCATAATTTTCCTCCTGAATATTAATAAAATTGACAAAAGCTGCTAAGTGTGTCATACGCAGTGCAAGTCAGAAAAATCAGAGATTTTTTATATATTTTCAATTTGGCACTGCTCGTTGCCTACGCTCATTATATCATATGCGCTACACTTTGTGCATATTATTGTAAAAAGATATTAAGGTAATAATATTCATGAAAAATCTGCACATTTTACAACAGGAATCCATTGATGAGGGGCGGCTTCAGGTGAGAGTACGACAGAAAAACATGGGGACGCCGGTTGCGGATGCAAGGGTGGCAGTCAGCTATTCCGGGGATCCGCAGGGGAGGATAGAGGAGACTGATACCAATGAATCGGGAAGCATAGAGGCAGTTGAGATTGCCACTCCGCCACTTGAGTATTCTATGTCGCCCAGTGAGTCACAGCCGTATTCTGAGGTGACGGTGACTGTTTCAGCTAACGGATACAGAAATATCACGGTTTCGGGCGTTGAGGTGATGCCAGACAGACTTTCCATACAGGATATTGAGCTGGAAGCACTTGATGCACCGGGAAATGATGTGGACAATATTGTTATTCCGGCACATACACTTTACGGTGATTATCCTGCCAAGATACCTGAGCCGGAGATTATGCCGGTTGCTGAGACCGGTGAGATTGTACTTAACCGTGTGGTGATTCCGGAATATGTTATTGTGCATGATGGAGCGCCATCGGATTCCACTGCGGCAAATTATTATGTCAGATATAAGGATTACATCAAAAATGTCGCTTCCAGTGAGATATATGCGACCTGGCCTGATGCCACTATAAGGGCAAATGTGCTTGCAATTATGTCATTTACGTTAAACAGGATATACACGGAGTTTTATCGGGGAAAGGGCTATAATTTTAATATCACTTCGTCCACGGCATATGACCACAAATTCATCTATGGCAGAAATATATATGACAATATCTCGCTGATAGTAAATGAAATGTTTGAAAACTATCTGTCGAGACCTAATGTAAAGCAGCCGATTCTGACGCAGTACTGTGACGGACAGAAGGTCTCCTGTCCGAGCTGGATGACACAGTGGGGCTCTAAAAGCCTCGGTGATCAGGGATACAGTGCAATTGAGATACTCAGATATTTTTACGGCAGCAACATGTATATCAATACCGCGGAGGCTGTATCAGGAATCCCTGCGTCATGGCCGGGCTACAATATAGGCATAGGCTCGTCCGGACAGAATGTATACCAGATACAAAGGCAGCTCGCCCGCATCGCAAAGGCATATCCGGCAATTCCGTCTATTGTGCCGGATGGAATATACGGACCAAAGACAAAGGAAGCCGTGGAAAAATTTCAGGCTGTATTCGGCCTTCCGGTTTCGGGTGTGGTGGACTACAGTACATGGTATGAGATATCAAATATATATGTAGCGGTGACACGTATTGCGGAGCTTGCTTAATTGGATTAAAGGAGCTAAAATAAAAGTAACTATTCACAACGCTATTTTTTAGATAAAGAAAGACAATTTTATGAACACAGAAACCCAAAATTACAAGATAATTGTGGCATACGACGGCACACGCTACAAGGGCTGGCAGGTGCAGAAATCCACAGATGATACAATACAGGGAAAGCTTCAGCATGTGCTTTCCACGCTGGCAGGAAAGCCGGTTGAGGTCATAGGCTCAGGGCGCACGGATGCGGGAGTGCATGCGGCGGGGCAGGTGGCAAGCTTTCACATGCCGAAGCATTTTTCCAAGGATGAGATATTTATATGGCTGAATGAGCATCTGCCGGCAGATATTGCGGTGACAGATATTTCAAATGTGCCTGACAGATTTCATGCCAGGTACAATGCTGTGTCAAAGACATATGTGTATACAATACACACCGGTATCGTGTCCGATGTGTTCAGGAGAAAATATGTATACGACTATGATAAGCCGCTTGACACAGACAGGATGAAAAAAGCAGCAACGTATCTTCTCGGAGAGCATGATTTTAAAGCCTTTTGTGGCAATAAACATATGAAAAAGTCAACGGTCAGGACGATTTTTTCTATAGATATAGAAAAAACAGGCGCTGATATTGTTATCAGCTACACCGGAGATGGATTTTTACAGAATATGATAAGAATTATCACAGGAACGCTTATCGAGGTGGGCGACGGAAGGAAAAATCCGGATGCTGTGATGGAAATTTTAGCTTCAAAGGATAGGGCACAGGCAGGCTACACAGCACCGGCGTGTGGGCTGCGCCTGGAAAGGGTAGATTATGGCAAAGTGGTATGTTAGTGCGAAGAAGGCTGATTTTGCGGCAATCGGAGCGAGGTTTGGAATAGACCAGGTGACGGCGAGGATAATCAGAAACAGAGGTGTGATAGGAGATGACGCGGTAAATGAATTTTTAAACGGCAAAATCTCAGACATTGCAGACCCGGCTCTTTTAAAGGATGGTCAAAGGCTGGTTGACATTCTTGCCCAAAAGATAGCTGACAAGGCCAAAATCAGGATAATCGGTGACTATGATATAGACGGAGTGATGTCTACATATATTCTTGTGAAGGCACTTAAAAGAGCAGGTGCGTGTGTGGACTATATGATTCCTGACAGAGTGAAGGACGGCTATGGTCTGAATGTGCACCTGATCGACAAGGCATATGAGGATGGGATAGACACTGTGGTCACCTGTGACAACGGAATTGCAGCGATTAAGGAAATCGCCCATGCAAAGGAGCTAGGAATGACAGTTCTCGTAACAGACCATCATGCAGTGCCGTTTGATGATATAAAGGGTATAAAGATTTACAAGGAGAGCAAAGCAGATGCCATTGTAAATCCGCATCAGATAGAGTGCAGCTATCCGTACAAGGAGCTTTGCGGAGCAGCGGTTGCCTGGAAAATTGTCATATTACTATATAGAAAAATCGGCATAGATGAGAAAGAGGCCATGGACTTTATAGAGAATGTGGCATTTGCAACAGTCGGTGATGTCATGCCGCTGACAGGTGAAAACCGTATACTTGTAAAGGCCGGCTTAAAGAGTATTCATCATACGACAAATATCGGCATGAAAGCCCTGCTTGAATGTTGTAATATAGAGGCTGAAAATGTAGATGCATATCATTTTGGATTTGTCCTTGGGCCATGTGTCAATGCGACCGGCCGTCTGGATACAGCCAAAAGAGCACTTGAGCTGTTTTTATGTGACAGGCAGGAGGATGCCATGCGCATCGCATCAGAGCTTGTAGCGCTCAATGATGACAGAAAGGAAATGACTGCAAAGGGTGTGGAAACCGCAGTTGAGATATATGAGAGGGACAACTACGAAAAAGACAGGGTGCTTGTCATATATCTGCCGGATGTGCATGAGAGCATAGCAGGAATCATAGCGGGCCGCATCAGGGAGAAATACAATAAGCCAACCTTTATACTCACAAAGAGTGAGGACGGCGTAAAGGGCTCAGGGCGTTCGATAGAGGAATACTCTATGTATGAGGAAATGTGCAAATGCAGTGAGCTGTTTACGAAGTTTGGAGGCCACCCGATGGCTGCAGGACTTTCACTGTCACAAGAAAATGTTGAGCCATTCCGTCAGAAAATAAATGAGTATGCGTCGCTTACCGACGATGACCTCGTGCCTAAAATACATATAGATGTGCCGATGCCGGTGGATTATGTATCGATGAGACTGGTGTCTGAGTTTTCAGTACTGGCACCGTTTGGAAAGGACAATCCAAAGCCGGTTTTTGCGGACAAAAATCTACGTGTGAGCCGCATGTGGGTAGTTGGTAAAAACAACAATGTGCTGAGGCTTTCACTGATATCCTCATATGGCACGCCAATCAATGCCATTTACTTTGGTGATATAGAAAGCTTTTTTGATTATATCAGGCAAAGATTTGGTGCAGATGCGCTTGAAGCTGCACAAAGAGGAAGGTTCAATAATATAGTGCTGTCCGTAGTATATTCACCAAAGATAAATGTATTCAGGGAAAATGAGTCACTGCAGTTTGAAATACAGTATTATAAGTGATATTATATTCTAAAAAGGTAACTGGTAAAGGTAAAGGAGAATAGAGCAGTGTTTGGGAACAAAGCAAAAATATCCGCTGAGGAATTAGCGTATATGAAGGAACAATTGGATAATGACAGGGGATTTTTCGAGAACGTAAATGCAAAGTCAAAGCTTATAGAGGCTGATTTTGATGAGCTGGAAAAATCAAGACAGCTTGAGGAGTCATCGCTTAAGCAGCTAAATGATAATGCAAATAATGTGGTGGAATTTTCAAAGGACAGCATGGATGCCATATCAGCCTTAAACGACAGCTTTACAGAGTGTGTGAAGGCGGCTGCGGACAATCTTACAAGCCTTGAGAGTGCAGCAAAGGCAATTGCCACACAGCATGAGGATACATGTGCGCTTGTCGAAAACAATAAGCATTTTACAGCTCCGGCTAAGAGCTTGTCAGAGACATCGGACAGGCTTGAGGAGCATGTGGATAGCTGTGCGGATATAGCTGCGCAGATGAAGGAGCAGAATAAGCAGATGAGTGTTCTCTCACTTAATGCTGCTATAGAGGCGGGCATGTTGGGAGAGCAGGGAAAGCTGTTCGTGGATGCTGCTGAGAGCATAAGGGAGGCATCTGTTTCATATGACAGTGCAATTGATGCTGTGAAACAGGAGCTTTCAGAGGCAAAAGCTGAGATTAGTGCACTTAAAGAGCAGGTGAGCCACCTTGTAGGGCTTCTAAAGGACAACAATGTTGCCACGACAAAGCTTATGAAGCAGGGAGTGGAGCTCAATCATGTGTTTTCACAGTGTGACGAGATTTCAGTTGACATGATAGAAGCATGCAGACAGCAGATTGTGTCAATCCGCAATACACAGGAGGAGATTATCAAGTTTGAGGAGCGCAATAAGCTGCAGATAGAGGATGCATACGCAGAAATTTCGACTCAGAGGAAAAATTCAGCAGAAATAAAATCCACTGTGGACAAGGTGCTTGACTACAGCAGGGAAAGAGTCTGATAAGCAGACTGTGAGTGAAATGTAAAAGGACATCAACCGGTGTAAAAACCGGCTGATGTCTTTTTTAAGTTGTTGTAGAAGTGCAGGAATTGGTACATGTGATATTCTCTTCTAAATACGAATTTCCCCAATTACACATAGCTTCCAGAACAGGAATAATGCTTTCACCAAAAGGTGTTAATGAGTATTCGGTTTTGGGAGGAACTACTGGATAAACAACGCGGTTGATTAATCCGTCATGTTCTAACTCCCTAAGTTGCTGAGTAAGCATTTTGGGAGTAGCAGATTTAATGAGTTTTCCTAATTCGTTAAATCTGAGTGTTTTTCCAATAAGATGCCATAGGATAATGGATTTATATTTACCACCAATAAGCTGAAGCGTTGCTTCTACGGGACATTGGAAAGATTGACATTGTTTCATTATATAACCTCCTAAAATATGATTTTTACAGTATCATTTTGGGTAGTATTGCACTTAAAAGTGCGTACTTGTAAAAAGGAAATACTATGCTAACATTATAGCGTACTTGTTGAGCAGGTACAATAAAAAAACGAAAGTGAGGATTAATTTTATGGAGTTTTTATCTTTAGCAAAACAGAGATGTTCTGTAAGAAAGTATAAAACTGATGAGATTGAAAAGGAAAAATTGGACAAAATTCTTGAGGCTGCAAGAATAGCTCCAACAGCGGCCAATGCTCAGTCACAGAGATTATTAGTAATTAGCAGCAATGAAGGAAAAGAAAAATTGTCTAAGGGAGTAAATTATCATGGTGCTCCTTTGGCTATTATTGTATGCGGTGATCATTCAGATGTTTTTGTGCGTCCGTTTGATAAAAAGGATATGGTAAGTGTGGATGCAACAATAGTTGCGGACCATATAGTGTTAGAGGCGGAAGATTTAGGCCTTAGTTCTTGTTGGCTTACATATTTTGATCCTGAAATTATCAGAAATGAGTTTAATATTCCAAGTAATATTGAACCGATAGCTATTATTGCTTTAGGATATGCCAACACAGAAAAAGCATCACCAGATAGACATTCACAAGACAGGAAATCGCTTGAAAGCATTGTTTATTATGAAACTTTTTAAGTGAATTGGGAAGTAAAAAGTTGAAAGCACTACATATAATATTATGAGAGGATGGCTGCTATTCGCCGCCTCCTCTCAATTAAAATAATACAAATATTGTATTGTTTATCAGTTCAAACGCGAACCTTGCGGTTTGCCGCATCCTGAAAGCTTCCGCTCTTTTGTGGCAGATGCATCCAGTTTTTGATGTAGACCACATTGTACATTACAAAAGCAAGCATAAAGGCTGTAGAAACGTCAAATACTGAGTGCTGTTTGATAAACATGGTAGACAGTATAATCAGAACACAAAGCACTAAGGATGCGTGCTGAACGTGTTTTTTATCCTTGAAATAGCTGCTGTTCATCACCGCAAAATGAATGCCGAGCGAATTGTATACGTGAATGCTCGGAAACAGGTTCGTCGGTGTGTCAGTGGAGTAAAGCCACTCGCAAAGCGCTGTAAACATATTGTGGTGCGTGAAATAATAAGGCCTCAAATTGTGACCATTCGGGTAGAGCGTTGATATAACCAAAAATACGGTCATACCGGTATATAAAAACGCACACAGTCTGTAAAATTCTTTTTTGTCATGTAATGCCGTGAAAGCAATTCCAAAGGCCACATAGCCAAACCACATGATATAAGGAATAACAAAGTATTCACAAAACGGTATATAATCATCTATCGGAAGATGAATCAAGTGATAATGTGTGGTAACAGTGCGCTCTAAATATCCAAACCAGGTCAGATATATGGTAAAGTATGATAAAATCCACACATGCTTGTAGCGGTTGAAAAGCTCTATAAGCTTATTCTGTATTTTCTTCATAAAACCACCTTTTTAATCCGCTTGAAATTATAACACTGAAAAATAATTCAAACAACACCAAAACAAAAGACTTAATAAATTTTATGAAAAAATTAATAATTGAGACCTTATATAATGAGCTTTTTGTGAAATATTTATCTGCAGCTAAAAACATAGGATAAAACGGCACTGTTAAACGGCTGCTTTAAGCTGTGGTCTTATCAGCATAAAGGATGCTAAAATCCCATGGTGCAAGAGCTATACAATCGCCTGCTGATACTGTACTGTCATCGCAAAGCTTCTTGAGACCGTCTGCATGGCAGGTAACAGTCTGCTCATCATCCGAGTAGTTAAGCAGATAAATGATAGTCTCATTCTGCATATTGGTTCCGCGCTTTATGACAACCGGATAAGAAGCATCAAATTCATTTTTTTGCTCACCGAAGAAAAGGTTTAGGGCTTCTATCAGCGTGTCCTCGCCAAAAAGTGTGGCAAGATACATGGCACGGCCCTTACCATAGCTGTTTTGGGTGATAGCTGCGTGTACTCCCCAGTGCTTGTGCTCATACATAGCAACAGGTGTGGCAGTGGTGCAGTCGACCATCTCCATCCAGTCACGCGCTTTTGAGGATTTACCGCCACAGGTTACGGTGACATTGTCAGGCAGGGTGAACTCATCGTACTGTATGCCGAGAGACTTGTTTATAATATAAGGCTGCACGTCATGGCGTATTTTAAGATGTTCATCCGAAAAAGCAGATTTAAAGGTCACCACCATATTGCCTCCGTTTGCAACAAATTCATTTAAGGCATTGAGCACATCGTCTGTTGCGCTATAGAGCGCAGGCACAAGTATATTTTCATATGAAGCAAAAAGTGCCGGGTCAGCAGGAATCGCGTCGTACTCGATGTTCATCAGATACAGTGCATCGCAAAGCCATCTGAAAACGGTATTGTAATTGGAGTCACTTTCGTTATTCAGCTTAAATTCATTAAGCCCTGTAAGAGAGGCGTTGTCAGCAATAACCGCAAACTTATTTGTCTTTTTCAAATTGACCAGCCTGTGTCCGTATTTTTTTAATTCGTTTCCGATGACACTGCACTCCTTATAAAGCCTGTTCGGTCTAAGGTCGTGGGAGAGCACGCCCTTCCAGTAGCTTTCGATGGCATTGTGGATAGAATGCCAGTGCCAGTATTCAACCATGCATGCACCGTTTGCAATGTGGCTTATGGCCTGAAGCCTCAGTTGGCCCGGATAAGGAAGCCATGGGTGATTTCCGGCTGCCTCAGTCTCAAGCACCAGATAGTTATCACCCTTTATGCCCCTTGCAATATTGCCGCAGGCGGTAATCTCGCGACCACTCAGACTGCTCTGTGACGGGTGATATATATCGCAGCCTGCAATATCCATACACCTGGCAGCCTCGTACTGATTGACCTCCGGCTGCATGCCGTAAGAGTAGTCGTGCCACTCAAAGTCGAAATTGTGAGTGATGAACTGGTCGTCTCTCTTGTATTTTTTGACGATATCAGCCTGCCATGCAAAAAAGTCTGTCACGAGCTTTCTCTGGAATTTCTTGTATTCTGCATCAAGACTCATATTTATGGTGCCGCGGATATCAGGAAAGGCATCCCAGTCATCCACACGGTTGCTCCAGTAATCAAGTCCAAACTCCCTGTTAAACTCGTCAATGTCAGGAAATTCATTTTTCAGATATTCTACAAATTTAGCCTGTGCGTATTTGGAACAGGTGTCATAGGGCTTAGTCTCATTGTCGAGCTGGAAGCCGATCACGCAGTCGTAGTCCTTCACCTGCTCCATGAGCTTTTCAATGATAATCTGTGCATGGTGCAGATAGTCAGGGTTTGTGATATCCATGTTCTGGCGGTGACCGTAGAGCTCTTTGCCGTTATGTGTCACTGCAAGAATATCGGGATATTTTTTTGCAAGCCATGATGGAATAGCATATGTAGGTGTTCCGACAATGACCTTCAGCTCATATTTTGTTGCGCAGTCAAGCATGCGGTGCAGGTGTGTAAAATCAAATACTCCCTCCTTAGGCTCCCAGGTGCTCCAGGTGGATTCGGCAATCCTGATAACATTCATGCCGGCATCGCGTATCATTTTAAAATCTGTTTCTATGCGGTCGTAAGGCATATATTCGTCGTAATATGCCACGCCATATAATATTTCGTCAAAATTCATTTATACATACCTCCAATAGTTATACTATAAATATACGTTAGTAAATGAATGGTGTAAACATTAAATCATCAGAAAACAAAATGTTGAGCGAATATGCGTGGAAGAATGAGTCAGTTGCGCAAAAAATTGCATGTCCGGGATGACAAGTGATATAAGATAAGATATAATATTATAATACAAAATACATGAAAAGGGGGCATGACAGGATGGGTATATATTTTAATCCCAATAATGACAGTTTCAGAAAAGACAAACGAAATCAGATATATGTGGATAAAACAGAATTATTGAATTTTTTGAACGAAGTTATTGAAACGTCCGGCAACTGTATAGCTGTAAGTCATGCGAGAAGGTTTGGAAAATCACATGCAGCAGGAATGATTGATGCATATTATAGCAGAGGGTGTGATTCAGCAGAACTCTTTAATACTACGAAAATTGCAAAGTCTTCGGATTATAAGAGATACATGAATAAGTATAATGTGATTCACCTTGATATTTCATCTTTCTGGGATGACTTTAAAGAAAACATTGTTGAGAAAATACAGGAATATGTGTTGGATGATTTAAAAAAAATATTTGGAGATAAAATAGATTTTTCGAAGAAATTCAGCACAGTTCTCATGGAAATATACAAGCTTACGGATATTCCTTTTGTGATAATAATTGATGAGTGGGACTGCGTGATTAGAAATAGTCCGGATAAAGAGCTTGTTCACAGATATCTGCAATTTATGCATTCACTGTTTAAATCAGAGGAGTCGAAAGCATTTCTTGCGTTGGCATATATTACAGGAATTCTGCCAATAAAAAAGATAAAGGATGAGTCTGCTCTTAATAATTTCAGAGAGTTTACCATGCTAAAATCCAGACCGATAACACAGTATTATGGTTTTACGGAGGATGAAGTAAAGGAGCTGTGTTTACATTATGATATGGATTTTGAAAGCATGAGGGCCTGGTATAATGGATATCTGCTGGATGGAATGCATATGTACAATCCTAATTCAGTGTCGATGGCGTTGATATATCAAGATTTTGATTCTTACTGGAAAAATACTTCATCATTTGAGTCAATCAATACATTTATAACCATGAACTACGAGGGGCTAAAAGATGATGTAATAAAAATGTTGTCCGGTGGAAAAGTAATGTTTGATCCGAGATCTTTTCAAAATGATTTTTCGGATATAAGATCCAAAGATGACGCATTAACGGCTCTGGTACATTTAGGATATATTGGATATGATGCAGAAAGTCAAAGCGGATATATGCCAAATTACGAAGTTGCAGAGGCATTTCATATGGCTCTTAAAACCGGTTCGTGGAATGAGATTGCAAAATCTATATCCAGATGTGACGAACTGCTCTGGGCAACAATTGATGGTGATGCTGATAAGGTGGCAGAAATTGTAGAGATTGCACATGAGGCATATACATCAGTATTGAGGTATAATGATGAGAATTCATTGAGCTGTGTACTTACAATGGCTTATTTTACAGCACCGGCATATTACAATGTTGTCAGGGAGTTGCCAGCCGGAAAAGGATTTGCGGATCTGGTATTTATTCCAAGAGCAAACGCAGGAAAAAGACCCGCAATACTTGTTGAATTGAAATATAATAAGACAGCAGATTCAGCAATAAAACAGATAAAGGAAAACAACTATCAAGGTGCATTGTCTGGATATCAGGATGAAGTTATTCTTGTTGGTGTTAATTATAATAAAGATGGCGATGAGAAAAAACATCATACATGTGTTATAGAAAAATATAATTGTAAATGATGGTGGATGAATATTGACAACAGCGCAAAATAAATGCACAATAAAGTTGCGCAACAAATAAAAGTTGTTCAATGATTAATTACATTCAGATGAAAGAGGGGGCAGAATGAG
The DNA here is from genome assembly GCA_934365945.1 of uncultured Agathobacter sp. Classification (GTDB taxonomy): domain Bacteria; phylum Bacillota; class Clostridia; order Lachnospirales; family Lachnospiraceae; genus Roseburia. The sequence continues at coordinate 17,142 of CAKRNE010000018.1, read as the reverse complement.
TAACAATATTACGATATCGGATGTAGCAGAGGCACTTGGCGTTTCAAAGACAACAGTAAGCAGGGCTATATCGGGGAAGGGCAGGATAGGCGCTGCAACAAGAAAAAGAGTGCTTGAATATATACAGGAGCATGATTATAAACCTAATGTAATAGCCAGAGGGCTTGCACAGTCAAAGACATTTAATATATGTGTGGTGATGCCGGGGGATTACGCACTTGTCGATCTGCCATTTTTCCAGGAAGCTATAATGGGGATTCAGGAGATAGCAGGTATTATGGAGTATGATATTTTGCTTTGTATAGGCTCAGGTAATGATATGGCGGGGCTTAGGCGTATCATACAGAATCATAAGGTGGATGGAGTGGTGCTGCTTCGCACGATGGTAGATGATCCACAGGTGACATTCTTGCAGGAGCGCAGGATACCGTTTGTCACAGCAGGCTCATGCAAATATAAGGATGTAAAGCAGATTGACCATGACCATAAAAGTGCATGCAGGGAGCTGACATCAATTATGCTCATGCGTGGCATGAAAAATATGGCGCTTCTCGGTGGAAGCGAGGATATTGTTGTAAATCAGACCAGATATGCAGGCGTAGTGGATGCCTATGAGCAGTTTGAAAAGAAAATAAATGACAATCTTGTATTTTTAAACCTTGAGGGGAAAGCATATATCGAAAAGGCTGTAGATGATGCAATTGACAGAGGCTGCGACTGTCTGCTGTGCATGGATGATGCAGTCTGTGCGCAGGCCATGAGACGGCTCCGCGAAAGGCATATAAAGGTGCCGCAGCAGGTGAAGGTGGCTTCATTTTACAACAGCTCAGTGCTGGAAAATAATGTGCCGTCCATAACATCACTTTCATTTGATTCAAAGGAGCTTGGAGCAAGAGCCTGCAAGAATCTGCTCAGACAGATAGAGGGTGAAGAGACTGAGAACAGGACACTTCTGCCGTATGAGGTAGTGTTGAAGGAGTCCACACAGTAAATTGTATAAATGCGTAACTGTTTGATACATTCACAGTTACGAGGCGCAAGTATAAAAAGCCGGAGCCGACAAATTAAATTGTCAGGCTCCGGCTTTTGCTTTATATAGTTAAAAAACTGTTAAATCATAACCAGATAAATCGTTGCGAGTGACACAACAATCTGGATGATTGCAAATCTGAAAACAACCTGTGCATTTGACCAGCCGAGCTTCTTTCTGACGTGGTCATGGATAGGAGTTGTGGTATTCTTTAAAATATGTATCTTCAAAAATCTAAGAAGAGAAACCTTGACAAGTCCAAGTCCACCGTCGATGATAAGCACGAGTCCTGCCAGTATGTAGATGAATGGGCTTTGTGATTTAAGCGCACAAATAGCTATGAATATACCCATGGCTCTTGAGCCCGCATCACCCATCAAAAGCTTGCTTGGTGTGGCATTGTACCACAGATATCCGAGCAGACATACTGCAAATAATAAAATACAATAGTTGAAGCTGTCAGCTATTTTGAGCACTGAATCAAGCACGAAGAAGGTCATTATGGTAATGATGGTAAGTGTTCCGGAAAGACCATCAACACCGTCTGAACAGTTTGTGACATTGATTGATACCCAGACAAGGATGACTGTGAGTATTCCAAACACAACAGGTGGAATATTTACAGAGCCGCCAAATATGGCAAAAGTGATTGTGCTTGAGTTGAAATGCAGATACACAATTGCCACAACAATGGCAACCGCAAAATCAAGTGCGCCCTTTAAATACTCGCCCCATGGCTTTTCAGCCGCATCGTCAAAGTAGCCTGTGAGCATCTCAATAACTATAAGCACAAGATAAATGGCAATTTCAGCATTGATTTGTGAAAAAAGCACTGCCGATATCACAAACGTGAAGATAAAGATAATACCGGCTCCTCTCGGCTTTCCGGCTGAAAGCTTTCCGTCCACAGCAAACTGTCTGCCGAGGTCCTTTGGTAAAAATTTATTTAATTTTGCAATAGTAATACATGTGAGTGCGAATGCAAAAATCACTCCGATGAAAGCTATTATCGACATATCTGCCGAAGTCAAATAAGAAATCATATAGTCCTCCTTTGATATTGTATTACAACATCATTCATTATATTAGTCTGACAAAAAAAAGTAAAGTTTTACTTGCAATTTTAAATAATTATGTTATTATACTTATATGCTTTAAAGCGTTGAAGCATTAAAACTTTAAAATGTAACATCAAATTGCAGTAATATTTATATTTGTTACAATAATATTTATACTTGGAGGAAACAAAAATGGCTCAGAAAGGTGATTTAATGACAGCACGCCCTGATATCCGCGTGCTTGACGCTACCATTAGGGATGGAGGACTGGTAAACAACTTTATGTTTACTGATGATTTTATCAATGCTCTTTATCGTGCAAACGTAAAGGCAGGCATCGACTATATGGAGTTTGGATATAAAGCATCTAAGGAGCTTTTTGATGTAAATAAATTCGGCAAATGGAAGTTCTGTGATGAGGCAGCTATCCGTGAGATAGTCGGGGACAACAACTCTGATATGAAGATTTCTGTCATGGCAGATGTCGGCAGATGTGACTACAAGAAGGATATCCTCCCTCGCGAGGACAGTGTGATTGACATGGTGCGTGTGGCTACATATGTACATCAGATGCCAGCAGCAATCGAGATGATCGAGGATGCCAAGTCCAAGGGCTACGAGGTAACCTGCAACATCATGGCTATCTCAAACACACAGGAATCAGACTTAGACCAGGCACTTGACATGGTTGCCAAAAGCTCTGCAGACGGCATATACATCGTAGACAGCTACGGAGCTCTCTACCCTGAGCAGATTCGCCGCACTGCCGAGAAATACACAGAAATTGCAGAGGCAAACGGAAAGTTCGTAGGAATGCATGCACACAACAATCAGCAGCTTGCATTTGCAAATACCATAGAGGCAGCAGCCCAGGGAGTCAGCCTTTTGGATGCAACAATGATGGGCATGGGACGTGGCGCAGGAAACTGTGCGATGGAGCTTTTACTCAGCTTCCTCAAAAATCCAAAATACAACGTATTCCCTGTACTCAAATTCATTGAGGAGCATATGCTTCCTCTCAAGGAGAGCGGTGCTGTATGGGGCTACGATATTCCATACCTGCTCACAGGACGCTTAAATCAGCATCCATCAGCAGCTATTGACTACATCAAGTCAGGCGAGACACATTACGCAGATTTCTACACAGATTTGCTTGATAAATAATAGATAAAAAAATAAATCCGCTATGCCAGATTCCGGTGTAGCGGATTTATTTTTATGCGCGTGAAAACCAAAGAGTAATGCGAAACTCGGTATTATTATGTGAAACAATAGCCCGCCCATTCATCTGCTTCATCATAAGGGTAATATTTCTGATACCCATGCCGGTAGTATTAAACAGAGAGCTTTTATCTGCGATATGGTTTGTTATCTCGATACCTGCATCTTTACTCCGGTAGATAGAGCTTATGCAGACAGGAGCTTTGTTATCTGCATATTTGCATATATTGTTTGTTATATTGTTAAAAATCCGTCCGAGGAAGTTTGAGTTCACAGTGATTTTGAAATCCTTCCATATGAGCTTTTGTATGTCAAGCGAAAAGCTGTTTTCACGGAGGATAAAAGCCATCTCAGAAAGATAGTCACCTATTGCACTTTCCATATTGCATGGAGCGTCGAGCTCAAGAGCTTCCTCGTTGCAGGCAAGTGAATAGTCAAAAAGCTGGTCGGTAAGGCCTTTTATTTCGCATATTTTATTGAAAATCACATCTATGTGTTCAGTGGGAATCGCACCCTTTTCATTTTCCATTCTGATAATTTCAGCGTATGATTGCAGCCCTGCGAGAGGAGTGCGGATATCGTGAGCCATGCTTCGTATCAGCATATTCTTTTCATTGATTAATTCGGTTTCAGACTGCTCGACAACGTTTAAAGTGCCATGTATTTGCGTGAGAATATGCCTGAAAATGAAAAACAAAATCACTATTGCTGTAATTAAAGTGAAGAGAGCATCACAAATAAGCAAAGTTTTGAGATATTTTTCCTGATAGTTATTATATACAAAAATTTTAGCTGTCCTGTCACTAAAGTTTAACGCTGTAAGATAAACAGATATTTTCTGATTATATAATAATAGATTTTGGGGCTTTTTGAGACTTAAATATTCTGTTGAAGCGTAATATGTTTCATTGTCAATGGATATGAGAAAAAATTCGGGCTTTTCTCTTTGAATCCATGCTTCAATGCTTTTAAAATCGTTTGACGAAATTTTATTGTCAGACACATATTTTTGAAAGTCTGTAATATACGCAGCTTGTGTATTGTAAATATAGCTGTCGGAGCTTACATATTCATTTATTATTTTTTCCCCGTAAAGGTATATAGCTGTAAATACAGTAATTGAAATCAACAAAGCTATTAAAAATGAAATCAATAAGCTGCTTATGTATTCCTTATATCCGTTAAATTTATTCTTCAAATTTATATCCCTTTCCCCACACTGTTTTAATCAGGTGGGCACAGCCACAGCCGGCTTCAAGCTTATTGCGCAGATTTTTAATATGAACCATAATGGTGTTATTGGAAAACTGTGTATACGGTTCATTCCAGACGCTTTCAAATATATTCTGTGTTGAAAATGTCTTTGTCGGATGAGAAATTAACAGCAGAAGGATCTGGTATTCTTTATCCGTGAGAGCAAGCTGTCTGCCATCGTAACTGACATTGCTGCATTTTGTGTCTAAGGCTAAGCCACATCGTTCAATAGTGGATGAAGCGGTGTTGTCTGATGCATCTGCATTGTCGTAGACGCGACATCTTCTGATAAGAGCCTGAATACGCGCTATCAGCTCCACGTAGGAGAATGGTTTTACAAGATAATCGTCCCCTCCGGCGGAAAGGGCTTCCATTTTATCGGTTTCAAGAGATTTGGCTGTCAAAAAGAGAATCGGAACATATGATTTTTCCCTGATTTTACGGCATACCTCAATGCCTGAAATATTTGGCATCATTATGTCAATAATCAGCAGATCAAAGGTTGAGTCAAATTTTTTGAGTCCCTCTTCACCATCATGCGCTTCTTCGATGAAGTAACCTTGATTTTCAAGCAAAATTCTAAGTGCATTTCTGATTGTTTCGTCATCCTCGATAATGAGTAGTTTATCCATACAAGCTGCTCCTTATATAAATGAATAAGATTTATTGTAAAAACAAAAGTGATATAAATATAATAGCACATAAAAACACAATATGCGCTTAATAAAATCTGAAAAATTCTGAAGAAATCTGAAGCTTGGATGTACATGACAATGAAAAATTCAGAAATTTTCATAATAAATTAAGTCGAATTTTCAGAAATATGAGATACTATATAAGCATAGACGTCTATGGTAACAATGCGGTAGTAAAAAACACAAGGAAAGGAAAATATGAGACAGCAATTAAACAGAATTATAAGTGATAAAAAAAGTATAGGAATGATAATTTTTATGCTCGTAATTCCAATTTTGGATATTGTACAGATTTATTATCAGGATATTATTAAAATTAATGGAGAAATGGGGAAACCCTATCCGTTATATGTCACATTTTTATCATGCTATTCACAAGGGCACATATTTCAAATGATTTATCTGTGGTTTTTGCCATTATATTTGCTTGTAATAGTGGGAGAAGAGAGTATTGTTGATTATATTACAGGATATAAGAATATATTGATATGTAAAATGGGAAAAAATAAATATATTTTACAAAAAATGAAATCAGCCTTTATCGTCTCATTTACAATTGTATTTGTAGGACTGGGATTAAATCTTATACTATCACAAGTAGTATTTAATGGGGGAACAAATACACCGTTTGATGCAGAACCATTGAAATATGACAGTTTTGTCATGGTAGAAACATTTCTTTTTGAAATAAGCTATACACATCCATTGACAACGAATATAGTCTACATTCTTATAACGGCAATATTTGCCGGTGTTTTGGGAATGATGGGAGCTGCGTTGGCAATATCTATACACGAAAGAAAGATGGTATATGCGTTGACCTTTGCAATTTGGTTCATACCTATTTTGTTTAAAAATTCATCAATGCATATTTTTCAACCGTTTATGGAATATGGTTTTAATGTTGTTGTTCCAGTGGCGATATGGTGTATAGTGCTTTACATTTTAGTGATTATAACAGCTATTATATGGGAGAAAAAAATTGTTGAAGTATAAATATTTAGTATGTGCTTTAATATATGTGGGATTGTGTAGTATAGATTGTTATTTTTCAAATGTACCTATGCTTAATTCAATAGGGCAGATGGGGATAACGGAGGATGTAATTTTCCTGAATATCCACAATTCAGGCAGTAATTTCTGTGGAATTAAAGAAATATTGGTTGTAGATACAATTCCTGTCTTATTGGGAATATACTATGCATTGGACAAAGAAAAAACATATATATTACTTAGATATAAAACGCGGGAAAAATATAATAATAGCCAGATCAGGATAATTATTGTAATGGCGGCAATATTTTCGGCAGTTCGTCAGATAGTTGATTATATTTTTACGGTATATAGTTTTAATGGTGCAACAATTAAGAAATATCCATTTGTACTGTATTCTCTTATGGAATTTGTTGTTATTTGGATTTTCTTTGTCGCAACAGGTCTTTTTTACAAAATACTTAGAGATTGTTTACAAAATGAACTTATTGCTCTTATAGGAGCTTTTGGAGTTAATTTTGTGCAATTCATTTTGATAAGATTTTGGCTCGTTAAGTTTTGGATACCGGGTTTAGATGTTGCTGTAGCATATGATTTTTTGGAAGGAAATAAATCGTTTGTAAGCTGTTTGTGTATTCTTGCAAAAAATATAGTAATGGCAATAGTTCTGTACATAGCTGGAATAGTAACGTTTGCAAAAAGGGATATTTTAAGAAATGAAAAATAAGTGGTTAAACATAATATTGATCATATGCATGATTGTTATGCAAAGAGTTGTAATACAAATGAGTGACTATGAGGTATATCAATTACCGTTTGCCAGTACACTTTTTATTTTTGACAACCCAACAAGTAATTTAGTGCAAATTTTATATGCATATATACCATTGCCATTTGTACTTTTTTACTTTTCGGGTAATGCAAGAGAAATTACAACCGGATATGGTAAGCTTTGGCTGATCAGATCGTATAGCAGAGAGAGGTTATACTTAAAAAATGCTATATTATCAGCAGCAAAATTAGCTTGTATAGTAATAGGTCAGACGATTATTTTTTTAATATGTGATGGGACATGGAATAATTTATCAAGTATAAAATTAATACAGGTAATAGTTACATATTTTGTTGGAGTATGGACATTGGTACAATTACAATTTTTACTTGAATTATTTATGGATGCCAGTATTTCAAATATATTTGTAAATATTTTTTTGGTGGTATCACTGATAATTGGAAATAACGTACTGATAAATCGTGATTTAAGCCGGATTGGAGTTATGCTTTTCCCAAATATGCTATTTGGAATGCGTAGTGGGATAATTTATCAAAAAAACATATATGTGAGATACGAAGCTTCAATTACATATGTGATTATATTATTAGTAGTTTTAAATATTATTTCAATAATAAAATATAAGAAAACAGACATTTACTGAGGAGATGATATAGTATGATACAATTACAAAATGTAACAAAGAGGATAAAGGAAAATACGGTATTGGATAATGTATCGTATACGTTTAAAAGTGGTTTTGTTTATGGTTTATATGGGCAAAATGGTTCAGGAAAGACTATGCTGCTAAGAGCTATAAGTGGTTTGATAAATCTGGATAGTGGAAGTATTTTCATTGATGGGGAAAAGCTGCATGATAAAATTGAGTTTCCACCTGAGACCGGTATTGTTATAGAAAATATGGAATTGCTGCCGGAATGTTCCGCAAAGAGAAATCTTCAGATGCTTGCAAAGATAAAAAATATAGCTGATGAAAAAGATATAATCTTTTCTCTGGAAAGGGTGGGTCTGGACCCCGACTCTGATAAAAAAGTGAAAAAATTTTCATTGGGAATGAAACAGCGATTAAATATTGCACAGGCAATTTTTGAAAATCAAAAGATTATATTGCTTGATGAACCGACAAATGCATTGGATGAAGAGGCTGTGCAGCTTATATATAAAATAATAAGAGAGGAGAAGTCAAGAGGAGCAACGATTATTGTAGCCACTCATCATAAAGAAGATTTAAAGGAAGTGTGTGATGTGATATTAAAAATTGCGGAGGGAAAAATTGTTGAGGAAAATGAAAATAAATAAGTATTTTCTTGGAATTGTTCTTATAATCATAATAATTATGTACTTTATGGCTGGAGTTCTTTTTCTGGGAAATACAAGAGAAGATAATAATATGAAAGTTAGTACTGAACAACAGAGAATAGAATATCAGACTTTTAAGTCCGAAACAGAAGGCTATAGTCTTGCATCAAAATACGCAGAAAATCTGCAGAATAATTCTTTGGACAAAGAAGCTATTAATTTACAATTGCAGGAGGCAAAGAAATTTTTACAGGATAATATTAAAGGAATAAGCAGGGAAAGTGATAATTTTGCGCAGATGTTTTATTATTGTGGGATCATATATGGGTTAGATGATATTTACAATTGTGGAGATTATGAATTTGTAAAGGTTGGAATGGAAGTCAGAGAGTATATTATTAAAGTTCAAGATGGTGATATGGATGATGAGCTTGAAGCTGACTTATATGATAAGCTGACAAAACTCACTGCTGATGATATACAGGAGGTTGTTAACGCAATTGATAATTAAAACAAGATAAAAATAGCAAAAATCTCTGGACACTGCAACAAATGGGATATGTACAGTTCTAAATTAACCCATTCTTTTGTAGTGCATTGTAAAACATAGCACGTCCAGAATAGTTCCAATACGCACAATTTTGACGAGGAAGATTACTTGAATAAAAGCAGATAAAAATCAGTTGTAGAAAATCCAAATAATGGATATAATAATAATATAGGAAAAGAGACGAACATAGATTTCTAACAGAAAGGACGTGATATTATGGTAACAACAGAATCTGTAACTATTAAAGTTCCGGTAGGAATGTCAAAATATCTGGTAACTATGAATCCGGAAACAGAGCTTACCCGAAATGCACTGTTGCTGTATCCATATATACTGAATCAGACGATATCCCATGGTCGTGCGGCTGAAATTCTGGGAATCAGAAAATCCGAGTTGATTGATCTGTATGATAAGCTGGGATATTCCTATTTTGATATGACGATGGATGATCTGGATGATGAACTGAATACTTTCAGAGAACTCAAAAAGAAGGAGGCTGCGGTATGATTGTTGTATCAGATACAACACCGCTGATATCACTTCTTAAAATCAATCGTATAGATTTGCTGGAAAAACTGTTTGGCGATGTTTTGATTCCGCAGGCAGTATTTGATGAGCTGACAGTTAATGAACGATTTCGGCTGGAAGCCGATGAGATCAGGCAGAAGAAATTTATCGTAGTGAAGCCTGTCAATAATCCGGAATCAGCAAGTATATTAAAAAGAGCGGCAGGTCTTGACCAGGGCGAGAGTGAAGCGATTGTCCTGTCAGATGAATTAAAAGCAGATCTGTTATTGATGGATGAAGCAAAGGGAAGAAATGTATCAGCTCAGATGGGACTTAGAATCATGGGGACGATAGGGATTCTTATGGCAGCCTATGAGGAACACGAACTGACATCGGATGAAGTCAGAGAATGCGTGGATGGTCTGCAACGTGCCGGACGACATATCGGACAGCGGCATTATCAGATGCTGTTAAGCAGATTGAAAGACTAAAAATACTCTGGCTCTATAACAGTACCGTGGTTCTGGATTGGTTCTAAAAAGTTTTGAAACGAGATGCAGGATAGAAAAATTGAAAATAGTAGTAAATCTGACGTCTGTACCATTTGTTCTGGGGCTGATTGTAGAACTGGAGGATTGTTATATTGTGACTTCGAACCGGGAGAGTGGATTCGGAAGATACGATGTGATGTTGGAGCCAAGAGATAAGTGCGATGATGCATTTATTATTGAGTTCAAGGTTCAGGATTCGGAAACAGAGAAAGATCTGGAAGATACAGTGAAAGCCGGGCTGGAGCAGATTGAATATAAGAAGTATGCTGCAACGTTGGAGGCAAGAGGAATTCCGGAGGAAAAGATTCATAAATATGCGTTTGCGTTTTGCGGGAAACATGTTTTGATAGGGAAGTCAACAACAGGAGATAAATAGCAAAAATCTCTGGACACTGCATAAAACAGGAGCCTCGCAGGAGAACTTGCTACAAAATCCGCTGTACGAAGCGGCTTAGCAGCTGTTGGAATTATGTCAAGATACAGCAATGGGGCTGTAAAAAAACTTCCCTAGAAAAAAATCGCCCAGCCGTGAGGTCTGAGCGATTTTTTGGTATAATTAATTATGCTACTAACAAACTATACTAATGGTAATTATACTATGCGGCAGCTGAAATTACCATTAGAAATCGCAAAATTGATCGATATTTCTGATCCAGTATATACTTTTTGTGTCCAATGTATTGACATAGATCCAATGCTTTGTACCTTTGATGGAAAAATTCAATCGCACATATGGTCATTATCCGAAATATCAGGTTGCTGATGCCGGATACGGTTCTTACAATAATTATCTTTATTGCGAAGAACACGGCATGGAAAAACACATGAAATTTCCCATGTACAAAAAAGCAACGACAGACGAAAGCTGAATAAAACTCAAGCGTGATTAGCTGAGCTTTATTAAATTCACCATTTTTTATACCCAAAGATGCAGACCTGTTCAAAAATAGAAAAATTCATACAAAGAAACAACAAAACCGACATTTGCCGGAGTTGGCGTTTCTTAATTAGGGACTTATTTTACAGCCCCATTAAATTATAGCTGAATCATTATAATATATGAGATGATACCTATAACACTATAAAAGCAATGAATGAGAGTATGACAGCAAAATCTATGCCTGTTATGGTTGGAAAGAAACGATAAAAAGATATCCCTTGAATTGAACTTTGGTTTGATTCAAGGAGATTTTATATTTGGAGTGTCATTTTCTGCAATTAGGAGTCACTTTCTGCAAGAACAATTGAACAATACAATTTATTTGATATATTTAAAGAAGAAAGTGATATTTAATTTGACAAGAGTATAATCGTTTGTTAAAGAAGAAAATGGATTTCAGAGTAATTTATCAAGGAGAGAAAATTATGCTTATAGTAAGAGAGTTTAGCAATAGATTTCAGCAAATGTCTGGAATGCCTATCAATAGTAACGAAACAAAGGAAAGACTTAAAGCGGCTGGAATAGATATAAATAGTAAACAATATCGAACTGTTATGAGTGAGATGTCCAGAGATGGTGGCGGTGGATATACTACAATCTCAGCCATTAAGAAACGAATGAGCCGATATGATAAAGATGGAGACTGGATTAATCCACGCACAGGATTGGCGGGGGTACTCGTTACAGATAAAAATTGTGCTAGCAAAAATAGAATTGTTTCAATTTCAGAAAGCATTATGGATGAGATGTTTGAAAGCACTAAAAAAGAATTTTATATGGAAAATGGGGTGCATAACGGCGATACAACAAACAGATCAGAGATATATCAAAAGTTGTATCAGCAAACTGAGAAAAACGACAGATTAGCAGCAGGGTATACATTAGAGGAGTATGAGCGACAGTATTGGCAGGCATTCACAGATGCCGTAAAAGTAGCAGACCCTAAATGGGAGGCTGGAAAACCTATCATGCCGGGAGTTTTAGATAGAATTACAAGTAAATCCATTGATGCTTTATTAGTAAAATCTGGTAGTCAACTGATTAGAAAGTCATTTGAACGAATGATATAAAAAGTATCCATTTTGCGGGAGAACATTCTGTTTGATAATATTTATGTTTTGACTTAAGGAGGATTTTTTATGAATATTATTAAGAAGAGAGCTTTAACATCAATTGCAGTATGTTTTATGGCATGTTTAATGTTTTCAATGCCGGTATTAGCAGCTTCAAATTCATTTTCGAAGACCACTGTAAAGTTAAATGCGATAGATGGTGGGGTATCTCAAATAGCAAAAGTTTCTTCAGGAAGTGTTTTAGGAACCAATCCTAAAATCACTCAGGTGAAAGTATACTTAAATGTAGCAAGTGGTACAGATCCGTTTGACCTTTATATTGAGAGTCCAGAAGGAACAGTAGCAAGGTTGACACCTTCTACAAAGTCAGGGACATATTATGTAACCGATTTTGTGGGTGAAAATCCCAAAGGAGATTGGTATCTTCAAATTGAAAATTTGGGCAAAACCTATGATCCCAATAAACTATATCCTGCATCAACGGTAACGGCAACAATAACAGTCACATACAGTTACTGATTTAATATCAATAGGATGACATTCTCGCAAGTAAATAATGATTTGTTCATTTGCAACATATTAAACACGATACTTTTTTAGAGGATAAAGGTTTTGGGTTTTACAAAAAAAGGCACCATTTACAAAGCCAATTGACCCTTGAATTGTTGTCAATTATAGTTGTCAAAAAATACGGAGGTGAGATAAAAAATTTTAGTAGTATTTTGTTGCTTTATAATTGTATGTATTAAGAAAATTAAGCGGAGGAAGTTTTATGAGAACAAAAAAATTTATAGTTGCATTATGTTTTAGCTTTTTTATGTTCATGTGTAGTGTGTCAACTGTGTATGCGTATAATACATATAATCAGCACAAATTGACATATGGTGTGGGAAATTATGGAAAAGATACACAACATTACTTTATTACATCAAGTGCAAGCAGCTATGCATCTTATATTAATACGGCAATGAGCGAATGGGTAAATACAACTAGTAGCATGGGAGTAACAACCCCTATTTCTTATACAAAAACCACAACACAATCAAGTAGTAGAATGGATATATATCAAGTAAGTACTGTTAATGAATGGTGGGGGTTAACAACTATGTATAATGGAAGTACAGAGGTTGATCCATTCAGTAGCAATTGGGCTTGGGGAAAAATACAATTAGATGCGGATTTTTCAGATTTAAGTGAAAATAAAAGATTGGCTGTTATAGCTCATGAAATGGGGCATGTTATGGGGTTGGCACATTCAGACTTTAGTAATGTTTTGATGAGGGCAGACATTGCTTATAATTCAAGTAGTACCTCGAGAGCACAAACTAATGATTTAGGTGGAATAAATTATTTATATAAGTAGGAGGAAGTAAAATGAAAAAAATTGGTATTAGAATATTAGGGTGTATGGCATTATTGTCAATGGTTGGTTGCGGAAGGATAGAAGGTGCAAGTGTTCAGGATTTAAGCAATACTAAAGATGCAATTGTTGAAAGTGAAACCACTTTGGCAGAAAATAATAATGAATATTCAAATAAAAATTCCCTATTTTATAGTGATATTTCTAGTTATGAAATTTTTACAGATGTAAATAGTGAAGCTGCGTTAAAAAATCTTTACTATAATATTGATGATTTTATTGATAGTGACTCATCAGATGTCATTGTAAAAGGAAATATTATAGAAATAGAATATGTGTATATTGATGGATGTTCTTATTCTGTGCTTACCGTTGATGTGGAGAGAGCATATAAAGGCGAGGTGCAGGAAACCATCACTGTGTATGAGGATGGAGGATATACTCGGCTGAGCGATGAAAAGGAACAAATTGAAGCACATGCCGATTTGTCACAATACACAGAAGAAGAAATGGAAAATTTGCTAATTAACCATACTTTTATGGGTGCGGAACATTCAAATGTTGGAGATACTGTTATTCTATTTCTGAAAACAAATGAAGGCAGTATTCTGGGTGACAGTTATCGAATTAACTGCTCAGTCTTTGGACGGTACACTTTGAATAAAGATAGCTATATTAGACCTGAATTTATTGTTGAGAATGATAATCCAGAGAAAATAACAACATGTAGTAATATGGATACATTCGAGTTTTCGGTGTCTAAATCAATGCTTGAAGATAAACTTTCACAGCAGTAAAATGTCTATATTGAAAATATTGGAAAAAAGTAAATGTTTGATATAACAGACTATCAAAGAAAATTATGAATTTTTTCTATGGGGTATTCTTGCAACAGTGATGTAATTTAATAGGCACAGGAATATGTCAAAAGACCAAAACAAAAAGTGTTAATGATAATAGGTGTTTACTGTTATAACATTTGTTATTTAAAGGGACTGTCGCTTTAACGATTTAGAATGACAGCCCCTTTTTCGAATCTCTTTTTTAAAATATTATAGGGAAGAAACAAGATGGACTAGAACAAGTCCCTTTTCATCATGCATATTGCATAAAATAATGCAAAAAGAACCAAAATGGGTTCATAGGCATGGTGAAAAGGGATGGAACAGAAAATAAAGCAAGATGAGATATTTATTGGTAAGAATATCTGGCGTATAAGGAAAGAAAGAGGAAGAACATTTGCTAAAGAGATATAATTATCTCTTTAAGTTCGGAGACAGTAGTAATGCCGGCATATGCTAATGCAAATTTGGTAATAGAAGAAAGATTAAACTGTTCAAAATGTTGATTTTGGTCATTTTCTACAAATATAGGTCGATTTCTGCCTTTTATTTGATTGTTCGGGTGAGAAATAGTAATATATGACTGTAAAATGGTTTTATATTATTCTAATTGAACGAGGGAAAATAAGCTATGTTTATATGGAAGTAAATAGAGTTTTTGTTGGAAGGTGCCAAAATATAAAAATATGTACAAAATTAAAAAAACACAACCAACCAAACGAGGAAATATGCAAAATTTAGAGGGGGGGGTAAACGTATGTTTAGAATTGCTATATGCGATGATGAAAAGATTTTTAGAGATGACCTAAAGGAAATACTTATACGTTATATGACTGACAGAGGAATAATGCTTGAAATTGATACTTTTAGTTCAGGAAAAGAATTTGTTGAACTGGGAATTGAAATGGTAAAATATAAGATTGTTTTTCTGGATATCAACATGGATGAACTGGATGGAATTATGACAGCAAAAAAGATCCGGGAAAACAGCAAGGATATGTTTATTGTTTTTGTTACAGCCTTTGTAAACTATACGATAGAAGGATATAAGGTAGATGCAGTAAGATATATTTTAAAGGACAATAAAAATCTGTTTGCCAGTGTTTATGAGTGCATGGATGCAATTCATGAAAAAATGGATTATAAGATTACTTGGGCTGAATTTGATTTCTGCGATGGTACAAGGAAAGTTTCATTGAATCGCATATTGTATATTGAGAGTAAATTACATAAATTGGAGTTTCATGTAATGGAGGATTGTCTGCAAAAATATACATTACAAGGGACGCTAAATGAAATAGATGATAAGTTTGCCGGAAATGATTTTCTGCGGATACATCAGAGCTTTCTGGTTAATATGAAATTCATTAAAAATATAAGCAGATACAGAGTATTGCTGAATAATGGAATTCTATTAGATATAGCTAGAGCGAGATATAAATATGTAGAAGAAAAGTTTATCGCTTATAGAGGTGAAGTATAAATGTTTGTTTACATTCAGAGTCTTTTGATTATGATGTTGGAAATATTATGCTGCAAAATTTTTTTTGAAGCATTTGGAATAAAAAGAGAGGAAAATAATTGTTGGAAAAATTATAGTATAGTTATCGGATTGACAGTGCTTTGCTATTTTATTGCAATGATTTTTCGAGACTATTTTATTGTAAAGCAGGTATTTTCAATTATTCTCATAACATTCTTTATGTTGCTTTATCTTAAACTGAGTTTTGGTAAGGCGATGATTTTATCAGCATTATTTGAGAGTCTTTTGCTCGTGATGGATTATTTCGCGTTACTTATGAATATTTATATTTTTCATAACATGGAAGAAGTATGGGAATCACATGTTATACAGGGTTCATTGGTCGTTGTTTTAGGAAAGGCATTGTTACTTTTTGCTGTATTAATTATTAGAAATCATATGGAGAAAAAATCTTTGGCTATGCTGGCAGATACAGAATGGCTTCGGTTTATTTTTTTCCCTATTTTCACAATATATGTTATTACAGCTATGATAAAAATGTCTGAAGATATAAAAAATAAAGCCCAGGAGAATTTATTTTTTGTTATAGCGTGTGGATTGGCGGGAATGAACATAGTTGTATTTTATTTAATATATGATATTTTAAAACGAGAAAATAAATTGCAGGAGGAACGTATTTATAGGATACAGGTTAAAAACCAAATAGGTATGTATCGTTCTATTTCTGAAAATTTTGATAAACAAAAGAAAATGACACATGAATATAAAAATCAGATTATGTGCATTGATTCTTTGATAAAAAAGAAGAAATATGATTCATTGGAAAGCTTTGTAAATAAAATCAGTGGTCAAATTAGTAAAGAATTGGATTTTATTTGTACAAATAATGTGATTGTGGATGCGGTATTGAATACTAAATATCAGGAAATAAGGGATAAAGGTATTGTTTTTGTATTTAAAATTAATGATTTATCATCTTTGAATATTAGCGATGAGGATGTTGTGGTTATTATGTCCAATTTATTAAACAATGCGATTGAAGCATGTGAAAAGTGCAGAGGGGATAAAATAATAAAATTGAAAATTGTTATAGAGGACAATAATGCGATTATATCGGTGAAAAATACTTATGAGAATGCTGTTATTTATGAAAATGGAGAGATACAGACTACAAAGATTCTGGATACAGATGAACATGGAATAGGAATAAAAAATATAGCTGAAACAATAAGGAAGTACGGGGGCTCTTATGTGATTCAAAACGATGAACGAGAGTTTTATTTTTCCATTATGATTCCTCTAGTGAAAAGTGATTTCTGAGAACAAATCACTTTTTTGTCGTTTTCTGCAAAATAAGTACACTTTCTGCAATAGACCTTGTTAAGAAATTGTGTATTGTTATACTTACAGTAGAAGGAGGTGACAAACTATAAATAGTCAAGTGTTTTTTGAAAAACATTTGTGACCTAAAAATGGGTAATTTTAACAGACCA
>CAKRNE010000017.1 GCA_934365945.1 uncultured Agathobacter sp. | reverse complement strand
TTATAGCATGGCAGAACCGTTTTTGAATCTATCAGCTCGTATAATAATTCTTCTGCTTTCGTGTTATTTCTTTTTCCATACACAGCCCATAAAAAATTTATACAATATCCATTCTTATTTCATCAATAATACTTTTATCTCTTAACTTGTGAATTTCAGTTCGTGTGATAAAAAACACAATTCCTATCAAAACAAATATACCACCAAATAATGCCGCCCACGGAATATGATACAATACCGGAAAAGCCTTCCGAATGGATAAATTAATTAAAAATGGAATTGCAATTCCAAGTATCACTCCCGGAACAAGTGCATTTAAAACGCAAAAAATACTTTCACTATATAACATCCTGCAAAGTGATTTATTTGTCATTCCAACACTCTTTAACACGGCAAATTCACGGCTTCTGATTCTGATATTTGTCGTCAGCGTACTAATTACGCTTGTAAATCCCATGAGAATAAGCAGGATAACAAAGCCATACATCACAATTTCAGCAAGAACTATAGCTATATTGAGCATTTTAATCATAGCATCTGTGCGGGCAATTCTCACGGTATATCCCTGCTCTGTATAAGAATCCTCTGCCATAATCGGAAAATATTCATCCATGACACTTCTGGCATATTCTGTATAATCATCTTCATCTGATGGCATACTAAACCAGTCAAAACTCCTCGCATCCGCATCAGGTACGACAATTCTGACCGGATATGGTGTCATTTCCCAAAAACCATATTCCTTTAAATCGGACGGTTCTAAAATACCTCCAATTGTAAGTGTGTTCTTCTCATTGGCTGCGTTTATCAGGGAAATCTGTGTCACATCATCTTTAAAAGGTTTTATCGACACATACTCTCCATTGTCATTATATTGGTAAGTGTTCAGCAAAAGGATACTTCCATATTCTGCGCCTGCCCTGTCACACAGTTTTTTATAGAGTTCATCATCAACGGACACGATTTCTGTCCTTGTTTCCCCATTATCATCAGAAAATTTCGGAACCTGCAGCATATCCTCTGTTAATGTATTTTTATCTAATAACGCATTGTAGGTAAAAGTATCTGCTCCAACACCATATACGTCTATCCCGTACTTTTCCAGCTTTTGTGTGATTTCATTATATTGGTCTGATGTAACAGGTCGGCTTATTTTTCTCTCTTCTTTCCCTGTTTTCGCATTTACTTCGATATCGTAATTGGAGCAATAATCCACCATCATTTCTTTTGATTTTGGTGTCATCCATTCTTGGAATTCCTTTGCCTGACCGGATAATCCTCCAGTTAACAGAAAAAGTAAAATCCCAAGTGACAATGCACGTATCGTTGCCTTATAGCCGTATTTGTTTCTTTTCATGTTTTTATAGGCAATTGCCGACTCACATCCAAATATTTTTTGGATAAAGCTGTCTTTTACCTGGATCTCTTTCAAAGCTGTACCTGCTCCAATCCCTTTTACACACTGGATGGCAGTAAATTTACCAACCTTTTTAGCTGGTCTGTATGCAGAGAATAATACAATACAAAACGAAAATACACCTGCAAACAAATATGTCCACACAGATATATGAAAGGGCAGAGAAAAGGTAAAAGGTCTCATAATAATTTCTTTTGCAGCATCATTGATATCGGAAATAAAATGTCCTGTAATTTTTACACTAATATAACCAAGTATAGTTCCAGCAATGAGTCCAAGCGGGATGGCCGTCAGACTAAGCCATAAGCTCTCATAGATAACACTTGCCCTTATCTGTCTGCCTGTTGCACCAACACATTTTAAAATACCAAACTCCTGTATCCGCTTATTGGCACTGGCAGAAAATATATTGGATATTACAGTAATCGACATTGCCGCAATAAGAAGACCTAAAAGCAGTGCCGGTATTGCAAGCATGAGAGAGTATGCTCCTCCATATTCTCCATAATCTAAGCCAAGGAAATCCGTAAGCATCTTATTTGCGCTTGTCACAAAACACATTACAGTTGTAATAAGTGATGTTGCAAGTGCGATCGCAAAAATTCCCGCAATCGTTCTTTTTTTATTCAGTTTCATCTGGCTTAAGGCGAGTTGTGCTGTTATTTTCATTACTTCATCACCTCGTCTTTTATGATTTTTCCATCTCCGATCGTGATGATTCGGTTCGCCTTCAGTGCTATTTTTTCGTCATGTGTGACAAGAAGAATCGTCTGCTTATATTTCTGATTGGTGAACTTCAAAATATCCAGAATCTCTCTGCTTGTTTTACTGTCAAGATTTCCCGTAGGCTCATCTGCAAGAATAAATGCCGGCTCGTTTATAAGTGCCCTTCCTATGGATACTCTTTGCTGCTGACCTCCTGACATTTGACCCGGCAGATGTTTTGCCCTTTTCTCAAGACCCAGCATATTCACAATCTCAGAAAGCCGTTCCTTATTCTCTTTTCTTCCATCTAATTTCCATGGCAGCGCAATATTTTCCTCCGCAGTAAGAGTGGGTATCAGATTATAAAACTGATAAACAATTCCCAGATTTCTTCTGCGGAAAATTGCAAGTTCATCCTCGCTCATTGCTTGTATCTCATTTCCATCAATGATAATAGAACCGCTTGTTGGATAATCAATTCCGCCAATCATATTCATAAGTGTCGATTTCCCGGAACCGGATGCTCCGATGATTGCAACAAATTCTCCTCTTTCCACCGAAAAAGACACGTGATCAAGCGCAATCACTTCCGATTCACCTTCACCATATTTCTTTGTTAATTCCTTCACTTCTAAAACAGCCATTGTAGTCCTCCTTTTTCAAATACCATCCTAGCAATGCAAAATGACTGTTCCGTGACAAAAGAAATTATTATTGTGACAATTTTGTCACTTAGAAACAATTCACTTAAAAAATTTCAAAATAAAAATCGTTCCCTCTCCCTTGCCACCAAAATCAACATCAATATCTCCACCCTGTCCTTTCATAATAGAGAGCGCAAGCGGCATTCCGATTCCAAATCCATTTTCATTGGTAGAATTTTCAAACCTTTTAAAAAGAGCAGCATACTCAGTTTTGTCCATTCCCACACCGCTGTCCCTGACCGAAATCCAACTATACATCGAATTTTCTCCGCTGTCGATCTCAATCACACTTCCATCCGGTGAATATTCGATGGCATTTTTGACAATGTTCGTAAGTGCTTCTGTAGTCCAGCGTTTATCACAATGTATGATACAATCTTGTTTCAATTCTATGGTCAGACTGTGGATATCCAAAAGGATTGCCACCGATGGTTTTACTGCCTCTAAAAGTTCTGACGTGTGGATGTCATTTCTGATAAAATCGACTGCATGTGCATCAAGCTTTGCCATCTTAAGAAGTGCCCCTACAAGCCACTCCATTTTGTTTAACGAAACCTGAATGTTATGAATGAACTCTGTCTGTTTTTCCGGCTTCGCCTTCTCCAGTAAATCCGCCATAATCATCATAGAAGTAATCGGTGTTTTTAACTGATGGGAAATATCTGCCATATAATCAGAGAGACTATCTCTTTCTGCCTCAACTGCTTTTATCTGTTCATTTTTCGTGTTCACAAGAGCATAAATATCATTTTTTAATATGTTAAAAGAGCCTTCCTTATTCTCTCGGATATCCAGTTTCTCGCCGGAACCATAGCCTTTCACAAACTCCGACAACTGTTCTATATCTTTTTTCTTAATCCACACGATATCCCATTCCCCTCACAGTCTCAATATGTATTGCCTCTCCAAGCTTCTCCCTCAACCGTTTCACATAGACGGTAAGTGTATTGTCCTCAACAAAGTTGCCGTCTGCGTCCCATATTTTGTCAAGAATCTGCTGCCTTGTCAAAAGGATTCCTTTATTACTCGCAAAAATAAGCAGTAACCGATATTCCAATGCTGTAAGTTCTATGATTTTATCATTTACATAAACCTTTGCCTCATCTGTATGGATGGCTGCATGACCCATATAGATTATGTTATCTTTCTCTCCATTTTTGATATTGGCAGATAAAATGCGCCGAACTCTCGCCAAAAGTTCTCGAATTCTGAAAGGCTTTACAATATAATCCTGTGCTCCTTCATCAAATGCCCTCACAATTGTATTTTCATCATCCACAACTGTCAGGAAAATCACAGATGTCGCATTATTTTTGCATATCTCACTTACATCAAATCCAGTTCCATCCGGAAGCTGCATATCTATAATTGCCAGGTCAAAATTATAATGTTCAATTAAACTTCCGGCATCTTTTATACATGTGGCATGATTTGTTTCATACCCTTCTGTCTCAAGTGCATACAGAATCCCCGAAGCAATCATTGTGTCATCTTCCAACAAAAGTATTCTACTCATGAATTATAGTCCTTTCGTTATCGTTATAAGATATTTGCCTTATTGTTTCCCTTGTGTTATATCGTCCCACCAGCGTTTACGAACTCTGATAAGGGAAAATACAAGGGCAAAAAAATTATATAAAACAGTATAACACAAAATAAAAGTGACATGGTGAACTGATTGAAATGCTAAAAGACTGTAAGCCTATTACAATCGTAACAAGAGACGCTGCATAAAACGGTATATATGTATAATTTCCAATGTGTTCAAAGACAAATCCGTATAAAAATTCAAAGTAGTAATAATATTATTATGGAAATCTGAAAATATTTTTTTAAATACGGACATAACCGGTGGATGGACCTGCACCGACCTTTGCGATATACCCACTCTTAACTAAATCCGTCAGTGTTCTTTCCACGGTAACCTTACTTATGTCAGGGCATAGTTCCATAATTTCCTTCTTCGTTATCTTACCGACCTTATTATCAATCACCGCCTTAATTCTATCCGGCTTGGAAAGATTATGGTACTTCAAATGTTCTACACGGCTTTCAAATTCATTGTATGCTTTCAGCATAATACCTAAATAATACTTAACAAAGGGCTCATAACTGTTTTCACCCTCATGCCAACCGACAGAACTTGCTTGAAGAGCTTCATAATATGTTTCTTTCGTTTTTTCAATCAGCATTTCCATGCTGACATACTTTCCAACGATATATCCAGCCTTATAGAACAACAATAAAGTCAACAGACGGCTCATTCTACCATTTCCATCATTGAAAGGATGAATACACAAAAAATCCAGAATGAACATGGGGATTAAAATCAGTTTATCAATAAGATTTGCTTCCCATGCTTCAAGGAAACGAACGCAAAGTTCGTCTATTGCTTCTGCAGTCTGAAAAGCTGGAACTGGAATAAAACGAGCTTTCTGGTGTCCCTCGGCATCGGTTTCTGCAATTACATTGTCTGAATTCTTATAGGTACCACCGGTGTTTCCTTGGGAATAAGAATATAAATCACGATGTAACTGTAAAATAATGTTTGGTCTTGGAATGATATATTCATAACTTTCGTGAATCGTAGCCAGCACTTCACGGTAGCCGGCAATTTCCTGTTCAGACCGATTACGTGGCTCTGCTTTCTGACTTACCAGTTCTTCCAAACGTTTATCACTTGTAAATATACCTTCAATTCGGTTAGATGCTCCCGTACTTTGAATTAAAGCAACTTCCAGAAGTGTTTTCAGTTCGTCTATGTTTGCTTCCAGAAATAATTCCTGTTTACCTTTATGCTCATGAATACTGCCAACCATCTGAACAATTTCAGGTGTCAGCAACTTCGCAGGATTTGTAATATAATCAAAATTTCTCATTGAAATCTCCTTCATTTTGAATTTATCTCCATCATTTTAATGCTAAATGATGGAGATTTCAATAGATTTGATGGAGATAGATTCTCCATACGCACAATAAATATACACATCTTCGTTAAGCCCAAATTTATTACATATTTTTTCTGCCTCAATATCTTCGGCAGTGACTTTCCACGTAATATCCATATAGGCTTCTTCTATTCCTTTTTTGACAGCACACTTAACAATAAAATATAATGCAAGCAAAACAATTAGGCTTTGGCATAATTTTGTGTTCTGTTCCTGCGGAATAACTTTCAAATACATCTGATGCCAAATATTTTCCGAGAGCCTCCGCAATCTGACTTCTACATGAATTATGAACACATATAAATGCTATTTTCTTTTTACTCATAATATGGACACCTTTCCCTTATACACTGTTCATTCCTCTTAGAATACTCACACCGCATATATTCATATTCCCCATAATCCACACATTGCCTCAGGCATTCTCAGACCTTCTGACATTAGTTTTTCAAGAGCATTTTCAATATCAATGTTTCCTCCAGCATTTTTATATGCTACAAGCAAACTTGCTCCATCTAATATATGATGTTCAGGACCATGCATACTAACATATTCTTTCTGTGCAATTTTCTTAAAAATTTGAATTGGATTCGTTCCTTTCTCTAATTTAATATCTTTAATTATAAGTTCTGCTTTATCCTGTATCGTCATTGTAATCTCCTTAAATTTATTTCAGCAAACTTTTTCCCTGCATTCAACACAGGTAAGGCATTCTATAAAATGCTTGTAATTCATCAGTGTTTCACAGTTCAAAGAATAATGATGCCATTTTCCTTCTTTTCGATCATTCACAAGACCACATGCTGTAAGTATTTTCATATGATGTGATAGTGTAGGCTGTGTAATTTCAAACTTTTCTAATATCTTACAGCCACATTTATCGCCATCGGACAGCATCTGAACTATCTCCAACCTGTTTGTATCTCCAAGTGCTTTGCAAATCAATGCAACTTTTTCAGCATTCATAATTATTCACCTCACATAGATATTTGTCTATGTTATATCATATACATAGATATATGTCAATGTATTAATACTCAAAAAGGCTACACATTACTGCATAGCCTAATTTCTATTATCTTTACAACTTCCGAATTGTCAATCACAGTATTTTTTCATTTGCGTGGGCATAATAAATTTTTTTAGGAGCATAATGCATAACAAGTTCCCAATCATATTTTAGCCTATCATTTTGTTCATAAGCAGCAAGATATTCGATAGGCTCTAAATCTCCACTCATTCCTCGAATAAAGAATGTATTCGTATTTCCATATTTCAATTTAATATGCATAGCCACCTCCTTGTCCATTTTCGATTTTTGCGATTACATAATCTGGAAGTTGTTACTTTCTGCATAGCGTGTTTCCTAAAATGATAATTACCACAACATCAACCAAAATAATCCCCAATGCAATATATACAAAAGATGCAGGTAAACTATTTTCCAACAAACCCATAATTAATGCAAGAATTGCGATAATAGACATTCCAATTCCCATTGTCCTGCATAACTTCTTTTCATCATATTTTTCCTTTTCTTCTTTTGAAGCTGTATTATATCCAGAAATCAACCAACTTCCATGTCCAGAAAGTAAAATTATAGAAATTACAGCAAATATCCCAAAGACAATCCACACTATCACATCAGAACCTGTTGCTAAATCTGCTAATTTCATATAGATACACCTCCTATAATTCCGATTTTTTATTCTCTGCAACTTCCCGATAAACGGGAATTTCTCACTTCTTCATTTTAGGAGCAATAAGTAGCACTACTGTCACAAGAAAATATACACCATACAGTAACCACGTAATTGTATTGTTCCAAGGAAAACTCTTTTCTGGATGGTTCAATGCAAATATTATAAATGCAACAGCTACAATCAGCATTATCACACCGATAATCCTTGATATACTTTTTTCATGTAAAGCACCTCCTCGTCAAACTGAATGTTATCATGTTCTTTACAACAATGACTTTTCCAATTAACCCTTCATTAAATTTTCATTTATATATTCAAAATATGGTTTCTTATTTACCTCTGTTCTATGTTCCAAATACCATTTAACACTATCTCTCAATCCGTCTTCTAATGATATGGTTTCTGGATATATTTTGCTTTGACGTGACACATCCAAATAGTACTCATAGTTGTAAAAACTAAAATAATTTCTCTGTTCAATTTCCTCATAAACATTTACAAATTCCGGTATTTTTCCTAAGCTTTCATAGCATTTTGTTACCCAATCTTTAATAGAAACTGTTTCAACATTACCAACATTTAAAATATGTTCTTCAGGCTTTTCTTTAATTATTACCTCCATCAACCTGCATAAATCTTTCACATGAAAAAATTGTAATTTCATACCGCCATCTTGAGGTAAATAGAATTTTCTGTCCGCCAAGGCGCAATCAAATACAAAAGCCTCTCTGTACACATTATTCATTGGTCCATATAAATAAGGCGGTCTTAATATATATGCATCTTTCACTCTTTCAAGCAATGCCTTTTCAGCTGCTATTTTATCAGTTCCATATGCACCCCAAAACTTATTTTCGGATTTCTCTGATTCTTCCAGAAATGGCTGAACACCATACTCTGGATAAACAGCACTTGAACTAATCATAATATACTGATCAAAAGAACCCAATTCCTTAACAAAATCAATTATATCGTTATCATTATAAGCTGTTATATCCGCTACAACATCAAAGAATGTATCCTTCAATACACCACCCAAATTATGCCTATCAGCTTCAATGAGTTTTACTCCATGAACTTGTGGCTTAGAATTTCTGTTAAGCACAAATACTTCATAACCTACATTCACAAAATATTCTGCCACATATTTACTTACAAAAGTTGTTCCGCCTGTCACTAATATCTTTTTCATCAAGTTCTCCTTTGCAAATTCCCGATTTTGATGTCTCTATTATACCATAATGATACTATTATGAAAAAGGAAAAAGAGTTCACCCACGATGTGGGCATCAATCAAACAAAGCCAATCCTTTACACGGGAAAGATACTAATGGACTACTGGTTTCTTATTTTCTTTATCATATGTCTTTGTACATCTATTAATAATCGCTTTTTTAACAGAAAGGCTATGAATACCTTTTCTTTTGATAATTCGTATACTTTTTTAGAATACAATACCATCATTCTCAAAAAATAATTAATCCAAATTTCCGGATGAGGAGGATTTTCTCGTCCGGAATATCATCCATATATTATATCGTTTTGCGAATTGTTTTTTCACTAAAATTACACTATTTTTTCACTATTTTTCATTACTTCATCGTCTTCGCCACGCTACTTTTCTTGCAAGGGATTTTTCCCTTGATCCTTTATTTATTATATTTGATGGTGCTTTTCGCCCCAAAATGGTGAAAGTGGGGGCACTTTCTGCCCCCACTCTGGATATGTTGCTAAAATACTGTTTAGATTTATCATACATACAACTGGAATTTTCACATCGGTGTAATAAAATTTTTTAACTCTTCTTTCAGTCTAATAAACTCATCTTCATCTTCTTGAAAAATTATATCATCTATAATAGGTTTTCTACCTTTTGTTCTTGCAAGAATACGCCTGTTATTTTTTGAAACAGAATATCTATATTTTAACTCGCCTAAACATATTGGTTTAATAATAGGTTCCAAACCACTTTCTTTATTATAAAAAACCCATGTTACACCATCTGTAAGAATAACCTTTGCATTATTCTTTGCTTTTAAATGTCGTTTAATTTCAGTTAAACACTTATATTCAGAAGGGTCAAATCCTGTTATATAATCCAGTATAGGTGATTTAATTTCTACAACTCCTCTATAATTAACTGGGACTTCCAAATTGTTCCAGTGCCATTCATCAGTTATGCATAAATCAGGTGTAGCAGGAAGAAGTTTTATTATCTCATTGTTAGTTTTTTATCTTTATACTTCTTTTCATATGTTCCACAATATTGTTCATATTGGTGTATTTCAGAATTAATCTTAATATCCACTGGTTCTATATCCAAATCACCAAAAACTGATTGCAAAAAAGGTCGAATAACATTGTCTTGATAAGCCCGCTCTCTACTGTCTAAAGTTTTTATTTGTCTCTTCATTAATTTAATATAGTTTATATATTCCATTTGTTCTTCTCCAAATTCAAATTCATCTCTCCGTTTTTTAATCACTATTCCTGTTACATTTACAATTTAACTTTCTATATATGTGTAACAATTCTATAGGCAAAATCCGAAACCCAATGTGGGAGGATTGCACCATATAAGCTATCAGATTTGATTCTAATATAAGACAAGATAAGATGTGTTATAAACAAATCTGCTATATATCTTACATTTGATATGATCTCCCAAAATGACATGTCATAAGCAACCATTCTGAACGGAAAATGCATCAATACAAACAGTACTCCTGTTACAAGCACGTCCAACAAGATATGTTTTAAAAGAGAATGCAATCTAGTCTGAAGATATCCTCGAAATAATACCTCTTCAACTAGTCCGACAGTAAAAAAATAGACAAAATATATCAGTATATCTGCAAAATCAATAAAAGATTGGTGCTCAAACAATACATTTGATAAGCAATTACAAAAGAAAAGGATTGCTGCCAATGTGCCGCCCAAGACAAAAGATAATCTAATATTTCCTTCTTTTAACCCTATTGTTTCAATTCCCTGATGTCTCATTTTAAGACATAAAAGAACCAAAACCACAAAAAACACATTGATTCCTCCACCTATAATAGTGATTTGCAATTGAGAAATATATTGTACAATTATACCAGAAATAGTCATAACAACAAAATATGTTACTATTATCCCCAACGCTAAAAAGCCATCACTACTATCAAACTTAGTTATGTGTTCTTTATATGAATCTGGTACATCAAAAAGCTTTTTCATTTTGTAATCTCCTAAACACCAAGACTGAAATTTAGCGTTCACTCATATATTGTTTTATTTCATCAGGCGTCAATTTTCGTACTTCTGTGTGTGGATATTCTTTATACTTTCCAGCACTAAACACAGGCATCATTTGCCTGCATTTCTTGTCTTTATTCTTTTTCAAAAATAGATTTAACTCATCATTTCCTGGAAATATTTTATAAGATAATCTTCCTTTATTGTTCTCTATCTCATAAATACCACACGCACTTTTCGTTGTATAGTCCGCTGTTCGCAAATATAGTTTTGCAATATCCAATGACTTAAAAGGAAAATTCCATCGTTGCAATCCTCTATTTGGGTCATGCTCGATACAAATGCACCGTCCACAAGTTCCACAAATATATTGAGTGTGGTTCTCCAAACAGTCCAACGGATTTAGTAAAGGCGTTATTTTATTTTCATCAGAGTAACATTCCTCACACACTTTTCTTTTCACTCCTTATCAAATTCCGATCTGTCAATTTCATTAAATAAGAATTTCTATTTCTGTTGCCATGTCATTACATATTCTTTTTCTCCGGTAGCCTCATCTAAGCCACTATGCTGAATCTCAAATCCTTCTCTCTTATAAAAAGATATTGCCCGTGCGTTCTTTTGGTATACGTTCAAGAGCAACTTATTCTTTTTATCCTTGGCATAATTCAGCAGAATTTTACCTATACCCTGCGATTGCATTGCACCTGAAACAAAAATGCCCTCAACATACTCATCATTTAACCCTATAAAGCCCTGTATTTCTGTAGCATACTCATACACATAAACCTCTGCTTGTGACAGTGCTTCTTTTACTGATTTGAAGTTGCTTTTCCAATATTCGGCTGGGATAAAATTATGTGCCTTTATATTTGTATCCAACCATATATCTGCAACCTTATTTATATCATCCTTTTGTAATTCTCTAATCATAACGGTGACTCTCCACAAATTTCTATTCATTTACTTTTTGCTCCACTAATAAAACTCTTTCATGCATTACAAATAAGGCTTTAAAGACTTAAAAACATTCAAATATCCATTTGCATACATATGTACACCATCAATGGCATACTCCGATTTCTGTTCACCATGTTCATCAACAAGGGCTTCATTACAATCAAGATAACGACAACCGTATTTTTCTGCTATTTCTTTTAATCGATGATTACATAATGTAAGATTTTCAGGAGTCCGGAGTTTCATCCATAACATTATTCCTCTTTCATTTGTCCTGTTGAATCCCGATTTTCTTAATTCTATAAACCAAAAGTCATAAATTCACGTATTAGAAATTCAATTTATATCCATTGCCTTGTAAACCACTTGAAACTCCTCACAAAGAATCCTTGTTTGTCCATTGAATTCATTTTTAGTTTCTTCAAATTCTTTTGTAAAGAATTCTTCATGAACCGCTCTCCAATATGCAAGACTTCGGTCTCCTTCCCCTTCCTTGTAAGCGTGTTCCTCTGAGACTTCATCAAATGGAACCACTGTAGTCTTAGTGGTTTGAATAACACAAACGGCCTCATCCTTTGCATCCAAAATAACATTATAGTCACCCGGCTGTGGTAATTGCTCCTCTTCTCCTTCCATAAAATACAAATCATATCCGGATGCAGTTGCAGTCTTGATTCCCTTTAATACAAGGTCTGCCAGTCTATCCGGAGCATCTCCAAATCTCCACGCTTCATAAGGTGTA
This sequence comes from uncultured Agathobacter sp., assembly GCA_934365945.1. Classification (GTDB taxonomy): domain Bacteria; phylum Bacillota; class Clostridia; order Lachnospirales; family Lachnospiraceae; genus Roseburia. The sequence continues at coordinate 40,354 of CAKRNE010000017.1, read as the reverse complement.
TCTATATCTATCTTCTCTTTCTCGCAATATGTTTTCCACAATTCTTCTGCTCTCATAATTCTCCAATCTGCAAATTTTGATCTGTCAATTTCATTAAATAATAAATTAGCTACTTTTTCCTCTAATGACGGATATACATCTCCACCAAACACACTCTGATAAACTGCTGCCAAAATACCTTCAACATCTAATCCACCATATAGTCCCATATATCCGGCATTTTGAAAAATCACAAATTCCTCATTCGTAATAACTCCTGCATTATGTGCTGTCTCTGCCAACATTTGATTCCACTGTTTGATGTCTCCCCTGACAACAAGTCTTCTGTTATCTTCATCCAGTTCATTAAAATGGTCAGCAACCTCCTGCCTGTATGTCTGGATTGAAAAATAATATCGACCACAAATAAAAATAACAACAATTGTAGATACTATTATGAAAAACCAAAAAGTGTTCAGAAATTGAATACATTAAGTCCTGTTTCTTCATCATAAACTCTGTCAACTTTTCCATCAATTACTGTAATCACAAGCTCGCAAGTTGCACTCACAACAGCTCTGTTCAGATGTCCTCCAAACACTTCACCTTTTTCATTACCGGCACTCAAATGAAGATGTGCATAATATTCTCCATCCATTGTATTGATTGTACCTGTCAGCGATGTAATTTCATAATATCCCTTAAAACTGTTTGAGTAATATTTCTTCTCATCTGTCTTGTATACTCCGACTGTGAAATCATTGATAGCTCCAAGAGCATTAATACTGGCAAGCTTTATATTCTCAGTTATGGCAATTGCTTTCAGTTGCTCCAAAATCTCCTCCCCTTTGTCAATTCTCGCTATTATTATATTATCAAATTTTCTGTATTCCATTATGTTTCCTCCGTAACTTTCGAATTGTTATTCTTTATTCGTGAATTTCCAAGGGTAGATCGTCCGGGTCATGAAAGAATGTCATTCTTTTACCTGTGTAAGTATCGAGTCTAATCGGCTCAGTTATGATGCCCCTTTTATTCAATTCTCTTACAGTATCATCGACCGAGTCTACAGCAAAGGCAAGATGCCGGAGACCATAAGCCTCTGGATAACTTGGACGCTTTGGACAATTTTTAATGATAAAAAGTTCTAATTCTATATCATCGAGTTGAAGATCAATTTTATAATCATCACGTTCTGGTCTGTAATTTTCTCGAATAATAGAAAAACCTAACAGATCCACATAAAAGTGCTTTGATTTCTCATAGTCACTCCCAATAATGGCAATATGATGAACTTTTTTTAAATTCATGGTGTATTTACCTCTCTGCTACTTTGTTTGAATACATGAAATAATGTATCACAATGATACTATTTTGTAATATATTTTTTCAAAAGCTTATAAGTATTCTCCACGCCATCCATATGTGAGCGCTCATAGTTATGCGATGCATAAACTCCTGCACCGATAAGCCCATGACGGATATCATATCCGCTGTGCAGTGTAGCCTCAACATCAGAGCCGTAGTGCGGATAAACATCGATTGCATAGTCAAGCCCCTCGCTCTTTGCCAGATTTGAAAGCTCTGTGACAAGCTCGTAGTTGTAAGGTCCGCCTGAGTCCTTTGCACAGATTGAAACCATATGCTCCGTACAGCCGAGGTCTGCTCCAACGCAGCCCATGTCTACGGAAATCATCTCCTCTGTATCCTCCGGTACGAAGCTTCCGCCGTGACCTACCTCCTCATAAACCGTAAAGAGCAGTGTAACCTTGCGATTCAGCCTCCAGCTCTCCTTCTTTAGCGCATGTGCCACACCAAGCAGAATGGCCGCTGACAGCTTGTCATCGAGGAAACGGCTCTTGATATAGCCACTCTCTGTGATGACTGTGCGCGGATCCATGGCTATGATGTCGCCTGTCTGGATGCCTAGCGCCGCCACACCCTGTTTGTCATTTACATTTTCATCGAGCAGGATTTCCATGTTTTCTTCCTTCGTCTCAACCTTTTCATCTGCCACATGTGCCGATGGCTCTGTATTTAGCACCACGCCTGTGTACATTCTGTCATCACGTGTAAAAACCATGCAGTTCTCTCCATCCGCTGTGCTCCACTGATGACCGCCGATGGTGGTCGGGCGCAGACGTCCGTTATCCTTTATTGAGCGTACCATGGCTCCAAGTGTGTCCACATGTGCAGCCAATACCAGAGGCGAGCCCTCTCCACCTATTTCTACGCTGACATTTCCTTTATTTGAAAGCTGCGGAGCATATCCCATAGCCTCAAGCTGTTTCATCAGATAGTCTGTGGCATTTTTTGTGAAGCCTGTAGGGCTTGCTATTGATGTGAGTGCTTTGAGCTGTGTTCCAATATATTCTTTAATCTCTTCTGTTGACATAATTGTTATCTCCTGTTTTGTTACTATATTATTAACTGCATTATAACATCTCATTTTTGCGCATGCAATCCGTATTAACCGTTGTCTGTAGTGCGACATCTGTTCGCAAGCCGCGGGTACCATGGTGCACACACTATTCCTCGAAAGCGAATAGCGGAGCTGCTTAGAGACTGTAGAATTGTGCTATGCAACGCAGAAATGCCGAGGCATGGACTCCGAGGCAAGGAGAAATCGAGCCATGGATGGCGAGTTTCGACGGTTTCGTCAGGTTAAGAAAACCTTGGGCACAATTCGTACAGTCTCTTAGCTGCGTAGCGTAGCGAACGTGGGATAGTGTGTGTGCCATGGTACCCGCGACTTGCGAGCAATGCTCAATAATTTAACGTACATCCACTTGCGAGCAATGCTCTATAATTTAACATATATCCACTTGCGATTAACCTGCAACAATGCTATTCTTAGGATATGAATACACAGAATATATATAATAATAGAGATAAAAATATAAATTTAAATACAAATTTCAACACCAAAGTAAAAATCTGCGGTCTGACTTCACCTGCTGAAGCCCGGTATCTCAACGAAAATCACGTTGATTTCGCGGGAATGGTGTTATTTTTTCCAAAGAGTAAGAGAAATATATCTATTGAACAGGCTAAAGAAATTATGGCGGCCCTTGATGCTTCCATCAAAAAAGTTGCGGTCGTCGTTTCGCCATCCATAGAGCAGATAAGGCAGATTGAGGCTGCAGGCTTTGACTATGTCCAGATACATGGGGAAATTCCACAGACAGAGTCATTATACAAAACAGACCCTGATTCTACAGATCACACATCCCATATGGAAACCTGCAACTCTGGCAATCCACAAAATGTGATACATATCCCGATTCTCAAAGCCTTCAATGTCTCTGATATGAACAGCTATGAAAAGTATCACAATGATTCGCGTATCGCAGGCTATGTATTTGATGCCATCGAGCCAGGCAGTGGAAAAACCTTTGACTGGAGACTGGTTGACAATATTCCTCGCGATGAAAAACTGCTGCTGCTTGCAGGTGGCTTAAATCCGGACAATGTGCGAATGGCAATTGAAGCCGTGCATCCTGACGGAGTCGATGTGTCCTCAGGTGTGGAAAATGATGACGGAGCGGGCAAGAATCCGGACAAAATACGTGCATTTGCCGCCGCTGTAAAATCACATAATTAATATCTCTATTTGTTCACACTTATAGGATGGATTATATGGCATTATTAAAAGAAAAAATCCACATACATCTTTTCGTGATTTCATCATATGATGTATGTGGATTTTATTTTTATGAAATTATATAACTATTATTTTTCTTTGCCAATCTTAAAAAACAGATTTGCCTTGATGAGCACCGGTCGCAGTGCCATATACACGATTGTTGCGGCAATCACTGATATTACTGCATTGACGCCTGTTGTAGTCACGCTCCATGCGATTTTGAGCTGTGCCATTGGCTTTCCGAGGATAAGCATATCGTAGAAATAGCTTATTATCGGGTCAAAAATAAAGTTGAATAGCATTCCTGCACATGCTGCAAGGACTGTCCATTTAAATACATGCTTTCTGTCGGTTGAATATGTAATCTTTCCAAGCTTGTGTGCTACAAGACCTGTGATAATACCAATCATAAGCTTGAGGAAAAATGTCTTTGGCGCTCCGGTGATATATATCGGGTCAAGTAAATCGCCGATTGTCATTCCGATTGCTCCACCGATTCCTCCGTATACTCCGCCTAAGAGCAAAGCTGCAAGTACTACGACCGCGTTGCCCAGGTGAAAGGATGTGGCGCTGCCGCCCGGTAATGTGACCTTAATCTGTAAAAATGTGAATATGACATATGATAAAGCTGCCATAAGTGCTGTAAGTGTGAGTTTTTGAACTTTTTCGTTTCTCATAAAATGCCTCCATTTGATTATGTGTAACTATTCAAAATCTGCTGCTTACATCTAAGCATGATGCATCAGTTTTTTCTCAGTAGTTTTTAATAGTTACGATTAAAGTATATAATACTCTTATGTGGCATCAAGTATATATCCAATTTTATATAAATTTATATATCCAGTTTATCTAAAGTCCATTTATCCCTGTGGCTTAATGCCACTATAGTGGTTTTTCAGCATTTCTATTATCACCTGCTGGCTCTGCTTCGAGTGGGTGATAGCGTAATAGCTTCCACCAAATTTTGCCTTGCGCTCTTCCTCCTCTATTCCTACGCTTTGTCCCTTTTCAGTGACACGCTTTATCTTGTTTTCGCCTTCTGTAATTTCCTCCAGATAGCCCTCTGCAATGAGAAGCTCGTTTATAAACGATGCTGCAAGCTTTTTGTGCTCCTTATCCGCAGGGCACAGCTCATTTATTTTGTTCGTAAGCTCTGTAAGCCTGCATTTGTCGGTGAGCTCTACCTCGTCAAGCTTTTGAGGCTCGATATAAAACGGAAGCTTCTTTTTTCTCGTGCTGCCGGTTTCAGCAACCTCCTCATCGCTTAAAACAGTCTGTGGCTTTTCGCCGGACGTGCTGCCCGATGGGTTCGGGTTTTCCGCAACAAATGAATTTACCGCTGTCACAAATGCTTCACCGTAGTTTTGTATCTTCTGCTCGCCCATTCCGTACACATCGGCAAGCTGCTCCTTATCCCGCGGCAGCTGCGCGCACATATCCTTTAAGGTCTTGTCGGAGCATATGATATACGGCGGAACAGATTTTTCTGCAGCAAGCTCTGTACGCACACTGCGCAGCTTTTCAAACAGCGCAACACCAAGCTCGTTAAGTCCTGCAAGCTGTGCTGCCTTTTTGCGCTTTTTGCCGGTTTCAACGTATGTCTCCTCCTCTTCATCCTCCACAACCACACAGTTGCTGCATTTGTTGCAGATGCAGGGTGTTGTGTCTCCGAAATATGAAAGTATAAACTCTCTCAGGCATTTGTCCGTCTCACAGTAATTTATCATCTGCTGCAGCTTTCTCTGGTCATTCGCCGTCTTTTGCATGTCAGATGCCCCATCGCCCGATGAAGCCTTATTCTGCAAAAGAAACTTGTTTATCATGATATCCTGCTTTGAGAAAAACAGCACACATTCCGCTTCCTCCCCGTCTCGGCCCGCTCTTCCGGCCTCCTGATAGTAATACTCGAGACTCTGCGGCATGTTGTAATGCAGCACATATCTCACATTTGACTTGTCAATTCCCATTCCAAATGCGTTTGTGGCAACCATCACACGGATTCTGTCGTATGTAAAATCCTCCTGATTCTGCTTGCGCTCCTCGTTGGAAAGTCCTGCGTGGTAACGTCCTGCGAGAATGCCATGCTCATTCAAAAGCGCATATAGGTTATCCACATTCTTTTTTGTTGCGCAGTATATTATTCCACTTTCATCCTCATGCTTTTTCACATAATTGATGATGCTGTTGTCCTTCTGTCTGCCGCCCTTTCTTGTGACAACCCTAAAAAACAGGTTAGGTCTGTCAAACCCGGTTACCATAGTAACCGGATTGTTAAGTCCAAGTGAAGCCACTATATCATTTTTCACGCGCTCTGTGGCAGTCGCAGTAAATGCGCTCACTATAGGTTGCCTTGGAAGTCTCGCTAAAAATCCGGCTATTTCCAGATAGCTCGGCCTGAAATCCTGTCCCCACTGCGATATACAGTGTGCCTCATCGACGGTCAGCATTGATATGTCCGCGTTGCAGGCGAAATCCAGAAAACGCGGCGTGTTCAGGCGCTCCGGAGCGACATAGATTATCTTGTAGCGCCCCTGTGAGGCATATGAAAGTGCCATCCTTATCTGGTTTTCAGTCAGTGAGCTGTTGATATAGGCGGCATGCACTCCCGCCTGGTTTAAAGCCTTTACCTGGTCAGACATAAGTGAGATAAGTGGTGAAATGACAAGCGTAATTCCTTTAAGTATAAGCGCCGGAAGCTGGTAGCACAGCGATTTTCCTGCGCCTGTCGGCATGATTCCGAGCACATCACGCCCTTCAAGTATGCCGTTTATGAGCTCCTTTTGCCCTGTTCGAAGACTGTCGTAGCCAAAGTATTGTTTGAGTGTCTGATTTATGTTCATTTATGCTTGTTGTCCTCCCTTAGCTGCTCGATTATCCTGTAGACCTCAGGCCTTCTCTCCTTCATATGCTTATCAAGCAGGTGTCTCCTCTGTGCAAACCGCTCTGCAAGCTCCGGATGCTCTCTTGCTATACGCTCATGCACCTCGCGACGGTGCATCTCGATATCTGCCGCAAGCGTGTGCACATCCTTTCCTGATATGTTGACGATTTCTTTCAGATGCTCCTCCAAATGCTCCAGCCACTCATCCTGGTCAAACTCATCCATATGCGCCCAGCGACCATGCATGATTTCCTCTATATCCTTTGTCTTTTTGAGCTGTTCTATCTGAAGCTTTATCTGCTTTTCAATCTGCTCCTCACTCTCGACGCCAAACGCCCAGACAAACTCCTGCACTCTGTTGTCAGCACGCTTTCTTGAGGCACTGCGCTCCTCGTTATCCACGCCACCCTCAAGCGGATAAGGTCTGTTTATTCCCATATCCTTTAGCGCAATATGTATTGTCCTTCTGACACAGCCCTGCTCAATTAAATAGCCTAAGCCCAGCTTCCTGAGTTGCTCGTTGAGCTCTGCAATGTGCTCTGTTATGTATAGCTTTACACCTTTTTGTTTCAGTGAGCGGTAAAGTGACTCTATGCTGTCAGCTCCTGTGATATCAATACTTCCGATAGCTCCGGCATCGATTATGACAGCTTTTGTATCAGGCTTTAGGTGGTCCTCAATATCGCGCACAAGTACCTTTGCATTTGCAAAAAACAGGCTGCTCGAAAATCTGTAAATAATCACACCGTCAATCTCGTGGATGTTTGTGCTCTCCCTGATATCGCGGAAATGACTGTGCCCCGGCTGCACACCGAGAAAGCAGGTGGCCGGCTTTGCGCTTCTGATTATCATCTCGGCAAAAGACAAAATGATTCCTATCAAAACTCCGTTTATCGTACCCAGAATAAGTACTCCGAAAAAAGCACCAACAAATATGAAAAATTCTGTCCTGCTGACCTTCCACAGTCTCTTTGCCAGATGAAACTCCGTGGCACCCATGAGCGCTGATATGACAATCGCCGTGAGCACCGGAACCGGCAGATATCCTATAAAGCCTGTGCAAAAAAGAAGCACTGCTATCATGGAAACGCCTGCAACAAGCCCTGTGAGCTGTGTCTTACCCTCGTACTGCTCGCTCATCGCAGTTCGTGACACTGAACCGTTTATCGGACAGCAGCCCGTAAAAGCCGCAGCCATATTTCCTATGGAAAATGCCAAAAGCTCCGTGTTATCATCTATTCTGTATCCGTTTTTCTGTGCGAAATTGTTTTCTGCCAGAAGTGTCTCTGCCATGATGACAACAGCAACCGAAAGACTTAAAACTATTACCTCTGAGGCCTTTTGAACTGAAAAAACTGCCTCGAAATCCGGTATATACCACCGTGGCATGCCGGGCTCAACTGCTGAAAGAGTCGGCACTCCCCACTCCTTTACCGGTCCAAAATATGTAAAAAGTGCGCCTGTTACCATGAGCACAACCGCCATAGGAAACTTTGGAACAAGCCTCTTACTCACAACCAAAATGGCAAGCGCTACAATCCCCATGACAAGTGCGGCTGCATTTATGTGATGTAAAGCCTCCCATATATGCTCAGACAGTTCAAAAAGCTCTCCGGTTCCTGCCGCAGAGCCCATGAGCTTTGGCACCTGCATCAGTATGATTGTAGTACATATGCCTGTGATAAATCCGCCCATAACCGGCGCAGATATGTAGTTCACCAGCTTTCCGGCATTCATGAAGTAAAATGCCAAAAGCCACAGTGCCACAAAAAATGTAAACACCGGTACAACCGTCATGGTCTCTTTGCTTCCTGCCTCTATTCCCATGCCAAGCACTGCTGCTCCGACAAGCGCCGCCGGAGCAGCATCCACACCGAATATAAACTGCGGTGATGTGGAAAACAGAGCAAACAATATGATTGGGAATACCGAGCCATACAAGCCATATACCGCCGGGAGCCCGGATATCTGCGCATAGCCCATCGATATAGGAATCGAAACCGCCATGATGATGATTCCCGCAAGAATGTCTTTTGGGAGATTTTTCTTGTCGTAGTTTTTGAGTGTTGGTGCAACTGATAATTTTTGTTTCATTTAGATTTGTGCCTTCTTTATTATTAGAACTTTTTCATATCTGATATTATAGCCAATACACGTATGCACTGCAAGAAACAAATATACTCTTCTTAATCTCGTTTTTAAACATAGATTAAGAAGAGTATAGTCTCTTTTATCGTATTAAATTATAGCTGCCTAATCAACGCCTCAACCTCACCCTTCTCAGGCATCACGCGAAGTGCGCCCTTTCTCGTGGTAATAAGCGAAGCTGCTGCATTTGCGAATGTGAGCATCTTTTTCACATCGTCATCGTTCCTGTCAGAAATGCCATGCTCTAACACATCGTGAAGCAGGCATGCGCAGAAGGTATCTCCGGCGCCGGTTGTCTCGATTGTGTCATCACGTATAAAAGGAGCTGCCTCCACGATATGTCCGTCAAAAAATGCCATACTTCCGTTTTTGCCCATTGTGGCACAGATAAACGGAATGTGATATTCATCTATGAGCTTCTTCACACCTGTCTTTATGTCATTTTCGCCTGTCATGAATTCAATCTCATCATCAGATATTTTTAAGACATCACACTGACTTAACCCCCAGCTTATCTTCTCTTTTGCATCGTCCATGCTCTTCCAGAGAGGCTTGCGCAGATTAGGGTCAAAGGAAATCAGTGCGCCTGCCTCTTTTGCGGCAGCTATTGCATGCTTTGTCGCTTTCTCACAGGTCTTATCTGTCATTGAAAGACTTCCGAAGTGGAAAATTTTTGCGTTTCTCACAAGGGATAAATCCACCTCATCCGCTGTCAGCATCATATCTGCTCCCGGATTTCTGTAAAATGAGAAATCTCTGTCTCCGTCTGCTGCGGTCTGGACAAATGCAAGAGTAGTATGGACATTTTCGTCATAGCGCACGCCTGTTGTGTCGATGCCCTGCTCCTTTACCGCGTCGACAAGCAGCCTTCCGAACGCATCCTGTCCCACTTTTCCGATGAAAGCAGTCTGATGACCGAGCTTTTGAAGCATGGCAAGCACGTTACATGGAGCTCCACCCGGATTAGCCTCAAAAAGCTTATTGTCCTGCGCACTTGTACCGTTTTCTGTAAAATCTATAAGTAATTCACCTAATGCAACTACATCCATATTATACCTCTTTCTTTATTTTTAAAACATCCAATATATCATTCTGCAAATAACCAGACCAATAATTTTAATACACTGTAATATTACAAAATAATATCATATTTTTCAATATCCACAACAGCCCTTCCGTCACAATTAAAGCAGATTCCGTCCGCCTGAAGAGGTGTACAGATAGCTGTGGTTGCAACCTGCTGTCCGTCATTGATAAAGAGCTCTATAGACTGTCTGTCCATGATGAAACGAAGCTTTAGCTTTCTGTCTGTATCTGCTATTTTTATTTTTCTGACACAAACGACATCCTTTGTGACACCGCAATATGTACGGTCAATCTCAAGAATGCCTGCGACCCTGTTGTAGGTAAACTCTGTGCTATACTCATCATTGCATGCCACTTCAACAGTGAAGTTGTTGTACTCCTCGCCTGAAAGTTCCACTGTCATGTCCAGCGTGCGGCCCTTTATGCCCTCAAAGGTTGTGTAGCAGTCTATTTTTTTATCTGTATAATGACACTTGTTTGCGCGATAATTTTCTATTTCCCTAACCGGCTTCTGCCAGATACGGCCGTCCTTTATCTCAAGCTCTCTAGGCAGCGTCATCATGCCCTGCCAATCCTGCGAATCAGGGATGACGCAGGCATCCCACGACTTCATCCAGGCAATCATCACGCGGCGTCCGTCCGGAAGCAGTGTAGTCTGTGGTGCATAAAAGTCCATGCCGTAGTCGAGTGTGTGCGGCTCTTCCTTGATAAATACATGATTTTCTTTATCATAATCCCCCAGAAAATATACAGAGTTGTGTCCGTTATGAAACTCGTACTTTTCTGCCCTCATATTCTGTGGCGAACAGATGAGCACATGCTTATCTTCCAGCCCAAAGAAATCCGGGCACTCCCACATGGTACCTATTTTGCCTGTGCTGTTTGCCGCAAGGATTGTCTCAAACTGCCAATCGGTCAGATTTTTTGAAGAGCAGAGCACTACCTGTCCCACATCGTTTAAGTCCTTGCTTCCGACTATGAGGTAATATGTGTCATCCTCTTTCCATATTTTCGGGTCACGGAAATCGATTCTGCTGCAGTTTTCAGGAAGCATGTCACCTGTCACTACAGGATTATTCTCATATTTCTCATAGTCAATCCCGTCACCGAAGGCGATACACTGGTTCTGTCTCTCCTGCTCGCTGCTGTCAAGCATTTTAATCTTTGTGACACCGGTATATACAAGCACGTGCTTACCATCTGCCTCAATGGCACTTCCCGAGAAACATCCTATTTTATCATATTCATTGTCGGGTGCCAGCGCACATGGAAGCTGTTCCCATTTAATCATATCGTTTGTCGTACTATGCCCCCAATGCATAGGTCCCCACTCACGCAGATATGGATAATACTGATAAAACAGATGAATTTTTCCGTTATAGACAGAAAATCCATTTGGATCGTTAATCCATCCTGCCGGTGCACTGATATGAAACAAAGGTTTGCTCTCTTTATCTGTAGCAGCTATTTTTTTTGCCTCGTAGCTTCTTGCTTTTTCCAATAATTTGCTCATGCAAATCCTCCCATTCTGTTTGTTTTGCCGGTAATACAGAATTATGAACAGTAACCTATTTGCCCTCTGATGTACTCTCAAGGGATTTCTGATAACTGTCAAAATATTTCTGCTTTATCTTCAGATAATCCTGTAAACCATATTTATCAAGTTTCTTAAGGTATGAATCCCATTCCTTATCAATGCCGCCGTTTAATATCCAGTCCGCCTTTTTCTGCTCAGCATATTTCTTGATGTCTGTGTCGTACTGTGACACCTTGTTGGTATCATCTATGCTCATAAATACATTCGGATAAACATACTTGCTGTTCATATCATCCAGATATGTCTCATGCATGTTGTCAAGACGCCACTTTGCATCTGCCGGCTCTGTCACATAAACATCATAGTACTCGTTTAAAACAGCAAGCGGTCCGTTTACAGACTGCGCCTCACGCACCTCAACCGGTGACTGATTGCCCAGATCCATATGCTTTAACATCTGTCCACCCTCATCGTTTGTGCTCATCTCAAAGATGTTGAACGAATCTTTCTCGCCGTATGTTCCCCAGTTATTCTGTGGTGACTGGATTGGAGCATACATCTGGTCAATCCATGCCGCGGCCAAAGCCGTATCGCGGCAGCTTGATGTCAATACACATCGGCCTCTGTCAAATCCACTGGTCTCACTGTTGTTCTGTCTGGTGATATTTCTGACTCCGTCAGGTCCTGTGAGTGCAGGAAGCATGACATAATCTGTGTTGTTATCGATATTTGCAATGTCCCATGTAAAGCAGAGACCATATCTGTGATTTTTACCCTTTGCTACATATGTTGACCACTCCTGGGTAAAGGCTTCAGGGTCAATCAAATCCTCAGTAACCAGCTTGTGAAGCCACTCAATGCCCTCCTTGTAGCCCTCCTGTGTAGGAGTATAGATGACTTCGCCATCATCTGTTACCGCAAAGTGGTCACCTGTATCACCATACCCCTCACCAAAGCCGTTTATGAGAATGGCTGGATCCTGGTCACCATTGTTTATGATAAATGACATCGGAATGACACCGCCCTCAATGTCAAACTCTTTCTCAAGCTCGTCTGCATGATCTCTGAATGCGATAAGCACCTGCTCGAGCTCGTCTGTGGTAGTCGGTATATCAAGTCCCAGATAGTCAAGCCACTTCTTGTTGATATAAGGAATATCTCCGATTGCCTGAATAGCTTCTTTTCCTGAGCCAAGCTGCTCTATCCAAGGGAAGGAATATATATGCCCGTCCGGTGCAGTACACATGGTTCTGTACTCAGGATATTTTTCAAAAACTGCCTGAAGATTAGGCATATATTTATCTATCAGATTCTCTACCGGAATAATGATACCCTGCTTTGCATATCTGAGCAGGTCGTAATCACTCATACCTGCATTAAACAGTCCATCCGGCAGATTACCAAACTGCGCCAATGCCAGATTCTTCTTGTCAGAGAACTGATCTGAAACGAAGCATGTCCAGTCGATATGCACGTTGGTCTGCTCCTCCATTCTCTTGAAGATAGTCCTCTCATTAGGATCCTGTGTGGATGTGGCCGGTGCACTTGTGATAAATGACAGCTCTGCCTTCTCCTTAAGAGGAAACTGCACATCTGATACCGGTGTGTCCGGATTTGTCTCAGCATTTAAGCTCTGCTGCTTTCCACAGCCTGCCACACCTGTCAGCATGGCAAGTGTAAGCGAAAGTGTAATTAATTTCTTGAAGCTTCTTTTTTTCATACCCGTACTCATCCTTTCTGTTAGCCCTTAACAGATCCAACCATGATTCCTTTATCAAAATACTTCTGGAAAAATGGATACATAATCAAAAGTGGTAAACTTGATACAACAATTGTAGCATACTTGAGCTGCTCTGCAACCTTAGCCATCTCAGCTGTGCTCTGGATATCTGCAATCATGCCCGGCTGAGGTGTATTCTGCACGAGAATTGAACGCAGTACAAGCTGTAATGGCTGGAGATTTGCGTCATTTAAATAAATCATTGCATCAAAGTAGCTGTTCCACATTCCTACAAATGACCAAAGCATAAGCACCGCAATAATCGGCTTACAAACCGGAAGCATAATCTTAAAGAAATGCTGTATTTCATTTGCTCCGTCGATGGCTGATGCCTCACGAAGCTCATTTGGCACTGACTGATAATAGGTTCTCGCCAAAATCATATTCCACACATTGAAAGCTCCCGGAATGAGGATTGCCCAGACGGTGTTTACCATATGGAGCTGATTTATAAGGATGAATGTAGGAATCATTCCTCCTCCAAAAAACATTGTGATAATAAAAATCACATTGAAAAATCTTCTTCCGACAAATTCCTTTTTAGACATAGGATATGCTGCCAGGATTGTGACAAATACTGAGATTGCCGCAAACGCTATTGAGTAAAAAAACGAATTGAAAAATCCGCGCCATATCATGTCATTTTCCAGAACTCGTCTGTATGCATCAATAGTCCAGTCCTTTATGTTGAAGCTCAGTCCCTGGTTATTAAGTACCGTCGGATCCATGAAAGATGCCAGCACTACATATACTAACGGAACAATTATTGCAAGCACAAACAGTCCAAGAAGTGTATATCCAATTCCAAGAACAATTTTATCAGTCCGTGAATATTTGATTTTTGTCTTCATATCTTTTTTCATTGCACTTTCCTCCTAGATTCCTTCACCATCGTTTAGCTTCTTGACAACCGCATTGACTATAATCAGCAATATTACGTTGATTACCGAGTTGAAAAGACCAACCGCTGTTGAATAACCATAGTCTCCATTCAAAAGTCCGATTCTGTACACATATGTAGAAAGGATTTCCGATGCCGGTAAGTTCATATCTGTCTGTAACGCATAGGCTTTCTCGAAACCGATACTCATAATATTTCCTGCCTGCAGGATGAACTGTATCACTATAATATTCTTAATAGCCGGAAGCTCAACATACCACATCTGCTGGAAGATGTTTGCGCCATCCATTCTCGCTGCCTCCTCAAGCTCCTTGCTAGCATTGGATAATGCCGCTGTGTACATGATTGAAGCCCAGCCGGCGCCCTGCCATATGCCGCTCGCTATGTAGATTGTCCTGAATGTAGCCGGCATTGTCATCCAGTTTGTGCTGATGCCGAGTATCTTATTCATTGGTCCGATTGGTGATAAAAACATACGAACCATACCACAAAGTACAATAACCGAGATAAAATTCGGTGCGTAAATCAGAAGCTGTATCTTTTTCTTGATGCCCTCTTTGCGAATACGATTCAGAAGCAGTGCAAGTATAATCGGTACCGGAAATCCCCATAACAATCCGTAAATACTAAGCTTTAACGTATTCATAAGATAGTTCATAAAATCAGGCGACGATAAAAATCTCTTGAAATATTCAAGCCCGACCCATGGACTCCCCAGCACACCCTTTATGACATTGTAATCCTTGAATGCTATGAGCAGTCCGCCCATCGGAACATACTTGAATATAATTGTCAGTAAAAGTGCCGGCATAAGGAAAAATATGTACAACATCCAGTTTTTCTTCACATATGTCACTTTGCTTTTCAATGACTGCTTTTTTTCTTTCATTTGCTGTGACCTCCACTCTTTTTCACATTTTGTCTTTTTTACTTAATTTACGCTCTTGTGTAACCGGTAAAGTAACCGGTTACTTTGTAATTTGATAATACAATATCATTTATGCTGTGTCAATACTTTTCTCAAAAAAAGTTACCGGTTACTTTTTTGTTGATATTTTGTAAATTGCGCTGTATACTGTTTATAAACATTTGTAATATAAGTAATTTTTATAAGGAGACATCCCATGGGAAAAAAACAGGTTACATTTGCAGATATTGCGGAATATACACACTTTTCAAAAACAACGATTTCAAGATATTTCAATCATCCAGACTCTCTTACACTAGAGAATCAGGAAAAGATTTCCCGTGCGCTTGATGAGCTCGGCTATAAAAAGAATAAGCTCGCAAAGGTGCTTGCAAACGGTAAGAGCGAGTTTGTCGGAATAATAGTGCCAAACCTTTACCTGCACTACTACTCTGAGATGCTCACACAGCTTTTAGCCACTTACACTGACTATCACTATAAGTTTCTCATCTTTATGAGTGACAAGGGGGCGGCTGAGGAAGAAAACTACATTGATGAGCTTTTAGCTTATCAGATAGAGGGTCTTATCGTGCTAAGTCACACCCTCTCATCTGAAAAGCTGGCTTCATATCACATTCCAATTGTCGCAATCGAGCGAGAATCCATGCATATAAGCAGCGTCACCTCCGACAACTATATGGGTGCGCTTCAGGCCACCTCTCTTTTAATACGTGACAAATGTGATATCCTCATCCATGTCAATGTAGATGTACCAAAGTATATCCCGGCATACGACAGAATCCGTGCGTTTGAGGACACCTGTGCCGAGCACAATATTCCCTATGAGCTTAACCTGAACGTATCCGGCGACTCATACAATGATTTATTTTCTCAGATGAAGGTGATTTTTAACAATATAGATGAGAAATATCCTGATAAAAAGAAAGGGGTATTCCTGGCAAATGACACATATGCCAACATGTTTTTGAACCTTGTCATACAAAAATACGGCTGCCTGCCGGACAGCTATGAGATAGTCGGTTTCGACAATTCCCCAATTGCCAACGAAGCCATAATTCCAATCACTACCGTTGGCCAGCAGATAGATGTAATCGCAAGAACCGCCATGGATTTACTCGTCAAGCAGATGGATAACCGTAAGCAAAGAAAGCCTGAGCCCGATTTAGCGCCAACGCACAAAAAGATAACGCCTGTGCTGATACGCAGGGAGACAACCAGCTAGTACATGCTTCATGACTTTTAATATCCTGTCATATTTGCCTACGACCTGATTTTATTCCAGTCCATATCAACACCAGATATGGACTGTGTTTTCTTTATTTATATCTGCACCTTCTTCGTGCCCCTCTCCCACACATAGTAAGTCACAATAAGCAGTATTCCTGTTGTAAGCCATGCAGCCGGGTCAGCAAAGCACACACCACCGTAGCCGAATGGCTTTGACAGGGCAAGTATCGCAATCCATCTCGATACAAGTTCCATCACACCGCTGAGCATAGGCACAAGACCCTTGTTAAGCCCCTGCAGGCCGTTTCTGTATGCAAAAATCCATGCCAGCGGAAGCATGAAGACACTAGCGATTTTCAGATATTTCATAGCATAGTCAATGTCAGTTGCCGTAGGCGATGTGATAAACCAGCCTATCATGTGCGGTCCAACAAAACAGTTAATCGCTGCCGCTAAAACTGCGCAGCCTATGCAGATGAAAAAGCATGACCTCATGCCCTTAAATATTCTGTCGTATCTGCCTGCACCGAGATTTTGTCCGCAGTAAGTCGCAGCGGCCGTTCCCAGTGTAGGCATGGTCTGTGTCGCGATGTTGTTGACCTTGGATGCGGCAGTAAACGCAGCCACCACCTGCGAACCGAACACATTGACCGCGGCCTGGAAAATCATCGTTCCGATAGCAGTGATAGAATAGTTGAGTGCCATCTGCAGACCGATTGAGAGCATGTGCCAGATTCCGTTCCAGTCCATGTAATAATCCTCGCGGCTCGTGCGCAGCAAATCATACTTCTTAAACATCACGATAAATGACAAAACTGCAGCAATTCCCTGCGAGATAACTGTCGCATAAGCTGCTCCTGCTGTGCCTGCCTTCACCACCACGATAAAGAATATGTCCAGCACGATATTCAATACCGATGAAAAAATCAGAAAGTACAGCGGAGTCTTGCTGTCTCCGATGCTTCGCAAAAGTCCGGAAGCCACATTGTAGGACATGGTACAGAAAATTCCCGCAAAAATGACCTTTATGTACGCATCAGCCATGGCAAGTATATCATCAGGCGTATTCAGCCAGATAAGAAGCTGTCTCGACGCAAGCACCGTAGGAATTGTGAGCACCACTGAGACAATAACTGTAAGAATTATAGCCAGTGCCACATAATGCTTCAAAAGCTTTTCGTTTTTAGCACCAAACGCATGGCTTGCCATAACTCCGAAGCCCTGTGCTATTCCGTTTGCAAAGCCCAGCACCAGAAACATGATACAGCCTGTCGAGCCAACTGCCGCAAGTGCCTTCGAGCCCAGATACTGCCCCACAATAATCGTATCAACCATATTATAAAACTGCTGAAACAGATTTCCCATCAGAACAGGAATCGAGAACAGCAGTATGATTTTCATTGGATTGCCTTTGGTCATGTCTGTCTTCATGTGTAAATACCCTCCCCAAAATTCAATTCATAATACATTAAAAAAATGTGTGAACAAGCTCTTTTTTCAAAGCCTCGTTCACACATTATATACACATGTTTTCCAGTATTCAAGTACTATTTTCAAAATTTATAACTTAATTTTTGGGTTACTTAAAATATTCCAGCGATATAGTTGAAAGATTACTTTAAACTAATGCATCAGCTCATCCACTGTTATCTTCAGCCCATCATATATCCCAACCTGAATCTCATCGGAGAATACATACTGATTGGAGTCTTCCATGCCCTCAAACAGATATGTCTGAACTGTTTTTTTCATCGGATTGATGATCCAATACTCACGGACACCTGCCGTGCGATATTTGAACAGCTTAATAAAATAGTCCATACGTGTGCTGCCAGGCGAAACCACCTCTATAATCCAGTCCGGTGCACCATTGCAGCCACGCTCATCTATCTTATTTTTATCGCATATCACACTGATATCCGGCTCCACATAAGTGGTATCATCATTATTCAGAAAAACCGCAAACGGAGCCGGAAATACTTCACAACCGCCTTTATTTGAATCTATATAATCTGCGATTTTACGTGCAAGTGCAAAGCTGATTCGCTGATGAATCATACTCGGCGGCGCCATGTCATATATCTGTCCATCAATCAGCTCTGCTCGCTTTCCTTCCGGAAGGGCATATATATCATCTATAGTGTGCGTTCTATATTTCACTAATGGCATCGTCCGTCCCCCTTACTCAAAATAAATCTTTCTTATAAACACATTATATAGTTATTGCAGTATTTTTTCCACATATTTAATCACAATAACCCGGATTCTACTCCATTCTCATAAACGTCTCATATATTCTCTGATACCTGTAGCCGTTTATTCTTTCCTCCTCACACGATAATTCACATATCTCTTTATCAGGTAGTACACGACACCCCACGTCGGTACTCCGATAAACAGCCCCACTACTCCAAACAAGCCATTTCCAAGGAAGATTGCAAACACCACCCAGAAAGGTGAGAGGCCTGTGGACTCACCGAGTATCTTTGGTCCGATAATATTTCCATCCACCTGCTGCAAAATAATGATAAATATCAGGAATATCACACCCTTTGACGGGCTGTCGAGCATAATGAGTATCGTGCTCGGTATAGCTCCGATGTACGGTCCAAAGAATGGTATGACATTGGTCACTCCGACTATCACACTCACGAGTGCTACATACGGCATGCGCAGTATCAGGCAGCACACGAAGCAGATAGCTCCGATGATAAGTGAATCGATAATTTTGCCACTGATAAAGCCACCAAATATCTTGTCGCTCTCCTTTAAGATGCTTGATATCACCTGTATATGACGCTCCGGCAGAAATGCGCTCACGAGCTTTTTAATCTGGCGCTTGAAGGTATCCTTGCTGAGCAGGACATAGATGGCAACAATGAATGCAACGAGGCAGTTTACCGCTGCGCCAAAGATTCCCATAATACCGTTTATCACAAAGGTAACCTGTCCGAGCATATTGTTCTTTACCCATTCGGTAAAATAGCTTATGCCGTTATTGTATAGCTCAGTGATTATTTCTTTTGCCTTGTCATTGTTTTTGGCAAGCTCTGTGATTTTTTTCACAAGGTCCTGTATCTGATCCGGTAAAAGACTGACCGCATTTGTGATATTGCTTACAAGCTGTGGCACCACCATCATGATGAGCACTACAATAACGGCTACTATTATAGCCAGGCTTATCAGTATTGACAGACCTCTCATCGATGGTCTCTTTCCACGCTTCT
Organism: uncultured Agathobacter sp.; assembly: GCA_934365945.1. Lineage (GTDB taxonomy): Bacteria > Bacillota > Clostridia > Lachnospirales > Lachnospiraceae > Roseburia. Next base: position 21,014 of record CAKRNE010000017.1, on the reverse strand, counting down.
TTTCTATGGCTTTGCCAAGCGAATCACTTAGCTTTCTGTCATAAAACTCTACCATCGGATTTACAAGATACGCCAGTACAATACCCATGATAATTGGCATTAGTATGTTTATTATACGCAAAATCTGTGCCATTATTGCATCAAATTTAAATAACACAAACACTAGCAGAATTGCTCCTGCTAGTGCTAAAAACTGTGAAAACCCTTTGGCCCATGCGACCTTTATAGTGTGCTTCATCTTATTATTCGGTTCCATGCGCGATTCCTCCTCGTTTATTGTGTGTACGGAATGTAACAAGCTTAATTACCGCTCCCAAATAATTCCTTCATTGGTAACTATTGTGAGATTACAACAAACATTATATAGTCTTTAATTAATCCGGGCAACACTCTCGCCCTCTGTCAGCTCAAATGGTATTATCTCATGACATGAGCCTTTATGCAAATCTATCATGTTAAAAAGAAGCTCCACGCTGCGTGCCGCCATATCCTTGTGCGGCTGTCTGATAGATACAATCTTGGGATTGTAGTACTCTGCAAGTGTCGAACCATCAAAGCCTGTGATGGATATATCTTCCGGCACTCTGAGTCCTTTGTCAAGTATTGCCCTTATGGCACCGATTGCCATGACATCGGAAATCGCATAGACTGCGGTGATTTCTATATCCTTTTCCAGAAGCTTTTTCATGGCACGATATGCGCTGTCATATGAGAATCGCGCTCTCTCATAGTAACGTTCATCAGGTGTGATGCCATGCTTTTTTAAGCTGTTCAGATATCCATTATGTCGCAGAATGGCTGTCTGTGAAAGCTCCAGATTGGCTCCAATCTCGGCTATCTTTGTATGACCATGGTCGATAAGATAGTCAACAATTGTTTCCCCGGCTTTCTCATCATCAACGGAAACCGATGACAACTCCTCCATGCTCCAGTTTTCTGCCGATGTGGTCACGATAACACATGGCACTTTAAATGAAGATGGATCCTCCGAGAAGTCCTCCCTGCTACCTCCAAGGAAGATGATTCCAAGTGGCTTTCGTTCCCTGCATATGCGTTCAGTCACGCTGCTTAAGTTGCTGTCCTCATCCAGGTATGTGATATTCAGTGAATAATCGGTTCTGTCAATTATTGACTGGATTTCCTCGACTATGTTGGCAAACAGCATATTTGAAGTACCCTTTACCAACAGATAAATGTTTCTGGAAATGGTCTGCTTTAGTCTCTTTGCATTAGTATTTGGCACAAAATTGTGTGCCTCAACTATTTTCATTATGATTTCTTTCGCTGCAGGAGAAACATCCTGCCTGTTATTTAAAACACGGGATACAGTTGTTACAGAGTATCCCGATTCTTTAGCTATATCTACAATTGTCATTGTTTTCCCCGTCCGGATGACGATGCATCCTTTTACATTATATCTATGTGATATAATTTTGATTCATTATATCATATATCCACAACTATACAACCTGCTAATTAATTTAAGCCCCACATATTTTCTCACTAAATGTGGGGCTTAAATAACATGAACTATATCCTCTTGTAAGCTATATTAACCCTTTACAGCTCCTGCGAGTACACCCTCTATAATGTACTTCTGACATGCAATATAGAAAATAACAATTGGCAGAATTGCAAGCACGAGCATGGCCATCATTGCACCCCAGTCAATCATACCGTGACTCTGCTTTAAGTACTGGATAGCAATTGGTATTGTCTTGTACTGGTTGATGTTTAAAACCAGTGATGGAAGAAGGTAGTCATTCCATACCCACATTGCCTCAAGTATAGCAACTGTTACAGCTGTAGGACGAAGTATTGGAAATACAACCCTGAAATACATCTGTAATGGTGTACAGCCATCAATCATGGCTGCTTCTTCGATTTCTAATGAGATACTCTTTACAAATCCCGTAAACATAAACACCGCAAGTCCTGCTCCAAAGCCCAGGTATACAATGATGATACCGAGTGGGTTTGATAAATGAAGCATATTTGCAAATTTTGATAATGTGAACATTACCATCTGGAATGGTACAATCATAGAGAAAAGGCAAAGTGTATACATAAGCTTTGTGCCCTTAGTCTTTACACGAACTATGTACCATGCACACATTGAGCAGCAGAGTACGATAAGTATTACTGAGCCAACTGTGATGAAAAGTGATGTTCCAAAGCACTCCCAGAAATTTGTCATTCTAAGACCATTCTTGTAGTTTAATGTGCCAGAGAAAAGTCTTGACATACCATCCTTGAAGGCATCAAAACCCTCTGAGATAGATACTGTGCTGATTCCAAACGGATGCTTGAAAATGTAGGCTTTTCTCTTAAATGAATTGAGTAACACCATAAGAATTGGTGAAATCCAAAATACTGATAAAACAGCGAATAATAATGTGATTATCCAGGCGTGCTTGGCCTGTCTTACGGCACTGACCTCCTGCGCTTTTTTCTGTTTTGCCATTAGTCCTGTACCTCCTTGCTTGTAGTGATCTTATTCTGTGCAAGTGCGATAATTGCAACAAGTATAAAGAATATAACAGCCTTTGCCTGACCTACGCCCTGCCATCCTGTTGTTCCATACATGGTGTTGTAGATATTTAAGGCAAGCAGCTCTGACATCTTTCCCGGATTACCGCCTGTAAGAGCTAAGTTCTGGTCGAACAGCTTGAAGCCGTTAGTAAGTGTCAGGAATGTACATATTGTGATAGTAGGCATAAGCATTGGAAGGATAACGCTCTTTAAAAGCTGCCATTTATTGGCTCCATCAATCTTTGCTGCCTCAATGAGCTCGCCAGGGATATTCTGGATACCTGCAATGTAGATAATCATCATATATCCAATCTGCTGCCAGCATACTACTGCGATAAGTCCCCAGAAGGCTGACCACTCTGAGCTTACGATTGTCTTTGAGTAGTTCTGCAGGATAGAGTTAAAAATCATCAACCATACATATGAAAGTACGATTCCACCGATAAGGTTTGGAAGGAAGAATACTGTACGGAAAAGATTTGTTCCTCTGATTCCTTTTGTAAGCGCCATTGCTATTGCAAATGATACGATATTAATAATCAGTACCGATACTACTGTAAATAGTGCTGTATACCAGATTGAATGAATAAACGTTGTATCCACAGTGCCGTTTACAACAAAAATCCTTGTGTAATTTTTAAATCCCACCCACTTCCAGTCTGTAACTGTGGAGAATTTACAAAATGAAAGAAAAATACCATATACAAATGGTACGATAAATCCTATTGTAAATGCTGCCATTGTCGGTAAAGCGAAGATCCAAAATTTTTTTCTAATCGACTTTTCCATAACAAATATACCTTTCTTTTAAAAATATGGGGTGAGTGACTGCCACTCACCCCACTTTTACTACTTATTACTACTTTTACTAACTTTTAGAGAATTTTACTGCTCGTTCTGAAGATCCCAATAATAAGACCATTTCTCTGTGAATGCCTTTGTAACGTCATCCCATGAACCATTACGCTCTGTGTACTCTGTGAGTGGAGCGACGAAATCTGCTCTCCAGTCATCTACTGAAGGTGTTGCGTTGAATGACCATGCTACTGATGTCTTGCCCTCTTTTGCAAGCTCTGAAGCAACCTGAGCAAAACCGTTCTTTGACTCATAGTCACCTGTGAATGTATCGAATGGAGCTGAAAGACCCATCTTATTAACGATTGCATCACGTCCGTCATCACTTGTGATTACCCAGTTGAGGAACTCAAGTGTTGCATCAATATCCTTCTGATCTGCCTGAGCGTTTACTGTCCAGTGGTTCTCTGTACCAACTGCAAGTCCCTCGTTCTCGTCATCTACACCGAAGTAGATAGGCATCATAGAAAGGTCAGACTGCTTAACTGTGTATCCGTCCTCGTTGTCATCTGCGAACTTAGCGTACTCCCAATCACCATTCTGGTAGAATACAGCCTCTTCCATACCAAGCTCTGACTCAGCATTTAAGCTTCCTGAATCAAGTGTAGCCTTGTCTGCTGCTGATGTCTCTGTGTACATATCCCATACTTTCTTGAAGTTGTCCATGTACTTGCCGGTAACTTCCTTCTGTCCTGCTGTAAGGTCGCATCCTGCATCCTTGAACTCATAGTAAAGCTCGATACCTGCGAGATGTCCTGAGAATCTCCAGCTAGATCCGCTGTCAAGTCCTGCTGAAGCAAATGCCTCTGTAAGGTGTAAATCACAAGCCTTGTTGATGTCATCAACATGCTCGTTGATATCTTTTGCAACCTTATTTAATGTTTCAAAATCCTTGATTTCATCTACTGACTTGATAACTGCTCCTGAGTAGTTCTTGCAGTAGTTCTCAAGAATTGCTTTGTTGTAGATGATTCCGTAGCACTCATAGCAGTTAGCTACTGATGCAATCTTGCCATTGTACTCAAGTGCAAGTGACTTATCTGTAAGGTGCTTGTAAATCTCGCTGTCCTTTAAATCATATATGTATTTGTCATACTCTGCGCAGTCAGATGTGCTTCCGATATTGAAGATTGTTGGAGCCTCCTTCTTTGCAAGCTCAGACTTAAGTGTTGTCTTGTACTGTCCGTCGGCTGCTGTTACTACTGTAACCTGTACGCCTGTCTCATCTGTGTACTTCTCTGCAAGATCCTGCCATGCCTGATCTGTCTCCGGCTTGAAGTTTAACATGTAAACTGAGCCATCGCCGCTCTTTGCAGATGAGCCTTTCTCTGTTCCGTCTCCGCTTCCTGATCCACATCCGGCAAGCATTGTTGCTACCATTGAAGAAGCGAGTAATACTGTCACTAATTTCTTTTTCATTTTAAACCCTCCTAAAAGATTTAATATTAAAATTGTTTGTGCAAACATTTTCGGTAATGTTTGCGGTAACGTTTTCACAAGAAGTATTATAGTACAGTTTCGTACAGTTTCGCAAGTGGCTTTTGTCTTTTCTGTACATATTAATAAAAATGAGCTTTTGTTTTTAGTAATTATTCACAAAACAAGGCAAAAAAATAAGTATTCCTACACTTCCGTTTGGTCGTTTTAGTTATTTTTCGACTATCCGTTTTGTGTAAAAATACTTTTGTTATTTTTATCTATTTTATCCATGCCATCTATCAGAGCCTGCTTCTGTGAACGCTTAAGCTGTTTTATGTGATACTCCCTGCTCATTGCCTCCTCTTTTGTGGCAAAATGCTCGAAGTATACCAACTCCACAGGTCTGCGTGTCTTTGTATATTTGGCGCCTTTTCCGTCATTATGCGCTTTTATGCGCTTTTTGAGGTCATTTGTCCAGCCTGTATAAAGTGTGCCATCAGCACACTTTACAATATATGTATAATTTTCCACTTTTATGCTAATCCCTTTATCCCTTAAATAGCCTTTATGTGCTCTTAAACCTGCTCTGAAAGCGTAAGGTACTTTTCTCTGTCCAGCATACTATAGCTGTTACGGTTTTCTGACTTTACACTATAAAGCACCTCATCCGCTATATGTAAAAAATCCCACACTCTGTTTTCCTTCTGCGGCACATCGCAGAACATTCCCTGGGATATTGTGACAACCGGCATAGCTTTTGAATATCTGTGAGCTATATTCAGATCCAGCACCTTCTGCCTTAGCTGCGCCGCATAGCTTTCTGCCTCCTCCTTTGATACCGCCTCATATATGATAACAAACTCATCTCCACCGTATCTGGAGCAGAAGCCTCCATGTGCCATTGCCACTTCCCTGATGCATTCAGCTATCGCAATAAGACATTTATCTCCTGCCTGATGTCCGTAATTGTCATTGTATTCCTTGAAATAATCCACATCCAGTATCTCAATCGCGAAATTATGTCCGGCTTCAAGTGCATTCATAAACATATCATCAGCCTGGACGTTGAGCTTTCGTCTGTTTGCCATACCTGTAAGCGGATCTGTCTCCGACTGTGCCAGAAGGCGCTTATTTTCCTTTTCCATTTCTTTCTTGGCACGATTTACCTTCTCGAAGTTGTTTCGGAGTCCTATTACCTCTTTTATCACGCCCTTTGACTCGGCAGCCTGTCTCTCCGACAGCTCATAGTACAATCCGGCAGACTGCAGATACTCTGCATTCATATGATTTTTCCTGTAGTAACGGATTTTGAGCGACAGCAGTCTTACCTGCATGCCTGTGACCTTCATGTTGGCGAGCATAGGCTCCATAAGCTCAACAAGATGCCAGAACTCATCGTTTTTATCACTCTCAAACAATACATTCAGATAGACAAAAAAATCCTCCAGCAAATCCAGAAAAAGCATATCCGGACGGATTCCGCTGTCAATCTTATTGATACATTCATCACGCTTATCATACTGACCGCTTCTATGCATATAAAAGGTTTTACTGATTAATATGCCAAGCCTGTCAATGGCATCCGCATACGGCAGATGCTCTTTTTCAACCTCATACAGCATGGCATCTATCCCTGTAAAATCATTCTCAAGCACCTTGCAGTTTATCATATTTTCATATAGAGATATCATCTTGGTATGATAGCCCGGGTCCTCCGGTATGGATACTATGTATTCCATGGCTTTCTCAAAATATTCCATGGCTTCCCTGTATCTTCCGGCCTCTATATTCAATGCTCCGCAGTTGACATTGATCATGACCTGCTCCTCAAGTAAGCCGTATTTTTTACAATACATCAGGCCATCCAGATAATAATCATATGCCACAGGCATATTGCCCCTGTTAAAGGTAACAATGCCAAGTATGTTGTATGATCTGGCCAGAAGACACCACTCGCCGCTCCTCTCCAGATGCTCTATGGCTTGGACTATGACATCAAAAATGTGTTCACAATCATTCAGACAATACAGCGTTGAAGCAAGATAAAAATATCCAAACCCAAGCAGCTTTGAATCTGCCGTATTTTCGCCATATGCTATGAGCTCATTACAATATTTTATGGTGAGCTCGGCATTCTTTCTGTATGTGTCAAGAATGCCCTGTGTCAACTGTTTTACTTTTTCATTGTATTCTACAAACTCCACTTTGCTCACCTCTCTGCCGGTTCATATCCGCATCTGCATATATGCGGATATTGTATGGCATATTCTATGTTTTTAATTTATTTGTCTCCGAAATAGTCCATCGGATTGATTGGTTTTCCGTCCTGTTCCATTGCAAAATATATATTTGTACCTTCGACGGTGTAATATCTGGTTACTTTTCCAACTGCCCCAAGCGTCTCGCCCGCTTCAAGCAAATCTCCCTCATCACAGGTCAGATCCTTAAGCTGTCCATACGTTGCCGTGTAGCCATCTCCCAGGTCCTGTACCACCGTGCATCCTGTCTCAGCACTGTCATATATATCTATGATTCTGCCCTCTGTAACTGAACACACTGCATCACCCTCATTGGCGCGGATTACCATGCCGCGATTGTACTGATACTGGTCAAGTGTTGGAAAATATACTGTTTTTTCCATGGAAAACGGCAAAAGCACATCTCCCTTTAAAGGCCAGTTTGTCACATTTTCAGGTGAAAAATGCAGTTCTTTTTCTGTCGGTGCCTGTTCTTGAGGCTGCTTAGCATCTGTGCTATCCTGCTTTGTTTCTGTCTCGGTATCCTTCTCTTCCCTCACGGGCTGTGGTGTCTTTTTCTCTGTGGGCTCCACTATAGACGAGGTCTGTGAGATTTCTGTCGGTTCTTCCTCGTTACTGAGATTGTGTGTTGAATATACCGCTGCAAATCCTATGGCTCCGGCCACGAGACATGCCGCTGCTGCTATTTGTTGTTTTTTCATAGGACATTTCCTCCATCATCTGATTTGTTCTGATGATAGTTTGTCCTGTCTGCGCATATTTATTCATACACTTTATTCTTTTTTGGCTGCTCCGATTATATTGGACAACTGTGCAAACTGTGCCAGGCTGAGTGCCTCGCCACGCACGTTTACAGGAACACCGAGTGCTTCGATGCTTGCCTGTATCTGCTCCTTTGTCAGTCCCATGCCGCCGAAGTTGTTGAGTCCGTTGGCAAGTGTTTTTCTGCGCTGGTTGAAGGATGCCCTGATAATTTTGAACATGAGCTTTTCATCCTCCACGTCAACCACCGGCTTTTCGTACCTCTTGAGAGATATAACAGAGCTGCCTACCTTTGGCTGTGGCATGAAACAGCTTGGCGGCACATTCACCACTATTTCCGGGTGCGAATAATATTGTACTGCCAGCGAAAGTGCTCCATAATCCTTCTTGCCGGGACCTGCCTGCATGCGGTCTGCGACCTCCTTCTGCACCATGATTGTGATGCTGTCTATAGGCACATGGCTCTCAAACAGCCCCATAATAATTGGTGTTGTGATGTAATATGGCAGGTTTGCGACTACTTTTATCGGCTTACCATTATTATACTCCTCTGCAAGTGCGTTTATGTCCACCTTTAAGATGTCATCATTTATTACCTTTACATTGTCGTACTCACTCAGCGTATCCTCAAGTATCGGTATCAGATTTGTATCTATCTCGACCGCAATTACCTGACGCGCCGACTCACACAGATACTGCGTCATCGTGCCTATTCCGGGACCTATCTCAAGTATCATGTCATCCTTCGTGATGCCGGCTGAGTCTATGATTTCTTCAAGTATGTTTGTATCTATGAGGAAGTTCTGACCGTATTTTTTTTGAAAATTGAAATTGTATTTCTGCAGAACCTCGATTGTGTTCTTAGGATTTCCCAAAAATGCCATTATATGCGCTCCTTGTGTCGTTTCGTCTGATGTGACAGTCCAACTGCTGTCAATATTTTTTATAATATCACAGAAAATGCCTTTATTTCAATTATATTCGTGAATTTTTGTGGCTTTCGCCCCTCACGCTGTGGCTCAATCATTTACTCGTGTGAACAGTTCAAATGCATTTGCGCGCGTTACGCGCTCCACCTCATCCGGCGTAATGCCTTTGATTTCCGCTATCTTTGATATGACATACGGAATGTTTGACGAGTCATTTCTGGTGCCCCGATGAGGCTCCGGCGCCATGTATGGACAGTCCGTTTCAAGGAGGATTCTATCCAGCGGAAGCTCTGATACAGTCTGTACGAGCTTCTTTGCATTTTTGAATGTGACCACTCCGCCAACTCCGATATAATAGCCCATTTTTATAAATTCCTGTGCCATCTCCGGCGAATATGAGTAGCAGTGTATCACACCGCGGATGCCTTTCACTGCTGCTTCTTTCATAATTTTCATTGTATCCTCGGCTGCGTCGCGGGAATGTATTATTACAGGCAGAGATACTTCTGCCGCAAGCTCAAGCTGGCGCTTAAACCAGTAGCGCTGTTTTTCCTGTACATCGGCTTCCTTATCCCAGTAATAATCAAGTCCGATTTCACCGACTGCCACTGTCTTTTCCCATGAGGTCTGCTGCTTAAGCCATGCGAAGGTCTCATCGTTCAAGTCTGCTATGTCACTCGGATGCACTCCGACTGCTGCATATATAAAATCATATTTTTCTGCAAGCTCCATCGTTGTTTTTGTGGAGCTGATTGATGCACCGACGTTTATTATCGGCGCCACCCCGCTGTCACAAACCCGCTGTATGGTCGCATCGCGGTCTTCCTTAAATCTGTCATCGTCATAATGGGCGTGTGTTTCGAATATCATTTTCTATTATTTCTCCTGTCATGTTAATTATTATTTTCGCTGTAACTTTTCGCTGTAACTATTCAATGATAAATTGCATTTTCGACAAATGAATCACTATATATACTATATACAGTATACCATCACAGCCTGTATTTCTTCCACTTATTTTTCAAATCCCTGTTGACATAAAAAACAACCTGTGATATGTTTACTACGACAGACATAGTATGACACTCGTAGTACGTCACACGTAGTATCTTATTTACGACAAGATATTGCGTGTAAACATTAACGTAAAATCCGCCACACATAAAACCGGATTCACAGACAAGTAAATCATACTCCGGTCTGAAATATAATAAAAATGGATAACTATTCTCACGGTGGTTCTGAATAGTTACTAAAATATTAGAAACAGGAGGTGGAAAATGGTTAACATCAGCAGCGATGTCATTCGAGGATACAACGATACCATCATCCTCTATCTGCTTCTCGACAAACCGTCCTACGGCTACGAGATTTCAAAGCAGATAAAGCAGATATCCGAAGAAAAATACGTCATTAAGGAAACAACCCTTTACTCTGCATTTACCCGTCTGGAGAAAAACGGATACATCACATCATTTTCTTCGAGCGACAATGCAAACGGCAAACGACGGACCTACTATCAGATTACCGATTCCGGCAGAGAATATTACAGGATGAAATGTGAGGAATGGAAGCTGACGCTCGATGTGGTGAGCAAATTCATACGATTTTAAAAGGAGACATTTTATGGAAACAATAAAGAATTATCTGGAAAATATGTTTTCGCACCTCCCGAATACTCCCGAGGTTCAGAAGGCAAAATATGAGCTCTATCAGATGATGGAGGATAAATACAACGAACTGATATCCGAGGGCAAATCCGACAACGAGGCCATCGGCATCGTCATATCAGAGTTTGGAAATCTTGACGAGCTTGCTGACTCACTCGGCATCAAAAGCTTCGTGGACCCCCGCCAGGCAATGCCTGCTGCCAAAACACTCTCCCGCGAGACTGCGGTCAGCTTCCTCAAGGATTCAGCAAAACAAGCATATCTCACAGCGTTTGGAGTGCTGCTTTGTATCCTCGCAAGCCTTGGACCGATATTCAGCGAATGCATTCCGCGTTCACTCGCCTCACCGGACGCATCTGATGCCATCGGCGTAACCTTCCTGTTCCTGTGTATCGCCGTTGCAGTCGGTTTTTTCATCTTTTCAGGCTCAAGCTCATCAAAATGGAACTACCTGAAACAAGAGCCTTACTGCATAGATTTTGAGACAGCAAACTGGGTCAACGAGCGAAAGGAAAGCTACCGTGCCACACACGCGATACTTTTAACAGTGGGCATCATGCTCTGCATACTCTGCGCAGTGCCTGCAATCATCATCAGCTCACTAAACACCAAAAGCACCTTCGCAGATTCACTTTCCGGCGGACTCGTGCTCGTATTCATAGCAATCGGAGTGTTCATGATAGTGTTCACAAATATGAAAAAATCAAGCTTTGACAAGCTTCTTTCATTAAACGGTGCTAAAACTGTAGGCGGTAACTTTGCCAATTCACATGATGGCAAGGTACACTATGAAAATCCGGTTGTGGCTGCAATCATGTCAGTTTACTGGTCAACAGTCACATGCATCTATCTCTGCTGGAGCTTTCTTACATTTGACTGGCATATTACATGGATCATCTGGCCGATAGCTGCAATCATCCACTCTCTGGTTGAGAATCTGCTCGGCGATAAACATAGTAATTGATTTTAAAAGGAGATGCAAAATGAAAAAATCTATATATCTGACAACAATTACAATAATTACCGTAATCTGCATCATAGCAGGAAGTATCTATCATATCGGAGGCTTTGCCCTTAGTCTGTTTGACAATCTGATTCCACACTCAGACAATTCTCCCGGAAATGTATGCACAAAGGAGCTTTCAGTCGATGAATTTTCAAACCTGATATTTGATACAGCCGTACTGAATATCAACATAACAGCCGGTGACAGCTACACGGTCTCATACAAATGCAACGAGCGACTTGTTCCCAAAATCAAGAATTCCGGCGATACGCTCACTATATCACAGAGCGTAAGAACCAGCTACAAAAGAAACACAACGAGTGAAATCACTGTTACCATTCCTGAGGGCGCAGCATTGAACAAGCTCTCATTTGATACCGGAGTAGGCGAAGTAAACCTCGATGCTCTGACTGCAGCCGATGCCGAATTTAACACAGGTATAGGCGATTTATATGTCACCGGTTGCAGCTTCGCCACATGTGATGTGGACGGCGGAACCGGCAACCTGAGCTTTGAAAACTGTGCCTTTGACAAGATGGATATCGACGGTGGTACAGGCGACATCTCTGTAACGTCATCACAATCACTTGACGGCTACATGATGGATTTGGACTCCGGAACCGGCAGTATCACAATCAATGGTAATGATTACGGCGATGAGTATGAAGTAAATGAAAAAACCGAAGAGATAAAGCACCTGATTATCGACTCCGGTCTTGGAAATATTGAGGTGAAGTACTAGCACTTATCCGGCAACAAGACTATTTACAAGCTTATGCATATCTGCCTCCCAGTTTCTTTCCCTGCTATAATAAACACAACCATATATTTCCGGGTATTTGAGGTTCACGCTGGAGCAGAGAATTACAGGTATTGTGATTTTGTTCTTAAACACTCTGTCAATCAGAATATCCCCTGATTGTTCCTCTCTGCTCCCCGGCTCGCCGGGATAATACATATCAGTAATTATCAGATCATACGGATTATTACTATCTATTGAGTTTTTAATCTGTTTCCACCCATCCGCGAGATTATTGGACCATTCGACATCTTTAATCCCACATTCTGACAGGGCTTTGCATATATCATTGTGTTTAAATGTATCATCTTCGATATTCAGTACTCTCATGTGAATCCTCCTGACTTTATCTGTTTAAGTATTCATTCCATCTTGCATTCGTCTCCTCAAGCTCATGCTTTTGCATTATGCGGTTGCGGTCGCTGAGTATCGCAAGCATTTCATCAGCGATTTCCTCCATGGGAAGCTTTTTATAGTGTGACAGATATCCTATCATCCTTTGAGCTGTCCAGTCGGTATTTAGGTTTTTCGTTATCTCATCGCAAAATGGCTCCGGATACCCGCGCCTAAGCAATATATCATATAGCTCCATGCTCTTTGCTGTTTTTGGTTTCATATAGTGCCTCTCCAATCTTCTCAATCAATGTCACATCCGCCGGCAGCTACTTTACATCTGCATCTACAAATATCTGCATTCTTATATCCAGTTAAAATCGCCACCTGTCACAGCAAGCGATAACAGCTTATCCATCTTCTCTACCTCTTCAGCGCCTCTAACCATCTGAATAAGCTTCGCAGATTCTACAACTTTTGGCATCTCCTCATCAGGTCCTATCTCCATATCTGCCTCTTCTCCACAGTATGGACATACCAATGTTGGTGCAATTTTTAAATCCAGAAACCTGCTTCCGCACTCTTTACACTCATAATAACCGCACTGCTCGGTGCCATCCGGTACATAATACATATATATTTTCCTGCCTTTCATTTACTTTAGTGTTATTTCCATGTCTTCCATACATCCGGCCGGTACCCGATTGTTGACTGCCTGCCGTTTCTAACCACCGGTGTCTTAATCACCTGCGGATTTTCAAGCACTTTATCCAGCTTGTCCTCATCTGCTATGTACTTTATAAGTGCCAGCAAATCCTTATCTTTGCCATCCCAGTTAATCATATTGTCAAGACCGCCATTCACCTGGGCAACAGAATTAAATTCTCCTTTGCTCATGCCTTTTTCCTTCATGTCGATAAACTGAAACTTTATCCCACGCTCCTTAAAAAATCGCTGAGCTTTCTTTGTATCATTACATTTCTTTGTTCCGAAAATTTGTATGTTCATGCTATTTGCTATCCTTGTTTTCATATAGTGCCTCTCCGATCTTCTCAATCAGTGTCACATCCGCCGGCAGCCACTTTACGTCCGCCAGATGCTCCTTTGTAAGCCACTTTGCGTCCTCAGCCTCTTTTAGGATAAGCTCACCGTGAATTACCTCACACCAGAAGCAATCCATAGAGAGATGGAAATTAGGATAATCGTATTCTATCGTATCTATTAATTCTCCGACAGCAATTTCCGTGTCCAGCTCCTCCATTATCTCGCGCTTTAACGCCTGCTGCGGTGTCTCGCCAGACTCAATCTTGCCTCCTGGAAACTCCCAGCCGCCCTTGAACTCTCCGTAGCCTCTCTTGGTTGCAAAGATAATCGGTTTATTTTCTTTATCGACCGCCCTTATGACGGCAGCCACTACGCGTATTGTTTTCATATTGCCTTAAGCTCCTGTGTATTATTTTGTAAGCCTTGTTGTAAATTACTCTGCAAATATCGAAGCAGATCCTCTCTTACAGGGTGATGCATCTTCATCTCAAACTTGGTGATATCGCGCTCTTTGCCATTGTTATCACGCTTTCTGGCAGCGCGAACATCAACTATATCAAATTCTCCCATATAGTAGAAATTTGACTCCGCATCACTCTTTTTCACAAGCAGATGCTTTCTTTTAGTATTCACCACATCTGACACATATGAGCTGTCCACGCCCCTGCCAATCTGCGAATCCCATCTGAAAATCATATTGTCTTCAAATGCATCCGCGTAATCCGGCTTTCCATCTACATAGCTTTTCTGCCATATTTTAGATAACAAAATACGTCAGTCTCGCAGCCTATATGAATACACTGAATCCCAGCAGAGAAACTTATTATCCATGTAAAGGCTTTATTTCTAGAGCTTTTAATGGCAATTATTCTTCTTTTAACATAATTATTTTATGTTTTCAAAAATTTAGGTATCATATGGGTATCACACATTTGAATAAGACCTCTCCATATAATCATCAATAGCTTTCACGATATATTCTGGAACCGTTTCAAATTTCACCATATCCAAATAATAAGCATAGTCATTTTCTATATGATAGCTTTCATTTATAAACTTCACTAATACATCTTCTTCTTTTATTTCCCTACTTGGATTCACTTCAAAAAGAGCTCTAAATAGTTGAATTTTCAAATAATCGTTCGTTTCTGCAAAATATAGCTCTGCTAATTTCTCTTCATTATAAACATTCCTATATAATTCATCATAATCAAAGTTCTGTATCCATTTCTTAATTTCAGTGCAACCCTTTTGAATCTCTGCCTGTGGCATTTCTGAATTATTAACATACTTGCACTTATCTCGACCATGTATTAATGAAGATAAAACATCATATGCCTCCTTATAATTTTCTATCCCATTATGTTCATAATATTTTCTCAAAAAAGCAATTCTATGCACAATTCCTAATGTATCATCTTTTATGTAAGCTGCCAATGCCTGTACTACAGGTTTTATATCCTGTTTATAATCTATAGCTTTCTCAGTTAAAATTCCTTGATTATTTTTAATAAATTTAGAATTAAGAGCCTCTTCTGGCAACTTACCTACTACTCCAAAATCAATAATTGGTTCAAAATCATGTGTCAACATTAATACTGTTTTTTTGTAGAAACTTCTTGGCAAAATACCACTCTGTTTAGAAAACATTCTGTGTATTATTGCATATTTCTTATTTGTGTCAAATGATGAAATAGGATCATCTAAGACAATAAGTTTTGCATTTTCACTAATAGCATAAAACATAAATAATACTAAGGAAAAAGCATTACGCTCTCCCCAGCTTAAATGTTTCCTAATTTTATCAACTTGAACCAATTTCTTATTATGTATATATTGCAATGTTGCAATAGCTTGTCCATTTTCATCCAGATTTATTCCAACTTGATATGTTATACCTGCAGACTCAAGGAAATTATTTATATCTTTTTGAGATGTTGCAACAGTCTGTTTTAATACACTTTGCAGTTTTCCCATTGCAACCTTTATATCAATTGCCTCTTTTCTCAACTCCTCAATAGAATTATTTACCTCATCAACTATTTCATAGAATCCATCACTTGAGAAAAAATTAAAAATACTTTTTTCAAACTTCATATCTTCCAAAACTTTATCTATATCATTAATATTGGTTTTCTTAAACACATTTTTATCAAAATATGAAATTTTATTAAGCTGAGTTGAAATATGAACATATTCGTTCATAAATGTTTTCAAAATCGCACTTATTGCACTTTCTTCCTTTTCTTCCTTAATACAGGCTATGATAGAATCAAACTTGTCATCTGGAATATATTTATGAAAATTTTCAAATAAATCCAACATATTTTTCAAATTTTGAGCATCTGATTTCTTATATGTTTCTTTAAATGTTTGTTTTTCTTCTGCAAATCCAGCATTTAATTCATCTGAACAGTATGGACATATGCCTTTAGTATCAAATGTCTCTCCTCTTGATTTCCAATCTATCCAATTAATACAAATTTGATCATCTGATATAATCGGAGAGTACTTTTTAAGTCTGTCTGGAATATTATACACATTATTTTTCTTAATAATAGCCTTGTAATTGGTATTATTCTTTATTTTTTCCCCAGCCGCATTAAGCTCTAATTTTCCAGCGAAAGCTGCAATATCATTTTTCAATTGAATTATTGGTTGCTTCTCATCTATGTCTACCTTTAGCCTAAGTAGTCTATTGTCCAAATTCTGTCTTTTTTGTTCATAGTCTGATGTTCTAATAAATACATCAAAGGCATTATCAATTACTGTACTTTCCTTAAAAACCATATTATTAACAAATTCTTCATTAAATACTCTAACACTTTGAATATCCCCATCAATACTAATTTTAGGTATAACCTCATCGTCACTTCCAAATGGCTTTAAATCGTCCATAGACTTGCCTTGACTAAATAATAAAATTGCAGTTGATAATGTTGACTTTCCAGTTCCATTCATTCCATATCTTATATTAAGTTTTTCCTCTTCTAAAGAAATTACTCCTTTAGAAATATTATTGCAATTTTCTATTGTTATTTTTACTTCTGCCACCCTCTTCATCTCCTTTACCTGAATTTTAATTATATAAATATTTTACAACTAAAATCTGGATCTAAGTAAATCATCTATTAACTTCTCATTATTTTTTTCAAATGCTTCTGAAATACCTTCTACCAATAAATCGATAATCTTAATAGTATATTCATTATCTAAGTAATATTTCAAGTCAGGTTCAGACTCTATTTTTTCCTCTAATATCTGTTTTATTTCATATCGACTCATTCCTTTTCTCATATATTCCTATGCCTCATATTTTAACAAAACCTGCTTTATCATAATGCTTAACATTTCTATCGTTTGTTTCTGTACTTCACACCATGCGTAATATCTTTTTCTTGTCTCAATAATAATCATATTTTCATTACATTTAGTTAACATTACTTCATTAAATATATTCTTTCTATCATTATCAATATTATCATCTGACATCATAGCTTCGTTATAAAAATCATTTTTTTTGTTTTCCAAAATATCACTTGATAAGACCTGTCCTATATTGATTATTTCACATTTTGATAATCCATTTTCACTCAATGAATTATTCAATATAGTCTGAATCTCATCATTTGCCTTATATCTATACTCAATATAATCATGGATTGTATTTTCTAATTTTTCAATTTGCTTCTTTAAATAATCTGGAACCTCTAAATATCTGGTATCAGATTTTATTCTTCTCCAAGCATCATACTGCGGATGCGGTAACATTGTTTGAGGTCCCTTTTTAAATTCAATATACCAAGGAAAAGGATTTTGTTCTAAAATATTATTTTGAATATTAATCAACTCATCATAAAGTGGACTGTAAATAATATTCTTTCTTTTTATGTTCTGAGCTGCTTTTTGTTGCTTATTGTTTACCCAAACAGATCCCATTAAAGAAAAAACACCACCAATAAATGCTCCTAATAACGTTCCTACCACTCCAAACAAACCTGCGTTTTCAGTAAGAGTACAAAAATCCATTTTAGTCATTCCAACTATGGTCATATATAAAGCTACAAACAACATTACTAATAACAGTAATTTTCTATGTTTTTGAAGCCAAAAATTTACTTTCAATTTTTTCATAAAAATCATTCTCCTCTACATGGCTGGCACTCCAATCAATCTTATGTCATTTATCATAGACAGTTCCTATAAACTCAATTTTAAATTAACATGCCAACCATTATTCATATATACAATTCCATCATTATAATTTTCTATGGCTATTACTCTGGTTGGTCCTTTCCGTTCAATAATTATGTGATTATGGCCAGATATACTTTGAACTATTTTTTCAACAAAAAAACAATTATTTCCTGTGCCATTTAACACATAGCCTTCTCTATCCAAAGCATTTCTAATAAGAATTTCTAAAAAACATCCTAATTTTATCTAAATCTAATTTGAAGATTTAATTTGATGAACATCTCGCCATTTTCCTCGTACAAACTCATATAATCATGCCTACTTGTAGATGCACGTTCAAGAATGGTATTATCCAGCAGATACTGCTCAAAGAAATTTCTATTATAAATATGATAAGCAAGAATCTCTCCGTCTGCTTTTACAATGATATATCCACCATTTGCTTCATCTAATCCATCCCAAGGCTTTGCGGGTTTCATTCCCAAAGCACAGGAACATAAGAACTTTTTAAATTTATATGTGTACATCATAGCATCTCCGTATCCCAACGGATCCCTATCTCCCAGCATGTCCACTAACTTATCACATTCCTTCACATCTTCAGTATAAAAATATAACAGCATATTGCCGATGATTTCCGGCATGCTACTGTCTACCATAATTAAGTTTCTCTTAAATCCGTCATGATTCATTCCACAATACTCAATGTTTCCACCATACTCGGCTATTTTGGACATTTTATCTTTAATCTTTGTTCTGGTATCTATAGCATTAATTTCATTCGCCTGAGCTGACGATATGCCAGTCACTTTATAAATAAAATTGGTCGTTAAACCTGCATTCAATAATGTAGGTGCATTTCCAATCTCTGATTTAATCGAAAAGCCGACATTTCTAATATAGTTTGTATGTATATCTTCAATTTGCATAGAAATATCGGTTGTATCAGTAGATGGAGCCTTTATCTTTGTTACCTTTATACCATTAGCAAATTTAGCCACATCTTCAAGCTCAAAACTTCCGCTATGTGTAGCAATTTCGCTTAACAGCCTATCTGCCTGATTTTCCATTTCTGTTCTATCAATTGACAATATTCTATTAGAGTGCATTTCTACATTTATTTGATTATCGCCAATAATATAATCAATAATCTCACCCCTTGTTTCCTCTCGCATTATCTTGAGAATTGGATAGTATACATCTTCAATTTTTTCTACTTTTTCATTTGCTGCATATACTCTTCCCTGACTGAGCAATTTCATAAATGCATACAATTCTGACCATTCGCCTTTATTTCCAGACATTTTTAATTCTTTATTTGTCATTTTCCAACACCTTCCTTATTTCTTTTGCTATTTCTTCAATAACATTAACCGTTACACTGTTGCCAAGCTGTTTATACAAATGTGTATCTGCCAGTTCAAGCCTAAAATCATCTGGGAATCCTTGAAGCCTTGCCCATTCTCTTGGAGTCATCTTTCTTATCCCTTCTCTATTAACTTCTCCCTTTATATGCGTAATTGGAGTAAAATTAGTCAGACGCTTGTCTATAATCAGATTTCTTTCGCGTCCCATTCCTCCACATACAATCGCACCTGCTTTTCCATCAAGATTCCTTATTTCATACCCAAAGCCATTCCCTTTTGCTTCATGACGTGCTTTATGTCTCTTGAGTGTTTCAATATATACTGTTGAAAGATAATATTTTACACTAACTTCATGTTCTTCCATTATATCTCTTATGCATGTATTAGGATTTGTAGGTTCTGGGAAGTGAAATTCACTGCTGTCAATATTATTTCGGAATGCAACAATATATATTCTTTCTCTATTCTGCGGGACACCAAAATCCTTACTATTCAACACTTTGTCATACACTGTGTATCCAATCTGCTCAAAAGCTCTTTTTATAACCTTAAAAGTTCTTCCTCCATCATGTATAGTAAGACCTTTTACATTTTCACAAAAAATAACTTTTGGTTTATGAAATTCACATATTCTAACAACATCCTGAAACAAAGTTCCTCTACACATTCCCTTATAATCGTCATCAAATCCCATACGCTTTCCTGCAAGTGAAAATGCCTGGCACGGAAAACCAGCTAAACAAATATCAAAATCAGGAATTTCTTTTTCATCTATTTTTGTTATATCTCCAGCAATATCAAAGTTATCTTCATAGTTCATTCTATAAGTTTTCTGTGCAAATTCATCCCATTCACTCACGAAAACCGTATTTATTTCTTTTCCAAAAGCTCTGTCAAATCCTTTTCTAATTCCACCTATGCCAGCAAATAAGTCTATAGATTTATACATGTGAAATCTCCTCTGTCTCAATATCGTAATCATTATATTTCTGTTCAAAAATATTTTCTTCTATCACCTGTATACACTCATCGGTTTTCTTCATAATGTCTTTTCCCCAAAAGCGTATAACAGTCCAACCCAGAAATTGAAGTTGTTTATTTATTTCATCATCATGCTGTTGATTTTTCGATATCTTTTTAATCCAAAAATCCGCATTCTTTCCTTTTTCCAACTGCGGTTTCAAAACTTCCCAGTCTTTTCCATGAAAAAATTCACTATCGCAAAATATAGCTATTTTATATTTTGTAAGAACAATATCTGGTTTTCCCGGTAATTCTGTGTAATTCTTCCGATACCTGTAACCACGTCTCCATAGTTCTTTTCGAAGTTTCAATTCAATAGAAGTATCCTTCGACCTAATATTTTTCATATTCTTATGGCGTTGTTCTTTAGTCAGTCTGTCCACTTTACTCACTCCGATTCATCAGGAACAATTTCCAGAATATCTTCAATATCACACTTTAGTGCTACGCATATCTTAAGCAATATGTCTGTATTAACATTTTCATTCCTTCCAAGTTTTGCAATTGATGCATTACTTATTCCCGCTTTTTCTGCAAGATCTTTTTTCATCATATCTCTGTCTATCAACAGTTTCCATAACTTCTTATAACTAATCTTCATGTTTTCCTCCATTATCAAAACAAATGTTCGTTAAATATAATATCATATCATGGATTATGAATCAATGCTTTTTTAAATTATTTATGAGTTCTCACATTTTATTGTTTGTTTTACCATTTTACAAGCTATCCTTATCTGCCTTGGTAAATAGTAAGCTGAGAATCCCATTTGTAACCCAAGACTCCCCATTTGTAAATGAAAGTCCTGTTTTGTAACCAA
>CAKRNE010000016.1 GCA_934365945.1 uncultured Agathobacter sp. | reverse complement strand
TTTCTTTTACACTGATAGCTATTAACTTTTACACTTATCCAAGATAGCGGGTATGGAATTTTGGATTACAATTCAGGTCCTTATCTGCCTTATCTGCCTTATCTGCCTTATCTGCTTATCAATGTACCCTTGAAAAATAATCCATCAATATTCCTTTGATATGATTATATCTTCTCGCATATGAGTTTTCCACCCGAATAATTTCCATGTTGTGTGCCTTACATATCGCATTTTTCTTTCTGTCCCGCTCTTTCACCACGGCATCCTCGAAGTGTTCTTTACCATCCAATTCTATGGCAAGTATTGGCAATTCGCTTCTGCCTTGTTTTTCGTATACAACAAAATCGAAACGCCCCATGTAAAACAAATCATCATAAGTTATGTTGTCCCTGAACACCTGTGATATAGCAACCTCCTTGTGTATTACATATTTGCTCTGCGAAAGCCAGATATTTTCAAGAGCATGAGTAAGATTTTCAAGAAAAGCATTTTCTGTAGCTGTCGAGAACGGCTGTATTCCCAGTGCTCGTGAGCTTATATGCTTTTCAGTGATTTTTGAGTGGCCATTTGTCCTTATATACTGCGCCAGCTCGTACAAATCATCATCAGTTTGTCCCGCATGCAGTCTTTCCAGTTCTTTTCCGTTTGTGAGGAGTACCAGCTTCTCCTTTGCTCTGGATGTCGCAACATTTATGAGTTCCTTATTATTTTTAAGCCAGTTATATGTACCTGAACTTGTCCTTTCAGAGATTGCTGTAGAAAACAGTACTACATCCTTCTCATCGCCCTGAAATGCATGAACCGTTCCACAGACAAGATTGCTCAGCTTATTCTGCTTTATTGCATTTTCAATCAATTGCTTTTGATTGACAAACGGCGTAATAACAGCAATGCTTTTATCTTTATTTAAAAGCGCATATTCCACCACTTCCTCAACCTCAGCCGGCGAAGTATTTTTTATCTGTGTGTTATCGCTTTTCACATCCATATAGACAAGCGGTTCAGGTTCCTTACTCTTTGACTGTATCTTGAGCTTTGAGTTATAGTATTTTTTATTGTTAAAACCTATTATTTCTTTATTGCATCTGTAGTGATTTCTCAGAAGCACCTCATCACTTACTGCATCACAGGCAAGATACGTTTTATAGATTGAATTTTCTCTGTAATCATACTCATCCGATACATGATACCTGCGACGAAGCTTTTTGTTTGTCAGTTCTCCAAGCAGAATAACCGGATTTAGCTGTTGCGGATCTCCCACCAGCATCAGTTTTTCTCCTCTGATTATAGGCACCAGTGAGATTGCCACATTACACTGACTTGCCTCATCCATAATTGTCATATCAAATAAAGGCTCAGGCTCACCTATTTTGTGCGCAGAAATGCATGTCGTTATGATTATAGGAAAAACTCGCTGAAGCTTTCTTACATTTTCAGACTTGCTCATATATTTGTTAAACTCATTCACCAGCTTCTCTGGTGTCTCATCAGAATCCAATATCTGTCTAAGCTCTTGGAATTTAGGTTCCTCGAGCGCCTTTATATAGCGTGCAGATGTGTAAAACAGATACTGATAAAATTCATCCTCGTTTCTATCCAGAAGCTGCATTGCATCAGCATCAGATATCTCACCGATAGCAGCTATCCTTTTATCAAGCTTTTGCATCTGATAGCCTTGCAGGTCTGTCTGAAAAGGCAAAAGTTTCATAGTATTTTTCATATGCTCCTGATATTTCATCAGGTGTGTAAGTGTCTCTTTTCTCTCCTTTAAATCCAGAATTTCCTCATATTCCTTTAGACGCGCAGACAAACGCTTTGCCCTGTCTATACGATCATCCTTCCGCTTATCAAGTGTAGAAGCAAAAATCTGCAACGACTGCACCTGTGTACGCAGCCCATTAATATATTTTATTGCCTCCATTACTTTTTCTGTATTTCCCAGGCGAAGCACTGGAAAAGGGATTGTCTTCCCACGATACTTCATGGATGAGAGTTTTTCAAAAACATTATCTATTGGGACATTATTATATGATGCAAACAGCACTGTGACATTGTTAAAAAATGCTGTTACTATCGTATTTATTATAGTATTTGTTTTGCCAGTACCTGGTGGTCCCTGAATATATGCAAGAGGATATTTCATAGCATTGTTTATTGCAAGCAGCTGATCCAGATTTATATTTTTATTAATCAGTGCAATCGGATATGCCTTCGTCCTTCTTGGTCTCTCAAGAAGCTCTCCAAAAAAAGCCTTTATTGGATATGTCACATTATCAGCCTCAAACATATCCATAATTGCCTTATATTCTTCGTGCAAATTGAGAACCACGTCCATGCCAAGTCCAATAACATACGGCATATCATCTACTATGGATTTGTTGCCACCATGCTCTGTTATTGCATCCTTTATTTTTTCCAGATTTTTCTCAAAATCCTCTAAAAGCTCATATTCATCGGCATCTAGAAATTTCCTTGCATTTTCCTGTTTTCCGTCTATAGAAAACTGCGTACACACCGTAATCTCCTCATCCGGTTTAAAAATATGATTTTTTACATCAAGATTTAGATTTCTATATGCAAGAACATAGAGTCCTTTATTAGTGTTTATACTCAGGACATTTATTGCCAGCCTCTTAACTTTTAATGATCCGCTTTTTCTTTTTTCCCGCGATGAAAAATACTGAAATTGAGCAACCACTTCCCTGAACTGCTGGTCTGTAAGCTGATACATACCACAGTTAATCCGCTCTCTGTCAATGTAATGAATCAAGTCGTAATCTGAGATATACGGAGTCGTATCAAGCTTATTACATATCTCAAGATAATTTAGTATTTTTAAATTTGCTGAGCTGTCAAATATATTTTTGTAACGCTCTGGATGCATCTCAATATCTTCAACAAGTAACCTATTTTCAGGGCAGTATGTCCCCTCTATTATCTCAGTAGACAATATTGAATCGATAAATATCCTGTCATATTCTCCAATCGTAAGCTGTCCCAGATGAAGTCCATCAACCTTCATAGTTCGGCTTCTCGGATCAATGTCTCTTATCCCTATCCAATATTTTGTCACCTGCTCTGCCTTGTTTCGATATTCTATTTTCAACCATTTTCCCTCATGTATGGCTCTGAAAATATCCCTGCAAATTTGGTTCATACTGCCTCCCACAGCTCATTCCATCCTGCATAGCCCATCGACACAAAGTATCTAAACCATATGCGCCATGCATCATAAAACAGGCTGTCTTTGTTCTCCTCCGCCAATGTTACCAGGTCAGCACACCTTACTACATAGTCCTTATCCTTTGTGAAACGACCTGTTGATATGCCCTTTTTGTATAGCTCATACAGATTTTCAAGGGCAGCCTTTGCTGTTGCCATGTCAAAATCGCAGGCCCCACTTTCATTGATTTCATTGAATTTAAGGCACTCCCTATAGTTTTTTTCTATAACGTTATCTGATACTTTATTTTCCATATTATCACATTCATCCCTTTAGCACCATCTCATGCCACTCTTCTCCGCCCCAGGTAGAGTCAGCAATTCCCAGATCCTGCAATCCAAACTTCTTATACATCTCTACCTTCTGCTCTAAGCATGTCAGAAACAGCTTTTTTCGTCCGTTAGCCTTTTCACGCTGACTGTAGCGGTGCACGAGCTCTCTGGCAAGTCCCTGTCCACGATACTCCGGCAGCACGTCAAGGCCCAGAAGCATCACATTTTTACCGTTTTCATCGCATAAATCTATGTCTGTGAAGAACTCATCCCTGAACTTTTCCTCGTCTGTTGCCACACCATTTAAAAAGCCTGCCAGCTTACCGGTTGATTTGTCAACTGCCACGAGAAACAGCTGTGGTACCTTTGCAATTCTCTCTGTCATCGCCTTGGGAGAGCAGGCTTCATTTGGTGGAAAGCATATCTGCTCAATTGCTATTGCCTGTTCGACCTCGTCAGGGTTTATACTTCTAAATTCAAAATTGTCTTTCATTATTCCATACCTCATTCTTCTGTTTATCATATGTTAAATTTTTGTGTAGCCGCTCACTCTCAGGTGTGAACATTAACTGATTTTTGTATAAGTATATAATACGTGGTTTTACCAAAATTATCAAATAATTATGTATATGAAGATGAAATCAGCCACAAAGCATTTTACTGCTTTTGTGGCTGATTTACGTTTAGACTTCATTTATGAATACTTACAATTAATTATGAAAGAACGATAATGCCTCCTTCAAGCCATCAGACTCTGCATTCATGTGTCCTGCCATTTCAGAAACTCCGTGCATCATCGCATTGAGCTCCTCGATATTGGCATTCATCTCTTCGGTTGCTGCGGCATTTGCTGCGCTGACATCTGTCAGGCTGTTGCTGCTCTTAGTGATATCATCATTCAGCTCAACCATTGCAGTGACAAGCTCTTCGATTTCATCAGCTTTTTCTGCTGTCTTTTGAATCTGCTCATCAAGTTCGCTGAATTCATCGAGCACTGCCTTAATCTCTTCCTTCTGCTTGGCATTGTCCTCGACGATGATGCTTGATGCCTGTACGCAATACCTGCATTCTTCAACCAGTGATGAGATTATCTGCTTGATATTCTCAAGCTCCGTATTGGTATTGTCTGAGAGCACTCGAATCTCCTGTGCCACCACTGCGAAGCCTTTTCCTGCATCGCCTGCTCTGGCTGCTTCTATGGATGCATTGAGTGACAAAAGATTGGTTTCTCCTGATATTTCCTCAATAACAGAGACAATATTGCTCACCTTGTCAACTGTCTTGTTTACGGTTTCTATGCGCTTTGAAATTGCTGAAATACCATCATCCATCTTGTGGCTGCTATCCTGCATGGATTTAATCTTGTCATTCATGATTTTACTGCTATCCTGCACTGCTGCCGTCTGGTTTTTGATTTCATCAACAGAGACATTTATGTCCTTTGTCTCATTGCTCATCTCTACAAGATTCTCATTAATCTTGGAAATAGATGCTGCCATGCCTGTAGAGCCCTCTGCAACATCCTCGACTGCCTTGGATATCTCGTTATTTGCAGCAAGTGTCTGACTGCTGGTGTCATTTAGCTCATAGCTGTTTGATGACATCGTATCACTGGAATTTCTTATCCTTCCGACTATACTTCCAATCGATTGTGTGAGCTCCTTCATCTTTTCTATAATCAGGCCTATCTCATCATTTGACTCCTTGACCACACTGAAATCTGCCTCAATATTACCATTGGCAACATCCTCAATTATTGCACTGACCTTTACGAGCGGCCTCATAAGCCTGCGTCCCATTATGAATGAGATAATAATTGCAATAAGCACAACAATAGCACTGATTCCAACGGCAGCTCCTGTCACAGTAGTGATTCCGGAAAGCGCCTCAGACTCATCTGCTGTAAGCACAAGTATATTTTCATTGTTCAAAATCGTGTATGCCGAATACTTTGTTGTTCCATTGAAATCATATTCTACAACAGTTGTGCCCGGTTTTTTGCCATCCTTAAGCTGATTTACAACACCTTTAATTACAGCATTCTCAACAGGCTGTCCAACCTTTTCCTTTGTAGGATGATAAAGCATTGTGCCATCATTTTGAACCACATACATGTATGCGCTGTCCATGCCTTCAAGCTTTACATCTGAAAGGTTATTGGCATAACCATCGTAATCCAGATCATCAGCACCTGAATTACTAATCTCATTCTCCATGATTTTTGATGTTGTATTAACAACATCTACCATGGTATGCTTGACACTGTCTGTAATTTGTTTTTTGGAACTTTCAAGAATAAATACCATACAAATCACATTTGAAATAACAACCGATAAAATCACCATTACTATGATTTTGGCTGCAAATGTGCCTCTTTTTTTAGTTTTACCCTGTTCCATATGACCATCTCTCCTATCTTATTGCTACTCCCTTAGCTTAAAATTGTAAGACCATATTACCATTTTTGGTGAAATTATACAATAGTTTATCAGCAAATAAAAAAATCATATACATTTTGTCTTTGATTAATTTATCGCACAAATAGGGTTAATGTTCAATTATAAACAGTTATACTATCTACTCCACATTCTTTAGTGCCATGTCCATCGGAATCCTCTTTATTCTCCTGAAATCAAATACCGTCACTATCAGGTATCCGATGAGCACGAATACAAACATCTTTACATAGCCGACAGGTGTCATATGGAATGAAAACCAGCCGCTGAAGGTTTGCAGCATTATACGCCATACAATGTCCATCACCTTTGCGCCAAGCACTACGCTGATAATATCTGAAATAACTACCACGATGGACGTTGACACCAAATATAGGCTTGCTATTTCTCTGTTGTCGTAGCCTAAAATCTTGGTCATCGATATAGCTGTCTCATTTTTCTCAATGATGAGCTTCGTGAGCAGATATATCATAACGGCCGAGAGCAGTATGCAAAGCACCTGGAAGTACTGCATATACGAGCCCATGGAGTGATCGAGCTGGTCTGCCATTTTGGTGATGTCGCGTATCGTGATTGTTGTTGCGATATTGCTCTCATCGATATCCTTTATCCTTGTGTCTGACAAAAATCCGCTGAATCTGCCATCAGCAAAATCAAAGGTATCCGCGAAATGCTCTATCGGCATAAATACCGCGATGCTCTGGGATTTATCGTAGGTTCCCTTCACCTTGAATTTGTACGTTTTTTTCTCGTACTGTGCATCGAGCTTTATTGTGTCGCCCGGTTTTATACCATATTTATCCGCAAATGAATCTGATATGTACACCTCGTTATCCTTAAGTGAATCCAGACCCTTGAGCTTTACGTATGCGCTGTCTGTTTCCACTCCGTAGACAGACACCTCCTCGTCAAACTCATCTGTCCTCCTTAGAAGCGATGTCATGTCAAATTTCTCTGCGTCACTGTTGTCAGTTTCAAGCACGTTTCCGTCTGCATCTACGTATGATTTGAGCACGTACTGGTATTTTGCAAACATCATGCTGTGTGTATTTTTCTTGTAATAATCAAGTGTATCCGGCATGCCGACTGCCATCGCAAGCATTACCATGATGAAAAATATTCCCACAAAAAGTATCAGATAGTTTGCCACATTCTGGAACATGATTCGCAGTCTGAAACGGCTCATGAAACTCCATTTAGGAAGGCGCATTGCCTTTTTGCGCTTTGTTTTCTTAAGGTCATGACGCAGGAACTGAAGCGGGGTGTGCTGCATCATGCGGATTATCACGATAAGATTTACAACCAGCATTATGATTACCGGAGCAAGTGTCGTTTTTACAAATGCGCTCGGATTCCAGATGGTATGATATGTCGGCAGGCTGTAGCTGTTGTAATACATGCCGACTACCACATCCTTGAATACCGTATAGCCCAGTATGTTTCCCACTACCGCTGCCAGAAATGTCACAATTACAGGCATTGAAAGGTAGTGTCGCACCAGCTCGCCCTTTGTGTAGCCCGACGCGCGAAGCGTGCCTATCGCTGATGACTCATTTGCTATCGTATTGCTGATGGTCACTGCAAAAATGAATGCGATTATCACGATAAGAATGTCTAAAAGCACGCCTCCCATGGCCTTGTCTGAGCCCATATCGTCCGTGGCAAAATTGATTGCCGGATTTGAGTAGCGCGGTGTGTAGTCCTCCACCTCATTGCCTGCTGCCATCACCTGTGACACCATTGCCTCCAGAAAATCGTCTGATTTTTCCTTCTGCTCTATGTCATCCGCCGGCTCATCCCCGTATTTCCATGCATATGTATAGTGAATGCTCTTGTTAAGGCGCTCAAAGCCCTCCTTTGTCACCATTGCCACGTCAAACTTTATCGCATCAAACATCATATCTGTCTTCTTTTCATGCAGTGTGGAGTAATTGACATATGCGATAAGGCCCGATACTTTGAATTCTTTTCCGCTGACCTTTATTGTGTCACCGACCTTCATGCCCACGTTGTCTGCATGCATTCTGTCCACGGCGATTTCGTTCTCATTTTGTGGAAAAGAGCCCTCAATGAGACATGCGAGGTTGATATCCTCGGTCTTTGTGTATACACGGATGGTTCCGTCCTTTTTGCCGTCTGCGTTGTAGTCCTCAGTCTCATTGCGATAGAAATTCTCGTAGAGTGTGACCGGAGTTTTGCTGCTATCGCTGTCTTTTTCATCGCCGGCTGTTTTTACCTCGCCTGACTCGATAGCCTTAACGAGCTCGCTGTCAGCCTTATCCTTAAGCTCAAAATGTCCATCCTCCTGCTTGTATTTACTTACTCCCTCATCCGCAGATGTGAGCATACTGTCGTTTGCCACATACATTCCCGATACAAAGCCGATTGTCAGCACAAGGAAAAGAAATACTACGAGGTATTTCTTCCAGTCACCGATAATTTCCTTTGGTATACGCTTTATCAGAGGATTTTTTATCTTTTTCCTGCTCATAGGTCAAATCCTCCTTACCACTCAAGCTCTTCGGCCGAAACCTTATTTGTATTGATATCGTTGTGACGCACGGCTCCGTCTCTGAGCTTTATCACGTGGTCTGCCATGTTTTTGATGGCCTCATTGTGTGTAACCATGATTATGGTGTTTCCGTACTTTTTGTTGACATCCTCTATGAGCTTCAAAATCTCCTTTGAGGTGTTGTAGTCAAGTGCTCCTGTCGGCTCGTCACATAGCAGTATATCAGGGTTTTTCACGATTGCACGCCCTATTGACACGCGCTGCTGCTGTCCGCCAGATAGCTGGTTTGGAAGCTTGTAGCGGTGCTCGTAAAGCCCCAGCGTGTGAAGCAGCTCATCGATATCCAATGCGTTGTCTGACAGATATGCACCCACCTCTATATTTTCCTTTACATTCAGATTGGCTATCAGGTTGTACATCTGAAATACGTATCCCAGGTGCTTTCTGCGGTACTGTGTGAGCTTTTTCTCGCTCATATCCTTCAGCTTGTCACCATTTATGCTGATATATCCCGAATCGGCGCTGTCTATGCCTCCGATGATATTGAGCAGTGTGGATTTTCCGGAGCCCGACGGTCCGAGCAGCACACAGAACTCACCCTTTGCCACGGAAAAATTCATGCCGCGCAGCACCTCCTGGCGCGTCTCGCCGCTTCCGAAGCCCTTTTTCAAATCCACTATTTCTAAGAATTTTCTCTCTTCTTCTGACATATGATATCCTCTCTTTCAACATTTGTTGTTTATTATTAAAGCTTCCCTTTGATATATTGGGGAAGATATTAACCTATTTGATTATAATTACGTTGCCTGATTATATCTGTATTACATGATCATATCTGTGTTGCCTGGTTCAGTATGTATTACCTGATTCAGTATGTATTACCTAATTCACTATGTTTGCCTAATTATACCTGTATTGCGCGATTCACTATGTGTTATGAGATTTTCTCTGTATGAATTGAATTATACGTGCATTACTTGTGTTATATATGTGCTACTCAAATTATATGTATATCATCTTTATTAGTTTTATCTAACCACACCGGATTTTTTTAGGTCTCCCGCCTTTTGTCATACGTGCGAAAGACCTTGTCTATCAAATTACCCACAGGCTATGATTTTACTATAGCATACCAGCCTGCAAGCAGATACTTCATTCCTTTTTCTGCAAAATCCAGTGCTTCCTTTTCATTATCAATATGCGTCACCATAAAAATAAACATATCAATCTGCGAATGCGACATCCAGTGCACTACCTTTTTATCAACCATTGCCACTCCGTTTGCCCTGCACATCGCCTCACATAAAATGGCATTGTGTTCATCCATCATGTCAACTATCCTGTCCGTCACATGCTCCATCGTAGAGCCCTGCGCCCCTGCAAGCAGCAGCAATGTCTCTTCTCTGTTCTGATAAAGCTCATGAACTATAAGCCTCATAGCCTCATAATCACTTGTGGTGTCATGAAAATCTCCAACTGCCGGCTGTGATTCCTTAAGCTCAAACGCATGATGCTCTTTTATCATCGCATTCAGATGCTCAAGCAGCTCTCCAACTACCTCACAAAACAATTCATCCTTATCCTTAAAGAAAAAATATAGTGCGCCTGTTGTAACACCGGCTCTTTTGCATATGCTTCGCAGTGATGCACCGGAAAATCCCTTCTCTGTAAACTCTGTCTTTGCACAGCTTATAAGCTGCTTTTTTGTCTCACTGCTGTGCATTTTATCCGATGCCGCCATGGTGTATGTCCCCCTGATGTCCTGCTTGAATTTGTACTTAAAAAAGTAACATAACAGCGTTATCTTAGATAACACTGTTATGTTACTCTATATTTTGGGATTTGTCAATTAGTTATTTTGGCTCGCTAAAAGCTCCATCGCTCTTACATGATACAAAATTGCTAAAGCTGCTAAATTATCAATTATCTACCTGCTCATATCATAATAGCGCGCATATATTCCGTCCCGTGCCAAAAGCTCCTCATGTGTGCCTCTCTCAGCGATGCCGCAATCAGCTACCACGAGAATTTCATCCGCATTTCTGATTGTCGAAAGCCTGTGGGCGATTGTGATAGTCGTTCTGTCCTTTGCCAGCTCCTCCAGGCTTTTCTGGATAAAGCGCTCGCTCTCATTGTCAAGAGCACTGGTTGCCTCATCAAGTATGAGCACCGGTGGATTTTTAAGGAACACCCTCGCAATGGAAATCCTCTGCTTCTGACCTCCGGACAATCTGGTGCCTCTCTCGCCGACAAACGTATCGTATTTATCCGGCAGCTCCATGATAAAATCGTGGATATTCGCTTTTTTTGCCGCATCTACAATCTCATCCATCGTCGCATCCGGCTTTCCATAGGCTATGTTGTCCTTTATGCTTCCACCAAACAGATAAACATCCTGCGAAACCAGCCCAATCTGCGAGCGCAGGCTCTCAAGCGTGAGCTTTCTGACATCATTTCCATCTATTGTGACCCTGCCATCCGTTACGTCATAAAATCTCGGAAGCAGTGAGCAGATTGTTGTCTTTCCACTTCCTGACGGACCAACCAGCGCAATTGATTTTCCTGCCGGTATTTCAAAGGATACGTGTGAAAGCACCGGTGTATCATCATCGCTATAGTGGAACGAAACATCCTCATAGCAGACATTTCCCTTTACATTTTTGAGCGATTTTGCATCAGAAGCATCGACTATCTCCGGCTCTGTTTCCACCACCTCTAAGAATCTCCTGAAGCCCGAAAGCCCCTTCTGCATCATCTCAGTCAGCTCCACAAGTATCTGGATAGGACTGATAAATATACCGATATACAGCGCATACATTGCAAGGTCCGATACCTCCATCCTGCCATGCGCTATCAGAAAACCGCCGAATACCAATGTAACAAGATACATCATCCCCTGGAAAAATGCATTTCCGCTCATAAAGCTTCCCATACATCTGTAATTTGCATCCTTTGAAATCAGGAAATTCTCATTGCTTCTGTTAAATTTTTCCTGTTCAATGCGCTCATTGGCAAAGGACTGCACCACCCTTATTCCGGCCAGAGTATCCTGAAGACTCGAATTTATATCACCGATTTTTCGCCTGTTATCCATAAAGGTTTCCTGCATTTTCTTATTCTGTCCATATGAAAACACAAGCATAAGCACCACAAGAATAAGCATAGGAACCGCAAGCATACGGTTTATGATAAACAGAAAAATGAATGAACCGATTATCTTTATAAGTGAGATAAACAGATTCTCCGGTCCGTGGTGCGCAAGCTCCGATATATCAAACAAATCGGATACGAGCTTGCTCATCATCTGGCCGGAATTATTCTGATCATAATACGAAAAAGAAAGCTTTTCATATTGGTCGAAAAGCTCCTTTCTCATATCACGCTCCATCCTCGCGCCCATCATATGCCCCGCATAGGTCACATAATACCTGCACGCAGTCTGTATGATATATGCCACTAAAAGTCCTATTGTAATAGGAATCAGCGCAGAAATAATTTTTTCCGGTGCTCCTGCAAAAAGTGTTTTGGTCAGTGTGCGAAGCAGCTGCGGAAACGCCAGATCTATGGCGCTGATTATTGTTGCACAAAGCAGGTCTATGAAAAAGACTGCTTTGTAGGGTTTATAGTATTTGATGAATTTCTTTAATGTTTGCATGGTGTTCTCCTGAAATAATCTTTGGGAAGCAATTTGTTTCTCAACGTACATCATTATATATAGCTAAACCTATATATGCAATAGGATAACCAATGAAAACACCGGATAACATCTAATAAATAACATGAATTTCGTTTACAAGCGAAATCCATGCGAAGCTCCTACATTATTATGCGAAATCTATGTAAAATCACAGTTGTTCTATTTCGCATAACGACATATAATATAATCAGATTATTACTATTCAGTTTACAATACGGAGGTGCCACATGGAATATTTATCTTGCTCAAATGTTTCAAAAGCAATGGGATTTTCTGTACGAAGAATCCAGCAGATGTGCAAAAACGGCGAATTTCCCGGCGCAATAAAGGAAGGACGCAAATGGTTAATCCCTGACGAAGCCATACACACGAATCATTTCGCGAAAAATAAATCCCTGCCAATAGGCGTATCTGATTTTAAGCTTGCAACCACCGGCTATTATTATGTAGATAAGACTCTGATGATACGAGATTTTCTGGATAAAAAGCCAATGGTATCTCTTTTCACACGTCCAAGACGCTTTGGAAAAACACTGAATATGGATATGCTGCGCGTATTTTTTGAAAAAACAAACGAGGATACATCTGTTTATTTCAAAGACAAACAGATATGGCAATGCGGTGATTATTACACTAAACACCAAGGACAGTATCCTGTCATTTTTTTGACCTTCAAAGATGTTAAAAGCATGACATGGGAAGAAACCTTTCAAAAAATTCGCAGGCTGATATCTCTTGAATTTATTCGACATAACGAGCTTGAGGCTAGTTCTGTTTTAACCGCTTACGAAAAAGAACAATATCATCTTCTTGCCGGAGACAGCGGGGATGAAGTCGATTGTCAGATGGGTCTGCAGCTTTTATCATTACTTCTTCATAAGCATTATGGAAGGGAATGTATCATTATCATTGATGAATATGACACCCCCATCCAGCAGGAGCATACATGCAATTTCTATCCGGAAATTGTAAATTTCATGCGCAATTTTTTCTCAGGAGGACTCAAGGACAATCCACACCTTGCCTTTGGCTTTCTTACAGGAATACTGCGTGTAGCAAAGGAAAGTATCTTCAGTGGCATGAACCATCTGAAAACCTATTCTATTCTCGATGATGGCTACAGCTCTTATTTTGGTTTTACTGAAAAAGAAGTAAAAGACATGCTGCGCTACTATGGAAAGGACGATAAATATGATGAACTTAGCGAATGGTACGATGGATATCGTTTTGGCAATACAGAAATCTTTAATCCATGGTCTGTAATCAATTATATCTCTGACAACTGCTTTCCAAAAGCGTTCTGGCAATCCACCGGCAGCAATGACATAATCGGAGAAATTATAAAGACGGCTACACCTGAAATTACCGAAGACCTTTATAAGCTGCTCTGTGGCGAGAAAATCGCAGCCTATATTGATACAGGTGTCATCTACCCCGAGGTACAGAATAATCCATATAGTATATACAGCTTTCTTCTGGTAGCCGGATACCTGAAGGTTGCCAATATTTATCCGCAAAGTGATGGAAATTTCATGTGTGATGTTGCTATTCCAAACAAAGAAATTACTTTTGTTTACGAAAAGGAGGTGCTAAACCGCACCAACCAGAATAGCCTTGCCATATCTATCAGTCAGGCTATCTTTTCCAAGGATACACAAAAACTCCAGTCTCTTTTGGAGGATTTTATGGTAAAAAGCATCTCTTCTATTGATGGAGCTAATGAAGGCTTCTATCACGGAATGATGCTTGGTCTTTGTGCCATACTTGGAAACCGCTACAAGATACGCTCCAACCGCGAATCAGGTCTTGGTCGATTTGATATTCAGCTTATGCCTTTGGCAAAGGGAATGCCCGGATTTATCTTTGAATTTAAACACACTAAAGATGAACATATAGATTTATCTGCATTAGCCGACAGCGCCCTGCAACAGATAGAAGCAAAGAAATACGACACTGAACTGCGCGATAATGGTGTGACTTCAATTATAAGCATCGGTATTGCTTTTAGAGGGAAAAGTGCTGTGGTGAGGAGAAGGTGAAAATCATATGATTACTCTTCCTTCATGTTTTACGATAGAAGGAAGAGTAATTTTCCTGATAAAATAATCAACATCGGTATTAGAGAGACGTCTTATAAAACAGTCTCGATTTTAACCTCTATTTCATAGCTTCCTTTATTATACGTAGTACATTACCACTTGCCACTTTATCAATAACACGTTCACTAATCCCGCGTTTTACCAATTCGTTAAAAAGCAGTTCCATTTTATCCGGATGATCTATCTCAAGATTTCCTTCAACACCATCAAAATCAGTTCCTAATCCAACGCAATCTTCACCACCAATATCTATAAAATGTTCAATATGATCTGCTAAATCAGTTATTCGTGTTATATTGGTTCCAGATATTCTACTTGCAAAATCAGGTCCAAAATTAATCCCAGCAACTCCCCCCTTTTCTGCTAAAATCCTTATCATATCATCTGTAAGATTTCTTGAATGTGGTGTTATTTCCCTACAATTTGAATGTGACGCAATAAAAGGTTTATCAGATATTTGTGCAACATCATAAAACCCTCCGTCAGATAAGTGAGACACATCAACCAAAATCCCCAAATTATTCATTTCAGTTATAGCTTCTTTCCCAAACTCTTTCAAACCTTTTTGCATAATTTCTATATTATTAGAATTTGGATATCCGAAACAATTTTCATAATTCCATGTCAATGCAATTGCACGAACACCTTTTTGGTATATATAATAAAGTTTTTTCATATCATCTTCTATCATTCTTCCATCTTCAATTGTAAGAATAGCCGATGATATGCCTTTTTTCTTATTATTCATAATCTCTTGATAATTATGAGCAATCCCAACTTGATCTGAATGTATCTCAACTTGTGAATATAATTGATTTCTAAGTCGCTCAAATATTTCTTCATCCGATGGAAGCGGAGGATAGCCTTCTGGCATATCCTCCGGATTCATTTTTGGCGGAAAAAATATTGCATAAAACTGAGCCAATTGCTTTGCATTTATCATTTGTTTAAGGCTTTGCATTCCTGTCCCATCATATATCGATGTTTCATTTTCGTACAAACCTCTAAGTAATGTATCGCAATGCATGTCTACATATGAATACCTCATTTTCTCGTTCTTCTCCTATTTTTTTGTTGTATACATTGTAATTATTGATCCCTCTGGTGTATATACATAATTATAATTCGGATTTGTCAAATACTGGAATGCTGGCTGATATAATGGACAAATTGCTGCATCATCCATAAAAAGTTTTTCCATTTTAGCCTGCGCATCCATTCTTGCATTCTCGTCTAATGCCAGCTCACCATTAACCTGCTCATATAAACTATTATACTCTTCATTATGCCAATTTTCATAATTTAGTGAAGAATCATCTGTCCACATATCAAGATAAGTAGAGGCATCTTGATAATCCGCATACCATCTTGTTATACCCATTTCATAATTACCATTTCCCATATCTTCAAGTCTCTGATTATATGATGTTACCTTGAGATTTACTGTAAGTCCAGGAAGATTTTCCTGTAACTGAGACTGAATAAATGCTGCGACTGACGCAAGCTGAGAATCTTCATTGTATAAAAGTTCTATCTCAAAAGTATCTTTACCCAATTCACTTTTTGCAGACTCAAAATATTCTTTTGCATTATCTACATTATACTGATTATACACAGGATTTCCAGCATGTTCACGATAAGTTACCCCCTCTGAATTTTTAGCAAAATCTGCCGGAACTGCAAAATCTGCCACTGTAGAACCATCACAAAGTATTTTATCAACAATCTGCTGTTTGTCTATAGCCATACTTATTGCCAAACGAAGATTCCTATTAGAAAGTAATTCATTTTCACAATTGAATGCTATAAAGAATAATCCCGGCCAGCTTAATGTAGTAAGAGCAGGATCATTTGCATACATTGTAATATAATCTCCAGACAGCTGTACCTGATCAAGATCTCCATTTTCCCATGAAAGAATCTTCTGCTGTTCATCTGTAAGCAATGTATAATTTATCTTATCAACCGTTATATTATCAGCATCATAATAATCCGGGTTCTTTGAAAGTGTATAAGTGGTTCCACCTACTTCCCAATCACTCATTATATACGGACCACAATAAATAGATGTTTCCTTAGATTTCATAAACTGATCACCCTGTTCCTCACAATAAGACTGATTTACAGGCATAAAGTAAGTTCCACTACATAACAGTGATTCAAAATAACTCTTTGGTGAATCCAGTTCAACAACAAATGTCTTATCATCCGGGCAACTAATTCCAAGCTCATCAAGGCTTGCACCACCATATACTACATTCATTGCATTTTTTACTCCTGCTGTAATAAGCATATATGCATATGTACATCCATTTGCAGGATCTGCAAGACGTCTCCAACTATAATAAAAGTCATTTGACGTAACAGGATCTCCATTCGACCACTTTGCATCACGTAGAGTAAACGTATATGTGCAACCATCTTCGCTTATATCAACCTTTTCTGCAAGACCGTTTGTAATTTTCCCATCTGTTCCATACTTCATAAGACCCTGATTCACATTTGTAATCATTCCCATTGAAGTCGCTGAATAATTATAATTTGGATCGAGCGAATTTAACTCCTCGGTCAAAGCATATCTCATTGTTATGCTATTCTCATCACCTACTGCAGAATTGCCACCACTTCCGCAAGCTGTCATTGAAACAATCATTGTTACTACAAGTAACAAACTTCCTAATTTCTTCATTATCTTGCTCATATAACTACCTCTTTTCTGCGTTGCTTTTAATAGCTCATTAGATAGCGCTATCAACGCCGACACTATCTAAAGGATGATGGCACTGAATTACATCCACTTTTCAAGTTCATCATCAGTCGCCAACACCATATGATCCGGAGTAATAAAGTGCTGTGTACCCTTTGTATAATCTACTCCTTCCTCATCTTTATCATATACAATCAGCTTCCTTGTCGGTTCCGTAATTGGATTCGGCTCTGGTATAGCTGAGAGTAGCGATTTTGTATACGGATGGATAGGATTTTCAAAAATTTCATCTTTTTTTCCCATCTCTACGAAATGACCTAAATGAATAACTCCAATATAATCAGAAATATATTTAACCATTGCTAAATCATGTGCGATAAACAAATATGTCAAATTTCTTTCTTCCTGTAATTCTTTCATAATATTAACTACCTGTGCCTGAATTGATACATCCAAAGCAGAAATACATTCGTCTGCAATGATAAGATCCGGTTCCATAACTATTGCTCTGGCTATTCCGATACGCTGTCTCTGACCACCGGAAAACATATGTGGATATCGATTTGCCTGCTCATGATTTAATCCTACTCTTTCAAGAATCTCATATACTTTTTCCTCACGTTCCTTCTTATTTGAGTACATATGATGTGCGTCTAATCCTTCTGCCACAATATCTATTACTTTTTTTCTCGGATTAAGCGAAGCCATGGGGTCCTGAAATATCATTTGCATTTTAGTAGTCAGATATTTTTTCTTTTCTTTTGTCATTCGTCCAGATACTTCTTTGCCACTTAAGTATATTTTTCCTTCCGTCGGATCATAAAGCCGTATAATAGAACGTCCAATTGTAGATTTTCCGCTTCCGGATTCTCCTACAAGGCCAAATGTAGTTCCTTTTTCTATCTTAAAACTTACTCCATCAACTGCCTTTACTTTCTGACCGCCTCCCACATCGAAATACTGTTTAAGACCATTAACTTCTAATATAGGTGTTTTTAACTCTGCCATACTAAGACACCCCCTTTAACATTCTCGATATTTTGTTTTGAAGATTTTCAGGCATATCTACATGCGGTGCATCCTTATGCCTAAGCCATGTGCAGACCTTGTGAGTATCAGATATCTCATACTCCGGTGGTTCTTCCTCAAAATCAATATTTAATGCATATTTATTTCTTGGTGCAAAGGCATCACCAACAATCTTTTTTAGTAAGTTCGGAGGAGTACCAGGGATTGCATATAACCTGTCGTCTACGGTATTAAGGTCCGGCATAGCAAGAAGAAGTCCCCAAGTATACGGATGACAAGGCTCAAAATATATTTCCCTTGAAGTTCCTCTTTCTATAATTTTTCCTGCATACATTACACAAACATAATCTGCAACTTTAGCCACGACACCAAGATCGTGTGTAATGAAAATAACTGAAATGTTGTGTTTTTTTTGCATCTCCTTTATAAGATTTAAAATTCTTGCCTGAATTGTAACATCAAGTGCAGTCGTAGGCTCATCACATATCAGAATGTCCGGATTACATGATATTGCAATAGCAATAACAACTCGCTGTCTCATTCCTCCTGATAATTGATGAGGATAATTTTTCATGGTTACCTGCGGATTCGGAATTCCTACTTCATCAAGAAGTTCCTCACCTCTTTTCCATGCCTCATCTTTTGTCATACCAAGATGTTTTATCATTCCTTCCGTTAATTGTTTTCCAATTGTAAGAAGTGGATTTAATGCCGTCATTGGATCCTGAAATACCATTGCTATTTTCTTTCCATTAAAATTATTAATAAGATAATGTTTTGAATATTTCAAGAGATCAACTGTTGTCTTTTTCCCATTTTCTTCAAATGTATATAATATTTCACCACTATTAATTTTCTGGTTAGATGACTGAATGCCAACTATTGATTTAACTGTTACTGACTTACCACTTCCAGA
Source organism: uncultured Agathobacter sp. (assembly GCA_934365945.1). Classification (GTDB taxonomy): domain Bacteria; phylum Bacillota; class Clostridia; order Lachnospirales; family Lachnospiraceae; genus Roseburia. The sequence continues at coordinate 37,864 of CAKRNE010000016.1, read as the reverse complement.
TTCTCCAACTATAGCTACGGTTTCTCCTTTATGCAATGTAAAGCTTACACCTCTTATAGCATTTAACAATCCTGCAGATGTCTGAAAAGAAATGGATACATTCTTAACCTGCAATATAGGTTCTTTTTCATGAACTCTCTCTTCTACCATAATCGAAACACTCCTTCCTACGCGCGCCTCTGTTTTGGATCTAAAGCATCTCTTAATCCATCACCAACAAGATTCAATGAAACCATTAATATTGCAAAAAATACTGATGGTATAATCATCTGATATGGATACATCATCATATGATTATATCCGTCATTTATCAAACTTCCCAGTGATGCCTGTGGTGCCGGAATACCAAGACCTATAAATGAAAGAAATGCCTCCATGAATATGGCTCCCGGTATAGTCATCATTGCCATTACAATTACTGAGCTAAGCAGATTAGGTAAAATATTTCCAAACAAAATTTTCACTATCATAGTTCCTAAAGTCTTAGAAGCCATAACATATTCACTTGCTTTAAGCCTCAATGTATTTGCTCTTACGAGACGTGCCATATCTGTCCATCCCGAAATAACCATAGCTATGATGATTGATTTTAATCCAGGCTGCAAAACAACAACCAACAGAGAAACTATTACAAGACTTGGAACACCATTAATAATCTCTATAACTCTCATCATAAAATTATCAACTAATCCACCAAAATACCCGGCTATAAGTCCATAACTTACTCCAATTATAAGGCAGAGAACAGCTGAAACAATTGCAACTATAAACGAAATTCGTGTACCCTGGCAAAAACGTGTAAATAAATCTCTACCAAGTGCATCTGTACCAAACCAAAAGTACGTATCTTCCATACCCTTCATTTGATACATATCAACACCTTTAATCGTTCCGTTAAAAATACCCAGCTTTTCAATCCCAGGAATTCTTGGTGGCATATTCTGTGCATCCATCATAACCTGATCATATGTATATGAATTAAATTTTGGTCCCCATATTGCCAAAACTCCCATAAACAAAACAAATATAACACCAAATATTGCACCTTTATTTTTTCCAAAGATTATAAGTGTCTCTTTCCAAGAAGGGTTAACTTCAAATGCATCATCTTTGTATATACCATCTTTATTTGCAAAAGAATATCTATTTTCATATACCATTATTTTTTCCCTCCTGCTAATCTTATTCTCGGATCAATAATTCCATATAAAAGATCAATGACAAGTAGCGAAACGATAAACATAATACTAAATATAAATGCTAAAGTTATTACCACATTATAATCATTTGTTTCTATAGCTTTAATAAAAAGAGACCCTATACCCGGTATTGCAAAAATCCTTTCATTTACAGTACTACCTGTCATTAATCCCATAAGCATTGGTCCCATTGTTGTAATAAGTGGAATCAGTGCATTTTTCAAACCGTGCACTACAATCACTTTAAACCTGCCCATTCCTTTAGTTTCCGCAAGTGTTATATATTCAGAGCCCATTACTTCAATCATTTCATTTCTTGTATATCTCGCCGTCATCGACATGACACCTATTGAAAGCGAAAGAGTAGGAAGTATTGAAGATATGATTGGATGTGCGGTATCATATGTTAATGGAAACCAACCAAACTTGAATCCAAAAATGTAAACAAATGCAAGTGCAAGAACCTGTGATGGAATCGAATTTCCCAGCATTGAAAATATAGTTGTTCCTGTATCAATCGGTCCATTATGATGCAATGCTGCTATTATTCCAAGTATAATTCCAAAGAGTATCCCAACAATATAAGACTGTAATGCAAGTCTTATTGTTATAGGAAATCTACTTGCTAAAAGACTTGCCACTGGGTAATTCTGCTGAATATTATATGAAACTCCAAAATCACCGGTACACATATTTTTTACATATATTACAATTCGTTGCACAATCGGCTTATCTAATCCATACTTTTCATTCAGTATACTTATCTGATCCGCGGTTAATCTTTCATTATTAAATGGAGATCCTGGCATAAACTGAAGTAAAAAAAACAGGATTATAATTACTATTAGTGTTGTAATTATTGCCATTCCAATTCTTTTTAAACTATATTTTACCATTTCTATTTCCTCCCTCTCGATTTTATTTCTATGCAAGGGTTATTTTTTATCTTCTGCAAATGTATACAGATTAGGCGATTCACCCTCTGGTTTACTTTCAAAAACTTCATTTCCAAACTTTAGTTTTATATAGTTTTTTATCACTTCGACACATTTATCCTCACCTATTCTGTCCATATTAAAAGTCATGTCATAATTAACAGGATTTGTCCAATAGTTGCCATTGGTATAATACTCATAATAATCAGCTCTGTACTTATCTGTCTTTTCTATCAATTTTGCTGCCTCATCCTCATTAACATTCATTCTCTTAGTTATTCTTTCAAGACAATATTTTCTTGGAGCTTCAACATAAAAACTTGCAACATTATCAAAATCCTTTAACACATAATCTGCGCATTTTCCTATAATGATGCAGGATTCCTTTTTAGCTAATTCCTTAATAATTTCACACTGTGTCTGAAAAATTTCCTCATCTGATTCGAATTTCTTCAATACAGGATTTGGTTCTTTACGAGTCGGAAAACTTCTTAATATTGCATTGAATATTCCTGATCGTAATTTTTCGTCAATCTCAATAAGTTCTGCCGTATCTTTTCCGGTTATCTTTGATGCAAGCGCCAGAATTCTATTTTCATAACAAGCAATCCCGAGTTCTTCTGCAAGTCTCATCCCAAGTGCTTTTCCACCTGAACCAAATCCTCTTGCTATTGTAATTACATAATTTTTCATTTTCCTGCATCCCCTTTCACGTTAAATAATATAAATGACTGCACGAGAATAATCTCTGCAGTCATCTTCGACCCTGTTATTTACTTTGTTCTGCTTTTAAATCACTAATAATTGTTTTTAAATTAGCAATAAATTTCTGACATACAGGCATAAAATTTACTGAAACTCGATTTGCTCCTGCCTGTGCACTTATCATAATTCCCATTTCCATCATTCGATATGCCACTTCTTCTGGATCAACACCCGGATGGAAGAAAATAAAATTAGTTTGCGAATCATATACCTTACATCCTAATTTCTTCAACTCAGTTGAAAGATATTCTCTGCACTTTGCATTTTCTGCTTTTATATATTTTCCATGCTCCTGATCTCTCATTGCAGCCGCAGCTCCTGCCTGCGATACACCTCCTAGTGCCCATCCAAGGCCACCTCCACATTTTGATAAATATGCAATCATCTCCGGCTGTGCCAGTAAATATCCTGCTCTTACTCCAGCCATTCCATAAAATTTTGAAAACGTCTTTAATATAACAATTGGTTTGTCTGGCAGTGCTTTCATTGTTTCTACCATTTCCTTACAATCCTCTGCTTCCGCAAATTCTATATAAGCCTCATCATATACCTGGATAACATGGTCCGGACATTTTTTTGCAAAATCATTTAATGCGTCAATTCCAACATACGTTCCTGTCGGATTATTTGGATTACAAATATATACCATTTTTGTTTTCTCTGTAATATTTTCAAGCAACCCCTCCAAATCAAATGTCAAATCTTCTTTTGTCGGAATCGTTACTACAGAAGCTCCATTAATCTGAGCCGTATCAACAAGAGCCGGAAAAGTAGGTACACACATTAATACCTCATCTCCTTTTTCCAAAAAAGCAACTCCCAATGCATCTGTTACTGCTGAAGAACCACATCCTGTTAAAATGAAGTCCGGTGTAACACCATAATGATCACCGATGGCTCCTTTTAATTCTACCTGCATCCAATCTGCATAAAACTTGTTATTTGGTGCTACTGCTGCCATTGCTTCAATTGCCTTAGGCGACATTCCAAAAACGTTTTCATTAAGTCCCATATGTTCAATGGTTGAAAAATCAACTTTTCCAAGCTTTCTCGATGCTCTTTGTGTTTCCGGCTTTTCTCTTAAATATGTACATAATAATTCTCTTACTGCTTCATTTGTCATAATAATATCCTCCATTCTTGTAAATAGGTTAAAATATATATTAATTAATAATTAAACCACCACACTCGTTGGATGTCCGTTTTTCCAATTAAAGAAATTTTCACATCCAATTTTTATACTTCGTATTCTGGATTCCACCGGAAGCCATGCAATATGCTCTGTTATCCTTGTATTTTCACATTTCATCAAATCACAAGGTTCTGAAAGTGGCTCTCCTGCAACAACATCTAATCCGGCTGCATATACCTTTCCGCTATCAAGAGCTTCTTTTAATGCAACCTCATCAATTATTGCTCCTCTCGCTGTGTTTATGATGATAACTCCATCTTTCATCTTTTTAAAAGCTTCTTTATTTAAAAGATTTCTTGTCGACTCAGTCAGTGGACAATGTATTGATATTACATCACTTCTTTTTAATACTTCATCTAAATCTACCTGTTCGATAAAGTTATACTTGTCTCCTTCCTTTTTATGTCTACTGTATCCAAGAACCTTCATTCCATATCCATTTGCAATTTTTGCTGCACAGTATCCTATATTTCCAAGTCCAATTATTCCGAAAGTCTTTTCATATAATTCGATCTGCGGTGTTACATGCAAAATCCTCTTTCCTTGATTTTCAGGCAACCACCTTTCATGCCTGTAAAATTCATCATTTTTCCCAACGTTATGACAGATATCCATAAGTAATGCAAATGCATACTGTGCTATTGTCACATCACCATAAATCGTATTTGTTACAGTTACATTATGTTTATGTACTGCATCAACATCAATTCTTCCAAATCCATGTGAAAGTGTCGAAATATATTTTAACTTTGGATGATTTGTAAGTACTTTTTCATTAATCATATCATCCGTAATCCAAGCACCTATAATAGCATCATAATCTTTTGCTCCTTCATCCAAATCTCGAATATCTTCATTGCTTATCCATTCCAGTTCATCGCCTGGTTCAAGCTTATCTACCAAAGATTCTTTCCAAAGATTTTCCCAAAATTTCTCATCATATTTTTCTCCAAACATTCCTCCTAGAGAACCAGCATATACGCAACCAATTTTCATGTTCTTACCTCCTGTTGTCCTATTGTAATATTCTAATCAATGACTGATTTTGTCATCCATTTTCCGCTTTTAAATCTAATAAGATTTAGTACAGCTCTTACTAACCAATCAATAGTCATTGCAATCCATACACCTAAAACACCTACACCCATGTATCTGCCAATTACATATGCCAATCCAATTCTAAAAATCCACATTGATGCAGTTGAACTTAATAATGTGAATTTTGCATCTCCTGATGCTCGTAATGCACTGGCCAATGTAAATGCCAACGGCCATATCAATACACAACAAATACTATGATATCTAATTATCTGTATTGCATAATAGGAACCCTGCTCCGTCAAATTGTACCAGCTTGAAATTATGCCAGCACCCGCAAAAAGTAATATATTTAACATAAACATAAATACGTATGTTACTTTTATGAGCTTTTTGGTATATCCCTTTGCTTCATCAAACTGTCTTGCCCCAACACATTGACCAACAATTGTAACAAGAGCAAGTCCTATTGCTGAACCAGGAATATCTGCAAGCATCTCTATTGTTGCACCACAAGCATTTGCTGCTATTGCCGATGTTCCAAAACTTGAAATAAGTGACTGTGTCAAAAGCTTTCCTATTTGAAACATGCCATTTTCTAAACACTGTGGAATTCCTATCCCCAATATGTTTTTCAACATATGAGAATCCCATCCCAATCTGAAATATTTATCAATGTGAACCGGAAGTTTATCTCGTCTTATTAAGATAAGAAGAGCGACTGCTGCTACAATTCGCGATATCAAAGAAGAATACGCAACTCCGGCAACCCCCTTATTGAATATGAAAACAAAAATATAATTTCCGATAATATTAATAACATTCATTACTGCTGATGTAATCATAGCTATGTAAGAGTTTCCCATAACTCTGAAAAGCGCTGTACCCACATTGTAAATTGCCAAGAACGGAAAAGAAATTGCAATAATATAAAAATATGTAACTGCGTTATCCATTACTAAATTATCAACAGTTCCGAAAATCAATTTTAATAATGCCTTATTAAAAATTAAAGCAAATATCATAACGATAACCGAGAGCAATGTCGTTATCATCATCATTTGATCCGCAGCTTTACAAGATTTCTTTTTATCTCCACTTCCCAAATACTGTGATACTACTACCGCCCCTCCAGAAGCCATAGCTGCAAAAACCATGATAAGAAGGACATTTATCTGATTAACCAATGAGATACCTGAAACAGCTTCTTCGCCAGCCCCAGAAACCATGATCATATCCACCATTCCAACCATTACCGACAGAAGCTGTTCTACTACCATTGGAACTATGAGTTTTATCAATGTTTTTCTATCAAACATTATTTTTTTGACACTCATATGTTATACACCTTCTTTCTATATTCATTTTGGGTAAAATAAAAGACGCTTGACGGATTTTTATTTCCGTTCAAACGCCTTTGTTTGTTGTTGGTAAGAATATTATCACCAACTGTTTAATAATTGCAAATTACTATTTTTTATAGAAGTTTATAACTTTTTGTTATTGCTTTACTTTATTAGCTTATTTTCAAATTTTGCAATATATTTTTTAGCAAGTGTTCCCAAAGCTTTATTTTTTTCATATATCCATCCCAATTCGATAAATTCATTTGAATCATATGGTATGGTAATTATTTCATCAGACATTTTTTCCTCACTCCTATGACCACTTCCAATCATATATGCATTCAATTTTTGTGCCAATTTACCTATCGTCATATCATCTGTTACATAAATTACCTTGTCAACAGCATGACTCTCTACAACTTCTTCCGAAAAATACTTCATACTTCCTTTACCTTGATAATATCTCATAAATGGATATGGCTCCAAATCCTCGTCTGTTATTATACTTTTTTCTGCTAACGGATGTTGTTTTCCTAAATAAACGTATGATTTATTTTCACATATAGTCTTAAATTCTAGATTTCTACTATCTAATTCTGCTTTAATTACACGATTATCTTTATTTTTTAATAATAATCCTATTTCACAAACTCCACTATGAACATACTCTATTACTTCTTTTGTCATAACCTCTAAAAAGCGAATTTCGTATTTTTCTTTATCAGGCAACACTTCTAATAAACATTCCTCCATTGTACTCAATGCAACGGCATGATGCTGACAGGCTACACTCAACGTACACTCTGATATTTTATTATGTCGATAATAGTCGTCAATATATTCTGCCTGCTCTACTATTGGTGAAATTTGTCTTATCAGTTTTATCCCCTGTTCAGTAAGAGAAACCTTTCCGCTTTCCCTATTAAAAAGCTGTATTCCATATTCATCTTCTACATCTTTAATGCCTTTTGATATTCCAGGCTGAGAAACATATAACTTCTTTGCAGCTCTAGAAAATGAATGATATTTTTCTACATATAATATATACTTCATCTGTTGTAAATTCATTATTTTTTCCTTGCCTTTCTTAATAAATCAAATTCTATCTTTTATATAAATTGATATTTTATTAAGTAAATATCAAAATACCCCTGCCTTTAACAGAGGTATCCTATCATCTTCCTTTAGCATAATCCAAAAAGAAGCACATGCAGCTTGCCACCCTCTCGCCATCATTACGATACAGATGAGGCTGATCGGTCTCAAACTTATACACCTGCCCCTTATGGATTTCCTGAACATGGTCGTGACACTCAACCGTCAGCACACCGTCTGTGACTGTGAGATACTCGCGTGTTTTCTCGCCGTGCCCACCGCTTGTATACACGCCGCCCGGCTCCACGTCGATACGGTACACCTCTACCTCCCTTGAGTCCTCGTATGGGAAGCAGGTCCATACCCTGTACTGTCCCAAAAGCTCCTTTGTCGGAACCAGATCATCCGGAGATATGAGCGCATAGTCTACTCTCGGTGGATCTATAAGTCTTTGAAACTCAATTCGCAGGCCGCTTGTGATTTTGCCAAGTACTCCGATAGATGGATTTGCTGTTCCCTTTTCTATCTGCGCAAGCATGCTTTTACTCACACCGGTCTGCTCTGCGACCTGGTCCAAGCTCATGCCCTTTGACTGACGTATTCTTTTTAAATTTTCAGATACATTGTGTGACAGATAATCCATACTCATATCTCCATTTTTGCATTTAATCTCTAACTATACTGTTGATAATCATATAAGGTAACTATTCGGAATAGTTACCTTATATGTTGTATTTTATAAATTTACAGTGCTCTGCGATACAGCATCTCAATATCGCACTGGCGTGAAGCCCTTGGATTGACAGCAATGTTGCCGCTCTTCATGGCATCGACAGCCATCGGCTCTATCTTGCTCTCTATCTCTTCCTTTGTGACTGTTCCGTTTTTGCTTGCATTGTTGATTGCGATGGTCAGATTCTCAGGGATTCCGATGTCTGCGCAAAGCTCCCTGATTGCATCCACAAGCATCATAGGCTCAAATTCGTCCGCATACGCAGGAATCGGGCTTATATCATTGTAGATTGTGAGATACTTGCCATGGTCTGCAAGTGCATTGTACTCTGCGATTACAGGAAGCAGCACTGCGTTTGCAACTCCGTGAGGCACATCGAAAAATGCGCTGACCGGATGGCTCATTGCATGCACATTTCCGAGCCTTGCAAATGAGAATGCTATTCCTGCAAAAAGTGAGCCTGTCATCATGGCTTCAGCGGCCTCGATATCGTTTCTGTTTGCTACAAATCTGCGGATATTTTTTCCGATAAGTGCCATCGCTTTTTCTGCCAATGCATCTGAGAATGGCGATGCCGCTGTGGATACATATGCCTCCTCGGCATGGATAAATGCATCAATTCCGCATGCTGCCGCTACGCTTGCCGGCGCAGTTGTGATGAGCTCTGCATCGAGTATTGCATATTTTGGCAATATCTCGTAGCTGAATACTGTAAGCTTATAGTTTCTGCTATGGTCTGTGATTACGGAGAATGCTGTCACCTCTGAGCCTGTTCCTGCGGTGGTTGGTATCGCAATGAGCGGTACGATTGGTCCCGGCACCTTGTGTGCGCCCTCATAGTCTGTGACGCTTCCGCCATATTTGGCAACCACACCCACTGCTTTTGCTACATCCATCGGTGAGCCTCCTCCGAATGCCACGATAAAGTCTGCGCCCGACTCCAGGTATTTTGCTGTGGCTTTCTCTACGGTTGTGACAGATGGATTTGCCTCTATATCGGTAAAGGTATCTGCTTTTATATCAACTGATGCCAGATAATCTGCTGCCTTTTTTACAAGTCCCATCTTCTCAAGATGCGGTCCTGAAATGATGAGCGCATGCTTTCCTCCAAGCTTTTTTGCTATTTCCGGCAGCTTTGAGAGACTGCCCTTTCCCACTGTGATGTCCTGCGGCACCGAGAAATTGAATGTTTCCATATATAATCTGTCCTTTCCGAATTTCATTATCTCATTTCATGTATATAATTTTACGGCTTAAGGTATTTTCGCCTATTCTTACATCCCATTTTTCAATTTTTTTGTTATAAAATGCATTTTTTCATTTTGTAATGTACTAGCTGGCCTTCCTGGCAAGCACCCTGTCTATTGCAGCATCAATAACCTTATCCAGCTCAACCTCGTCTGCCTCCGGCATAAGTGTTGCAGCATCCTCATCTGAGATGAGCTCAACAAGTGTACCAAATGACTCCTTGTATTTCTTTTTACAGAATACGAAGAATACCACGCCGAGTGCACACCATGCAAGCACGATGCCCCATTCCTGGGCGATAAGTGATCCGCCGCTTCCCGGTATACAGTACATTGCAACCATGAAGCCTGACATGATAACTGCCATGGTTCCGAAGAACTTGTATGCAGGAACCTTGTAAGGTCTTGGCATATCAGGCTCTTTCTTACGAAGAATAATAAATGAAAGAGCAACCATGCAGTATGCCACACAGCAGCCAAAGTTGCCGGCATCACTTATCCACACAAGCATCTTTCTGCCTGCAAAAGGAGCAAGCATTGTGAGAGCTCCGATGAGAATCAGTGAGTTTATTGGTGTCTTATGCTTTGGATGGAGCTTTGCAAAAAACTTTGGAATCATGTATGACTCTGCCATTGAGTACATGGCACGCGAGCCACCGAGCAAAAATGAGTTCCATGAGGTTACGATACCGCACATTCCGCCGACTATTATAACCTTTGCCATTATCTTCGTGTTGAAGGCGGCAGCCATTGCATCTGCTGTGACAAGTCCGGTTGCCTGCTCTGAATCTACAATTGCCTGTGGGCCCATAACGAGACCTACCGCAACAATTACAAGTGCATAGAAAACTACTGCCAAAACTACTGATAAAATAAGTATTGAACCAATTTTCTTTGCCGGAACATTGATTTCCTCAGCCGCCTGAGGTATTACATCAAATCCTATAAAATAAAATGGTGAAAGTGCTGCCACTCCGATAATTGCCTTTACGTTTAAACCGGCAGAGCTACTTGCAAACATCTGTCCGTCCAGGTTATCAACTGTTCCATTGATTACCGATGCAATTATCAACAAAATTCCGGCGCCACCAATGATACATGTGAGCACAGTCTGCAAAATTGCTGCAGTCTTTGCACCGATAATGTTTATCATCATGATTAAAAATGCGATAACTATTGCCACAATAAGCCATGAAGCATAGATATCAAAGCCTGCTACCGTATACAGATAGCCCTTCAAAAAGCCCGGCCACAGATATGTGATGATTGTCGGGAAAGCACATGCCTCAAAGCACGCCACACTGACATATCCAAGAATAATCATCCACGTACATATGAATGAACCGGTCGAACCCATTGCCTTGTAGCTGAATACATGCTCGCCACCGCACTGAGGCATGGCTGCTGTCAGCTCTGCGTATGTCATTCCTACGAAAAATATCATGATACCGCCAATTACAAAACCGATTGCGGCACCGAGCACTCCTCCCTTTTCAATCCAGCCTCCGGTTGAGACAACCCAGCCCCAGCCAATCATGGCTCCAAATGCAATTACAAGCACGTCCCAGGCATTCAGGACTTTGTTAAATTCTGATTTCTTCTGTTCCATTACTTGTCACCTCCAGCCTTTGTTCCTTTTTCTGTTACAGTCTTTGTTATATTTTCTCTCTCTTCCACTTTTCTTGCCAAAGACTCAATAAGCTCTGCCGTACCGTCCACTCCTAACAGACTGCTGTCTATAAGCATATCTCTGTTGTGTCTGTCGCCTCGGTTGCTTCCTGTCAGCGCCATATGACGCTTATGATAACGCTTATCCTTTTCAGTAATAAAAAGCTTTGCATCATCCTCCGACAAATTGTGGCTCTTCATTACGTTTTCAATCCTCACTTCATCCGGTGAATAGATGAAAATACGTAAAATCGGCTTATGTTCCTTTAGTATATAGTCTGCTGAACGACCGATAATCACGCATGACTCACGGTCTGATAATTTTCTGATTATGGTTTTCTGGACATGAATTGCACGCTTTGTGAGGTCTGCATATTTGGAGAAAGAGCCTCTGACATCACCCTCTGCACCTTTTCCGGCGATAGTGATACCTTCCTCAACCTTTTCCATGATATCCTTCGGAATACCGACCTCTTTTATGATTTCATCAACAGTATCTCTGTCATAAAATTTGATTCCCAGGTCATCGGCAACCTTTTTGCCAATCTGGTTTCCTTTCGCGCCATATTCGCATCCTATTGTGATAACAAGATGTGCCATTTCATTCCCCTCGCTTTTCTTATATAAACTTAATCTGCTATGTTCTTTATTCAAAAGAAGGGCGCACGAAGCTAATCGTGACGCCCTTGTCTTTTATCCGGCTCGTAAAATCTGCCGTACCATATTCTGTTGCCTGCCTCTGCCAGTTTCACTCCGCCCAGAGTCTGCTTCAAATATAATCCTAGCCTTCTATGAAAGTGACTCAACAGTCTCCTTGATGATATCAAATGCCTTGTCGCACTCTTCCTCGCTTACGATAAGTGGTGGAACCATACGGATGATGTGGCTTCCGATTGCTGTGATGAGCATATGGCGGTCGAAGCAGCCATGCTTTACATCTACACCTGAGATTGTATCGTCAAACTCAACACCAACTAAAAGTCCCTGATGTCTTACTTCTTTTACATGTGGAAGCTTCTCAAGCTTAGCTGCGAAATAATCACCAACCTTCTTTGCATTTCCGGCAAGATCTCTGTCAAGCAGCTCGCCAACCTCTGCAAGTGCTGCTGCACAGCATACTGGATGTCCACCAAAGGTTGTACCATGTGAACCTGCTGAGAATGCTTTTGAAACCTCCTCTGTAGCGCAGATAGCACCGATTGGCATTCCACCGCCAAGGCCCTTTGCCATAGAAACGATATCAGGCTTGATACCGTAGTTCATGTAGCTCATTACAGCACCGGTTCTGCACCATCCTGTCTGAACCTCATCAATAAGAAGAAGCATGCCCTTCTCATCGCAGAACTCACGAAGTCCCTTCATGAATTCAGGTGTTGCAGGATGAACACCGCCCTCGCCCTGTACAGGCTCAATCATGATAGCGATTGTATTCTCTGTACAAGCATCCTTGAATGCCTTTAAGTCATTGTAAGGAGCATATGAGAAGCCGTATGTCATAGGACCAAAGCCCACCTGGCATCCGTTTCCCGGCTGTCCTGTTGCTGACATAGCACCGAAGGTTCTGCCGTGGAAGCCGTCCTTTGCGGTTACGATATGGTATCTGTTTGGGCCATATTTCTCGATACCATATTTACGAGCCATCTTAATCATAGCCTCGTTTGCCTCTGTACCTGAGTTCTGGTAGAAAATCTTGTCCATTCCGATTGTCTTGCAGACCTTCTCAGCAAGCAGTGCCTGTGGAATAGTGTATGGATAGTTGAATGTATGCATGATGTCATCCACCTGATCCTTGACAGCTGCAACAACCTTAGGGTTTCTGCTGCCGGCATTGTTTACGGCGATTCCTGCGTAAAAGTCAAGGTATGGTGTGCCATTCTCATCATAGAGATACATGCCCTCGGCAGTCTCAGCGATGAAATCGAAACGCTCATAGGTCTCAATCATGTACTTCTTTACTTTGTCTTTAATGTCCTGTGCTGTTAATCCTGTGTCTTTTAATTTCATAATATATTGCCTCCTAAAATAAATGTCTTTGTAATTTTGTCAGTAAATTGTTTTAATAAATTTGATAAATAAAAAAGAGCAAAGTGCTTCACCGGTTAGCGTCTTTGCTCTTAAATATTCATAATATTATGTAGTTGTTTGTTCGTTTTCTTTTGTGTATTATTTTGAACAAGTAAACAATATCACGTTCAATATATTGTGTCAACAATTTTCATTAAAAATGTGAAATACCTCACAATTGTCAGTTTAATGGTGTTTATCCTTAAAATTATAAATAAAAACTGTCATTTAACACTTAAAATATTATTTTAATGTGATATTTTGTACATTATATTGTCTGTGCATTATTCTGTATCAGTATTTCTTTTTCATCATTTGTATGCATTATAAAGTACATGTCACGTATATCATGTATCCTATGTACAAACTATATGTCACATTCCTCATATGGCATTTCCTGCTATATATATGTCGCATTCCTCATATGGCATTTCCTGCTATATATATATTCCACATTCCTCATATGGCATTTCCTACTGTGTCTATATTCCATATTACATGTACAACATTTTCCCATTTTTCACACCATAAACAGCACAAAAAACCGGGTACTCAAATGAGTACCCGGGCCATTCACCTGTTGCTATGCGTTCTTTACCAGCTCCGGTTTACGGAAGGTGCGGAACAGTCCAATCTGCTCCAGTGCCTTTGCAATACCGAAAAAGACAACTGAGTCTATCGGCCACATAATAAGGTTTTTAAGTGCACGCATTGGAAGAATTGCCATAAACGCCTGTCCATACAGTACCTGCAGACACAGAGTATTGAGAATGACATTGCAGATGAGCATTACTACAAACTTCGCAGCAAGCACTCTCCATATGGTAAGCTTTTTCTTGTAAAAGAAGCAGCCATATAAAATACCTGCAAGCATTACAACAAGTGTAAGCTGTGGACAAAATGGTCCTGTAGGCTTCATCAGATACTTGATGATGTCAAGTGCTCCGTGGAAAACAGCTCCAACGACCGGTCCAAACAGGTAATCAACGATACCATTTGGAATACCGGAAAAACCGATACGGATAAACTGTCCATATTCGATGGAGAAATATCCAAGGATAACGGCAACTGCAGCAAGCATTGCCATAGTTGTGATGGTTCTGACCGATTTAAGCTCTCGGGCAGAATCGGTGAACAAAGTAACGAATTTTTTCATTAAAAAATTACCTCCTTTGCAGACCTCACCGAACTACAACAGGAGATAATTAATATCTTCGGATGCAGCGGGATGCGACTCATGTACCGCAAGATTTTCTTTTCGTCCGGGTGACAACTCCCTGTTCATCCGGCACTTAACGCACATGTGTCTACTCTGCTAAAATTTATTTATTTGTAACGTATTAAAGTATATCACACTTTAATATCAAATCAAGTCTTTTTTTCAATAGTATAATAAAAGGGTCAAAATACCTTTGCCCCTCATATCATATCCTATTATTTTATTTACTCTATCTTGGATCCGGACGATGCTTCATGTCACGGATAGGAATATTGGCAACCAGTGCCGGAACCATTCCGTTGTTAGAATCAGACTCTGTCTCAGTGATTTTCACGTCAAGAGCTTCCGCGTCAATATCCATATAGCGGGAAATAACCTCAATGATATCCTTTTTCATCATTTCCATCATCTCCGATGAGCAGTTGGCACGGTCGGAAACCAGTACCAGCTTCAGGCGGTCCTTAGCGACATTGCCCGAAGATTTCTTTTTAAATAAATCCATTATACCCATGGTTTATATCCCCCTTTAATTTTTCTTGAACATATCCTTTAACTTTTCAAATACACCATGCTTCTGGTTTAAATCAAGTAAAGGAACCTCCTCGCCCATGATACGGTGGCAGATATTCATATATGCCTTTCCTGCAAGGCTGTCTGAGCCAACCAACGGCTCGCCACGGTTTGTAGAAATAACAATCTGCTCATCATCCGGTACTGCACCGATTAAGTTGACTGCAAGGATCTCTGTTACATCATCCACATTCATCATATCACCGCGCTTAACCATATCGACACGCAGACGGTTGACAATCAGATCAATGCGTTTCATCTCATTTGCCTCGAGAAGGCCAACGATACGGTCAGCATCGCGGATTGCTGATACCTCAGGTGTAGTGACAACAAGTGCACGGTCAGCTCCTGCAACGGCATTCTTGAAGCCCTGCTCGATACCTGCCGGGCAGTCAAGCAGAATATAGTCAAACTCCTCACGAAGCTCATTGATAAGCTCAACCATCTGCTCAGGTGTAACAGCATCCTTGTCCCTTGTCTGGGCTGATGGAAGCAGACACAGCTCAGGATATTTCTTATCCTTGATAAGCGCCTGACGGATACGGCATTTGCCCTCAACGACGTCTACGAGATTGTATACAATACGATTCTCAAGTCCCATAACAACATCCAGGTTACGCAGTCCGATGTCAGTATCAATCATAACAACCTTTTTATTTAACTGTGCAAGACCTGTACCAATATTTGCTGTGGTTGTGGTCTTGCCCACACCACCCTTTCCTGATGTGATAACGATTACTTCGCTCATGAACTTTTTTCCTCCTACGTTCCTAAATGCTATTTAAAATATTTTTAGTAATTGGTTCGATGTAAATATTTCCGTCCCTTGCAATGGCAATCTGCGCCTGCTCCTGTGACGGCTTTTCCTTGCGCTTCAAACGATGCTTCACCTGTGGCTTATCAGGACTCTTTGCAATCAGATCACCAATCTGAATCTGAATTGGCTGCATATCAAGCGCGAAAACAAAACAGCTTCTGTCCCCGGTGCATCCGGCATGTACATTACCCTTTAACGCACCAAGAATGACGATATTTCCCTGAGAAATAATCTTAGCGCCCGGATTGACATCCCCGATAATCGTGACAGAGGATTCACTGGAAATCACCTGTCCTGACCTGAGTGTTCCGCGGTAAAACTGCTCCGGTGATGTGCCTGCAATGGCATCCTCATACTGCTTCTGCACTGCCTCATTAAACGCCTCAAGCTGTTCCTTCATGACAGCTTCCTGCCTTGTGCCGTTTTCAACCACGCACAAAATCTCTATCGTGGTATTTTCCTCGATTGCCGCAATAATCTGCTGCTGCTCATCATCTGAAAGCTGCCTTCCTTCAAACGAAATGGCCAGCTTTGCGTTTTTAAAAAAATTGGCGGATGCCTTAAACTTTTCAATAATTGCCTCCAACAGCTCATCGAACGCTGCCTCCGGACTTAAAATAAGATTGATTCCATATTTATTACTCTTTATCGTAACCGACTGTGACATGAGTACCTCCAATTTCATTTAATATGAAATTCATTACTCCTAATTATACATTTTTATGGCGTGTTACGCAACCTCTCTAATAGTAATTTGTCAGCAATTTAAGAGCTAATTTGACATATTTACCAAATTATCGGCTGTTATTTTGCCATTTCTACTGTTGTGCATCCATTCAAAAACAATTATACTATGTTCATATCAAACAAAAAGGCACACACAGCTCTTATTACCATCAATCATATAGACAAAGCATAACATAATGTTTATAATGGAAATAAGTGTGGGAATGCCCCAATATTACAATATTATATTTCATGGAGGATAATAAATATGGGAATTATGGAAAGATTTAAAGACATCATGGCAGCAAACATCAACGCTTTATTAGACAAAGCTGAGGATCCTGAGAAAATGATTGACCAGTACATGAGAAATCTTCAGAGCGACCTCGGTAAGGTCAAGGCTGAGACAGCATCCGTTATCGCAGAGGAAAGCAGAGCCAAGAGAGCACTTGATGAATGCAACGCAAACATTACAAAGATGCAGACTTACGCTGAAAAGGCTGTTGCCGCTGGCAATGATACCGATGCAAGACAGTTCCTGGCACAGAAAAAGATATACACAGATCAGCTTTCATCTCTTGAAGGTACATATCAGGTAGCTTCTGAGAATGCTGCAAAGATGCGCAGCATGCACGACAAGCTCGTATCCGACATTGACCAGTTAAACGCAAAGAAGGCTTCAATAAAGGCCAAAATGGCAGCCGCAAAAACACAGCAGCGCATGAACAAAATCGGTTCCTCTGCTGCAGGTGTTGCCAACGACATGTCAGCATTTGACAGAATGGAGGACAAAGCCAATCAGTTGTTAGACGAGGCAAATGCAATGTCTGAGCTGAACAAAACAGCCGCTGAGTCTTCAATTGATGCACTTACAAATAAATATGACAGTCCTGCAAATGACAGCTCCCTTGACGATGAGCTCGCTGCATTAAAGGCACAGATGGGTAAATAAAATTATGCACTGTTGAAAAGGGAATCTGAAACATGATTCCCCTTTTCTTGTAAATACAGATGTTATTAATAATCAGGAGGATTCAATTAATGGGATTATTTAGTAAGCAGTTCGCAAATGTTATTGAATGGTCAGAATATCGCGACGATGTAATCTTTTGGAAATGGACCAACAATGAAATCAAGAAAGACAGCCGCCTTATCGTCCATCAGGGACAGGACGCAATTTTCTTATACAATGGCAGAATTGAAGGAATATTCACAGATGAGGGAAGCTACGAGATAGAATCCCAGATTATTCCGTTCCTTTCAACCTTAAAGGGCTTCAAATTCGGCTTCAACAGTGGACTGAGAGCCGAGGTTCTCTTCGTCAACACCAAGATTTTCAACATCAAATGGGGCACCAAAAATGCCATATCTCTTCCGGCACCCGGACTTCCGGGCGGTATGCCAATCAGGGCATTCGGAACCTTTGATGTCAAGGTAAATGATTACCTGCAGCTTATTGATGCTATTGCCGGAGTAAAGCAGATTTATACAATAGACGATATCCGCGATTATGTTATCTCCATACTTGACCCGCTTCTGATGAAATGGATCAGCCGCGAGGGCAAGGATATGTTCAATCTGCAGATGAATTCCCAGGAAATCAGCCAGGGAATCAAAACCGACCTCGATATGGCTCTTATAAAAATAGGCCTTACCGTGCTCGACTTCAAGTGCTCTAATTTCTCATATCCACAGGAAGTTCAGGAAATGCAGAAAAAGGCCGCTTCCCAGTCCATGGTCGGTGATATGAACCGCTATCAGCAGTTTGCAGTCACAGATGCAGTCTCAAAGAGCGGCCACGGTGGAAATGCTGCTGTTGACATGGCAAGCATGCAGATGGGCATGATGATGGGACAGCAGATGGTAAACAACATGACTGCTATGAACCAGAACGCAACAAATCAGAACACCACAAATCAGGGCAGCACCTCAGGTGTGGCCGGTAACGTTCCAAAATTCTGTCCGAACTGCGGTACTCCGACAAACGGCGGTAAGTTCTGCACAGAATGTGGACAGAAGCTGGTTTAATACTTGATTTAAATTGTTTACAATGAAAGGGTAATATTCAAATGAAAGAAGCAAAAAACGAATTACTTGAATTTCTCGGTGGAGTTGCAATGCTTGCCGTCGGATTGTACTGGTTCTCACTAAATGTGCGCGTATCGAGTACATTCTTCTCCGGTGGTCTTATGTTAGGCTCTATCACCATCCATAACGGATTAGTTATAGTTCCGTTCATCATCGCAGTGATTCTCGTATTTATCAAACCGGAGTCCTTTGGACGCAAGCTGTTTTTAGGAATCAGCGTACTTTTAATCATCGCCTCAATAATTTATTCTACCAATTTTCATCTGGTATCTATGTCTCTTTTTGAGTGGGCCGGTATTCTGATACTCATATTTGGTGGACTGGCGCTCGTGTGCAAGATTCTGTTCAAGCCGGTTGATAAGGATAAAAATAAGAAGGAAAGCGATAAAACTACGCTATAAATATTAGTGATTATTCAGACCCCCACGCACATTCGCAAACCGCACGATACTCGTGCTTTCCAACTGCTACGCAGCTAATTTTACTCATATGCGTGGGGGTTCCTTATGAATATCATTTCTCCTATCGTAGAATAAAATAACTTCCATCATAATTTGAAAACCGGTTTCCTCGAGTATTACCTGACTTCAAGTTTAAACTCTGTGATTCCTATAAAGTTTTGTGTTTCTACTTTATAATTCTCATCCTCAATATCAAGACTAGAGCTTTTATCATTGTTCCTTACTCTTATTTCAATCATTCCATTATTATCTAAAACACTACAATTGAACATCTTATACTTGGATTTTTCTTTTATTATTATTTTCCTAACAAACCTACAGATATCTTTTTCATCTGGCTTATGTTTTAATATGAAATTCTTTATTTTACCGTATACTTTATCAATATCATCCTCATCAAAAACATTGAAATATATACTATTTTGCGAATTAAAGTCATTGAAATTTCCTTTTCCCCTTGTGTAAAGCACAATCCAGACTGCTAAAAGTAGACCACCTACCGGCAATGAAAACCATACACCCTTCAATCCAAACAACAATCCTAAAATAAGAGCAGCAACTATAACAATAGCATTCTCCAAAAATGACAAAATATTAGTAATTATCATTTTACCTCGTATATGATACATCTTATTGTACACACATATAATTATATTCAAAGGAATATACATGGTTGAATAGATAAGGATATCCTGTAATATTTTTCTGGCCTGTGGCTCATTTGAATAAAACAATGCTGAAATTGGTCCTGAAAATACAACAATGAATATTGCTACAACCATTGCAAGCGTAATACCTATTTCAAATGATACCCTAAATACTGATTTTACCGCTTTAGAATCCTTTTCCCCATAAAATACACTTCCTACTGTCAATGTCGTTGTTCCAATTCCCATGCTAATTGCGCCAGTTAATCCTAATATTGAATTGTATACTGACATTGCTCCAAGAGCCAGTTCTCCGCCGATAAAAAGTACTATATAATTTAATGCAAATCCTTTTACAGCAAGTACAATATTAAACGTTGCCGCAGATGAACCATATATAATTATTTCTTTAACCTGATTCCATGGCAGCCCTGAAAAAGTAAAGTGAATGTTTGATTTTTTACCAATAAAACCACTTCCCATAATTAGAAATGTAAACATTGTACTTACTGTAGTTGCAAGTCCAAGTCCCAAAATTCCTAGGTTTAGTGTTTTTACAAAAACAACATTTAGCAACGTATTTGATGCTATTAATACGAATAAACCTATATATGTATTCTTTACGTTTCCCATTAACTGAAGATAATCTGCCAAAATAGCACATATCACATCGAACAGAAAAGAAAATGAAACACCTATCATATAATCAGCCAGCATTTCATTTCCTTTCATTAGAACAGCCAGTTGATGATTAAACAATAATAGAATAAATGCAACAACAACTCCCAAAATTGCAATTAGACAGATTGTAATTGAAAATATTTTATTTGTATTGTCCATATTTCCTTTTCCAGCGGTCTGCGAACCCAGAACCTGTGAACCAACTATTATTATACAAGCCAACGCATATAACAGCGACAATAATGGTGAAAATAATCCAACTGCTGCCATTGCATCACTTCCCAATAATCGACTTCCAATTATACCATCCACGATACCGTTTATAGATTGTATTGCAACCATTATAATTTGTACCGGTAATAATCTTGCATATATTTTTCTTATAAATGCATCTTCTCTATTACGTTTAAACATCTTTTATCTTTCCCTTTCCATTAACTATACTTCTCACTACATTTTTATAATTCTCAACAAATAAATCTGCTGTTTCATTTTTGTAATAGTTATTATTATATATACATCGTACCATTACATCTTCAATTTCATTTACAACCTCCACCTCCCAGAAAAAAGCAGGCTCGAACAGCGGATTCGGTAGTTCAATTCTTTTATTAATTATATCTGTAAATTTACATTCTTCAAAAGACTGATACTGAAAACAACTTATCGGATCATCCAAAAGATTTTGAATGGCATATCCATTATATGAACTTCTCGAAAAACTTTTGTCTACACCTTTTTTTATATAGCTCATATATTCAGAAATTGTCATATTTTCATCAATATCACAATTTACAAATAATAAATTAATCATCAAACCTATACTGTCTTCCGTCAACGAACTGTCCCTTCCATTATAAATCCATGATACGCATAAGCTTTTTTGTCTAATCTGCTTGTACATCGCCAGAAAATAACAGCCTAAGAACAAACTATTCGCCGACATCTTATAATTATTACAAACCGATTCCAGCTTCTCATTTGTTATATTTAATGACATCTCTACAAAATCTTGTCGTATTCCATATTCTATATTTTGATATTTTTTAAAATCAAATGGCATAATGTATGAAGTATTTAATTCATATTTTTTATCTTTATTGAGTCGTTCAGACAGCTCTTTTTTATATAGATACTCATAATAATTATCTTTTGTAAGACGAAAACCATCATAAGCTCTTGTAATATCTCTAAAAAAAATGTCAAGTGAAACTCCATCCATAATTAAATGATGAAAATCTGTAAACAAATATACTCCATTTTCGGTTTTAAAAATGCGTATTCTATATAAAGGTTCATTAAAAATATCATATGGTTGTATTAAATTATCAAAATTAGCATTTAGCCAATCCTCGGTAACTGATTCTAATTGAACCTGTTTTATATATGACTTGTCATATTTTTGAAATACACTACCATTTTTATAAAAAAATTTATTTCCAAACACTTCGTGCTTTTTAATTGTATTATTTACTGCATCTATTAACTTATCCGCATTCACACTGTCATTTATTACATAAAATCCATGAATATTACAACTTGTATGTGAAGGATATCTGTTCTGTATATTGTTAAAATGAATCTGAGCTCCTATTAAAGGAAATTCTTTCTCTCTATAATTTTGTTTATCATTTAATACTTTATATTTTCTTTCACGATATCTTTTTACAATATTTTTTATAACTCTGCATTCATATACGTCTGACACTTCTAATGTAGGAATTTCTAACTCCTGAACCAGTTCCATACACTTTAATGAATCTCCACCAAATTCAAAAAAATCGTCATTAAGCCCTATTTGATCAATATTTAAGATTTCGCATATCTTTTTACAGACATATTTTTCATCTCGGCTCTTTGGCTTCTCATAAAAAGCATAGTTCATCTGAACCTTTATCTCTGGAAGACTTCTGAAGTCTATCTTTCCATTTGGTGTTTTAGGAATTGTATCGAGCTGCACATATGCTTCCGGCACCATATAGCTAGCTAGTCCCTCAGACAGAAATATCTGGAAATCAGTCTTATCAATCTTATCCTGAGAAGAATAATAAATACAAAGTTTTTTTATATCATTAATTGATTTTAAAACAACAACACACTCTGTTATCCCTTTATATTGTAACGCTCTGCTTTCAATTTGTGCCGGTTCAATTCTAAATCCTCTGTGTTTTACCTGTCTGTCAATTCGCCCAAGATACTCCAATTCATTATTTTTATTGTACTTTACCAGATCTCCTGTTCTATAACATCTCATACCATTATCCAAATTGACAAATGCCTCTTCCGTAGCTTGTTTATTATTACAATATCCTATTGCCATCTGATCACCAATAAGACACAGCTCCCCCGCTATCCCAAATGGCACCATTTTCATAAAACAATCTGTAATTATCTGAATAGATCCTGGAGCCGGTTTTCCTATTGGAGGTATATATTCTTTGTTCTGATTAATCTCATGTACTGATGAAGTAACTGTAAACTCCGTAGGACCATATCCATTGATTAATCTATATGGTACCCTCTTAAACTGTAGAAAAGACTCCCCTCCCAATAAAGCATACTCAAGATTAAGATCATATCTGCCTATTAGTTCTCTTCCCAAAGCATAACAGCCTGACATTCCTGTTATA
Organism: uncultured Agathobacter sp.; assembly: GCA_934365945.1. Taxonomy (GTDB): domain Bacteria; phylum Bacillota; class Clostridia; order Lachnospirales; family Lachnospiraceae; genus Roseburia. The sequence continues at coordinate 14,743 of CAKRNE010000016.1, read as the reverse complement.
TTATTCTCATTAATATATTCAGCCATTTGCTCTAAATTCATTCTCATCTTTTCATCTGCTATATAAATAGCTGCGCCTGCCATCAAAGGAATTAACGTATCTAATATTGACGCATCAAATGAAAAAGATGAAAATAAAAAGTTTCTCTTTGTCTCATCTAATTTTAGAAATGGTATTGTCCATGCTCCATATGACATAACTGCTTTATGACTTATCATTACACCTTTTGGATTTCCTGTTGTTCCTGAGGTATATATCATATATGCAATATTTTCAGGTTTTGATTTATTAATGTTTTGATTTTTTGGGGAAGTTTTTATTATATTTTTAATTTTCTCATCATTCAAAACCACTTTGGCGCCCGAATTTTCAATAATATAATCGCGGATATTATCAGGATATTCCGGATCAATTGGAACATAGGCATAACCAGCTTTGTTAATCGCTGTAATCGCTATTATAAATTCTTTTCTTCTTTTACATGCAACTACTACAGCAGAATTTTCTTTCCAATCATATTCAATTAAATAATTAGCAATATTATTCGATTTATCATCTAACTCTTTGTATGTTATAGATGATTCTTTATCCACTACTGCAATATTGTTAGGATACTTTTTTACATTATCATTAAAACAATCAACCCATGTTTTATTATGGTTATACAGTAAATTATCTCCTGAAGATAATTTGTATATTCTCTGTGCCTCCTGCTGCGAAACAAGTTCAATGTCTCTTATTGTAAGTTTTACAAACATCTGATTTAACACAATCTCGCAACTCCTGGCTAAACAGTAAATATACTCTGATGTAATCATTTGATTTTTGCTTTGAATTAATACATATTCAGATTCATGACCTATTTTAAAATCAATAGGAAAATCCATGTCTGAAATTGGTTCTGCAATCACACTATTTATAAAATCTATAACGGAAATATTCTTTTCGAAATGTTCTAGAAACTCCCCTGTAAACCTTAGATATGTCTGAATGATTCCTGCTTTTATATAGTCTTCATACTTATAATTATTTTTTTCACAAAATGAAAGTATTCCTTTTTTATCTACTAATATTTTACTAACCATTTCCCTTCTCCCTTTTTATATCAATCTCAATTTATTTTCTCTATTATACCAGAATAATACTATTATGAATATACAAAACAGTTAGTAAAATATGCTTTCTACGAACTTTTTCTTTTCCAACTATCCAGGATTGCATTTTCCAATATCTGTCCGTCACACTCGTAATACTCCAATCCTTTATTAGTATTCCTTTGAATTTGCAAAAATCACCCAATGACGGTAAAATATACAAGTAAAGAAGGGGGCTGGCAGCATGAGCAAGGCAACGACAAAGTTTGCAATCGCATTTGCGTTTAAGGAGTTATTATTAGAAAAATCAATTGATAAAATAACAATCAATGACATTACGGAAAAGTGTGGGATAAACCGTCAGACTTTTTATTATCATTTTCATGATATATATGAGTTGATTGAATGGATTTGTGAAACAGATGCAGATCATGTTCTGAAACAGATCATAGAAAGATTAAATGCATTGATTCAAGGATCTTTCGCACATGCATTGAATAATGCAAAACTGAACAGGAGCTGATTACGACAAATCTTGTGGTTTGTCGTATATGGATGCAATGTAAGAGAATTGTCGCTTTCTATGACAGTTCTCTTTTTTTGTGCATAGTAAGAAGAAGATTTTGTGGATATACTGTGTATATGGAAACAAAGAAAACGACACAGTTTAAACAAAAAGGAGGGTTTTTATTATGTATTATTCAGCAGGAACTTATGAAGCATTTGCAAGACCGGAAAAACCGGAGGGTGCTGACCGGAAATCAGCATATATCATTGGAACAGGATTAGCGGGACTTTCAGCCGCTTTTTATCTGGTGAGAGATGGACAGGTAAAGGGAGAGCACATTCATCTCCTTGAGAAACTGGATCTTGCCGGGGGCAGCTGCGATGGAAGAAAGGATGTCCGAAAAGGTTTCTATATGCGTGGCGGAAGAGAAATGGATAACCATTTTGAATGTATGTGGGATATGTTCCGTGATGTTCCTTCGATAGAGACACCGGGTGTCTCTGTTCTGGATGAGTATTATTGGTTAAACAAGCATGATCCGAATTACTCACTTTGCAGGGCTTCTGAGAAATGCGGGCAGGATGCACATACAGATAAGAAATTTACACTTGATAAGAATTCAGCTCTGGCATTGTCAAAGTTGTTTATGACACCGGAAAAGGATTTGGAGGACAAGAAAATCAGTGAGATATTGCCGGATTCCTTCTGGGACACGAATTTCTGGCTATACTGGCAGACCATGTTTGCATTTCAAAGATGGTCATCTGCACTGGAAATGAAACGGTATTTGTGCAGATACTGCCATCATATTGATGGACTTCCGGATTTTTCTGCACTGCGCTTTACGAAATACAATCAATACGAGAGCATGATTCTTCCGCTTGTAAAATATCTCGAAAGCCATGGTGTGTCAGTCGAATATGGCATGGATGTCAAAAATGTTGTCATCAAAGATGAAAATAGTAAAAAAACTGCCACACAGATTATATATGAAAAGGCTGGAAAACCGGGTACAATTGATTTGATTGAGGATGATCTGGTCTTTATAACAAATGGATGCTGTACAGATACTTCCTGCTATGGAGATCAGAATACAGCGCCGGATTTGAGCCTGATTAAAAACGGTGCAGGCGAATCGTGGGATTTGTGGAAGAATATTGCTGCACAGGCAAAGAATGGTGAATATGGTAATCCGGATAAATTCTGCGACGATTTTGAAGCAACAAACTGGATGAGTGCAACTGTGGAAACCTCGGATGAAGAGATTATCCAGAAGATTATCAGCATTTGCAAGCGTGATCCGAGAGAAGGAAAGGTAACAACCGGAGGAATTGTGACAGTGAAGGATAGTACCGATAACTGGTATCTTTCGTGGACAATCAATCGTCAGCCACAGTTTAAAGCGCAGGATAAAAATACGGTTTTGATCTGGGTATATGCACTTACAACGAATAAAGAAGGAAATTATGTAAAGAAGGCAATGCGGGATTGTACAGGTGAAGAAGTTTGCCGTGAGTGGCTTTATCACATTGGCGTCCCGACAGACCAGATTGACGATTGGGCCAAAAATCGCTGCAATACAACAACCTGCTTCATGCCATACATCAATGCTTTCTTCCAGCCAAGAAAAGAAAGTGATCGTCCGCTCGTTGTTCCGGAAGGTGCTGTCAATTTTGCATTCCTTGGACAGTTTGCGGAGACACCGAGAGACACTATTTTTACGACAGAATACTCCATCCGTACAGGTATGGAAGCAGTTTACACACTTATGAACGTAGATCGTGGTGTTCCGGAGGTGTGGGGCTCAAAGTACGATGTACGTGAATTACTGCGGGCCGCATATTATGCAGTTGATAAAAAACCGATTGATGAACTTCCGCTTTCTCTCAAGGAAAAGCTAGTCTTAAAGAAATTAATAAAAGCTGTAGAAGGAACCGATTTGGAGATTTTGCTCAAGGAAAGTGGATTACTTCGATAATAGCAAGAAAAGAGGAAACATGTGCTATGTTTCCTCTTTTTTTTAATGGCAGCTATGGCTTCCACATCCATGCTCACCACATGTATGTCCTTCCCCATGGTTGTGCTCATGATGAGAACACTTCACATCTGGATTATAATCAAGTGTATCATTGATAAAAGCTTCTACTGCTTTATCCGCATCTCCTGAAACTCCGCCAAAAAGCTTAATGCCTGCTGCCGCTAACGCAGTCTGAGCACCTCCTCCGATTCCGCCGCAGATCAAAACATCGGCATTTAATGCATTAAGAACTCCTGCCAATGCACCATGTCCGCTTCCATTCGTATCTACTACTTCTGAATGTACCACTTTTCCTTCCTCTACATCGTAGATCTTAAATGTCTCTGTGTGTCCAAAATGCTGGAAAATCTGTCCGTTTTCATATGTTACTGCTATTCTCATTATATTCTCTCCTTTTTCCACTGCATATTTTTGATAAAGCTCCTGCTTGTAACATCCTCCAAGGTTACAGTCACAGCTCTGACCGTCGCAGACTCTGAAATCTCCACCTTCAATTCTGAGCGGATGTCCATCAATGAGAGCATCTGCTATTTTCTTCCTGGCAATCTCGTAAATCCGTTGAACCGTTGTTCTTGCGACTTGCATAGATGCTGCGCACTGCTCCTGACTATAACCTTTCTTGTCCAAAAGACGGATGGTTTCATACTCATCCACGGTCAAAACAATAGGTGTGTTTTTCTCAGTACTATCTGCCGGAAGAAATTCTAAAACATTCGGGAAATGGCAGACTTTTCTGCATTTTACTGGTCTCGGCATAAACTGCTCCTTTCTCGCTTTTCTTATATAATAGTCTTATAAAAGGCATATGTCAATAATGTTTTTGACATATGCCTTTATTGATGTACCATTATTATTTCCATTATCTTTGTTGCCAGCATCTATGAATGGGCAGCCAGTGTTGCCAGCTTCTGCATAATTGCACTTACATCCTGCATTACATTCAAGTTTTCTTCCTCTGCCTGCATCGTCTCGCCTGCATGCGCCGATACCTGCTGGGAAATCGCTGAGATTGTCTGAATGGAATCTATAATTTCCTTATTTGCATTCTGCAGCTCGGAAATGCTTCTTGAAAGGGTATCTGCATTTTCCTGAATTGCCCGCGTATTGTCCTCGATACTCTCAAAGCTTTCTTCTGCATTAGATGCACCAGTCTTCTCTTCGTTAATTCCATCTACCATCTTGGAGACAACACCGACCACCTCCATGATTGCATTGGACACGTTGTTTATCAACTCTGTAATATGTACGGTTGCTTCTTTGGTTCTCGTTGCCATACCGGAAATTTCTGTTGCAACAACAGAAAATCCTCTTCCTGCCTCTCCGGCACGGGCTGCTTCAATGCTCGCATTCAATGCAAGAAGACTCGTTTGGTTCGTAATACCTCCAATCAGTTCTACAATGGAATTCATTTCATCCATATACTGGTTCAGATTTTCCAGTTTTTCTGTAACCTCGGTTCCATTATCAACAGAAGCTTCAACTTCCGATGCCAGGTGCTCAATATCCTGTTTGCCTTCCGCTAACGCTTTCAGAGTAAGCGTCATGCTGTTTCCGATTTCTTCCACAGCGATTGCAACTTCATCCACCTTATCCTGAATTGCATGTGTCTGTTCCAACTGATTCTGCACATGCTCTGCGGTATCAGTAGCACCTGCAGATACTTCCTGCATTGCCTCAGTCGTTGTCTTAGATGCCGCTGTCAGCTTTTCGAAACGAACATTGATATCTGCAATATTGCCGGAAAGTTGCTGACCAAGTTCCTCATTCCTTTCCAGAAGATTTTCTGCCTCTGCTTTTGCCTGCTCCACTTCTGTAAATCTCTTTCTTGTGTTTTCGCGAATCACTCTTGTAGTCAAAACAGAATTCGCTGCAACCATGATCATAACAACAATCTGTACAACTGCTGCTTCGATTCCATGATACCCAAAACCGCCTTTTGTCGCACCAAGCACAACAACAATGAAACTCTCTAATATGGTACCTGTATTTATCAGAAGAAGATAACGTGTGTCACTGTAAATAGTGACAACAAAAACCATCGGAATTACAAATACATAAATCATATTTGTTGGCGAGGTAAAAAGACATATTGTGTAAAACAATGCAAATCCATAGGAAACCAGATGTTTGATCATCGCATGTTCCGTATTACCTTTCCAGCAAATCACCTCGCCAATCAAAGGTATGACACCAACAACCGTAGCGATTATCATATATACCAGAGACAGTTGTCCTCTTACGATTTCCCATATCATAAAAAACACCATAACCGTTACCGTACTGATATGCGCCAGCATCGCAATGCGATTCGACCGCGTCAATTCCGAAATTTCTTTTGTTTCCATCGTCATAATTCCTCCTCTCGAAAAGCTTTTCATACTTATAGTACTATTATTCTAATTTTAAAATATCATAAATATCCACACACTTCAAGAAAATCTTCCTATTTTCCCACATGACTTGGAATATACACTTTTTGTTACTCGTTTCTGTTTTTGGAGTCCCAATCGAGGAAATATTTGCACTTGATAAATCTACAGAATCAGTACAGATGGGAAAATAAAGAGGAAACCGGTACATGTGCTGTCCTTTTTTATTTCTCAGACAGCATCTGCTCCAGCTTTTTCTTTCCGGTCTCATAGTCTGTAAACACAATTCCCTCCATGCCAAGCTTTCTGCCACCCTCGATATTCTCCGGTCTGTCATCTATGAACACACATTCTTTTGGATTCAGATTGTACTTATCAAACAGACACTGATAGATACCGGCATCAGGCTTTATCATCCCAACCATAGCTGAAATGACTTTGCCGTCAACAAGTGATACAAAACTAAGTTCACTGTGTGTATGAAGCTCAAAGTAATCCTTTGGATAATTCGATAACAAATACACTTTATAACCTCTGCGCTTTAACTCCTTAATCCAGTCTGCTGCATAGTCGAATGCCTTTACAACAAAAGCCTTTCCTTCTTTGAAAAATCTCCTGATATCTGCCTCATACTGTGGAACCACCTTAACCATCTCATCAATTATCTCGTTCTCAGGAATAACACCACGATCCAGCTCCACCCAGACAGGATTTTCATATGTTGCATGGGCTAATGCTGCTATTTTATTTTCTTCAATGCCAATCTCTCGCATTGCCTCGTCCGGCTGGAACCTGACCAGCACGTTTCCTATATCAAATACTATGTTTTTAATCATTTATGTTTTCTCCTACATCCCTGCACCTTTTCCTGCAAAAAGCAATGCCATATGCCAAAATATCGCACCTGCCCTCATCGCGCATAGCCTCATCATCAGTAAAACCAAACTGTTCATCATGGACGATATCTACAATGGAATTGATTTCAAAATTTTTGAGCGAAACGGCGCGACCTCGTAAAAACGTATCAATCCGCTATACTTAGCTATAGTATAGCGGATTGAGGGGCAAAATACAAATATTATTACCGTTCTATTATTCCCATTTTTCTATACACAAAAAGAACTCTTTATGTGTCTCTTCACGCTTCAGCTCATCCGCATCTCTAACACTAATGTTATATCCATTGACTTCATAACAAAATTTGTATATAATTTTGTTATGAGCGTTGAAGCCTACGAAGAAATGACCAGCAGCTATGAATTATATAGCCAGATTAAGGAAGGAATGGACGATATTGCCACAGGCAATACAAGACCGTTTTCCGAAGCTATGGCTGATATCAGGAGCCGCCGCAGCCGATGAGCTATCAGGTTCATATCACATCCACCGCAGAACACGATATTATGCGTGCTGCGGATTACATCGAATTTACCCTCATTTAAGGAATCTGTTTTTGCAGGTTCCTTTTTTAGTGCATACCCTTATAAAAAGCCGCACCCGCTATAACCAATACAAACACAACTTCAAGTCCCAGCAACATATTTGCGATGCCCTGACAATTATAGAAACTGTCAAAATGTAAAATCGAATTATTTATGATGAGGTCGAAATACTGTCTAATTTTCACATTTTTACCATTTTTTGTCTTAATTTATTGATTTTTTACGTCATTTTGCTAAAATAATCTTAAGACTTACGTGTAGGAGGTACACAGAATGAGGCAAAAGACCGTTCGTAACTGTACCGCAATTCTCTTAATAGCTGCGGTATTGACCGGCTGCGCAGGCAGTTCACCCCAGACACCCGATGACTATGCTACCAATGAAGGCTATACTTCTACCGAAGCTTCTGCCCAGACATCGGATTCCAAACAGACCAATATTTCCAAGGACGATATGAAAGTAGGAGTTCTTTATATCTCGGATCCATCCGAAGGAAGCGGCTATTCCTATACCCACGATCTCGGAATTCAGGGAATGCAGGAAAATCTTGGTCTGAATTCCGACCAGATTGAACGCAAAATCGTAGATGACGGCGACGCTGCCGCAACAGAAGAAGCCATAAAAGAATGTATCAACGACGGATGCAGGATCATCTTTACCACAAGCTGGGGATACATGGAAACAACCTCCGAGATGGCGGAACAATATCCGGATGTATATTTTTCCCACGGAACCGGCTATCTGTCAAACGGAAAGAATTTTAACAACTATTTCGGCCGTATCTATCAGGCGCGTTACCTAAGTGGTATTGTTGCCGGAATGAATACCAAAAGTAATAAGATTGGCTATGTCGCAGCTCAGGATTCTTCCAACTCCGAAGTAACCGGAGGCATCGATGCGTTTGCCATCGGCGTGGAATCGGTCAATCCGGACGCCAAAATCTATGTTGTTGTCACGAACAGCTGGTATGATGCGGATAAGGAAAAAGCGGCTTCCGAGCAGCTTCTTGATATGGGATGCGATGTAATGGCACAGCATTGTGACACCGCCTATCCTCAGACACTTGCACAGGATCGCGGTGTATACGGTATCGGTTACAACTCTGATATGAGTAAAGAAACCCCTAACTCCTGCCTGACCAGCGTGATCTGGAATTGGAGCGCCTACTATACTTCCGCTGTCAAAAGCGTTATGAACGGAACCTGGGACGGAAGCAACTATTACGGTGGTATGGCAGAAGGACTTGTCGGAATCACAAACCTTGCCGGCTTTGCCGCTGATGGTACACAGGAAAAAGTTGACAAAGCCACTGCTGCAATCTTAAGCGGAGAAAACAATGTCTTTGACGGTGTTCTGGAAACCAACACCGGAGATACGGTCGGTTCAGAAGGCTCGACACTCGATGACGCTACGATTACCGGTGGAATCAACTGGTATTACCGCAACGTTGCAGTCGTTGAATAGAGGAGGCGCACATGAAACTAACAATACGAAAAAAAATCCTGTTTTGTTCCCTCATTCCATTACTTCTTCTTGGTGGGATCATCATCACACTGGCGGCAACACTTGTGCAGAATGCAATTCTTGGTCAGGTTCAAAACTCACTCAAGGGTACTGCGGTTGCAACCTTAGCCGCCTACGATCAGAATGCCGGATCCTACTTAGAGTCAACCAACGGTGACATCTGGAAGGGAAGCTACGACATCTCACAGTCGGAAAACCTTGTCGATACAATTAAAGCAGAATCCGGAATGGACGTCACTTTCTTTTACGGCGACAAACGAATCATGACCTCCGCCTTGGATTCCGATGGAAATCGTATTCTTGGAAGTCCTGCCGGAGAAAAAATTACAGATATCGTACTGAAAAAAGGTAAGGATTTCTTCAGCTCCAACGTATCCATCGACGGAACCATCTACTATGGATACTATACACCGGTCTACCAGAAGAATGATACTTCCGCACCGATTGGTATGGTATTTGCCGGTGCCGAGAAAAAGCCGACGCACGACAGCATTATGCGGATTCTCAACACAATCATCGCAATCGTGATCGCAGCCATGATCATCTGCATCATTATCGTACAGAAATGTACAACCTCTATTACACGCGCGCTTCGCCGAAGCATTCAGAGTGTTCAGGAAGTATCTTCCGGTAATCTGCACGCAGCAATCGACCGCAAGGCTTTGAAACGAACCGATGAAATTGGTGATCTTTCCCGCGCAGTGGAAAATCTTCAAACGGAGCTTTTAAAAATTATCAGAGGCATCAAAGAAAGTACTTCTCTGCTTGTGGATTCGTCTGACATTCTTGAACAGACATCCCATGAAACCTATACCGGCATCAATGCAATGCAGACAACCGTAGCCAATATTACAAACGGAGCTACCCAGCAGGCAGCGGATGCGCAGAATGCCTCTGCCAATGTGCAGATCATGGGAAATCTGATTACCGAAACAGGAATTGCCGCAGATGAGTTAAATGAGAGTGCCGACACCATGAAAGAGGCCAGTGACAAGGCTGCCGTTACCATCGAAGAATTAAAACAGATCAGCGAAGAAGTGAAAAATGCTATCTCTGTTATCGCTGACCAGACCAATCAGACAAACGCTTCCGCACAAAATATTCAGTCCGCAACCCAATTTATCTCAGAGATTGCGGCACAAACGAATCTGCTGTCACTGAATGCCAGTATCGAAGCCGCACGCGCCGGTGAAGCCGGACGTGGATTTGGCGTTGTTGCAACAGAAATCCAAAAGCTTGCGGAGCAATCGGATACCGCCAGTGGCAATATTGCGCAGATTGTCAATACGCTGATTGCCAATTCTGAGAAAGTGGTTGAAGCCATGGAACGCACACGTACCGTTATCGACAAACAAAATCAGTATATTGAAAACACTTCCTCTGCAGTAAGCGGTGTGATCACCGAGCTCGATGCCTCTGTCGAACGCATTAGAAGCATTGAGAAAAAAACAACGGAGCTTGAGAAGGCACGAAACGAGATCATCGCCATTATCGAAACTCTGTCCGATATCGCGCAGCAAAATGCAGATGGCACAAGCCAGACCAATACGGCTATATCAGAAATGGCTGACAGCTTCCGCAATATCGAAAATTCCACGGAAGACCTGCGGAATACTGCCGATATGCTCGCGCAAAATATCAGCAATTTCCAATTATAATCCAAATTGTAATAATTTTAATTTAAAAAGCCGCCCAGGCCATAGGCCTGTGCGACTTCTCATAAGATGATTTAAATTAAGTTTATCCTTCAATAGCAATATGTTTTGTAGTCTCAACCTTCTTTGGCTCCTTCTTCGGAACTGAAAGTTTAAGAATACCATCCTCATACTTTGCCTTGATATCTTCCTGTTTCAGCTCATCACCTACATAGAAAGACCTGCTCATAGCACCGGAATAGCGCTCCTTACGGATGTACTTACCATCCTTTTCTTCCTTCTCTTCCTTGTCAAGCCCCTTAGAAGCACTGATGGTCAGATAACCATTCTCAAGCTTTGCTTCTATTTCGTCTTTCTTAAAGCCCGGAAGATCTATATCCACTTCGTAGCTATTGTCAGTTTCCTTGACATCTGTTTTCATAACGTTCTTTGCATGTTTACCATAAAGCACCTTATCAACATCAGGAAATGAAAAATCCATCCAATCATCGTTAAATAAGTTTTCTCCAAAAATACTAGGCATCAACATAAGTCATCTCTCCTTCTTAATCTATAAAATCTGTGTCAACCTGTTTCTTTGGAACCGGGATGTTTCAAGAACTCAAAGCCTTTGCTTTTTGTTCCTTTCCTTTGTTCTTGACTATGTTATACACCCAAAATTAGCACTCGTCAATAGAGAGTGCTAATAATTTATAAATTGTTTATAATTTATTTTTGACACACCGCAATTATTATTTACCGGGGCATATATTGCATTATTTTGATATAAATAAAACGCCAAGCGTACCCGGTCCACAATGTGATGAAATCACACCACCTGCTCTAGTCTCTATAATTTCCTTGAAAATGCCAAGCGAAGCGATATAATCTCTTACCTCATCAACAACGCTTTCATCGCATTCAGAATGTGTGATAAATACCCGGTCCGGCATTGCATTTTTCATATCATCCTCTAAATCGTGGGCATAATTCTTTATTACCTTGCCGATTTTGCCGCGGTATTTTTTGCTTGCATCCATTTTTCCATCTTTCACAACAATCATAGGATGAAGCGCCAATGCTCCGCCGATTAACGCGGAAACAGCACTACATCTGCCACCTCTGTAAAGATATACAAGTGTATCAACCACAAAACTAGCCCGGACTTTTGGAATTAATTCAGAAATTCTTTTTCTGATTTCTTCACGCGATTTACCGTCTGCTGCCATAATTGCAGCCTCCACAACAAGCAGACCAATTCCCGTTGACAAATTTCTTGAATCAATTACAGTGACCGCATCTTCTGCTTCCAGTTCTTCCGCCGCCATCCGAATTACATTCCCGGATGTTGACATCTCGCCGGATATTGAGAAGCAGATAATTTCCCTGCCAGCCTCAATATATGGACGCATAATGTTCATAGCCGTCTCTATGGATGGTGCCGAAGTCTTCGGTGTCGTCTTATTTTCATCCGCCCATTTATATAATGCAGATATATCAATTGCCGGGCCGTCTTCTAATTCTTTGTTTCCTTTTACTATATGTAAAGGAATAATATCGATATCGTATTTCTTTAAAACTTCCTGTGACAGATCGCATGTGCTGTCAGATATAATTTTTACCATTTTAACACCTTCAGGCTTTCAAAAATCATTTTGTCCTTTCTTTCTGTTCTATTATACTATCTTATTTTATTGTTTCAATTGCAGCATAAATATATGATACTGATTTATTGAATTATTAATTATTTAATTATAAAAACACAGATAATAATAATTACAATTATACCAAACAATGCCAATATTCTTAACTCACCTGACAAATCACTCTTGCATGGAACAATATTTTCATCTAAAATTTCAACCAATCTATTTCCTTTGGGTGTTTCCCAATAATTCACAGAAACTATTTTCCCATCAGGTAAACTTTTTGTTTTAGATGAATAATGAATAGATTGTGCTTTAACTATATTACCATTTATTTCAACATTCACAATATACATAACATTTCCAGTATCACTGTAAATTGTTTGTTCTATGACTCCTGTTGTATTTATTTTATCCATGAACTATTTAAACCAGCTTGTTGCGTTTTTCCATCCTTCCTATAATTTCAAGCCCTGAATCATTGATTTTGGGACTTTTTCTTTTGTTTTTGCTTACGTCCATCAGTGAAAGCTACAGTCATTTCGTAGCTTTCCCCATCACACATCCATAAACATTCATATTCCAAGGCTTGAGCAGAAAAGCACTCATATAACCACCCCATTACAATGATCCACCTCATGCTGAATTATCTGTGCTGTCCATCCTGTGTATTTGCCATGTTTCTTTTTGAAATTTTGGTCGAGATAATCCACTTCAATCTCTTTATATCTCGTGCATGGTCTCACCCCATCCAGCGAAAGACAGCCTTCCTCCGTCTGAAAAGCTCCGGATTTTCCGATAATCACCGGATTAATCATGGCAAACTGGAATGGTCCGGCCGCAACCACTATGATATTCTTTTTCACGCCAATCATGTTAGCTGCCATGCCAACACAATGGTCAAGATTTGCTCTCAATGTGTCCAGTAAATCCGTAACCACCTGTTTGTCATCTTCTGTAGCATCCACTGATTTCTGTGCAAGAAACAGTGGATCACGCATTATCTTCTTTACCATTATTTACTTCCTGTTATACCTTTCTTCTTAATTTTTTGTCCAAATAATAACTGCATCTTCCCTGTTTTCCATCATGTGGAAATCCTTCATCTCCACCGTATCCATCGTATGGCATAGCAATACCTCCCCAAAAATTTACCAGTCCTCATAATTCGAATCTTTGTTCCTAGTTACTGTTCAGTGATTAACCAAATCCACACCAGTCAGACTTCCTTTGATTTTGTCATCATTATCCTGTCCACTTCTGCTTCATATACCGATTCAGTATGGGCATCAAACAGCACCCATTCCACTAAATCAAACTGCCCCGGATTCTCCTGCAGAAATCTGGCAACTGTACGTACCGCAATCTTTGCCGCAAGCTCCACCGGAAAACTATATACTCCCGTTGATATAGAAGGAAATGCAATAGACCTGATTCCATTATCCATTGCCAACTTCATAGAATTAAAATAGCAGTTAGCAAGAAGCTCCTCTTCTCTATTTCTGCCTCCATTCCATATCGGTCCAACAGTATGAATTACATAATCGCATGGTAAATTGTAGGCTTTTGTTATTTTTGCTTCTCCTGTTTCACATCCGTGAAGTGTCCTGCACTCTGCCAGAAGCTTCGGTCCTGCTGCCCTGTGAATCGCACCATCCACGCCACCTCCGCCAAGAAGAGAGTTGTTTGCAGCATTTACAATAGCCTGCACATCTCTAATTTTTGTAATATCGCCTTTTAATGTCCTTATCATATCCTAATCACTCTCTATTCACAAATTTATCCCATGGTGTACGCACCTCAATAATGTTTCCGGACGGATCATAAAATCTTACAAGCTTCTGTCCTCCGTCAAGTTCTGTCAATTCTGTAGCATACCTGAACGCATACTTTCCTGACTCCAGCTTTTTAACTACACCTTCGATATCATTATCTTCAAAATACAGTTCTGTCCTGTTGTTATATGGAATAGTCTGTATCTGCATGCTTTCCTGCCATATTTCGGCATCCTGCAGTACAAGGCCCTCCGACATTATTACATTACCTTCCTGTCTCGAAATCACATTAAGACCAAACAGTTCGTTATAGAAGTGGATTGACTCTTCGATATTGTCCACTATTATTAATATGTTTTTTAGCTTCATATAACAGCTCCATTTTCCTGCGTCATCCTATATCTCCTCTGATAATAATCCATCGCCCTGTAATCAATCACATCCTTCATCTGACAAATCATCACCGGATTATCGATTAGCGGTCTCAGCTCTTCTCTAAGTCCGATTGCCGCACCATCTTTTTTACAAAAAATCCTTTTCCCGACTCCAAAAGAAAATGCACAGGCATCTTATACACCTTTGACATACTGGTGTTTTCAAGCAGGCTGATAAACTCTCTTCCAATTCCTTTGCAGAAAACCTCTTCATCCTGATTAAGCTCATCCAGTTCTTTAAGAAATTCGAGATATTTCTTAAACGGATTATCCTTTGAA
>CAKRNE010000015.1 GCA_934365945.1 uncultured Agathobacter sp. | reverse complement strand
AACGAGATGTGTAATGTGAGTGATTACTGGGAAGAGGTTGCACTTCAGACAGGCAGAAAAGAAGGCAGAAAAGAAGGCAGAGAAGAAGGTCGGAAAAAACAAGCAATGGAGACTGCCTTAAAGCTTAAGAAAAAAGGTCATTCGTTAGAAGATATTGCTGAGTGCGTAGATTTTGATGTTGAAACTGTAAGAAAATGGCTTGTGAGCTAATGCGAAAATGCTGAGAAAAATGCTTCAATCGAAAATAAAAGGAAAAACATGCGACTAATGTCCTATTTACTCTTGCAATTTTGAAAATATAGTGGTACAATTTTCCTATCAAAACAAAGAGCTGTATATATAGGGCACAGCACTTTGAAAAAAACCAAGTTTTTAAATGAAAAGGAGAAATGAACTATGGTAAAGAATGTACTAAACACATTGAGAAAGAAGCAGAAGAATAACAAAGGTTTCTCTCTTGTAGAGCTGATCGTTGTAATTGCTATTATGGCAGTACTTGTAGGAATCCTTGCTCCACAGTTTATCAAATATGTAGAGAAGTCAAGACAGTCAACAGATATGCAGAGTGTACAGCAACTTAAGTCTACAGTAGAGACTGATATCTCAGATAATGAGGATATACAATCTGTGGAAATTGCAATTAGCGGTAAAACAGCTACAGCTACAATCACTCCAAAGACTGGAACTGCATCAACTCAAACAGCAAACTTAAAGTCAAGTGGATGGAGAAATGTTAAATATACATTAGATACATCAACTGGGAAATGGACAGCTGCATATACAGATAGTACGAATAAAGCTGTAAATGAAAAGTCACCAAATAAAAATATGGATGAAGTATTTTCATTAAACTAATAATTTGACTATAAAGGACACCCAACCATGACCGACCTGATACCCATCTACATTTTAATATTTGCCTTCGGCATAGTTATAGGCAGCTTCCTAAACGTCTGCATATACCGAATACCGCAGCATGAAACAGTGGTGACCGAAAGGTCCCACTGTATGAAATGCGGGTATCAGCTCGCATGGTATGATATGGTGCCGGTTTTTAGCTGGCTCTTTCTAAGAGGCAGATGCCGTAAGTGTAAGGCACCGATTTCACCTCAATACCCTATAGTTGAGGCACTAAACGGCATAATGTATGTAATAGTATTTGCAGTAAATGGGCTTGAAATATCAAGCATCATATACTGCCTTCTGACATCAGCACTGATAGTACTCAGCGTGATAGATTGGAGAACATATGAAATTCCATTTGGAATCAATATATTTATACTGGTGCTTGGAATCCTACATGTGTTTATAGACCATGACAACTGGTCTGAATATGTGATAGGATTCTTTTGTGTCAGTGTATTCCTTGAAATCCTCCTCATGTTGAGTGGAGGAAGAGCCATAGGCGGCGGAGACGTCAAGCTCATGGCATGCGCGGGCCTTGCGATAGGCTGGCAGAATATAACATTAGCATTTTTCTTGGGATGCATCATCGGTTCCGTGATACATCTGATCCGTATGAAAGTAACAAAAGCAGGCAGCACGCTTGCGATGGGACCATATTTGGCAGCCGGAATATTTATTTCGATGCTATGGGGCGAGAAAATGATATCGGCATATCTGGCACTCGCAGGCTTTTAAAAAAAATGCTATAAGGTATCATATTTGTTATAAAAACAGATACTTAGACATCTTGGGAGCAGAAAGAAGAGCAAAGCAGAGTAAAAGCAGAGTAAAGCTCAGCAAAGCTCAATAAAGCACAGATATACCGAAAATATATAATATTTTACAAACGCACATCGTGTAAAGTGTTTAGCACACAAAGCTTAGCACACAATCCGGGTGCAGTGTAAAACATAGATAAATATGGAGGACTTGGTTATGGCAAACAGAGTACTTGGAATTGAAATAGGACAAAACCTTACCAGAGTCGTAGAAATTGATTATAAAACAAAAAATCCAAAAGTACACAGCATGTTCAGCTTCCCAACACCACCTGAAATGATAGAGGATGGTGTGGTTCATGCGGACAGCATGTTCAGATCCATGCTTTACAGCAAGATTAAGGAAAAGAAGATAAACACCAACAAGGCTGTTTTTGTCTTAAACTCCACACGAATCGCATCGAGAGAGATGGAGCTTCCTCTTGTAAAGGAAAAGCAGATAAAGGATCTTTTGCAGATGAATGCATCGGATTATTTTCCGGTGGATTTAAGCCAGTACAAACTCGTTCATGAGGTTATAGAAAAGATTGATAAACCGGAAGAAAAGAAAATGCGTCTTTCGGTTATTGCCATACCTAATGAGATTATATTATCATATGAGGAGCTCGCAGCAGACTGCAGGCTTCAGATAGTCGCACTTGATTACAGCGGAAATGCAATCAAGCAGTTGATGCTAAGGGAAATTCCGGGTGACATAAAGGCCACCATCAAGATAGATGAGACGATTTCAACCATCACAGTCATGGATGGAGATATGATAAAGCTTCAGCGAAATGTGAATTACGGACTGGCAGATGCCATCGAGGAGATTCAGGACAGCGAGCTGTTTGGAGAGTATCTTTCGTTTACAGATGCTGTTGATGTGGCAAGGAGAAAGACCTGCCTTGAGCTCAAATCAGATGTCATACAGCCGGAGATAGAAAATACAGAGCGCGATGACATGGGACACGAGATAGACTCGGAAAGATTTAAAAAGCTTCGCGCCAACGTCAACTACACACTTGCCAATCTGGTGAGCAGTCTGGGAAGAGTTGTTGACTATTATCAGTCCAGAAACGTTGACAGACCGATTGACAGGATTTTTCTTGTGGGCTTGGGAGCAGATTTCAGTGGACTTAGCAAGCTTCTCACAAATGAACTGAACTATAAGGTTATTCCACTGCAGCAGTTTGACGGAATAAGTGTTGCAAAAAATATAAATCTTGCAGAGACCAAGATAGCAGAGTTTTTCAACTGTGTGGGTGCTACATTAAAGCCACTTCCGATAACGGATGAGAAAAAGGCAAAGGGCAATATTTTTACCACACCTATCGGTGGAATGAAAAATATACCGATGGAACAGGAAGGTCAGCCCCCACTTGGACCGGATGGACAGCCGCTTCCGATGCCGGAAGGAGTGGAAGCACAAAAGGGTGCATCACTTGGCGTACCTCTTATAATACTCGGAGTGTGTGTGGTAGCGTCAGTTGGACTGATTGCTTACAGTATTTTTTCAAATCTTGTTTTAACATCTGACAATATGGCGCTTAAAGGACGTGTTTCTGATTTGTCCTATGCACAGAACATATATGATGTATACAATCAGACCAAGAGCGATTATGAGTGGACAAAGCTGCTTCAGGACGCATCATCCAATAAAAATGATGAGATAGTCAGCTTTATTGATGAGCTTGAGAAAAAGCTTCCATCGGATGCACGAATTGATAATATGTCTGTTACAACGGACGGAGTATCTATGACAATCTCGCAGAGCAGCAAGGATGTTGCCGCTGATGTGATTACGCAGCTTCGAACCTTTGACAGTATTATGGTTTCAAATGTTTCTACAATCACAGATGATACAGATGAGACCGGGGCATCAAATGTACAGTTTACAGTAGACTGCACATATGTTAAAAAGTCGGACGATTCAGACACATCTGAGACAACGGATACACAAAACGATGGCTCAAATGACAATACATCGCAGGATAATGCATCACAGAATACATCGGATAATGCAGCACAATAAGGAGGTGTTAAAATGTCAGCAAGAGATAAAAAATTACTAATTATATTAGCCGGAATTGCCGTTTTAGCACTTACATACTTTTTTGTTTTTGCGCCGCAGGCAAATAAGAGAGAAAAACTGCAGTCAGAAAATATGCAGCTTAAATCCCAGTATAATCAGCTTTCTACACTTGCCGCAAAAGCAGATGAATACACGGAAAAGACAAAAGTAATGTCTGATGAAATGCAGACGGTGTATGATAATTTTCCATCTTATCTACAGATAGAAAACGGCATCATGGATGCTGTTGCAATCGAAAAATCAACCAATACAAGTATTTCGGAGCTTACAGTTGGCTCACCGGTTGCGATAGACGTGAATAATCCGTCAGGAGATGAGGATAATGCAGCCGCTTCACAAAACAGTACACAAAGTAGTGAGGCGCAGGACAGTGAGACCACAGAAAGCGGAAACACAGATACACAGTCAGCTGATGACGGCACAGTTTCACAGAACACAGGTGATACTTCATCAAAATCATCTGTTACAGGATATCAGCTTTATGATGTAAACTCTGTAATGTCATTTACGACAGAGTATCATGGTCTTAAGACAATGCTTAGTGAGGTGATTGGATCTTCCAATAAAAAAACAGTCAGCACGCTGAACGTAAGCTATGACGAATCAACTGGAAAGGTGTCAGGAGAGATGCAGATGGATTCATATTTCCTGTATGGTTTGGATAAGCCATATGAGCCGCCTGTTATTCCAAGTGTTCCACACGGAACCACAAATCTTTTTGGAACTACGAATTAATGGGTTTATTAAATCTAAATATAATAAGGAAGGAGGAAGCCGGTTTGAGAAGGTTTAAAGACGACAATCGAGGAATCACACTTGTAGAGCTTATTGTGTCGATAGCTATTCTTGCAATAATCGTGCTTCCTTTTTTGAATGCTTTTGTCACAGCCACAAAAACCAATGTAAAGGCACGAAACAAGATGAATGCAACACATCTGGCCACAAATATTATGGAGGGCATTGAGAATAACTCCATGAAGACAATGGCGTATCAGTTTAATTATCCAAGTGAAGGCTTTGATTTGGCAGACGGCTTTGATATGGCAGATGGCAGCAATGCAAAGGAACTGTATTACAGAAATGGAAAATATACTGACGTAAGCAGGCTTGAAGATGTGATGAATGCACATCCGGAGGCCGAAAACCTTGATAAGTGGATGACAAGCAGTATACACAAAAAAAATAATACGGCTTTCTTAGGTGATACATCATCATGGAAATTTGTGGAAAATAAGGAGCACAAGTATTATTTCTGGATGACAGATGTAAAGTCGGGCACTAAGAAATACAATGCTATGGTAACCGTAGATGGTAAGGGCGAGACAAATTCCAAATTGGAACAATATAATACTATAGATAAAGTAGCTGATATGTCTGTGATGGATTCAAATTATGACTGTATGAGCTCAGATGTTGCCACGATAGATGAGCTGGTTAAGACACTTAAAGACAGAGGCTACAGTGACATCGAATCAAATAAAGATTCCATTTCCAGAACCATTACGCTTGACATCACAGGTGGAAGCAGTACAAAGGTTACTGTTTCATATTCATATAAATTTACGAGTGGTGGTCATACACATGTGTTTCCGGAGGATGCCGCGATGAAACAGATGTATACATCGGTTATTTTTGATAATACATATAATACGGCAAATCGTACCCTGAAAAACATTTATCTTTTTTATAAACCATGGTATACATCTAAATCGAATACTGACTGGAATTCATGTAAAGATACTATTATCATTAACAACAACGATAAGATTGACTGTACAGTGAATATAGTAAAGCAGAATTACGTGGATAAGAGCCAGCTTGAAAGCTCTGAGGATAAGTACAGAATGTACGTCAGGGTTAATGAAAAAGGCAATAATACCGGTAATGCGCATGTCGCAATTTGTACAAACCTGGATACAAATATGAAAGATCCTGACAGCAAAAGTAAAACACAGCCACAGCAGGCAAAATATATGTTTAATTCAAACAATACACAGTCTACCGTGAAGAAAAGCATTAAGATTGATGATCTTACAAAGAGTAAGACAATCGAAAGATTATACAATGTAACGGTTGATATTTATGACAGCAAAACATGCAGCACCCCGGATAAGCTTGCCGGGGCAAAAAAAGCAGCGACCATGACCGGAAGCATGAGGTATTGATATGAGACGTAAAGACAACAGAGGTGCATCGTTTGTTATGGTTATTGTGGCCATGGCAATTGTTGCTATCCTTGCGGTTACCATACTTTGGATAGCTCTTGCAAACCTTCAGATGAAGACAACAGATGAAAAAAATACAGACAATTTCTATTCGGCAGAGGGCGTTCTGGACCAGATATGTACAGGACTTGAGGGAGATATGTCGGTTGCGTATACCGAAGGATATTCAAAGGTAATGCAGTCATATAAGACAAAAGGCAATGCGGATATTAATGAGGCAAACAGACAGGCTTCGTTTGTCAATACATATGTTGCTGCATTGAAGTCAAGGCTTGCGGATCCTAATGATGCCAAAGGTCTTACTTATAACATGGACAAGATAAAAGGGTATGTTGACAGCAGCCTTTCTAAGACAGATTCGTCCGGTAAGCCGGTTTATCCATATGCAAAGGTCACTTCTGTATCCACACCACAGCTCAAAACCTATCAAAACCGTACAGTTTTAGAGGGAATAAAGGTAGAGTATACTGATGAAAAGGGCTACAAATCCATAATACAGACAGATATTTCGCTGTCTGTTCCGACTATGAGCTTTACAGCATCAGGTGGAGTCCCGGAGCTGTTCACATATTCCCTTGTGGGAAATACAGGGCTTGAAATCGGAACTGACGCTCATAATGTGAATCTTGGTGGCAATCTTTATGCGGGAAGTGACAGCACAGGAATGAGTGTTTTGATTCCGAACAACACAAAGCTAAGGGTTGACAATGCCAGCTATATGATAGCAGATGGAAACATAGAGATAGGTAATCCTAACTCAAATAGGGCAGGTACACACAATGAGAGTACACTTAGCATTGATAAACAGTGTCAGCTATGGACAAATAATATCAATGTAAATGGAGCAAAGGTGTCTCTTGAGGGAACTACGTATGTTACGGATGATATGACCTTAAAGGGCAGCGGTTCAACAGTTACGCTTGGAAGGGATGAAAACGGAAAATCGACAGATGGAAAATATGTTGGTTTTGGTAATTCTGATACCTCATCAGCCGAAAGCAGTGCAATTATAATAAACGGCAGAGAGTCTACACTTGATATGAGTGGAATTAAGGAGCTTATGCTTGCCGGAAATACATATATTAACAGGGCTTCCATGGTCAAAGTTAATGGAAGTAATAAGGAAAATAAAGATGTTGCCATGGGTGAATCAATATCTGTAAAAGGAAATCAGATTGCATATCTCATACCGGCGGAGTGCATAGGTACAGATGGGGATGGTGCGGATGCAAAGTCAGTTTATTATAAGAATCCATTAAGCTATTCAGAGGATGCGGCAATCACTAGTAAAGGCAGTGATAATCAACAATATACGGTGATAAATATAAATGTGGTAAGCTCAAAAACAGGCAAGCCATTATCGTATTATCTATCACAGTATCTGTCTGCTGATCAGATGAAAAATACGGACAATTATATCCGAAAGGTGTATGCACCTTCAAATGGCAGTGAGAATGATGGACTTGTATACTATTATCTGAATATGCCGGTAAAACAGGCATCACAATATTACGAGGATTATTATAATATAGACCACAGCAGTGCAGATTCAAAGCTTCAGAAGTATACAGCCTTTTACACGAAGTCGATACAGGTAAATGACGCGGCAAGCATATATACATCCGGAGATTACAGCCTGTATGATGGTTCAAATCTGTCACTTTTAAAAGGAATTGTTGACGGAGTGGATATGGATGCACAGTCAATAGAACTCAAAAATACATATACTGCGCTTAGGAAGAGACTTATAACTTCTTACAACAGCCTTCCTCCGACCGCAGAGACTGCATCGTTGTTTACGAATATTGTACATGAGGACAATCTTAAGAAATTTACAGAGCATGAAACCGGGAAAAAACTCGAGGTTACGGCAACCTATACTGATAAATATAACAAAGATGAAACATATAAGGCAGTGGTTGTGGATGGAGACTATACATATCCTCAGAGTGACAGCAAGGAAAATAAGAATGTAAGAATTATAGTTGCAACCGGCAATGTTACAATCAATGCTGATTTTACAGGAACAATTATTGCAGGTAAAAAGATTTTTGTTAATAAGCAGTGTACTGTATCCAACTGTCCGCAGGAAATTTTTAAAGCGCTTCTTCTTAAAGAGGTAAAGATAGGCTCAAAGACCATGCATCTGTATGATGTATTTGATGATGGAGCTGATTATCTGGGAGGCATTACAAAGACTGCCGCAAATGGTAGTGGAGATGCGGATATTGACTATTCTAGCCTTATAACCTACCAGAACTGGAAGAAAAACTGATATTGAAAGGGGAGAAAACCGATATGTCATCTAACAAAAAAAATAACAATAGGGGATTCTCCCTTGTTGAGCTTATAGTGGTTGTTGCAATAGGTGCGATACTTATTGGAGCATCGATTCTTTCAATTGCTTCCATATCAGGTACGGCGGCAAAGCAGTGCGCCAGAAATATTGAATCAATACTTAACAAAACTAAGGTTACCACAATGGGAAAGGATTCGGCGGCCATTGAGCTGTATAAGGATGGCGCGGATGGAGCATATTACTATAAAGTTACTGTTACAAATGGTAAGGGTGAGACAACAGCGGAAACAAAAAAAATAGGCAGAAGTAATCTGGAAATCAGATATTCAATGGATGTTTCAAAAACCTTTGATGATGCATCAAAGCTAGATACTTCGAACACGATAAAGATTGAGTTTGACAGAAGCTCAGGGGCGGAAAAAACTGATATCGGTAAAATCTGGGTTAAGCATGGTAGTACTGAGAAAACAATAACCATTTATAAAGAAACCGGTAAAATTGAGTGTAATTAGTGAATATAAGGGTGATTTATTATGTTAAGGATGAAAAAATATTTCGATGATGGAAATAAAAAATCAAACAGTGGATTTACGCTTGTGGAGCTTGTTGTGGTAATGGCTATCATGGGAATATTGGGGCTTGCTGTGGCAGGCTTTATTGGCTCAGGTACAAAGCAGTACAAATATGCTTCAAAGGAGGTTGACCTTCAGTATGAGGCACAGCTAGCCATGAACCAGATTGGAGATTTGCTCATAGATGCGCAAAAGAGTGTTAAGTTTGAGTCATCAGCTTCTTCACCGGCGGCAGTACAGGTTGCATCCGCAGGGGAAGAAGCTGTTGCATCGACTACAGGTAACGACCGCACACTTGTCATCACGGATGAGGATTGCATCTACAATGTTATTTTTAAGTCTGATGATGGTAAGCTGTATCTGCGCAAGGATAGTGTGGATTCAGCAGGCAATGTGACAAATAAGGGAGATGAATCCCTGATGGCAGATTATGTGGCAGGCTTTGACGCAGAAGTGAGCGACACAGGAAACAGAAACTCAATCAGGCTGATTGTAGATTTTAAATCCGGTGACAAGAAGTATACCGCTACACAGAATTTTACTATGCGTAATAAAATTCCGGTGGGAAAAGATGTGGAGTATGTGCCGGAAGATCCGAATGCAATTAATATTAGAATATATTATGGTGGAGTTGATGTTACAGATGATGAAGTGTCATATGAAATAAAAAAGGGTATTCAGAATGATCTGGAATTTAGGGCTGTCCTGTCAGGCGAAGATATAAAAAATTATGAGGTGGATTGGTCTGCAACAAAAGGGAATGCGAATAGAAACGGTGTAGGTATATGTAAGCTGCATATAGATGAAAATGAGACCACCAATAAAATTACACTTACTGCAACATCACAGCAGGACAAAACAAAATCAGCATCTACAACTATTGTTTTGAAGCATAGTATAGATATGTTAAAGTTTTCGAATCCATATATTAATTCTGGAGCAACAAATGATATTTGGTATGATAGTAAGCCGGAAAAATATAAAAACGATAATCTGACATGGCATATAGAAGTGAAGCAGTTGTTTGGCGATGGAAGAACAGTGACGAGAAATGATTTGTTAAATTATTCAACAACTGAAATAGTAAGTGAGCAGCTAGGTAAAGTATATAAAGACAAGGTAAACTATCATTATTATATTCCGATTGATGGTACATCCTATTACAGGGGAATGAAGGTATCATTGGGCAATGATTTGAATCCGGGCAATAATTATAAGATAGAAATTTTGGTATGGCTGGAGTCTGAAAATCATTCAGATTTCAAATCAAATACTGTAACACTGAGAAACTATCAAAAATAAAGGAGCAGACACAATGAGCAAATTCAGAAAAAAAATAGTGGTTCCAATAACACTCATACTGGTAGTATGTCTCGTTGTGGGTACCCTTGTGATTTATGACAGTTTAACGAGTGTTGAGGCAAATGCTTCCTTCAATGGAATATCGAATATAGTAAGCTCGCACGGCAAGGACAGCCCCTTCAATATAGTTGAGGTTGTTCCATCTAAGCAGGAATATAACAATATGGCTTCCATAGGCTATCTTATTGGAGGACAGGAGCCTGTCAATTTAAGGAAAAAGCTTTCAACCATGCTGGGGGATAACGGCAAGGGAACTGGCAGCGGAAGTGGCAACCGTTCATACTATATGCATCGTTTATTTTATGAGGATTATAAGGACTTTGTAACTAATGATGTAAATGATAAAAGTAAGCCACTGTTTTGGTCAGCGTATAATGAAAGCTATACAAAAGGAGTTGATGATTGTAATACTCCTTTGGACCTTGCAGGAAAAGAGACACTTGAGGCCGGTGAAAACGGTACAACGGGCTATGAAATGGTCAGAAAAGATGGAGGCTCTTACAGGCTGGATAAAGAGTATGTTCCGGCAGTTAAGGATGGAAATCCAAGTGGTAATTATAATCAGAATGTGGATCATTATGTATATATGCCGTCCACATCGGTGTCTAAGGACGGACAGGAGACGAAGCCGGTAAGAGGCTATTACGGAGTGGTGTTTAAGGAAGCTGATGAGCATATAAATATCACAAATTATGATTATTTTAATGCCAAAACAACAGACGGATTAAATCTTGATGTTACCAAAAAGGCTTATAAGGTTAAGAGTGCATATGCTATTGCAGACCAGCATACCATGAATTCTATCGCAGAAAGTGATCCTCATGCAGCGATTTATCGTATTGACAACAGTGATATCAGTTTACCATATGAATATGCAGGTCTTGCGGAGAGCTATAAAAAGGCAGAAGGCGATGAAGCTCAGGCTGCAGACAAGGCTGATAGTACAGAAGCTTCAAATACAGCGGATTATGATACATATACCTATTACACATTGCAGATGGAATATGTTCCTTCTGATGAGGTGGTAAATGAAGGTGTGACGTACTATGAGGTGGACGATGAAAAAACATTGTTTTTTGAGGATCAGTCCGGGGAATATGGCGCCGTATTGGATGAGAAGGAGCCTTACATTAATCTGAATCCGGATAACAGTCAGTCCGAAACCAGAGAGATGGGATATTTTAATATCAAAGAGGGTAGTCAGGTTTATAATTTTGCCGGTGAGGGCTATGGTGAGTATGAAATCCAAAAAAAGGATAACGGAGTTTTGGATCATCCTGTAAATGTTACAAGAATATACACAAAGGGTGGTTTCACAAACAACGAGCTATTTAGAAACGGTGTATTTAATCAGGATGGATCAGGTAAGAGTGATAATATGTCCTTTAACGTGCAGACAGTCACTCCGGCAGAGATGGACAATATAAACTGGTCTAATGTGGATTTACTCTATATCAGTGGAGGAGACGGCAGCGGCAGTGCTTCATATGGTAACGGCAATGACATCAAGGGAAAGACTATATTTGATGTTGCTAAGAGAGTGCACGAGAGTGGATTCATGATGCCTGTTATTGTTGATTACAGTCTGGTAAAGGATAACGTTGACCAGCCGTCGAATTTTGTTAATTGTACAAATATACAGCGTCTGGCAGCTCTTTTATGCTGTTCTAATTATGCTGAATTAGCTATTGATAAAATTGATCCAAAGCAGTATGAAGATCCAGGGTGTGTTAGCTGGAATGGTAATAATAATGGGGTGAAGATCAAGTTTGATACCAGAGTAGACAGTAATCATCCAAATGGCTATGTAAACGGCAATATTTATGTCATTCCGGGAAATAGATATAAAAAGCCAACAGATAATGATAAAGGGCATGGAGCAGCATTTTTGTTACAGGATTTCAATACGACATTTCTTGATGGTACAGGCAATGATGAGACTGGATTTGTAAATCAGGCCAAGAATCAGGGGTTTGGAGAGATAGCAGAGTATATTAATTCAGAGAATAAAATCAGAGACACAGAGAATAAGGCAGGGAATAAATATGAGCTGTTTGACAAAAAGATAAGCAAAGCAATAGTTATCAGCTATATTGTTTCCTATGCCGACAAGCGTCAGGAAGTTCAAGAAAAGACCAGTCTGAATGTACTTGATATTGAACCGGGAGCAGTTTCAGATAAAAGCACAAACGCGATTACCTATGATATGATAAAAAAATGGGTTGGAGCCGGAAATTGTCCTTCAAAGGAAAATGTGACAATTACCCGTGTCACAAGCTCAGAGTTTATCGGAAGAATTGAGGACCTCAATAATTATGACATGATTTATATGGGGCTTGTCTGTGATAATAACAATAAAGACGAAAACGGAAATACTGTTTACAATGATTCTGACATGAATGGATTAATTTATACAAATGTTGGAGATGTTGCGGTGGTTGATCCATCAATTTATTTGAATGGTCATGCGGGACTTCTTGAAAATGACTATACTCATAATGGTATTAAAAGAACAGCTTTAGACAAAACGCTGACACCATTATCAGATGGAAATGAAAAGTATACACAGGCAATAAATACATACAGATATTCCGGAAATGACTTGACAGAGAAAAAGAAAGAACAACTGGAGAATTATGTAAAAGCAGGATATCCGCTGGTGCTTGGTAAAGGAATTATTAATGAGAGAAAAGTAAATGATGAGTATATTGATAACTGTTCGGTAATATATGAGTTCTTTAATGAGGTGATGAATAAAGAAAATGTATTTAATGTTAATATTGAAAATAATGTGTCAGCCGGATTTGTTAATTCACTGGCGGTTGAAAAGCCAAGAATTGTATTAAAGCAAATGGATAAGGTTAAGCTCAATGATACAGAGTTTAATGAGGTTAAGGATAATAAGCTTATATTCGAGTTTACAGTAAATAATGATGGTGGAGTTGATCCGAATGCGCAGTTTGAGCTGTCTTTATTGCTTGATATCAACTCAGACGGTAAGTTTTCGGAAACTCAGGAAAAAATAGCTGCGAATGATATGAAATTATACAGAGACGGACAGTTGGTTGAACCAACTAGGGCTGATGATCAAAGCTATGATTATTATATACAGGCAGGAACTATGAATTACAAGCTTGAATATGAGCTTCCAAACGGATATGTCGGAGTCATACCATGGAAGCTTAAGACAAGTCAGGCTACAAACGAATTCAGATATGATTCAAAGAGCGGATATTTTTATCGTAAAAATACTGTGGAAAAAGAGAAGATTAAGATTCTTCAGATTGATACAGAAAGAACAAAGGTGGTTGATAATAAAACTGTATCGACGTCAACCTTTAATATGGCTGATAATAAGATATTCAAAGATTTGTTGAGTAAGGTTGATGATTTTGATGTCAACATAGACCATGTTTATGCAAATGAATATGCAAAAAGCTATGTAGATGGATATTTAAATCATTATGATATGCTTGTTCTGGGATTTGGTGATATGTATTCTATCACCAATACAAATGGATGTGTTGATGGTATCAGAAATTACATAAAGTCAGGTAAGCCGGTTTTATTTACCCATGATACAACGTCATTTTCAAATGCTTCTGTAGGTAGAAATATCTGGGGATATGATTTCAACATAATAATTCGTGATGTGGTTGGAATGGACCGTTATGGTATTCTGTCAAATGAGGGACTGCAATCAGGTGCAACACTGACCCAAAATGATTCCACATCAGTGCTCGTGAATGGCGGCAATAAAACGATAGGTACGTTGTTTACAGAGGCAAAGGATTATGCAAAGAAAAATCATACGGATATTGCTTATAAACCAAAAAGCAATAAGAGTGTTATAGTCCGTCAGAATCAGGGATTTACATATCTTAATCTGTCAAAATACCAGTCTGCAGATACTAAATATAATAACTATTATTGCTATAAAGGCTTTAAGTCAAATAGTTATGAGACAACCCGTGCTGTTCAGGTAAATCAGGGTCAGATTACAAGTTATCCGTTTAAGATTCCGGAGACACTGGCTGTAGCAAAGACACACAGGCAGTATTATCAGCTTGATCTGAATCAGGATTCAGATAATGATGGTGAGAGTGATATTGTTGTGTGGTACACATTGAGTGATGACAAAAAATATGATACATGGACATATCATCCATATAATGCCTCTCCAAAGGATGTCAGAAATAACTACTATATCTATACGATGGGGAATGTTACGTACTCTGGTGTGGGACATAGTACTGTAGGTTCATCAGAGGATGAGATGAAGCTGTATATCAATACACTTATTGCCGCATACAGTGCAGGCACTCATGCACCATCGGTTTCTGTAAAGGAGGCGCCTGATGAAGGTGCAAGGGATTTGAACAATATTTATGTCACAATTGATGAGGCAATTGAGCAGGAGAATATTGCTAATAATGCAGATAACAATTCTGCCATTGTACATGATCCAAATGAGACAAATCCGACAGAAACAGTTTATTTTTCAATAAAGGACACCAATATGGTCAGAGGGCATGAGTATACGAATGAATATGTTGACTTTTGTGTTCCGGTTGAAGATAGTGAGTATGATGACGCGCAAAATAATAATGCTATTAAGAATGACTATCTGACAGTTAATGATGGCAATAATGGCAGCATCTATTTAAAAAAGATGGATATAAATGTAGCCGCCGCAGATGACAATAGTGCATTCAACAGTGCAAAGACAACAGCGCTTCAAAGCGGTATTATGTATAAAGCACAGATTCCTTTAAATCTGCTGCCACAAGGCAAAAATTCACAGACAATATATGTTGTCGGACATAGTGAAATAAAGACCACTGCAAATGACAATCCACAATCCACATCTACAGCATATAAGACCTTTAATATTCAAAGGGTAGGTCTTGCAGACATCGACTAGCAACAAATCAAAACAGAGATCATTATATAGATTACCAATCATGTATATGGTCTCTGTTTTTTTACTGTTTCTTTATACTTTCTTTATTGAATTATCCACGCTTATTGATAAAATAAAAAGTATGCGCACGATTGCAGATATTTTTGCATTCGTGTATGGGGAATATATTAACCGGAAAGAAAGGAAAAATCTATGAGTAAAATTTTCAAGAATCTGATTCCATACTGGCGATGGATCATATTAATTTTTGTTTTTCTCATTGCTCAGGCATACTGTGATCTGGCTTTGCCTGCGTACACATCTGATATCATTGATGTGGGTATCCAGAATCATGGCATTGAGCATATCCTGCCAAAGGAGATTACTTCGGAGGATTATCAGATGGCACAGACATTTATGCTGTCTGATGAGAAAGAGAAATTTACGGACTGTTATGAGGCAGAGGATGCTTCAAATTCTGATGACAGTGTGGCAAAATACAAGCTGACTGATGATTCGGACACACTTGATAAGCTGGATGAGGAGCTTTTGGTTCCTATTGTCATGGCATATCAGGCTTTTCAGTCGGGGGAGCAGATGGATGTGGATACATCGGCTATCCCGCAGTCAGTAGCGCTCGATGATAACATGACAAAGCAGATAAGAAGTAAGGTGCAGGACAAAATCGATGCGGTGGGTTCATCTACCTTAAAGTCCATGGGTGTAGCTTTTGCGACAAAGTGTGATGAGAATGCAGGAATCGACGTGGATGCCAATCAGGTTGCTTATCTGTGGAAGGCAGGAGCCAAGATGGCAGGCTTTGCAGCAATTATGCTTATAGCAGCATGTGTTGTAGGCTTTGCGGCTTCAAAGGTCGGTGCCGCTGTCGGCAGGGATTTGAGAGAGAAGACCTTTTCAAAGGTTGTGGGCTTCTCAAATGCCGAGATTAACAAATTTTCTACGGCATCACTGATTACGAGAAGCACGAACGATATACAGCAGATTCAGATGGTTACTACCATGATGCTTCGTATGGTGCTTTATGCGCCAATCGTTGGTATAGGTGGTATCATCAAGGTGGCACAGACCAAATCGGGCATGGAGTGGGTGATTGCCATTGCGGTTGTTGCCATCATGGTTTTTATTTTCACACTGGTCGGCATTGCTATGCCAAAGTTCAAGATTATGCAGACTCTTGTAGACAAGGTAAATCTTGTTTCGCGTGAGATTCTTACAGGTCTTTCTGTTATCAGGGCATTCGGCCGTGAGAAGGAGGAGGAAAAGCGGTTTGATGAGGCTAACCGTGAGCTTACACGCACACAGCTGTTTACAAACCGTGTCATGACCTTTATGATGCCTGGTATGTCTATGATCATGTACTGCATCACACTTGGCATCGTGTGGGTTGCAGCAGGCAGAATAGACAAGGGTTCTATGCAGGTAGGTACCATGACTGCGTTTATTACATATGCCATGATGATTGTCATGTCATTCCTCATGCTTTCAGCCATGTCCATCATGCTTCCGAGAGCAGGTGTTGCGGCAGAGCGTATCGATGAGGTTATAAGGACAAACAGCACTGTAAATGATCCAAAAGAGCCTGTTACTGAGGCTGATCACAGAGGTGTTATCCGTTTCAACCATGTGGATTTCAGATATCCGGGAGCAAAAGAGGATGTGCTTTCAGACATTGATTTTGTGGCGGAGCCGGGCAAAATCACAGCTATTATCGGAAGTACCGGCTGTGGAAAGTCTACACTTGTAAACCTGATTCCGCGTTTCTATGATGTGACGGGAGGCTCAATAGAGCTTGACGGACACGATATCAGAGACTACACACTAAGCGAGCTTCGCGAGTCAATAGGCTTTGTTCCGCAGAAGGGTATTCTTTTCTCTGGAACCATCGCCTCAAACCTGCGCTTTGGTAAAGCGGATGCGAGTGATGAGCAGATAAAAAAGGCTGCGGATATCGCACAGGCTTCTGAGTTTATCGAGATAAAGAATGACGGATATGAAAGCTCAATCGCACAGGGCGGCTCCAACGTGTCCGGTGGTCAGAAGCAGAGGCTTGCCATTGCAAGAGCTATCGCAAAGGATCCTCATATATATGTGTTTGATGACAGCTTTTCAGCACTCGATATGAAGACTGACGCGCGCCTTCGTGCAGCTTTATCTGAGGTGACAGAGAATGCTTCCGTAATCATCGTGGCACAGCGTATCAGCACTATTATCCATGCTGACCAGATTCTCGTGCTTGATGACGGTAAAATTGTAGGAAAGGGCACCCACGAGGAGCTTCTTAAAAATTGCGATGTATATATGCAGATTGCACAGTCACAGCTTTCAGCCAGGGAACTTGGACTTGATGATAAGGCGGCAGAAACTGCAACAGATAAAGCAGCAGATACTGCATCATATACTGCAACAAAAACAGCAACAGATACTTCGGCTGTATCAGGCTTAGATAATGAAAAGGAGGGCATGTAAGATGAGTGAGAATAATAACGAACAGTTCAAGATGCCTCCTAAGAGGCCAAGAGGGCCAATGGGACATGGCCCCGGAATGGTCACAGAAAAGGCCAGGGATTTCAAGGGCTCTACAAAGAAGCTCATAAAGTATCTCGGCAGATACTGGGCTGCCATCATTGCAGTTATGATATTTGCAGCTGTTTCGACTGTCTTCTCCGTTGCAGGACCGAAGGTCATGGGTAAAGCCACCACTGCGCTGGCCGAGGGACTTATGAACAAGATTGCAGGAACAGGCGGCATAGATTTTGATTATATTGCAAAGGTTCTTTTGTTTACGCTGGCTTTATATGTGGTGAGTGCCATTTTCATGTTTGTCCAGGGGCTTATCATGACAGGCATCACGCAGAAGACCTGCTACAGGATGCGTAAGGACATCACGAGCAAAATCAACCGTATGCCGATGAAGTATTTCGAATCAAGGACATACGGTGAGGTACTTTCGCGTATCACAAACGATGTGGACACACTCGGACAGAGCTTGAACCAGAGTATCACACAGATTATTACATCTGTTGCCACTTTGGTCGGTACACTGGTCATGATGCTGTCTATTTCACCGCTCATGACTCTGATTTCACTCGTTATCCTGCCTGTTTCGATGATACTTATTTCGTTTGTCATAAAGCATTCACAGAAATACTTCAGACAGCAGCAGGAGTATCTGGGACACATAAACGGACAGGTAGAGGAGGTCTACGGAGGCCACCTTGTTATAAAGGCATATAATAAAGAGGCAGAGACTGTAAAGACATTTAAGGAGGCCAACAATGTGCTCTACAAATCCGCTTGGAAATCGCAGTTTCTCTCAGGACTTATGATGCCTATCATGCAGTTTGTAGGAAACTTAGGATATGCGGGAGTTGCCATCTCAGGTGGTATACTTGCCATAAAAAATGTCATCACAATCGGTGATATCCAGGCATTTATACAGTATGTGAAGAATTTCACACAGCCTATCCAGCAGATAGCACAGGTGGCAAACCAGCTTCAGTCGATGGCGGCTGCATCTGAGCGTGTATTTGAGTTCCTCGAGGAGGAGGAAGAGGATATAACAGTGGAAAATCCTGTAAAGCCAGACCATATTGAGGGAAGTGTAGAGTTTTCGCATGTACACTTTGGATACAATCCTGACCAGATTATCGTTAATGATTTTTCCGCAAAGGTTAAGCCGGGGCAGCAGGTAGCTATTGTTGGACCGACAGGAGCAGGAAAGACTACCATGGTCAAGCTTCTTATGAGATTTTATGATGTAAGCTCAGGTGCCATTCTTGTAGACGGACATGATATCAGGGATTACAACAGAGCCGATCTGCGGGATGCTTTCGGCATGGTATTGCAGGACACATGGCTCTTTAAGGGCACCATTATGGAAAATATCCGCTACGGCCGTCTTGATGCCACAGATGAGGAGGTCATCGCGGCAGCAAAAGCAGCACATGCCCATCATTTTATCCAGACACTGCCGGGTGGCTACGATATGGAGCTCAACGAGGATGCATCCAATGTGTCACAGGGACAAAAGCAGCTTTTGACTATTGCAAGAGCTATCCTTGCAGACAATCCAATCCTTATCCTTGATGAGGCCACATCCTCTGTCGATACACGTACAGAAATCCGTATCCAGAAGGCACTCGACAATCTGATGAAGGGCAGAACAAGCTTTGTCATCGCCCACAGGCTGTCTACTATCAAGAATGCCGATATGATTCTTGTCATGAAGGACGGAGACATTATCGAGCAGGGTACACATGATGAGCTTCTTGCAAAGAACGGATTTTATGCAGAGCTGTATAACTCTCAGTTTGAAGAATAGAGAAAGCACGGGTATCGTGCGGTTTTGCGAATATGTGTGGGGCTGAATGGTTACATAAAATTTTAAAAAAAATACGCTCTCGACAAAATTCGACAAAATGTGTTATCATAAAAGAATACAATTTGTTTTGACATGACAGTAATTGGTGGCATAGGAGAGTTTAATGGACACTTTAAATGTCGCAGCAGCAGACGAAAAGAAAAACATGCAAAGTCTATTGAAGGGCATGGAATTTTTAGGAACAGCAAAGAGTAGCGATGAAGCATACAGCATGATAAACGGTAATGCCGGTTCTGATGTGGTACTTGTGTATGTAAAGAGGGCATCCGGTGACACGGAGCCGCTTGACGATACATATATGGAGAAAAAATCACTTGAAACGCAGGTTACGGATATCATTCATGAGATAGGAGTTCCGGCTCATATCAAGGGCTATCAGTATCTGAGGACTGCGATTGTGATGTGTGTGGAGGATATGGAGATGCTTAGCTCTATCACTAAGCTTTTGTATCCGACGATTGCAAAGAAATATAAGACTACCTCAAGCAGGGTGGAGAGAGCCATAAGACATGCTATAGAGGTGGCGTGGAGCAGAGGAAGGATGGATACAATTGACTCCATGTTTGGATA
This sequence comes from uncultured Agathobacter sp., assembly GCA_934365945.1. Lineage (GTDB taxonomy): Bacteria > Bacillota > Clostridia > Lachnospirales > Lachnospiraceae > Roseburia. Next base: position 38,834 of record CAKRNE010000015.1, on the reverse strand, counting down.
CACGGTCAATTATGGCAAGGGAAAGCCTACCAATTCAGAGTTTATCGCTCTTATTACAGACAGAATACGTCTGGGAATGTAGATTTGCAGCTTAAAACAGCACAAAAATCGTCATTTTAGACAAATAAAACCATGTTTTAACAAAATTAACTAGGCAAAATGTACTTTCGCGTGATATAATATAGTATACATTCTATTTGTATAGTGTATAGGATGTATATTATATTTTTATCAGATTAGTTGAAATATAGTAATCTGGCGGGGAGGTATCAGCATGGAGAAAACTAAAATACTAATGGCCGCATCAGAGGCAATACCTTATATGAAGACAGGTGGACTTGCAGATGTAGTGGGTTCTTTACCAAAGTATTTTGACAGGGACAGATATGACGTGAGGGTTATTCTGCCGAAGTACAAATGCATGAGTGAGGATTTACTGCAGCAGCTTAAGTTTATCTGTCATTTTTATGTGAATCTCAACTGGCGCAGGCAGTATGCAGGGATTTTTATGTCACAGTATGATGGAGTGACTTATTATTTTGTGGACAATGAGTTTTACTTTGCAGGAGATAAGCCATACAACAATATATATGAGGATGTTGAAAAATTTGCATTTTTTTCAAAGGCTGTGCTTGAGGCTTTGCCTGTAATAGATTTTGCACCGGATGTGATACATTGTAACGACTGGCAGACAGGACTGTTGCCAGTATTTCTAAAGACTGTATATGGCTCTGACAACTTTTATGCAGGAATAAAAACTGTCTTTACTATTCACAATATGAAGTTTCAGGGGCGCTGGAAAATCAAAGAGATTGCTGATATTACTGGACTTCCGGAGCACATTTTCAATTCAGGAGAGCTCGAGTTTTACGGGGAGGCGAATTATCTGAAGGGTGGCATTGTATATGCGGATGAAGTGACTACAGTCAGCCCTACATATGCCGATGAGATATGCACACCTGAGGGAGGCGAGGGCTTAGACGGCCTGATGCTTGAGAGGCGAAGACATCTGAGGGGAATTGTAAACGGCATAGATTATGAAGTTTATAATCCTATGAAGGACAAATATATTTATAAAAATTTCTCAGTCAGAAATACAAGCGGAAAGATTGCAGACAAGAGAAGCTTACAGGAGAAGGAGGGGCTTAAGGTTGACAAGGATGCAATGCTCATCGGTATTGTATCGCGGATGACAAACCAGAAGGGCTTTGATCTTGTAGCATATATGATGGAGGAAATGCTTTCCACGATGAATGTACAGTTTGCTGTACTTGGAACAGGCGAAGAGCAGTATGTGGATATGTTCAATTACTTCCATGACAAATATCCTGATAAGCTCAGTGTATTTATAGGATATTCGGAGGAAAAGGCGCATGAGATTTATGCAGGCTGTGATGCTTTTTTGATGCCTTCACTTTTTGAGCCGTGTGGACTGAGCCAGCTTATGTCAATGAGATACGGAACACTCCCGATTGTCAGGGAGACAGGAGGACTAAAGGATACAGTGCAGCCTTACAATGAATATGAGGATGTGGGAACCGGATTTTCATTTTCGGATTTTAATGCACATGATATGCTGCATGTCATCAAATATGCTTTGGATGTTTTCACGAATCACAAGGATAGATGGCAGGAGATGATAGAGCGTGCCATGAGGCAGGACTTCTCATGGAATTCTTCTGCGAGAGAGTATGAGAAGCTGTATGACAGTTGCTGTTCACACCTAACAGTGTGAACAGTAACGTATGACATGCTTTGTGGCAATTAAAAATGACAATTATAAAAGTACCGGATGCATATTTAATATATGCTATCCGGTATTTTTAATGCTTAGTATACAGTGTCGGTTTTGCAGTCGTATATATAGTATCGTTCGCCGAGTATCTCGTCATCACGTATTTCTGAGGCATTTACCTCGCAGATAAATTCACTAAGATTGTGAATATCAATTCTGTCATCCAGAGGCATCACAAGGAACTCATGTATGCTGCTAGGAATGAGCAGCAGGTTTCCGCCAAGCTTTTTGGAAATAGAGCGAAGAATGCCGGGATACAGTATGGCAGAGGCTCCGTTAGAGCGTCTTTGATTGGTCAGTATATATATCGGCAGATCTTCAAAGTCCCCCATTTCTTTAAGCGTCTGGGCATATTCCGGACATTTGTCAGAGATGAATTCAGCCATATTGATAAGTGAGAGGGGCAGTATCTCAGGTGTGTTTTTCAGCGCAACACGTATGAGCTCTTCCATGTCTGCTCCCCAACTGTTAAACAATGCGTCAGTGATAGTTATGGTGCCGTATTCGGGCAGATTTGGACCGACATAAAGCTGAAAAACAATTGCAAAGTCCAGATATTTTATGTGCGGTACATGCTGCAGCATTTTTTTGTTTTTTTCATAGTTTATAAGGTGGATAATAATCTTGTCCTTAGCTTTTGAAAAATCTTTACAGAAGCCTATGTCAAAATCTTCAGTTGGTTTGCATTGATTGTAGGTGGATAAAATTGCATCGAGAATAGAATCAATCGATACACCATCAAGATACCAGTGATAGTATGGATTGAGATAAATGGTCGGTGCTATGTTGAACTTTGGATTGATTATCATTAATCCATCATAAACATTCCCATTGTTCTTCTCAACAGGATGGATGCTAAGCTTGAAATTGTCATCAAGCCTGGAAGTTATTTCAGTTTCGATAGTTTGTAAAAACTCCGTATATTTCATGTCTCTCCTTATGAAGAGCATAAGCTATCGGATCTCGTGGAAAAGTAAAACCCACGAAGCATGGCGCTTCGTGGGTTTTACTCTATCATTGTTTGATGTAGTTTGCAATATGTATTTTTATACAATTTTTGCACGTGATTTTTGTGACTTTATACAAACTATAGCTGCGCTATTAGTTCCTAGTACATCGAATAATAAGTAACCAGCCTGTAGCCAGAAACTTATTTTTCGATGCCCTAGTCAGATTTGAGCCTCTGCCACAGCGTGTTGTAAAGAGTGGCATCTTCGTCATTTAAAGCTCTGTATACTTCACAATTTTTGAGCATATCGGAAGGAGGATTGATTGCCTCATTTTCCTTTGTTTCCTCATCCTGGTTGTCGATTACAGCCTGGATAGGTGATGCATAGTATACATACTCAAAGTTGAGCTGTGCAGGCTCATCACCGCAGATGTAGTTCAAAAATTCCTGTGCGCCCTCTTTGTTCTTGCAAGTCTTTGGAATGAACCATGAGTCAATCCAGAGGTTTGAGCCCTCCTTTGGTACGATATAGCCCAGATTGGCATTTTCAGCCATGGCTGCAGCTGCCTCACCGGAGTAGCACACTGCAATTGCCGCATTTTCAGCAACCATCTCATCACAGGTTTCATCCACGTAGTAGGCGAGCACATCACTGCTTTGTTTGTTTAGTATATCAAATGCTTCATCGAGCTTTGCTGTGTCTGTCTCGTTTATCGAGTAGCCAAGTGTGCGAAGGGCGGGAGTAAAGGCATCACGGACAGAATTAATCATAATCATGTTGTCCTTGTATTTTCCGTTCCACAGGCAGTCCCAGGTATTTAGGTCTGATGCATCAGCCATCTTTTTATTGTATAGTATGCCGAGTGTGCCGTAGAAATAAGGCACAGTGTACTCATGCGTCGGGTCAAAGGATGCGGACATATCAATTATATCCTGATTTACATTTTGATAGTTTGGCATAGCGCTGTAGTCTATCTTATTGACCTCGCCCTCGCTTATGAGCTTCTCGATGATGTAGTCAGAGGTGCAGATGACATCATAATCGATGGCACCGGACTTGTACTTCGTGTACATCTCCTCAGGCTCCTCATATTCCTCGTATTTTATGGTGATTCCGGTTTCCTGCTCGAAGCTGTCGATTACTGATTCATCGATGTATTTACCGTAGTTTAGCACTGTTATGGTATTGTCATTGTTCGTGCTTCCTGCGCTTATGGTAAATACCGAAAAGCAGCCTATTACGAGTACTGCAACGATTGCGAGGCTTACACTACGCTTTACGATGCGCAGCTTTTTAGCCCTTGCAGGCTTCTTTGCGGCGCTTACAGGTATCTGGTTTGAGTTTATGTTTACCACAACCAAAAGCAGCAGCACTGTAAAGAAAAGTATGGTTGACAGAGCATACAGCTCCGGCTTTACACCCTTTTTGAGCTCTGTGTAGAGCATGGTTGAGAGGGTATTGACTCCGGCACCCTTCGTAAAGTAGGTGATGGAGAAGTCATCGAGTGACATGGTGACCGCCATCATAAAGCCGGAGAACACTCCGGGACTTATTTCAGGCCAGGTGACCTTGAAAAATGCATACAGAGGCGATGCACCCAGATCAAGTGCGGCCTCGTAGGTGTATTTGTTGGTCTGCTTGAGCTTTGGCAGCACATTCAGTATCACATAAGGGATGTTGAAGGTGATGTGTGCGATAAGCACTGTCACAAAGCCCAGATTCATGAATTTTACAAACAAAAGCATCATTGAGATACCGGTCACGATATCTGCATTGAGCATCGGGATGTTGGTGGCGCCCAGATAGATTGTCTGGTTACGTTTCTTCATGGCGCTTATACCCATGGCTGCGAGAGTTCCTATTATTGTAGAAATCACAGCCGCAAGCAGCGTAATCTGCAGTGTTGTCGAAAATGCCGACATGATCCGCTCACTCTGAAAGCACTTTATGTACCAGTCGAGCGTGAAGCCTCCCCATTTAACCTTGGATTTGGAGTTGTTGAAGGAGAGTACTATTAATACAACGATAGGCAGATACAGGAATAAAAATATCAGTCCCATATATACCCTGGATGCTATTTTTTTTACCATAATGCGCTCTGGTCTCCTTCCTTATCAAACAGATTGACGAGTGCCATGCTGATTAATACAAATACCATGAGCACGAGTGAGAGTCCGCTTCCTGCGCCCCACTGCGAGCCATGGACGAAATCCTGTTCTATGATATTTCCGATGAGCAGGACCTTTCCGCCGCCGAGTATCTGTGAGATGGCGAACGATGTGAGTGATGGCACGAAAACCATTACGATTCCGCTTATGACACCGGACACTGTAAGTGGCAGTATAATCTTGAAAAATATTGTGACTTTGTTTGCACCGAGGTCTAGAGCCGCCTCAATCCAGTCGTTTTTGATTCTGGTCATTGAGTTGTATATAGGCAGCAGCATGAATGGCAGAAAGTCATAGACCATGCCAAGCACGACCGCTCCGGAGGTATTCATGATGTTGAAGCCCGGCAGCCCGAGAGTGGTGAGTATCGAGTTGATGACACCGTTTTTGGACAAAAGCTGCTTCCATGCAAGTATTCGAAGCATAAAGTTCATCCACATAGGAAGCATGAAAACAAATACCACAAAGCTTTGATTTTTAATCTTTAAGCCGTTTAAAATCATCGCAAGCGGATAGGACAGCACCAGGCATATTATGGTGCATATGATTCCAAGCCTAAGGGATAAAAGCAGTGCCTTGATATTGGTGTGCTGTGCTATTGCAGCCACATATTCAAATGTGAAGCCGCCGTCAGAGCCTTTAAAGGCATAGTACACAATCATGAAAAGCGGAAGTATGATAAATCCGATAATCCATATGAGGTACGGCCCTGCGAGCAGCTGTTTCTTTATTTTAGACATCTATCTCCACCGCCTTTTCATCTGAGGACTCAGGCTTGTGCATTACCTGGATATTAAATGGAATCACCCTGATACCCACATGGCTTCCGACCTCTACATATTTGGTGGTGTGCACCATCCAGTCGTAGCCGTTTGCCTTTACCTCAAGCTCATAGTGCACTCCCTTGAAGATATTGGACACGACATCGCCCTGCATGTAGCCGTCCTCCGCAGGCACCAGCTCCACATCCTCCGGGCGGATGACTATATCGACAGGTGTGTTCTCACCAAAGCCCTCGTCCACACAAGGCATCTTTACACCGAGTATCTCGACAAGCTTATCCTTTATCATAATACCGTCGATGATGTTGCTGTGTCCGATAAAGTCAGCGACAAAGGCATTTTCAGGCTCATTGTAAATGTCCTCAGGTGTGCCAATCTGCTGGATGTAGCCCTGATTCATGACTACGATGGTGTCAGACATGGTAAGTGCCTCCTCCTGGTCGTGTGTGACATAGACGAAGGTGATACCGAGCTCATTTTTTAAGCGGATGAGCTCATACTGCATGCTCTGGCGCAGCTTTAGGTCGAGAGCACCAAGCGGCTCGTCCAAAAGCAGTACCTTAGGCTCGTTTACAATAGCTCTTGCGATGGCGATACGCTGCTGCTGGCCTCCGCTAAGAGAATCGACAGAGCGGTTTTCAAAGCCGTCGAGATTGACAAGCTTTAGCGCATACTTTATTTTGTCATCTATGTAAGCCTTGCTTTTTTTCTTTATTTTGAGACCAAACGCGATGTTTTCAGCGATTGTCATATGAGGGAAAAGAGAGTATTTCTGGAAAACAGTGTTCAGATTTCTCTCGTTTGCAGGTACATTTGTGATGTCCTTTGAATCAAACATGATTTTTCCCTTGTCCGGAGTCTCAAAGCCGCCGAGCATGCGAAGCGTAGTGGTTTTTCCACAGCCGGATGGTCCAAGCAGCGTCAGAAACTCATTCTCCCTGATGTATAGATTTAAATCGTCAAGTACAACATTGCCGTTGTATGACTTTGTGATATCGATAAAATCAATTAATTTCTTTCCCATGGTGTAAACCTTTTGTTGCTGGTCATATTGATGTGTGAACAGTAACAACCTTTCTCATGTAATTATGGTATTCGAGAGCTTCTGCAAGACATATTCAGAAGCTCGGAGGATTGCTGACCCATATGAGCACAGCATCCTTTGAGGATTTATTTTCAATAAAATGCTTCTTGCCGGCTTTAAAATAAAAGGACTCGCCGGCCTTTACGGTGTGCACTTTGCCATCGTAGCAAAGCTTCACAGTGCCCTTTATCACATATCCAAACTCCTCACACTCCTTGGGCAGATATATTTCAGAGCTGCCGCCCGGATGAAGAGTGAGCCTGACAGGCTCCATGGAGCGGGTCTGTGCGTTTGGAATGACCCATTCCACCTTGCTGTTTTTTTCCTCGTCAATTTTTTCAAAATAGTCGTTCGCCTTGTATACAATCTGCTCAGGCTCCGAATCTGTAAAAAACTCCGCCGGTGTCATACCCAGGCACTGGATGATATCAAGCAGTGTGCCGACTGACGGTGAATTCTGATTTCGCTCGAGCTGTGAGATAAATCCCTTCGTCAGCTCAGCCCTGTCAGCAAGCTCCTGCTGGGTAAGTCCGTACTGGATACGAAGCTCCTTCATACGATGTCCGATATCCATGTTTACTTCCTTTTCTAATACATTTTACACTATATTTACTGTAGGCTTAATAATAGATTTTTTGTTTACTAAAAATAAACCAACGAGATAATTTTAATATATTTTTTATAAATGTCAAGAGGGATTTTTTGAGGGGGTTTAAATGTGAACGTGTGCCGGCTTTGGAAAGAACATTAATAATTAATACATTAAAAATTTCACAAATTAATTAGTAGGCAGGATGTGTTTTTTCGTGTATACTATATTCCTGTACCGATGCGGATGATATGTTTTATGGAAAACTGGCAGACAGAGTCAGATACTTCAAGGAAGATGCGAAAGTTGAGAGTATGTGCAAAGCGATTGAAGAAATGAGAAATCAGGAGCGTGAAGAAGTAACACGTGAGTTCGTTGTTCGTATGATTCGTGATGGCGAAACATCCGTTGAGAAAATGGCACGTTATTCCGGCTTGTCTTTGGATGAAAGAAATCGTAAAGCAGGAAGCAGTTCTTGCCTGATTATAAGGTGTGCGTATGGAGCAGAGAAATTGTGGTGGAACTGGACGGAAAATATTACAAGGTAGGCGGGAAATGAGAAATGTGGATGTCCTTTTCGTAATGGGTATTGATACTGTTTTATAAGACGCTATATTAGTAAACATGTACATTTTAAATATAAGACCAACGAAAATATTTCAAAAAGACAGTCTGAATTTTAAAGCAGTTCAGACTATCTTTTATGAAATATTAAGTGATTGCTAAAGTCTTAATTCTAACATTGGCCTTTAAGGACAAGTGTATTCTTAGCTAAAATATGGTTTTCTATTTTATCATATAATTCATTTAATGTAAAACCTGCAGCTAAAGACAAAGAAGTACAATCCAAAGCATATATATCGAGAGTGTATTTGTGATCTTTGTCCGGTGGAGTGGGACCGACATATCCGTATATAATTTGCGGATCGATTTCGCCAACAAAGTCAGAGGCAAAGCTATTTTTTCCCTGAACTATATTCAAAGTATTATCTGCGCTTATATTTTCCGGAAGTTTGCCTATTTCGCCGGATATGTCACATGCGATCCAATGAATCCACGGGAACCCGCATACTCCTACGGCATCAAAATCAATTAATGTCAAGGCAAACGATTTGGTTCCGCTCGGAATTTCCTCAAAAGTAATTGGAAAAGATATTTTGGGATAGCCCTTATACTTATCTTCTTCCTCAGCATACTTTGAATACTTTTTCGGCAGGTATCCGTTTTCTGTTTCAACTTTGATTTTCATATTCGTTACTCCTTTTCTTGAAATATAAATGTAATAGGATATAAATTATAAACACAAATGCTAAGAGCAAATGCATATATACAAAACCATAGGAATAATATAATATTCCGCCCAGTATAAGCAGTACAATATTTATTATAGAGTAGATGCCTTCCATTTTATTTGATACCAGAGCCACATTTGAACCATTATCACGCAATCCGTTTAAACATATAGGGCGTGTGGCTCCAGAAGTTAAGCCTAACAATATGGTTGCAGCAACAATCATTATTAGATTGTTTGAGAAATACATAATAAGTGATAGCAATAAGCAGATATTCATGATTCGTAATGCATATTCCTTTTTTAATCTTCCGGCTATGAAGTTTGAAGATATATTTCCCAAAAAGGTATAGCTGGTTAGTATGGCGATAAAGCCGTATACCGGAATGCTCATATCAATAAATAAATGATAAGGTAGAAAACCAGTAAAAAATGTTAAAATAATACCTCTGGTAAGGCAATAAGTGCAAACAAGGCTTTTTTCCTGATAAGTAAGTTTTGCATTTGTTCCGTTTTTGCGGACTGTTTCCATTTTTCCGGGTTCATTAGGCAATGTCATACATACAATGCTTGTGACAACATCTGCGAGAGTGCTTGCAATAAAAGGCAGGCGAATGTCTATATTGAAAAGGACACTTCCTATAAGTCCAGCGACAAGCAATGCCGTAAACATTAAACTATTACTGCGTGACTGAAATTTCCCGCCATCATCAATATGATAATTGATTATTCGGGTGTCACACCCTGCGGCAACTCCATAACCAAAACCTAAAAATATTTGTGCTATACTTATTCCTACAAAACTTTGTGTTAATACAACAAGGATTAAACCTATGCATTTCAAGATTTCACTTATAAGCAGGACGTATTTACACGAAAAGTGAAAACTCGGTTTTAAGCTATCTGGAAATTTTGTATAAGCAAAAACTGCAATGCCGTACACTGCCATAATGATTTCAATGGTAATGAGGCTGAAACCAATCTTAGACAAATAAATAACCATAAACGGTAAATGAAAGTATGCTCTTGAAAAAATGCGGTAAAGTGATATTTGTAATTTAATATGGCTATTCAACTTCGTATCCCTCCTTGCATAACATATTTTCCAATGTTGACCTGTCAATGTCGCCTTCTCTACAGATTTTTATGCCATTTTCTTTAAGAAGTACGATGGTACTTGATTTTGATGTCTTAATTGGTTGTTCAGATTCAATAAAATATTTTACACAACCGCCCAGTTGTGATACTGCAATTTCTTTTGTCACTAACATATCATCAACAGTTCCAGATATGTTTGCAGATGTTATTGCAATAGGGTTTCCGTCTAAATACTCCATGAATTTCCGCCATGTAGGATTTGAAATACAGCCTAATGCAATAGAATCAACACCATTCAGCATATAATCGTATTTCGTATCCTTTTTATCAACAATGATATTAAACGGTCCCGGTAAAAAGCGTGTGACCAACAGCTCCATAAGTTGCTCGTTTTTGCATACTCCATATTTCTTCCAATCTGCCGGATCAAGGAAAAATAATGACAGAGGTTTATCCTTTGGTCTTTGCTTATATGTAAAGATTTTGTCAATGGCTTCCTCCGAAGTTGGGAAACACGCAAGATTATAGTTTGTGTCTGTGGGGATGACAATAGGATTATTGGCATTCATGTGAGTCAAAATATCTGTGATGTCATTTTCTAAATTTGTTACTATCTTCATATTGAACTTCCTTTCTTGAATGTTAGTTTGTTTGTAAAAGATTAATGAATTTGTACAAGTCGCAGGCTTCTTCCAATGTTATGTGATTGATAATCTTAGCTGCTTTTCTGTAGAAATTTACAATTTCTTTCGTGTCGGCTATATTTCCAAATTCTTTTGATACTCTGCTGGATAGTATTTTGGAGCTTGATATGCCGCTTATATTGAGATCCAAGGGCTTTATCTGTGTTCCGAACTCTTCCGGCTGAACAAATTGATACATATTACAATCTTTCATCATGCCGTCCTGATGTATTCCGGATTCATGGATAAAAACATTATCCCCAATGATTGGTTTTGTTGCGGCTATCGGAAATTTTAGAATTTCCGATATTTTGTTAGCTAACGAAATAATATCTTTGAAGTTAATGTTGGATTTTATTCCATATTTTTTATATAGGATATAGCTGACATCTTCTATTGATGTATTTCCAGCTCTTTCGCCAATTCCAAGAAATGTAGTTTCAACCTGTTCAGCTCCATTTAATACTCCGGCAATGGAATTGGCTGTGGCTAATCCTAAATCATTATGGCAATGAACGCTTATTCCAAAATCGTACCCATTTTGTTTTATTTCTCTTATATAAGCCCCAAATTCTTCTGGAACCATACAGCCGACAGTATCTGCGATTGTTACAAAATGTACGGGATATTTATTACATAGTTGTAAAACTTCCATGAAATAAAGCTTATCTGCTCGTGTTGCATCTTCAAAGCATATATCTGTTTGGATGTTTAGCTGCTGTAAGTAATTCAGACAATTTTCCAATTTCGATTTCATGCTTTCACGAGTAAGCCCCAATTTTTTCTCGATATGCAGATCGGATATGGGAACTAACAGCTTGATAGTTAGTTGGTTTACTTTTTTCTTTAGTCTTGCTGTAATATCAATATCCTGTTTGACAAGTCTTGTCAGTACAACTACTTCCTGATTACTGCTTAGCTTTTTTGCTTCTTCACAAATCATTGTGTAATCATCTTCTGAGGCACACATGCCAATTTCGACTGAATCAACATTTGATTGTCCTATAAGTTCAAAAACACTAAGTTTGGTTCGGAAGTTCTTATTAACATTGTGTTGTTGCATTCCATCTCGAACAGTGTTGTCCTGAAACTTTACCATAATAGAATCCTCCTTTCTTTAGTCGGGTATATAATATTACAAATTGTGACAAAAGAAAATTTCAAAAAACTTAATATATTGTTCAGAAAAAGTTGACATTTTGTTTAGGTAATTGATGTTTTTGTATTGCATCTGCAATAGAAATCGAGAATTTATTGTGTTATAATACGGTAAAGTGGTAAATTGAATTTCAAAAAGGAGATATATAGATGAACCTTGAATGGTATTATACTTTTTTGGTTGTTGCCAAATATCAAAATTATCGGAAAGCTGCTGATGAATTATTTATTACCCAAACATCAGTATATAATCATGTTAAAAATCTTGAGGCACTCCTGGGTGTTGAACTGGTCGAAACATCTGGTCGTAATATAGCGTTGACTGAAGCTGGACAATATTTTTGTAAAATTGCCAAGGAAACCATAACTACTTATGAAAATGGATTATATGCTATTAAAAATATGAAATCCAGCTACAAAACTACTCTAAAGGTTGTTGTTACTGCATATATTGATAATTACTTGATTCCCAAGTTTCTGCCAATCTTTTTTCAGAAAGAACCAAACATTAATATTTCGACAACGGTATTGGAGGATAATATACCACAAGCAATCATGGATGGGCAGTATGATATTGGAATTGACAGGAAAGAACCTTTTATTAAAAGAGTTCAGTATAAAAATGTTTGTGAAGGGAAAATTCAGCTTGCTGTGCCAAATACCAGTGAGAATAGCAATCTGTCAACAGAGATAGAATACTTTCAGAAATATAGGATATTGACTAACAATCACCCTACATACTGGGAGGATTTGGAAAAGTCTATCAGTAAGTTATACTCTAATGCAAATTTTGTGAGTATAGCTTCTGTACGTTCTACGGAAGATCTGATTAAGGCAGATCAGGGGGTATCATATCTGCCCGTTTACATTGTAAAGGGATTGCAACAATCTCAAATTAAGTTAATAGAGCCAAAAGATGTAACACCTCCAATTTCATTTACTTATTTGATATGGAAAAAGGAATCTGCTGAAATTGACACTTTTAACAGGCTTTTTGAGGAATTTGTTCGGCAGGAACGTGAGAAGGTTGATTAGAAAACTGAATGTTATTCTAACAGAATGGGAAAGATAGGCAGAATGATAATAATGGTATAGTAAAAAGAGAGCAGTTTATTATTAAATATGGTAGAACTGTCTTTTTGCCCATTTTCTGCTTAAAGCGTCCATTTGATGCATAAGATATTGATAACCTTTGAGAAATCGTATATATTAGAAGCAAGTTTTTGAGTGAGGTAATAGAAATGGATATATTAAATACTACCAATACGGTAAAAGTGTCTGGTAGTTCTGGCAGTAGCGAAAAAAACTTCTGAAAACAACTCCCTTCATGTATATAATAATGATAAAGTAATTAATGCATATAGAAATATGGGGGTTGAAACAATGGAGGATGATGCAGAAGCTGTAATTCCTACATTGTCTGATGTAAGGGCATTACATTCAGATTATGCCGGAGATTGTAAGTTTATGTTTAGAGATGTTGAATCAATATTGACTGATTTGGATTAGGAGGAAAAACTATGTACAATAATTCACAAAGTCCTATTATGGTTATTTCAGGGAAAAAAGCGGAGAAAATGTTAAGCAAATCAGAGAAACCTATTGCGGATCATACAAAGACAATAGATAGAGCAAAAGATAAATTAAGAAAAATGGGAAAAAAATAAAATAATAAAAAAGCACCTCATATCACATTTGTGATATGAGGTGCTTTTTTTGAGAAGCCGATAACCGGGATCGAACCGGTGGCCTACGCATTACGAGTGCGTCGCTCTACCTACTGAGCCATATCGGCAAGCTATATTATATTATCAGATATAAGAGTGTATGTCAAATCAAAATTTTGATGTGAAATTTTAAGGGGAATAATTACAGAAAGGTATTGACAATAAAATGTATATAGTGTATATATAACACATGAACAGTTAATATATACAGTACGGAGGTAGCATATGAAGCTGATGCAAAATTCAGGAGTGCCCATCTATCAGCAGATAGCGGACAGCTTCAAGACAGATATTTTGGCCGGCAGGTATGAGCAGGGGGAGTTCCTTCCGTCGATAAGAGGACTGGCGAAGGACCTGAAAATCAGCGTGATAACCACGATGAAGGCTTATGAGCAGCTTGCAGATGAGGGACTCATCACAGCGGCGCAGGGCAAGGGTTTTTATGTCAATGCACAGGACAGTGAGATGATAAAGGAACAGCACCTGCGCAAGGTGGAGGAGTCGCTGACAGACGCGATAGCCGCAGCAGAGATAGCCGGAATCTCAAACGACGAGCTGAAGGGAATGCTTGAGGCGTTACTTGATGTAGAATGACAGGAGTAGATTGGTTATGAGTATGATAAACATAGTGATGACAGCATTAGGTCAGCTATTAATGCAGTTTGTAGCACAAATTATATCCAGATTTATTTAATACAATGATTATGGACAGTTATAAACAATCAAAAAATTTAAGTAAGAATTAGTTCATATTAAATAATGATATGAAACGAGTCAGGAGGAATGAAAATGACAACAAAGAATGCAATTGAGGCAGCAAAAATCACAAAGAAGCTTAAAAACTTCACACTGGATGTGGAGAATTTCGCAATACCGCAGGGCTTTGCCACAGCTTTAATCGGAGAAAACGGAGCAGGAAAGACAACACTTTTAAATATCCTAGCAGGAATCAGGCTTGACTATAAAGGTGACATCACATACTTTGGACAGTATTCCGACAAGCAGAAGGAAAACTCGGGTGATATTAAAAACCGCATAGGCTACACAGGTCCGGGCAAGTATTATCTGCCACAGTGGACAGTTAAGGATATCGAGGAAATCAGTAAGCTGATGTTTGATGACTTTTCCGCAGATGATTTTCACAGATATTGTGAGGAGCTTGCAATATTTTCACATGGCAGCATTGATATGAAGAAGTCTAACAATTCATTTTCGGATGGTATGAAGATGAAGCTCATGCTTGCAGGCGTCATGGCACGAAAGACAGACCTTCTTTTGCTGGATGAGCCGGCATCGCCGCTTGATCCGCTTATGAGAGATAAGCTTTGCCAGATGATTGGTGAGTATATCCATGAGGGCAACGGAAAGCGCAGTGTATTTTTCTCTACGCACAATATTTCTGATATGGAAAATATCACCGATTACGCCATTATTATGGAAAACGGACAGATTGTGGAGCAGGGCTTTGTCGAGGATTTGAAGGAAAAATATATCCTGATTAAAGGAGATGCAGCAGATACAGAGGCTGCCGGTAAGGTGCTTTATTCAATGACCAAGAATCCGTACGGCTTCGAGGGCATATGCTTGGCGGAAAATATAGATAAGCTCGCAGGACTTAATGTAACAAAGGAGATTCCGACACTTTACCAGATAAGCGTTGCGGTCATGAAAAATAATACAAAAATTGTGATGCGCTAGTGCGAGGTGAGGTGTTATGGAAAATATGTCAGGAAGTATGAATGAAAAAATGGTTTCGCAGGAACATGATAATGAAAGAACAATTAATAGAAAAGATAACAAAGCAAAGAATGAAGCTCTAACATACATCAGGGATTACCATGTTATGACTAATCTCAAGTATCGTCTGATAACAAATATACTGATTCCGCTTTTAGCAATTCTGACATCAATGCTAATTGCCTGTTCAAAAACAGTCTGGGCATGGATAGGAGTTATAGCAATTGTTTATGATTTTTATATGATGTGCGAGGTGGTACAGGACTATTTCTGCTTCGGCTGTATGTGCAAGAAGAATGCATTTGGCATGCATTTTTTAAAGACAGGTTTTAACGGAGTAAGATACTTTGAGAATGCGGTTCTTGTGGATATACTTGTGAGACCGATTCGTATTGGGATTACAGTACTTATTGCATCAATACCGTTTATTAAATTAGGAGTTAATATTTGGTCGATATTTGACATTATTATGATATCTTCAATTGTGTCGGTTGGCTCATTAAATATATTCAGATACATGGATCTGGGAATGTATATTTATCTGCTGGCGCTTATAGTTATCTTCCCTGCAATTGCCGGTAGTATAGCTGTTTTGATTTATGGTGGTACACTGAAGTTTATTGCACCTTTACTTGCGGTAGCACTCGTTTGTGTGATTGCAGCGACATACTATCACATGGTGGTTCGTATCCGCAGATCATATGTTGATGTGTAGAGGTACTTTAAATTGGAAGTATATTTGAAGAAGTATATTTAAAAAGGAGAAATATTATGCTGAAAGATATTAAATTAGGATTTAAATTATTGAAATATGGCTATAAACTTAAGTTGAATATATTCATGCTTGCATTTTTTTCAATATTCGGAATAGTATCAGATATAATGAGCAAGGGAACTTCAATCATAGGCGGTATCTACATTATGATGTGCGGCATGTTCACATTTCAGCTCATCATGTCGATGGATGTGTCAGAGCTTATCCAGTCCACATCACTGAAAAAGAAGCTGCAGATATACATTCCCGTGATGTCAAGCACGGTAATCAATCTTGTTGTTTTCACATTTTTGGTAATAGAAAGAGTCATTCTGATACAAAATTCCGTAGCAGATGAGAAACAGCTTATCTTCACACTTTTTACGCTCGATGTTGTGCTGTTGGCAGTATATCTGTACACAAGCATATGCTATAAGTATTTTGTATTTGGCTTTATTGTATTCATGGTTTTGTTTATGAGCATTTTTACTGTGCTTTCAGGAGTGGCGTTTGTGCCGGTCTCTAATGCTGTTTTTAAGCTTGGACTCCCGGTGGTGGCTTTGTTAGGCTATATTGTTATTTTTGTAGGTGGGGCGCTTGAGATATTGATAGGAGAGCTGCTTTACAAAAAGCCTTTGTCAGAATTCGCATTCAGGGGATTTTTCCGTGAAGCAAAGTAGTGATGTTACTGTTCACACCTAACAGTGTGACCAGCAACATAGTGATTTCAAAAAATAAGAAATATTTATGTAAAAATATTGAAAAATTGATTGCTTTGTAGTATGTTATCATTGTCGGTGCAAAAGCCGGCAATGAGACTAATTAACATATTATCAGGAGAAAAATATATTAAATGGATAGTGACAGTTATAGTAAACAACAGTTAGACGATTTGTTTATGGATATGATTGCCTACTATGATGGCGATCCAAAGAGAATCCAGCATTTCACCAAGGTGCACAGCTATGCAAGGCTTATCGGTATAGGAGAGGAGCTTGATGATGCTTCACTCTTTATACTTGAGGCAGCGGCTTACACACACGATATCGGCATACGTGTGGCGGAGGAGAAGTATGGCAGGTGCGATGGAAAGCTTCAGGAGCAGGAGGGACCGATAATCGCCCAGAAGATGCTCTCACAGCTTGGCTTCGAGAATTACATAGTTGAAAGAATATGTTTTCTCATAGGTCACCATCACACATATGACAATATAGATGGTCTTGATTATCAGATACTCGTTGAGGCTGATTTCCTCGTAAATCTGTATGAGGATGATGCGGGAAACCGTGCAATCGACAAGGCATACAAGCGTATATTCAAGACAGAAACAGGAAAAAAGATTTTTAGACTAATGTTCGGATATGAAGAGGATTAGTATGAGCCGGGCCGGGAGGAAACTTCCGGTCCTTGTTCGTATTATGCAGCTTGTATATTTTGCAGCTTATATCAGAAATAGTAATTAATCAGAATAGTAAATATGCAGAATAGTAAATATGCAGAATAGTTACCTGAAATATCTTTGAGGATGTGTTAAATAATTTGTGTTTGGAGAAAAAATATAATATGGCAAATAAAATTAACTATCAAAAATTAATGGAAGATTTAATAAAAGAAAATTGTATAGATAATAACTGCACCCCACGGCTTTTGCTCCATAGCTGCTGTGGGCCGTGCAGCACATACTGTATACAGACTCTCTCAGAGTATTTTGAGGTGACGGTATTCTATTATAATCCAAACATTTATCCGCCAGAGGAATATCATATGAGAGCACATGAGCAGAAGCGCTTTATAGATGAGTTTCCGGTGAAAAATCCGGTTCACTTTGTGGAGGGCGTGTACGACACTAAGCGCTTTTACGATATGGCGCGTGGCATGGAGGCAGTGCCTGAGGGTGGAGAGAGGTGCTTTAAGTGCTACAGGCTGCGTCTTGAGGAGAGTGCACAGTATGCAAGGGAGCATGGCTTTGACTTTTTTACCACGACGCTTTCCATCAGCCCGTTGAAGAATGCCGAAAAGCTCAATGAGATAGGAAAGTCGCTTCAGGAGGAGTATGGAGTGCGATATCTTTTCTCTGATTTTAAGAAGAAGGAGGGCTATAAAAAGTCCACGGAGATATCAAAGCAGTATGATATGTATAGGCAGTACTACTGCGGCTGTGTATTTTCCAAGGAGCAGCGTGACAGGGAGATAGCCGCGCGTGGATGAAATTGTGGTTGCGTGACAGCAAAAATTATTATATAATTTAGCACAGTAAAGCGGCTGTATAGGGCAGACGGCGGTATCACACTTTGGTTTTACTCAATGTTTTATGATACCGTGAAAATAAATCATCATTTAATAATCAAGGAGGAATCTCATGGCACAGTTATGGGGAGGACGTTTCACAAAGGAGACAGATCAGCTCGTTTACAATTTCAATGCGTCCATTTCATTTGATCAGAAGTTTTATAAAGAGGATATAGAGGGCAGCATCGCCCATGTCACGATGCTTGGAAAGCAGGGCATTATCTCGCAGGCAGAGAGCAACGATATAGTAGCATGCCTAAAGCAGATACTGAAGGAGGTAGAGTCGGGAGAGCTTGAAATCAGCTCAAAATATGAGGATATCCACAGCTTCGTTGAGGCTACACTCATAGACAGGCTTGGAGATACCGGAAAGAAGCTTCACACGGGCCGAAGCAGAAACGACCAGGTAGCTCTTGATATGCGTCTTTTCACCAGAAAGACCGTGAAGGAGACTGATGATGAGCTTAAGGAGCTTTTAGCTGTTATCCTTAAGATTATGAAGGAAAACACACAGACTATCATGCCGGGCTTTACACATCTGCAGAAGGCACAGCCAATCACTCTGGCTCACCATATGGGCGCATATTTTGAGATGTTTAAGAGAGACAGATCAAGACTTTGCGATATATATAAGAGAATGAACTATTGTCCGCTTGGCTCAGGAGCGCTCGCAGGCACCACATATCCGCTTGATAGGGACTATACAGCACAGCTTTTGGATTTTTACGGACCGACACTTAACAGCATGGACGGTGTGTCAGACAGGGATTATCTGATTGAGTTTTTATCTGCTCTTTCAACTATCATGATGCATCTGTCTCGTTTTTCAGAGGAAATCATCATCTGGAACTCAAACGAGTACCAGTTTGTTGAGATTGACGATGCGTACAGCACAGGAAGTTCAATCATGCCACAGAAGAAAAATCCAGATATAGCAGAGCTTGTCAGAGGAAAGACAGGCCGTGTATACGGTGCGCTCATGTCGCTTCTCACCACCATGAAGGGTATTCCGCTTGCGTACAACAAGGATATGCAGGAGGATAAGGAGCTGGCATTTGATGCATTTGACACTGCAAAGGGATGTATCGCATTGTTTACAGGAATGATTGACACAATGAAGTTCAACAAGGACGTGATGAGAAAGAGTGCCAACAATGGCTTTACAAATGCCACAGATGCAGCAGACTATCTCGTTAAAAAGGGTGTACCATTCAGAGATGCACACGGTATTGTAGGAAGAATAGTGCTTTACTGCATAGACAAGGGTATTGCAATCGACGATATGAGCATCGATGAGCTCAAGGCTATCTCTCCGGTATTTGATGAGGATGTGTACGATGCCATTTCAATGGAGACCTGTGTCAGCACAAGGTGTACAGTTGGAGCGCCATCAAAGACATCAATGGACAAGGTTATTGCCGTTTACGACGAGTATATGAAGTCAAATTGGCAGGATGAAGTGTAGTTTTTGTGCATATTTTATAAAAAACAGGGAGAAAAATTATTAATTTAATATAGTTTTTTCCTTGTTTTTCATTAGAGTTTCAAGTAATATATTTCCTATAAAGACAGTTGTACGTGACAGACGGACAAAATGAAAATAGTCGATATTACAAATGAACGTATGACAAGGTCGAAGAAAATCTAGAAGATAGGGAGATTAGAGTAATGAGTGAAAAGCTTAAAGTAGGTATCCTCGGTGGAACAGGAATGGTAGGACAGAGATTTATTTCTCTTTTAGAGAATCATCCATGGTTCGAGGTAACAACAATTGCAGCCAGCCCAAGAAGTGCAGGCAAGACATACGAGGACGCCGTTGGTGATAGATGGAAAATGGACACACCAATGCCTGAGGCAGTTAAGAAAATCATCGTAAAGAATGTCAATGAGGTAGAAGAAGTTGCTTCACAGGTTGACTTTGTATTCTCAGCCGTTGATATGTCAAAGGACGAGATCAAGAAGATCGAGGAGGACTATGCAAAGACAGAGACTCCTGTAGTTTCAAACAACAGTGCCCACAGATGGACACCTGATGTGCCAATGGTTGTACCTGAAATCAATCCACAGCACATGGAGGTTATCAAATATCAGAAGGAGCGTCTCGGTACAAAGAGAGGCTTCGTAGCAGTAAAGCCAAACTGCTCAATCCAGTCATATGCTCCGGTTCTTACAGCATGGAAGGAGTTTGAGCCATATGAGGTTGTTGCTACAACATATCAGGCAATCTCAGGTGCCGGAAAGACTTTCAAGGACTGGCCTGAGATGGTTGGAAACATCATTCCATTCATCGGTGGAGAGGAAGAAAAATCTGAGAAAGAGCCGCTTCGTCTCTGGGGATATGTGGATGATGAGAAGAAACAGATTGTTCCTGCAGAGTCACCGGTTATCACATGCCAGTGTATCCGTGTTCCTGTATTAAACGGTCATACAGCAGCCGTATTTGTTAAGTTTAAAAAGAACCCTACAAAGGAGCAGCTCATCGAGGCACTCGAGAAGTTCAGCGGAGTACCACAGGAGCTTGAGCTTCCAAGCGCACCAAAGCAGTTCATCAGATACTGTGAGGAGGATAATCGTCCTCAGGTTGCACTTGATGTGGATTATGAGCATGGCATGGGAATCAATGTCGGACGTCTCAGAGAGGATACAGTCTATGACTGGAAGTTCGTTGGACTCTCACACAACACAGTACGTGGTGCAGCCGGTGGAGCAGTGCTTTGTGCAGAACTTCTTAAGGCACAGGGTTACATCACAAAGAAGTAGATTTAGCAATTTGCTGGAAAATATTATTATGAGGGCGGATTTTCCGTTTGTGGGCTGTGGGCACCGGTGTAGCACACAGTAGTATTCCTCAGAAAAAATATGAAGTTAGCCACGGGACTTTTTACGGATAGGTTATGGCAGTTTGCAAGTCTAAACTGTCATTTGACCTATTGGAAACCCGTGGCAGTTCATATTTTTTCTTCGGAACATACTGTGTACTCTCCGGTGAAGGCGGTGTATTGAACGGAAAATCCTCACTCTGTGAATTAATTATTATGCAAAAGTCGAGCCTCTTAAAAGAGGCTCTCTTTTTTAGGCTTTTTTATTCTCAGTTGTTTTAAATAGTTACGCTTGAATTTATATTTTATCGTGGTAAAATAGATAATCTGAGTAGAATATATTTAAGAGGTAGATATAAGTGAAGAATAATAAGTATGAAATTGATATGGTGAACGGTTCAATAATGGATAAGCTTATTTCATTTGCGTTGCCGCTTATGATTTCGGGTATTTTACAGCTGGCATTCAATGCGGTGGATATTATTGTCGTGGGACAGTTTAGTGGCAGCAAATCACTTGCGGCGGTTGGCTCGACTACGGCACTTATCAATGTGTTTGTCAATTTGTTTATGGGTATATCGCTTGGTGCGAATGTGCTCGCTGCCCGATTTTATGCGGCAGGCAAGGATGAGGAGATGTCTAAGACGGTGCACACCGCTATTATGATTGCACTCATAAGTGGTATTGTGATGGGTGTGGTCGGTGTTATTTTTGCAAGGGGTGCGCTGGAAATCATGGGTACACCGGATGATGTCATAGGTCTTTCTACTATTTATATGAGGATTTATTTTTGCGGTATGCCGTTTTTTATGCTTTATAACTATGGTGCGGCGATTTTGCGTGCTGTCGGCGATACAAAGAGACCTCTTATCTTTTTGATTATTTCAGGCTGTATCAATGCACTGCTCAATCTGTTTTTTGTAATAGTGTGCAAAATGGGTGTTGCAGGTGTTGCAATCGGTACAATTGTTTCGCAGTTTGTATCCTGTGTGCTTGTATTATACTGTCTGAGCAAAGCAGATACCAGCTATAAGCTCTGCTTTAATAAGCTTGCGATTGATAAGGAATATATGCTTCAGATATTTCAGGTGGGAATTCCGGCCGGCATACAGAGCACAGTCATAAATATCTCAAATGCCATGCTTCAGTCATCAGTCAATTCCTTTGGCTCAATAGCCATGGCTGGATATACGGCGGCAAACAATATACTTGGCTTTTTGTATGTATCTGTCAACTCAATCACACAGGCCTGCATGAGCTTTACAAGCCAGAACTATGCGGTAGGAAAACAAAAGCGAATGGACAGGGTACTGATAGACTGTCTGTTTCTCACGACAGCGGTAGCACTTGTGATGGGAAGTGCTTCATACATATTTGGAACACAGATACTTGGTATATATACTAGTAATAGCGAGGTAATTAAATCAGGACTTGAGATTATTTCGATTACCACAATCCCATATTTCCTGTGTGGCATCATGGACCTTTTCCCGGGAGCCCTAAGAGGAATGGGATACTCAACAGTACCTATGATACTTTCCATAATAGGAACAGTCGGAGTCAGAATCATCTGGATATACGGTCTGTTTCCAAGTCACAGGTCGCTATTTTTCCTGTTTATTTCATATCCCGGTTCATGGATAGCGACTATCGTCATGCAGGTTATCTGCTATATGTTCGTCAGAAATAAAGTGAAAGCTACAATAGGAGCCCGGAAATATAATTTGTCAGAGAATAGATAACACAAAAAAGCAAGACCCACAGAGAAATCTGTGGGTCAATGTTTTTTACGTGGATTATTGAGAAAAAGTAAGGAGCGCAAGACGTGACATGCCGGGGACTGCGGTACACACGGTATCATGAAAGCGACTAGCGAAGCTGTTTAGAGTCTGTAGAATTATGCCTATGAAACACAGAAATGCACCGCCATGGAAGGCGGGGCAAGGAGCTATCGAGCCATGGAGGGCGAGTAGCGACGGTTTTGTCGAGCATGGAAAACCATAAAAGCATAATTCGTACAGCCTCTTGGCAGCGTAGCGTTAGCGCCCGTGATACCGTGTGTACCGCAGTCCCCGGCATGTCACGTCTTGCGCTCCGTATTATATAATTAAAAATATATTTGTATATGTGTTAAATTGTGATATAATATTTCCAGTTAATTATTTTGGAGGAATATTATGAAAGCAAAACACACAGATTTAGAGAAACTTGAGCAGCTCTATAAAGAGTCCGGCAACCAGCTCGTAGTGCTCTACGGAAGGAGAGGCTGTCAAAAGGAGGAGCTCATAAAGGAATTTTGTGACGGAAAGAAATTCTTTTACTATAGATGCAGGCAGGCATCGCCCGAGCATCAGCTTGAGATGATGGGAGAGGAGATAAGCCGTCAGTACAAGGTAAGCCTGAGCAGGCAGACCTATGAGGAGTACTTCGCGAGAATCAAATCAGGCGACCCGTCCAAGCTTGTAGTGGTAATCGATGAGGCACAGTTTATTGCAAAGAGGGATGCATCATTTATGGAGGCAGTTGCAAAGCTTAAAAAGCATAAGCTGTATCCGGGACCGGTACTTATAATACTGGCTACATCATCTACAGTATGGGCTACACAGGAGGCAGCAGAGCAGTTTAAGGGAGCCGAAATGAAGCTTGAATCGCTCAATTTCCTCGAGGTTGTAAGACATTTTGAGAATCTTCCGGTTGCGGAAATCGTGAGGATTTACGGAGCAATCGGTGGAGTTCCGGCATATCTGGATGCGTGGGATGCAGCTAAATCCTTTAAGGAAAATATATGCAGGCTCGTATTGACACCATCGGGAGCACTGTATGGTGAGGCGGATGCTGTCATATCCGCAGAGCTTCGAGAGCTTTCAGCGTATAGCACAATACTTGCAGCAATCGCAAGAGGAGAGAACAAGCTCAATGATATTTTCCATGCGACAGGATTTTCGCGTGCCAAAATCAGCGTATATTTAAAAAATCTTGCCGCCTTCAATATCGTGGAGAAGGTGGTTTCATTTGAGACCGGCGGATGGGAAAATGCCAAGAAGGGCGTATATCAGATAAAAGACACATTTGTTAATTTCTGGTTTAAGTTTGTCTATCCGAATATGTCCAATCTGTATCTGCTTTCACCGGAAGAGTTTTATGATACATATATAGAAAAAGAGCTTGATACATATCTCGATAGATATTTCAGGGAGGTCTGCACAGAGTATCTGCTTATACTCAATCAGATGGGACAGCTGCCGTTTGCCATAAAGCGCGTGGGTACATGGATTGGAAAGACAGGCCGCATAGATATCGTGGCACAGAGCGAGGATAGAAGGAGCATCATCGGATTCTGCAACTGGGACAAGCCAATGATGACCATGGATATGTGCGAGAATATGGCTATGGCTATGGAGCAGGCAAGGCTTACATCTGACGACTATTATCTGTTTTCAGCAACGGATTTTGAGCCTGCATTGCAAAGCTATGTGGTCAGAGATCCTAGATTCAAGCTCATAAACATGAATGAATTATAGAGGAGCTTATGGGAAAATCACTGATAATAACAGAGAAGCCATCCGTGGCACAGGAATTTGCGAAGGTGCTGCGGGTGAGCGGACGCAATGATGGTTATATAGAAAATGGAGAATATGTGATTTCATGGTGTGTGGGACATCTGGTCGGTCTGGTCTATCCTGAGTCCTACGACATGAAATACAAGAAATGGCGGCTTGAGGATCTGCCGTTTCTGCCTAAGGAATATAAATATGATGTGATAGACAGCGTGCGCAAGCAGTACAACATTGTGCACGCTCTTTTGCAGAGAGAGGACATTGACCGGGTATACTGGGCAGGTGATGCCGGAAAAGAAGGACAGACCATCGAGGAGAATATCAGAAACTTTGGTGGTGTCAGGGAAGGCATGGAGGAGCTTCGAGTCTGGATAGATTCGCAGACCGAGGAGGAAATCCTAAGAGGCATAAAAGAAGCAAAGCCGATGAGTGCGTATGCAAACCTCGGAAAGAGCGGCATCATGCGTACCATCGAGGACTATGCGATGGGCATAAACTTCTCGCGTGTCATGTCAGTCAAATACGGCAATCTGCTAAACGATGCAGCAGGCACACGCTCGTACACGGCAATC
Organism: uncultured Agathobacter sp.; assembly: GCA_934365945.1. Classification (GTDB taxonomy): domain Bacteria; phylum Bacillota; class Clostridia; order Lachnospirales; family Lachnospiraceae; genus Roseburia. The sequence continues at coordinate 13,781 of CAKRNE010000015.1, read as the reverse complement.
GCGGTTGGACGAGTGATGACCTGTGTGCTTGGAATGGTGGTAATCCGTGAGCGCGAAATCAGAAACTTTAAGGAGACTCCGTTTTACAGGGTAATCGGCAGGTTTACAGATGCCGGTGTAGAGGCAGAGTGGAAGGCTGTAGACGGCTCGAAGTACTTTGAATCACCGCTTTTATACAAGGAAAACGGCTTCAAAGAGGAAAAAGATGCACTCGCTTTAATTGAAGAATTAAACGGCAAACCGGCAAAAGTTAAATCTATAGTTAAGAATATTACCAAAAAAAGAGCACCGCTTCTTTTCAACCTGGCTGAGCTGCAGGCAGAGTGCTCAAAGAAGTTTAAAATCAGCCCAGATGAGACATTGCAGGTGGCTCAGGATCTGTATGAGAAAAAGCTCACCACCTATCCGAGAACTGATGCCAGAGTGCTCTCAAGCGCTGTGGCAAAGGAGATTGGCAAAAATATAAGCAGGCTGAAGGGCTTTGAGCCGACAGCAGACTTTGTGGAGCATATCATGCAAAAGAGGCTATATGCCAACATAGCAGATACGCAGTATACGGATGACAGCAAGGTAACAGACCACTACGCTATCATCCCGACAGGTCAGCTTACTGAGCTTTCGGGGCTTACATCGCTTCAAAGAGCGGTATTTGAGCTGATTGTCAGGCGTTTTCTTAGTATTTTTTATCCGCCGGCAGAGTATGAGAATGTGAAGCTTGTCGTAAATGTGGATAAGGAAAGCTTTTTTGCATCATCGAAGGTGCTAAAGAGCGAGGGCTATTTACAGGTGGCGAATCCGCCGAAAAAGAAGTCCTTTGAGGAAGCAAACGCACGTATACTCGGCAAAAACAGTGAGACTGCAGATGGTGCCGATGAAAACGGCACAGCAAATGGCGGTAATGATGAAATAGTCGTAAATCCCAAGGTGATGCTTGAGCTTGCCGATAAGCTAAAGGCGGGCGATGAGATAGCATGCTTAGGTTACAATATCAAGTTTGGAAAGACCTCTCCTCCAAAGCGCTACACCTCAGGCTCCATGGTGCTTGCCATGGAAAACGCAGGACAGCTTATCGAGGACGAGGAGCTTCGTGAGCAGATAAAGGGCTCGGGAATAGGCACCTCGGCAACGAGAGCGGAGATAATCCAGAAGCTTGTCCGTATAGGATATCTGAATCTGAACAAAAAGACACAGATACTCACACCTGAAAGCCTCGGCGAGATGGTGTTTGAGGTCGTATACATGACAGTTCCGGCTCTTCTTAATCCAAAGATGACAGCCAACTGGGAAAAGGGACTGGACGGAATCACAAGGGGCACTGTGGATTTCTGGGAATACAGGGGAAAGCTTGAGAGCTTTATCCGCAAAGAGACAGAAAAGATGATAGAGCAGAATCTGCGCCCTGAGATTGCAGACCGCATCAGCAGCTTTGCAGGCAAAAATGCCAGAGGTGCGGCGGCCAGACGAAAGATAGGTGTCAAGTGTCCGGTGTGCGGTGGCGAGATAGTGACCACACCGTTCGGCTACGGCTGTGCCAATTACAAAAATGATAAATCAGGATGTAATTTTAATATCGGACAGGTGGCAGGACTGGATATTCCGGAGGAACAGGTCAAAAAGCTGATTGAAGAGGGAATCACCGATACAATCCGTGGCTTTAAATCAAAGAGCGGCAAGCGCTTTGATGCATGCTTAAAGCTCAACAAGGATGAACAGACGAACAAGGTATCAGCCACCTTTGATTTTGAAAACGTAAAGCCGCAAAAGGTCGAGGGTATTGTATGCCCGGACTGCGGAGGTGACATATATGTGTCGCCGTACGGCTACAGATGTGCGAATTATAACAGACAGACAGAGGATGGCTGCCATTTCTTTGTTGGAAGGATAGCAGACAAGCAGCTGTCGCAGGTACAGTTTTTAGAGCTCATGGCAAACGGCAGAACTGAGACGATAAAGGGCTTTAAATCAAAATCCGGAAAGCGCTTCAACGCATGCCTTGTGTTAAAGCAGGAGCCGGTCACAGAGGGCAGTGAAAAAATGCACACCGTCGTGGCATTTGACTTTGACAATGTGGAGGATGAAATCATAAAGGATGTCGTCTGTCCGCTTTGTGGAGGCCAGATAAAAAAGACATCGTTTGGCTATGGCTGTGTGAACTACAATGGCGATGAGCCGGGAAGCTGCCGTTTTTCGGTGGGACAGATTGCGGGAAAGACAATTACAGCCGCAAACCTAAAGCAGCTTCTTAATGAAAAAAAGACCGAGACTATACGAGGCTTCAAGTCCAAAAGCGGGAAACGCTTCGATGCGTGCCTGGTGCTTAAGGAGGATGAAAACAAAAAGCTCTCTGTCCAGTTTGATTTTGACCATGTAGAGCCAAAGACGGTGAAGGACGTGGTATGTCCGAAGTGCGGAGGCAAAATCCAGGTGGCGCCGTTTGGCTTTGTATGTGAGAACAACAGGCGTGACGATCCTGAGAGCTGCCGCTTTATGGTGGGCAAGGTTGCAAGTGTCAAGATAAAGGAATCGGTCCTTAAGGAGCTTCTGACAGAGAAAAAGACAGAAGTTATATCAGGATTTGTCTCAAAGACAGGCATGAAGTTTGATGCACCGCTAAAGCTCACAGAGGACGGAGATATAGCCTTTGATTTCCCGGAAAAGCCAAAGCCGGTTGAGACCAATGTGCTTTGTCCAAAGTGTGGCAGACCACTCAAAAAGACACAGTGGAAATATGAGTGTGAGTGCGGCTTCAACGTATGGCATACAGTGGCAAAGGTGGAGCTTTCAGAGGAAATCCTCACGGAGCTTTTTACCACGGGAAAGACCAAAAGGAAGGTCACAGGCTTCACATCCAAGGCGGGAAATGTATTTGATACATGCCTTAAGTTTGAAAATGACCAGATATCATTTGATTTCGATAACTCGGGTGAGGCAGAAGTGCAGAGTACGGCAGAAGCACAGAACAATGTCGAAACACAGAATAATGCCGAGGTACAGAACAATGCCGAGGTACGGAATAATGCCGATGCACAGAGTAATGCCAATGTACAGAATAATGCCGAGGTACAGAACAATGCCGAAGCACAGAATAATGCCGATGCACATAGCAATGTCGATGCACAGAGCAATGCCGAAGTACAGAGCGCGGCAGATGATGCGCCGGATGAGACAACCCTGAATGAGATGGGAATCCCTGAGGAGTTCCTGGCAGGATTTGATATGGCTTCAGAGGGCGCACAGGCAGATGATGTGTCGGAGGCGGCACTTGCGGCAGCGCATGAGCTGTTCGGTGAGTAGTTCTGCTGATGGCTGATTATTAAATTTATAATTAATATTTAATGCTTATATTTAAGCTTAGATATTTAAACAACAGTTGAAATAATAGTTAATAATTTTCGCATATCATATCTATTGTTGTTTGCTCCTAAGCGCAACAGACAGCTATCTGCTACATATTCGGTAGGTTGGTATGTGATTGATTTATAAAAAAGTAGAAAGGACACAGAAAAATGGAAAACGCAAAAATAACAAACCTCTATAATCTGGATGAAACAATCGCAAAGGAGTATTTATCACAGTTCACTTATCCATGGGAGGCATTAGCCGGAATAAGTGATTTTATAAAGGAGCTCGGACCAACACTCGACCCTGAAATCTATGAGAAAAGAGGCGAGGATATCTGGGTGGCAAAGAGCGCAACAGTATTTGACAGCGCATATCTGCATGGCCCACTCATTATCTGTGAGGATGCAGAAATCAGACAGTGCGCCTTTATCCGTGGCAGCGCAATCGTAGGAAAGGGCTCAGTAGTAGGAAACTCCACAGAGCTTAAAAATGTAATCATCTTCAATTCAGTACAGGTGCCACATTACAACTATGTAGGAGATTCAATCCTGGGCTACAAATCACATATGGGTGCAGGCTCTATCACATCAAATGTAAAGAGCGACAAGACTCTCGTAGTAGTAAAGGATGTTTACGATACAAAAGAGGAGATTGAAACAGGCCGCAAGAAATTTGGCGCTATGCTTGGTGACCATGTGGAGGTGGGCTGCAACTCAGTACTTAATCCGGGAACAGTAATAGGAAGAAATTCAAACATCTATCCGCTTTCAAGAGTACGCGGAGTCATCCCTGCAAACCACATTTTCAAGGACAAGGACAACGTAGTTCTTAAAAAATAGTAATGTTGTTTGAAAAAATATTGTATTTTTGTTGTTTTTTGTCGATGATACTCTAGACTTATGACAAAAAATATGAGAGAATAAATCGGGTATGTTAAAACCATAACGAAAGGAGTCTTAAGATGATTTACACTAAGGAAGTTGAAAACATGTGTCCTGTAGCTAAGGGCGCAAAACATGAGCCAGCTCCTATTCCAGAAGAAGGAAAATGGGTTCATTCTAAGAAAATTGAGGACATTTCAGGATTTACACACGGTGTAGGCTGGTGTGCACCACAGCAGGGTGCCTGCAAGCTCTCACTCAACGTAAAGAATGGAGTAATTGAAGAGGCATTAGTTGAGACTATTGGATGCTCAGGAATGACACACTCTGCAGCTATGGCAGCAGAAATCTTACAGGGTAAGACAATTCTTGAGGCATTAAACACAGACTTAGTTTGTGATGCCATCAATACAGCTATGAGAGAGTTATTCTTACAGATCGTTTACGGTCGTACACAGTCTGCATTCTCTGATGATGGACTTGCTGTTGGAGCAGGACTTGAGGATTTAGGAAAGGGACTTCGCTCACAGGTTGGTACAATGTACGCAACAAAGGCAAAGGGAGTTCGTTACCTTGAGATGGCTGAGGGCTATGTAACAGGAATCGCTCTTGATAAGAACGATGAAGTAATCGGATACCAGTTCGTTTCTCTTGGAAAAATGACAGATTTTATCAAAAAGGGTGATGACGCTAACACAGCTTGGGAGAAAGCTTCAGGATCATACGGTCGTGTAACTCCAGAGCAGGGTGCTGTTAAGATCATCGATCCAAGACAGGAATAAGAGGAAAGGAGAACGACAATGGCATTATTTGAATCATATGAAAGAAGAATAGACCAGATCAATGCTGTACTTAACAGCTATGGTATCAGCTCAATCGAAGAAGCTGAAAAGATCACAAAGGACGCTGGACTTGATGTTTACGATCAGGTAAAGAAAATCCAGCCAATCTGTTTCGAGAACGCTTGCTGGGCATACACAGTTGGTGCAGCAATCGCAATCAAAAAAGGATGTAGAAGAGCAGCAGACGCTGCAGCAGCAATCGGAGAGGGACTTCAGGCATTCTGTATCCCTGGATCAGTTGCTGATCACCGTAAGGTAGGTTTAGGACATGGTAACCTTGGAAAGATGCTCCTCGAGGAGGAGACAGAGTGCTTCTGTTTCTTAGCAGGACACGAGTCATTCGCAGCTGCTGAGGGTGCTATCGGAATCGCTGAGAAGGCAAACAAGGTTCGTCAGAAACCACTGCGTGTTATCCTTAACGGACTTGGAAAAGACGCTGCACAGATCATCTCACGTATCAACGGATTCACATTCGTAGAGACACAGTATGACTACAAGGCAGCTAAGCTCAACATCGTATCTGAGCATGCATACTCAGACGGACTCCGTGCAACAGTTAAGTGTTACGGTGCAGATGATGTTCAGGAAGGTGTTGCAATCATGCATCACGAGAACGTTGGTGTTTCTATTACAGGAAACTCTACAAACCCAACTCGTTTCCAGCATCCGGTAGCAGGTACATACAAGAAAGAGTGTATCGAGCAGGGCAAGAAGTACTTCTCAGTAGCATCAGGCGGTGGTACAGGACGTACACTTCACCCAGACAACATGGCAGCAGGACCAGCTTCATACGGTATGACAGATACAATGGGACGTATGCATTCAGATGCACAGTTCGCAGGATCTTCATCAGTTCCAGCTCACGTTGAGATGATGGGACTTATCGGAATGGGTAATAACCCAATGGTTGGTGCTACAGTAGCAGTTGCCGTTTCTGTACAGCAGGCTGCTGACGAGGGCAAATTCTAAATAGAAAGCTTGATTTTATAGGCTTTTTGGAGACTCATATCATTTTTGGTATGAGTCTCTTTTTTTCTCATTTACTGCAGAGTGTGGTGAGAAAAATAGTTGTGAAAAATCTAAAAATTATACTTGACAAATGAATAGAATGAGATAAAATATAACAGTACTATATAACACTGTTATATTTTGGGGAGACGTTCAGGAGAATAAGAAAAAGATGTCGACAAAAGCAGAAGATACAGAGAAAAATATATTAAATACAGCCAGAAAGCATTTTTTAAAAGATGGCTTTTCCGGGGCATCTTTAAGAAATATTGTAAAGGATGCCGGACTTACAACGGGTGCCTTTTATAAATACTATCCGACAAAAGAGGCGCTTTTTGATGCACTGACAGATCCGTATATAGAACATATATATCAGATCTACGACCGTGTAGTTGAGGATTTTGAAAAGCTTTCTGCCAAAGAACAGACCAGTAATATGTCGGACACATCCGGCGACGGAATGGATCAGATGATTGACTATATCTATGAGCATTATGATAATTTCCGATTATTGCTGAAATGTGGAGACAGTGGAAAGTTTGAGACATTCATACACAATATGGTAGACAGGGAAATGAGATCCAGTTTGGAATATGTGAAGAAAATGAAGGAGGATGGAATTGAAATACCGATTGTCGGGGAAAGCCTCATGCATATGATCTATACCGGATTTTTTTCATCTATATTTCAGATCATTGAGCACGATATAGATAAGGAAACTGCAAAGAGAAATGTGCACAAGCTTCGGGAATTCAATACCGGTGGCTGGGAGCGATTATGGAACGTTAAATTTTAGGCTTACGATTCAGAAAGGTACATTTTAAGAAAATAATATCAGGTGGCTGATGCCGGCATGCCACCTATTTTATTATACAAGGGTTAGGGATAACTAACAAAATTAAAACTATAGCAAGGAGTGAATACGTGTGAAAGAAAAGAAAAAGTCAGCAGTCAGCTGGATACTGACATGGGCTGGACAAAAAAGAAGTGCCTATGTGTGGAGTGTATTGCTCGCAATAGGAAATGTTATTTTTAAGATTCTTCCGTACTTTATAATTGCGGATGTGGTGAAACTGTTTTTAAACGGTGAAAAGGAGTTTGAAAAATATCTGATAAAAGCAGTCCTGATCGCACTGTCGTTTGTGATCGCAGAACTGTTTCATTCACTTTCAACGTCATTGTCACATAAAGCAACTTTTGTGGTACTTGCAAATATAAGAAAAGCGTGTTGCGACAAGCTTGCCAGGGTACCTCTTGGATATGTGAAAGATACACCGTCAGGTACTTTTAAAAATATCATGGTGGAAAGAATTGACAGTATCGAGACAACTCTGGCTCACATAGTACCAGAATTTACCTCCAATCTGCTTGCACCGGTTGTAATCCTGATTTATTTCTTCCTGACAGACTATCGGCTGGCACTTTGGTCTTTAGTTCCGATTGTTGTTGGACTTTTCTCATATTTTGGAATGATGCTGGATTATAAGCCCAGTTTTGAAAGGACGGTTAAGACCACAAAGGAGCTGAATGATGCTGCGGTAGAATATATTGACGGAATAGAGGTCATAAAGGCATTTGGAAAGACAGAAAGCTCTTATGCTAAATTTACAAAAGCGGCAAGGGAATATGCGGACTCTTTCATATCATGGATGAGAAGATGTTCTGTCTATCATGCATTGATGATGGTGGTGACACCATATACACTTCTTACAGTATTGCCTTTTGGAGCCTATTATGTATCGAATAAAACCTTAGAGTTATCTGATTTTGTCATTTGTATCATTCTCTCACTGGGAATTGTCGGGCCTCTGATCACGGTGGGCTCCTATACAGATGACCTTGGAAAAATCGGAGTGATCGTTGATGAGATAGCAGGTATTTTAGAACAGCCGGAGTTAAAACGTCCGGAGAAAAGTAAAGATGTTCCAAAAGATAATTCCATCATTCTTGAAAATGTAAGGTTTGGCTATCACGACAAAGAAATCCTGCATGGAGTAAATATGGAACTGAAAGCAGGGACTGTAAATGCAATTGTTGGACCTTCCGGAAGCGGAAAGTCAACTATCGCAAAGCTAATCGCATCTTTATGGGATGTGGATTCCGGCAACATTAAAATCGGTGGGGTTGATGTAAAAGAGCTGGCACTTACAGATTTCAACCGGAAAATGGCTTATGTCGCGCAGGACAATTATCTGTTTAATGAGACAGTTCGTGAAAATATCAGACAGGGAAATCCAAACGCTACGGATGACCAGGTGGTTGAGGTTACAAAGAAGAGCGGCTGTTATGAATTTATCATGCAGTTAGAAAATGGATTTGATACCGTTGTAGGCGGTGTCGGTGGACATCTGTCGGGAGGAGAGAGACAGCGTATCTCGATTGCCCGGGCGATGCTAAAGGATGCACCGATCGTCATTTTAGATGAGGCAACTGCCTACACCGATCCGGAAAACGAAGCTATATTACAAAAATCCATTGCAAAACTGGTGGACGGAAAGACACTGATCGTCATAGCACACAGGCTTTCTACCGTTAAGGACAGTGATCAGATCTTTGTGGTAAATGATGGAAACGTGACAGCACATGGCACGCATGAGCAGCTTCTGGTGTCATGCCCGCTTTATAAAGAAATGTGGAATGCCCATATTTCAGTAAAAGATACCGTAAAGGAGGGCGAATGATATGTTTGAAATTCTGGCGAAATTCTTTCGATTTTCAGGGAGGGAAAATGGAAACAAATTCAAACTGTCGATGATCATTGGGCTTGTAGAAGCACTTGCATCTGCAATGAAGATACCAGCCATTATGTACATATTGATTGGTTTGCTTGGTGGAAAACCGATAGGAAAATATATCGGAGGTTCCTTAGCCATTATGGTCATTGCGATTGTGATTGCTGTTATATGTAAGAGAAGTTCTACGGTACTTCAGACAGAAGGTGGCTATAATGCAAGTGCTTTTACGAGAATCAAAATTGCAGAGCATCTGCGTTACCTTCCGATGGGATATTTTAATTCCAACAGTATTGGGGAGATATCTTCGGTGACAACCAATACGATGGAATCACTAGGAGATATAGCGGCCAGGGTGGTTATGCTGACAACGCAGGGGATTTTAGAGACTTTGATGATCATCCTTATGCTGCTTGTTTTTGATTGGAGAATCGGACTGATATCTGCAGCTGGGGTCCTGATTTTCTTTGGTGTAAATTCTATGATGCAGAATGCAGGGAAAAAAGATTCGGAACAAAAGGTGGTATGTGATACAGAACTCGTAAGTCAGATCATGGAGTATCTTCAGGGAATCTCAGAAGTGAAATCCTACAATCTGCTTGGAAAACAGGCAAAAAGATTAAATGATGCAAACGATGCGAGTGCCAAAATCAATACCAGGATGGAAATGGTATTTGTCCCGTATCATTTTTTACAAAGCGTGATAACGAAGATAACAGGAGCCGTAATTGTGGCATGCAGTGCATATTTTTATATCAATGGAACTATGAGTGCGGTTTATGCCATTGGTATGACAATCTCAGCATTTATGCTTTATGCCAGTCTGGAATGTACAGGAAATTACTCATCCCTCTTACACGTGGTAAGTGTATGTGTGGACAAAGCAAATGCAATTCTGGAACTGGATACGATGGATATCGACGGCAAAGAGATACAGCCGGAAAACTATGATATCAGACTTTCAGATGTTACATTTTCCTACGATAAGCGGAAGATTATTGATGGTGTATCACTCTCTATCCCAGAAAAAACAACGACAGCAATCGTTGGTCCGTCTGGCGGAGGTAAATCTACACTTTGTAATCTGATTGCCAGATTCTGGGATGTGGATTCCGGAGAAGTGACCCTTGGCGGTGTAAATGTAAAAGAGTACAGCATGAACAGCCTGATGAATAATTTTGCATTTGTCTTTCAGTCCGTCTATCTTTTTGCAGATACAATTGAGAATAATATTAAGTTCGGGCGTCAGGATGCAAGTCATGAGGAAGTGGTGGAAGCAGCAAAGAAAGCCTGCTGTCACGAGTTTATCAGCAAACTTCCAAATGGATATAATACCGTGATCGGAGAGGGCGGTGCCACGCTTTCCGGTGGTGAAAAACAACGGATCTCCATTGCAAGGGCGATTATGAAGGATGCACCGATCATTATTCTTGATGAGGCAACTGCGAATGTAGATCCTGAGAATGAGAAAGAACTTGTGGAGGCTGTGGATGCACTGACGAAAGAAAAAACGATCATTATGATCGCACACAGACTGAAGACGGTACGCCATGCAGATCAGATCGTGGTCGTAGAGAAAGGGCAGATTGTGCAGAAAGGAACCCATGAGCAGCTGATGAAGCAGGAAGGAATTTACAAGCGGTTTGTGGATGCAAGAGAGCAGGCAGTCAGCTGGAAGCTGGCACGTTAAGAAACAAAGTAATATATTGATAAAAAACAAGGAGAATTCAAAATGAAAAATAAAAAGAAATTAAAAGGAAAAGATTTGATCAATATTGGAATCTATGCAGCGATTTACTGTGTGATTATGACAGCAGTTGCAATGCTGGGCTTTATACCGATCATGATGCCGCTTTTATGTGTGATTGTCCCAATATTTGGCGGTATTCCATATATGCTTTTTTTGACAAAAGTTGATAAATTTGGAATGATAACTATTTATGCTATGATTGTTGGATTGTTTTTGTGGATTACAGGAATGGGATACTGGCCGTTTATTTTTGGAATTATATGTGGTGTTATTACAGACCTTATTGTAAAATCGGGAAATTATAAAAGCAGTAAGAAAAATATATTAAGTTGTGGAGTATTTAATCTGATCATCTTTGGAAACTTTGTTCCAATGTTTATGAATATTGAGGCATATTTCAGTACGCGTCAGAGTTTTGGACAGGAGTATATCACTAAAATGACAGATATCTTTGCGAACTCATGGCTGATCCCATTACTTATTGCAGCATGCGTGATTTGTGGATGGATCGGAGGAGTATTTGGAAAATCATTGTTGAAAAAGCATTTTGAGAAAGCGGGAATTGCATAATGATACATACATACATCACATTTGATCCAAGAACGAAAATGCTTCTTTTAATGACAATGGCAATATTTGTTCTTGGAGGAGCAGGAGATAAATTATTTGGTGCGTACCTTCCGTTATTCTGTCTGCTTCCATTCGTGCTTTTTATACTTGTAGGTAAGTGGAAAAGAGCAGCAGGATACATCATTTTGTACAGTGTATTTTATTTGCTGACAGTGTTTGTGCTGCCTCATATGACAGGTTTTATTGGATTTATATTGCTTGCATTCTGCGGGATTATGACAAGGTTTCTGCCGGGAATCATGGCTGGAACCTATCTGATGCAGACAACAACAGTAAGTGAGTTTTCTTCGGCTATGAGCAGGATGCATGTTACGGATAAGCTGACCATACCACTTTCTGTTATGTTTCGTTTTTTTCCAACGATTGCGGATGAATTCCGGGCAATCAATGATGCGATGCGTATGCGGGATATTCGCTTCGGCGGGAAAAATGTCGATAAAATGATAGAGTACAGACTGATTCCACTTATGGTCTGCTCCGCAAAAATTGGAGAGGAGCTCAATGCCGCAGCTATTACACGGGGACTTGGCGGTGATGTAAAGCGGACCAATGTGTGCCGGATTGGTTTTCATTTTCAGGACTATATTGTAGTACTTATTTGCTTTATTCCTTATGTAATATGGATCGTTTCAATGATTTCAAGATTATTTATGTAATATATAGATAAAACCGCATGATGTCATGATATTGGCAGAGTGCGGTTTTGTTACAAATGGAGGATATTATGATACAGATAGAAAATGTCAGTTTTCAGTATAATAATTCGGAAAAAGGAGCGTTAAAAGATGTTTCGATTTCAGTTGATAAAGGAGAATGTGTTTTGTTATGTGGGGCTTCAGGTTGTGGAAAGACAACAATAACGCGCCTTATAAATGGTCTTATCCCACATTTTTATGAAGGAGAGTATAGCGGAAATGTCAGCGTTTATGGAATGAATGTGCAGAGTGAAGAACTATATAATATATCAAAAAAGGTGGGTAGTGTATTTCAGAATCCAAGAAGTCAGTTTTTCTGCATGGATACAACAAGTGAAGTTGCGTTTGGATGCGAAAATATGGGACTTGTAGAAAACGATATTAACGAACGTGTAAAACTGGCTGTAAGCGAACTGGAAATGGAAAATCTTATGGACAGAGATATTTTTAAATTGTCAGGCGGTGAGAAGCAGAGAGTTGCCTGTGGTTCTGTAACTGCGATGCAGCCCGACGTATTTGTACTTGATGAACCGACATCAAATCTGGATAAAGAATCCATAGAAAGACTAAAAAATACGCTTTTACTCTGGAAAAAGCAGGAAAAAACAATCGTGATAGCGGAGCACAGGTTGTATTGGCTTAAGGAAATATGTGACCGTGTAGTCTATCTTGAACATGGAAGAATTATGTTTGATATCACAATGCAGGAATTTCTGAAATTTTCAGAGCAAAAGCTGCAAAATCTCGGACTTCGTACAATGCAGCCACATTGTGATGAAAGCATTAAAAGACATGAGTATATTGCCAAAAAGTCGGACATAGTACTGAAAAATTATTATTTTTCCTATGGAGAAAAAAAGGTACTGGAGTTTGGAGATATGCAGCTCCCAAAGAATGAACTTATAGCAATTACAGGACAAAACGGAGCAGGAAAATCTACGTTCGTCAGATGCTTTTGCGGATTGGAGAAAAAATTTAAGGGACAGACGGTCATAGAAGAGAAGCAGTATAAACCAAAGGAAATGCTCCGTAAATGTTATCTTGTAATGCAGGATGTAAATCATCAGCTTTTCTGTGAATCTGTAGAAGATGAAGTTCTTCTTGGAGCATCGGATACCGGAAAAGAGATACAGGAAAGAGCCAGAGAAATTATGCAAAAACTTGGTATATGGGAATTTCGTGATAAACATCCGATGTCATTATCCGGTGGTCAGAAACAGCGTGTGGCTATTGCATCGTCTGTGCTTGCAGAAAAGGAGATACTGATATTTGATGAGCCGACGAGCGGTCTGGATTATTGTCATATGGTAAGTACTGCACAGCTGTTTAAAGAACTTCGTGACATGGGTAAAAGTATTTTTATTATCACCCATGACAGGGAATTGATTGAACGATGTTGTAATTATGAATTTTATGTGGCTGATCGACAGGCGATATTGTATGGATTATAAATACTCCGCAAATAAAATTGAGAACTATGAATCGTAAGAGTCTGATGTCATCTGGTCTCGACAACGAGAGCACCCGGAATAAATTAAAAGAATTGGCATTGTACGATTCGGAAACAAATGAAACAGATCTCATGAAAACACAATGTGTATTATTTTGATGCAATTCTAATGGACATTATGATGCCAGTCATGGATGGATATGAAGCAACACATGAAATCCGAAACAGTGAGAAAGAAGACGCAAAAAGCATCCCGATTATTGCAATGACAGCAAATGCATTTGATGATGACATGAAAAAATCAAAGACTGCAGGGATGGGTGCACACCTGTCGAAACCATTAGCTATTTACCACGCCTCAATTGTAATCCAAAATTCCATACCCGCTATCTTGGATAAGTGTAAAAGTTAATAGTTATCAGTGTAAAAGAAAGGTATGGATTTTCTTTTA
>CAKRNE010000014.1 GCA_934365945.1 uncultured Agathobacter sp. | reverse complement strand
TTTGACGCTATTTTTTCATCTTCATACTCTATTTTAATACCATCTTGCTTTTTCACTTCTTCCAATACATTTATCATACGTTAAGTTTAGTCCTCCCCATATTTTTCGTTTAATAACTCCTCAATTTTTTCCAGTGGTGCAGACAATTGCTCATACAATTCAGTCATCCCAAACTCACTATACATAACATTTTCCACTTCCCTCTCTCCTGTCTTTTCATCTTTACTGACCTGATACACATTTAAACAATCCATTGTCTCTTCTTTATCCATAAACACTTCAATTGCACGCATGAAATATGGGCTATGACTTGTAATAATAAATTTCAAATCAAATATCTTTTGCAATTCTACTAAAGCCTTTGCATATTCAACCTGCCATTCAGGATGCAAGTTTATTTCCGGCTCATCAAGTATTAATATATCCCCCTTTTGTATGGCTCCTATTCTCAACGCATACTCTAATAATGCTAATGATTTCAGTCCTGTTGAGACATTAACTGCACGAATTGGTTCTTTTAAATAATCGTTCTTAAACTCCAAGCCCCTTTTTTGTAAATATTCAGCCCGTCCTCCCATAACATTTTCCAAACGATTTAATAATCCCGATATTTCATCATATGATATTATTTCATCACTTTCTTTTTTTAGCATTTCAGGCGATGTAATTCTTTTTTTCTTAAAAATATTAGGGCTCATGAGATATCTCAAATACTCTTTTTGCACATATCCAAATGAAGTATCTGACAAATAATCGTATATTTTAGGAGATTCAATAAAAAATACCCTATTTGTAACTTTCAAAGGAATCTTCATCATTATGCCATTATCCGAAACGTGAAAGCTAACTTTCCTCAATGTATCTTCATTAACTGTCATATAGTAATTAATTTCACTTTCACTGGTACCTATCTTGCGATATTGGAAATCAAATACTTCATTTAAAGAACTTTCAATGTATGTTTTCTGTATTTCTATCTCGTCCAACTCCAACCTTTTGATTGCCGAAACAATCCCTGACAGCCACGAATCTACCCATTCTTTTTCCCTATCAAAAATTTTTCGAGTATCTTCTTTTGCATATAGATACAAATAATCACAAAAGTATTTTTCAAGCATCTTTTTCAAAGAATTTTCTGTTTCTTTTTGATTATCTACACCTTCTGCCAGTAAATAATCTTCAATTTTGCCTCTGAATTCTGCATCATTTGCATATTCTTCTATAAGCTGACTTGTTCGATTTGTACGTCTTCTCTTTGCTATTGTGTTGTCTATACACCAATCATCTAATAATATGCTATTATTATATAAGAGCTTCTCGATTCTCGAACTGCATATATTATCATATATCTTATCCCATTGCTCCATATTATGTATAAATGCATACAATGCCTTGCCAATGGTGCTCTTTCCTACATTATTTTCGCCTGCAATAATTGTAATCCCCTGTATATCTATAGTTGCATTTTTTATTGCTCCGATATTATTTATCTCAAATTTCAAAATATTCTCCTCCCCTGTTGAGTCTTTCTGCAATCATATATTTAGTATAACGAATACTCAATTAAAAAACAATTTAAAAATAATAAAGGGATAGGTATTTACCTATCCCTAAATTCATTCTACTTAGTATTAGTCCTGAGGAATGATTTCTTTTTTGTTGTATGATCCGCAGTTCTTGCAAACTCTGTGTGGCATCATAAGCTCTCCACATTTGCTGCATTTTACTAAAGTAGGAGCAGACATTTTCCAGTTTGCTCTTCTCTTATCTCTTCTTCCCTTAGAAGATTTATTCTTTGGACAAATTGACATTTGTTTACACCTCCTTAAACTTGTTAAATATATCCTGGAACGCTGCCATTCTTGGATCCGGTACAAAACTATCGCAACTGCAGGTGCCTTTATTCAAGTTCATCCCGCAGACTTTACAAATACCTTTGCAATCGTCTTTGCACAGAACTCTCATTGGCCAGTTCACCAGAATTTCGGCGTAGACAAGTTTATCTACATCGAGTTCAAACCCAATCAGGTAGTCAGTTTCCTCCATCTCTTCATCGACTAATGCTCCGTCTGTGATTTTCAGAGTCTTGTCAATGTCAAAATGCATGTTTGTTGGAACTTCTTCCAAGCATCGGCTGCACGGTATCGCTACGTCTATATCCACTGTCGCGGTAATATGCACTGCTGCATTCTCCACGTTTGAGATGTGAAGTGATATCGGCTGCTTTTTCAGAATAGGATAATCTCCTAATCGCGACTCAAATGATGTGAGCGTAAGCTCTGTCTCAATTGTTGTCTCTTTATTGATAGATTTTACAATGGTTGATATATCAATCATGGTTCTCTCCTATTCACACCTAACCAATTATACATATTGGAGGGGTGTTTGTCAACAAAATTTTATAATTTATCCACAACTTTTTGCTTTTTATTAACCAACAAGCTTTACTGTCTCACGGCAGATTGCAAGCTCCTCGTTTGTAGGGATGACACATACCTTTACGCTTGAGTCTGCTGTTGAGATGAGTGCCTCTACACCGCGTGTCTTGTCGTTGGTTACACGGTCAATCTTTATGCCAAGGTAGCCTAAGTATGCCATGATTTTTTCTCTTACGAAGCTTGTGTTCTCACCGATTCCTGCTGTGAATGCGATAGCGTCTACTCCGTTCATTGCTGCAGCATATGCTCCGATGTATTTTGCTACTCTGTAGCTGAATACCTCTACTGCTGCGATGGCACGCTGGTTGCCCCCATTGTATGCTGCCTCAAGGTCTCTGAAGTCGCTTGATACGCCTGACATGCCTGCTACTCCTGACTTCTTGTTGAGTACATTCATCACACCATCGATATCAAGGTTTTCTTTCTTTGCGATGAACTCCATGATTGATGGGTCGATATCACCTGAACGTGTTCCCATTACGAGTCCCTCAAGTGGTGTAAGTCCCATTGATGTATCTACACATTTACCGTTTAATACTGCGCTGACTGAAGCTCCGTTTCCAAGGTGTGCTACGATAATCTTTGAGTTGTTTAAGTCCATTCCAAGGTAGCTTGCTGCCTCTTTTGATACGAAGCTGTGGCTTGTGCCGTGGAAGCCGTATCTTCTTACCTTGTACTTCTCATAGTACTCATATGGAAGACCGTAGAGGTATGCTTTCTCAGGCATTGTCTGATGGAAGGCTGTATCAAATACTCCTACCATTGGTACGTTTGGCATAAGTGCCTGGCATGCTCTGATTCCGATGATGTTGGCAGGGTTGTGAAGAGGTGCGAGGTCGTTGCACTCCTCTACCTGTGCGATTACTTCCTCTGTGATGACTACTGAGTCTGAGAACTTCTCTCCGCCGTGCACTACACGATGTCCTACTGCATCTATCTCTGCAAGTGATTTTACTGCGCCTGTCTTTGGATTTACAAGTGCATCGAGTACCATCTGGATAGCCTCTTTATGTGTTGGCATAGGTGCCTCTGTGATTTCCTTGTCAAGACCCTCTTTCTGATATACGAGTCTGCCATCGATTCCGATTCTCTCGCAAAGTCCTTTTGCAAGTACCTCCTCTGAATCTGAATTGATGAGCTGGTATTTCAGTGATGAACTACCACAATTAATTACTAATACATTCATTGTTTTGTCTCCTTTGGTTTAAAATTACAATACTAATGTTAGTATAAACTTATTTTTCAAATGCGACAAGGGTGTTTTTGTGGTATTATGGTTTTGAACTCTAAAAAATACATTTTTAATTAAAGGAGCATCAAAATATGAAGGTCGCAGGTGTGATTACCGAATACAATCCTTTCCACAATGGACATAAATATCAGCTTGAGCAGATTAAAAGGCAGACATCTGCTGATTATATCGTTGTGGCAATGAGCGGTAACTTTGTACAAAGAGGTGAGCCTGCCATCATCGACAAATACGAGCGCACCCACATGGCGCTTTTGAGCGGTGCCGACCTGGTACTTGAGCTTCAATCGGTCTTTGCCACGGCTTCCGCTGAGTTTTTTGCCCGCGGCGGAGTCAGTGTGCTCAAAAACACCGGCGTTGTGGACACGCTGTGCTATGGTGTGGAGTCTGTGGACCATGAGCTTACAACGCTTGTCGCAGACGTGCTTAAAAATCCTCCTGCTGCATATTCTGCATCGCTTGCCCGGCTGATTCAGGGTGGGATGAGCTTTCCTGCTGCCAGGAGCAGAGCGCTATGTGAATATTTTCGAGATAACTATGACAGCACTTCAGAGAAATTAGATGCTTTCATAGCTTCACCCAATAATATTCTGGCCATTGAGTATGAGAAGGCTTTGATGAACTGTGATATTACAGGATTTCCTATTCAGCGCGTCGGTGAAGGATATCACAGCACTGATTCGACATGTGAGTTTTCTTCTGCTACGGCTGTGCGTGGGGTGATTTCAACCTTAATTGATATAGACAAACACAATACTATTACTAATATGCAGCTTGATAATTCATGGATTTCCGCAAAGCTCAGTCAGCTAATGCCATCAGACTGCGCTGATATTCTTGTCAATTGTATTTTAGGCGGTCATATTGTGTTTCCGGATGATATTTCTGAAATGCTTTACTATCGCCTGCTAACCGAGAAGGATAAAGGCTTTGCGCAGTATTCAGACTGCACCAAGGAGCTTTCTGCAAAGATAGTTAAAAATATTTATAAATATGAAAGTTTTACACAGTTTTGTAACTTACTGAAAAGTAAAAATCTGACCTATACGCGTATTTCGAGGGTTCTCACGCATATTTTACTTGGTATTGAGAATGATGATTTTAATATATGTATGGATAATCCTTATCTGCGCATACTTGGTTTCAAAAAATCATCAGGAGAGCTTATGCATCTCCTCAAAAAAAGAGCATCAGTGCCTATTATTACAAAAGTCGCTGATGCTCCATACGAGCTTATTTCCAAGGATATTTTCGCTGCTGATTTGTATGGCAGGCTGTGTCATTCACAGCACAATGAATTTACACATGGAGTTGTAATTATATAATCTACAGCTCCATTATAATCTCTCTTGCCAGACTTTCATCTATCGGCTTCGCATGCACTCCCGGTGCAAACTCAACAGTAGCTCCTATGCCCTTTTGGAGCACGAAGCGCAGCTTTCCATCACGCACCTTTTTATCGGTGTAGAGCTTTTTAACAAGGGCCTCCCTGTCTATATAGTCCGGTATACGTGTCGGAAGACCGGCTCTCTCATAGAGCTTTATCACGCGCTCTGCCTGCTCCTCTGACATATAGCCAAGGCGTGCTGACATGAGCGCCTGTGCTGCCATTCCGATTGACAACGCCTCTCCGTGCAGCAGCTTATAGTCGCTGACTGTCTCGATGGCTCGGCCTACTGTATGTCCCAGATTTAAGGTTTCGCGAAGCCCTGCTTCCCTCTCATCCTTCATGACCACATTGTACTTGATACGGCAGTTGTTTTCTGCAATATACTCGCACGCGAATTTCTTGAATGAATAGATATCATCCAGATTTTCCTCGATAAACTCAAACATATCCTCACTGCCTAAGCATGCATGCTTGATCGTCTCTGCCATGCCGCTTGCCATCTGACGCTGTGGCAGTGTCTTCCACGCTGCTATATCAATATATACCTTTTTCGGCTGATTGAACAAACCTATAGTGTTGGTGGCAAGCGGTGTATCGATGGCCGTCTTGCCGCCTACCGATGCATCTGCCGCCGCAAGTAGTGTGGTTGCATAGTTGATAAAAGGAACTCCTCTGCCATAGGTTCCTGCGATGAAGCCTGCCAGATCCGTTACTACACCGCCACCGACTGCTATGATGCAGCAGTCTCTTCTATAGCCCTTTGTGAGCATGGCATCCTCTATCTTTGCCTTTGTCTCACGTGACTTGCTCTTTTCACCTGCCGGGAAAACAAACAAATCTACCGAATAGCCTGCCTGCTTTATTTTCTCACAGATAGGAAGTGCATATGGATCACGCACATTTGTATCTGTAATCACTGAAAACTTCTTTATCTTGCCTACAAGACCGTTTTCCAAATCTGATATAAGGGAATCCGCAAGGTTGTAGCCTATCTCAATATCATATGTGTCATCTACTACTTTTTTGAGTTCTACGTTGAATATGCTCATTTCTTTCTCCTGTTATGTTGTATTTTGTTGCTTTCCTGTGGGAAACTGTTATAGTATCCCCACAGCCTGCTTTGCAAGCTTATCTGCCTCTTCGTTGCCCTCTACTCCTGAGTGTCCCTTTACCTTTACAAAGGTAAGATTTATTTTATCCTTAACCGACATGATATATTCGTGATAAGCTATAGTGCCTGCTTTGTTTCGCTTCCAGGCTCCCGTAGCCCACATCTCTATGCCCATATAGTCGTAATATATGACAAGCTCCTTTAGCCCAATCTCTATAGCCTTTTTTATGGCAGCCTCCGCGCCCTTTATCTCTCCTGCTACGTTGCGCATGGTGGCCATCTCGGCATCGTTATCCGCTCCCTGCAGCACATATTTTTCATTGTCGGTCACAAGAAAACCACCATAGCCATAGGTGTGTGTGACCTTGTTGAAGGAGCCGTCGACAAAAGCATATGTACTATTTTCGGCGGATGCTTTCACACCGGTAATAGTTTTGTCTCCGGTAATACTTTTCTCTCTGGTAACAACTTTCTCTCCGGTAATAAATTTTTCTGCCTCTTCTATCGTCTTAAAGCTCTTATACACTGCGCCCTGATATCCGTCAACCATCGCTTTGCAATCGTTCCAGTTCAAATATATCCCCGGAACCTTTCCCTTTTTTACCGCATAGTATTTTGATGCCATGCTTAATTTCTCCTTTATTTCTCCTTTAATTCTTCTTCCTTTGCCTGTTCCCTAAGCTCCTTTAGTTTGTAGAGCTTCTTGAAATACAGATAGACCATTGTATCACTGCCGGCTTCAACTATCCTGCAGCCATACAGCTTTTTTTCCGCAGAGTCATCAATCCTGACTTTTCTGACCTTCAGCTGAAGATTAAAATCGTGACCTCCAACGCTATCGCTGAATTCCACCACCACAAGCCTGCCGTCTATTTCTATCTCACTGTCACAATAAAATGAGAGTCCAACCTGGCTTACATCATGAATAAAACCTGTGTAATATCCGTCCTCGCCATATATGCTCAGATTGCAGCTCTGCTCTATCAATATTCGGTCCTTTGAACGGCGCTCATCCTCGCGTGCAGTCTCCTTATAGGTACTGGTTTGAATCAGGTAATATGTTTCATTTCCCCTTTTCGTCACCTTAAGACTTACACCGGGCCAGAAATATCTCCTGCCATGGTGATTGTTGACATAAACATTTATGACAATTCCTTTGAATGCATCTGTTCCAAAATCAACCACATGACCACCATATTCATATGCCTTTACGTACACTCCGCCGCTTTCAATTTCTTCAACTGCCGAATCAAGGTCGTATTCCAACCCGCCCCAATTTGCCTGCAGCACAAGCTTTTCCCCTTTTTCCAGATCCTGTAACAGCATAATTATACACCTCTGAATTATATTATAATTAATTGGTTCTGAATAGCTACTTTTTTATAACACTCTCGACAAAAACTCCTGTAATCTCTCACTCTTTGGCGCTCCAAATACCTGCTCCGGTGTGCCTTCCTCTGCTATTGTACCCTCATTGATGAACATCACTCTGTTGGCCACCTCTCTGGCAAAGCCCATCTCATGTGTCACAACTACCATCGTCATGCCTGCCTCTGCGAGCTCTTTCATTACTGAAAGAACCTCACCTACCATCTCAGGGTCGAGTGCTGATGTCGGTTCATCAAACAGTATGACGTCAGGATTCATCGCAAGCGAACGTATTATTGCAACACGCTGCTTCTGTCCTCCCGAAAGCTGTGCCGGATATGCATCTGCCTTATCGAGCAGACCTATTCTTGTAAGAAGCTCATCTGCCTTCTTTGATGCCTCATCCTTTGTCATCACACCAAGCTTCACCGGTGCGAGCATGATATTTGCTTTTATTGTCATGTTGGCAAACAGGTTAAACTGCTGGAAAACCATGCCGATTTTCTGTCTGGTCACATTGATGTCCGTTGACTTGTCTGTCAGGTCTGTTCCTTCAAAGAGGATTTGTCCTGATGTAGGTGTCTCGAGCAGATTGAGGGAACGTAAAAATGTGGATTTTCCACAGCCTGACGGTCCGATAATCGCAATCACATCACCTCTGTTTACCTCTGTGCTTATGCCCTTTAATACCTCCTGCTCTCCAAAACTCTTGTGCAGGTCTTTTACCTCTAATATCACGTTATTATCTTTCATTGCTTCTCAGTCTCCTCTCAAGTTTGCTCACTCCGTGGCTTAAAAGCATCACTATAACCAGATAAATAAGGGCTACAGCAATAAGTGGTATAAATGCCTCGTATGTGTTGCTTCGTATGATATCTCCACCCTTTGTCAGATCCATCATACCAATATAACCACTGATTGATGTCTCCTTCAGGAGGCTGATAAACTCGTTAAGCAGCGCCGGAAGTATATTTTTGACTGCCTGAGGTATGATAACAAGCTTCATGGTCTGGCTGTAGTTGAGTCCTAAGCTTCGTCCTGCCTCAAACTGTCCTATATCTACAGACATGATTCCTGAACGCACAATCTCTGCCACATATGCAGCCGAATTGAGTCCGAAAGCAATTACCGCTACAAGTATCTTGTTGGTCACAGACGCAAGGACTACATAGTATATGATAAGAAGCTGTATCATGACAGGTGTTCCCCTGATGATTGTCAGGTATACCTTGCAAATTCCGTTTAATACGGCAAGACCGCCGTTTCTGTCATGGTTAGTTCTGACTATCGCAATTAAAAATCCCAGCACAATACCAAGCATTACGGCAAATATTGTGATAACTATTGTGTTGCCAAGACCCTTTACGATGTACATGTAACGGTTGTCCTTGACGAAGTTGTCATAAAGCTTTTCCTTTATACCGATTGAAGAACCGGACTGGCTGTCTTTTACGATAATCTCCTGCTTTGTGGTGATATACGTATCTGTAAAATCAACATTTTTCTGTCTGTCCTCTGTCACGGTAAAGCCTGCTGCTCCGACATCCACCTTGCCTGATGATACAGCAGCAATGATTGAGTCAAACTGCATATCCTCTACCTGCATATCCATACCAAGCTCATCGGCGATGGCCTGCATGATATCCATATCGATTCCTGTAACCTTGTTGTCCTCATAGTACTCATATGGCGGGAACTCTGCATTGGTTCCTACCTTAAGTGTACCGTTTGACCTGTCAACATCCTTCTTCACGTATGGAGTCTTTCCAACCTGATCCTCTGAGCCGATATAGTTGTCGATGATGCTCTGGACTGTTCCATCCTGCTGCAGCTTTTCAAGTGCAGTGTTTACCTTATCGCGAAGCTCTGTATTGCCCTTTTTCAGGCAGAATGCATAGTCCTCGTTTGTAAACTCCTCGTCGAGTATCTTAAGACCTTTGTTTTCCTTTACAAAGGCAAGTGCCGGCTGCTCATCAATGACCACGCAGTCAATCTTGCCGACCTTTAATGCCTGGACTGCATCTGCACCTTTGTTGTATCTTTCTACCTTGGTACCTGATCCGTCGTTCTCATAATCAGATACGTAGATATCTCCTGTGGTTCCGAGCTGTACACCTATTTTGGCGCCCTCCAGATCGTCCACACAGGTGACCTTTTTGCTGTCACTTTTGCCACATGCGCATAAGCCTACGATGAAGATAGTCATTAATGCGGCCATAAGCAAAATCATAATCGGTTTTTTCTTAATGGATTTCATATTATTCCTCATTTCTGTATAAATATTTATTCAAGATTATATCATATTAGTTTATAAAAAAAAAGAGTCTGATTATCTCAGACTCCTTTATCAATGTATACAATATATTTTATGCGTCATGCTCCATGTTGCTTAACTTCTTCGCCTGGTCGGCTGCGATACAGGCATCAATTATCTCCTGGATATCTCCGTTAAGGATCTTGTCAAGCTTATAGAGTGTCAGATTGATTCTGTGATCTGTCACACGTCCCTGCGGGAAGTTGTAAGTACGAATCTTCTCGGCGCGGTCTCCTGTACCAATCTGGCTTCGTCTCTCCTCAGCCTCGGCATCCTGCTTCTTCTGAAGCTCCATGTCGTAAAGCTTTGTACGAAGGAGTGCAAAAGCCTTTTCCTTGTTCTGTATCTGTGACTTCTCAGTCTGGCTATAGATGACAATACCTGTTGGGTAATGTGTCAGTCGAACTGCAGAATCTGTTGTATTGACACACTGTCCACCGTTTCCTGAAGCACGCATTACGTCGATTCGGATATCCTTGTCATCAATCTTTACATCCACGTCCTCTGCCTCAGGCATCACTGCAACTGAGCATGTAGATGTCTGGATACGTCCCTGTGACTCTGTCTCAGGCACACGCTGTACACGGTGTACTCCCGACTCATACTTTAGGATAGAGTATGCACCAGAGCCCTTTACCATGAACTCGACCGACTTCATGCCGCCGATTCCTGTCTCATCAGCATCAAGTGTCTCCACCTTCCAGCCTCTGTTCTCTGCGTAGTGCACATACATACGGTATATTTCCGCTGCAAAAAGTGCTGCTTCCTCTCCACCTGCACCGGCACGGATTTCGACGATTACGTTCTTGTCATCGTTAGGGTCCTTTGGCAGAAGAAGTATTTTAAGTTCTTTCTCAAGCTCCTCCACCTGCTCCTTTGAATCCTTTAGCTCTTCCTTTGCAAGCTCTCTCATCTCTTCATCTGACTCCTCATCCAAAATAGCCAGTGAATCCTCGATATTCTGCTTACACTCTTTATATTTCTTATATGTCTCAACTATAGGAGCAAGGTCACTCTGCTCCTTCATAAGCTTTTTAAATCTGTTTGCATCATTTGCCACATCCGGCTCGCTGAGCAGATTCATCAGCTCTTCATAATGGTGTATAAGATCTTCTAACTTATCAAACATGTTTTTCCTCCTTGCTGTCATACACTCCTGATACTACCCTGTCGTTTCCCGCCAGGTCCTTTATCACATGTACATCGCTAAATCCTGCAAACTGCATCATCTGAGACACCTGTCTGCCCTGGTCGCAGCCTATCTCAAAAAGCAGCTTGCCCTGCGGCTTTAGATTTGCCCTGCAGTCCTTTATGATGCGCCTGTAAAATAAAAGCCCATCCTCTGAACCGTCAAGAGCCTCATGCGGCTCAAACACTGACACCTCCGGCATCAGATGCGGTATCTCATCGCTCCTTATATATGGTGGGTTGGATACTATCACATCATACATCTCATCGACATTCTCAAACAGATCGCTTCTCTCGAAATCGACAAATACTCCGTTTAGCCTTGCGTTTTCCTTTGCCACATTGAGCGCCTGCTTTGAAATATCACAGGCTGCGCCGTCCACATTGGTCGTGTTCTTTAATATACTGATAATTATACAGCCGCTTCCGGTACACATATCAAGCACTCTCATCCCCGGCTCTATGACCTTAAGCGCCTCTTCCACAAGAGTCTCTGTGTCCTGACGCGGTATGAGCACATTGCTGTTCACACGGAATTTGAGTCCCATAAACTCCTGCTCTCCGACTATGTACTGGAGTGGAATACGCTCAGCGCGCTTACTCAGCAATGCCTGATATTCCCTTATCTGCTCCTGCGACATTTCCTCATCCATATGTACATAGTAATATGTGTGATCTATCCTGCATGCCATGGCTAAAAGCAGCCATGCATCATTTTTTGCATCAACTATATTTGCTTTTTGTAATATGCTTTCCCCAAGCAAAATTGCTTCTCTATATGTCATAAATACCTTCTATCCGGTGGTCAATGTGCGCACACATTGTTTTCCTCCTGCCATTTCTTCCAGTCAAACACCGCCTCAACTGATGCGATGCCCACCTCAATCATTTCATCATCCGGCTCCTTTGTGGTCATGCGCTGCATCAAGAGCCCCGGGACACTGAGCAGGTTTACAACCGGGTTGTCATATCTGCCCGCAAGTCTGATAAACTCATAAGATACCCCTGCGATTACAGGAATAAGCACAAGTCGCAGCAATAACTGCAGCGGCTTTGAATCCACACGGATAAACATGAAAAACAGTATGCTTATGAGCATTACTATAAGCAGAAAGCTTGTGCCGCAGCGCTTGTGATGCTTTGAGCTTATTCTCACGTTTTCCACGGTAAGCGGAAGCCCATGCTCTATGCAGTTGATACACTTATGCTCAGAGCCGTGATACATAAATGTACGCTTAATGTCAGGTGTAAGCGATATGATTGCTATATATCCTAAAAATATTGCCAGTCTGATAACCCCCTCTATGAATGCTATGAGCATCTGTGAGCTTATCACCTTTTTAAAGAGCCCCGAAAGGAAATACGGCAGTGCAAAAAACAGTGCGAGCGCTATGACAATTGACAGCACCACTGTACCACCAAGCATGGCATTCTCCTGCTTCTTTTCTTTGGCAGCCCTTTTTGCCTTTTCTTCCTCTGTGAGAGCCTCTTCCTTGTCCTTTTTCTTTGAAGCAGATGTGCTTTCATCATCCTCATCCTCGAAAAAAGACGCTGAATACATCAATGTGCTCATGCCCAGATAAAGCGAATCGACAAAGCTTACCACACCTCTTAAAATAGGAA
Organism: uncultured Agathobacter sp.; assembly: GCA_934365945.1. Lineage (GTDB taxonomy): Bacteria > Bacillota > Clostridia > Lachnospirales > Lachnospiraceae > Roseburia. The sequence continues at coordinate 46,289 of CAKRNE010000014.1, read as the reverse complement.
TCTTTCTAACTGCGTCAAGTGTCTTTGAATTCTTGCGTTTTGACACTTTGACATCTATCTCATGGTCAGGCTTCCTCACTGCTACGGCGTATGTGTCCTTATTCTGCATCATTACGCCCTCCATGACAGCCTGACCGCCAATACCTGAATACTTCATAAAACCTCTCTATATTCCAAAAAAGGTTGAGGTATATTGCAACCTCAACCTTTCAAGTAACTATATGATTCTATTTCATACCATATTTCTTATTGAACTGCTCAATACGTCCACGAGCCTGGTTAGCTTTCTGCTGACCTGTGTAGAATGGATGGCACTTTGAGCAAATCTCTACGTGGATCTCCGGCTTTGTAGATCCTGTAACGAATGTGTTACCACAGTTACATGTAACAGTTGCCTGATAATAATCTGGATGGATTCCTTCTCTCATGATTTTCACCTCTTTTATATTCTTATCGTATTTCTATAGCTTCACTCTTTATACCCGTATGCCCGATCCGCATATGATACTTGCTGCAAGAGCGACACGTTGCGTCCGTTTACATCCCGATAAACAGCTTAGTTATTGTAGCATATGAATCTGCCAATTGCAAGACATTTTTATAAAATTCTGTTTTTCTTTACCAGATTGACAAATTCCTTGTTGCTCTTTGTGTGTGCAAACATGTTGAGTACATTCTCAACCGCCTCATCAGAGCGCATACTGTTGAATGCCTTACGCATATTGTCAACTGCTGCCTGCTCATCCTCATCTAAAAGCAGATCCTCACGCCTTGTTCCTGATTTTACTATATCTATGGCAGGGAAGATTCTCTTCTCTGAAAGCTTTCTGTCGAGCACAAGCTCCATGTTACCTGTTCCCTTGAACTCCTCGAATACCACGTCATCCATCTTGCTTCCTGTGTCAACAAGTGCTGTTGCAAGGATTGTGAGACTGCCGCCGTTTCGCATATTGCGGGCTGCACCGAAAAATCGTTTTGGCATATGAAGGGCTGCCGGGTCAAGTCCACCCGAAAGTGTACGGCCTGATGGCGGAACTGTCATATTGTAGGCTCTTGCAAGTCTTGTGATACTGTCAAGGAGAATCATTACATCCTGTCCATGCTCTACAAGACGCTTTGCCCTCTCTATAACCATCTCTGATACTCTCTTGTGGTGATCCGGGAGCTCATCAAATGTGGAATAAATAACCTCGACATTATCTCCCTCTATTGCCTCCTTGATATCTGTGACCTCCTCCGGTCTCTCATCAATAAGAAGAATTATGAGATGTATCTCAGGATTGTTAGCCTTTACTGACTTTGCAACCTCCTTAAGCAAGGTTGTCTTTCCTGCCTTAGGCTGTGACACGATCATTCCTCGCTGTCCCTTACCTATAGGTGAGATAAGGTCTACAACTCTCATTGCGACACTGGCTCCCTTTCTCTCCAGACGAAGCCTCTCGTCAGGGAATATAGGTATCAGATTCTCAAAGCTTGTACGACTCTGGGCCTCGGCCGGAGTATAGCCGTTGACACTGGTCACATATAAAAGTGCCTGGAACTTTTCTCTATCTGACTTGACCTTGGTATTTCCCTTGATGATATCTCCGGTCTTTAAGTTGAAACGTCTGATCTGTGAAGGTGCCACGTATATATCATGGTCTCCCGGCATATAATTCTCACAACGGATGAAGCCAAAGCCCTCCGGCATAACCTCAAGAATGCCTGAAGCCTCCTCTCCACTGTCAAGTGCCGCATAATCATCCCTGAATGAGCTGACTCTGTCCTCCTCGGATATACCGTTTGCAGCGGCCTCCTTTGCTTCTCTCTCGTCCTCCTCGACCATTCTGTCTATAATCTGTCCCTTTTTCAGGGAAGAGATACCCTTAAGACCTCTTGCTTTTGCCAGATCTTTAAGCACAAATGCCGAAAGACTTTCATATTTTTCTCTCATCTGTTCCATATGATGGTCTCCTCTATTAAATAAATAATTAAATTAATTTGATTCATTCACTATATTCATATGTAAATATCATGAATATGTACTTTCATTCGTGGGATTTAACGCCTGAATCGACTGTTTTTGAATTACTAATGAATGTATTATACACCATAATGTTTAAAATATAAAGCACTTTATTCATATTTTTAGTCACTTGATTTAAATTACCTGCAATGTTATGATTAATCAAAAGAATTTTTAGAGGGAGAATTACCATGGATAATAAAGAAAAAGCACTGAAATGCCACGAAGAGTGGAACGGAAAGCTCGAAACCATCGCCAAATCAAAGGTTAATTCGAGGGAGGATCTGGCAATCGCATACACTCCGGGTGTTGCTGAGCCTTGTAAGGTCATTGCCGAGGATAAGGAGGCTGCATACAAATACACCTGGAAGGCAAATACTGTTGCCGTAGTATCAGACGGAAGTGCTGTGCTCGGTCTTGGAAATATCGGACCTTACGCTGCTATGCCTGTTATGGAGGGCAAATGCGTACTTTTCAAGGAGTTTGGCAACGTAAACGCAGTTCCTATCTGTCTGGACACACAGGACACTGAGGAGATTATTGCCGCAGTCAAAAATATCGCACCGGGCTTCGGCGGAATTAACTTGGAGGATATCTCCGCTCCTCGCTGCTTTGAGATTGAGGAGAGGCTTAAAGAGATGCTCGATATTCCTGTATTCCACGATGACCAGCACGGAACTGCCATCGTCGTGCTCGCAGGTATCATCAACTCTCTTCGCCTGACCGGCAAAAAGAAAGAGGACTGTAAGGTTGTTGTAAACGGTGCAGGCTCAGCAGGTGTTGCAATCACAAAGCTTCTTCTGACATACGGCTTTACACATGTGACCATGTGTGACCGTTTAGGCATCATAGGAAAGGACTACCCAAATCTCAACTGGATGCAGCAGAAAATGACAGAGGTTACAAACCTTGAAAATGCACAGGGTACTCTTGCAGACGCTTTAAAGGGTGCTGACATATTCGTTGGTGTTTCTGCTCCAAATATCGTCACAGCAGAGATGGTTTCTTCCATGAATAAAGATGCTATTCTTTTTGCCATGGCAAATCCTGTTCCTGAGATTATGCCTGATGTGGCAAAGGCTGCAGGTGCCAGAGTGGTCGGAACCGGAAGAAGTGATTTCCCTAACCAGATAAACAACGTGGTTGCTTTCCCAGGAATCTTCAAGGGTGCTCTCGAAGGACGTGCCACACAGATTACTGAGGAAATGAAGCTTGCTGCCGCAGAAGCACTGGCCGGTCTTGTTTCAGACGAAGAATTAAATGATGATTTTATTATGCCTGAGGCATTTGATCCTCGTGTTGCCGCTGTTGTCAGCGAGGCTGTAAAGTCACATATCTAATCTAATGAGATACTATTCACTCAACAGCTACTGCCGTGATACCTTCGGTGAAAAGCTCTACAAGCTCTCTTTAGATGGAGGCATGACCTGTCCAAACCGTGACGGCTTTCTCTCATCGCTTGGATGCCTGTACTGCAGCGCCGGTGGCTCCGGTGATTTTGCGGCAGACCGCAGCCTTTCTATAAAGGAGCAGCTTTCTGTCGCCAAAGAAAAAGTGGCTTCAAAGAGCCGCTGTGAGCATTTCATCGCATATTTTCAGGCTTTTACCAACACATATGCGCCCGTAGATTACTTACGGCGCATATTTTATGAAGCAATAGAAGATCCATCCATCGCTGTACTGTCCATCGGTACAAGAACCGACTGTTTTTCTGCTGAAATATATGATCTGCTCTCAGAATTAAACCGCATAAAGCCGGTCTGGGTAGAGCTGGGTCTTCAGACCATCCATCAATCTACTCTTGATGCCATGAACACCCATACCTGCGTTGATGATTTCATAGCTGTGACTGATGAGCTTAAACGCCGTGGGATCAAGGTCATTGCACATCTCATACTGGGGCTTCCACATGAGACACGGGAAATGATGCTTGAATCCGTTGATTTTGTTGCCAAAAGCGGTATTTTCGGGGTTAAGCTGCAGCTGCTTCATGTGCTAAAGGGCACACCACTGGCTGATATGTATATTCAACAGCCATTTGAGCTTTTTACGCTGGATGATTACTGTGACTTTGTGGTAGACTGTATAGAAAGACTGCCCAAGGATATGGTTATCCATCGCATGACCGGTGACGGACCACGCTCTTTACTTGTTGCCCCTCTTTGGAGCACAGATAAAAAACGGGTTCTAAACACAATCAATAAAAGATTTGAAGTCAGGGACACATATCAGGGACGATTAAACTTGTTTTAAAGGAGGAAATCATGGCAGAGCCATTTACCATATATAAGCTGACAATTTTATACATGCTCGACAAGGCGGGCTTTCCGCTGTCAAACACCCAGATTTCCAATTTCTTTTTGGAAAAAGAATACACCGACTACTTCCGTGTACAGGAGGTCATCGGTGATTTAGTAAATGCTGATTTAATTAATTTTGAATCTACTCATTCCAATACGCAGTACACTCTGACTGCCGCCGGAAAAGAGACGCTTGGTTTCTTCAAGGACAAGATTACAGATGGTATCGAGTCTGATGTAAAGAGCTTCTTTACCGACAACAAGCTCGAGTTCAGACAGGAAAACTCTATTCTTGCCGACTATTACAGGACAACCGACCACAAGTATGCGGTACGCTGTCAGGTGCGCTCTGAGAGCACAACTATCATCGACCTGACTCTCTCAGTCGGCACAAAGGAGCAGGCTGAGGCCATATGCAGCAACTGGAAGAATCAGAACGAGGATGTGTACGCATACCTCATGGATATGCTGCTTCGATAAATTATTTTTTTGTTTTTCTTACAGAGTAGCCAAAGCTGCCGAGCTTATCTCCGAAGCCAAAATACTCTCCGTGTGAGTACATCACAAGACCGGTATCATTGATATGAAACTTCCCGGTCTCGTCCATGTATTTATCGTCCACTGTCACACCGACAACATCTGCTATAAACATTGTATGGCTTCCGAGCTCCTCACTCTTTCTTACCCTGCACTCAATATTTACCGGGCTTTCTGATATTCCGACTGCTGACACATGCTGCATCGCAAGCGGTGTCAGGTGCAGCTCTTTAAATTTGTCCACATCCCTGCCGCTCTTCACTCCGCAGTAGTCGCAGGCTCTAAGCAGCTCCTCTGTGGTCAGATTCACCACAAACTCTCCGGTTTCTTTAATCATGTTATAAGAAAAGCGCTCCGGCCTTACAGATATTGAAAGCATAGGCGGATTGGTGCACACCGTCCCCGCCCATGCCACTGTTATTATATTGTTATTTCCGGCCTTGTCAGTGACACTTACCATCACAGCCGGCACCGGGTTTAGCATATTTCCCGGCTTCCAATTTTGTTTTCCCATATGTTAATTTATTCTTTAATTTTTCTTTAATTATCCTTTAATACCCTTTTATATCCACTAATTTTCCTTTAGTTTTTCCAGACTTTCTTTAAGCCTTGACCGGTTTGCAGCTTCAAGCTCAGTGAGTGGCAGACGAAGTCCTCCCACATCATATCCCAAAAGCTTCATAGCAGCCTTTACCGGAATCGGATTCACCTCGCAAAACAGTGCTTCTATTAAATCCAGGTATTTAAGCTGGATATCAAGTGCTGATTTAATATTTCCATCAAGGTATTCCATTACCATATCATGCACCGCAGTCGGCATTACATTAGACAGCACTGATATCACACCGATTCCACCGAGTGAGAGTATTGGAATGACCTGGTCATCATTCCCGGAATAGATATCAAGGTCATCTCCTGCCAGCTTTTTAAGCCTTGCAACCTGCGATATATTGCCACTTGCTTCCTTGATTCCCACGATATTGTCGAAATCCCTGCCAAGCCTTGCAGCAGTCTGCGGCAGTATATTGCAGCCCGTGCGCGAAGGTACGTTATACATGATGATTGGAAGCCCAACCGAGCCTGCTATCGCTGCATAATGAGCATAAAGACCATTCTGTGTGGCTTTATTATAGTAAGGAGTGACAACGAGCAGACCGTCTACACCAAGCTTTTCTGCCTTCTGTGAGAAATCTATCACATTTTGTGTGCAGTTGGCACCTGTTCCCGCTATTACAGGAATCCGTCCGGCGGTCTCATCGACCACACATTTTATTACCGAAATCTTTTCTTCCTCTGTCATGGTGGCAGGCTCACCCGTGGTGCCACACACAATAATTGCATCAGTGCCACCGTCTATCTGCCTTTTCACCAGCATCTTAAGCATTTCATAGTTTACACTGTTATCCTCATTGAAAGGAGTAATTAGCGCTACTCCGGCGCCCTTAAACAGAGACATATATACCTCCCAAATACACTATTTGTACTGAACCATTACACTGAACTATTACACTGAGCTATTTAATACTGAAATATTTTATACTAAACTATTTAACCTATACTAAAACATTAGAGCCTGATATCAGGATTTTCTTTTATTATATCAGCAATTAATTCTCTCTCATCCATGTGATGCTTCACACCTTTTATCTCCTGATAATCCTCGTGGCCCTTTCCTGCAAGCACTATGATATCGCCATCCTTTGCATTCTCCATGCAGTATCTGATAGCCTCCTTACGGTCAGGAATTGTCACATACTCTCCGTCAGCCTTGTGTACTCCCTGTAAAATATCATTGATGATGTCCATAGGCTCCTCATCTCTTGGATTATCTGATGTGACAACAGTCAGATCTGCAAGCTTAGATGATACCTCTCCCATCTCATAACGGCGTGACTTTGCCCTGTTTCCGCCACAGCCAAACAGGCATACAAGTCTGCCCGGCTCATACTCCTTAAGCGAGGTCAGAAGGCTCTCAAGCGCCATTGCATTGTGCGCATAATCAATCATAAGTGTATATCTCTTTGTTACAGGAACAATCTCTATTCTGCCCTTTACGCTCACATGATGAAGAGCCTCCTCGATTGCCTTTTTATCTACATTAAAATGATGGCAGATGGCAATGGCTGTGAGTGAATTGTACACTGAGAATTTGCCCGGCACATTGACCTCCACATCAAAATCGAGAAGTCCTGATACATGGTATTTCACACCGAGTGCTCCATGCTCCTTTTTAAGCTCGACATTTTCTGCTACCAGATTGTTTGTGGACCTGTAGCCATAGGTCTCCACCTGACATGTGTGTCCCTTCATAATACCCTCTAAGTGCTCATCATCACCGTTAAAGATACCAAGCTTACACTGTCTGAACAAAAGGCTCTTGCAATGCATGTAATCTGCGAAATCCTTGTGCTCATGCTCTCCGATATGGTCCGGCTCAAGGTTTGTAAATACACCGATATCAAAGGTAAAGCCCGATACTCTGTGAAGCATGAGTGCCTGCGATGACACCTCCATAACGACCGCATCAAGTCCTTCATCCACCATCTCCTTAAACAGCTCCTGGACTCTGTATGACTCAGGTGTGGTATTTGCTGATGGGATTTTCCTGTCACCGCAGATGGACTCTATTGTACCGATAAGTCCCGTCTTTATGCCGGCTGACTCAAGAATAGACTTTACCATATATGTGGTTGTGGTCTTACCCTTTGTACCTGTAATACCGATAGTCTTGATTTTCTCAGCCGGATAATCAAAATAGGCTGCTGACATGCATGCAAGTGCAAGCCTTGTATCATCTACCTTAATATATGTCACCCCGTCGATAGGAGTCACATCTTTTTCGACAACCACAGCGGCTGCACCTTTTTTCACCACATCAGGGATGAAATCATGCGCATCTGACACAGCTCCGGATATGCACACAAATACAGATGCCTTCTCCACCTTACGCGAATCGTACACGAGTGTGGAAATCTCTATATCTGTGCTTCCTGCTAATACTTTATAATCAATTCTTTCAAGTAATTTTTCAAGCTTCATTTTCTTTTCTCCAATATTTTTATTATATTTTTGGTATTATATTTTCTGTTGATTTTGTTTCTTAAAGAGTCTTATATCAATCTATCTGATATCAATCTCTCCCGAGAACACCTCTGTAGCAGGGCCCGTCATAAACACATGATTGGTTTCAGGTATATACTCAATAGTCAGATCTCCGCCTCTTAGATGCACGAGCACCTTGTTTTCGGTCTTTTTGTTGAGTATGCATGCCATGACTGTCGCACAGGTTCCTGTACCGCAGGCCCATGTCTCTGCACTTCCCCTCTCCCATACTCGCATTTTTGCCTCATTCCTTGAAAGTATCTCTACAAACTCCGTGTTGGTGCGCTTTGGAAACATCTTATGATTTTCAAAAAGCGGACCATATTTCTCAAGTTCAAAGCCTGCCACATCATCGACAAACACTACTGCGTGAGGATTTCCCATTGAAACACAGGTCATGCGCCATTTTCTTTCGCCCACAGAAATCGGCTCATCTATCACCCTGTATTCATCATCATAAGCACTTCCGTCTGCCTTCACCACCGGAATATCCCCCGGTGTCAGAATAGGCTCACCCATATCCACGCGCACCTGTGATACCTTTCCATCCTCCACATATAGTGTGAGATATTTGATGCCGGCGCCTGTCTGAACCGATATCTGCGTCTTGTCAGTAAGCTTATGGTCATACACATATTTTGCCACGCAGCGTATGCCGTTTCCGCACATCTCAGCTTCTGAGCCATCTGCATTATATATTCTCATTCTAAAATCAGCCTTGTCGGACGGACCTATTGTGATGAGTCCGTCTGAGCCTATTCCAAAGTGTCTGTCACTGACATATATTGACACCCTTGCCGGGTCATCTAGCTTTTCTTCAAACAGGTTTACATATACATAATCATTTCCACAGCCGTGCATTTTTGTAAATTTCATAGTGGTCACCTCGTTATTGGTTTTTTATATTGTTCTGAATAGCTACGTTTATTATATTATACAGCGCACTTTCCGGTTTTTCTATAGCATTTTGTGCGTTTTATATTGCGTTTTGTGCTGTTATAGATTATGCTTAATACAGATTAATGGAATACAGATTAATCTCTGTTTATCATTCAAATTTGTAAATATTAACATCTTATTATCAAAGGAGCATAGTATGGATTCAAATTATGCAAAAACAGGCTACCTGACGGAGCCCTTTAAAATATTTCATCTAAAAGACGAGCACAAGCTGAATATAGATTTCCACTATCATGATTTCCACAAAATTCTGATTCATCTGCGTGGCAATGTATCCTACTGCATTGAGGGACGAAGCTATGACCTTAAAGAAAATGATATCGTGCTTGTCAATGCCGGCGAGGTACATAAACCAATATTAAATGATGATTCAATTTATGAGAGAATCATTATATATGTTTCCCAGCAGCTTATTGACGATTATGTGAGTAAGGGCTATGACCTTGCATGCTGTTTCAAGCAGGCCTATGCCAACCAGTCACATGTGCTAAGACTCGCTGCGACTAAGGACAGCCGCCTGGCTGATACAATCAAAGGACTCGACTCTACGCTTAAAGAAACCAATGAATATGCAAATGAGCTGTACCAAAAGCTCCTGTTTTTAGAGTTTCTGATACAGCTCAATCGTATCACCCTGCATGGTGGCATCGAGTATATTAACACATTTTCCTCAAACAAAAAAATTGTAGAGATTTTAGATTTCTTAAATAAGAATTTAACAAATCACATAAGTATTGATGAACTCGCAGATAAATTCTATGTGAGCAGGTATCACCTGATGCACACCTTCAAGGAAGAAACCGGCTGCACCATAGGCTCTTATATCACAACAAAGCGCCTGCTTCTCGCACGCGATATGATTCGTGACGGATGCAGTGTGTCTTCTGCCTGCGATGCCTGTGGATTTGGAAGCTATTCATCATTTATCCGTGCATACCGCAAGCAATTCAACTCTACACCTACACATAAATAAAAGCTTCACGGTATACAACCGGAAGCTTTTATTTCATTTGCCTATAGTTATTATCTCTCGTTAATCACATTTATAAGCTCAGGTATGAGCTGCTTCTTGCGGGATACCACACCCTTAAGCATAATCCCATCCTTACTCTGTGGCTGATTGTATGCCGAAGCTGCTATTGACGCTGCCTCTGCACCACTGTATATGAGATATGTAGACTCATTAAGTATATCAGTGAGCATAACGAAGAGCATATCAAGCTGTTTTTCCACCTGCATCTTGTCAAGCAGAGGCACCACTCTCGCCTGTACCTTATCCAGCTCTGTCCTGGAAAGTGCAGAAATCTGTGACACTCCAAAGGTGTAATCTCCTGAATGGAAGATTTTAAAATCCTGATTTAATATTTCTTCTTCTGTCTTGTTTGCAAAGTTACTTCCGGCCTCAAACATTTTCTGGGCAAACTCATCCACATCTATCTGCGCAATCTCTGCAAGTATAAGCGCTGTAGATTTGTCAACCGGGGTACATGTAGGTGAACGGAATACCAGTGTGTCAGAGAGTATTGCTGCGCACATAAGTCCCGCCATCTGTTGAGTAACCACCACTCCCTTTTCCATATACATCTGATAGATTATGGTACCGGTACATCCAAGCGGCTGGTTTCTGAAATATACAGGTCCGATTGTCTCAAGAGAACCAATTCTGTGGTGATCAATTATCTCAAGAATCTCAGCTTCCTCAATATTGGCCACTGCCTGCGAGGTCTCATTGTGATCCACAAGTATCACCTGTTTTTTCCTTGCGTTCATCAAATTTCTACGTGAGAACATTCCAACGTAATTCTGATTCTCATCAAGTATCGGGAAATCCCTGTGACGGATTTTTGAAACGGTATCACGTACATCATCCACATAATCATCCAAATCAAAATGAATGAGATTCTCCTTTGTCATAAATGACTTAATTGGCATGCTCTGATTTATAAGACGTGCTGCCGTAAAAATATCATAAGGTGTGCTTATTACCACCACATCCTTTGCATTTGCAGCATTTATAACTTCCTTTGATATATCAAAGCCGTTAGTCACGATGATACAACTGCAGTTTGCCTCAATACAGATAAGCTGTGACTCCTCGCGGTCTGAGATGATGACCAGATCATCCTCCGCCACATCACTCTTTAAGGTGTCAGGTGTGCCGGCTCCCACTACGACCTTACCCTTTACGAAATAGCCATGCTCATTACCGGCCACTATCTTGCCATCCAAGGTCTCTATGATATTCCTGTACTGAGTCCTCGCCTCTGCCAGAATAGTGTTGTCATATACATCCATATACGACTTTGCGATATCACTTGTCACAATTAGACCCTCAAGCTTGTCCCTCTTATTTACAACCGGAAGAGTGACTACATTAAGTATTTTCATCATCTCCCATGCTTTTTTCATGGACAAATTGCTGCTGACGCCCTCAGTCCTTCTGATATGTATATCCTTTATCTGTGTTCCAACATCCTTCAAAAGCGCAGGTGTATCAGCCTTGAAATAATCCAGCACAAATGCTGTCTCCGCACTGACACTGCCCGCTCTCATTGGTATATATTCCATTGTATCATCTATCTGTGATTTAAGGTTTGCATATGCTATTGCCGCACAAATAGAATCTGTGTCTGGATTTTTATGTCCAACAACTCTTACAATCTTTTTTGCCATGTACTATTCCTCTCTGTGTTATATCTAGTGTAACCGGTTAGCCCCAGTCTTTGGATTTATTTATGAAAATGCCAAAATATGGTGCAATTTTCTCATAGAAAACTGCACCACCCATATCATTATAATCTATTAAAAAATTGAACTGAAGAAACCCAAAATATACAATGCTATTGCAACAAATCCAAATGTATTGATTATTGCAAGCACCGCTGAAATGATCGCAAAGGTTTTTGTTGTACCAACCTGCTTTTCGAGCTCAGATACTGTATCTACCTTATCTCCCATAACCTTGAACAGATCCTGTATATTTCTAAAGCACTTGACATTCTCGGTATGTACCTTATCGGAAAGCTCCGCCTTTATGGCTACCAGCTGATCATTAAGCTCGGTAAGTGACTGAAGCATATGCTCATTGGCCTCATTTACTGCTGTTGTGACCGCTGCGGTTCCTTCCTCGGTAATTCTTCTCGTCTGCTCTAATGTATCACCAAAATCAAAATTACTGCCTATATTCTGACTGATTCCTGAAATCTCACTGCCAAGAGACTGTCCCATATTACCTATCTGTCCCGACATTGAACTGCCCAGATTATCCATATTGGCATTAATTGAATTCCCAAGACTGTCCATATTAGCATTAATCGAATTCCCAAGGCTGTTCATATTAGCGTTCATGGAGCTTTCAATCTCTGCCATCTTCTCATGAACACTCTCAATCAGCACATCTATCTGCTTTGCAACCTGTGCTGTAATTCCATCGGCCTTTGCCTGTCGCTCATCTAATATCTGCTGTAATTCATCAGCCTTTGCCTCACGCTCCTCAACAATGCTTGAAAGCTCCTTCGCCTTCGTCTCCTTTGTGTTGAGCATCTCCTGCAGACGCTTAGCTTTCTCACGAAACTCATCTATCTGGGTTATTAAAAAATCGTCTTTATCCACTTTTTCCTGCATTTTTCCCTGTATTTTCTCTCCACGGTTTATATCGTCTCTCGCCACTCTGGCTGTCAATACTCTCTCGTTTGACTCCGAGCCCACAAATCGTCTTGAGCGTCTATCCAATATGCCTGACATTTATCTTCCTCCAACGGATATAAAATCCAATTAACAAAAATATTGTACCATTACATATTGTATTTGTAAACAAAAAAACCACGAAATATGGGGTAATAACAAAAAATCCCACAGGGCATATGCCCTGTGGGATAAAATACATACCGTGACTAATGAATTAGTCCTCTCCGTATAATTTAACGAGTTTCTCAAGGTGTGTATAACGTGCCTTAGCTGTCTCCTCAGACTTAGCAAAGAGTTTCTCTGCTCTCTCTGGGAATGGCTTGATAAGACGAGTATAACGTGCCTCGTTGTTAAGGAACTCCTGGTAAGATCCGTCGCCGGCCTTTGATGTAAGAGTGAATGGATTCTTTCCTTCAGCCTTAAGTGCAGGGTTGAATGAGAAGAGGTTCCAGTATCCAGCCTTAACAGCCTTCTTCATCTCATCCTGGCAGTGGTTCATACCACCCTTAGCGATACCGTGAAGCTCGCAAGGTGCGTATCCGATGATGAGTGATGGTCCCGGATAAGCCTCAGCCTCTGTGATAGCCTTAACAGCCTGTGCTGGGTTTGCTCCAAGAGCGATCTGTGCAACGTATACATATCCGTAGCTCATAGCGATCTCTGAAAGTGACTTCTTGCTTGTCTCTTTACCAGCTGCTGCGAACTGACATACCTCACCGATGTTAGAAGCCTTAGAAGCCTGTCCACCTGTGTTAGAGTACATCTCTGTATCGAATACCATTACGTTTACGTTCTCACCAGAAGCAAGTACATGGTCTAATCCACCGAAACCGATATCATATGCCCATCCGTCACCACCGAAGATCCATACAGATTTCTTTCCGAGGTAATCCTTCTTAGCAAGTACTTCTTTAGATTTCTCACATCCGGCTGCTGCTGCCTTCTCTAACTCTGCGATAAGAGCTGTTGTTGGCTCAACGTTTGCCTTTGTGTCGTCCTTTGTCTCAAGGAACTTGTCTGCTGCTGCCTTGAACTCAGCTGTAGCCTTGTCTGATGCAGCGATCTCTTTAACAAGCTCGATAGCCTGGTCACGGAGATATCTCTGTCCAACTTCCATACCTAAACCATGCTCAGCATTATCCTCGAAGAGTGAGTTAGACCAAGCTGGTCCCTTCTTAGAGTTGATATTTACTGTGTATGGTGATGTAGCTGCCGGGTTACCCCAGATAGAAGAACATCCTGTTGCGTTAGAGATGTACATCTGCTCACCGAAGAGCTGTGTAATAAGTCTAGCGTAAGATGTCTCAGCACATCCTGCACATGAGCCTGAGAACTCAAGGAGTGGCTGGTTGAACTGTGATCCCTTAGGTGTTGTATCAACCATTCCGGCATCTGTCTTCTTAGAAACGTTAGCTACTAAGTAATCAAATACTGGCTGCTCTGCTGCCTGAGACTCCTGTGGCTGCATTGAGATAGCTGCTGTAGGACAAACTGTGATACACTCACCACATCCCATACAGTCAAGTGGAGATACGCTCATTGTATACTTGTAAGCGCCTGCCTTTGGCTTCATATCAGCAACCTTCATGTTGTCAGGAGCTGCTTTTACTTCATCATCTGTAAGTAAGAATGGACGAATTGTAGCGTGAGAACATACAAATGCACAGTTGTTACACTGGATACACTTCTCTGGATCCCACTGTGGAACTGTAACGGCTGTTCCTCTCTTCTCGTATGCAGAAGCACCTGTTACATACTGTCCGTCTGCCTTGTCAGCGAATGCTGAAACCGGAAGGCTGTCTCCATCCATCTTAGCGATAGGATCAAGGAGCTCGTTAACAAGCTTAACAACCTCTGGACGTCCTGTGCGCTCTGCCTTAGGAGCATCTGCCTCAGGATTCTTCCAAGACTCTGGTACCTCTACCTTATGTACAGCGTCAACACCGGCATCGATAGCCTTGTAGTTCATCTCTACTACTGCGTCACCCTTCTTTGAGTATGACTTCTTAGCAGCAGCCTTCATGAACTCAATAGCCTTGTCGATTGGCATTACATCAGCGAGCTTGAAGAATGCAGACTGGAGAATTGTGTTAGTTCTCTTACCCATTCCGATCTCGATAGCCTTGTCGATAGCGTTGATTGTGTAAAGCTGAATGTTGTTGTCAGCAATATATTTCTTAGCATCTGCGTTGAGGTGATGAGCAAGCTCTTCATCTGACCACTGGCAGTTGATCATGAATACTCCGCCCGGCTTAACATCCTGAACCATCTTCATGCCCTGGATAACGTATGCAGGGTTGTGGCATGCTACGAAGTCTGCCTGGTTGATGTAGTATGGGCTTCTGATTGGGTTGTCACCAAATCTCAAGTGAGAAATTGTAACACCACCAGTCTTCTTTGAGTCATACTGGAAGTATGCCTGGATGTATTTGTCTGTGTGGTCACCGATGATCTTTGTAGAGTTCTTGTTAGCACCTACAGTACCATCTCCGCCGAGACCCCAGAACTTGCACTCTTTTGTACCAGGTGCAGATGTGATAGGAGCTGGCTTAACCTCTGGAAGTGAAAGATTTGTAACATCATCCACGATTCCAACTGTAAATCTGTGCTTAGGAGCATCCTTCTCAAGTTCTGTATATACAGCGAATACTGAAGAAGGTGGTGTATCCTTAGATCCTAATCCGTAACGTCCGCCTACTAATACAACATCGTTCATTCCTGCTTCACGAAGTGTTGTAGCAACGTCTAAGTATAATGGCTCACCAAGTGATCCTGGCTCCTTTGTACGGTCTAATACAGCGATCTTCTTTGCTGTCTTTGGAATAGCATTAAGAAGAGCCTCTGAAGACCATGGACGGTAAAGACGTACCTTAACGAGTCCGACTTTCTCTCCCTTTGCTGTTAAGTAGTCGATTACTTCCTCAGCTACATCGTTGATAGAACCCATAGCGATGATTACACGATCAGCGTCCGGTGCTCCGTAGTAGTTGAATAATTTGTAATCTGTACCAAGCTTAGCATTAACCTTGTCCATGTACTTCTCAACAACTGCTGGAAGCTCATCATAGAACTTGTTACATGCCTCTCTATGCTGGAAGAAGATATCTCCGTTCTCGTGCGATCCACGAGCTGCTGGATGCTCTGGGTTAAGAGCGTGTGCTCTGAATTCAGCAACTGCATCCATTGGACACATCTCTTTGAGATCTTCATAATCCCACTTCTCGATCTTCTGGATCTCATGAGAAGTACGGAATCCATCGAAGAAGTTGATGAATGGAACCTGTCCCTCAAGTGCTGCACAGTGTGCAACCGGTGAAAGATCCATAACCTCCTGTGGATTTGTCTCACAAAGCATTGCGAAACCAGTCTGACGACAAGCATATACATCACTGTGATCACCGAAGATATTCAGTGCATGTGAAGATACTGTACGAGCTGATACGTCAAATACGCAAGGAAGATTCTCACCTGCGATTTTGTACATATTAGGGATCATAAGTAAAAGTCCCTGTGAAGCTGTAAATGTTGTAGTAAGTGCACCAGCTGCAAGAGATCCGTGAACTGTACCAGCGGCACCTGCCTCAGACTCCATCTCAACTACCTTTACAGTGCTTCCGAAAATGTTCTTCTGTCCTGCTGCTGACCACTGATCAACTGTATCAGCCATTGGGCTAGAAGGTGTGATAGGATAGATTCCTGCAACCTCTGTGTAGGCATATGCTACATGAGCGGCAGCGGTATTTCCATCCATCGACTGTTTTGCTCTAGACATGATATTTCCTCCTGTAAAATAAATGTTCAATTATAGACATGAATCAGAATGTCTCTACATAATAGTTTAGTTTGTATGATGTAAAAAATCAAGTTTTTTTAGCAATACATTGTACAAAAACCCTAAATTATTTATTAACAAGGTAAAATTTATGTACAAAAGGGCACAATGGCTATAAATCGCCTGTAAAACACTTGCAAAATACTGGTTTTACGTTAAAATAGAAACGATGTGTTACAGAAACGAACAGGTTATTAAATAAGAAAGGATTGAATAAAGACAAAATGATTAGTGCAAACAATATTACATTAAGAATTGGTAAAAAAGCTTTATTTGAGGATGTCAACATAAAATTCACCGAGGGAAACTGCTACGGACTTATAGGTGCAAACGGTGCCGGCAAGTCTACATTTTTAAAGATTCTCTCAGGACAGCTTGAGCCTACAAGCGGTGATATCGCAATAACTCCGGGACAGAGACTGTCATTCTTACAGCAGGATCACTTCAAGTACGATGAGTTTACAGTACTTGATACTGTTATCATGGGCAATAAGCGCCTCTATGATATCATGAAGGAGAAGGAAGCCATCTATATGAAGGAGGATTTCTCAGACGAGGACGGAATCCGTGCAAGTGAGCTTGAGGCTGAGTTTGCCGATATGGACGGCTGGAACGCTGAGTCTGATGCAGCTACTCTCTTAAACGGTCTCGGTGTACCTACAGAGGATCACTACACTCTGATGGCGGACCTGCCGGGTGCAGTAAAGGTCAAGGTTCTTCTCGCACAGGCACTGTTTGGTAATCCTGACATACTGCTTCTCGATGAGCCTACTAACCACTTAGACCTTGATGCTATATCATGGCTTGAGGAATTCCTCATCAATTTCGAGAATACAGTCATCGTTGTATCCCATGACAGATACTTCCTCAACAAGGTCTGCACCAACATCGCTGACATGGATTACGGTAAGATCCAGCTCTACGCCGGAAACTACGATTTCTGGTATGAATCAAGCCAGCTCATCGTGCGTCAGATGAAGGAAGCAAACAAAAAGAAAGAGGAAAAAATCAAGGAGCTGCAGGAATTTATCCAGCGTTTCTCTGCCAATGCCTCTAAATCAAAGCAGGCTACATCAAGAAAGCGTGCCCTTGAAAAAATCCAGCTTGATGAAATACGTCCTTCAAGCCGTAAATATCCATACATTGATTTCCGTCCTGAGCGTGAAATCGGAAACGATGTGCTCTTTGTCGAGGGCATCTCAAAAACCATCGATGGCGTAAAGGTACTTGACAATATCTCATTCACAGTTAACCATGATGACAAAATTGCATTTGTCGGTGGAAACGAGCTTGCAAAAACAACTCTGTTTAAAATCCTTGCCGGAGAGCTTGAGCCGGACGAGGGCTCATATAAATGGGGTGTCACAACAAGCCAGTCCTACTTCCCAAAGGACAATACCACAATCTTTGATACTGATGAGCTCATCGTTGACTGGCTCACACAGTACTCAGAAATCAAGGATGCCACATATGTGCGTGGTTTCTTAGGCCGTATGCTCTTTGCCGGTGAGGATGGAGTAAAGAAAATGCGAGTACTCTCCGGAGGAGAAAAGGTTCGTGTACTGCTCTCCCGCATGATGATCATGGGAAGCAACGTGCTCATGTTCGATGAGCCTACAGACCACCTCGACATGGAGTCAATCACAGCATTAAACAACGGAATGATAAAGTTCCCGGGAGTAATCCTCTTTGCCTGCCGTGACCACCAGGTAGTCCAGACAACCGCCAACCGAATCATAGAATTCCTGCCAAACGGTTCAATGATCGACAAGATCACAACCTACGACGAATATCTTGAGAGCGACGAGATGGCACGTAAGCGTCAGGTCTACTCAATGAGCGAGGACGATGAAAACGACAACTAATAGCTAACTAAAAAGAAGCATCCCAAGCCGGGATGCTTCTTTTTATTAACTGCTAAGTCGCAAAATAAGCGGGATGCCCCAACCTGTCTGCAACTATAAAAACATATTATAATTATATCCACTGTTGTAGGTCTGTGTATACCTTCCATTGGCGCCATACGTGTTAGTCTTTTCCGCCTCATTCTTTGCGGCATATTCAAGCATTGAAGCCTTGCTTGCCACTGCGTAGGCATAAGAGCCATTCCCCTTAAAAAGAGCATCAACCTTGGTCGAATCTGCCTTTTTAAAGGTATCCTCGTCCACAGACAACTCACCTGACTTTGAATCCACTGTGATTCCAACCTTCGCAAGCGACTTTGCATTGACATCTGTAAGTGATTTTAGTGATTCAAGCTTTCTCGAAATCTGCTTTGTCTCAGAATCATCCGCAGCTTTTATGAGACTGTTATAATCAGACACAAAAGCTGACACCTTCTTGTACGTAGCATCTGTATCGTCCTTACCGCTGTTTTTGTAAAGAGCCTGCGCCGACTTTACCATATCCTCTGACTCTGACTCGATAGACGCAAGTGTCTTCGCTGAATCCTTGGATGTGGAAACAGATGATGACACAAGCGATTCGGCCTTTGAATTAAGGTTATTTCCATAATATGACTTGAGAAGCTTGAAATAGCTGCCACTTCTAATACCGCTATATGTAGTCATATCCATATTGGCTATAAAAGAAGACGCTGCATTGCTGCTTCTACTGCTGCTAAAACCGGAAAAAAGTGTGGATATGGATGATGAATCCCACATTCCTATTCCTCTCATAGTATCACTCCTTTGATAAATATGTAATCCGTTACTTCCTATATACTTTTAATATAGACACTTTCTCAGATTATGTCAAGATAATATCTGCCCAGTAGTTACCCAATCCAATATTACTGTTCACACCTAACAGTGTGGCCAGCAGAGATTACAGCCCATTTAACATATGAGGCAATATTACCCACCTCTATATATTTTCTATCTGCCAGTCAACAGGTTCCACTCCATGCTCCTTAAGAAACTCATTGGCTTTACTGAAATGCTTACAGCCAAAAAAGCCTCTGTAAGCCGACAGCGGGCTTGGATGCGGTGCTGTCAATATCAGATGCTTTGGATTTGTAAGCATAGGAATCTTCGACTGCGCCGGACGGCCCCAGAGCATATACACTATAGGTCTGTCCTGCTCATTTACAGCCTCTATGATTGCATCCGTAAACTTCTCCCAGCCGTGCCCCTGATGTGAGTTGGCCTGATGAGCTCTGACGGTAAGCACTGTATTCAAAAGCAAAACTCCCTGGTCAGCCCATTTCTTCAGGTATCCATTATTCGGGATATCGCAGCCCAGATCGTCGTTAAGCTCCTTGTAGATATTCTGCAGTGATGGTGGAATATCCTTCTGAGACGGAAGCACAGAAAACGACAGTCCATGCGCCTGATTGACATTGTGGTACGGATCCTGTCCGAGGATGAGCACCTTCACCTTGTCAAGCGGTGTAAAATGCATGGCATTAAATATGTCATCTGCCGGAGGATATACCACATGTGTGGCATATTCATCTCTCACAAAATTGTACAAATCCCTGTAATACGGTTTTTTAAACTCGGCTCCCACAGCCTTTGCCCACTCACCGTCAAGCATACTCATAATATCATCTACCGCCTATCTTCTGACCGACACACCTTTATCTGCCAGATAATTCTTTAAATCCATAATTTCAAGCTCCTTGTAGTGGAAAAGTGAAGCTGCAAGTGCGGCATCTGCCTTTCCCTCTGTCAGAGCCTCATAAAAATGCTCCTTTGTACCTGCTCCGCCCGATGCGATAACCGGAACCGAAACATTATCGGCAATAAGCCTTGTGAGCTCGATATCGTAGCCATCCTTTGTGCCATCACAGTCCATGCTTGTAAGAAGTATCTCTCCCGCTCCAAGCTCATTTGCCTTAATAGCCCACTCAATGGCATCAAGACCTGTATCTATGCGGCCTCCGTTCTTGTATACATTCCAACCGCTTCCGTCAGCACGGCGTCTTGCATCGATTGCCACAACCACACACTGACTTCCAAACTTATCCGCAGCATCGCTGATAAGCCGCGGTGTGTTTATAGCACTTGAATTTATTGAAATCTTGTCTGCACCCTCTCTAAGCAGTGCCTTAAAATCATCGACTGTTCTGATGCCACCGCCCACCGTGAACGGTATAAACACCTTTTCAGCAACCTTTCTGACCATATCCACAACAGTATTTCTGTTGTCGCTTGACGCTGTGATATCCAGAAAAACCACCTCATCTGCGCCTGCCTTATCATACGCAGCCGCAATTTCAACAGGGTCACCTGCATCTCTTAAATTGACAAAATTTATGCCCTTCACAACACGTCCGTTATTTACATCCAGACATGGGATTATTCTCTTCGTAAACATATTATGCCTCCCCTATCTCTGCAAAATTTTTAAGTATCGAAAGTCCGACTGTGCTGCTCTTCTCCGGATGGAACTGGCAGGCGAACACATTGTTTTTCTCAACTGACGCATGAATATGTGTGCTGTACTCTGTTGTTGCTGTGACGATTGCCTCATCAGCCGCCTTCAGATAGTACGAATGTACGAAATATACATATGGATGCTTTGAAAGACCTTTAAAAAGCCTTCCGTTGTTCTGTAAATCGAGTGAATTCCAGCCTATGTGAGGTATTTTAAGGCCCTCCTTATCAGGTATGCGAAGTATCTGTCCGTCAAGCACATGAAGACCCTCAACACCCTGACTCTCATCGCTTCCCTCAAATAAAAGCTGAAGTCCTAAGCATATGCCAAGAAACGGCTTATTCATATCGCAAACCTCGTGAATCACCTTGTCAAGCTCATATTTTTTAAGCGAATCCATTGCATCTCCGAAAGCTCCGACTCCCGGAAGTATAACCTTGTCGGCATTTAAAATCTCATGCCTGTCTCTGGTCACCATACTCTCTTCACCTATAGCTGTAAGTGCCTTTTCCACGCTTCGCAGGTTGCCTGCTCCGTAATCGATGATTGCTATCATATCATTTTGTCTCCTCTTTAATGCCTAATTCATTTAGTTTCTGTGTCAGTGCCAGTGTATAGTCATCTCTATCATCTATATTATACAGAGCAATGGCATCATCGTATGATAAGCCATACTGACTGCTCAAGGTATCAGAAATAATGTTTTTAAGCTGCTCAAGCTGTGTCTCACATCCGTATTCCTTTGCATTATCTGCATTTTCAGCGCATCGGCCTGCCGCACATACTAAGGAATCTGCCGCCATGGTTACATAACCAGAATCGCTAAAGCTCTTATAGGCATCATACTTGCCTGACACTGCTGCAAGAACCGAAAGCTTATTGTAGAGGTTCTCATCTTCCCCTTTGAGCTTTAATCCGCTTAAGCTGCTATATGCCTGAGTGTAGAGCTCTATTGACTCTGTCTTGTTCTGTCCCACATCTGCAATAGCCTGATTATATGTATCCTGCGCATCCTTAAGCTTCGAATCATTGCCAAACAATGCTGTACTTATGAGAATAAGCACAACAAGGGATGCAACCAGAATGCATATAACAATTACCGGTCCCTTTGGAAGCTTCGGTCCCTTTTCCCACTTTGTACGTTCCTTCTTTTCCTTCGGTGCCTTAGGCTTCTTCTCTTTCTTTTCCTTGGGCTTTTTCTCTTTTTTCGGCTTTTTTTCTTTCTTTTCCTTCTTTTTGTTCTTTGCCTTTTCTCTCTTTTCTGTTGCTTCAAGCTCATCTAATATCTGCTGGTTTTCATCAGAAAGAGTCTTTGCATCTGCTTCGGCGCCGTTTGAGACAGCTTCAATATTCTCTCCCGGCTCCTTTGTGAAAAATGCAATGATTTTCTTTAAAAATCCACTTTTTTTCTTATCGGGCTTTTTGTCCTGCTTATCTTTGCTTTCACCCTCAGATGTTTCCCTGCTCTGCATCTGCGACTTCGCATAGCTTTCAATGTCGTCGCCTGTATCATCTGTCTTGCCCTCTAAAAGCTCGCCGATATTATTCAAATCATCACTGTCTAAAATATCCAGCAAATCATTTGATGCATTTCCCGCAAGATCCGGCTCACCTATCTCATCAACCATTTTCAGTTCTTCCGGCTTTATATCAGTCTCATTATTTGCATCGATAACCGGTTCAAAATGTTCCACAGCCTGTTCTAAATGTTTCTTTTCAATATCAACAGACTGTTCCCCTGCAGATGTCCCACTGTCATCCGGAATTTCTTCCTGCTCCTTCATCTTGCGGTCAAAATCCGACAGCACCTCATCAAGAGACTCATCCTTATCATCCGGTGCCGGAGTCTGTATATCCATAGCCCTTCCGGCTGCCTTTGCATCATCATCGCCCAGCTCCTTTTCAAATTCAGACAGATACTCATCGTATGTCTCATTCTCCAGCTCGTTCTCAAACTGCTCAAGAAAAGCGCTCTGATCTACCAAAGAGCCCCCTTTGCCGTCGTCAGTCCCATATATAGAATTCAACAGATTATCAAGATACTTTTCTGATGAATTATCTGTTTTTGATTTAGTGCTTTTTGATTTAGTGCTCATTTTAATCTCCATCTATAACTCATTAAAGGGATGCAGCCTATGCCACACCCCTTAGTGCTCAATAATATTATTGCCTGTCAAGAAGCTTGTCTATTGCATCCACAAGCTGTCCAATCTCCGGCTTAGTAAGCTGGGCATCTGCTCCTAGCTGCTCGCCCTTTCTGCGCATCTCCTCGTTAACCAGTGAAGAGAAAATAATAAGAGGAATCTCACGCAGCTCAGGGTCTGACTTAACAAGCTTTGTAAGTCTGTGTCCATCCATAAGTGGCATCTCAATATCAGTTATGATACAATCAATCTTTTTAAGTACATCACCCTCTGCCTTCATATGACGGATTTTGTCCCAGGCCTCCTGACCGTTTTCTGTAACTATAAGCTTTGTATATCCTGACTTCTTAAGGCAATCAGTGATAAGCTTTGAAAGGAGTGCTGAATCCTCAGCTATCAGAATGGTAGCATCACTTCTGTCTCTTTCCTCCATCTGCTCTATGTCATTGACACGGAGTCCTGTCTCCGGGCTGATAGATGCCACTATCGCCTCAAAATCAAGAATAACAATAAGTCTGTCATTCATCTTGATGACACCCGTGGCTGTACTGCCATCCTCGCCTGAAATTGTCTCATCCGGTTTGATGATATTCTCCCATGAGACTCTATGTATTCCGATAACCTGATCCACATGAAATGCTACGTTGAGCTTATTGAAATTGGTGATTATGAAAAGTCCCTTTTCGTCTGTCTGCGGAAGCCCCAGGCAATTCTTTAAATTGATAACCGTAATCATCGTGTCTCGCGGCATGAATATTCCCTCTACACTTGGATGAGTATTAGGAACCGGTGTCACAGGCATATACTGAAGTATTTCCCTGATCTTTGCCACGTTTATTCCATAATGATTGTCTCCCAATGTAAATTCGAGAACCTCAAGCTCATTTGTTCCTGATTCCAAAAGTATGTTTGTATCCATAGTATATCCTCCGCCTCTAAATTATTATAAGTATAACACATTTTTTATAAAGCAATCAAATTTTTTACATTATCTTTTTCAACTGACATTGTCACGCTGTCACACACTGTGTCCTGCGGCACTTTAAAAAGCAAAACCACATCAACAGACTGTCCGGCAGCAATTGTTCCCTGAAATGTATTAAGCGCATATGTAAGGAAAGAGCCCTCTGCTTCATATTCCTTTCCGCCGGAAAATGCTGCCCTATACTTTCCCGTGTTTGTAAAAAGGTCCACATTCATATCGGCGCCCGTCGTATTGCTCAGTGTAAACTTAAGCACTGCATAGGTATTCCCGGCACCGGCCTCCATCGAATAATAGCTGCCCTCCTTGTAGGTTTCCTGCGTTGTCAGGCCCGCATACGACACACTTAAGCCCTCATAGCCTATAGCCTGTGCAAGTGACACTGTCTGCATTGTCGGTTTTGTTTCCTGTGCAGTCTGCTGTGACTGACCGGAATTTCCATTTTCCTGCCCGGTATCTGTTTTCTCAGATGTTTTCTCAGATGTTTTTTCAGATGTTTTTTCAGATGTTTTCTCATCTGCAGTTTCCGTCTCTGTTTCCGTAGCAGAAGTATCCTGTTCCTCGGTCTCAGACTCTGTGGCTGATGTCATTCCATCCGGCTGATAAATATTATGTTTTGAAAGAGCATAAGCTGAATAGTTGACAATCAGTTGCTGTTCTTCATCAGTCATGTCATAAATTTTGGTTCCGCAGCCTGTCATCACCGTTGCCGCAACAAGCACAGAAGCCATAATTTTAATTCGTTTTCCTGTCATTTCAATAACCCATTCTCTTTTCTGTGACTTTTATCCTAATCTCTATTTATAGTACCATATTTATTTATTATTTGCAATAAATAACTCAAGTTCAAACCAGAATTCCACACCATCATCATGATTTTCCACACCATATGCCCTGTGATGTGACTCCATAATCGCTTTTACAATGGACAAACCTATACCGCTTCCCCCATATTCCCTGGTTCTTGCTTTATCAACCTTATAAAACTTCGTCCAGATTTTGTCCAGCGACTCCTTTGGAATCACTTCTCCCGGATTAAATACACTCACCCTGACAAGCTTGTCTGTCATAATATATTTTACCGTAATGATTCCATCGCGGATGCAATGATTTATAGCATTACTTATATAATTTGTGACAACCTCCTCAATCTTGAACATATCGCCGCTGACATATACCGGCTTGTCATAATCAAACTGCAGTGTGACATTATTTTTTTGCGCAAGGAGAGCTGATGAGGCTATCACACCTGAAATCACCTCCGTGAGATCAAAACGCCCCATCTCAACCACATCATTGCCAAACTCAAGCTTGTTGAGTGAAAGCAGCTTCATTACCATACGGTTCATCTTGTCCGTTTCATCCATAATGACATCACAATAAAAATTGCGGCTCTCCTCATCATCATTAACAGCCTCTCGTAACCCCTCTGCATATCCGGATATCAATGCAAGCGGTGTCTTAAGCTCGTGTGAGACATTGGATAAAAACTCTTTGCGCATGTCATCAATTTCTTCTTTTTTCTGTATATCACGTTTTAATTCATTGTTTGCAATCTTTAAGTCTGATATGGTCTGTTCGAGCGTCCTTGAAAGCTCATTCATATGTTCGCCAAGCTCGCTGACCTCACTTGCACTGTTTTTTGTATCCTTGTATTTTGCCTCGAAATCAAGCTGCGCCATCTTCGTGGAAAGCTCTGTCATACGCCTTATAGGCTTTGTCATGCTTCGCGAAATAACATATGCAAACATGCAGCCCGCAAAAACCGCTACTATTCCGCATATTCCAAAGAAGCGGTTGGATATGCCGACGCTTTCCTTTATACTCTCAAGCGGGGTCTTCATGTATACAAAGTTACCGTCAACCAGTCTGTTGTTTATTATTATATACTCTGTTCCAAGTCTTTCATCCTTCTTTTTGGTCAGCTTAATATCATGATAATCATCAGGATATGATGACATGCTTGCCTCTAAAAGGAGCCTGAATACCTCATCATTATCTGACGCACCCTCTATGATTACCTTGCCATATTTGTTGAAAACCACTGTGTCAATATTGGCACTCACACACTTTTTCTGAAGTGTCACCGCAAAATTCTCATCCGACAGCTTGTCATCTATCGCTGCCTTGTCTACCATGCGGTACACGGAAATCATTTCCTTTTCCTTGTTGTATACATAATACTTTTCCAACAATGTATTATTCGCAAGCCAGAAAAGTCCCATCATGCAAAGCACAAGTATGGAAAAAACAACCGTAAGCTGTGTGGAAAATGGTCTTTTTCTTTTTGTAAATGCTTCTATCAATATGCACCTCTTATATCTCGAACTTGTAGCCTACTCCCCATACTGTCTTAATGTAATCTCCCTTCGTACCCATTTTGCTTCGAAGCTTTTTGACATGCGTATCAATGGTTCTCGCATCACCAAAATAATCATAGCTCCATACACTGTCCAGTATTCTTTCCCTTGAAAGTGCAATGCCGCGGTTATTCATAAAATAATCCAGAAGCTCAAATTCTTTTACACTTAAATCTATATTCTGCCCATCTATTGCCACAGTATGAGCTGTCTTGTCCATCACAATGCCTCCGGCCTCACGTATATCTGCCGTCTCGCCTATCTTGTTGGCTCTTCTCAAAAGTGCTGTCACTCTCGCGACAAGAATCTTTGGTGAAAATGGCTTTGATATATATTCATCAGCGCCTATCTCGAATCCGTTAAGCTCATCACTCTCGTCACCCTTTGCCGTAAGCATGATTATAGGAAGCTTTGAAATCTTTCTGATTTCCCGGCATACCTCCCAGCCATTTATTTTCGGCATCATGACATCAAGCACAATAAGTGAAATCTCCTTATCGCTGTAAAAAATATCAAGCGCTTCCTCTCCGTCTGCCGCTTCAACAACCTCATAGCCCTCCCTGGCCAGAAAATCGTGCACCAGCTTTCTCATCCTGCTCTCATCATCGACTACAAGTATTTTTATTTTATCCATCTATTTGCTCTGCGCCTCCGTTTTATCCAGTGCCTTTTCGCGCTCCTCTACAGCCTTTTCCCTCTCCTCAAGCTCCTTCTGCCAGTTTTCGTATTTGTCTATTACTTCATTCTCGTAATCCACCACATACATGGCGTGTCCGCTAATATAAGTAATGGTAAACATTGATACAATCACTAACGTAAGCACAATCGTAAAAAACAGTGCCACATGATATTTTTTCTTATAGCTTTCGGTTTTCTTTTTCTGTGCTCTGCTCTCCTGTTTTTTAGGCACATATATAGGACGAATCTCCTCATTTTTGATATATGGTATCGTGTGCAGATATTCCTGCAGCTCAACAAGAAAAGCCATTCCTACAGGTGTTGAAAATGTCCCCGGCTTATTAAGCCTAAGATAAAGCTTATAGACCACATCAGGATCTTTCATATCTGTATTCTGCTTTATATATCTGATTCCTGACAGCTCCTTTTTGGCCTGCTCTGCCTCTTTTGCTGTTTCAAACTCAAATCCATCAACTATATTCATATCAATTATCTTTCTCTGCAATCTCTCCTGAACGATATGCAGCAATCAAAAGCTTTAAATCTGCTATTTTTTCTTTCATCTTAAAACCTATATCCGTATCTCCGACGAGTATACGCTTGTCCAGCATCTCAACCGCCTCACGCTTTGAGACTATATCTCTCTCATCCCTCACCGCAGTTTCCGGAGACTCAAACGGTTCATGTGCCGTGAGTGT
Source organism: uncultured Agathobacter sp. (assembly GCA_934365945.1). Taxonomy (GTDB): domain Bacteria; phylum Bacillota; class Clostridia; order Lachnospirales; family Lachnospiraceae; genus Roseburia. The sequence goes on along the minus strand of CAKRNE010000014.1, from coordinate 18,624 downwards.
CAGTCCGTAAGAATTATAGATTAATGTATATCCGGCTATGCCTGTACGCCTGCGATATGCCTTTGAAAAGCCGCCATCTATAACAATTACCTTGCCATTACTCTTCACCGGGCTCTCACCACGCAGTCTGTGTACCGGAACATGGCCGTTTATTATATGATTTATGTTATCATGCAGTCCAAATTCCCTGAGTATCATATCGGCAGTCTCCGGTTTATTTATGTAATCATAGTAATAGTTTTTCTTTTCTGTCTTAAGCTCCTCCTCTTCCAGAAAATAGCGCTCAAAGGTAGCCATCTTCCTGCGGCCGTATAACGGCGAATACGGAGCCGTCCATATATACCACATGATATCACGGCCCTTTTCCCTCTCTGCCTCATCACCCGAGAAAAAAGCCTTTCTGACATATGAATCGAGTATATCAAAAAGTGCCTTGCCACTATACTCCCTGCCATATATATTTACCTTTGCAAAGCTGCCATCCTTTTTCATCGGAATGCAGCCGTGGAAAAGCAGATTGCCGTTATATATTTTGTACATACTGCCCTTTTTAAGAAGCAGCTTTACGTGTGTCTGCAGCTTCTCACAATGTATAAATGAGCTTCGAAGCCTCTGTATTACCTCTTCCTCATCATCTGTAAGCCTATATGGGTCAGATGGGTCAATGGTCGGGAAATGCGTATCTAACATCTGATATGTTTTTCCATCAATCTCAATAGTTCCGTTGTCATAATCAATATGCTCTAAAAGCAGCCTGTTCTGCATTCCATACTCAGGCCATTTCTTTATGAGCTGTCCCTCGAGCTTGAAACGGATGATGGCAATTGCCTTGTGCATTTTTTTAATGAGGTCACTCTCCATGTTATCGGCGCCGCTTGGTGCCACCTTGAACACGAATCTGCTGCATGGATCATCCTTATATGCTTTTATGGCAAAGGTTGCAAGTGGAAGCATGTTGATGCCATAGCCTTCCTCAACTACATCAAGATTGCCATATCTGATACAGTTTCTGACCACCGTGGCTATACAGGTCAGATTGCCTGCTGCCGCGCCCATCCAGATTATATCATGATTGCCCCACTGTATATCAAGCGAATGATACTTACATAGCCTGTCCATTATAAGATGCGGACCTGCGCCTCTGTCATAAATGTCCCCAAGCACATGCAGATGATCTACCGCAAGACGCTGTATAAGCTCTGACAATACGACTATGAACTCTTCTGCTGTACCAAGCTCAACTGTTGTATTGATGATAGACTCATAATAAGCCTCCTTGTTTAAGACCTCAGGCTTTTCTGTAATAAGCTCCTCTATCACATATGCGTATTCCTCCGGCAATGCTTTTCGAACCTTGGAACGAGTGTACTTGGACGAAACCGTCTTGCAAACCTCTATAAGCTTGTAAAGAGTCGTCTTGTACCACGAATCCATATCTGACTCTTCCTTTTTGACAAGCTCCATCTTTTCCCTCGGATAATATATGAGGGTCGCTAAAGCCGACTTGTCAGAGTTATTTAAAGTCTCCCCAAATACATCATCTATTTTCTTTCTGACTGCACCTGAGCCATTTTTCAGAACATGAGAAAACGCCTCGTATTCGCCGTGTACATCTGACACGAAATGCTCTGTACCCTTCGGCAGATTAAGTATTGCCTGGAGGTTTATAATCTCCGATGAAGCCTTTCCTATCGTGGGATACATCTCAGAGAGCTGCTCTAAATAATGCAAATGTTCTTTATCCATAATAAAATTGTCCATACCATATCTCTCCGTACTATACTTCATAATATTGATTCATCACCTTATTTACTTCCTTTTCAAGTCTGCAGCCTGTATACACACATTTCATTATGCTTTTTTTTATTATTTCCTCATAATTGGTTCCCTCGCACTTGTCCAGGACTCCCTGAAGCGTTAGCTGTACCAAAGTGCTCTCCCCCGTCTGTGGATTGACTACAATGTTTTCATACACTTTTTTGTAATACTTGTCACTGACCACAGGATATTCTAAAAGCGCCATTTCACGCCACTGTCTAAAACTAAGCGACATTATATTCACCTACTCTTTTGTTATTTCTATAATATTCTATTTTACCAATTGCATTGTAGGTAATCAATGCCTGTAACAAAATTCTTATTAAAAATATATTATTTTTTTCAAAGTCTTTTAAATAACGACTTAATTAAAAAAAGTGTAAGTCGTATCTGACTTACACTTCTAAGGTTTTATTGCACCTCCCTCTTTTTATAACAAACATTCCTATTTGACAGTAATCGGTGTTTCTTATATATTTAATTTATGTTTTGACAATAATCATTATAGCTGATTGAATATGTCAATACATGACCAAATTTGGAGTTTATTTTTTAAAAAAGAAGGGAGATTAGCTCATAAATGAACCGACTTGAAATAGCAAACAACATATCGACAAATATTGAGCGCGAACGCATAAAGCTTGGTATGTCCCAGGCACAGTTTGCAAAAGCACTTGACATATCACTCTCCACCTATAAGCGAATAGCAAACGGAGAATCCTCCCGTATCGACATCTACACCGCTTACCTGATATACAAGCTGACAGGACGCTTCTCCTGCGAGCTCACAGGCTTCAATGACGATGTAATAGACCTTGTAAAGCGCATCAAAAGACTTTCCAAAAACCAGCGCATATTTATAGACTCAATTATAGACACTGAGCTTGCGCTGTCTGCCTACAAGGATGAAAACAGTGATAAGGAGGATCTGATTTCCGTCCTCATCCCGACAGGCAACATGGCCGATGGCATGATTTTGGACTCCTACAATGTTGAAAAGCTTGATGTCTCAAATTACAGAAAGGCCTTCGGCGATGCCCTGCACATTGGAATCCGCGTGACAAGCAATCATCTGCATCCTGTATACAATAAAGGCGATATACTTCTAATCAGTCGAAACCCAATCCGCGACGGCGATACCGGTATCTTTATCAACGCGCAGACAAAGCGCGCCTACATCAGAAAATTCCACCAGACAAACCCATGTGAGCTCACACCACTCAACAATTACGGCGAGACCTTTTATGTCGACAGCGATAATGTTGATGATATGAGCAAATGGATAAAATTCGGATACGTACTCTGCAAAGTGCGCTAGCGCATTACTCTGTTATTTTAATATCATCAAAGCAATCAAAGGTTGCAAAGTAATCTGCAGGAGTTTCTGCTCTTCTGATGAGCTTTGCCTCCCCATTGCTTTCAAGCAGTATCTCTGCTGAGCGGAGTCTTCCGTTGTAATTGTAGCCCATTGAGAAGCCGTGTGCTCCTGTATCATGTATTACCAGATAGTCTCCCATATCAATCTTTGGAAGCTGTCTGTCAATTGCAAACTTATCACAGTTCTCGCAGAGTGAGCCAACCACATCATATGTATGGTCACAAGGTGCATCCTCCTTGCCGAGCACGGTGATATGATGATATGAGCCGTAAATAGCCGGTCTCATAAGGTTTGCCGCACATGCGTCAACGCCTATATACTCCTTGTAGATATGCTTCTCATGGATAGCTTTTGTCACAAGGCAACCATACGGAGCCATCATAAAACGTCCCATCTCTGTGTAGATAGCCACGTCGCCCATTCCGGCCGGTACCAATACCTCATCATACACCTTATGCACACCTGCACCGATAACTGATATATCGTTTGGTGTCTGTTCCGGCTTATAAGCCACGCCAACTCCACCTGACAGATTTACAAATTTGATATCGCAGCCTGTCTCGTTTTTAAGCTCAACAACCAGCTCAAAAAGCTCCTTTGCAAGCTGTGGATAATACTCGTTGGTCACTGTATTGCTTGCGAGGAATGCATGCACACCAAAGTATTTAGCTCCCTTTGACTTAAGAATTTTGAAAGCCTCAAAAAGCTGTTCCTTTGTCATACCATACTTTGAGTCTCCCGGATTGTCCATGATGCCGTTTGACAGTGTGAATACTCCACCCGGATTATATCTGCAGCTTATTGTCTCCGGAATATGTCCGATTGTTTCCTCTAAAAAATCAATATGTGTGAAATCATCGAGATTGATGATAGCACCAAGCTTATCTGCGTACGCAAACTCCTCTGCCGGTGTATCATTTGATGAAAACATGATATGCTCTCCGTCGAAGCCGCATGACTTTGCAAGCATAAGCTCTGTATATGAAGAGCAGTCACAGCCCATGTCATAATCCTTTAAAATCTTGAGCAGGTATGGGTTTGGAGTAGCCTTTACAGCAAAGTACTCTCTAAAGCCCGGGTTCCATGCAAATGCATCTTTTACAGCCTGCGCGTTGGCGCGGATGCCTGCCTCGTCATATAAATGAAATGGTGTAGGGAATTTTTTAACAATCTCCTCTACCTGTTGTTTTGTCACAAATGGTGTCTTTTTCATGTTTATCTCCTAACTTTTACATAGTAAAGTGTACTAAAACATATGCTACAACAAAATGGGTATATTTTCAAGAATTTTTGTGGTATAATTTCTCATTAGGTAAATGTCTTTACTTTTTTAAGTATAATTGATATAACTATTTAAACTGAGATAACTATTCAAATCAAGATATAACGGGAAAAGGAAAATGAACATTAAAGTACTTCAGTATATTGACAATACACCAAAAAATAATATAACTACCGGTCAGGTTAATGCGACCGGCGATAACAGCCAATCAAATAACAACTCCACGGTCAACAGCACCGGTGCTGATTTTGGCCAGGTGCTTGATGATGCAAAAAAGGCTGAGGCGGCTGTTGCCATTGACAGGCTGATTGCGCAAAATAACGGTGGCTCTGTTGATATGTCGCTTGTACAGCGCTTCTTTGAGCAAAACGGTATAAATATCGAGCTTTGCAGCAGTACTGCACCACAGGCTGCCGCAGTTAATAATACAGCGACTTATTCCGGTTCTTCAGCCGGTGTCAGCTCAGATACAGATACAAGTACATATAACACAGCTGCTTCCGGAGCTTCAGTAATTAGCAGCAGCTCCGTAAGGCTTGAAGCCTCTGGCTTGTCATGCTCTGCACAGCTTGATGCAATTTTCAATGAGGCTGCCTCGAAATATGGTGTAGATGCCAAATTTCTTAAGTCAATCGCCAAGTGTGAGTCCGACTTCTCCCCAGAGTGCACCAGCAGCTCCGGTGCCATGGGTATCATGCAGCTCATGCCACAGACAGCAGCCTCACTGGGTGTCACCAATGCCTACGACCCATACCAGAATATCATGGGCGGTGCAAGATACATAAGCGAGAAGCTCGCCCAATACAACGGTGACAAATCACTGGCCTTAGCTGCCTACAATGCAGGCTCCGGCAACGTAGCCAAATATGGCGGTATTCCACCATTTAAAGAGACACAGAACTATGTAGCAAAGGTTATGGCATACTATAATTCATAATAACTTGTATTTTGAATTATATAAAATTATTTTTTAATTCAAATTGGGTTGACAAATGCTGACGTATATAGTAAACTTAGCAAGTTGATAATTGCTGATGTGGCTCAGAGGTAGAGCACTTCCTTGGTAAGGAAGGGGTCACGGGTTCAATTCCCGTCATCAGCTTATTTAAAGAAATCCCCGAAGCTTAAGATTTTTCAGTAAAATCAAGGGCTTCGGGGATTTTTTGTACCTCATTTTTTCAAATCAAATTTGCGTTTTTAAGGTGGTTTTTAATTTTTATATAAAAAACCACAGGCTTTAAACCTGTGGCTTTAATATATATAAGGAAAAGCATATGCGACATCAACTCGGTGCACATGAATAATTTTTAGTCGGAACTGAGTGTACCCCAACGCATAGTTGAAATACAACAGCTCCTTTTGATGATATTATAGTAACACTTAATTGTGTCCTAAATATAGCCATGTAATAAATAAATTCTTAAAATTGGTAAATATTTACAAACAACTTCTTAATTCATCAATAATATTCTATATTTCGACAATATATTTTTCATATGCGTTGATAACAGTGGTCTCACCCACATTGTCAAGCCTGACAAACTGCCTGCCATAGCTCATATGGACATGCCCATGAACAAAGTACTTCGGTCTGTACTGTTCAATAAGCCTGTTGAACACATCAAAGCCTGTATGGCATGTATCCTCTCCATCATGCAGTCCCTTTGCAGGCGAATGAGTGACAAGCACATCAAAGCCGTTTTTGCGCCTAAGCTTCCACCGCAGCCTTTTGACACGCTTCGTCATCTGCTTCTCGGTATACTGATTATCTCCCGGCTTGTAGCGATTTGAGCCTCCTAAGCCAAGAAAACGTATTCCCTCATATTCATAAATCTTATCCTCAATACAAATGCACCCTTCCGGTGGCTTTACCTTGTATTTGTCATCATGATTGCCATGCACATACAAAAGAGGAACTCCAACCATCGTTGTCAGAAAGGACAGATAGCTTGGATTTAAGTCTCCACATGATACAATAATATCAATCCCTTTAAAATCCTCTTTCTTAAAGTATTCCCAGTACATTTTTGACTCTTCATCAGCTAAGAATAGTATCTTCATTACAGTTTATTTTCCTCTACACCCTTTAGTTCAACCACCGTCTTTGCATTGTCCACAAACTCACTCATAGGCGGGATATTACCCACAACATTGTCTACAAGCCAGTCCATTTTCATGATATCAGACGGTTTCATCTCGTGTTCACCTTTGTTTTTAAGCTCGCCCTTCTGATCATATATCTTTCCAAAGAACGGCACAACCTCACCCTTTGTGATATCGCTCTTTAAATGATCCGCAAGCCTCTTTACTCCGTAAGGCACATGCTTTGAACAAATCAGGTCAATAACACCGGCAGACATGCCCCACCAGTAATTAAGTGCCTTTACCTGCTCTTGCCCCTCTGTCTTGTATGAGCCTGCAAGTACGCTCTGTAAAAGCTTCTCATAGAACACACCCCAGTTCCATATAGGCATGGCAAGATTTAATGCCTGACCATCCTGCAGCTTATATAAACCAAAATATCTTGATGCATCATTTGGAGTGATAATATCCTGATCTGACACATAATGCAAATCATTTTCCGTCAAAAATTTATCTCTGTCATAGTCCTTTGTCTTTGACCACGCCAGATATACCTTCGCCCGTGGATTTACGCTTGCCACTCCAAGCGCAAACGCATTGATATTGGCAATCATACCATATATCGGGTAGTCTGCTATATACGCAACCCTTTCATTGTCTGTGACAGCCCCTGCAATCATTCCTGCAAGGAACTTCGCCTCATACATACGGCCATAGTAGGTTCTGATGTATGGATGCGGTGCATTCAGTGAACAGTTGAGTATGTATACATCCGGATGTGCCACAGCCACCTTTAAGCTGTTTGGCATCATCTGCGGTCCCACACAGAAAACTATATTGGCACCGGCCTTTATGATATCCTCAAGTACCTGCTCCACATTACTCTCATCTACACCTGATACAAACTCGGTCTCAAGTCTGTCAGAAAACGTATCATCCAGATAGTTACGTCCCAGCTCGTGTGAATACAGCCAGGCTGATGTCTTTGGCTCTCTCGGATACAAAAATACCACCTTAAGCTTCTTCGGTGTCTGCGGAATCAGATAATTGAGCAGACTCTTTTTGGTCTGTACCTTTGTAGGATCCAGCACGAGGTTTATCTTGTGCTTTTCTCCTTCTGCCGCAAACTCTTTCCATGTATTGATGATGTTTTTGTTGTAATCGCTCTCAGACATCTCAAGCATGGCATCCATGCCAAAGACCTCCATAAACACTGTAATGGCATCCCCCAGCTTGATATCTAACCTGTCACCGCCGCGAAAATTATAGACCTTTGAAAAATCAAACATCACCTTGGCAAATTTTTCCTTGGTCTCATCATCCCATCTGCCCTCTTTTCCAACAAGCGAAAGAAGCTTATCAGCATTGCCAAGCTTCGTAAACTCAACAGAGCAAAGCCCTGTGATTTCATTGAACCTCATATACTCATAATAAAGCCTCACATCATAGTCATCTGAGAGCTTTGGTATCTTTCTGGTCACAATTGCAGGAATCGAAACGGCATTGAAGTACTTGAGCACACTGACCCTCTTATTGCCCTCAAGCACATAATACCTGTTCATATACTCAAATGCCTTGATAGGATCTCTGATACCCTCATTCTTCTGTGCATCTGACAGATTAGACCACTTCACGGCAAATTCAGTACCCTCGTCCAATATCGGCATAAAGTTTGCTGCAAATGAGTATGTCCTGCCCATGGTGCTTGTTCCTACAACAAAGTCCAAAGGTACCTGCACCAGCCCCATATTCTGCTCTGTCTGAATATCTGCCTCCGATAAAATCTCATCGAGTACAGGCAGATAAGGGAACTGCCCTTTGGCAATTCTCGTTCTGTATTCCTTTTTTCCAAGCTTTAATGCTTCTGAATATTCTATTTCACCCATATATTAATCTCCTTTTGTAATTATTTTACCATAAATAAAAAAAATTTAAACATTTCATTTGATATTTCTCAAAACTTTGATATAATGTATGTTAGGAAATAGGTACCACAATATATGGAGGGAAGAAAAATGACTGATATATCACAGGAAAATGCAGATATTATCGGAGAAATCGCTAACATCTGCATAGGTAACGCCGCAACAACACTGAGCCTGATACTTGGAAAATCAACCAATATCACTGCCCCAAATGTAGAAGTTTTGAAAAAAGAAGACGCTTTATGTAATGACGAACGTATTTTAATTAAAGTTCCTTACACAAAAGGGCTTGACGGAACCAACCTTCTTATTATAAGATTAAATGACGCATTGGTTATTGCAAATCTTATGATGGGCGGCGATGGAACAGATGTTTCAGGTATGTCTTTAGATGAGATAACCCTTTCAGCTATCTCTGAAGCTATGAACCAGATGTGTGGCACTATTGCCACCTCAATGTCTGCTCTTCTCAATGAGCCGACAGACATTGGTTTCCCACTCATTAATTCAAAGGATAAAAAAACATTTGAAATACCCGATGAATTATGTAATGGAACAGATATTGTTAAGGTGACATTCAGATTAACAGTCGGAGACCTGATAGACAGCGATCTTTTACAGTTGTATCCGATAAGTATTGTTAAACAGATTATAAAACAGGAGGTTTAAACCATGGCAAAAATTTTAATTGTAGATGATGCAGCATTTATGAGAATGATGTTGAAGGACATCCTCACTAAAGGAGGATTTGAGATTGCAGGAGAGGCAGCAGACGGAAATGAGGCCGTTGCCAAATATAATGAGCTCAAGCCTGATCTCGTAACCTTAGATATCACAATGCCTAACAAGGATGGTATCCAGGCACTCAAGGAAATCAAGGCAGCAGATCCAAATGCCACATGTGTTATGTGCTCTGCTATGGGACAGCAGTCAATGGTTATTGATGCAATCCAGTCAGGTGCCAAGGATTTCATCGTTAAGCCATTCCAGGCAGACCGTGTTATTGAGTCCATCCGAAAAGTTCTTGGATAATTCATTTATACATAGGTATTCAAAAAGTCCGCACGGTTTATCCGGCGGACTTTTTCCTGCTTTTATTTCCAGTGTGACTATTCAGTTATTTTAAAGCTGCGCCAGACTTTCAATGGCATTATCACCAAGAATCGTCTGTGCATGCTCCATCAGAAACGCTCTCTTGTCGGCTCCTGCAATTATATCATCTGCATATTCATCTGCGATGACAGACATTTTTTCAAGCTCATGCTCATCATAGCCGGATAAATCCATACTCATGAAATATTCACCCTCAAACTTAAAAAACTGAGACGCTGCCGATGGCAGACCCTTAATCATTTTTGCAAATCGGACCGCTACGTCAAACTTTTCAAAAATAAACATAACAACCGACACCATATCCTGCTTTTTTATTTGTTTTTTGGTGTTTTTCTCAGTTGACTGCTTAACAGCCTCAGGTGGCAATGAATTAATCAGACCATTCACAATATCTTTTAAATGCTCCATCATGCCTTCTGTTGCCGGATGCTCCGAAAAAGTCAGTGAAAGCGTATGGTCAGCAAGAAAATCTGCTCTTACGGTCTTTATTCCCATGTTGAAATCTATGCCAAACTCTTCCTCGGCCATGTCAAATATCTGATTCATAAACTCCTGGGTACGCTCGCCATTGCTCATGATTTCATCCATCGTATATCCCAGATCGTATATTTCTTCCTCTGAAATAACACATTTTATAGTGTGTTCACCTATTCTTGAAAACTCCATAACAAGCTTCACCTACTTTCTTTTTAGCTTTTGTCTGATACGGGATAGTGCATTGTCAATTGATTTGTCTGATTTGCCAAGCATATGCGCTATCGCTGTATAGTTATTTCCTTCCAGATACAATTGTAGCACTTTTTTCTCCATATTACTCAGTTTATTCCACAATTGTTCCTTAAATTCCTCAAATTTTTCCTGTTCTATGAGAAGCTGCTCCGGACTTGCAATATCATCATGCAGCATTTCCTCAAGCTCTGTACCATCGCTGTCACTCTGTGAAAAGGACACGTAAGTATTAAGTGGCATATGCTTCTTTCGATTTGAAGCCTCAAGGGCAGAGCAGAGCTGCCTGGTGATGCATAGCTGTGCAAAGCTGTAGAAAGAAGCGTCCTTGTCGCTCTTATAGTCTCTGACCGCTTTAAACAGGCCAATCATGCCCTCCTGAATGAGGTCATCATTCTCACCGCCTATCAGGTAGAGTGCATTCGTCTTTTTGCGCACAAGCGGCTTATACTTTTCCAATATATAGTCCATGATTTCATTATCGTCACCATTGGCATTTTTGTCATTATGAAGCCGCATAATAAGCTCTTCATCCGTATATCCGCTGTAATCTTCCACTATATGCTTCCTATTCTATAAATATACAATTCATACATAATACACGCCACTCATCCTGCGACATGTAACTACTTTCCACTCTTAAGTCTCTGTCTGACTATCTCATATGCAAGCACGCCTGTCGCAACCGATGCGTTCAGTGAATCGATATCGCCAACCATAGGAATAGACGCCGTCATATCACAGTTTTCCTTCACAAGCTTGCTGACTCCGTCGCCCTCATTGCCTATAACAAGACCTATAGGACCTGTGAGGTTTAAGTCATACATGGTGGTGCCTCCCATATCGGCACATACAAACCACATGCCCTTTTCCTTAAGTTCCTTTATGGTATTTGAGATATTGGTAACCTTGGCAACAGGTGTATAGTTTATAGCACCTGCAGATGTCTTTGCCACTGTTGGTGTAAGTCCCACTGCACGCCTTTTCGGTATGATAATACCGTGTGCACCGGCCTGGTTTGCGGTACGGATTATTGCTCCGAGATTGTGAGGATCCTCTATACCGTCAAGTATGATGATAAAAGGTGGCTCACCTTTTCTTTCGGCATTTTCCAGTATGTCAGAAACCTCAGCATACTCATATGCTGCCGAAACCGCAATGACGCCCTGATGCTTGCCTGTCTCAGACATCTGATCCAGTCTTTCCTTTGCAACATAGTTTATGATTGCATCATGCTTTCTGGCCTCTCTCGTAATCGACTTTATTGGTCCGTCCTGACAGCCGTCAAGCACAAAAAGCTTATCTATTGTCTTTCCCGAACGGAAAGCCTCAAGCACGGCATTTCTGCCCTCTATATAATTCTCATGTAATTTTTCTTTATTGTTATTATCCATATTTTCCTCTTATTTTGCTATATTTCAATTCCTAAAAGCTCCACTCCAAGCTTGGTAAGCGAAACAACCCTCTCGAAATCATCCTTCAGATAAAGATAGCCCATGACTGCCTCAAGCCCTGTGGCCTTTCTGTAATCCGCCATAGTAGCGTTTTTGGCCATGGAAGGTGACTTGGCATTTCGCCCCCTGTGATACACGTCGCTCTCTTCCTCCGTCAGATGCGGTAAAAGTGCCTCTATCATAAGAGCCTGCGTATGTGCCTTTACTATATTGCTTGTGTGCTTATGAAGCAGATTGGCCTTTGTATTGCCCTTTCCCACCACAACCGAGCGGATGACAATATCAAATATGCCATCACCGATATATGCAAGTGTAAGCGGCGAGTATGTCCTTATATCAACATCCTTTATTCCAAACTGTTCCTTAATATATGAGTCTATCTTCATACTATACAAGCTCCCATTTTACTCCCTCGCGGGTATCCTTTATGGCAACACCCTTTGCCAGAAGCTCATCTCTTATGGCATCGGCTGTCGCAAAGTCCTTTGCCTTTTTAGCGGCTGCGCGCTCTGCAATTTTATCATTGATAAATGCCTCAAGCTCACTGTCAACAGATGATGAAGCTTCAAGTAAGGCCTTTCCCGACTCCCTAAGTCCCAGATCAAGCACCTGCTCAAAGTCATCGATAAGCGCAAGCTTTGTCCTGTCTGAGATATCAGCCTTAAGCACATCATACACTATGGTTATAGCCATTGATGTATTCAGATCGTTTGATACTGCGTCAGTAAATTTCTTCTTAAAATCAGCAAATGCTGTCTCATCAATATCACCCTCAGCCTTAAGCTCTGCCACACGTTTTGCAATCTTATTGTAGGCCGCAACTGCATTGTCGAGCGCATCAAATGAAAACTCAAGAGGCTTTCTGTAGTGCGACTGTAAGCAGAAGAATCTGTAGGCAAGCGGATTGTAGCCCTTCTCCTGAAGCACTGAAACTGTAAGTATTGCTCCCTTCGACTTGCTCATCTTGCCGGCTCTGTCATTTAAGTGATTGACATGGAACCAGTATTTGCACCAGTCGTGTCCCAGATAGCTCTCAGACTGTGCAATCTCATTAGTGTGATGTGGGAAAATATTGTCCACACCGCCACAATGGATATCCACGTACTCTCCAAGATGCTTCATGCTGATGCATGAGCACTCTATATGCCAGCCCGGATATCCAACGCCCCATGGGCTGTCCCATTTAAGCGCCTGGTCCTCAAACTTCGACTGTGTAAACCAGAGCACGAAATCATTTTTATTCTTCTTGTTTACATCCTCCTCGACGTCATCGCGCACTCCAACCTGAAGCTGTTCCTTCTCTACCGCTGATGAGAACACAAAATAATCATCGAGCTTTGATGTATCGAAATATACATTGCCTCCTGCAAAATAGGCATAGCCCTTCTCGATAAGCACCTCCACCATATTGATAAACTCCGGAATACAGTTGGTTGCAGGCTCTACAACATCAGGCATTCTGTTGTGAACTGCCGTGAAATCCTTGAAAAAGGCATCCGTGTACTCCTTTGCTACCTCCATGACACTCTTGTGCTCACGCTTTGCACCCTTAAGCATCTTGTCCTCTCCGGTATCTCCGTCGCTTGAGAGGTGTCCTACGTCCGTGATATTCATGACACGCTTTACATCATAGCCCACATAGCGAAGTGCCTTCTCGAGCACATCCTCCATGATGTATGAGCGGATATTTCCGATATGTGCAAAGTGATAAACTGTAGGTCCACATGTATACATGCCGATTTTGCCGTCAACGCGCGGTACAACAGTATCAATCTGTCTTGTGAGTGTATTGTAAAACTTGAAATTGTTCTCCATTATTTATATCTCCTTTTGGATGATTTATAACTATCTTTTTATTTTAGCATGTTTTTCCTATATATTCAAATCAATCGGCCTGACAGCCGCTGCAACCGCTGCATCCGCCTCCGACCTGCACGCTTGCCTCATAAAGACCTGTAAGTGAGCAGATTGCCTGTGATGCAATTCCCTCCTCACGGCCGGTAAAGCCAAGCCACTCCTCGGTTGTTGCCTTTATATTGACCTGTTCCTTTGCAATCCCCAGTGTATCAGCCACATTCTGCTCCATCTGCTCAATATACGGACGAAGCTTAGGCTTTTGTGCGATTACCGTCGCATCTATATTTTCTATCACATAGCCTTTTTTTGCAATGAGGTCTCTCACATGCTCCAAAAGCTTGAGACTTGAAATACCCTCATATGCCGGGTCTGTATCCGGAAAATGCTTTCCGATATCGCCAAGTGCTGCTGCACCTAAGAGTGCATCCATTATCGCATGCAACAGTACATCGGCATCCGAGTGGCCTAACAGCCCAAGTGTATGTGGAACCTTCACTCCTCCCAAAATCAAATCTCTGCCCTCAACAAGCTTGTGCACATCATAACCCATTCCTACTCTCATATATCGTCTCTCTTTCTATCAGATACAATACCTCATGTTATTGTCAACTGTCATTGCTCTGCATTTTGGTTTTTAAGTATAGTATACCTTATTTCTTCTGTTGCGCCAAGATATTATTTTCAGTAACTTTTTTCAATAAAAGACCGCCCCGGACAAGCCGGAGCGGTCTTTATTAAAATGGATATAGTCCATTAAATGTCTTATGCAAGTGCTGCAGTGATGATAGCCATTGAGTAAACCTCTCCGGCATTACATCCACGAGAAAGGTCATTGATTGGAGCATTGAGTCCAAGAAGGATTGGGCCGTATGCTTCGAAGTTACCAAGTCTCTGTGCAATCTTGTATCCGATATTTCCTGCGTTGATGTCAGGGAAGATAAATGTATTTGCATGACCAGCAACCTCAGACTGTGGGCACTTTGTGCGGGCTACACGCGGTGCAACAGCTGCGTCAAACTGGATTTCTCCCTCGATTGGAAGATTTGGATATTTCTCTTTTGCCTTGTGAGCTGCGTTTCTCATCTTGTCAACGTCCTCGCCCTTTCCTGAGCCAAGTGTTGAGTAGCTGAGGAATGCAACCTTTGGATCGATACCGAAGATCTTAGCACACTCTGCTGATTCTCCGGCGATCTCAACAAGCTCATCCTCAGTTGGGTGAATGTTGATAGCACAATCACTCATTGCAAGCACCTCATTCTCACCTGTTGCAGATGGACGAACAAGGATAAAGCATGAAGATACGATTGTGTTGCCCGGCTTTGTCTTGATAAGCTGTAATGCAGGACGAACTGTATCTGCTGTTGAGTATGTAGCTCCTCCGAGAAGAGAGTCTGCAATGCCCATCTTTACAAGCATTGTTCCAAAGTAGTTAGCTGATGAAAGGATTCCCCTAGCCTGCTCAGGTGTAACACCCTTGCTCTTACGAAGCTCGCAGAATAATTCAACCATCTCATCCATACGGTCAAAGTTCATAGGATCTATAATCTCTGCTCCACGGATATTGAAACCGCTCTTCTCAGCGCTTGCAGCAATCTTCTCAGGATCTCCTACAAGGATAGGATGTAAGAAGCTGCTTGCAAGTAAACGTGAAGCTGCCTCGAGGATACGTGGATCCTCTCCCTCTGTGAATACGATTTTCTTTGGGTCTTTCTTTAATATTTCGATTAACTGACCAAATCCAAACATGATAATGTCTCCTTTATGTATATTTTATTTATTATTTAAAACTGTATCTGGTTTCACACCACTGACTATAATATACTTATTTTCCTCGAATATCAATAATTGTTAAAAGGTTGTCAAGATGTTCGCGAAAAAATCCAATCCACGCTTTTTATAGCACAGAAAAAGGAACCGTATTAAAATTTCACGGTCCCTTTTTATAATGATCACAATTTATTGGTTTAAGGAGTATTTATCATGCAAAATATATTACTCGGCAAGTGCCTTGAATGCCTCATCAAGATCCTCGATTATATCGTCCACATTCTCTGTTCCGATTGAAAGACGGATTGTGTTTGGCTTGATGCCCTGGTCTAAAAGCTCTGCTTCATTGCACTCTGAATGTGTGGTTGAAGCCGGATGTATAGCAAGCGACTTAACATCAGCTACATTTGCAAGCAATGAGAAAAGCTCAAGGTTGTCGATGAATTTCTGTGCTTCCTTTGCTCCGCCCTTAATCTCAAATGTAAAGATAGAGCCGCCTCCGTTAGGGAAGTACTTCTTGTAAAGCTCCTGCTGCTCTTTATCCTCTGTGATAGAAGGATGGTTTACCTTCTCCACAAGTGGCTGGTCCTTTAAGTACTGAACCACCTTGAGTGCATTCTCCACGTGACGCTCCACGCGAAGTGAAAGTGTCTCAAGTCCCTGAAGGAAGATAAATGAATGAACAGGTGAAATTGTTGCTCCTGTATCACGAAGTAAAATCGCTCTGATATATGTCGCAAACGCTGCCGGTGCGCAATCCTTTGCAAAGCTTACTCCATGGTATGATACGTTTGGCTCTACAAGCCAAGGCCATTTATCATTCTGTGTCCAATCGAATTTACCGCTGTCGATGATAACTCCACCGATTGTTGTTCCGTGTCCACCGATGAACTTTGTAGCTGAGTGAACCACGATATCAGCACCGTACTCAATCGGACGAACGAGGTATGGTGTAGCAAAGGTATTGTCCACGATGAGTGGGATTCCTGCCTCATGTGCGATATTTGCGATTTTCTCGATATCCACTACCTCTGAGTTTGGATTTCCAAGAGTCTCAATTTCAATAGCTTTTGTGTTTTCTTTGATGGCAGCCTTGATTCCTTCATAATCGAACGGATCTACGAATGTAGCCTCAATTCCGTAATCAGGGAGTGTATGTGCCAGGAGGTTGTATGTACCACCGTAGATATTCTTTGCGGCTACGATATGGTCACCTGCGTGTGCAACTGCCTGAAAAGCATATGTGAGTGCCGCTGCTCCTGAACCAACAGCAAGTGCTGCAACGCCGCCCTCGAGTGCTGCAATTCTTCTCTCGAACACATCCTCTGTCGGGTTTGTCAGTCTGCCGTAGATATTTCCTGCATCTCTGAGTCCGAATCTGTCTGCTGCATGCTCACTGTTATGGAACACATATGATGAAGTAAGGTAGATTGGAACTGCTCTTGCATCTGTAACCGGATCAGGTGTTTCCTGTCCTACATGTAACTGTAATGTCTCAAATTTTAAATTTCTGTCTGCGTAATGTTTCTTGCTCATATTGATATCCTCCTAGTAATGATATGTTAATGTTATTATTTTTGATTTTCATTCAGGGATGTGTTCCCTTGAACTAATCATATCATACCATCTTTCTAGGAAAAGTGTTAATACTTATAACTAAGAGCTTGCTATAAATACATTTTATAGCTGTGCATTCTTCAAAATCTCTGCAAGCTCTCTCGTAGCTGCACCGACATCCATGTTATTTACCGCATAGTCACATATCTGGCGATTGCGTTTCTCTGCATCTATCGACAGAATACGCAGTGTCTTTTCTTCAACCGGGTAATCCTGTTCTATGATATCCCTGATTAAAAGCTCCTTGTCGCGTGCCACATACACTATAACAGTCGGGAAATGGCGCTTCATGGCAATGGCGCCGCACATGTCAAGCGGCATCACGACAAAGTGTCCTTTTGCAAGCACTGCCTCTATATCCTCCATTTTGGTGCCATACTGTATTCCTGCGTATCTTGTCTTTTCAAAAAAATCCTGTGCGTTAAATTCATCCTCCGTCAGATATCTGTGCTTATCTCCAGGCTTGGTACAGTAGGTTTTTGGATTCTCAAACTGTTCCATGGCGCACAGGCTGTCTGAGAGTGCTGTCTTTCCTGAGCCGGATGGTCCGACAAGCGCCACAACCGACGGATTGTTTATATTTTTATTTCTATATAATGACGCATTTATTATCTGCTCCACGAGATATACAAACTCTGTGATATTATTGACAGATAAAAGTCCTGTCATTTTTGAATTCCACGGTTTTCGCATGAGTACAGGATATGTGGCCGGTGTCTCAAGCACATTGTGTATGGCATCATCTAAAATAATATCAAACTGCACGAGATTTTTTGCATTGCCAAGTATGATATTTTCTGGCGGAAAATCAGGAAATGCCTCCATTATCTGGCTCGCCCTCACTCCCATAAAGCCCGGTGCCACCGCAGTGATAAAATAGACCTCCCCAATATCCATGAGCTTTCTTATCATCCGCTTTGTCTCTTCTGTAGGCTTCTGTCTCTCATAAAGTGTATTATCACGGTAAAACTCCTTTATGACAGAGGCTCTGCCGGTGTTCTCCCAGGAATCGATATCCTCCAGTGAAAGAGGTGGGGTGATATTATATTTTTTGTTTGCCATATCTATGGCTATGCTGTTGAATGGGGCTGTCACATCATCCCAGTCAAGTCCTATTTTAGGTCTTATCATGCTTATCCCTTTCTGTTTCTTTCATAAGCATTCATAACAATAAAATCTGCTGTTTACATGCAAGCATGACGCATCAGCTTTTATTGTTCTCAGTGGTTCTGAATAGCAAAATATTTATAATTATATCATATTATCTGCATATCATGTACTTGTAATCATTATAAAAAATAAAAAGACCTGCAACAACTGCAAGTCTTAAATAAGTAGCGAGGGAGAGACTCGAACTCTCAACCTCCCGGGTATGAACCGGACGCTCTAGCCAGTTGAGCCACCTCGCCATATTTGATTGATACCTTTAAAAGGATGGGACCTACAGGGCTCGAACCTGTGACCCTCTGCTTGTAAGGCAGATGCTCTCCCAGCTGAGCTAAGATCCCATGTCACTTCTGTCGAAGTAAAGTAGCGAGGGAGAGACTCGAACTCTCAACCTCCCGGGTATGAACCGGACGCTCTAGCCAGTTGAGCCACCTCGCC
>CAKRNE010000013.1 GCA_934365945.1 uncultured Agathobacter sp. | reverse complement strand
ATCGTACTCGATGGCAAAAAAGTAGGCGGTGTTGTGATTAAAGTCGAGGGTGAAAAAGGCGACCTAGATCTTCTTTTTGTTTCTCCAGCTGTCCATAGCAAAGGTATCGGATATGCTGCTTGGTGTGCTGTTGAAAAACTGTACCCGGAAGTGAAGGTGTGGGAAACGGTCACTCCGTATTTTGAGCAGCGCAACATTCATTTTTATGTCAATCGCTGTGGCTTCCACATTGTAGAGTTTTTTAATAAATATCACAGAGATCCGAATGATCCGGAAATGAATGCTGAAAAGCAGGACGAGCAGTTTCCGGACGGAATGTTTCGGTTTGAAAAGATTATTAGGTAAATTCAAATTTACCAAAATGACAACCGACAGGAAACGTGATATTTTTTATATGTCAGTTGTAAACTTTTTGTATCATACATTGCATTTTTTATTATAAAAACCCGGTCTGCACATACTTATACAAACCGGGTCTATATTTAACGTATCTTGTAACTATTAAACTATACCAATTCAGGAATTTTATATCCTGCTTCCTCCATCGATTTTTCAAATTCTCCAAGGCTGACATTTGCCTCTTCGGCTGCTACATCTATTTTTAACTTTCCCTTTGAAACCAATGAATACAACATATTATTTTTTCCTTGAAGAATCCCCTCTTCCTTCTGTTCCTCACCATACTCTTTGGCATATTCCATTGCATACTGTCTTACTGCTTCGCTCATAGCACCACGTCCTTCCTTTTCTTTGTAATAAGCCACTGCTTTTGACAATATTTTAATTTTCCCTGCTATTGATAGGTAACTTAAAGCATTGAAAATTTCCATGTCTTTGTAGAAAAATACTAAGTGGTTCTGCCCTCTTCAAAGTGATACGCACCGATGAAAATGTGTACTGTGGTGTCGCTCAACAGAAATATAATGCTTTGCCTTGATTGTAGCATAGTGAACCGCATTTGTCATTATAATTTTTCACTTCTCATGGACCGCATACACATATTCATTTTCCTGTAAAAACTGCAGCACCTCATAGCTTTCATTATTTTTTTGCTCCACTGCCGTTGTCTGTGATATCAGTTTAAGCTTTGAAAAATCTATCCCGCTGTAGTCAAAATATCCTTTGTAAGCAGACATGTCATTTTCTGCCTGTGATTCACCATCTGTCTGCAAAACTGCTTTATATTCACTCATATCACTAATATCTTTCATATATGCTTTTGCCATAATGATTGTCCCATCCTCAAGCATCCAGATGGTATGATTTTGCGTGCCATCATACTTCTCAAACCTGATTATCCAGTAATATGCCGTATATGTGTTAAAGGTATTATCCGACGCCTTTTTTGCTGCTGTCTCCCACGTATACCAGTTAGAATAGTCAGGTGAAAGATTTACAGGATAGAGCTTTTCGTCATAAAGCTTTTCCATGCTTTTTCTGCATGTGGCAACTGCCTGATAATCCTGCTCATCCATCTCATAAGAGGCAGCATCATCTGTAGTGCTGTCCCACTGCCCATCTATGAGCGAGAGCTTCTCCGACAATTTCAGATTGGCAGATGCTTCCTTTGCCATTACAGAGCCTGAAGGCAGATAGCTTTTAGGAACCTTCGCCACATGATCATGTTCACTTTTCTGGTTTGCCTCAAGCACTATGCCCGGCACCATGATGCCTGCTATTACTATACAGATTACTGCAACAGACATTATTATTAATTTGAAGCTGTCTTTTTTCATATCTTCCTTTAAATCTTACAAATTTACCCTTTTTTAATATCTATATTGCGTTCAGATTACCACGGCAGCAAAATCCTCATCGTTGTTCCGCATCCTGGCTCACTTTCCACAGAAAGTACTGCATTATGGTGCTCTAATATGACAGCCACAAGCGACATTCCGATTCCGGCACCGCCCTCTTTTCTGGCTCTTGATTTGTCTGCCATATAAAACTCATCACAAATTCTTTCTGCCTGCTCCTTAGTCATTCCGATTCCGTGATCAATTATGCAGATTTCATATGCCCTCGCACAATTCCCGTCATCTGCTGATTCGGCTTCGCCTATATCCGTTTTATCTTTAGGTATATTACAAGCCTTATTGTCCACATATTTTCCTGTAATTTCAACCTTTCCACCCTCAGATGACGCTTTTCTTGCATTATCCATCAGATTGACAAGTGCCGTAACCAGAAGCTCTCTATTCACAGTCAGCACAGCATCCTCTACCCCGGTTTCTATAGTAAGATGCCTGTTTTCGTATGCAGGCTCAACAACCTTTACCACCTCTGCACAAAGATCTGCCATATGAACCCGCTCTTTTTCAATATCATGCTGACGCAGATATATCAGCTCAAAGAGCTTCTGCGACATGCTCTCCAGACGTTTTCCCTCCGAAAAGATATATCCAAGCGCCATCATCTGTTCCTCTCTCGGAAGCTCCAGTGAACGCATCGTGTCTGCATATCCAATTATTGACGTCATAGGGGTTTTTATCTCGTGGGTAAAATCCGCCACAAACTGCTCACGCCTGTGCACCATATCGTTAAGCTCATCTACATGCTCCGATACTGCCTGCGCCATGATATTAAATTTCTGTGCAAGAAGCCCTATCTCATCATGACTTTTTACGTTTACCCTTGTGGCATAATCCCCCTGCGCTATTTCCTCGCTGACATGGTTAAGCTTCTCGAGCGGCTTTGTCATGTACCTGCTGATAAAATACATTGCTGCCGACTCCGCAATCAATATGACTATTATTATCAGCCTGAAATATTTTATCTGCTCATCAAGCAGTGTATACGCCTCTGATGCATCGCATTTACTTACTATCCAGAGATTTTTTTCATCTATCACACTCTGCGATGTAACATAGATATAGTGCTTTTGGGATTCTTCTTTTATCACATAGTTTTTGTTTCCTGTTGTGAGATTTTTAAAAAGTGTGTCACTTATCCCTGCATCACTTTTGTCATCTGTATATACTTTTTCCCCATCAAAATATATATAGAAAAATGAATCCCTTGAGCGCACACTGCTGCTCACGCGGTCTCCTATCTGAGGAAGCTGTGCTGTTATTGAAGAGGCGGTAACACTACTTTTTTTGGCACCGGTGTTATCCGTATTATTGTTTGAGATTTCAGAGTTATCTGCGTTTTGAGACACGGAATTATCGGAAGCAGAATTCAAAAGTTGCAGAAGCTCATACTCCACCGAGGACTGTACCAGATTATTCTGCACAATAGCATTTTTAAGCTGTGTCTGCTTCGCAAGCTCAAAATTCTTGTGTATCATGAGATACCCCACCAGCCCCAGTCCAAGTGAAAGCAGTATTAAGTTTGTGAACAATACCTTGTACCTGAATTTCATTTATCCCTCTTTTTGTATATTACGCTTACCCATATTTAATGGTCTTTAGTTTTCTATTCTTCCAGCCTGTATCCTGCCTTAAATACGGTTTTAAGGCTGTCTCCTATATCAAGCTTTTTGCGCAGTCTCTGTATGTGAAGATCGAGAGTCCTCGACTCGACAGAGTACTCGCTTCCCCATATTTCTTCATATATCTTTTCTCTGAAAAGTGTGATATTTTTATTGCGCATCAAAAGCTCAAGCAGCTCAAATTCCTTTGGTGTAAGCTCTATATGCTTTCCTGCCTTTGATACATTCTGGTTTTTCGTATCGATAGCTATATCCTTAAAGGTAAGCTGCTGCTCCATCTTATTATAACGTCTTAGCACTATATTTACCCTGGCTAAAAGCTCAACAATCTCAAATGGCTTTACCATATAGTCCTCGGCACCGGATGTGAGACCTCTTAGCCTGTCATCTAAAGTGGCCTTCGCTGTGAGAAATATCACAGGTATGCCAAGCGGCTTTATGTATTCCATAAGCTCAAAGCCGTTTAGCTTCGGCAGCATTACATCAAGTATTATCAGGTCAAAATTTCTCTCCTCAAGAATGTCTGCTGCCTCCATCCCATCAAAGGCACAGGTGCAGCTATAGCCTGCTTTCATGAGATTTAATCTGATGAGGTCTGATATCGGTTTTTCGTCTTCTACTATTAATATTTCTATCATCATTTTCCTTCTAAAACTTTATTATCCTTTATAAATCTTTGCATATTCTTCTTTTGCTGTCAATCCTAAGGAGCATATATTTAGCCTGTATTATGCATGGCTGTTTATATATTAGCAGATACTTGTATCTAAAATGTATCAGACGAAAGCAATTACATACGAAAAATCCGCCATGCTTACCCTGCATGACGGATTACTCTTTAATCATATTTTAGTTTATTTATCTTTTGATGTCATAATTCATATTCATGAGATTCTTTATTGACTCGACATCATCAGTGATATTTGCATCGCCTCTTATTGTGTGCTTGATTGCACTGCTTGCCACTGCAAAATTCACTATATCCATCGGTTCATAATTGTTCATCATAGCGTAGATGAGTCCTGATGCGAAAGCATCTCCACCACCAACCCTGTCAAGGATTGTGAATGTGAACATTTTGCTCTCGTAAGTCTTTCCATTGTACCATAGGTACGCTTTGAGACTGTTCTCGCTTCCGCTGTGAGCATAACGAACATGACGAGCCATGTATTTTATATTAGGATATTGAATTGCAAAATTTGAAAAAATCTCGTCTTCCTGTTCGTAGCTCAAATGAAGCGGTATCCCATCCTTCACATCGCCCAATGAATGATTGGATGGATCTTTATACAAATGATAAGGCTCGATTCCGATTAGCACATCAATGTATGGCAGACACTGTGTGCAGAAGTCTCTTGCCTCTTCCCATGACCATAATGTACTGCGGAAGTTTCCATCGAAGCTGACTGTAATGCCAAGCTCCTTCGCCACCTTTAAGGTGTCCATAATAAGCTGCCTGCAGTTTGGTGCAAGCGCCGGTGTGATTCCGCTTAAATGTAACCAGGTAAAACCTGTCAATAATTTCTTCAAGTCAACCTTGGAAAAATCATACTCTGTTATCGCACTGTGCTTTCTGTCATAGATTACCTTGCTTGGTCTGATTCCAAAGCCTGCCTCCAGATAGTAGCTTCCGAGTCTGTGTGTCAGAGTTTCCTCCGGTGTCGACAGAATAATCGGTGCACAATGCACATCGTTTGAGCGCAGCATTCTGATCGCGCTCTTTCCGATGCTGTTATCCGGTACTACCGTAAAGAAGGTAGAGTCGATGCCGAGGTTTGCAAGCGCAAGCGCTATATTGGCCTCAGCTCCGCCGTAGCTTGCCTCAAATGAATGTGTCATTCTGATTTTCTCATAGTTGGGCGGAGTCAGTCTAAGCATTATTTCGCCCATTGTTATAAATCTCTGTTCCATACCCTGCCTCCTTTTTACGATATCCTATCTCTGAACTCTGGCGCCTGCGCCACCCATGATAGCCTCAACCTCGTTGACGCTTACCATAGTTGTATCACCCGGTGTTGTCATGGCAAGTGCACCATGAGCTGCACCATAGTTTACTGCAGTCTCGGCATCCTCTGTTGTCATCAGTCCGTAGATGAGTCCTGATGCGAAGGAATCTCCACCGCCGACTCTGTCCATAATCTCAAGTCCGTTGTAATCCTTTGCCTTGTAAACCTCTCCATCTGCCCAGCAGATTGCGCTCCAGTCATTGACTGTGGCTGTCTTTACTGTACGCAGTGTTGTTGCTACTGCCTTAAAGTTAGGATAAGCCTTTGCTGCCTCATTAATCATCTTCTTATATCCGTCAAGGTTTAATTCCTTAAGATTTGCATCGTTTCCTTCAATCTCAAAGCCAAGGCATGCTGTGAAATCCTCTTCGTTTCCGATCATTACGTCAACATATTTAGCGATTTCCTTGTTGACCTCCTGTGCCTTTGCCTGTCCACCGATTGCGCTCCACATTGAAGGACGGTAGTTTAAGTCGTAGGATACAATTGTTCCGTATTTCTTTGCTGTCTTTATTGCTGCAAGCACTGTCTCACAGGTCTGCTCAGAGATTGCTGCATAGATACCGCCTGTATGAAGCCATCTGACTCCAAGCTCACCAAAGATGTAATCGAAATCAAAATCCTCCGGTGTGGCCTTTGAAATAGCAGTATTTGCTCTGTCAGAGCATCCGACTGCACCACGGATACCGAAGCCTCTCTCAGTAAAGTTGATACCGTTTCTGCATACACGGCCGATTCCGTCTGTCTTCATCCACTTGATGAGGGATGTATCCACACCCCCCTGACAGATGAAATCCTCCATGAGCTTTCCTATCTCATTGTCAGCGAATGCTGTGATGACACCTGTGTTCATCTTAAAGCACTTTCTCAAACCACGGACTACATTGTACTCTCCGCCGCCTTCCCATGCTCTGAAGGATCTTGCTGTTCTGATTCTTCCCTCGCCCGGATCCAGACGAAGCATTACCTCTCCTAATGAAACTGCATCATATTTACATTCACTCTTTGGCTTTAAATTAAGGTTCATGGTTTTATACTCTCCTTTACTCTCTGATACTGTGTGCAAGCTCTACTGCTTCCTTTGTCATCTGCTTTATCTTGTCAAACTCTCCGGCCTTTATCATATCGCCCTTTACCATCCAGCTTCCGCCACAGCAGATAATCTTGTCACAGCTTAAGTAATCCTTTAAGTTCTTCACACTCACACCACCTGTAGGCATGAACTTAAGCATAGTATATGGTGCTGCAAGAGCCTTGATTGTAGTCACTCCGCCATACTGCTCAGCCGGGAAGAATTTAACCACGCTAAGACCTCTCTTTACAGCCTGTGCAGCCTCTGAAGGTGAGATTACACCAGGTAAAATCGGGATATTTTTATCCAGACAGTAGTCAACAATTTCTGCATCAAAGCCCGGGCTTACTATGAACTTCGCGCCTGCTGCAACTGCCTTGTCCACCTGCTCTGTTGTAAGAACTGTTCCTGCTCCTACAAGCATATCAGGATATTTCTCTGTCATAATGCGGATTGATTCCTCTGCAGCAGCGGTTCTGAAGGTTACCTCAGCACAAGGAAGTCCTCCACCTACAAGAGCATCTGCAAGCTTTTCTGCATCCTTTACATCATCAAGTACCACTACAGGTACAACAAGCATTTCTTTTAATTTCTCAATAATTGTATTCATAATAATTCCTTTCTGTATCCAAATATCGTAAAATCAAATCAACAGGTATTAATCCATGTAAGCACCCTTCATAGAGCTTACCGCATGCTGCGCATAGAGCTTTAAAAGTCCATGCTGGTATTTACTCTTAAAGCCCTTCCAGCGTGCCTTTCTGTCTGCTAAAACAGCATCAATCTCCTTTGGAGTCTTTCTCTCGCCCTTTATTCCTACAATTGCGATTTTTCTGTTTTCCACATCAAGCTCGATCAAATCTCCCTCTTCGACAAATGCGATTGGTCCGCCTGCCGCTGCCTCTGGTGATACGTGTCCGATAACCGGTCCTCTTGATGCACCGGAGAATCTTCCGTCGGTGATGAGAGCCACGCTTGAAGCAAGCTTTGGATCTGCGCAGATTGCCTCGCCTGTGTAGAACATCTCAGGCATTCCACTGCCTCTTGGACCCTCGTATCTGATAAATACGGCATCTCCCGGCTTTACCTCCCCATTTAATACGGCACTGATACATGCCTCCTCGCTGTCATACGGCTTAGCGTTAAGCACTGCCTTAAACATCTCCTTAGGACATGCTGTATGTTTTATTACGCAGCCCTCAGGTGCCAGATTTCCTTTAAGGATTGCAATACTTCCGTCTGTTCCCTTGGCATTGTCAAAGGAATGGATGATATCCTCTCTGTCAATTGCTCTTCCAAAAAGCTTTGACTTCTCACGGAGTATCTCGTCACAGTGCTCGTAGAAGCCGTTCTTTTTAAGCTCCTCTAAGTTCTCACCGAGCGTCTTTCCTGTGACTGTCATCACATCAAGATGGAGCATGCTCTTTATCTCCTCCATCACTCTAGGCACGCCTCCTGCATAGTAGAAGTACTGTGCAGGCCAGTCTCCTGAAGGACGAATATTGAGCAGATAGTGCGCACCTCTGTGCAGTCTGTCAAATGTATCCGCATCTATCTGAATGCCAAACTCATGTGCGATTGCAGGTAAATGCATAGTTGCATTTGTAGAACCTGAGATAGCCGCATGAACCATGATTGCATTCTCAAAGCTTTCCTTTGTCACAATATCCTTTGCTGTGATGTCCTTTGCTATGAGCTCCATGAGCTGCTTTCCTGCATTGTATGAAGCCTCCTTAAGCTCAGGTGCTGTAGATGGCATGAGTGCAGTACCCGGAAGCATAAGTCCAAGTGCCTCTGCCATAATCTGCATTGTTGATGCTGTTCCCATGAATGAGCAGGCTCCACAGCTTGGACATGCATTGTGCTTGTAATAATCCAACTGCTCGTTAGGGATGACACCGGTTTTCTCCCATGCATCAAATTTACCAATCTGCTCAAGCGTCAGAAGCTCGTTAATCTTGCAGGCAGGATCGTCTACGATATATTTCTTTGGCAGCTCATGTGCTTCCATGACTCCGCCTGTCACCATGATCGCACTCATATCCTTGAGTCTTCCTATACTCATGAGCATTGCAGGCATTGCCTTGTCACAGCTTGCGATAAACACTCCACCGTCAAATACTGTTGCATTGGCCTGTGCCTCAACAAGATTGGTGATGGCATCGCGGTGTGCCAGTGAATAGTTGATTCCGTCATGTCCCTGTGCGATTCCATCACACATATCTGTTGCATAATATCTGGCTGCTTTTCCGCCGTTTTCATCCACGGCCTTTACAGCCTCCTCTACAAATTTGTTCAGGTGAGCTGAGCCCGGATGGCTGTCTCCGTATGTGCTTTCAATCATTACCTGTGGCTTGGACAAGTCACTGACCTTCCAGCCCATACCCATTCTGAGCGGATCCATCTCAGGTGCAAGTTTTCTTACTTCTTCACTTCTAAGCATATCTTTGTCCTTCTTTCTATACGAATAATGAAATAATAAACGCTACTACAAATCCACTGAAGCCAACCAGTGTCTCCATGATCGTCCATGTTTTCAGATTTGTTTTCTCATCCACACCAATAAGTGATTTAACAAGCCAGAAGCCTGAATCGTTGAAATGTGAGCATACTGTTGAGCCTCCTGCTACTGCTGCGACAACACATGCCAGATACAGCGGTGACAGCTCTGATATTCCAGGCATTGCAGCTATGATTCCTGCTGCCATGGTCATTGCAACTGTTGCTGAACCAACACAGATTCGAACAAGTGCAGCTACAATAAAAGCTACAAGCACTATTGGTAAATTAGCAGATGAAACTGCATTTCCAATCAAATCTCCAAGTCCTGAGTACTGCAATACATATCTGAGCACTCCACCACAGGCTGTTACAAGTAAGATAAGTCCTGTCGGCTCGAGAGACTTTGTCATGATTTTTTCAAGCTCCTCCATGCTGTAGCCATGTCTCTTTCCAAGCACAAGCATTGCCACGATTGTTGCAATAAGCAGTGCCACAAACGGCTCCCCAAGGAATGTAAATACCGGTGCTACCGGTGCCAGTGCAGGGATAACACCTGCGAGTGACTTGAAAATGATAAGCACAAGCGGAATTGCTATGATGAGTACAATTGTGCCAAATTTAGGAAGCTTAGTCTCATCTATGTCCTCCTGGTTTGCTACATGCTCCGGAACCGGAACCATGTATTTCTTTCCACAAATTGAGCCCCATACAGGTCCTGCAATAATCATTGCAACTGTTCCGCAGGCTATACCGACAAGGATTACCCATCCCAAATCCACATTGAGCATTGTTGCTACAAGTACAGGACCCGGTGTAGGTGGGATAAATGCATGTCCGACTGCAAGTCCTGCTAAAAGAGGTATTGCATAGAACAGTGTGGAACGCTTTGTTCTCTTTGCAAGCGAGAATGCAAGCGGTATCAGGATAATAAGTCCTGCGTCAAAGAATACCGGCATTGCTATAATTAAACCGGTTACTCCAAGTGCCCATGCGGCTTTTTCGTCGCCAAACTTTTTCACCATGGTAACGGCAAGTGTCTGTGCTCCGCCTGACGCTTCAAGTATCGCTCCAAACATGGAGCCCAGTCCTACAAGCAGTGCTATACCCTTTAAGGTATTACTGATACCATCATTTACCGCTGTTACAATCTCAGTAAGGGGCATACCTGCCACAACACCGATTGCTATCGCTCCAAGCAATATTGAAATCATTGCATGAACCTTGAATTTGATAATTAAAACTAATAACAGAGCTAATCCTATTATCGCGGCTATCACCAATCGGGTTGGATCTAATGTCGCTGCTTCACTCATTTTTTCTTCCTCCATACATTAAATTGTTATACGTTGTTCCCTACATACATCAGACGTCTTTTGTATCTATCTAAAGTATATAATCATCAACACTTCATATCAAGTTGTTTCAAATCTACAAGTTTTTTCCACAAAAGTAACAAAAAAACCAGCCATGTCTGTTTAACATGACTGGTTTTTAGTATATTTTATTTAATTCTCGCAGTGAGTTTAGGCTAACTTGTCTGACAAGTTTTATTTTGCTCTGACATGTCTATAATAGTCTGTCTGTTGTATGTAAGATGCATTATCATGGCACACTTTGCCCCCATGCTGTCTCCCCTTAAAATAGCATCGGTTATTGCCCGGTGTGTCTCAATTGTCTCATTAAGCAGCTTTCTGTGTGTCAGATTTGCAAATGTCGTGATGGCAGTCAAAATAACCGGAATCAGTACCTCAACCACCCGGTTTCCACTGCATCTGGCTATCGTCTCATGAAACTCCATATCCTTTTTTATATGGTTCTGTCCAGACATATACATCTGCTCCACTTCATCGCAAAGGCTCTTTATACGCTCTTTGTCCTCTTCTGTTGCCTTCTGGCATGCCGTTGCCGCCACATCCGGCTCAAGCAGCATCCTCACCTCAAAAAGCTCCATCGCCAGACGATACTTGTCCTCAAACTGTGCTAAGCCAAGCGGATCATCAACCACTATCTCCGTGGACTTCACAAATGTGCCGGAGCCTCTCTTCACCTCAAGCATCCCCTTAGTGACAAGGCTCTTTACAGCCTCCCTTATCGTACTCCTGCCCACTCCGAATATCTCAGCCAGCTTGTACTCGCTGGGAAGCTTTGCTCCAATCTCAATATTCTCATGCTGTATATACATTACAAGCTGATCCTCAATCTGCGGAACCAGCAGCTTTTGATTTACTTTTTCATAGTTGTATGGCATATGCTGCTCCTTTTCATTTCATGTGTAGATTTTACCACTGTAAATATTCTATTTCAATCTTCTATTTAAATCTTATAGATTCACTTTTATTTTACATTTGGTACTTCGGATGTTATCATAGTCTATAAATAAAATGTGTAATGCCAAGAAGGGAGGGTGCTTATTTTGAAGTTGAACCTCAACATTCCTTTGCAGTCCCTTTCAACCAAGGAGCTTGATATACTGCAATATGTACATGATCATTCAGATGACATTTCATCTATCAGCATCCAGCAGTTTGCCAAAGAGCTTAACTATTCCACCTCAACGATACTTCGCTTCTGCAGGAAGCTTGGCTTCAGTGGCTTTTCGGAGTTTAAATATTTCCTTAAAAGCTCTGATAATGAGGACAAAATCATGGTCAAAGGCTCTGATAAATCACTTGATATAATCAAGAATACTATCAAAGACTCAATGGACAGCACTGTGAGCCTGCTCAATTCAGATGACATGTTTCATATTGCAAGGCTTTTTTCAGAAAACCGGCCTATTTACCTGCACAGTCCGGCAGGACTTACAGACATTGCAGTCAGCTATCTGGAAAGCATGCTTTTTTTATCAGGATGTCAGAAAATATACAAAACAACTGCCGCCAAGGCCGCACACCACTTTATACAGACCGTGGATAAAGGAAATGTTTTTGTTTTTATAAGCAATTCAGGACGCTTTGAGCCCACCTTAAATCTGGCTAAGGAAGCCCGATTGCATGGCATGATTGTAATCTCAATCTCATCCATAGAAAATAATGACCTGGCTGAAGTATCTGATTATAATCTCAGGTTTTTTTCAAAGCCCCGTGAATATGAAGGCGCTGATTTCACCTCACGTCTTGGCTCCTTCTTTGTAATAAGCTCCTTCATGGAGTATTTCAACCTGCAAAGGAAAGGAGATAACAGCAATGAACCTTCTGCATCAGATTGATAGCACAGACTTCTCGGAAAATGAGCTTCTCATACTTGAGTATTTTATAGACCATGAAAAGAGCCTTCCATATATGTCTCTAAATGACATATGTAAGGATTTATTTATCTCAAATGCTACAATAGTCAGATTCTGCCAGAAAATCGGATTCAACGGCTTCAACGAACTAAAATACTCCCTGAGAAAGGCCTCAAGAGAATCAACCGGATTTTCCACTTGGAGCGTTATGCAGCATCATACCTCCATACTTAAGGATTTTATCGACGGACTTGATTCAGGGCAGCTTGAAACCATCTGCAAGGAGGTAACTCAAAGCGACTCCCTTTATATATATGGTCGCGGTCTTTCCTCTCTACCCGCCAGATATTTGTACTCCAATTTCAATGCGATAGATATTCCATGCATATATATTGACTGGATTGACTTTCTTTTAGCAATATCAGTCTCTTTTCCCGAAAATGCAACACTGATTTTGTTTACTAATTACGGAGAAAAGGAAATATATGAGCCTATCGCCAGGCGCTGCCATAAAAAGAATGTAAAAATCATATGGATTTCAAGCGTCGATATTGACACCTCGCTTCTGGCAGCAGATGACATCTGCATTACTGCACCCGAGCTTCCATCTGAAAATACGCATCTGCGCACTAAAATGACAGCTTTTGTATTTGTTCAGATTGTTATCGAATATATTTTAACTCAAAAATAAGCTTTTCTTTTAATAAAGAGCAGGAAAATCATTTGCAATTTTCCTGCTCTTTTCATTTAGCTTTTAATGTTATATCTGCTTTTAATTTTTAGTATGTATCAACGGCAAACAGCGGTTCTCCTGCTTTGATTTCGCCTTCGTTAATAAGCCTGATGCTCTGATTTTCCTTGAGCTCCGTACAAATGACAGGAGATGCTATAGACGGTGCATTTTCCCTGAGGAAATCCAGGTCAAGCTGCATAAGCACATCGCCCTTATTTACATGTGCACCTGTTTCCACCTTCACATCAAAGCCCTTTCCATCGAGCTTGACAGTGTCAATACCTACGTGAATTATCATGCTGACGCCTGAATCGGTTGCAAAGCCTATCGCATGCTTTTTATCGAATACGAATAAAACCGTTCCGTCATCTGGAGCAACAACCGTACCGTCTTTCGGTGTTATAACCGCGCCATCACCCATCAGCTTATTTGCAAAGGCCTCATCCGGAGCTTTTGACAAGTCCTCAGATAAGCCTGTCATAGGGCTTGAAATAATAACCGTACTCTTCGGCTTCTCCTCCTGTACCTTTTCCACCTCGGCTGCGCAGTCCTTATCATTTAGCGCTGCGCGCACAGCATCAGCTATTTTCTCAACCTTTGGTCCGTAAACTACCTGAATGTGTGTATCACTTGTCTTTACAATACCGAGTGAGCCTGTTTTCTTAAGTATTTCCTCATCGATAAGTGACATATCCTTTACATCAACACGCAGTCTTGAAATACAGTTGTTTACAACTACGATATTAGCCATTCCGCCAAGTCCTGCAATAACCTGCAATGCAGTCTTATTAGAGCCTGACTTTTTGCCTTCATTTGTCTTTCCATCAGCCTCGGCATCAGAATCATCATCATCATCATCTGATACGCTGACTACAATCTTCTTTCTTGACAGATACCATTTGAATACAAAATAGTAAATAAATGCATATGGTATTCCGACAACTATTACCCAGTACCAGTGTGAGCCCGGCTGGAATACTCCCCAGAGCAGGAAGTCTATAAATCCACCACCTGTATTACCAACGATTACTCCAAGCACTGACATGAGCATGAATGAAATACCACCCATGATTGCATGGAAAACAAATAATGCCGGTGCAATAAACATAAATGAGAACTCAAGCGGCTCTGTAATCCCTGAAACAAAGCATGCTGCCACGCCGGCAATCATGAGTGCCTTTACCTTTGCCTTCTTATCCTGAGGTGTTGTACGGTAAATAGCAAGCGCTGCTGCAGGAAGACCAAACAGCATATAAGGCATCTTTCCCTGTCCTAAAAACTGTGTATATGGCTTCATATCAGAAAGAGGTGCCTGATCCAAAAACTGTAAGAAAATATTCAGACAGCCCTCTACTCCATGGTATGTACCACCAATTGCTGTGGTTCTGAACAATGAGTTGAGTACATGGTGAAGACCTGTAGGAATCAGCAATCTCTCCAGTGTACCAAAGATAAATACTCCAAACGCACCTGATGAACGGATAACTCTTCCAAGTCCGTCGATTCCAACAGAAATCGGCGCCCAGATAAGAGGCATCACAAGTCCTATTACTGTCATTGAAACAAGAACAACAAGGGCAACAAATCGCTTGCCACCATAAAATGCTATTGCTGCAGGGAACTGTACCTTATGATACTTGTTATGCAACTTTGCTGTCACAAGACCGGCCAGTATTCCGGCAAGGGCACCCATATCAACAGTATCCACGCCAAGAATATTTGATATTTTAAGGGCACTGAAATCCATTATTCCTGTTGATATCATACAGCTGCTGGCAACCAGAAATGTGTCATATCCGATAAAACCGGCAAATGCTGCAACTCCCTTATCCTCTTTAGCCAGACCAAATGCTATAGAAATAGCAAACAGAACCGGCAAAAGAGTAAATACAATGCCCGATACCTTA
The DNA here is from genome assembly GCA_934365945.1 of uncultured Agathobacter sp. Classification (GTDB taxonomy): domain Bacteria; phylum Bacillota; class Clostridia; order Lachnospirales; family Lachnospiraceae; genus Roseburia. Next base: position 45,174 of record CAKRNE010000013.1, on the reverse strand, counting down.
TTAAGTGTTGTTATGATAAACAGCGGTACCGATGCAGTCAGAAATGGTACCGCATCCTGCACCTGCGTTTTAAGCAGTGCAGATGTGATTCCCAGTATGATACCACACGCTGCAAGTGCAGCGACCGGCATCATAAGACTTCTTCCTAAATCGGAGAAGAACTTCATTATTTTACTTTTCATATATTTTACCCATCCCTATCCTAAAGTTTTTCACGCAATACATTATTTTAATTCAGGCCACATTCCTTTGTTTGCCTCAATGAGGGCATCAAGAATCTTTCTTGCAACCTTAGCGTCATTGATAAGACGGTTAAGTGTGAATGCCTCAAGTGCTTTCTGATAAGAATGCTCATAATATGCGTCTACGAGAAGCTTCTCGCTTGAAACCTGCTGTACAAGAAGTCCAAGATAGAACTGTGGAATGTTTCCAACGCTCATAGGACGTGGTCCGTTGATACCAAGCTCACAAACTACCTCAACCATTGCATCATCCTGCATGTTTGCAATAGCACCATTGTTTTCAACGATAAGGATGAAACGTCCTAATGTATTGAATGCAATAGCCTCTGCAACCTTAATCATCATCTCTGCATGGGCATCTGATATTGCATGGAATTTGTCTCCGAGCTTTCCTGCTTTAATTACCTCAGCAGCCTCTTTAAATACACGAGTCTCACGGCCTGCAATTACCTCATCCGCACGTGTATATTCAGGATTTAAATGGCTTGTCTTGTACTCAGGGTACAGGTAATATCCGTCATATGTATTAGGAAGGTAATCCGGGAAATCCTCCATCATTGTCTGTACAAAGCCATATGTATCGAGCCATGACTGGTCACGCTGCTCTGCATCCTGTGGAAGGAAGCCTTTTTCCTTTACAATCTGACGAATCTTTGGAAGTAAATCCTCTCCTGTCTTGCGGTCATACATATGTGTAAACCATCCATAATGGTTCAAACCGAAGTATACAGGATCAAGATCACCCCAGTCGCAGCCTAACAGACGGCTTGTTGAACGAACTACGTTCTCAGGCTGGTCACAGATATTGAGGATTCTCTTATCATCAGGGAACTCTCTTCTGAGTGCCTCTGCAACGATTGCAGCTGGGTTAGAGTAGTTAAGTATCCACGCCTCCGGTGAGTACTCACGAATCTGGTGAACAGCCTCAATCATGTCTACGCATGAACGAAGTCCGTATGCCATTCCGCCTGCTCCGCATGTCTCCTGTCCTACCTTGCCAAAGCTGAGTGGAATATGCTCATCCTTCTGACGCATATGAAGTCCACCGGCACGCATCTGCATAAAGATGAAATCCATATCCTGATAAGCTTCCTTTGGATCTGTTGTGTAAGAGAAATCAAGCTCAGGATATCTCTCTGCAAACATAATGTCTCCATACTGTCCGATTGGCTTTTGTCTCTCGCCGTCAATATCGAATAATACGAGCTTATTTAATGGGAATTCCTCCTGCATACGTGCAAATGATTTTAAAAATCCAAGTGTATATGTGCTTCCTCCACCTACAATACATACGTTATACTTTTTCATGATAGTATCTCCTTTTCTCATTCTATTTATTGCAATATATCCGGCCGGATTTATTTGCGTTTCTTATTTACACACATACTATAACCAATGCACACAGCAATGTAAATAGTTTTACGTTTTGTAGGTTTATATACGTATTTTTGTAATTTATTACTTTTTATGTAATTTTTTACACAGATTTAGATTGAATCATTTACAAAAAAACACTGCCGGTTATATCCCGACAGTGCAATAATTATCTACACAACACGAATTCTTTGAACCTTGGGAGTGCGAACTCCAAATGTCCATACTCCGGTGAAATAATCAAACCCTTTTTTATAAGCCTGTTCCTGTATACACTGAAACTGTTTGATGCCTTTTTTATAGTCTTTCGTATTGCTTCCACTTTGGTGTCATTGGTTTTTGCCATAGCAATCAACAATTCCTTATCACCTTTTGACAGTTCACTCCATATCTTTTCGTATACATATTCCTCCAGATACTGACTGAATTCTGGTAATACATTATGCCATCCTGTATTATGCTTAAAACAAAGATACCCCAGCACCTGAAAGGCAAACGGATATCCCCTTGTCTCTTTAGCCATCTCTGTGGCTTCCTCATCTGTCAATTCAAAAATAGACTTGTATTTTTCAGCTATCATGCCTATATTCAACGGACGAAGCTCAATTTTGGGTGCCCTGTACAAAAATGTGAGCGTTTTTTCATTCTGAAGCTCATAAATATTCTCATAAAGACCTGTCATGAGCAAAAATACCGGAAGATCCTGTCTCATATATATCTGAAACAGGCTGACAAACTCTTTCATTGTATCATTACATACAGCCTCGTCTATTGTCACAAGAACTCTCTTATGCTTCTTTTTAATCTTTTCAAGCATCCTCGTCACTGCCACATTTAAATCGGTAATTGGAGAAACACCTTCTATTTCAACGCCCAGCCCTAAAAATGACAGATTTATTTTAGCTTCACGAAAAACCTCTGACAAACTTGGATAATTGCTCAGATTTGCAGCAAATGATTGTAATAAATCACGTTCAGGGCTCAGATCGATAACAATCCAGTCTTCCTCTGCCCTAAAAGTTTTATTGATTTCTGTGAGCATTACAGTCTTCCCTGAGCCTCTGACTCCTGTAATCATACACACCTGGTAAGCAGGGTTTTCATCTTCAAAGGTATCAATTATCTCATATGACTGGACATTACGGTTAATTAAACTGACCGGTTCCTTGCCAAATGATAATGAAAAGGGATTTTTTTTCATCTCTGCACTCCTGTTTTATAACTCTTTATAACTTTTAATAATTTTTATAACTCTTTATAACCTTGTAATCTTTTTATAACTCTTTATAACTTATTTGTCAAGGTTATGCCCCCTACAGCCTCCTGTAGTTCTCAAGAAGCTTGTGCAGATCGTCAATCTCTCCAATAAGTCTCTTTCCTATATCGGTATCCTTCACAAGCATACGTCTCTTGTCATTCTCCTCGACCTCCGATGACGTCTCTATGTCAGTATTATTTATCAGGGCATCCTCCACCGATGTAAAAGGAGTGTGCGCCTTGAGCCGCAGGCCATGCGAATTGTAAATCAGTGTATAGCCGGCGATGCCGGTTTTCTTGTTCATCGCACGGCAGAAGCCTCCATCTATCACAAACAGCTTGCCATTGGCCCTGACAGGGTTCTCTCCCTCTATTGCATGAACCGGTGTATGGCCATTTATAATATGCGCATCATCATCGTAAAGCCCGAACTCGTGCAGTATCTGACAGCAGAAGCTCTTATCGTAATACCTGCTATAGTATGGATTCGAAGGCTCTTTCCACAGGCTCTTGTCTGTAACATATTCCATCTCAAATGTCTTAAGCATTCTGCCACACAGTGGGGATTTTTCTCCTCCCCACAAAAACCACATAAAGTCCACATCATCCTTGTACGGATTGTCCACATACGCAGCCCTTGCCTTCTCATCACATTTGTCAAGCAGAGCCCTTCCGTGATAAAATTCGCCATCTATATAGAGCTTGTCAAAGGCTCCGTTGCCATCTACCGGAACACAGCCATGATAGAGCAGATTGCCATTGTATACATTGTACATGCTGCCCTTGTCATACAAAAATCTGACATGCTTCTGCAGGCGCTGTCCTGTCACAAACTGTCTGTGCAGCTTTCTCATGATGACAGCTTCCTCATCACTTAGTGCGTATGGTCTCTCATCATCAACGGTTGGAAAGCGCTTTCTGTCCACTCCCACATCCTGCAAATCATCCAGTCTGTCAAGCATCAGTCTGTCCCCCATCTCATACTCAGGATGAGCAAGTATAAGCTGCCCCTCAAGCTTAAAGAGCATTACTGTGATGGCAGCCCTTGCAGCCTCAATTCCATCCTCTATACCATATGTTTTCATGCCAAACAGCATGAGCTGGCGTAAACTTATTCCGTAGGCATTCTCAAGAATTTCCACATTGTTGTATTTCAGATTGTTGCGGATGACATTGCATATACATGCATCATTGCCACATGCCGCACCCATCCAGAGTATGTCATGATTGCCCCACTCGATATCGAGCGAATGATAATCATAAAGCAGATCCAGTATCTTATCCGCGCTTCCTCCTCTGTCAAATACATCTCCCACAATGTGCAGATGGTCCACAGCAAGCCTCTTAATCAGCGCAGACAAAGCGATTATAAACTCATCCGCATCCTCCAAATCAATTATAGTCTTTAATATCTGCTTGTGATATCTGACCTGGTTTGCATCCTCATCCTCCTGCGCATGCAAAAGCTCATCGATGATGTACGCATATTCCTTAGGCAGAGCCTTTCTGACCTTCGACCTTGTATACTTTGATGAGAGCAGCTTTGCGACAAGTATAAGCTGATTTAACGTCATGGCATACCAGTCACTGTCTATCTTGCCCTGTTCGTCAAGCAGAGCCATTTTCTCCCTTGGATAGTATATGAGAGTGCAAAGCTCCTGTCTGTCATAATCAGAAATCGTATCCTTGAAAATTAAATCCACCTTTTCCTTTATCACACCTGAGCAGTTATTCATAATATGTAAAAAAGCCTCATACTCGCCATGTATATCACTCAGGAAAAACTCCGTGCCCTTTGGCAGGTTTATAATCGCAGAAAGATTGACTATCTCCCTGATTACATCCTGACTTGATGAATAATTCTGTTTTAACAGCTTCAGATATTTTGTATTGCCTTTATCGTTGTACATACTTCCCCCATAGCTTCTAAATTTTTAAATGAAATAAATATTAATCCTCTTATTTTATATCAACCTGACACATCTTCATGGTAATTAGTGCCGCCTCTTGTCCATCCAAAATTTGGTTTGTCGATGCAGTCGGCTCCTTTTATGTCATATATTATTATTCAGACCTGCAATTTTCTTGGTCATTATTTTATAACCATCCTTGCCTGCTTGTTTTACCTCATAGAGCACTTTATCAGCCAGCTTTAAAAGATCAGTAAGCGTAGTGCCTTCTTCTGCCTGCTGCTGTATAACTGCACCCACAGAAATCGTCACCTTATCCGTACCACACGGCTTTGCATCAAATGCAATTGCTGCATTTCTTACATTTTCTATCAGTCTTTGCAAGAAATCCCTGACCTTTTCTTCTGATACGTCATATGCCATAAATACAAACTCATCACCGCCATATCTGGCTACACAGAAATCGCCGTCAGATGTATGCATTAATATCGCAGCAATCTGCTTTATACATTTGTCACCTCTGATATGCCCATATGAATCATTATATACTTTAAAAAAGTCTATATCGAGTATTCCCATACAATACGTATAGGCATTTCGCAAAGCATATTTATACATTCTGTCATAACGGCGCCTGAATGCAAGTCTGTTGTAAATACCTGTCAGCTCATCAATCTCGCTCTCCCGTATGAGCTTGAGATTGTCCTCGTTCAGGCGTTTATTTTCCTTGCGCTCATCCTCTAAGCGACAGCGATTGTCTATGGCTGAAATTATTATGTCGTTTCTCTCAGCATTGATTCGCTTCCTAAGCTGATAGTATATGCGAAGCTGCTCTGCATACTTTTCCTTTTCACCGGTTTTTTCGTATATCTGTATGCGAAATCTGCAGACCTTAATTCTCCTTTTGTCTATATCTGATTTTTCGGCCATATCACTCAGGCATTCAAGTATTCCTTGTATATGCCCGATTTTATCCATATTTATAAGCAGCTCTACTATATCTCGGTAATCGTCAAATGAATCAATGTCATTCATATTATTTTCACACAGAGCCACCGCCTTCACACACATATCAAATGCTTTTTCATATTCGCCTGTTTCATAATACAGCATGCCATATGCGTGCACCAGCTTAATCTTGTCCATGGGTACCAGCGTGTCTGTATTTATGATTTTCATCACCTCATCCAGATATGCCTTTTCGTTAGCATAACGCTTTTCATTCCTCATTCCTTCGGCTACGTTCATATAAAGCCTGAACATGCCACATGCCGGCTCGTTATCCTCATCGCCTTCACAATTAAAGTATTCGTATGCCTTTTCGTAGTATTGTGTGGCATTTGCATGATCTCCTGCATTTGTCAGTAACACTCCCACATTGTTATAAATCATGCCTTGAAGCTCAGTATCATTGTATTTCCTTGCCAGCTCCATCGCAGCCTGATAATAGTCCAGCGAGAGCAACGCATCACCCATATTTGAGTAAATAACACCTATTATATTGTATGTCCTCATCCGCAGCTCATCAAAGCCATTGTGCTTTTGGACCTTTTCCGACATCATTAGGTATTTTAATGCCTCATCCACTTCACCCAGTGAAAAGCATGCATCCCCCATATAGTGATATGCATATGCAATCTCATAGTCATTTCCTGACTGCTTTCCCTGCTCAAGCAGCTCACAGCATATATTATAGGCCCTCTGTGGATCTGCAAACCTGTATTTAATTATCTCTTTTCGCTTATCCATCCTATATCCTAACCCAATTTCTTAACTCTGTAGCCATTTTTGGAGCTGTTTTTCACCTCATAAAGTGCCTTATCCGCTTCATGTATAATCGTCTCAAAGTCCGTCTCCGCAAACGGCTTCTCTATAACTGCTCCAATAGTTATTGTCACCCTGTCAGAAACACCTGACCGGCTATTCTCTATATTTTTATCGGCAAGCCCTGCACTTATCTTAGAAAAAAGCTGCTCTGCCTGCGCCTGCGATATATCTTTCATTACAAAAAGAAATTCATCTCCGCCATATCTGCAGATAATACCCTCATCTCCTATATTCTGTCGCAAAATATCTGCCACACATTTTAAGCACCGGTCTCCGGCAATGTGTCCATAGGTATCATTATACTCCTTAAAAAAATCGACATCTGCAATGGCAACCATAAGAGGGGTATTCACACTGTTATTTTCGCTATAAAGCTGATTAATCCGGTTCTTTAAGCCCCATCTGTTGTACAAGCCTGTCAGCTCATCATTGCTGCGCTTATCAGAAAGTGCGGCCTTCCTTTGCTCTATCTGCTTTTTCCTGTCAATTTCATAAATCAGCTCTATCTTACGCCTGATTCTGGTCACTGCCGCCTGTTTTTTTTCTTCCTCGTATACGGTATCATATTCAAAATACCTTTTGTAGGCTTCACTAAGCTCATCCATACAGCCAAGCGCCTCATATATCTCTATGCGGTATTCCATGAGCTTTACCCATTTTCCGATATTTATGTTCTCTTCCATCAGCTTCTCAGTGATTTCTGATATCTGCAATGCCTTTTCATAAAGCCCTGAATCTATGGCTATCCTTATTATTTCAAACTGATATAATACACTCTCATATCTGTTGACATCCTCACCCAGTATGCTCATCGCGGTATCTATATACATGGCACACTGTTTATGATCACCCTTTATTCCATAATAGGATGCAAAATTAATATATTTTTCTATGCCTGTATCAGCCTGTATTTCGCTAAGCTGCATCAGCTCCCACGCCTTATCCGGTTCATTCCTACACAGATAAATTCCTATCTTGTCTGTCTCATAGCCTATCTTGTCAAGCTCTACATTTAACTCATTTTCCGATGCCTCACACATCATCTGATAAAAGCTGTCAGTCATTTTCTCCGCTTTATCGTAGGCTCCTGCGGTTCTGTATGCATAGGCTATATTCGACAAGAGCGTTGCCTGCATCATCTTGTCGTTCACTTTTTCTGACAGCGCAATACCGTTAAATAAATAGTCCAGTGCAGTCTGTTCATCATCACGATACATATATATGATTCCTATCAGATTATACAAGACAAACAGCAGCTCCTCATATCCGTCTGCCTCAGCCAGCTTAAGCCCCCTGCCAAGCTCAAGCAGGGCTTCATCAATCTGTCCAAGTGTATGATATGCATCTCCCAGATATGTCCTGCCAAAGGCTTCCGTGTACCTGTCCTTGCTTTCTGAAAGCATCTGTATACACAATTCCTTTTCTTTTTGCGGATCATCAAATCTGATGTCCAGAATTTCTTTCATCTGCTCTGTTCTTATAGCCATGTTATTTCCCCGCATTGCCTATTCATGTTCCATGCTGTACCGGATAAATCCCTTAAATCACATTTTTTTCATTATATAATAAAAATTTTCACCCCGCAACCAAACCTGTCGTTTGTACTAAAAAAGATGCGTAAAATTAATACCGTTTTACGCATCTTTTACACTTTTATAATTACTTTTATTTCATGTACTCAGGTGTCACATCCCTGCCCATGCCCTCAAGCATTTCCTTGTCACTCCTGATTGTGGCACAGGCTACTGTCGTAAGCATGTTTCCTGTGATTGTGGCTGACGCTCCCGACTTGAATGCAAGCTCTCCGTCATTTGTAAGAAGTGCTCTTCCGGCGCCGAGGCGTATGTCAGCCTTTGGATTTATATATCTGAAAAATGACACTGTACGCAGTATATCAGGCTCACTGATATGCTCAAGTCCCTCAAGCGGAGTACCTACAATCGGCATAAGCGCATTAAGCGGAATGGAATCCACTCCTACCTCTGCAAGGCTTACTGCCATATCAAGCCTGTCCTCCCAGGTCTCACCCATTCCGATGATACCGCCTGAGCATGCATACATGCCCTCTGCCTTCACCTTTTTAAGTGTCTCTATCTTCATGTCATAGGTGTGTGTGGTGCATATATTCGGGAAATTGCGCTTTGAGGTCTCTATATTGTGGTGATAGCTGCTCACACCTGCCTCATGCAGTCTGTGAAGCTGCTCCGCTGAAAGAAAGCCCATTGATGCACATAAATCAATCTTACATTCTCTGTTCATCGTCCCATATGCATGTATTGCCTTGTCAAACTCCTCACCTGTGAGTGCTTTTCCTGCCGTAACTATAGAAAAACGGTCTACGCCTTCTCTCTCATTCATCCTACAGGCCTCAAGTATTTTCTCCTCAGGTAAAAAATCATAAACCTCACAGTTTGTATGATTATGTGCTGACTGCGCACAATACTTGCAGTCCTCCGGACATTTTCCGCTTCGTCCGTTTATGATGGAGCACAGGTCTACCTTGTCCCCAATGAACTTTTCCCTGATCATATCCGCGCCTCTGCCAAGCTCGTCTAAATCACATGTCAGGAAAAATGATAAGTCATCATCCCTTGTTATTCTTCTTCCGTCTATTATCTCCTGTGCCAGTGTTATTGGATCCATTTTAATCTCCTTTGTGTCCTGTGTTTCTTCTCTCATTTAATAAGTATAATACATATCATTTGATACCATTGTCAACTATAATTATTCCTACGGTTAACAATGATAATAGAAAAACACGAAAACGTCAAGATATTTTTCTCTGTCCAGCGCCCCTGTAACTACGTTGTCCAGGGTTCGAACCCTACGATGTCTTGCATTAAAAAACGTCTCTCCGAGAGAGACGCATTTTAATGAGACATCGGGGATTCGAACCCCGGACAACTTGATTAAAAGTCAAGTGCTCTACCACCTGAGCTAATATCCCATATCTATTAGATTGTAACAGGGCTAGTTGGATTCGAACCAACGAATGCAGGAATCAAAATCCTGTGCCTTACCGCTTGGCGATAGCCCTTGAGTAATACTCGTGCGCCGCACGGATACGCATATAATGCGCACGACACTTTTGCACTAATGCAAAGGGTGGATACAGGGATTCGAACCCTGGGCCTCCAGAGCCACAATCTGGCGCGCTAACCAACTGCGCTATACCCACCATATTTACTTCATATGGTCCATATGGAATTAATATGAAATAAGAAATGTGCCTGAAGGGATTCGAACCCCCGACACCCGGCTTAGAAGGCCGGTGCTCTATCCAACTGAGCTACAGACACACATGCGATACTGCAAATCTTGCAATATCTAAGCGGGTGATGGGAATCGAACCCACGTATCCAGCTTGGAAGGCTGGTGTTCTACCATTGAACTACACCCGCATGTAGTCGGGGTGACAGGATTCGAACCTGCGACCTCCTGGTCCCAAACCAGGCGCTCTAGCCAAGCTGAGCCACACCCCGAAGGATTTTGTTTTGCGTTCTTTCCGTGACGCAAGAATTAGTATATAGCAAAGAAGTCATTCTGTCAACAACTTTTTTTATTTTTTTTTAAATTTTTTTCAAGGCAATTACCGGACAGCGCAAAAGCGCTTTCCGGCAGCCTTTTTGCTGTGTTATAACACTTTCACAAGCATATCCTTCATGGCGCGAAGTGCCTTGCCACGATGGCTTATGGCATTCTTCTGCTGTGGTGTGAGCTCTGCCGAAGAGCAGCCGTACTCATCAAGATAGAATATAGGATCATAACCAAATCCGTTGGCTCCTGCTATCTCCCAGCCGATATAGCCCTCCATAGTCTGTCTGGTCACAAGCTCCTTTCCATCCGGCAGCACTGCTGCGATAGCGCAAACGAAGCGTGCTGTTCGCTTTTCCTTTGGCACACCGTCAAGGCGTTCTATAAGGTTATTATTCTTTATATCATAGGAAGTATCTTCTCCCATATAACGCGCTGAATATACTCCCGGCTCCTTGTTCAGATAGTCAATCTCAAGCCCTGAGTCGTCTGCTAAAACAATTGCATCTGTGTGCGCCGCAATTGCACGCGCCTTAATGAGTGCGTTGTCCTCAAAGGTCTTTCCATCCTCCACGATATCCACATTGATACCGGCTTCCTTCATTGACTGAATCTCCACATCGCAGTCTGAAAGTATTTCTTTGATTTCTCTGAGCTTATCCTTGTTTCCTGTTGCAAATATTATTTTTGTCATATCATATATCCTCTCTATTGTGTTTCATTATTGTATTGGTACAATTATTGCCGGACCGCGCAACTTGCTGCGTTATGCTTTTCTGATGCTGCAGTTTAAAATTCATACAAGCTTTTGATCCGGATATTTGCATGACTGTATGCTAGTATCCCTCATCAAATGCCTGCATTATCGCATTATATATGCCCTGTGCCGCCTTTTTCTGATAATCCGGATTGGTCAGATTGTCAAGCTCTTCACGGTTCGTCATATATCCAACCTCAACAAGTGCAACCGGAGCATCGCTTGTCCTTATTATATATATATTGTCTGCCTCAAGCAGTCCAAATGCACTGCTTCCAGTCTCTTTTGTCACATTGTCCATACATATCTGCGCCAGCCTTTTACTGCCAAGCTTACGGTCATCAGACTGACTGTAAAGCACCTGTGTACCGTGGATTGCGGTAAAATTGCCGGTCTCATATGAATTACAGTGCACACTGATAAATAAATCAGCTTCTGCCTTATTTGCCAGTGCCGCTCTCTGCTGGAGGGTTGGATTGACATCTGTGGTCCTGGTGTAAAAAACACCTATCTTTTTGTCGCCGGAATAATCATCGAGCAGATTTTTTAATGCCAGCACAATATCAAGATTTATATCTTTTTCATACACACCATTTCGCACAGCGCCGCTCATTCTGCTTCCATGGCCTGCATCTATCACAACAACCTTGTCATATATGTCATGTAAATTGACAAATTTAATATAAAGGCTTCCGTTTTTTATCAGATACTTTGTCTCATACAGCTTGTCTGTTGCGATAGCAATAACACCGGCTCCATCATTTTTGTAATATTGCATAGAGTCAATATAATCTGAATTTCCGGTTATTGAATAGTCTGTGAAATAGTTTTCCTCATCTGTTTTAAGCTTTACATATACTGTCTGCGTCAGATAATCTGTCTCCACGGAAACGTCCTGCTTTGACTTTCCTACGGAAGCTGGCAGCTCTATTTTCAGGTCGCCATCCTGATTGTCTGTCGATTTTAATATATCATCCGGATTCTTCTTTTCCTTTGCCAGGGCTGATGCCCTGACATAATTCTGCAGTACATTATTTTCAAGCTCCTCTGCCATGGCATATTTTTCATTTATTGCCGGCAGCTTCTTGACTGTCACCGGAACAATAATCACCAGTGCCATAAAGAGTACTGTTATTATCTTTAAAATTTTCCTGTACATATCATCTGTTATCAGAAAAGGCCTTTATACAGAGGTTGCAATCCTGTTTTTCCTTTACATTGATAAAAGCCACTCCATCGTAGCTGATATAGCCCTCACCGTCGTTTAAATCTACGGCTGACATATATTTTTCACCGGAATCATACTCAATAGCCATAGGATGGGTTGAGCCCGGTGTACTGATATAAAGCACAACCGCATAACGCTCGCCTGACTCCACCTCTATCGGCTCATCAAAATTGACCGTATAATATCCGGAATTTTCAAGAGTTCCCTCCGCTACCTTTGTCTTGTTCTGGAATGAATATTCATTCTCGAAATTTTTGACCACATACAGCTTATATGATGTATCAGATGCTGTTGCATAAAAGCTGGCAGCCTTAAGCGACTCAGCCGACTGTGCGGTGAATACATTAGCTCCGTACATATCCTCCTTATCATAGCCCATCTTACCTACCCAGCCGCAGAGGTCACTCTGATAAATATTATCGTAATTGTCAGTATCCTCAACATCTGTGTAAACAACATTGTGCGTGCCTACATTGGTATCGTAGTAAGACACATAAAACACGCCATCCTCACCAAACTGTGAGCCCCAGCTATTCTGGCATATGAAGGCTCCATCACCTTCAAGGTCTACATTAAAATTCTCCTTAGGGTAGTTATCATCCCATCCTATTATGACAACATCGTGATTCGGCTTTTCAGACCCCATATAGCAGTAGGCATTTGTCTGTCTGTTGTAATAAGGAGTCCTTGTCTTTGAGCTTGTTATGGTGCTGTAAAGTGATGTCTGCACACCTCCATATTTGAATACAGCCTCCTTTATGCCCTGATAATCCTTTCCGTCTATTATACGAATCTCCTGCACATGCTTTACTGCCGTAAGACCACTCTTCGTCACGCCATCTCCATATGGGTCATCGGCATCATAGACCGGCCCCTGCCAGGCTGCAAGATATGCCATTCCCATGGTGTACTCACCGCCATCATACTGATTGACATTGAATGAATTGCTCATGCTCATATGGTCAACAGAAAACAACAGATTCTCCTCCGGCATAAGAGCTGACTCAAGCGCACTGGTAGCGGCAAATGCCCAGCAGGTGCCATATGTCCCCTGATCCCTGACCTGTGAAACACGCTGTTTCTCTCTTAAGTCATACTTTGGCGGAACCGGTGAAACACCCTCAGACTTGTCTGTCATGGTGAGCGTATTTGATGCTGTGTCAAAGCTGCATGTCATATCAAGCAGCTTTGAAAGCTTGTCCAGACTGACGTAAAATGCACCTTTATATTGCACAAAGCCATTATCATCAGAAAGCTTAAAATCAGCCGTCAGACTGTGCTTTTCAACCAGCAGCTCCTCTTTATTATAGACATGTGCACTGCTGTTTAACGCATCGCGCAGCATCGTTACCGGAACCATGATATTCCTTTCGTCATCCATGTACACATGCTCATTCTCACTCGTATATTCTTTATTTTCTATCTTAAGCTTAATAGTACCGCCATTTACATCATCGGCAACCAGAGGGCTCCATACACCGCTTTGTATTTTCGCACCGCGGAATGCCCCAAGTGTCGAATTATCCTTTGCATATATATAAAAATTCGACACAAAAATGAGTGCCAGTATGAGTGTAAATACCATGTATCTCTTTGAATATTTCATTTATTATTCTTAATCCTTTTTTCTTCTTGGAGGCTTAGGACCCATAAACTGATAAAAGTATGTCTTTATCATGCCATTGTAGATTTTTCTGTTTTTATCTGCTTTTCTGCCTATATAACGCTCCGTATCCTCATAGCTTGTAATCAGATACATGGACCAGGAATCAAGCCCCTTATATGCCTCGCCTATCTGTGAATAAAGTGCAGGCAGCGCTGATTTTTCCTCAAGTCGCTCACCATAAGGCGGATTAGAGATGATAAATCCATATTTTTTAGGATGATGCATGTCTGCTACCGCTCTCTGCTGGAAATGAATCATGTGGTCCACACCGGCGCGCTTTGCATTTTCTCTGGCTGCCGCCACCACATCAGGGTCGATGTCATAGCCCTGGATATCAACCTGCACATCCTTTTCTATCAGGTCCTCAGCCTCCTGCACTGACTCATACCACATCTTTCTCGGTATGATATTTGTCCAGCTCTCAGCCGTAAACTCCCTGTTCATTCCCGGTGCTATGTTCGCCGCCATCATGGCTGCCTCAATCGGAAATGTACCGCTGCCACAGAAGGGATCAACAAGTATCCTGTCTGCATGCCATGGTGTGAGCATGATGAGTGATGCCGCAAGTGTCTCTGTCAGCGGCGCCTTGCTCGTTGCCAGACGGTATCCTCTCTTGTGAAGGGAGTCCCCCGATGTATCAAGTGTCACCATCACCTCATCCTTGTACAGAAAAACCCTTACCGGATACTGTGCTCCGTCCTCCGGGAACCAGTCAATATGATAAGACCTCTTCATTCTCTCAACCATAGCTTTTTTCACGATAGACTGTATATCAGATGGTGAAAAAAGCTTACTCTTTATGGATGAAGCCTTTTTCACCCAGAATCTGCCATCCTTTGGAATGAAATTCTCCCACGGAAGTGCCTTAACATTCTCAAAAAGCTCATCAAACGTCGTTGCCTTAAAACGTCCTACCTGAAGCAGTACTCTCTCAGCTCCGCGCAAAAATATGTTTGCACGGCATATTGCCTCAGCATCGCCTTCAAACGACACTCTGCCGTCCTCCACACGTGTTATCTCATATCCCAGGTCATATATCTCCCTCTTTACCACTGCCTCCAGACCAAAATGACACGGCACAACAAGCTCAAATTTATCCATATATTGTAAAACTGCCTTTCTATATTCTTTCTTAAATCATTATCTATTATTGTTACATAAATTCACTTTTTTTTAAATAGTTTTAGCCATATTTCTGCAACTTTTTTTGATATCCGCACAATGCATTGTAGCCTCCTATGACAGTTGCAGTATCAAAGCCCCTGTTTCCCAGATATCTGGCAAGTTTCATGCTGCTGCCGCCATGCGTACAATAAAAAATCACAGGCTGCATTTTGTTAAACAGCTCTTCGTACGAATCTGTGATATCCATCGGCAGACTGACAGCAGCCTTCCAATGGGATTTATCATATTCCTCGCGTGTCCTTATATCGACAAGCATTGCATTTTTTGCTTTTATCACTTTATCGAGCTCATCTGCGTATACTATTTTAAATTTCATAATATAACCACACCCGGCATTTATCTATTTATATCAGAATATTCCGGGTGTCGAAAAAAGTGAAAATAATGTATTAGTTTCCATACAGTTATTTTGTTTGACATACAAAGTTTTTTACTATATAGTCCTTAAGTCCAGTAATATCAACGCAAACTTTAGCACATCAACGTATTAGTTTCTTAAGATTTCATAATTTTTCGTATACTCTATTGCTTTTTAGTTTCCATTAATCTATAATACATCGTGAAAAGAGAAATCTTTTCAATGTTATACCTCTTATTAATTATTTATACTCCCCTCAAAAGAGCCGATTCGTGTCGGCTCTTTTATCTATATGCTTTCCTTTAAAGCAAAAACAGCAGGTACCATTGATTTTCAATGATACCTGCTGTTTTTGCTATCCTAAAAGTTTCTCATATTCTTCAACCGGTAATGGCTTGGAATAATAAAAGCCCTGTATGCTGTCACAATCTATATTTTTCAGGAATTCAACCTGTTCCTTTTTCTCAACACCCTCAGCCGTCACATAAAGTCCCAGCTCCTTTGCAAGGGCAATGGTATGAGCCAAAAGTCTTTCGCCACTGAAATCACCGATATAATCTATGAGGCTCTTGTCTATTTTTAATGTATCAAAGCACTTCATATTAAGTGTTGCAAGTGACGAATAACCTGAGCCGAAATCATCAACAAGAAGAGGAAAACCTTTACTGTGAAACCTGTCTGCCAGACCCTTTATATTGTCGTTATCTATCGCCGCACTCTCTGTAATTTCTATCGGCACAAGCTCCGTCTTCACACCTATTCTGCCTGCAATGTCATGATATCTTTTTACAACAGACTCAAAGTACAGACTTGCTCTTGACAGATTGATGGAAACCGGCACTATTTTTTTGCCCTCCTGCTGCCACTTCCGCTGACACTCACATATAGTACGGAATACATACTCATCAAGCACCTTTATCAATCCGTTACTCTCAAATAAAGGTATAAATCTGCCCGGCGGTATGATATTGCCGGACGAATCTCTCCATCTGACAAGTCCCTCTGCACCGACCAGCTCATTGGTTTTCGGATCATACTTAGGCTGATACCATATCTCAAAACGCTTTGCTTTCAAATCCTTATAGAAATCGTCCTCCATGCGCTTTTCCTCGAGTATCTTATCAGTATCCGCCTGACTGTATACCTGATACAGCACATCCTTTCTATCCTTAATGCGGTTCTTTGCAAAATTCGCCTCGCTGTAAGCTTCCTCAACCTTTTTCCCCGGCTCCCATCTTGTAACTCCGAAATACGGTAAAATCTTTGGAATCTTAAGGGCATCAGAAACCTTCTGAAGCTGTAAGTTAATTGTCTCTATCTTTCTTATGACATCTGAAATATCATCATTGGCGCAATATATGGCAAATCTGTCCGCATTTATATGCCCCGCCAGATCATTTTCTCCAATCACGCCAAGTATATTGTCCGATATCCATTTTAGTGCCTCATCACCTCTGGCCACTCCACAGATAGAGTTTACTATCTTAAATGAATGTATGTCCATTGACAAAAGATAACCGCTCTCTCTTCTGTCGCGAATCTTTTTCTTGAAACTCTCGTAATTGTCCTCGCCTGTCACCGGGTCTGAATATGCTATTCGATCATACTCTCTCTGCTTCTCCGGACTGATATCAGAAAAACCGGCTACCATTTTGTGAAGCTCTCCAACTCCGGAAACATTCACAATTTTTGCCCTGCAATACCTCACCTGTTCGTCTCTTACAATACGAAAATCATGCTGGTAAGTATCCTTGATCATGAACTGTCTGCGCAGGTTTTCAACCGATAGCTCCGAAAGCATATGGAGCTTATCTTCCTCTAAAACAACATTTGAAGCATACTCGGTAATCAGCTGAGTATAGCCCGGAATTGTCTTAAGAAGCTCTCCAAACATAACCCGTACTTCATCATTTACTCTGTAGGTGTACACCTTATCATTATCAACATCCACATAATATATACTGTGGAAATTGTTGCCGAGCGCACTGATCATTTCACTGCGGTTTGTATAGTGGTCAAGCTTTTCTATAATCCCAACAGCTTCTGTCGTCTTTCCCTCTTCATCAAACTCAGATGAACTAAGAGAAATGCGGTATGCATCCGTTCCCTCTTTAGCATGTAATACTACTGTGGCATTTTGGGCACCGTCTGCTATCCGATTCATAGCCTCAAAAACCTTTTCAGGATCCACAATATTGTCTATAAAATGATTATTTTTTAAATCTGTAATTTTGCTTGCTGTGTCATGTGTAGAAACAATATAAGAAGAAAGCTGCACATACCCTTCCTTTGGGAAATATCTGAAAAGATATTTCCCAAAGAATGCAAATGCAGCCTGCAAATCTAATTTTATGCTCTTTTTATAGTCAACTTCTTTATTCATAAATACTTCCCACTCATTCAACCTATAAATTAATCACTTTTTCCATAACACTACTATATCATTAGTATACCATTTCGTAAAGTTTTGTTTTAATTAATTTATGAATATTTATGTGTATATTTAGTATTTTTATTTTATTGCATCGAGTGCGT
The DNA here is from genome assembly GCA_934365945.1 of uncultured Agathobacter sp. Classification (GTDB taxonomy): domain Bacteria; phylum Bacillota; class Clostridia; order Lachnospirales; family Lachnospiraceae; genus Roseburia. The sequence goes on along the minus strand of CAKRNE010000013.1, from coordinate 27,301 downwards.
TTGAGATATCTGCAATCAAATCCACCTTATCCTCAAGTCCTAAGCTTATTCTGATAAGCTCTGCAGGTACTCCTGCCTCCTTAAGCTGCTCATCATTCATCTGACGATGTGTGCTTGTTGCAGGATTTAAGCAGCAGGTTCTCGCATCTGCCACATGTGTCTCGATTGCGCCAAGCTTTAAAGCCTTCATAAATGCAGACGCTGCCTCTCTGCCACCCTTTAAGCCAAAGGATACGACTCCGCAGCCTCCGTTTGGAAGATACTTCTGTGCTCTCTCATAGTATTTGTTTGAAGGAAGCCCTGAGTAGTTTACATAGGCAACCTTTGGATGGTTCTCTAAAAATTCTGCCACTGCCTGTCCGTTTTCCACATGCTTTGGCATGCGCACATGAAGTGACTCAAGACCAAGATTCAGCATAAATGCATTCTGTGGTGACTGCATAGAGCCGAAATCACGCATGAGCTGTGCTGTACATTTAGTAATGAACGCACCCTCCTTGCCGAATTTCTCTGCATATGTGATACCATGATAGCTGTCATCAGGTGTGCAGAGTCCCGGATATTTATCTGCATGTGCCATCCAGTCAAATTTGCCGCTGTCTACGATTGCTCCGCCGAGTGTAGCTCCGTGTCCGTCCATATACTTGGTGGTTGAGTGTGTGACAATATCTGCGCCCCACTCAATAGGTCTGCAGTTTACAGGTGTTGGGAATGTATTATCCACTATAAGCGGTACTCCGTGCTCGTGCGCCACCTTGGCAAAAAGCTCTATATCAAGCACTGTAAGCGCAGGATTGGCGATAGTCTCACCAAACATGAGCTTTGTGTTTGGTCTGAAGGCTGCATTGAGCTCCTCCTCTGTAGCATCAGGCGATACGAAGGTAGCTGTGATGCCCATCTTTGCCATAGTTACCGCGATGAGATTGAAGGTGCCTCCGTAGATGGATGATGATGCCACGATATGGTCTCCGCACTCACATATGTTGAACATGGCATAAAAATTGGCTGCCTGACCTGATGATGTAAGCATGGCAGCAGTGCCACCCTCCATAGCTGCGATTTTTCTTGCTACTGTGTCACAGGTTGGATTCTGCAGTCTGCTGTAGAAATAGCCCTCTGCCTCGAGGTCAAAAAGCTTTCCCATGTCCTCACTTGTGTCATATTTGAATGTAGTTGACTGGATAATCGGAATCTGTCTCGGTTCTCCGTTTCCGGCTTCATAGCCTGCCTGTACACACTTTGTACCTATACTGTATTCTTTCATTGTGCTTCTCCTTTATGATGTTAATGTTTCAGTTGGATATAGTATATTACATTTGGCGCGTTTTGACAAATTCTTCAAATCGAGGAAGCGTCAGAGTAATTTTACCGTACTCAGAGGTATCTATAACACCCTTTCTTTTGAGCCGGTCTCTATATACCGAGAATAATCCTGAATTCATATCCAGTTTTTCTCTGATTTCTTTTACCTTTTCTTCACCACTTACCGATATTTCCGACAATATTTTTTTATCAAGCTCTGACAGTTCTGACCAGATTTTACTGTACACATATTCATCCAGACACTGATCATATTCCGGTAAAATATCTTCTATCGTGTGATCATCTCTGTTTTCCCAATATAGATATCCCAACACCTGAAATGCAAAAGGATATCCTTTTGTGAGAGCTGCCATTTTGTCTGCTGCGCTTTGATCCAGTTCAAAAATATCCATATAGTGTTTCCTGACTGCTGTAAAGCTAAGTGGCTCAAGCATTATCTTAGGTGCCCTGTATAAAAATGTAAGCGCCTTGTCATTCTGCAAATCATATATATTTTCAAACAGCCCTGTCATAAGCAGAAAAATAGGATAATCCTGCCTCAGAAATATCTGAAAGGAACTGACAAATATTTTTACAAATTCACAGTTTGTAACCTCATCAACTGAAATGAGTAACCGCTTATTATGTTTCTTTATATTTTCAAGCATCAATTCCAGCACATTTTCTATATCTGTAACCGGTGCTGCATTTTCTATGGAAACTCCCAGACCAAACGCTGAAAAATCCAGTTTCGCATTGACAAATATTTTATTCATCTGAGGCATACTGTAAATCTTGGCTGCAAGGCTCTGAAGCATATCTCTCGTAGGGTTCAGCTCCACTGTAAGCCATTCCTCATCCTTCTTTATCTCTGATACAATATTGGTCATCATAACCGTTTTGCCCGATCCCCTTACCCCGGTTATCATAAAAAGCTGGTTTGCGGGATTTTCAGACCTAAATGTCTCTACTATCTGATTGGTCTGTGAAATTCTTGATATATATTGCAGTGGTTTTTTCCCGAATGATAATGTAAATGGATTTTGCATTTCCTTCTCCTCTTATATAACTTTATATAACTTTTTGTTTCGTATATAAGTTTATATAACCTTATATAACTTTTTATTTATTATATAACTTTATATAACTTTTGTCATCATAAATTCTTAAGCTTTATAAGATATTGTATCTACCAGTGCTTCATAGCTGCTGTCATTAGCTTGTAGTATCTTTCCGACATTGTACTGCTCTAATTCGGCTGTCGTTTTTTCACCTATCGAGTATGCTGTTTCTACGCATGTATTCTCCGGCAGCATACCAAAAAATCTATCCACATTTGATGCGCTTGTAAAAACAGCCTCGCTTATACTGTTTCCAATACTTTCAAGAATACTCTCATATGCCTGCTCATTTACATATGCATCAATTTTTTCTAATTCGCAAATACCTTTAAGCCCTGCCTCAAGGTCAGGTGAAGCCTCCTTTGCCGAGAAAATGCAGACTTTGGATTTTTTATTACTTAACTTATAGTCATCTTTTATATAAAACTTCACTTCCTCTGCAAATCCTTTTCCGGTCTGTTCTGCCGGAATAATATCTGCATTTATGTGATGCTTTGCAAGCTCTTTTTCTGTAGCTTTTCCCACTACTGCAAACCTTGCATTTGCTATCAGCCTGATGTCTGCCCCTGCCAAATCCAGATTATAGAAAAATGATTTCACACCGTTTTTGCTTGTAAAAAGTATCCAGTCAGCCGATTTTATTTTATTAATAAAATCAGGAATTATTATCGGTTTTATTATACCTGTCTTAACCGGTGTGACATCTGCTCCAAGCTGCTGTAATCCGGTTATCAATTCGTTAGTTTTGATATTGTTATTGCTTTTTTTTAACTCTTTGCTGTTTTCAGATTTTCTGCCATCATTTTCTGCTTCCATTTTTTCAGGCATAGCCTCGATATACGGCACTGTGATTTTTCTTCCAAACAGCAGTCTCTTTTCAAAGAAATCCAGCCTGTCATTCAGTGAAACCACATCTCCCACAACGATTATTGCCGGGGATGTAAGCTTTGCCTTCTCGATTTTTTCTCCGATATCCGCAAGCGTTCCTATACATTTGCGCTGCGCGGCAAGCGTGCCGTTTGATATAACTGCCGCCGGAGTATCCGCTCTGCGCCCTGCCTTTATGAGTCCTGCTGCAATGCTCTTTACATGCGCAAGTCCCATCAAAAATACGCAGGTGATTGTCTCATCTGTAAGGAGGGAATAGTCTATATCTGCCTCCTCATCCTTTCTGCTGTGCGCAGTGATGACCTGAAAGCCTTTTGCTACGCCTCTGTGCGTGATAGGTATTCCGGCAGCAGCAAGTGCTGCAACCGATGAACTGACACCTGGCACCACTTCTACATCCACATTTCTCTCCACCAGATAGAGTGCTTCCTCTCCGCCTCTTCCAAAGACATACGGATCTCCGCCCTTTAAACGGACTACAAGCTCATGACATTTTGATTTCTCGTACAAAAGCCCGTTTATGGCATCCTGCTTCATGACATGCTTATGATTTTCCTTGCCCACATAAATAAGCTCACAGCCTGCCTTTGCCATGGAAAGAAGCTGTGGTGACGATAGCCTGTCATACACCAGACAATCCGCCTGTTTTATATATTTTTCTCCTTTTAAAGTGAGCAGGCCCGTATCTCCCGGTCCTGCTCCAACTAATACTACTTTTCCTGTGTTTTCTCTCATGATTTTCCTAATTACTTTCCAATTTATACCGAATATCGTACACGGCACGCTCCACAATATCGTTTCTGCCTGATGTCATATCCCATATCTGCTCTGTCCTTGCAAGCTGTTTTCCATCCTCTGAGCCAAACATCGCAAGAAGCCTGAGTCTACTATCTTTTTCACTTACAATATCACAGTATGCAGCCACAGGCAGATGACAGTTTCCGCCGATTCGCTTTAAAAATTCTCTCTCAAGGCCTGCGCACAGATTGGTTTTCTCATCTGACAAAGCATCGAGCTTTGCCATCAGCTTAGCATTGTCAGCACGTAGCTCAAGCGCCAGTGTCCCCTGTGCCGGAGCCGGAATCATATCATCCTCTGAAAAGTACTGTGTGATCTCAGACTCTCTTCCGATACGCTTTATTCCAGCCGCTGCAAGTACGATTCCATCCAGCCTATATTCATTATACTTATTCTGTTTTTCGTTAGCTATCTCATTGTTATTTACAGTATTATCGGCAACATCTTCATATATAATCTCTCCATCATAAAGCTTACGAAGCCTCGTATCGATATTTCCGCGTATTCCGACCACCTTAAGGTCAGGACGCAGCTTTAAAAGCTGATACTTTCTGCGCTTGCTTCCGGTTCCTATCACGGCACCATGAGGAAGCTTCTCCAGTGAAGCCGCATTTTTAAGCACCAAAACATCCCTTGGATCCTCGCGCTTCCATGCCTTTGCAAATGTAAGCCCTGCTGCCGGTTCATCAGGCATATCCTTCATGGAATGGACTGCCATATGAATCTTTCCCGATAAAAGCTCATCCTCTATCTCCTTTACGAAGATACCCTTTGAGCCTATCTTATCGAGTGCCTTTTTCTGCTCTAAATCGCCTGTTGTCTTTATGATAACAGCCTTAAAATCATCATCCGGATATGCTCTTTTTAACTTATCTATCACATAATCAGTCTGAACGAGTGCAAGCTTTGAGCCTCTCGTTCCTATTAAATACCTCATTTTACTCTCCTACGGATCATGCCATTTTCCATTTATAATTTATAAATGAACAACAACTTAAAATCTGTAATACCATACTTTAAACTATATTTCCGGAATCCTTCCATTATCAATAGCTGCACACAATATTTCTTTAAACACACGCTTTCTCTCGGCTTCCGTGTCATATTCCGCTATTACTTTTTCGCGGATATGTCCCATATATTCGTTCAGCTCACCAAGAAACGGAGTAAGAATCTCCTGCTCTTTGCCTTTCAGGTACTGTGTCAGCACAGGACTGTTTCCTGAGCTCGAAAATGCCGCTACAAGATTCTTTTCCTTTATGTATGACGGAAAAATAAAGCTGCAATCAGCCTTCTGATCGACCGCATTTACCATGATGCCCTTAGCTTTACAATACTCTGCAATCTCATGATTTAAAGCATTGTCATCAGTGGCAGCGATAACCATTTCCATGCCGTCACAGTCTTTTCGTTTAAACCTTCTTTTTATAAAAGTAATTCTGTTTTCTTTATTTGCCGTATATGAGTCCGTTTTACCCTCGCTTGCTGTATCATCAATTGTAAGCTTTCTCAACTCATCACATATATCCTCTGCCACAACTGTGACCTTCGCGCCAAAATCCAGCATTACCATCACCTTGCGGTATGCCACATTTCCACCGCCAACAATCAGACACTCTCTTTCCGTCATATCCACAAACATCGGAAAATACGCCATTTTTATCTCCCTGTAATACTATATCCATGCTTTATTTCATGCTTCATTACACGCTTTATGCTTTATTTCCTGCCTTATTCTTCACACTGTAGCCGTTTAATATTCCTGCAAAAACAGGACGAAGCTTTGCAGAAAACACTGCAGCCGATACGCATAATATAAAGTCCGGAGCAACAGTTATCAGGCAGTAATCCACTATTACGATGCCCCAGCTTACAGGTGTTGCCGCATAGAAATTCTTCATGCAGTAAAAGTATATTGCACCAACTGTATAATATGCTACCAGTCCGACCGTTGCCGGAAGAATAAGTGTAAACGCATTGGTCTTTTTAAGCTTTTCCGTGATGGCTCCGATTAAAAATGCTGCAAGCACAAAGCCTAGGAGGAACCCAAAGCCCGGTCTTAAAATATATGTAGGACCACCGCCTGCCGCAAATACCGGCACTCCCACCAGTCCGATGCACAGATATACTATCACGCTAAGCGATGCCAGCTTTGCACCGAGCAGAAATCCCGCCATCAGCACAAAGAACCACTGTAATGTAAAATGCATGGTGTACATAGGAAGCGGAATATCAATCTTGATAAATGCTCCAACTGCTATAAGTGCCGCAAAAAGTGCACATGTTGTAAGTTCCTTTGTCTTTAATTTCATTTCACACGCTCTTTCGTTTTATTAAATATACATGCTATAATAACATCTTTCTCTAAAAAAGAAAAGCCATCTTCGATGAAGCTGACTTTTCTTCGCAGCTTTCGCTGCTACTCAAAACATTAACATATGATTTAGAAGTAATATTCATCAGAATATATTCGTAAATCCTCTTTCGTGACCTGTCCACCCTCGATATGAAACGAGTTGATTACAGGATTTTCTGCCATAAGCGACATTATCATATAGCTAGCATTCGGATCGTATGCAAGCTTGATATCCTCATCCGAAGGCCTTGATGGGCTTGACGGGTGAGAGTGCCAGTTGCCAAGCGGCTTGAGGCCGTTTGCTCTCATGTCCTTTATGGTTGCCAGTTGTTCCTTGGGATCCATTGTGAAATGGTCCTCGGCATGGTCTGTATTGGTCAGGTAATATACCTTTGTGATGAGACGACCGTTTTCGTCCTCACTGCCTGCTATCAGACCGCATGCCTCCTCCGGCAGATGCTCTTTGGCATATTTTGCTATTTCATCCAGAAACGGATATTTCATTCTTATGATACTCATATCGTTCCTTTCCTTGCTGTCTTTTTATTCCTGTGTACGAGGTGCATCAAATCTGCCCGCTGTCTCCTCGCAGACCTCCTGCTCGTAGTCGATTGGCTCAAGAATGGTCGGGTGGTCTCCACAGACTGCACAGTTGTGTGTATCCTTTGGAAGCTTAATCTTGTGGAACTCCATGGTGAGTGCATCATATGTGAGCAGATATCCTGTGAGGAGCTCTCCCACACCGATTAAATACTTGATAGCCTCCATAGCCTGGAGTGAACCGATCACTCCGCCCATAGCTCCGATGACTCCTGCCTGCTTACATGTAGGCACTGCATCCTTTGGTGGTGGATTCTTGAATACACATCTGTAGCAAGGTCCCTCTCCCGGCACATATGTCATGAGCTGACCCTTGAAACGGATGATTCCGGCATGTGAAAACGGCTTTTTCTCAAGCACACATGCATCGTTTATCAAGAACTTTGCCGGGAAATTGTCAGTTCCATCGATGATGAAATCATAGTCCCTGATAAGCTCTCTGATGTTTGACGCATCTACAAACATACGGTATGTATTGACCTGAACGTCCGGGTTCATGGCGTTCATTGTCTCTTTTGCTGACTTTACCTTGGCTTTTCCCACATCGGCTGTTCCATGGATAATCTGTCTCTGCAGGTTGGATAAATCCACCTCATCCGCGTCCACAATACCGATTGTGCCAACTCCTGCTGCTGCAAGATACATAGCTGCCGGAGCTCCGAGTCCGCCGGCGCCGATAATAAGCACCTTGCCCTTTAATAATTTCTTCTGACCTTTAACGCCCACCTCATTAAGGATAATGTGGCGTGAATAGCGCTCGATCTGCTCATCAGTCATTGCCATTAGCATCCACCTCCCATGAAGTAAAGGAACTCTACATTGTCGCCATCCTTAAGCACTGTCTTTGGCTTATCCTCTGTGGCAACAAATTCCTCATTTATTGAAACTGTTACATACTCAGGCATATCTACATTCTCAAGCTCGATAAGCTCCGGTAATGTAAGTCCATCCTTATATTCTTTCTTCTCTCCTGCTACTGTGATAGTCATTTTATTTCCTCCTGTGTCACAGATTTTGTATCTGTATGTGTTATTATCCTGTATCAGACTGCTTCATATGATAATCTAAAGACTATAATAATGCTTCAACCCATGCCTTCAAATCGGCAGGCTTTTGTGCGCCGACCTTTCTGTCTAGGACTTCTGCGTCCTTTATAAAAAGCAGTGTCGGGTTTGCAGTCACCTCATACTCATCAGCGAGCTCTCCGTCAAAATTTGTGTTGACCTTGTATACATGAAGCTTATCCTCATAATCATCCTCGATATCTCCGAGAACCGGCGCCAGCTTCTTGCATGCCACACATGAATCCGAGTAAAAATCAACAATTACCGGAAGCTTGCTTTTTAATACTTTTTCATCGAAATCAGCCTTTGAAATTCTTGCTGCCATGATTAGTCCTCAACCTTTCTGACGTAAAGAGTATATGTTCCGTCCTCGTTGTCCTCAAGCTTAAGTATCTTGTGTCCCTCTTCCTTCATGCTTCTTGGAACATTCTGCACAGGCTCTCCGTCATTCATACGGATTGCAAGCACCTCACCGTCATCTAATTCCTCTATTGCTACCTTTGCCTTTACAAATGTAAGAGGGCAAACCTTGTCAGTTATATCTACCTGATCATCGAATGCTATATCTGCCATTTCGCATCTCCCTTCCTATACTCTGTATTTATCATGCTGTAATCGTTATTGTTTTATGCATGCCGGATATTTCCTGCTGTACACGGAAATTATTTTCCCTCGTATGCTGCCTGAATCTCTTTTTTGAATTCTTCCTCGCCCACTCTCTGAAGAGTAAGTCTGAAACGCTCACCACCGTTTGCATGCTTCTCGAAGAAACTAATTGCTGCATCTGTCACTCTGAAAAGAGTTTCCTTGTCGCGGATAATCGGAACAAGCTGCTCTCCTTTATAGATGTGGTTTCCGAAAAGTCCTCCAAACGATACGATATATCCCGGAGTTCCCTTCCATGCATCTGTCGGACAGCTCTTTACGCAGCGCGCACAGTTGTTACATTTGTCTCTGTCGATGACAATCCTGCCATCCTCCATGCTAAGTGCACCCTCGCGGCATGCCTTCACACATACACCACACTGGATACAATCGTCATGGCTGCACTCTACTGTCATGCCGCCCTTGATTCCGACATCGTTTTCCTCAGCCTTTAAGCAGTTGTTTTGACAGCCTGTGACGCCAAACTTGAACTTGTGCGGAAGCTCTCTTCCAAAATATCTTGCATCAAGCTCCTGTGCCAGAGTGTATGTATCGATACATCCGCTAGGACAGATTTCTGAGCCCTGACACGCTGTGATAGTACGTACTCTCGGTCCGCAGACCCCTGTTCCTACACCGCCCTTTGCAAGCTCCTCTTTTACCTCGTTGATATCATCAACCTTGATAAACGGAATCTCAATGCCCTGTCGCGATGTCATATGAACATATCCATGTCCGTATTTCTCAGCAACCTCTGCTACTGTTTTGATGTTTTCTGCCGTAAGATTTCCTCCTACAACCGCAAGTCGAAGTGAGAAACAGCCCTTTTGCTTCTGTCTCATGAATCCGCCCTTTTTGAGGGCTGCGTAATCAACTTTCTCCGCCATTTTTAATCTCCTTACTGTGTAAATATGTTAATGTTTTGTTTTATATATGAAAGCTTAATCAGCTATATTTGCAAAAGCCTGTGCAAAATCCTCCTTGAGGTCATCTATATCCTCGATACCCACGCTGACTCTTATAAGATCCTCGAATACTCCTGCATCCTCCTTCTGCTTATCTGTGCTGTGAAGACTGATTGTGGAGCCCGGATGAATGACAAGTGTCTTTGTATCTCCGATATTGCTGAGGGTGTATGGAATTGTCAGGCTGTCTATAAATTTAAATGCCTTTTCCTTGCTGCCCACCCTGATTGTGAGGATTGCTCCATAGCCGTTTGTAAGCTGCTTTTTTGCTATTTCATGCCATTTGCTGCTCCAAAGACCAGGATAATTAACCTTTATGTCGGGATAATTGTTTTCTATCCACGACGCAAGCTCAAGTGCATTAGAGCATTCTCTTTCCATTCTAAGACCGAGTGTCTCAAGTCCTATAATATTTAAGTATGCATTCACCGGAGCTAAACAGGCACCCATATTTCTGAAAAGACTGTTTCTTAACTTTGCAACGAATGCCATAGGTCCATACTTCACATAATCTGCAAAACCCGGATATCTGTTCTTATCCCATTTGAACTTACCTGAGTCTGTCAGAATACCGCTGATTGCATTGCTGCTTCCATTGATATATTTGGAAGAGGAATTGACCACTATATCAGCTCCATGCTTTAAAACCTGTATCAGGTAAGCGGTCGATGTGGTATTGTCAACTACAAGCGGTATATCATGTGCGTGCGCTATCTCTGCAAGCTTCTCAATATCTGTAACATCCAGACAGGGATTTCCGATAGTCTCTGCAAAAATCAGTCTGGTATGCTCATTGATGCTGTCCTCTATCTGCTGCCAGTTGTTGTTCTCGACATATCTGGTTGTGATGCCGAAGGCCTCAAGATCATGGAACAAATCTATTGTACCACCGTAGAGGCTGGCGCTTGAGATGAGCTCATCTCCACTGCTTAGTATATTTAAGAAGGTATTCATCAGTGCCGCCATGCCTGATGCGCATGCTACCGATGCTATTCCTCCCTCGAGCTTTGTTATTCTGTTCTCAAAGGCTGTAATCGTAGGATTGGCAACTCTTGTGTAACAGTAGCCCGGAGCTTTGTTTTCAAATATTTTTTCCAGATCTGCCGCGCTCTCCTGCTCGAAGGCGCTTGTCTGATATACCGGTGGCAGTGTAGAGCCATTTGTCTCTTTTGTCACGCCGGCATGAAGTAAGCTTGTATTAAATCTCATTGTTTCTTCTTCCCGTTAATTCTTACATAGTCTATTGTGTTACTAGGAATTGATGAGACTATTATACAAACGTGTGGGTTGAAAGTCAATGCTATCAGTTATACAAATTATTTGTGCATGGTTATAAGATTTGGTTATATCAATTAATATCCCTTAATAAATACTCTGCGGCTGTCGTTGCGGCATTTGCGCCGTCAGATACTGCGGTTACTACCTGACGCAGTGTCTTGGTGCGGACATCTCCTGCCACATATAGTCCGGGCTGGATTCTTCTATCAGCGTCAGCTTTTTTTGTTGCAGCATAGGTGATGCCGTCCTCACCTGCCACTACATATCCACGCTCATCGAGCTGCACCAGATTCTTTAAAAGCTTAGACTGCGGTACTGAGCCATATGCCACGAATACTCCGTCTAAGGCGAGCTCTCTGCCGCTTTTTAGCTTTATGCCTGTCGGCTTCTTTTCTCCATATATTTCTGTCACTGTTTCGTTTAGGACAAGCTCTACATTTTCTTTCTGCTTTAAGAGCTCTACTGTGCTCTGCGCACCGCGGAAGCTGTCCCTTCTGTGAACCAGATAGACCTTCTCACATACATCTGCCAGATATAATGCATCATCCAAAGCGGTATCTCCGCCGCCGAGCACTGCGACTGTCTTTCCTTTATAGAAGGCTCCGTCGCAGATTGCGCAGTAGGATACTCCCTTTCCGGTATACTCATCCTCTCCTGGCACTCCTGCCTTTCTCGGATATGCTCCTGCGGTGTAAATGAGCGCTCTTGCCTCTGCGACTGTGTCATCATTGAATTTTACTCTGTATATTTCTGATTCCGCAGCACACTCATCATTTTGTACTGCCTCTATCTCTACTGCTTCCTTTTCGATAAATTCCACATTCAGGGATACTGCATGCTCCCTGAATTTCTCGCCCAGGTCGTATCCGTTTATGTTTGGAAGCCCCAGATAGTTGTTCACATTTCCGCTCTCGGCTATCTGTCCTGTTCCCTCGTATTCTTTTTCTGCTACTGCCACATTCAGATTGGCTCTCTTTGCATATATTGCTGCAGACAGCCCTGCCGGACCACTGCCTATTATTATTATATCGTACATGGAATTGGTTCCTTTCATCGTCCCTTGAATTTTTTCGGTAACTTATTATATACATTATCTTTAAAAAATACAATAATACCGCCTGCTTTTATAAAACACCTTTATAAAAACAGACGGTATCAATATTTTACTTATCGTATATACATCCTTGCCTCATAAGGTCTGAGCATAGACATATCAGAGGTATCCTTATAATTTGAAATCAGCACATCCATGCCCTCGCACTCCTTTGCAAGTGGCATTGGTATCTCCTTGTCAAAGAAATTGCACACAACAATCATGGTCTTTTCTTCATTCTTTCTGCTGTATGCAAAAATATTCTCATCATCCTCAAGTAAAAGTGTGAACTTACCATCGACAAATACCGGATAATCCTTTCTCAGCTGCACAAGCTTCTTGTAGCAGCTAAAGATTGAATCAGGGTCATCCACCTGTGATTTGGCATTGATTTTGTCGTAATTGTCATTTACCTTTATCCAAGGTGTTCCTGTGGTGAAGCCGGCATTTGCCGAGTCATCCCACTGCATCGGTGTCCTTGCATTGTCACGGCCCTTTGCGTAAATGGACTTCATGATTTCGTCCTTTGAATATCCTTTTTCAAGGCGCTCATGGTACATGTTTATGATTTCACAGTCCTTATAATCCTCGATATCATACTGTACATTTGTCATGCCAAGCTCCTCGCCCTGATAGATGTACGGTGTACCCTGCATGCCGTGCAGCAATATGGCAAGCATCTTTGCAGATTCCACTCTGTACTCCCTGTCATTGCCCCATCTTGACACGATACGAGGCAGGTCATGATTGTCCCAGAACAGACTGTTCCAGCCACAGTTGTAGAGCTCATTCTGCCAGTGAGCCATTATCTTTTTGAGCTTTTTAAACGGAAGCGGTGCAAGATCCCATTTCTCACCGCCCTCCTTCTGGTCAAGCCCTATGTGCTCGAACTGGAACACCATGGAAAACTCGCTGCCGTCCGGATTGCTGTAAAGCTTTGCACGCTCTGTGTCTGCTCCCCATGCCTCACCTACGGTAATCAGGTCACCCTTTTGGAAGGTCTCCTTACTCAGCTCCTTAAAATACTCCTGGAGTCTTGGTCCGTTTATAGTAATTCTCTTGTCCGGCTCCTTTGCTATCTGGTCGATTACATCCAGCCTGAAGCCGCCGACTCCCTTGTCCATCCACCAGAGGATCATATCGTAGATTGCTCTTCTGACCTTTGGATTCTCCCAGTTTAAGTCCGGCTGCTCAGGTAAAAACTGATGGAAATAATACTGTCCGATTTCCGGCACATATTCCCATGCGCTTCCACCGAAAACAGCCTTCATATCACTTGGCGGCACGCCTTCCTCTCCGTCTCTCCAGATATAGTAGTCGTGGTATGGATTGTCCTTGCTCTTTTTAGCCTCCTTGAACCATCTGTGCTCATTTGAAGAGTGATTTAAGACAAGGTCCATCATAATCCTTATATTATGCTTCTTTGCCTCGTTTATGAGCTCCTCCATATCATCGAGGCTTCCAAATGTCGGGTCAATATCCCTGTAATCCGAAATGTCATAGCCGTTGTCAGCCTGCGGCGATTTAAATACCGGTGAAAGCCAGATTGCATTGATTCCAAGCGTCTCAAGATAATCAAGTCTTTTGATGATACCCTGTAAATCGCCAAAACCGTCTCCGTTAGAATCCTGAAAGCTCTTTGGATAAATCTGGTAAACTACCGCTTTTTTCCACCATTTTTCGTTATTGTTTTTGCTCATTTTGCCCTCCGTATCTCTATTTTGTTATCTCATTTAGTTATCTCTTTTAGTTGTCTTTTTTAGTTGCTGTTTTTTGTAAAATTAAACATCGTTTCTTTAATTCTGTATCCGATTATGCTATCCGACAAGCACTACCAGAACCTCACAGCTTTCAAGCTTAAGCTCGGATGCTCCCACTTCGATTGTACTCTCAGAAGCATTATTCCTGTTAGACAAAAGCACCTTTTTCACACTGCCATCCAGCCTGATTTGTGCTTCTTCCCTGCCAAAATTTGCCGCAACCAGCACGCGCTTATTGGCATCATCTCTGTAATAAGCCATGATGCCATCTGTATCCTCGTATGCTGGAACACATCTGCCGTAGGTGAACAGCTCCCTGAATTCATCTGACTTTCTAAGTGTCACAAGCCTTCTGTAATAGTTCAAAACAGATGCAGGGTCCTTTTCCTGCGCAGCCACATTGATAGCCTTATAGTTTTCATTGACCTTAAGCCATGGCTTTGCTGTGGTAAAACCGGCATTTGCCTCATCACTCCACTGCATAGGTGTTCTTGCATTATCCCTGCTCATCCTTCCACAGGCTGCAAGTGCCTGCTCCTTTGACAAGCCTGCTGCAAGTGCAGCCTTGTACTGGTCCTTTGTACTGATATCGTCATACTCATCTATGCTGTTCCACTTTGCATTTTGCATACCGATTTCCTGTCCCTGGTATATAAACGGAATGCCTCGAAGCAGTACGCTGACGGTTCCAAGCATCTTGATTCCGGCAGGATTTTGTGCATACTCCGGTAAAAATCTTGAAGCGCCTCTCGGCTCATCGTGATTTTCTATGATGTTGGCCTTAAAGCCGTACTTTTCCGTCTCAAGCTGTGAACCAAGAATGGTCTTTCTCCATGTGTCAAAATCTATTTTCGGTGCATCATACCAGCCGTGCTCTCCATCGCTTAAGCACTGCGCACAAAAATCAAATATCGTTGAAAAATGTCCATTCTCACCGATAAACTCCGGCAGCTCCTCCGGCTTCATATTGAATACCTCGCCGACCGTGAATGCATCATACTTCTTAAATGTATTGTTCTTTAATTCCTCCAAGAACTCTCCGACGCCCTCGGCACTCTCAACCATCTTGTAGCAGGCAGCAAGTCCGTCCTCTGCATCCGGCTCAAAATCAGGGAAATTGAGATTTTTCTTTATATTGATTATCGCATCTATTCTAAAGCCTGACAAGCCCTTATCAAGCCACCAGTTAATCATCTCATAAAGCCTTTGTCTTAGCTTTTCGTTCTCCCAGTTTAAATCCGGCTGCTCCTTCGCAAACATATGCAGATAATACTTGTCCGTGCCCGGTACCTTCTCCCAGCAGCTTCCGCCAAAGTAAGAGCGGTAGTTGCTCGGCGGATTGCCGTTTTTGCCCTTTCTGAAATAAAAGTAATCAGCATACTCTCCATCCGGATCCTTAAGTGCCTTTTGAAACCACTCGTGCTTATCCGAACAGTGATTTATTACCAGATCCATGATGATATGCATATCACGCTTCTTTGCCTCGGCAAGGAGCTCATCAAACTCCTCCATAGTACCGAACTCTTCAGCTATCGCATAGTAATCAGATATGTCATAGCCCTGATCCACAAATGGCGATTTATATATCGGAGACAGCCATATGATGTCAATTCCAAGTGATTTTAAATAATCCAGCTTTGAAATGATACCTCTTAAATCTCCTATTCCGTCACCGTTTGTATCCAGAAAGCTCTTTGGATAAATCTGATATGCCACCTTGTCGTGCCACCATTTTCTCTCCATAATGTGTACCTCTTATCTAATCATAAATTTCGCACTCATTTACATCTTGAGTGCTTTGCCTTGATGTATTATACTGCTATTATAGAAAGTAATTAGTATAAATTCTTGCAATATTTTTTCATTTTATAACACAATACTGCTCTTATAATTTTAAAGGGTATGGTTTTAAAAGCTATGGAGAAACAACAATATGAAAAACAATAATCCTCTTACACTTGGACAGAAAGAAAACGCAAAGCATGGAGATGTATTTTTCCCTGTTCAGAAATATATAACAAGACTTGCAGCAGATTATCCTGTCATCACCACACACTGGCATGATGAGGCAGAACTCACACTTATTACAAAGGGCTCATGCACCTATCAGATAGATTTGCTCGAGTATGAGGCAAAGGAAGGAGATATCCTCTTTATCCCGCCACTGCTGCTGCATTCCATTTCAATAAGGGACTGCGATGAATTTTACTCGGAAACGTATGTATTCCATATCAATTTTTTAGGTGGAAACAATACCGATATATGCTCATCAAGATACCTGACTCCGCTGATCAATCATGAGTTTGCCGTGCCTTACCTGATCACACCGAAGCATCCTGCATATTCATCCCTTCGCAAATGCTTCATGCGCATAACAAATCTCTACTCCGATCAGGAATTC
This sequence comes from uncultured Agathobacter sp., assembly GCA_934365945.1. Classification (GTDB taxonomy): domain Bacteria; phylum Bacillota; class Clostridia; order Lachnospirales; family Lachnospiraceae; genus Roseburia. Next base: position 11,030 of record CAKRNE010000013.1, on the reverse strand, counting down.
GGATATGAGCTGGCACTAAAGGCATTTCTGCTTCAGGCTGTATTTCTACTGCTGCAATACAGTGAAAAAAATGCTGATTTTGGTGCCAACACATCCTCCGATAAGCTTAAAAACGTGCTCGATTACATCGAGGTGCACTATGCCGAAAGCATCCAGGTTTCAGAGCTTGCCGGGCTTTGCTATTTCAGTGAATACCACTTCATGCGTTTCTTCAAAAAACACATGAACATGACCTGTGTGCAGTATATCAACAATATGCGGCTTGAAAAATCCGTGGAACAGTTTGAGCGCGGCAACACCTCAATTTTAGATGTCTCACTGTCTGTCGGATTTCACAATCTGAGCTATTTTCACAGGGCATTTAAAAAGAGGTATCACATGACACCTCTTTCCTTTATCAAAAGCCTTGAATAAATATTTATTTGCACGCAATCACTCTGAGTATATACTCATATGACCTCTTTACAGAGGATATTGAAAGCCTCTCCTCTGTCGTATGGATATCATACATGTCCGGTCCCATTGATATGCAGTCGAGTCCCTCAATCTTGCCACTTAAAAGTCCGCACTCAACACCTGCATGAATAGCCTCAACTGTAGGCTTTTTGCCATACATCTCCTCAAAAATCCTAACCATGTCCTCGCGGAGCTTTGAATCCTTCTTGTACTCCCATGCAGGGTAATCGCCCTCAAATGTAACCTCTGCCGCAAAAGCGCATGCTATGCATACAAGCTGGTTCTTAAGGCTCTTTTTAGCCACACCGACAGAGCTTCTGACTGCGTATCTTAAAGTGACAGCAGTATCGTCTGATTTTAAAACTCCCAGATTAAGCGAAGTCTCAACAAGCTTATCAATCTCCCGGCTCATTCTGATGATGCCGTTTGGCAGTGCCTCGATAAGTGCGATAACCCTTGCGCTGTCCTTAGCACTTATAGCAGGCTCACTGCAGTCAGTCTCCTCTGACACAGTAAGCTTAAGGTCAGGATCAGATGCCTTAAACTCCTCCGCAATCTCAGCTGCGGCCTGTTCTATCGAAGCCTTCACTGCCTCTGCCTGATCCGGTGCTGCAATAATCTGTGCAGTACACTCTCTTGGGATGGCATTATCCTTTCTGCCTCCATCTATAGATGCTATAGCTACAGGTGCCGATGCGTCGCGAAGCAGTCTGGACATAAGAGTATTGGCATTGCCCCTGCCCTTATCAATCTCTGAGCCTGAATGTCCGCCGGTGAGACCTGATAAGCTCACAGTAAGCTTTGTTCCGTTTACAGTCTCTCTCTCTACAGGCAGCTTCACATCGGCTCTGCATCCACCGGCGCAGCTTGCGAGCATCACGCCCTCCTCCTCGCTGTCCATATTAAGAAGCTTCTTGCCCTTAAGCATAGACACATCGATGCCTGTGGCACCCTCCATGCCGACCTCCTCGCATACAGTGCATACAAACTCAAGGCGTGGATGTGACAGGCTGTCATCGTCCAAAATAGCAAGCGCATATGCCACCGCGATACCATCATCTCCACCGAGTGTAGTGCCCTTTGCCGAGATAAAATCACCATCTATCAAAAGGTCTAAGCCCTCCTCGTCCATGTCCTTATCACAATCAGGTGCCTTCTCGCAAACCATATCCATGTGTCCCTGCAGTATGATCGGCTCCACATCCTCATATCCAGCTGATGCTTCCTTTATGATTATCACATTGTGAAGCTCATCCTGATAATGCTCAAGGCCTCTTGCCTTTGCAAACTCCACCAGATAATTACTGATTTTCTCTTCCTTGTATGATGGATGAGGAATACTGCATATATCCTCGAAAAACGAAAAAACATTCTTTGGCTCTAAATCTGTTAATACTCTCATTTTACTCTCCTTACAAAAAGTCTGCCGACGAATCCGCCGACAGACCTATTATAACACAATCCGGTATTTAATTGTATATGTATTATTCAAGTCCAAATCTTCTCTTTACGGCATCAACCAGATAGTCGGCTGTGCCTTCTGTACCGAGCATACTGCTGTCAATCATGATTTCCTTGAATCTCTGGTCGTTTGGCAAAAAGCCGGCATAGTGCATATGATAATGATCCCTCGCCTCATCTACAGCCTTAATCATCCTTCTGGCATCAGTCTCATCCATATTCAGGTCATTTACACAGTTCTTCACACGCTCCTCATATGGCGCGTAAATATATATTCTAAGAAGATTCGGCTCATCCGCCAGGATAAAATCAGAGCAGCGTCCTACTATAATACATGACTCTCTTTCCACAAGAAACCTGATAATATTCTGCTGTGCCTCAAAGAGCTTATCCTGCAGCTCGTCAGCCTGTGTGCCCAGCGGATACATCATCCTTCTGAAGCTGTTTGAATGTACCTTTTTCTTTGCACTCTCCTCTATCTCATTGATTTTTGACACCGGAAGATTGAGCTTTTTCGCTGCCTCCTCCACAATGTCCCTGTCATAAAACTCTATACCGAGCTTTTCGCTCATGCGCATGGCAATCGGACGTCCCAGACTGCCAAACTGCCTTGCTATTGTTACAACATATTTTTTATCGTCCATACTGTACTCCTTTTCTTTTGACGGATTATCATCTCACTATTATAGTTACTTAACATATCAGTATAGCTGCTACATCGCAAATCCCAGAATCAGGAAACCAATTATAGAAACACCTGCTCCGATAAACACATACGGCAGCTGTGAGCCTGCGTGCTCAAGGTTGTCAATTCCTGCTCCGTTTGATGCGAGCACTGTTGTGTCACAGTAGAAGCATGCATGGTTTCCGAATGCGCAGCCTGAAAGAATAGCTGCCATAACAAGTACGATATTTGCTCCGACACTTGCTCCAAGCGGTAAAAGCACCGGTGCTACAAGTGTACATACACCCCATGCATTTGCAATCATGAAAGCCAGAAGTCCTACAATGATAAATGTAATCATCGGGAATACACTTCCTGCCATAAACGGCTTGCATAAATCTACAAAGAACTCTGTCATCTTCATCTCACTTGCAATCTTTTGGAATGTAAGTGCAGATATAAGTAAAATGATAATCGGAAGCATATCCGAAAATCCCTTTACAAATGTATCCCAGAACTCTGAGAATGTCATAATCCTTCCTGCGATATACAATACCATAGAAACAATTATCGCAATAACCGCTGCCACAACCAGATCTCCTGTTGCAACTGCCACACCTACAAGTATAGCAAGCGGAATGATGAAATACCATACACTTCTGCCCTCGTCCTCACCGTACTCAGAGCCTATATTGTATTTTCTGCTTATATCACTGTATGTCTTTCCTGTAGCCGCAACACGCTCATATGCTTTCTTCATGCCGCCAAGCTTTGGAAACCATCCCATACAAAAAAGGAATACTATTAAAAGAGCCACAATCGGATAAACACAATACGGAATTGCCATCATATATGTCTTCATCAGGCTTCCACCTGCAAGCTTCTTCACACAATCCTGCTGGAGGAAAATAGCTCCAAAATACGCTGCCCATGAAGAGAACGGAATCAGTACACAGACCGGAGCGCCGGTGCTGTCTAACAGATATGCAAGAGCCTCTCTTGGCACCTTCTTTTTATCGTATGTACCCTTCATGGCTGTTCCTATTGATAAAACATTAAGGTAATCATCTACGAAAATCAATATTCCTAAAATAAATGTGGTAAAAAGTGTCTTTCTTTCTGAATTACAAAGCTTTGACACAATCTTTGTAAAACCAAAGCTTCCTTTTGAAGCAGTAAGCAAAGCGACAAGACTTCCGAAGAGTCCGCATATCAAAATGACATATGCCTCATCACTCATCACACCTTCAAGTGTACTTACCCATTTTGACAGGAAATCCTGTTTCCAGAGAACAATTGCTCCCACCATAGATCCTGCAATCAGGAAAGCCTCACATTTTTTTGTTGTTATTGCACCGACGACAATCGCCACTACAATCAATGTTGCAATCAGTCCATAGCTCATAATCTTTATATTCCTCTCTTTCCAGGCATCATATACTGCAAAAAGGGCCGAAGGATTCTCATCCTCCGGCCCCGTTGCCTTTCGTTGAACACATATTATATTTATCTGCCTGTCAAATCAATAGCCCACGTAAATTTGGCTGTATTTTCGTCTCATGTAAACAAAACCTGCTTTGCGATTTTGTTCCCATGTAACAAATCCACCCAAAAACTCAAGTCATCATGGCTCAAGTCATCATCTGATGGATTTCTAATATAATCGCCCAAAGTCCTATCACTCTATCACTGCAGATAATAATAAATCATCAGCGCATTATACAGCTCCTGGCTGTCAAAGCGGTCTGCAAAGCTTCTGCCTGTGAGCTGTTCTACTCTCTGCAGCCTGTACTTCACAGTATTTTTATGTGAAAAAAGCTTATCCGCAGTCCTCTGCAGATTGCAGTCGCACTCAAAATATGTCCACATAGTCTCCATAAGCTGCGTGTGGGCCTTCTTCTCATATGCGATTATCTCACCAAGCACCTCATCTGCAAACCTCTTCATAGGTGCGGTATTCTCATATGCCATGAGCATCCTGTAAAAGCCCATCTGATCATAAAAGACAATCTCATTCGTCCTGCCTATATGCTCAAGCACGGCATTGGTCTTTGATGTCTCATGAAAGCTCTTTTGAAGCTTTGAGATATTATCGCATTTTTCACCTATGTTAAGTGTATAGCGTATATCACTGTACTCATTTTTCAAGAAAGCATCAAATTTCGTGAAAATATCCACAATTACATCTCTTTTGTCCGTGCAGTCATTCATGAAACCGATTATTCTGTCTCCATAGCATGATACAATCGCCTGATAATCAGCTGCCTTAAAATAATCCTTTAAGGTCTGCGCATAGCTTCTTATCTGATCATTGGTTATTATATTGCCTGCTATATGCAGTACAAACACCTGCTTAAGCACACTTTTCTCATATCCCATCTGAATGCACTTCTGCTCTATGCTTGTCGTATTAATACTGTTTCCAAAAATAATTTCGGCAAGCAGACTGTCCTCTATATCCTTTCTGTCATCCAGATATGAAATCGCATGCCCCAGCTCCTCAAAAAAGTCCAAAAGCGGCACATTCCAGGGCATGGTAAAAAGCGGAAAATCATTCTTTTCCGCTAAATCAATTACCTTATCATCTATCTGCGTCACATAGCTTTCTCCAACCAGCAGAAGGGCACATGACATTTGAAGCTCTATCGCCTTCTTTATTGTCTTGTACAAATCAAAATTCTTTCTCTGTGTGACAGGGCTGCTCACTATAAGAAGCTCCTTTCCCCGCACCCATTTCTCAAAGTTGATATTCTCTGCCTTATAAGACCACCTGATGCCTTTTTCCATACCGCCTTTTCCGGCGATAACCTTCGCCTGCGACAAAGTCGTAAGCGAAAGTAAATCCTTGCACTGAAACATGAATTACTACCTCTTATTTCAGCAGGTCGATTGCTCCTGTAACCTTTGCCGGGATTTTTTCAAATAAATACTCACCGTGTCTGACAGAAGCAGTGATTCCTGCTCTCTCACATATTGCCTCAAATTCTGATTTTGCATCGAGCACGATAAAGTTAGCAGGCTTCCCCTCCTCGATACCATAGCGATCGATGATACTCATGGTGATGGCTCCATTTGTGGTAACAAGGTCTAAATCATTTTTAATCTCCTCCGGAGACATCATCTGAGCCAGATGAATGCCATGGTCAAGAATCATCATCATATTGCCGTTGCCAAGCGGATACCATGGGTCTGACATGGAATCCTGTGCAAAGCAGACATTGATACCATTGTCATACAGCTCCTTAACCCTTGTGATTCCTCTTCTCTTTGGATAAGTATCCTGACGTCCCTCAAGATATACATTCTCTGTAGGGCATGAAATGAAATTGATACCTGACTTCTTGAAGAGCTTCATCATCCTGAAGGCATAGCTGTTGTCCGCTGAGCCGAATGAACATGTATGGCTCGCCGTAGTCCTGGTGCCAATACCCTCCATCAGGGCAAGTGCATTCAAAAGCTCAAGGAAACGGCTCTGAGTATCATCTGTCTCATCACAATGTGCATCGACCAGCTTATCGTATTTTACCGCAAGCTCGATAGCCTTGTGTACTGACTTCTCGCCAAATTCCCTGGCCAGCTCAAAGTGTGGTATGGCGCCGACACAGTCAGCTCCCATCTTGAGAGCCTCCTCTACAAGCTCATCACCACCCTTGTACGCATACATGCCCTCCTGCGGAAAAGCCACAATCTGCAAATCCAGAATATCCTTTACCTCATCTCTCACCTCAAGAGCAGCCTTAAGCCCTGTAAATGTCGGGTCTGTGACATCAATATGTGTCCTGATTGCCTGCACACCATTCAACATCTCTTTCCTGATACCACTATATATGCGCTCCTTCATCTGCTCCACTGTCATATGTCCCTTTGACTCGCTCCAGCGCTGAATGCCCTCAAACAAGGTTCCTGATCCATTCTCCTCACCCAGACCTGCAGTAAATACATAGTCCAGATGCATATGCGGATCAACATACGGTGGAATGACAAGCTGTCCCTGCAAATCAATGACCTCGCAGCCTTCCTGCTCCGGTAAATCTTCCGCAATCCTCTTAAATACTCCATCCTCCACAAGAATTGAAGTAAGCTCCTTTTGGCCCTTAAGCCTTACGTTTTTAAATAATTTTGTGCTGCTCATACTGTATTCCTCTTTTCCATATGACCTAAGTATTCATAGCTTTTAGCCATGCATATCCGGGCTAAAAAAGGCACTAAGGAATACACCTTAGCGCCTTTGCTAAAACCTCATGTCATTATTTATTTGCTATTTGTTGTTTACGAACAAATAGTAGCATCATGTCGGAATACAGTCAACAAAATGCAAAATCAACGATATTATTTTATTCCTGTGTACCAAAAATGTCAAATGGATTTGGTTGTTGGGGACAAAAATATCTTTTCTTATCTATATCTATAATGCATCTCTCACAATCATAAGTGCAAAGCCAAGTAAGTTCTGTCCTCTCCACTTATCTCTTCCACAAGCTTCCTAACCTTACCTGCATCCGCACACTGATAGCAGTTCTTCATCGCTTCATCATACGAAAAATCTACTGCATTGCCCGATGCTGTCACATCACACTTCCATGCGCCACACGAGCTGTGCACCTGCGTAATACCCGTGTATTCGATAAGTGCTCTCACATTGGTATCATTCACGCCGCTTCCTGCCAGAATCGTAATATCTTTTCCATATTGATTTTGAAGATGCTTAAGCTGTTTTCTGCCATCCCATACATTTGCTGCGCCACCGCTTGTGAGGATACGATCTGCGCCAAGCCTAATAAGCTTCTCCGCCGCACTGTCCTGATTATCTATGCAGTCAAAGGCGCGGTGAAACACAGCCTCCCTGCCATACTCATGAACGAGCTCTATCATATCCTTAGTACGCTTTTCATCAAGCATTTTTTCTTCTGTCAGAAATCCAAACGCAATACCATCTGCTCCATGCTCTAAAAAAATTTTTGCATCCATAAGCATAGTGTCGTATTCTTCATCCGAATAGCAAAATCCGCCGCCCCTTGGACGAACCATTGACACTACCGGTATATTACAGTTCTTCTTTGCATATATTAAATTGGCAAGTGTAGGTGTCAGCCCGCCCATGTATAGAGCACTGTTCAGCTCAACCCTGTCTGCACCATTTTCATATGCTGTTTTCACATCCGAAAAGCTGCCACAGCATATTTCAAGCATCGGCTTATTTATTTCTTTGCCTCTCATTTTCTCCCCCTCATCCTCAAAGCATATAAAAATTATATCATATGTTGCGCTCTTTGTATTGTTAATATTTCTAAAGCTAACATTTCTAAAAATCATGTTTATTTGCCATTATTTAAAACTCATGTTACAATACTTTTGTCCGGATTAATGGTGATTATTATCAGACACTTTTTAGTAGACAGTGAAAATGTCAACGACAACTGGCTGATGCTGTTTGATATGGCAGATGAGGACGATGAAATTATCGTTTTTTACACTAAGAAATCCCCTCACATGTCATACATGTCAGTCATCAGACTTATTGAAAACAACAAAATAAATATACGATTTGAGGAATGCTATGAGGGCACAAACGCCCTTGATTTTCAGCTCGTATCCTATATGGGGTATCTGATGGGATGCGGCGGTGCCTGCAGTGAAAACAAATGTGATGCTGCGTCAGCCGAGACCGGTGCTGATGAGTACATCATAATGAGCAACGACACAGGCTATGACCCTGCTATCAGATTTTGGAAGGACAAAGGCTATCCTGTTCGCAGATACAATGTTAATTTCTGTAAACAGGCTGTCCACAAAAAGAAGAGCATCAAGTATCAGATGGTATCGGATATACCGTCCAAGAATAATACTGACACTATAGGCAATGATGATACCGCCACCATTGGCAATGATGCTATTCCCGCAGAGCCTTCCGGTTCTGAAAAAGCAGACTGCTCAAAAATGCACGAAATTATCACTGACGCTGACCTGAAAGAAATTTTTGATGGTGAAAGAAACAGCAATACTGCAGAAGCAGAACCATTCACTGACAACCTGTCAGATAATGCCAATTTACCGTTCACAGATGCAGTACCACCTGTCCTCGAATCTGAAAAAAATGCATACTCAGATAAAAAAGAGGCTGCTGAAGTTCAAGCCACAATGAACAGCATTGATACATCAGATATTTCTGAAGTATCGACAGTATCAGATGACTTCGACCATTTTGAAGTAGACTCATTCCTAAACTGCCTGGGCAAGGACAATCTGCTCAAGCTTCATGAGACGCTGGTTCATGTTTATGGTATGAAACAGGGTCAGACAATTTATAAAACCATAAAAGACAAATCCTACTCTTTTACGCCTGAGAAGCTCACGCGTAAAAAGAAGGTAGAGCGTTTTACAGGTATAATTTTCGCTCATAGCGACATTGATGATCCCGGAAATTTTGTGGATTTTCTTGAAAAAAATAAGAATAAAACAAAGAATCTCAATGGCATAAGAGCTGCCATCACAAAAAGCTACGGCGAGACAGATGGCATGAAATATTACAGCCTGTTCAAGCCGTATTTCAAAATTATATCTGCACTGAAATAACGCCCTTTATTTTACAACAGAAAGGTAATCCGGATATGACAATTGAGGCACGGAATTAATAATCTGTGCCTCAATTATGTTATTTATTTGATACATTAAATCATATCTTCTTGTTTCTGCCGGGACTTTCATAAAACGGTTCTCTTGCAACAAGAAAATCAATAATTACATTCGTATCAATCAATACTACCATATCTTTCCTTTCTTGCGGCTTCCAACTCTGCATCTGAATCAAAGTCATCCGGCAAATATTTTTTTGCCTCATATCTTGTCGCTACCAGTTCTTTAAACGCCCGCATTTTTTCATCTGATTTCTGATTATTATGTTTTTCGATAATCTCTTTCAAACATCTTGGCTCATAATCAATCCATGGCTTCATACAGCCTACATTGTATGCCTGTATTGGCTTATCACCTACATGCCTGCAATTATTCGCTTCCATACCAGCAAGGCATTTCTGAAAATATACATCCTCTGCACTGTTGTGGGTGTGACCGTATAACAGGATCGTGCCTCTGTTCATGCCTTTCCATGAAAATATCGGATAGTGACACAGCACAAGGTCGTAGTTCTTACCGCCGTATGAGTCGTGTATCTCTCTGTAATCGCATATATCATAAAATAGCTGCTTATATCTGTAATCTGATACATCATCATGGTTGCCTTTAACAAGGATTTTTTTACCTTTTAATGTAGCAACAAGCGATATGAGGTCTTCTTTCTTACCACGCATACTCATGTCACCGAGGATGTATACTGTATCTCCATTGTTTACTTTATTGTTCCATCGGCTGACAACTGTTTCATGCATCTCTTCCAATGACGCAAATGGTCTGTTATCAAAGTGGATTGATGCTTCATGGAACAGATGTAGATCACTTATGTAATAGTTCATTAATCCTTACTCCTCCTAATTTATATTAAATTTTCAATTCTATACCCTTTTCTCCTTAAATAACACAAATTCCACATTATCTCCTTTAAAAAAATAAGAAAGCCTTTTTATTTAGACCTCCTTATCATCAGTTATTTTAGGCTAACTGTTACCAAACTTTATCGTCTCTCATTTTTAATGGCTGAGAATCACCAAGTATTTCTATATTATATAACGTGCGTGAGAGGGCGCTGGAAGTCCTGTGGACTTCCGCTTAGCGCCGACCGCAACGGAGTGTAGAACGAACCCCGGAGTTCAAATCGTCCGCGGACGATTTGTAATATAGAAAGAGCAGGCACTACAACCTGCTCTTTCTATATTATATAACGTGCGTGAGAGGATTCGAACCCCCGACACCTTGGTCCGTAGCCAAGTGCTCTATCCAGCTGAGCTACACACACATATTTTATTTACTCATTCATTATAACACCCTTGTCAAGTGCTTTGAATGAATGCCGCAGACCGGAATCGAACCGGTACTGTATCACTACAACAGGATTTTAAGTCCTGCGCGTCTGCCAGTTCCGCCACTGCGGCATGAATGGGACCTACAGGGCTCGAACCTGTGACCCTCTGCTTGTAAGGCAGATGCTCTCCCAGCTGAGCTAAGATCCCATATAAAATTGTAGTAGATAATCACTACAAACGACCCAGACGGGACTCGAACCCGTGACCTCCGCCGTGACAGGGCGGCGCTCTAACCAACTGAGCCACTAGGCCAAATGCTTAATGCGTGATATATAATATCACAGTTTGCACAAAAATGCAAGAAAAAAATTTAATGGACCATCGGGGACTCGAACCCAGGACCGACCGGTTATGAGCCGGTTGCTCTAACCAACTGAGCTAATGGTCCAAATATATAAGCCGATGATCGGACTCGAACCGATAACCTGCTGATTACAAATCAGCTGCTCTGCCAATTGAGCCACATCGGCATA
>CAKRNE010000012.1 GCA_934365945.1 uncultured Agathobacter sp. | reverse complement strand
AAGCAGTTGTGCTTGCGGCAGAAGTCCAAAAGCACCATATCCTGGTCAACCGAGTCGGTTATTAACTTTCCATTTAACTTTATTTTAACATCCATATATATGAATTCCTTCCTACATAATGCTCGTGCTTAATGCTTGTACTTAGTGCTCGTGCATTGACACCATCACACTAATAGAGCTTCCAAAATTCTGTGCATAACTTCCATGCATCCGGTAGCGATTACATTATATCATCGCAGATTTCAAGCGATTGTGTGACAGCGCGGCGTGTAAGCACCTTGCATATCATCTCTCTGTACTCGGCTCCTGCCCTTATATTGCTTCCAAAACGGATATGCTCTGCAACATATTCTGCAAATTTTTCTATCTTTTCATTGTTTTCGGAGTTCTCTGTCAAAGCTTTATTACCGGCTGTCTCTGCACCTGTTATGCCATCGAGTATGCCGTCCTCATCCCACACCGGCTCTGCCATATATGGTGATGCTCCGATAACTGCCACATACCTGCCGCTTCTGTTTGCCACTGCACATGTGAGCACCGGAAAGTCCGTTGACTGGTTTCTCTGGCTTAAGTATACTATGCCCTTTGCATTTTTCGGTACTATTACAGACACAAGCACATCGCGCGTGGTTCTTGGAAGTGCTGCAAACTCGTCCAAATCCATAATTCCTGCCTTGTGAAGCTGCACCTTTGCTCCCAGTGCCCTGAAAATCGTCATGACATCCGAAAAGCCGAATCTGCCCCAGATGCTTCCTCCGACAGTCGCCACATTTCTAAACTGCACTCCGACGATATGTCTGACCGACTCTGCGATTGCACCGTGTGTATATGCATTCAGGGCTTCATGTGTCTCTATCTGCCTGAGAGTTGCATATGCACCGATTCTAAACTCGTTTTCATCCTCATCAATTTGGTCAAGTCCGAGGTCGCACAGGTCAATCGCTGTGCCAAGTGTCTTGTTTTTCATTTTGAGCCAGAGCATGCCGCCCAGCACAAAATTCGGTTTTTTCTGATAAAGCTCATAGGCTTCATCAAGGCTTTGCGCCCTTACATACTGATTGTAATAAAACATATTTTTCTCCTATATCAATACATTTCAAGCTCATACATGGCTTCCCACCGTATGTCCTGCTCCTTCATAAAGGCTATAAGGCTCTCCCTGTCAGAAAGCTCTGCACGCCAAGCCAGCCCACAGCCAGCCGATATAACAGACGGAAGAGGAATCGTGCGTCCCGGAATACCACATGCCTTGCCCTTGATATCCAGCTTTAACGGCGCTGTCGTAGTCTCGAAGGTGATGATGAGCCTTTTTTTCTTTTCTCTTACCAAATTCTTATCCATCACATCACACTTTTTTTAACATTACATCACACTTTTCATATCACTAAGGACTCACAATAAGAGATGCCCCAGCCATTTTCTCGGCGATATCATACATGTTCGTCACCTCTCCGACTGCAAGCTTGTCTGACAGCTCATAGTAATTCAGACATGTGCCACAGGTAAGGATTTTCACGCCTCGATTCTTAAGCTCCTTTAAATCCTCAAGTGACTCTGAGCCCTCACAGGTCAGCTTCGCTCCTCCATTGTAGAAAAGCATGGTTTCAGGCGGATTTTCCTGCTGCGAAAGCGCATAGATAAAGCCCTTTATAAGCACTCCTCCGAGCTCCTCGCTGCCCTCTCCCATATATGAAGAGCGGATTACAACAACTCTGTTATCTGCGGCCGGCGTGCATGTATACTGTGAAGCATCATCTGTAGCCGAAGGCGCTTCGGTGTTAAGAGCCTCAATTGTCAGCTTTACGCTGTAGCTTCCGTCGTCGAGCTTACTGCTTTCGCAGCTATAGCCCTTCTGTGCAGCCATTTTCTTTAAATTTTCCACTGCAATTTCATTGTCCACAAGTGTCTCCACTGTGTCCGGCTGTGTGAGAGCCTCTATCGCCTTCTTTGTCTTTACAACCGGAATTGGACATGTATCCCCTATTGCATTTACTGTTATCATATTTATCGTCCTCCATATATTATTTTAACTATATTATTTTAACTCGTCAGCCCTCAAAAAACGGGCATGTTGCCTGTCAGCGAATTTGCTTAAGCTATATAACAAAAATCAGTTCACATATATCGGCACATCGCGCCGCTCAACAAATCGTCCCACCTTTGCGGCCGGAAGCCCTGCTGCTTTAAGCTCGTGCAAAAAAGCATCTGCCTCAGAGGCTTTTACTGCAAACAATAGACCTCCGGATGTCTGCGGATCGAAAAGCACCTCCTGCATTGAGAAAGGTATATTATTTGCAAAGCACACCTTATCACCTACATGGTTTCTGTTTCGCTGCGCCGCTGCCGTGAGAAAAAACTCATCTGCACATCGCAGTGCTCCGGTAATGACCGGTATGGAAATCGAGTCGATAAGTGCTGTTATATCATCATTTAACATCTCACTCAGATGTCCTAAAAAGCTAAAGCCTGTGACATCTGTACATGCATGTATATCGAAGCTGTGACTGATTTCGGATGCGGCCTTATTCAGTGTGGTCATGGAGCTTACTGCATCCTCAATTGCACCTAACGGAGCTTCCCCGACACGGTTTGCATTGCATACAAGCCCCACTCCAAGCTTCTTGGTCAGTATAAGCACATCTGACGGCTGCCCCGTATTGTTGCTGTAGATATGCTTAGGATGAACCGTGCCCATGACTGAAAGTCCGTATTTTACATCGCTGTCTGCTATAGAATGACCTCCTGCAAGAGTGCCGCCTGCCTCTATCACCTTGTCGGCGCCGCCCTGCATTATTTTACCAAGTATATTCAAATCCATTTTCTCAGGAAAACAGACTATGTTCAATGCTGTCTTAACTGTGCCTCCCATCGCATAGATATCACTGAGCGCATTTGCGGCCGCTATCTGTCCAAACGTATATGGATCATCAACCATCGGCGGGAAAAAATCAAGTGTCTGGACTATCGCCGTGTCATCTGAGATCCTGTACACTGCCGCATCATCGCAGCTATCATATCCGACAAGCAGATTGCTGTCTTTTTCAGCTCGTGGCAGCTTTGCTAAAACATGACTTAACAAATCCGGACCAAGCTTTGCGGTACAGCCACCGCCCTTGCAAAACACTATTTCCTGTGGCATTTTTGCTCCTTTCAATTGTTTAATATATTTATCAAAGTGCTGCAATCTGCATAAGCGCTGCAGCGGCCTCATTTACCTCTTCAACTGTATTATAATATGAAAATGAAAATCTCACCATACCCTGTTTTTGTGTTCCAAAAAATTTGTGCATCAGTGGTGCGCAGTGTATGCCGCTTCTTGTTGCAATACCATACTCATTCATAAGTATATCCGATACCTCTGCAGAATCCATATCCGCTATATTTACTGAAATAATCGCACAGCGCAGATCCTTATCGGAGAGCATATCGACATCTCCATATATCCTGATTTCCGGGATTGTCTTTATTTTCTCAAGAAAAGCCATCATCAGCATATGCTCCTTGGCATATATGTTATCCAAACCAATTTCTTCTATCGCCTTTACTCCTGCCAAAAGTCCTGTAATTCCCGGACCATTTAAGGTACCGGCCTCAAGTCTTGTCGGAAGCTCCATAGGCTGGCTCTCAAGAAAGCTGAGCACGCCGGTGCCACCGCTTTTAAACGGCTTTATATCTGCTCTTTCTCCCACATAAAGTCCTCCGGTTCCCTGTGGGCCCATCAGCCCCTTGTGCCCTGTAAAGCAAAGCACATCAATATTCATGTCTTTTACATTTATCGGAAGCACACCGGCTGTCTGTGATGCATCAACTATAAATAAAAGGTCATGCTTTCGTGCGATTTGCCCTATCGATTTAATATCCACCACATTGCCTGTGAGGTTTGAAGCATGTGTGCAGACGATGGCCTTTGTGTCAGGACAAATTGCAGCTTCTATAGCCTGTGGAGAAATTATCCCTCTTTTTATTCCTTCATCACTGCATGGCACAATGTCCACACACACTCCCCTCTCCCTTTGCATATAAAGAGGTCTGAGCACCGAATTGTGCTCGAGCTGCGTAGTAATCACATGCTCCCCCAGCTCAAGCAGTCCGTGGATAGCAATATTTAGCGCCTCTGTGGCATTTGCCGTAAAAACAAGTCTGTCCGCATCCTCCCCGCCGAAAAATTCCGTAAGGCACATTCTGGCCTCATATATTTTCCTCGACGCATCAAGCGAAGCATCCGATGTTCCGCGCCCTGAATTGCCGCAGTGCTTCATTGCATCAAGCACAGCATCATATACCGCATCCGGCTTTTTAATTGTTGTGGCAGCGTTGTCCAGGTAAATCATAGTATGTCCTCATTTACTTCTCATCTAAGCAGATAAAAATTCTTTATATAAAGCTCATCATTTATATTTTTGCTGAGCATATTTGCTTCTGTATGCTTCGGAAGGCTTGTGTAAATTATTGAATCGTTATTTAATTTACACGATACTTCCCAGTTTTTCAATTCTTCAACCATTTTACAATCTTTAATCCTGATTATATTTTTATCGTTATGTGCAAGTGCTGTTTTTGCTTTGCCTGCAGATATTATTATATCCTGTGGGAAAACACCTATGTGTGATATGTCATCAATACCCACTGCAGTCTGTTCAAGCTGCTCATCAGTGACCTCAAATACGCTGTCCCATTCCACTGCAAGCACATGATTCTTATCCTGCCATTTTACCTCTGATATATTGTTGCAGCCCACAAGCAGTGCCTGCTCCACTGACTGAGGACGCATGAAAAAATCTTTTTTGTCGCGGACTGTACTCAGCACACCTCTCTCAATACTGCCGATACGCTCAGCGAGGCGATACACCTCATCGCGGTTGTGTGACACAAAAATAACAGGATTGTGAAAATCGGTGAGCATCTCCATAAGCTCTGATTCCATGCTTCTTTTCACATGCTCATCCAGCGCTGAAAACGGCTCATCGAGCAGTATGCACTCAGGCTTAGCCTCAAGCATGCGAAGCATTGCCACGCGCTGCCTCTGACCTCCTGAGAGATGGTCCGGATATGTGTCCGCCATGCCATCAAGCCCATACCGCTTCAGCATACTCTTCACCTTTTGTTCATCGCGATGTCCCATTGCTATGCATATATTTTCCATCACGGTCATTGTCGGAAAAAGTGCATAGTCCTGAAACAGATAGCCTACCCTGCGCTTACCGGGGTGCAGATTTATGCGATTTTTTGAGTCATACAGCACTCGGCCGTTTAATGATATAAAGCCGCAATCAGGTGTTTCTATCCCCGCTATGCACTTTAATGTCATACTCTTTCCGGAGCCTGACATACCGATTACGGACACAATCTCGTCCGTAAGCTCCATGTCTACCGAGAGCACGAAATTATCCAACTGTTTTTTTATTTTTACTATGAGCGACATTATTTTTTCTCTTTCTCTTTATGCCCTTGCTTTTGCCACATATCATATTTATCGATACAAGGCATGCAAATGAAATCGCTATGATTACTATGCACCAGAAGCCCGCTGTGGCATAATCACCGCTTTGGACTACCATTGCTATCTGCTGTGATATGGTCGAAGTTTTTCCTGCTATATTTCCGGCAAGCATCGATGTGGCACCGTACTCACCGATAGCTCTGGCAAAGGCCAGCGTGACACCCGATATGATACCGGGCTTTGCCATCGGCAGGCGTATCCTCCAGAAAATCTTCCACTCATTTATTCCGAGAGTACGCGCAGCATATATGACATTTTCGTCTATCTGCTCAAATGCCGCTCTCGCATTTCTGTACATGAGAGGGAGTGCAATGATGGTCGCTGCCACCACACAGCCAAGCCACGTGTGTACTACCTGTATACCCATGCTATGGCTTAAAAAGCTTCCAAGGGGACGCCTTGTGCTGAAAATCCTAAGCAGAATATATCCAGCTACCGTAGGCGGCAGCACCATCGGAAGTGTCAGCAGCCCATCCCAGAATGCCCTCACTCTGCCCTTTGTGTTTATGACAAGCTCAGCAAAGGCTATTCCGATAAAAAATGAAAAAACCGACGCTACTATTCCTGTTTTTAGTGTTATCCAAAGCGGTGCAAAATCAATCGTTCCCATTATTTATTTACCGAAAAATGATATTTTTCAAATACTGACATCGCCTCATCTGTCTGAAGGTATGCAATAAATTCCTTTGCAGCTGCCAGCTCATCATCTGTGGTGCTGTCTCCCTTTAATGCCGCTATCGGATAGATAACATCGCCTGTTAAGCTGTTTGGAAGCTTTTCTATAATATCAAGCTGGTTCTCATATCCGAATGTATCTGAGTAGTAAACTGTTCCTATCTCATTTGCGCCCTCAGCTACGGCAGATGCGACTGCGCCTACATTGGCACAGCTATTGATTTCCAGGCCTCCAAGTGCCTTTGAAATATCAGAATCTGAAATGTCCTGTGGCTTTGAGGCATCTCCTTCAACCATTTTTGAATTTACAAGCGCTACTCTGGTGTACTGTCCTACAGGAACCGTTCCGTCAGCGAGCGCCATATTTTTGGCCTTTGAGATGTCTGCAAAGCTTGTTACTGCTGTGCCACTGTTCTTATATGTAACAAGGCACACCTGATTATTTAAAAGGTCAACACGAGTATCGTCCACTACGCTTCCTCCGTCGTAGCCATTCTGAAGTTCGTCCATCTGTGCCACTCCTGCAGAGAAAAAGATGTTGCACTTCGCACCCTCTTTAATCTGTGCCATCAGAGTTCCTGAGCTGTCGTAATTGTTCTGGAAGTTTACATTTGGATGCTCCTTGGTGTAGGCTGCACAAATTTCATCCATAACACCGTTTAAGCTTTTTGCCGCAAAAATCGATAAATCCATCTCTGCATCTGCTGTATCCTTTTTTCCACAGCCTGCAAAAAGTCCTGCTGTAAGAATAAGTCCAAACGCAAGTCCTGCATATGCTGCAAATTTTCTCTTTAAGCCCTTGCACTCCTTTACTGATCCGTCAGTGCCGGATTTTATTCTTCTTAAACTCATACGTTTAACCTCTCTTTTAATATCGCTGCTACTCGAAGCTTTCAAAGTACTGAACAACTGCAAAAATAATATTTTGCTGTATAACTATTCATCTTTATTTCACAGACTCCAGCAGCACCGAAATACTGCCTCCGCACACCATGCCCTCTTTCTCTGCATCGTCAGTGTTCATGCTGACATCAATCGTAGCGCATTTGAATTCCTGCTCACGAAAGAGCCTCCTGCAGCGACTTATAACCTCAGCCTCCGTACAGCCGCCGCCTATTGTTCCGACAATCCGGTTGTCTGAGCTCACGAGCATCTGTGTGCCGACTCCGCGCGGTGCACTGCCGTTCTTTTTTATGATGGTACACAGCATGTACTTCTCATCTGATGTCTGTGCTTCTGCTTCCTGTGTTTCTGTCGTCTGCGCTTCTATCTTCTGTGCCTCTGGCTTCTGTGCTTCTGGCTTCTGTGCTTCTATCTTATGCGCTTCTGGCTTCTGTGATTCCAATACACGCTGCTTAGCCGCCTCAATAAGTGCATCAAGCACTTCTTTATCCACCTGAGTGCAGCTTGTGCGCTCATTTTTGCACTTCACTATCTCACTTATCACCGAAAGAGCAATTTCCTCCGGTGTCTGTCCACCTATTGCAAGACCTATCGGAGAATGTAATCCTGATATAATTTCCTGTGAAAGTCCAGATTCTTCAAGGTCTTTTTTTACTATCACAGCCCTTTTCCTTGAGCCCATCATACCCACATAGGCATAGGGCTTTCTGAATATCTCTGTAAGACACTCCATATCAAAGCGATGGCCTCTTGTCATGCATACATAGTAATCATCAAGCTGCGGCACAAGCTCTGAGAGAGTTTTTTTATAATCGCCGCAAATCACATGGTCTGCTCCCGCGCGCTTTGCATTGTCGGCAAACAGAGGTCTGTCCTCTATCACCCATATGTCAAACGCCAAAAGTGACGACATGCGTACAAGTGCCGCCGACACATACCCTCCTCCGCAGATTATGAGGCGTGGTCTGCTGCCTATCTGCTGTTTAAACATCACGATGGAATTATCATTGTCATTTATTTCATCTGCCCACACACTGCCACATGCCACTCTTATTCTGCCATCTATATAGAGTGCCTTTTCACCGGCATGTGCTCCTTCTATGACTGTCAAAAGCTCACAGCGACTGTCCGCAGGTCTATCCTTTATCGAAGCATATATGTTGGCCGGAATCAGCTCCACCTCGTCACCAGCATGAATCTGACCACCTCTTGTGACCACTGCAAACACACCCTCCTTTGGCATAATGCACTCGCCCATCCTCTTGTAGATGGCACAATGTGAATGGCACTGCTTGCCTATCTGTGTCATCTCAAGAATAGCATCTCCTATGCAAAAGCGTGTTCCAAGCGGCAGATTCTTAAAATCAAATCCTGATATAATTAAATTTTCACCAAAGGCACCGTTGTCTATCTGCGCTCCTCTTGCCCTGAAGGCATCTATTTTCTCCGCAGAAAGCAGGCTGACCTGCCTGTGCCACTTTCCGGCATGTGCATCTCCCATGATACCATAGTCTGCAACAAGCTCCGCCTGTGGCACCTCTCTCTTTTCAGTTCCTCTCTCTTTGCTTATATTGATTGCAAGAAGCTTTCCCATGATTTTCTATCAGCCTCCTATCCGGCTCATATTTCTTGCTGCATCTGCTCCTGCAGCTTTTTTTTCTGTCATCTTTATCTCTGTCGTTTTCTTATATGTCACTGCATTTTCTGATTCATTATTTTTGTTTGTATTATACATCACTGACTCCGGCTGCAGCACCCCTTCATCACTAAAATTATGACATTTTGGCTTTGCCTTTATGGCAGCCTTTAGTGCCTTAGCTATCACAAAATCTTTTTCCAGATCATCTGTTAAATCATCTGTAAAATCACATGAATCAGGTAGCAAATCCATCGTCACACTGCTTCCCAGACATGGCATAAGCCTGCCGTCAGCCGTTACACGTATGCGGTTGCAGCTGTCGCAGAACTTCCCATGGATTGCCTGAATCAGCCCTACTCTGATACCAAGTCCCTGGAAAATGTAATACTCAGCCGGACCGTTATCCGGATTCTTACAGCCCATATATGTCTGTGTGCTTTCCTTCGCCTGCTGTTCTATCTGAGTTTGTTGCGCTTCATTATATTTATTAAATTCTGAATTGATTTCTTTTCTATTTTCAGTATTTACACAGCAAGGCTCTCCATACACTTCTGAAAGTGCGCCAATAACCTTCTCATACGGCTCGACTCCGTTAGTATGTCCTTCGCCTACCGGCATCATCTCTATAAAGCGGATATCTGTGCCTTTCTTTGCGGCATATCGTGTGAGAGCCACCACATCTGTCTGCGGTGTGAGCACCACATTGATTTTCACTCTTATTCCACACTCTATGGCGGCATCGATTCCATCCTCCACATCCTTAAGCAATGGTTTTTGTGTGATGCATTCATATTCTGACGCATCTATCGTGTCCAGACTCACATTTATGCTGTCTATGCCGGCTTCCTTAAGCCGCTTTGTGCGCTGCGCAAGCAGTACTGCGTTTGTAGTAAGCGATACGCTGCTGACACCAGACAACTTTTTGATTTGTGAGACCATTTCATCAAGCTGCGGATGCAAAAGCGGCTCGCCGCCTGTCAGACGAAAATGCGTGATTCCAAGCCTTGTGGCTGCGCGGACTATGCAAAGCACCTTTTTTACGCTAAGCATATTTACCGCCCGACATTGCTCATTATTTTTACAAGGATTACAGTAATAGCAGTTTAAATTACAGCTATCTATCACCGATATGCGCATATAGTCAATCTCTCTGCCAAATCCATCGCGCATATTAAAATCCCTTTCCAAAACCGCAGTTAGGAAACGTGCAGACATCACAATTCAGGCAGAGTCCGCCTTCGCCAAGTCCGGCAAGCTCATCTGCAAAAATCATATCACGTGCCATAAGCCTAGGCAACACAATATCAAATATTGTACGCTTGTTGTACATAGCGCAGCCCGGCAGTCCACATATCGGCACAAGCCTGTCACCTGCATCATAGTACGACAGCAAAAACATGGCTCCCGGCAGCACCGGAGAGCCGTATGACACAATCCGTGCGCCTGTATTTTTGATGGCAAGCGGTGTTTTGTCATCAGGATCCACGCTCATTCCGCCTGTGCAGAAGACAATTTCCGCTCTGGCTTCTATTGCGCGTAAGCATCCGTCTGTGATTTTTTTGTCATCATCATCAAACACCTCATGAAACATCATCTGTGCCCCAAACTCTGCTATTTTTTTCTCGATAACAGGGGTAAATGCATCCTGTATCCTGCCATGGTACACTTCGTTTCCGGTTGTGATTATTGCTGCCTTTCTGATCACAAACGGCTTTATATCAAGAATCGGTCCGTCATCACATATGTGTGAAGCGACCTCTAGCTTATCCTTTTTTATGACAAGCGGTATGATTCTTGTTCCGGCGAGCTTATCACCCTTTTTCACAGTGGTATTGCCGTGCCTCGTGGCTATCATCATTTCACCAAAGGAGTTGACCTTTTTCAGCTTTTCGCTGTCCACCTTAAGCAGTCCGTCACAGTCGGCGATTACCTCAATCTTGCCTTCCTTTACAGAGGACGGATGCATTTTACTTGCGGTGCCGCATGCGCACATGTTATAAAGCACCTGCGCTGCCTCATTCTCGTGCATCATGGTCTCATCATTTTCCCATATATATATGGTGTCTTTTCCGACGCTAAGCAGCACCGGTATGTCCTCTTTTGTTATGATATGCCCCTTGCGAAAAACCGCATCCTTTTTCACGCCGGGAATAATCTGTGTGATATCGTGGCAGAGCACCTGTCCGACTGCCTCAGTTGTCTTCATAAGCTTCATATAATCCCACACTCCAATTTTTTATAAATAGTAACTATTCCTAAATCACACCACGTGCATTTTTCGTCACCGGCCGCACTCGCTGTCATACTGCAGTAAAATATCAAGCCCATGCTCTATATTTCCCATCAGAAAATCCATACTCTCCGACACTGCCTTCTCACTGCCGGGCAGATTGACTATCAAAGTGTTTTTCCTGATGACAGAAGCGCCTCTGCCAAGCATGGCGCGCGGTGTAAGACTCATGCTGTACGCTCTCAGCGCCTCGGCGATACCCGGTGCATTGCGCTCTGCAACATCCATTGTAGCTTCCGGTGTGATATCTCTCGGTGAAAAACCGGTGCCGCCGGTTGTAAGCACCAGATTGCATTTCACATCATCACACAGCCTAACAAGCTCGTCTTCTATCTGCGCCCTCTCATCCGGTATGATTTTATATGAAACCACCTCATACTTATCTTTTGGAAGCAGCTGTCTTATTTTCGGGCCGCTTTTATCCTCGCGCCGGCCTGCTGCACCTTTATCGCTTATCGTTATAATCCCTACAGTATACATTACATCACCCTGTTATCCTTGATCAATTGTGTATTTTATCTATTCAACATTTAAATGGGCTGTAATCGCCTCCGCTCACACTTTTAGGTATGATCAGTAACGTAATGCCCGCTCTTGCCGCCGGATTTTTCAAGCAGATGTATCTGCCCGATTTCCATGCCGCGGTCCAGTGCCTTACACATATCATATATGGTAAGGAGTGCCACACTGACGCCTGTCATGGCCTCCATCTCCACACCTGTTTTGCCTACGCAGGCTGTCGTGCAAATTGCCGTGATACTGCTTGTTTTTTCATCCAGCTCAAACTCAACATCACACTTTGTCATGGCAATGGGATGGCAGAGTGGAATAAGCATGGAATTGTTCTTTGCTCCCATGATTCCCGCAATTCTAGCCACTCCAAGCACATCACCCTTTTTAGCTGTGCCCGTAGATACTGCCCTGTATACAGCGTCATTTACCTTTATCGTGCCACAGGCCTTCGCCACGCGATAGGTGTCCTCCTTTGCGTGCACATCCACCATGTGAGCCTCCCCGGCCTCATTAAAATGTGTGAGCTTTTCTGTATTTTGTTCCTGATTATTGATCTCTAATTCGTTTACCTGCGTCAATCCAGTTACCCTCATTTATTATTTAATAAAGCTTCACGCCGTGCTCAAATGCTGATACCGCCTCAAGCACACTGCCTGCTATACTCCTTGCCTTGTCAGATATTGTAAAGCAGTTTGTTAGCTCGCTCTCGCGCGGGTCGATATCCGCTATCTTGAAGCCTTTCTTGAAGTAATATCCCTCACGGATAAGACCTCGTATGATACCCGTAATTGTAGCATTTACCGGGACATATTCAGACAATGCATTGTCAAAGCTTCCTTTATCCGGATATATCCGTGCTATCTCATCGCCCTTTTGCACAATATCTCCGATTTTTCTGACATCATGTATATAGCCTGCTGCCGGAGCGTGAATCACACGCTCACTTGTGAAGCCGGCGATATTTCCCGGAACACCTGTGTTTGGCTGTGCCATGCCATCGGTTATGATGCGCGCCAGATTGTGCCCACGCATGGACTCAATCACCAGATGCACGTCATTCCCTGCCGTAAAGCCCGGGCCTACTCCTATCACAAGCGGAGCCATATCGATTGTGGTACCCAGATTTTTCTTTGCTATTATGGCATCTATCACGACATCCGGCTTTAAAAGTGCAATTGACTCACCGGTTGGGTCTATAAGAAGTGGAACCTCTCCGGCTTCAAGCACAGCTTCGATAGCTGACCTATCCCACTTTTCTGATGTAATATGAGCTGGCTCTGCATCAGTCAAGACCGGAACAAGTCTGGCTGTCACACCCTCTACAGCTGCGCTGCCATCATACACGGCCTCGCAAAAGGACACCTGACGCCGTATGGCTGCCGGATAGTCTGTCTCAAGTGCTATCACCCGATGCCCTGCACGGTGCAGTCTATGGATGATGCCGGTCGCAAGGTCGCCTGCACCGCGGCATATGATTAACAAATTATTCTTTATTATCTGATTATTGCTCTGATTCACGCTCATATAATTAAATACCCTGTCACCTTATTATTTCCATGCTTGTAACTATTCAAAACCACCACGCACATTCGCAAAAACGCACGATACTCGTCCTTCAAACCCGCTATCGCGAAGCTTTCTGACATAAACCTGACGCAGCGTGTCTATAACCGAATCATCAACCACTGCATCCTCTGCTGTTCCAAGCTCTTTTTGCATAAGCTCATACCTAAATACCACATCCTTACACGGCCTGCCCTTTTCCCATGTGCCAAGCACTATGATAACATCTGTGGTATCCGGATATATGACAGGCTCATCCGCTGCCGGATATTTGAGGGAATGGTGCTTTGCCCCATCTGCTTCAATTATAACATAATCCAGCTCCTGTGGCATGTCTTTAATCAGTTTATCAAGCAAATCATACGGCAGCCCGCACATCTTTGGCTTTGACTGTTCTGATATTTTCTGTCCTGATATTTTCTGCCCCGCCATGCAATATCCATCTTTTATTATTTTATCCCTTAACGCAAAAAAATCGCAGGATAGGTCAGTGTCAGCTTCGACATACATGTGCGTTGTCGTTGTGACAAGCACACCTTTTCCCTTCCTGTGATATTCCCTTGCAAGCTTATGGACGAGTGTGGTCTTGCCACCTGCGCCCACTATTGAAATCACTTTTTCCATATATTTCCATACTTTTCCACAAGCAATAAAGCCGCCGGTGTACTTAATGCACCGGACGGCTTCAAAATCCTAAGCGTTAGTCATCCACACGCTTCACATCATCTTTCTCTTCCATATCCCACATATATGGTGCGCTCTTTGATTTCTTCGGCAAAATAATATTAAGAAGAATAGCACAAAGAGAGCAAGGTACGATACCTGAACCGCCGAATATAAGCTGTACATAGTATGGCAGATGCGATGTAGCACCGGTTGTAGCGCCAAGTCCGTAGCCTAAACCGATTGCAACTGAGATAATTGTAATCTCACGGCTGCCGATTGGCTCCTTTGTGATGAGCTCAATTCCCGAAATCAGGATAGAGGCAAACATCATAACAGCTGCTCCGCCGAGCACCGACTGAGGCATGATTGACATGAGAGCTCCGATCTTTGGGCAGAAGCCACAGATAATGAGGAATATAGCTCCCATTGAAATAGCAAATCTATTGACAACCTTTGTCATTGAAACAAGACCTACATTCTGCGAGAATGAGGTATTTGGCAGTACTCCGAAAAGCGCTGCAAATGATGAACCAAGACCATCACAGATAACACCGCCTGAAAGCTCTGAATCTGTAGCCTCTCTGTCCATTCCACCCTCAACACAGGCTGAGATATCGCCAACTGTCTCGATTGCAGTAACGATAAACATGATTCCGATTGGGATGATTGCATTGGCATGGAAGGAAATTCCCACATCTGAAAGCTTTCCGAAGCCTATAAAGCTTGGAACTGCTATCCATGCAGCATTTTTGACCTCGTCAAAGTTTACAACCCATGAGTATGTGTACTTGACACCGTCAGCAGTCACACCTGTGTGCGACATGGTAAGTGTCATAATGATTGCTACAACATATCCTGCCAGAATACCAAAGAGGATGGCAGATGATGAAAAAATACTGCGTGATGGTGCAAAATGCTTGAGAAGCACGATTACTATAAGTACAACCATTCCAAGGAAAAGGTTTGGCAGTGAGCCGTAATCATTTTTTCCTGTTCCGCCGCAGAAATAGTTGATTCCCACTCCAAGGAGTGAAAGTCCGATTGCTATAACAACCGAGCCTGTAACGATTGCCGGGAAAAACTTACGTAAAGGCTTTAAGAAGGCTCCAAGTATACCCTCGAAGATACCTCCCACAATGCAGGCTCCCATAATAGCTCCATATGCTATAACTCCGCCGCCACACGCTGCAACTGTATTATTTAATACTCCAAGAAAGCCCGAAGAGGTTCCCATAACGATAGGTACCTTTCCGCCTACCGGTCCGATGGAAAACATCTGTACTAATGTAACAATACCTGCGATAATCATTGCATTCTGTAAGAGAGCTGTTCTAAGCTCCGCAAAGCCTGCGTCCGCTGTGAGTCCGCACGCTCCCATAACAATGATAAGAGGTGTAAGGTTTCCGATGAACATAGCCATAACATGCTGCAGTCCAAGCGGAATAGCCTGAGACAGAGGTATTCTGCCCTCAAACTGGTAAGGTGAAGAGTTTGTTGTCTTTTTCATTGGTTCCTCCAAATATTTATACTCTTATTTATAAAAAATTTACAAAATTATTTTACGAGCATAAAGCTATGCGGTCAATTTAGTATTACTTATAATATAATACCCATTTACTTATAAATAAATATCATCGAAATAAATGTTATTAAAATTAGCTTCTGACAGCAACAGGGCACACCACAACCGGTATGCCCCATTTATTATAATCTAAATTTATTCAACCCTAAGCAGCTCGCAGTTTCCCTGCATATCCTTCCAGAAATCCTTTATCGGTGTGCCGCGAAACTGATTGACTATGCTACAGTTCATGGCACCGTGTCCCACGACAAGCACATTTTTGCCTGCCGCAAGCTGTGGCCTTAGCACCTGCTCTATAAACTCGCCTGTTCTGTGATACAGCTCCTCAAAGCTCTCTGCGCCGTCCTTTGCCACATATTTTTCCGGCTCCTCAAAGAGCAGGTAGACAGGGCATTCGGGCTTTTGCCTGATGTTCTTTACTCCCTCATAATCACCGAAGCACATCTCGTGAAGCCTGTTGTCAGTGATAATCTCTACTGCAGGGTTTCTGTCTGCAAGAAAAATCCTTGCTGTCTCCTGTGCCCTTTTAAGTGGGGAGCAGTAGCATATGTCAAAGTCTATATCCTTATATTTTTCTGCGGCATCGTAGGCCATCTGCCTGCCGGTTTCATTGAGTGGGATATCCACCTCACCCTGCAGCCTGTGCTCCTCATTCCAATCTGTTCTTCCATGTCGCAAAATATAAAACATAATTAATCCTCGATTTCTCCATTTCTATGTCGCTCGAAGAAATGCTTTGTCTCCTTAACAACAACACCGCTAAGAGCAAACAGCGCTATCATATTTGGCAGAGCCATGAGACCGTTGAAGATATCTGCGATAGTCCACACCGCACTTACAGTCATATAAGGTCCGATGAAGACAGCAAGGATATATATCCAGCGGTAAACCTTTACGTATTTCATCCTGCCGCCGCTCAAATACTCTAAGCACCGTTCACTATAATAATCCCAACCGAGTATAGTTGTAAAGGCAAAAAATACAAGACACAGCATAAGTACAAATGCTGATATCTCTTTCGGGAAAGGAAGTCCGTGCTGGAATGCGTATGTAGTAACCTGCACGCCCTCGAGTCCGTCAACCTGCCATGCACCTGTGAGCACGATGGAAAGTCCTGTAAGTGTACATATAACAATTGTATCAATGAAGGTTCCTGTCATGCTGACAAGTCCCTGACGTACAGGCTCCTTTGTCTGGGCTGCTGCCGCTGCAATCGGAGCACTACCAAGTCCTGCCTCGTTTGAGAATATTCCTCGGGCAACACCCTTTTGCATTGCAACAAGAAAGCTTCCCACAGCACCGCCTGTGATGGCCTTCGGTGAAAAAGCTGCCTTTACTATGGTAGCAAACGCTGCCGGAACCGCTGTGATATTGCATACCACAAGCACAAGCACAAATAATATATAGATAACCGCCATAAAAGGAACTATTACCTGGCTGACACTGGCAATACGCTTTACTCCGCCGATAAGCACTGCTGCCACGCAGAATGCCAGTACAAGTGAAGCAATGATAACTGACCATGAATACTCACCAAGGAATGGTAAAACCTTTACTGTGTGCTGGTTGTTTGGATCAAAGAAATTGTTTACTGCGCTTGATATTCCGTTTACCTGACTGAAGGTTCCTATTCCGAAAAGACCAACGCATACGCCGAAAAATGCAAATATCTTTGCAAGCCATTTCCATTTTGCGCCCATTCCCTGCTCTATGTAATAGAACGGTCCGCCAAGACTGTGTCCGTCCTTGCCGATGACACGGTATTTTACAGCCAAAAGTCCCTCTGAATACTTTGTTGCCATGCCAAAAAAGGCTGCAAGCACCATCCAGAAAAGCGCTCCCGGTCCTCCTGCACCGACCGCTGTTGCCACACCGACTATATTACCGGTTCCGATTGTTGCGCTAAGCGCAGTACAAAGTGCGCCAAAGCTCGTAATCTCGCCATCGCCGCCCTCTTCATTTTTGACCATCCACTTAAGTGCCAGAGGAAGCTTTCTTATCTGAAGAAGCCCCAGACGCACTGTGAGCAGTATACCTCCTGCCATGATGAGCACCATGAGCGGCACTCCCCAGACGAAATTGTCCACTGCACTAAGGAAATTGTTGATTGTGTTCCACATTGAAATACTCCTGCCTCTCTTTTTTATCTAAACACAAGGTCTTTGTGTTTTGAGCAAATATTAATGATATAAATACATCCGGAAACAATTGAAAATAGCAGGCTTAGCAGTACTTACGTGAATTGAAATAAAAAACCCCATATACGCTGCATATATGCAGTCTGATACATGGGATTAAGAAGATTATCTTAAGAATATCTGTCCAATATCTTCTCCGTCCTGTTGCCTGAGAGATTCGTACGAAAAGCAGCATGTGCCATGATATATTCATAGTCACTGCACTCCTACTGCTTCATATTCGTACGTTGCACCTTCGGCCCCCGCCAAGCGGGTGTCTCCAGAGAGTCGATCCATTTACAGTTGCACCGCCTGCTGCGGCACCTGAGAGTTTTACTCCTTCGGTAGGCTTTGATAAGGTAAAATCGCTGCCTTTTTCCTGCAAACTTCATCTCGAAATTGTTTATGTTAAATTTATTAATTTTATTAATTGTTAAGGATTATATGATAAATATATCATTTAATCAATAGTACAAATGTACTAAACTGTCTCAACCTTGATCACATTTGTGTTGCCTGTCTTACCGTTGATTAGACCTCCTGTGAGCACTATATGATCACCCTTTTTGAGCTTCATGACACTCTTTGCCTCGTTCATCGCATTGTAGAACATAACCTCCATTGAGTTGTATTCCTCGCACAGAACCGGCTTTACACCCCAGCTTAAGTTCAGCTTGCGCCATGCCTTTTCAGAGGTTGTCATACCTATTATATCAACAGGGCAGCGGAAACGGCTGACCATGCGCACTGTACGGCCTGTCAGCGAGCTGACTACGATACATTTCGCATCCACATCTATTGCCATGGCACATGTAGCATGTGAAATGGCATCGACTATGCTTTTTGTCTGGAATTCGGCATTGGCAAATCTCTTGCCGTAGTTTATCTGCTTTTCTGTATACTCTGCTGTCTCTGCCATATTTTTGACAGCCTCTACAGGGTATTTACCTGCTGCAGACTCTCCCGAAAGCATGATAGCCGATGAACCGTCGTATACCGCATTGGCTACATCCGAAAGCTCTGCTCTTGTAGGACGCGGATTGTGAATCATGGACTCAAGCATCTCTGTTGCTGTGATTACGCGTGTACCAAGCATACGGCACTTGTTGATAAGGTACTTCTGTATTGCAGGCACCTCAACTCCCGGAATCTCAACACCGAGATCACCTCTGGCTATCATGATTCCGTTTGCTATCTCGCAGATTTCCTCCACATGATCTACACCTGAGCGGTTCTCAATCTTTGCGATGATTTCGATGTCCTCTCCACCGTTTTCATCCAAAAAGCTTCTCAGATCCGCTACATCCTGCTTTGTAGAAACAAATGATGCGGCAACATAATCCACCTCGTTTTTTATACCAAAAAGCAGATCATCCTTGTCCTGCTCACTTAAATATGCATGCTTCATGACCTTGTTCGGGAAGTTCATGCTCTTTCTGTCAGAAAGTGTACCACCTGCGATAACATCACAGATCGCATTGTTTCCTTTAAGCTCTCTGACCTGCAGAATGATGATTCCGTTCGCAACAAGCACGCGGTCACCAACCTTTAAATCCTTGATCAGATTCTCATAGTTAACTGATACTCTCTCTTGATTTCCTACGATATCGTCAGTGGTAAGTGTGAAGGTATCTCCATCCTTAAGCTCTATTTTGCCATTCTCAAAGGTCTTGATACGATACTCAGGGCCCTTTGTGTCAAGCATGATTGCGATTGGCATATGAAGCTTCTGTCTTACCTTCTTTATTAAATCTATCTTGCCCTGATGCTCCTCATGTGAGCCATGAGAAAAGTTCAATCTGGCAACATCCATACCTGCCTTTATCATCCTGGTGAGGACATCCTCATGTTCACTGGCCGGTCCAATAGTACAGATAATTTTTGTTTTACGCATTGATATTCCTCCTGATGCTGATTACCCTATCAGCTTTTCTTTTAAAATATAATCTCACCCGATGTCATTATATGACAATTTTCTTCAACAATAAAGTAAAAATATATATTTTTCATTTATTTTACAGCTTCAGGCGGCATGCCGTCGGTGTGACGGCCAGTCCACCCTTTCCGGTTTCCTTGAGTTCCCTGCTCATGAGCTCTCCAATTTCCCTCATCGCATCAAATACCTCATCCGCGCATATGAAGCTCTTTATGCCTGCAAGAGCCATATCTGCCGCACAGAGCGCATTCATGGCTCCGGATGCATTTCTCTTGACACAGGGCACCTCGACAAGCCCGGCAACCGGATCACATGCAAGGCCAAGCATATTTTTAAGCGCAAGCGCCGCGGCATCTGAAATATATTCATCACCGCCGCGCAGATATGCCAAAGCTCCGGCCGCCATAGCACTCGATGTGCCTATCTCCGCCTGACAGCCTCCGGCTGCACCTGAAATACTGGCTCTTTGCGCTATGACATTGCCTATGCCTGCTGCAACTAAGAGTGCTTCTGTCATGCGCTTTTCAGTTCTTTTACCGCCATTATCAGATATAAAATCATCTGTTTTTTCGTAAAAGTTCTCATAGTTAATGAGCACTGCCGGAACTACGCCGCATGAGCCTGCTGTAGGAGAAGCTACTATCCTCTTCATGCAGGCATTGCTCTCAGCCATCTTGATCGCCGTTGCCATGACATGTGAACCAAACTCACCGCACAGCGCGCCTTTTTTCTGCTCAACGCTAAAATCATCGGCATATTTTTGCATTTTGGCTCCATTGCCGCCGGAGAGACCACTGTGCGACTTATGCTTCTCATCATAGTCACTGTCAGCCACCTTCATCACTCTGTACATCGACGTCATTTTATCAAAGATACTCTGCTCATCAGTCAGCGAATCCCTCGCCTCCTCGTGCAGTATTGCCTCGTAAAAATGACAATTGTGCTCACTCATATATTTTTCTATATCTGCCATTGAAGAAAATGCCATTTCTTGTCCTCCTTAATCGCCACAGTCACAATACGTAACCTTTATGATGCCATGAGCATGTTCAAGCCCTGTAAGTGCAGCCTTCGGAATCTTCTGGTCACACTCTATAACCGTAACCGCCATTCCTCCTGGGCACTCCCTGTAAAGCTGCATGGTTGCAATATTTACCTTCTGCTCACGAAGGATTTCCGTCATCATCGCAATATGCCCCGGTTCATCCACGTTGTGAACCACGAGTGTAGGATAATCTCCTGAAAAATTGGCATCAAGACCGTCTATTTTTCTGATTTTAATCCTGCCTCCGCCTATCGACTCTGCAACAATCTCCAGCTCTCTGCCACTTTCTCCCGTCATATTTAAAACTGCAGTGTTGGGGTTTGCCCCGGTGAGCTTCGCCTCGTAAAATTCAAACTGCATTCCCTTTTTTGCGGCAATCTCAAAGCTTTTTGGGATTCTGCCATCATCCGGCTTCATACCCAAAAGTCCTGCAACCAGCGCCCTGTCAGTGCCATGCCCCTTTCCTGTCGCCAGAAACGAGCCGTACAGCCCGATTTTCACGCTCTTTACAGGCTCATCCATCAGCTTGCAGCATATATATCCAATCCTCACAGCTCCCGCAGTGTGAGAGCTTGACGGACCGACCATCACCGGTCCTATTATGTCAAATATACTCATAGAAGCTCCTTTCCTTTTTGAATATTTACACTATTATTTAAAAATTCATATGCTCCACATACATTTCATTGAAATGCGGATACGATGCGAGCTCGATATAACGCATGTCTCCGCTTATATCTAGTGCTCTTTCCCAGGCTTCCTGCGATAAAGCTGCCGAAACAGCTCCGTTTCCTGCCGCATTTCCCACTTCTTTAGCCCTGTCCAAAAGCTCCGGTGGAAACAGTCCTATTGCCGCCGCACTTGCTTTGTCAATATAGTTTCCAAAGCCTCCTGCAAATGTAAGTATATCCAAATCACAGGGCTTACAGCCATATTCCTTAAACAACACTTCTATTCCTGCCGCTATCGCGCCCTTCGCAAGCTGCAGCTTCCTGATATCCTCCTGCGTAATGTAGACTCCCGGTGCAATATGAACGGCAAGAGAGGACTCTGTGCTCTGTGCGACATCCTCCGCTTCCACCTCAAACACATACGACCTAAACAGTATAGGAAGCTCCTGTCCGCTTAAAATCGTGCCGTTTTCATCTATGATTCCGGCTTTCAGAAGAATGGCAAGCGAATCGATGAGCCCTGAACCGCACAGTCCCACAGGCCTGTCATTTCCGATAACCGAATACTTAATTCTGCGCCCTTCCAGCCATACCTTATCCACTGCTCCCCTTGACGCCGGCATGCCCATCTCAATCTGCGCACCCTCAAAAGCAGGTCCTGCCGCCGTGGCACAGCACACATATCTGTCGCCTTTTCCAAGCGCCATCTCGCCGTTTGTTCCGATGTCCAGATAAAGTGTCAGCTTTCTGCAGTTGACTGTTTCCATCATCCCCGCCGTGATATCTCCGCCTACAAAGCCTGATACGGCCGGAAATATAATCATGGTTTGACAATTCTCAAGTCCTATATCCAAAGGATTAAATGCTCTGCCAAAATATTCATCCGGCATAAACGGTGCCCTGCCAAGCTTTTCCGGTGAAATTCCCATAAGCAGATGGCACATAACCGTATTTCCGGCAACTGAAAACAGACAGACCTTAGTTCTGCCACATTCCGTGAGCATATCTGATATGAAGCCGTTTAAAAGAGACACTATCTGCGACTGCATCATCTGCAGGCCGCCATTCACTTTATCGTTATCATCTGTCCTCGCTGCCGCATCAATTCTGGAAAGCACATCAGCGCCAAAGCTGCGCTGTGGATTGGCACCGCTTCTGGTTGAGATAATCTGTCCGGTCTCTTTATCAATCAGGTAGCAGACTACTGTTGTGGTTCCGATATCACAGGCCGCCAGAGTGCCGGCATTTGATTCGACTTTTTCGGGTTCATTCGCGGCATCTTCTTGCAAGACAACATTCCTATTTACATGCTCATTAAATTTTTCCGATATGCTTCCTCCATTTGTCAGAACAACCATGCTGTCTTCTTTGGTTCCGGTGCTTTCTTTTCTCCCAACAATAATTTCCATGCCGTCACAAATCTTTGTTTGACATGCCAACACTTCCTTATAGTATGGTTTTGTCACCGTCACCTTGCATTTACCACAGGTACCTTTTCCACCGCACGGTGTTTCTATCCCTGCAATGCCGTGACTGCGGCAGTATTCAAGAATAGTGTGGTTGCCGGCTGTTTTGCTATCTGTATTAAGGTTTATGGTAATTCGCTGCTGCATATATTTTACCTCTTTTGATATTTTACTATTATGGCTTTGTATTTGATTGTATGATACCACATTTATATATACTTTTATATAATTACCTTTAACATAAAAACCCGGACAAACGTCCGGGTCTTCATTGATCCATATATACTATACCGTATTAAACTATGCCGTCTAAGCTATGCCATCTAATCCATGTTATCTAATCCATGTTATCTAATCCATGTCTTCTGAATTATTCTATTTGGTAAGTGCTGCAACAAGCTCATCCATCTGCTTTTCAGATGCATCATTGAGAGTAGATTTAATTGTAACAACCGGCTCAACACACTCAATATTCTTGAAGCCCTCAACAATAGCCTTCATCTGGCGTGCTGCTGTAGGAGCCCATGAACCGTTTTCCATGAAAGCAATCTTACGATTCTGATAAGCCTTTGCCTTGAGATGATGTAAGAAATCCTCCATTGGTGGGAAAATGCCTCCATCATATGTGCATGCGCAGAGCACAAGTCTGTCGTATCTGAATGCATCCTCAACAGCCTCTGCCATATCATCCCTGCAAAGGTCTGTAAATGCAACCTTTACGCCTGTAGCCTTGAGCTTTTCTGCTAAAAGCTCTGCTGCTTTCTTTGTATTTCCGTGAATAGAAGCACATGCCACAAGGATTCCGTCATCCTCAGGCTGATAGCTGCTCCATGTATTGTATTTGTCGATGTAGAAGCCAAGGTTCTCTGTGAGAATCGGTCCGTGAAGAGGACAAATCTTTTCAATGTCAAGCCCTGCTGCCTTTTTGAGAACTGCCTGTACCTGAGCACCATACTTTCCAACAATATTGAAGTAATAGCGTCTTGCCTCACATGTCCAGTCCTCATCAGTGTCGAGTGCACCAAACTTGCCAAAGCCGTCTGCTGAGAAAAGCACCTTATCTGTTGACTCGTACTCCATCATAACCTCCGGCCAGTGAACCATAGGAGCCATGACGAATGTAAGCTCATGCTTTCCAAGAGAAAGCTTATCTCCCTCTGCCACAACAACCTTTCTGTCAGTTAAATCTATATCGAAAAACTGTCCCATCATGTTAAAGGTCTTTGCATTACCTACAATCTGCATATCAGGATATGCCTCTGCAACCTTCTGGATATTGGAAGCATGATCCGGCTCCAAATGGGAAACAACGAGATAATCCGGCTTTCTGTCACCGAGCGCCTCTCTCAAATTGGCAAACCATTTATCCGTAACTCTTGCATCTGCTGTATCCATGATTGCAATTTTGTCATCCATAATCACATATGAGTTGTATGAAACACCGTTTGGAACAACATACTGGCTCTCAAATAAATCAATATCCTTGTCGTCCACACCGATGTAAATAATGCTGTCTGTAATCTTCTTGTCCATGATAGGTACCTCCTGCTAATAATCTCCACTTAAATTAGTAATTATTACTATTTTTGATTAGATTATATGACAAAAGTATCATTCGGTCAACCGGATAAATTGTATTTTTTTGTATTTTTTGTGTAAAAATCAATCCAAGCTATCTATGTTGCATACCTTGTTACATGCCTTACACATATTTAGCACCTTTTCCTTTTTATCCTTAATGTCAGTTCCTGTCTCAATATAACCTATCACCTGCAATAATTGCCCATAAAGCGGTATCGATATACTCACCATTTTTATAGTATTTTTGTCTGGCCACGCCTTCTAACACCATGCCGCATTTCTTTAATACTGCAGAAGAAGCATCATTTCCATAGAATACTTCTGCCTGAACTCTGTTAAATCCAACTCTATCAAAGGCATAATCTAAGACAGCCTCCAATACTTCTGTCATAATGCCTTTATTCCAAAATCCGGGAGACAGCATATAACATGTATCACACATATGACATGTTTCTTCCACATTTCCCAAATTAATTGTTCCTATCAATTCTCCCGTTTCTTTCCACTCAACTACCCAATGAAAATATGAACCCGACTCATAATTAGATATCCAATGTTTTACCTTGTCCCTATATATTTCTATATCAGCAACAGGATTAAATGGATAGTATCTGCAAACTTCATCATACTTAGCCCAATTTTCATACATCATAGTATAATCTGATAGTTTGATTCTTCGTAAAATGCATCGTTTTGTTTCAAAATTCTGTGTACCTATATAATTCATCAATTATTCCTTTTCATATTTAAAATAAATTCCTGCAAATATCTATTAAGCACCTGCATGGCAAAATATACAGATACAATATACATCTGCTTTCCCTGTCATATAAAAATCATGTCCCAACACACATCGGCTGGGGCAATTTCTGTTATACTTTTAATCTATTATACTACACCAATTCGGGAATTTTATAACCTGCTTTTTTCATTGCGTCTGCGAAGTCATCTAATGACATACTCACTCTCCTTGCGCCTACCTCTGGGTCTAATATACCATCTTGAACAAGCGAATATACTTCAAGACATCTTCCTTGCTTCATACCCTCCTGAATGCCAAGCTTTTTATGATCATCCCATGCCTTACACATATTTACCACCTCTTCCTTTTCATCATACTTAATGTCAGTTCCTACAAATAGATTGATAGCTGCTACTGTCTCAACGTCAACCCTTGTAAAGGATTCGTCGTTTGTAATTAAATCATTCAGTTTTTCCTCATCTGACGCATTTTTCAACAACTCAAACAACGGTCTGAGTCCTGTCTCGAACCTTGAAAAGTCTGTAATCTCCAACGGATTCAGCAAATTAATCCGGTAATCGTTGATGAATGGGAGTATTCTTTCATCCATATGTGGCATCATCTCTACAAGGCTTCTTGGACCATCCCAGTTTTTTGTTCCAAGATATAATGTAATTGTAATCACCGGTGTCAGCCTATCCTCAAGTGTAAACCCTGATAAAAACTCATCTGATGATTTATAATCTTTGTTTTTCTGATGTTGCTTCTTCGCCTCGTTGACCTGTTCTCCATAATTCATGGCATCATAAATCATGGTCTTAACCGGCATCGAATAATGAACATCTGTCTGTGCCTCTATCCCCATCAGTACGATGTATACTGATTCTGTATATTTTACAGACACACCCTTTAACAAATCTCTCCATTTCTGCTTAACAATCTGCTTCTTATCAATACCGAAAACAGATAACACCTCTGTGGTGTCGCATTCCTTTAAATTCTCCGGTTTGATAACCTTCTCTCCGTCAAACAATACATAATTGCAGATTTCACTGAACCTCGTATTATCTGACAAATACTCCTTTGCCTTCGAGTCCTTTGTACCCAAATTAACCTCCTCTTTTTGTGTGAGCAGGAAATTTGAAGTCGAATAAAAATACTGTATACTTATGCTTTCCACATATATGATGTGTACAATAATCACTTATATAAAAGCCGGCAAAATCCCCGCACCCCGCTTTTTTTGCAATGTTTTCACATCTGACATTTCAATTTTCCTGCTATTAACTGGTAACATAAAGCATTGAAAATTTCCATGTCTTTGTCGAAAAATGCGAAGTGGTCTGCCCTCTTCAAAGTGATACGCACCGGAAAAATATGCTGTGGTGTCGTATTTACAGAAATATAATGCTTTGAGTTGATTGTAGCACAGAGAAGTAAGCTTGTCATTATATTTTTATATTTCAGCTACCTGCTATTCCAAAAACAACTCAAACCCATAACAGCTTTTCTCAAATCCATACTTCTCATAAAATGCATGTGCAGCTTTTCGAGGCATACCTGAATCCAATATGATTGCCTTGCAGCCACGCGCTTTGGCAAGCTTCTTCACATGATCAACCATCAGCCTGCCATATCCCTTTCCCCTATATTTCTCATCTGTGATAATACTTGCAAGATAACATGTCATGCCCGACATCCAGAATGTTAAAAAGAAGCTTCCATGGCAAAAACCGCAATAATCTCCGTTTTCGTCACACAAGAAAAATGCAAAACTATTTTCATCTGCAAGGATTTCCTTATAGACGTTTCTGACAGCTTCCTTGTCATAAACATTATAATCCCACAGTCTTTCAATAAAATAAAATGCCTGTTCAAATTCCTGCTCTGTTGCCTGTTTTGTAATCATAAGTCTCCTTCCATCTCCCCTATATTAATCACTATAATGATCTGACTGACGCCACATATTCGTTTAGCTTCGCTCTTATCTCTTCAAACTGCTTTCCTGTAACCTCATTATCCGACTCAAATGCCATCATTTTGTCAAGATATCCACGCTCCTTTGCTATCTGAAGACTGATAGGATAAACCAGCTCAAATGTCAGTGCAATGTGCCCTGCCACATGGTCTACCACGGTCTTTTTACAGGAACGAAGTACCGCATGTCTCTCATCAAAGGCTGCCATAACCTCAGGACTTACCTGCGAATTTCTCAGTTCCTCCGTCGTCACATTATATATATCCTCTGCCGGAGTATCTACATTTACCCTGAAAATATCTACCTTATCAGCATCCCTTAGTATATTGCAAAACATAACCGTATAATCATCGAGCCTCTCATCTATCCTGAAAGCACTGTGATTTCTTATCGCATTTTCAACAATTGTGCCGTATTTATCATCATGAAATCCATCCACATATGTGTCGATAAGTCCTTCCTTAAACAACAGGTCTGCTCCAAAATTGGCATGATCGACAGACTGTGCATCGTTAAATGTGTTATATCGCTTAATCTGTTCAAATCTTCCGACATCATGCAGCATCCCTGTGAGCCATGCCACGTCTGTCTCATATTCATCAAGCTTTAAATCCCTTGCTATCAGCTCGCAAAGCTCTGCTACTCTATAGGTATGGTCTATTTTGAGCTTAATCTTTGGATCTGTGGTATTGTATCCTGATGTGTACTCTGCGAATGTGTTTTTTACTCGTTCTCTATCTATTATCATGTTTGTTATCCTTTCAAAAAACCGGTTTATCTGTGGCTTTATTGCTGCTGTTTTAATTCCCATCGCACCACATCGCTATGTGGATTAACTCTGGCAAGTCCAATCTCCGTAATTGCCGCTTCAAAGGGCACAAAACTTTCCTGCATTACTGAAAACGCCATCTGCATCTGCTCCTTTGTCAGGGTTTTTCCAAGTGTAATGTGTGGCAGCCAGCTCATTGGCTTATAATATCTGCTGACTGTAGATTCCGGAATACATTTCACCTCATCAAATACTTTTTCCGATAAATCCTGTAAATATCTATTAAGCACCGGCGTGGCATAAAATACATATGGCAGCAATTGTCCGACTGACACAATGCTAATCGTCCCATTAGAAAGTGAATTTCGCAGATTATCCATTGCTCCCAATAAAGCTTTTTCGCTTCGGGCTTCTATTGCCGATATCGTCATGTGTGGTGGCACATTGTTATCAGTCATGAATGAATTACCTGTTTTCTCAGCTATTTTATTTATATATCGTTGCAAAATATGCTCTGCCGTCTTGTCAAAATATACAGATACAAGATACATATATTTTCCCCTATCATATAAAAATCATGCCCCAACACACGTAGGCCGGGGCAATTACAGTTCCTATTTATCCTTCCCCCTCCTCATCGCTACAGCTCCCGGCGACGAAATTGCACTTCCCAATACAAGCTTCACCAGCCAGATAAAAAATACTATCACAAGTACAGGAATAAGGCACGTTGTGACTATGAGCACTGCCAGTCCATCAATGAACTTATTGACCATGTTCTTTACACTATCTGCCGTAACTGACAATGTATTTTTCACACTGTTTACTGCATCCTTTGCCTTATCTATAAAGCTGCTTTCAGTATCCTTACTCTTCTTGCTATCCTTGTCATCATCCTTTGATGCTTCTGATTCATCTGCTAAATCATTTGCTTCATCAATCGTCGCATCAATTGACTCCTGGTATGTACTGTAAATCATTTTTGAGACATGTACGCTTACCGGAATAACCGCATATATTGCCAGTCCAAAAATAAATATTTTTACACCTATTTTCCAAAAGAAATCCTTTTTGCTTCCAAAATACACTGCCAATGCCAGCATTGATACCGGAATAAGCCATTTGAAGGTCAGCGCGCCCAAAATAGTCAGCAGATATTTTTCAAAATATATTGCTGATACAACAATCAAAAAATATCCTGCCAGATCCATTAATTTATTTGCGACAGGAGTTCCGCCGTCTCCCGGTGTTAATGTAATAAGTGTTGAAACTGCTGTAGCACTTGCGCTCAGCTCCAGCGCAGTTGTTTTCTTTTCATCGAGATACTTTATAGTTTCTTTATTTATTTTTGACTCAGGCGATGAGTAGTTTTTTGCAAGTCCAAAAAATGAAATACCTGCAATAATTATACACACTATAATTGCAACTACTCTGAATAGTATGCTTCTTTCAAACGATGAATCAATTTTATTTTCCATAATAACTTATACCCCCATATTCTATAAAAATGTTCTTTTCACCTTTTCCCGGCTATTCTTTATTCTTCACGGTAGATGCAGCTCCCTCGCCGGCAAAATATTCCTTCACCAGCTTTACAACTACACCCGAAAGCAAAAATACCGCTATAAGGTTTGGTATGACCATAAGACCATTAAAGGTCTCCGCTATGCTCCACATCAGTCCGAGGTTCATTGTCGCACCGACTATCGCAACAAGCGAATATACTACCATGAACGGCTTATTTGCCTTGGTTCCGAATAAGAACTCTATGCATCTGGTTCCGTAAAGTCCCCAGCCTATGACGGTAGAAAATGCAAAACAGCACATGGCAACCGCTGTAAAGATTGATACCCAGCCGCCGTAGGTGGATGTAAATCCGCTGATGGTAAGCTCTGCGCCTGCTGCTTCCCCATAGCCCACAGGAACTCCGCTGCAGAGTATGACAAGTGCCGTGAGTGTACATATCACAATAGTGTCCACAAACACCTCAAATATACCGAAGAAGCCCTGCTTTACAGGCTTTTTGGTGTCTGCACAGGCATGCGCGATAGAGCCTGTTCCAAGACCTGCTTCGTTTGAAAAAATTCCTCTGGAAACACCCTTTTTCATGCTCATAAAGAAGCTTCCGACCGCTCCGCCTGTCACTGCTGACGGATTGAAAGCGCCCTCTATTATGGCTCCAAATACACCCGGTATAGCTTTAAAGTTGACGATTACCACTCCAAGTGACAGCAGAATATACATGACTGCCATAAACGGCACAAGCTTTTCAGTAACCTGGCCTATACGCTTGATTCCTCCAAGCAGAATAAGCGCTATAAGTGCGGCAAGCACTATTCCTATTATGAGATTAAGCGTTGATGCCGACTCCTTTGAAATTATATCGTAATTATATAAAGCTGAATCAATTGCTGTGGTTATGGTGTTTACCTGTGTAGCGTTTCCAGTACCGAACACGGTGAGCACTCCAAACGCTGAGAACAGATAGGCAAGCCAGTGCCAGTGCTTTTTAAGACCGTTTTTAATATAGTACATAGGACCGCCTACCAGGTCGCCGTTTGCATTTCTCTCATGAAAATGTACAGCGAGTGTGACCTCCGAGAACTTGGTACACATGCCAAGAAGTGCTGAAATCCACATCCAGAATACCGCTCCCGGTCCACCTATCGCAATGGCTCCCGCAACTCCTGCCACATTTCCTGTACCGACAGTCGCCGCAAGTGCCGTACACACTGCCTGAAACGGTGTGAGTGCTCCGTCGGATGCCTCGCGTTTTTTGAGCATCCTGCCAAGTGTAACCTTCATCGCATACGGAAACTTTCTAATCTGAAGAAATCCCGTTCTGAAGCTCAAAAGTAGCCCGACGCCTATGATACAAATCATCGCAGGCACGCCCCAGATAAAATTGTTGACCACGTCATTGATTTTTTCTATTACTGATAACATCTTTTTCTCCTAATAAATTTAGTGTAACGTATAGAGTATAACACGGTTTGTGCAATTTTTAATATAATTAATTTCATTTTCTAAAAATTTTGTCATGAAAGGCTCTTTTAGTGCGGAATAATCCATGTTATTTCGCAAAATCCGTATATTTTGTTTCACATATATATCAATTACATGTATAATGTAAAATTATAGATAACTATGCACACAATCTGAAAGGGGATTAAAATGGGACGTAAATCTACTAAAGAAAATAAAAATATATATCAAATAAGCCGTGAAAATAACGGACTCACTCGCGATGCCGCAGCCGAAAGGCTTGAATTTATCTCCTCTGACCGCATTGAAAAGATTGAAAGTGAGAAATCCAATCCTCATCCTGATGAGATTCTTGCAATGGCAGAATGCTACAAAAATCCTTCCCTGTGCAATTACTATTGTTCGCATGAGTGTCCTATAGGACGAGAATATGTTCCCGAGGTTACAGCAAAGGATTTATCCCTGATAACACTTGAGATGCTCTCGACCCTGAACACCCTCTCCAAGGAGAAGGACCGCATGATCGACATAGCGGCTGACGGGATGGTTTCAAAAGATGAAATGCCTGATTTTTTGCGTATAAAGGATTATCTGGATGACATGTCTCTGACCATAGACTCTCTCAAGCTATGGATTGAAAACACTATAGCTGCCGGTGAAATTGATTCAGGACTGCTAAAGAAAAAACTCTAGATTTAAAATGCCCCGGTACAAATACCGGGGCAGATTTTATTGTCTTTGTATATTGTCTTTGTAAATGAATAGGCATTTGTATTTAATTAAACAACTCGTTAAGCGCCTGTGCGTTTTCTACTCCCGCAGATTTTTTGTTTTCCTGCTGGATTTGTGTATACACTTCCTTGCGGTAAATCGGAACCTCCTTAGGTGCACTGACACCTATCTTAATC
This sequence comes from uncultured Agathobacter sp., assembly GCA_934365945.1. Lineage (GTDB taxonomy): Bacteria > Bacillota > Clostridia > Lachnospirales > Lachnospiraceae > Roseburia. The sequence continues at coordinate 48,270 of CAKRNE010000012.1, read as the reverse complement.
TGATCCCCCCTGATTTCCAGAACGGTAATCTCAATATCGTTGTTTATCATAAGGGATTCACCCTTTTTTCTTGTAAGAGCCAGCATATTATTCACCCGCCCTTTCTTTATTTCCCTTTATGATATCATAGATAGGGAAATGAACCTTGTAATCGTCCTCCACAATGAGCTGTGCCGCCTTGTTTGTATCCATATTTACAACAATAGGTGCCTTCAAATTGCATGCTATCTTTGTTATGTCACTAGGCACATTCACTGTGACAAGTATATACATATTCTCTTCTGTGAGCTGTCCAAGTGGTGTTAAAATTTCCTCATTTACATAAGGCTTGTAATCCGGCATGATGATGTCCGGTGTCATGACAGGAAACGCAATATCTCCATCATCCATCGACTGAAGCCACATAATGGATTTCTTGTCATTCTGCTTCTCTGAGTTAAAAATCAGAGTGTAATTCTTAAGCTCCGGGAATCCTATCATCCCCTTTTCCATAGTGATGATTTTGTCCTGTGGAATATCAATCTCCCCAAATATTCTCGTTTTTGCCCTCATGGCTGTCCTCCTTCCCGCCCGCTCCGCGAACGTCTGTATAGTACAATTAATATAAATTGATAAGCACCCAATGATTATAAATAATCCAGAAGAGTCTGCGAATTAGCCTTTGAGGCCGCTGTCAGACTTGACTGGTATGCATTGTACATGGCATAAAAATCAATGATAATATCTGAAATATCCCTGTCCTCGTTTGATGACTTAAGATCCTCAATGGTAGTCTGCTGCTCCTCTACCCTGTTCTTTATGAGGGTCAGACGGCTTTGGGTACTGCCGGAATCTGTGAGTGCCAGATTGACCTTATTCAAATGATCATCAAACCTGGTAATATACTGGCTATATGTCTTTTGCAGATTGTTATCGGCATAATCAGCCTCCTGTTTTGCTGCATCCAGATATGTTTTCAGCTTAGCCTGTGAATCCTTGTCTGAATACTGTTGCTGTGACATCATCTTCTCAAGCTGTGAAACCTTGTCATGAGCATTGATGGAATTTTGAACCACGTTGATAAGCTCATCCACATCGCGCTTGATGCCTGTATCCATAACATCCTTTGCCTGTGTATTGACAGTGATGTCTGTGCTGTTTGCCACTGTATACTTGATTTCCTGACTTTCATATTTGTAGTCAACAACCGCCGATGCATTGGTATATTTGATGTTTCCTGCTGCGTCATGAGGTACTTTTCCGTTGGTATCAAGTGTGATGGCATCTGTCAGATCCTTACAGTTGTAATAATACTCCGGTCTCGCATCCCCTCCATCAAAACCTGTTTTCACATATGTGACGGAGAGCTTTTGATCATTGTCCTTGATAGAAGCCGCTACTGTCTTTCCGAAAACAAATTCTCCGCTTTCCTGAATATACGCAACCTGGTTATCTCCAAGCTTTGACGGGTCGAAATCTGAAGAATGCTCATATACCGTATAGTTATTGCCCTGCGCCACTGAATTTCCGTTTATTGAAAGCCGGATATCGTCTGTCGTACTACCATATGCCAGACGTATCCTCTGATAGCTGTACTCTGTGACATCTGTAGTGCAATCCGCAGTGGTGCTGTTTATGGTTGCCGGCACCGTCACACCGTTTGTGTAATAGCGCTTTTCAGACAAGTCACCAGCCGAAAAATCCTGGTTAATCTGATAAGTACACTGTGTATCCTTCTGAAATGTAAGCTTTGATGATGTACGGTATCCTGTGAATACAGTCCTGCCTGCGTAGTCGGCATTGCCCTCTGTATACACCTGCTCCGAAAGTGATTTGAGCTGCTTTAATATGGTGTTTCTGTCCTCCGATGTGAGTGTATCGGTAGAACCGTTTACACACTGTGTACGAATGTCTGTCAGGAGTGATTTTGTGTTCTTAAGAGCAGTCTCCGTAACATCCATCCATGAATTGGCATCTGGTATATTATTATTGACATATTGGTCTATATGAGACAGGCTGGTTGACAGACGAAGCGATCTGATTGCAATAACCGGATCATCCGATGCCTTGTCAATTTTCTTTTGGGTTGTCATCTGGGTATTGTATTTATCCACCAGCGTCTTTGCCGAATTGATATTCGTCTTGGTGTTACCCATTATCATGTTGTTTGTTATACGCATATCGGTATGCCTCCTTTATTCGCTGTCTGTCATCTTTGTATACAGACCACAGCCTTTATTATGCAACTCCTGTATCGTTTATCAACTTTTCAAGCATCTGGCTCATTATGGAAATAACCTTTGAAGCCATATTGTATGCATTCTGATATTTGATAAGGTTTAAGGCTTCCTCATCCTCATCCACACCGGATACCGATGTCCTCTGGTTTGAAATAGTCTGCTCAAGATTCTGATAGAGTTTATTGTTGGTCTCTGCCTTTTCCGTATCAACCGATACATTGGATATAATTGTTTCCAGAAATGATTCAGCCTTATCGCCTCTGTAAACAGTGGTCTGTGACTGAAGCTTTTTTAATTCATCAACTATATCACATGCATCTGTCTTAACATAATCTGTTGCTGTTGCAAAGAGTGATACATTATTCATCACATCCCTATTGACAGAATAGTTGCCTGCGGTCAGCCTGTAATATGTATTTGATGAACTGCTTATGGTTGTTGTCTGCCCATCCGTAAGCTTGCTGTATGCATCCGAATCAGAGAAATCATATACCTTTCCGGTAGCCGTTATTCCCTCGAAAAATGTCGGTGGGGTATCTCCGTTCATATTCTGTCCCTTGCTCTCAGCCTTATTGAAAAGCTCAGCAAAGTTTCTGACAAACTCATTGAGCTGTGTCATATAGTACGGTATTCCTCTCTCGTTGATTCCCGAACCCGCACTGAGCGTTGCATTGTCTGCCACTACTGCAGCCGGATTGGCCACCGCCTTGTTTTTGCTCAGGTTAAACTTCATAGACTTTATGTTGCCATCCGCATCAACCTCTGCCTCCCAGCTATCGTAGGTGTAGGTCACATGGTCAACAGTAATCTTGCCGTTTGTATCCGGCAGATTGAGTGATTTGATATTGGTCAATGACGTGTTGCTTACCGTAAATGAATATGAATCTGCCTGTGTAACCTTGCCCTTAAAATTCTCAAGATTATCACCGTCACGCATCTCGAAAAGTGCCTTGAGACTGCCTCCTGCTGTTCCCGCTGTGGCAACGAACTCCATCTTGGTGTCCGCCCAGTATATTTTAAACAAATCGTCATTGTCTGTCTGATTATTCTTTATATCGGTTGACTCACAGACCAGCTTCCTGTAATCCTTGCCATCTACAATCTTCTCCCCATTGACAAAAAGGCAAAAGCTTGTACCACCGAGATTATCACCGTTTGTGTTCTGTATAGGGGTCTCCTTGTATGATACATTGACAATTTTGGAAAGATTGTCCATCAGATTGGCTCTCTCATCCCTGAGTGAGCTGGCCTCCACACCGGTACCTGTCTCTATCTGATTTATCTCTTTATTGAGCAGAGATATCTTTTCACTGATGGAGTTAATCTCATCAACCCTGTTTCTTATCTCCTCGTTGCAGTCATCCTGCAGCTTTGAAAGATTATCGCTCATCTGGTTGAAATATGTGCAAAGGCTCTGTGCACTGCTGATAAACTGGTTTCTTACTGTCTTATCAGAAGGCTTGCTCCTTAATGTATCAAGGTCTGAAAACATCTGTGAAAATACACTCGAAAAGCCTTTGACCGAAGCTCCGTTATCCTTAAAATAATTCTGAATCTGGTCAAGATAATAAAGCTTCTGCTCATATCTGCCGTAGCAGGAATTGTTCTCCCAATACTTTGTATCGTAATATAAATCTCTCTGCTGCTTGATAGATGTAACAGTAACACCTGTACCTACGCTGCCGTAGCGCGCTGTGACATTCAGCGCATCCTTTGCTGTCAGTGTGGCTGACTGCCTTGTGTAACCTGTTGTTTTGACATTTGCAATGTTGTTGGCTGTTGTATTTGTCGCAACCTGAAACGAATTCAGGGCACTTACACCTATATTTAATCCAAAAAATGTTGAAGCCATGCAGACTCCTCCTGTTTATATTAATCCTACTATCAGCTCTGTCATCTGGCTGATTACCGTAATATACCTGCTGGAAGCGTTATAGGCCGACTGGAATTTTATCATATTTGTCAGCTCCTCATCACTTGAAACTCCCATTATCTGATTTCGCTGATTGTCGATGGCCGCTGTGGTTGACGTAAGTGTGTCAGTCGATGATTTGTATACGCTGCCGGAGGTTCCAAGCCTTGAGATTATCTTGTCATAATATCCCTCAAAATTGCACTTTGATGTGTCATTCGGGTTAATATACAAGCCCTCATTGGCCCATGCTTTGCTGATTTTATCACCAAGTCCATAGTCTGCTGCTCCATCCTGCTTATATGAAGGCATCAGTGTAACCTGCGCAACTACCTTTGGATTTACAGTTACATTTCCAAGCTTATACCATGATGACAGATTTGCATTTGTCTCGCCATTGTATACATAAAACTTCTGACCATCAATTTCTGTTTCCGTATATCTGTCGTAGCCGTTTCTCGAAAAGAGCTCTAACGGTGGAAGCTTTCCATCCTCTCCAACCGAGCAGTTTTTGGTATCCAGCACTGTGTACTGTGTGCCATCTGCCGAGGTATATGTGGTATTTGGACAGAATATATCGTTCATTGCCATCATTATATTTCTGGCAAGATATGAAATCTCAGCCTGGGTTTCCATAACGATGTTGTCCTCTACCTTGCTGTAATTCTCATCCGACATGAAATCAAAGGTTCCGTATTCTGAACCTCTTGAAACCAAGAGTCCCTTGAGACTTCCTATATCATTATTAAGACTTGTCGCAATGTCCGTAGTCTGTGCGCTTCCAACCTTATTTGCAAGTGCTGACGGCAGTGTGACATCACTGAATACCGGCACGTAGTTCGCATCTGAGGAAATATTAGGCCAGTACGGAGTGTAAAAGCCTGTGCCCTTTTCCTCTGAAAGTCCAATATGGTTGCACCTGTTATCGTGCACAAACTGCTGTCCCTCCAGCTTTACATGTACAAAGCCTGTAGAATCCTCCTCTGCCTCAATCTTGGTATAGCCTGAGAGCTCGTCTAACAGACTATCCCTTTCATCACGCGCAGTCATTGCTGTCTGCACTCCTGATGCCTCTGTCTTTTGTATCTCAAGATTGAGCGCATATATCCGGTCTCCGATCTCATTGATTCTGTCGACCTGCTCTTTAATTTGCATATTGATATTGGACTGGTATTTTTGAAGATCTGAATAAACCGTATTACATCTCGTCAAAAAAAGCTCACTCTTTTGAACTATAAGATTCTGGTTGGTTGAGTTTGTCGGATCCTTGCCAAACTCCTGAAATGCCTGCCAAAGCTCCGATATACTCTCCTTGAACTCCGCTCCGTTCATCTCCTGCATGATATCCTCAACATATGAGCTTGTATCATACAATGATGAGTAAAACGCTTTTCGTCCGTTCTCCTGTCTATACGATTTATCTAAGAAAATATCCCTGACGTGTGCCACGTCCGATACCGATGCACCCAGTCCACTCTGCTGGATGTTTGTATACTCTGTAGCACCGTTTCTTGTAATATAACCTTTATCTGAAAACCTTACCTGCTGGCGCACATAGCCTGTCGTATTGACATTAGCCATGTTGTTTGCTGTTGTATTAAGAGCATTCTGCGCATTGATAAGTCCGGAATTACCTACATAAAAGCTTCCGAATCCATTTGCCATGTTCCTGTCCTCCGAGTCATTAATTACTGCATTACTAATGATTATTGCTTCGCATCAAAACCGCTGCTTCCCAGAATATCGCCTGTATTATATGCATTTCTATCATAATTGGCGGTCTCCGGTGCCTGTCTCATGCTCTTGAACAAGGTTATGTCAAATTCCGCGAGCTCTATTGCCTGGGCAAGTAATTGTGAATTTAATTCATTGATTTTTTGCATCTGTGCTGCTGCATCAAGCAGTCTGTCCCTTGCTGCAGTCAGCTTCGCCTGAATATCCGGCTGTGCGCCGAGATATCCAATCAGTCTGGTGACTGTCATCTGCTCCTGTGACTTGCCAAGTACATTGGCAATATCCGCAAGAAGTGAAATCTGCTTATTGCTCTTTGAGAGGAGCTCATCACTTGCTTTCTGGTCTGCATCCGTAAGCCTCTCGAGCTCAGGGATATCTGCATCAATAATAATCTGACGCTTTTTCTCCCCATTCTCTGCAAGTGTCATATAAATTTTTTCTTCCTCTGCGAGCACATTGATAAGCTCTTCCACTAAACTAGCCACTATAAAATCCTCTTTTTCTTTTCACCTTGTCTTATAAAGAATTGTACTTCTCTAAAAGCTTGCTTGCGAAATCATCTCCGTTTACCTGATACTGTCCGGAGTTTACCATATTCTTAAGCTGAGCGACTTTATCTTCCCTGATGTCCGAAGCTTCTGATACTGCTTTTTTCGCAATCTGGTAATCTCTACCGGCCTGCGAAATTGATACCTGATCAGACACACTTGCTGTGCCTTGTGCCTTCTGTGTTCTTGCGGTCTTTGATACTCCGTACAACTGTGCTATCTGATTATATGCATCTATACGCATAACAGGTTCTCCTTTCTTTTATATTTCATCCTTGAAATATGTGTAAAATTTATTTCTTGACTTATTTATCGGATGTTTCGAATATTTCTTTAGAGTGGCGTTGAAATTTTCTCCGGAAAAAACACAATTCTGTGACAGCAGAGAGTTTTGCACCGTTTTTTATTCTTGCCTGCATAGAATTTCAGGCTGATTATCATCTGTTTATCTGCGTTTTTCTATCTGATTCAGAAGTGTTTGCTGGTAATTTCTTCCAATTATAGAATACTTTTGCAAAGTAACTATTAAGAGCCGCCTTGCAGATTTTATTTTATCCGGAGGAATTTATTATGACTACAAATGAAAACATTGGAAAAGTGTTGAAATACTACAGAAAGCTCAACAAGCTGAGCATGGATGAGGTAACTCAAAAGCTTGCTGAGCACAATATTCATCTTTCAAATAAAACCGTCTATGGCTGGGAAAATAATCAGAATCCACCTTCTGCCGACAAATTTCTTTTACTCTGTGATATCTATAAAATTTCCGATATCAATCATTCATTTTTAAACAAAGATAATAAACGACTGAAGCTAAGCAGCGATGAAGTGCTTCTGCTTGAGCATTACCGAAATATGCCTGAAATGCAGTCTGCCGTCCGCAAAATCCTCAATATGCCTGAGCCGAAATCAGTATAGTATACGATAGCATAACAGTTATTGCTCAATAGGCCCAATTACTGTTCTAACGCCGACCTGACACTGCACTGTCAAGCCATGCGTCACAGTATAAATCAGCGCCGGATTACTCATTAATTCCGGTGAGAATTGTCGTTATATGCGTGGATTTGATTCCCTCTGTAACTGTCTGCAGCAGTATGCGGTAGGTATCCTCCACAAGCTCACAGTCATCCGGTTCAATTCCAAGCTCCGCTGCTTTTTGCAGGATAAATTTCACCTTGTCATCATCATGCTCAACAGCATATATATCATCAAACATTCCTGCATAATATCTGTCTATAAACCTGCGCTTGGCAACAGTTTCTATCTCTGTTCCCGAGGTGGTGAGCACATACAGCCTCGTACCATTTGCCTTAGCTTTCATGGCATACTCCTTAACCTGCATGACAGGCCTGCACCACTCGTAAGTGTCCTCACCGTTTACCTTGCAATAGTCTGCCCACTGCACATCCGACATACCTATCTGAAATCTTCCATCTACCCTGTAACACGGACTGCTGAGAGTCCCATCTACATCTATGAACATCGCTTTCATGTTAATTCCCCGCATTCATATAATCATTTTTCTGCGTACACAGATTGATTATATCAATCTTATAGCTGATATTCAACATAGATTTCCGGGTTAAACTAATGTCCTTCCTCTGCCCAGAGCTTATCGGCACAAGGCTTCCATGCCTGCGCATATTCCTTGCACTTGTTGCACAGATGCTCTGCACTCTCAGGTGATTGCAGATCTGTTGATTTTGCACCGGTTTCCTTTACGAGCCGCTGTAAAATCTCAGGATTTTCAAGCATCGGACAAGGTCTGTAGTGATTCTCATTGAACGGCTGGTTATCATGGTATGCCATGAAAAGCGGCTGTTTCAAGATTTCAAGCATGCTGTGTGTACGGATGTTGGCTCCTGAATAGTGTATGAATACACATGGCTCAGCATCACCGTTGGCATTGATATGGAAGTAGTTTCTTCCGCCTGCGATACAGCCTCCGACAAACTCGCCGTCGTTCTGGAAATCCATCGTGAAAATGCCCTTGCCGTTTGTCATGTTTCTGATCTCACGGACGCGGTCCTTGATGTAAAGTCTCTGCTTCGGGTTCGGTAAAAGTTCTAGTGATGCATCGTTTCCGACAGGCATATAGTGGAAGTAAAGCGCATAGCGGCAGCCCTTTTCCACGATCATATCGATAAACTCATCGCTGGTAACTGTCTCATAGTTCTTTGATGTGTAACATATTGAAGTACCGAACACAAGTCCGTTTTCCTTAAGTAAATCCATTGCATGCATAACCTTTGCAAATACACCGGTGCCTCGTCTTAAATCGTTTACCTCAGAAAAGCCCTCAAGACTTATAGCAAGGTACAGGTTTCCGATACGCTTTAATTCCGCGCAGAAGGCCTCATCCACGAGTGTGCCGTTCGTGAATGCCAGAAATGCACAGTCATTGTGCTTCTCACAGAGCTTGACAAGGTCTGCTTTTCTGACGAGTGGCTCACCGCCTGTGAACATATACAGGTATACACCAAGCTCCTTGCCCTGTGTTACCACCTTATCCATCTCATCAAAGGTAAGGTTCAGCTTGTGGCCGTACTCTGCTGCCCAGCAGCCTGTACAGTGCAGATTGCAGGCACTTGTCGGATCCATAAGGATGAGCCATGGCACATTACAGCCATACTTTTCACGATTTTTACGGATGGTTTTTGTGCCGTAAACAAAAGCCTCAAAGCCCAGATTGAGTGCGATTGTCTTTAACACATGAGGATCTATCTCATTTATAAGACGGTGCATATACTTGTTGAGTGTGCAGTCCTTATCGCAGATCATCTTACGCGCACTGTCATAGTTTAAATCAATCTTCTCATCGCCCATGAATTTCTGCCACATGTCGATGAGCTTTACAACCTCTGTCTCCGGGTCCTTGCAAAGTCCTTTTACAATGTTGTCACATATTTTTGATGCAGCAAGTCTCGCTGCCTGATGTCCTAAATTTCCCACTTTGTATTCCTCCTTATTGTTTCAACGGTATTTCTGACGACAAATAAATTTAGTATTCCGTCAAGACTCAAATTCAGTCCTATTAGTCTGACTATCATGCCTGCGGTCTCAAATGGTGTCACCAGAAGCAGTATTCCCACAAATGCCACTACAAACGACATCACAAGTATGAGCCACCATTTCTCAATGCCAAAGCGCTTTGCTTCCACTGCGGTCTGTATCTTTAAGGCTCCGTCCACCAGCATAAAAATGCCTATCGCTGTGGACAATATCTCTATAATATACTCCGATTTCTCTATAATTATGATTCCAAGTACTATAGAAACTATACCCAGTGCGAGGTCAAACTGAAACGCAAGCTGAAATAGATCCTTTGCAAAATATCCGGACAGCTTTGTCACTCCGTATACTATGAGAAACACTCCATACACCACGCACAGAGTCCTAAGTCCAAGCTGTGGCGCAAATAACAAAGCTGCCCCCAATGCAATCAGGCATATTGTCATGACAGTGTATGCATTTTTCACACGTACCAATGTATGCATAAAGTATCTCCCTCCTTTTTGTCTGCTATTCTAATCCACCATAATCGTCTTTAAAATGGACAAAAAAATAAGAGTGTCTGAAATTCAGACACTCTGTCAAATCTGTTCGAATTATTTTGTCATGCAATATACGCCTGCCTACAGGCAGCACTCAATCATATCATAGATTGTGGCCTCGAATGAGTCACCGATTCTCTTAACAATATCTTTGTTGTACTCTCTTTTGTTTACGCATCCGCTTTTTTCATCTGACAGTCCAAAACACTTTTCCGTAATGTTGGTCTCAGGCAGGCTGCTCATCATACTGCCTCTCTCAATCCACTTTATTGTGCTGCCAACGATTCCGTTGCTGTAAAATGCCGTGATAAATGCAATGTCACTATCATCCAAGCTGTAGCCCTCTGCCTTTTCCAGCACAAAGCGGCGCACCACCTGTGTGACCACGGCATCCAGATATGTCCTTAATACCCTGCCGTTTTCCGATGCATAAATGTGCATTATCGCCTCGCGGTTGTTTAAAATAAGGGCAGCGGCTCTGGCATATGCATCATGAAATGTCACGCCCTCCTTTGCCTCATCCATCACGAGCCTTACCTCGTCCTCAAACAGAGCCTCTAGCACATCATATATGTCCTTAAAATAATAGTAGAATGTGTTTCTGTTTATCTCACACTGCTCGCATATATCCTTGACTGTAATCCTGTCAAGCGGTTTGTTTTTCAGTATATGTAAAAAAGTCTGCATTATGGCTTTTCTGGTAAATGTTGCCATTTGTATATCTCCTGCTGTACGTATTATACATAAACCCTACTCTCAACCGCCATTATATTACGATTGTTATATTTTTGTCAAACTTTGTCGTCCTGTAGCATCAAATAATATTTACTCTATGTGGAATAACCCGACACCGCAGCATCAGACCTGTATCTAAACATAACTGTTAAAATCCAAAATCCGCATAATCCTGCGGCAGAAATCTATGGTAAATGATATGACAGCCCTCATCATGAAAGCAGTAGTAGTATGTGTCATCCGGATCATTTAAAAAGCGGATATAGCAGTCAAACTCGCCATTTTGCATTTCCTTTTTCTCAATATCGTCCGAATATTTGTAAAACAGCTCTGTTATCCGCTCCATTGTGCAGCCATGCGTGCCGACAAGCTCAATCAGCCCGCTGATAAATTCATTGTCTGCGGTATTTTCATGCACATACTCACTGCCCTCGGGTGGTATCTCTATGCAGAAGCGCTCGTTTCTGGCAGTGACCTTTATCTCACCTATGGTGTCAGTAAGCTGCTTTGGCAGATTATCAGAAGCAAGAATTTCAAGCATCTGATTCTCTGAAATCACGCCGGTTGCAATTTTATTGTCAGCCCCTGCGCACTCAAAGAAATGTCTGAGCGTGGAAAGAGGATAATACAGTCTGACTATTTCCTTCCTGTAGCCAAGCTTCGCCTGCTGCTCCTTTACTATGTCAATAAGGCTCTTCGCCAGACGAGAGTAACCGGTGCTGCTATAATCGCCACTGTAATTGTCTCTATAATCGCCGCTGTTATTATCGCTATAGCTGCCTTTAAAATCACCACTATAATTCACTTTGTCGTCAAAATCACTTGTTTTCGTCATACAGATAGCTTCTCTTCCTCCCGGCTTTTAAGGCTTTTCTAGGGCATGCTCACCTTATCGAGTATTCCTGTCAGGTGTGCTATAGCCACGCCATAGTTTGTCATAGGCACATGCTGTGTACGTGCCCTGTCTATCCTTGATAATACATATTTTCTGTTAAACATGCAAGCACCGCACTGGATAATAAGGTCATACTGAGAAAGATTATCAGGGAAGTCCGTACCGCTTGTAATATCCACAGTAAGCTCCTCACCGACACGCTTTTTAAGCAGGTTCGGAAGCTTCACTCTGCCTATATCCTCTGCGAGAGGCGCATGTGTGCAGCACTCTGCGATAAGCACTCTTGATGATGGCTTTAAGGCGTCAATTGCCTTTGCACTCTCCACATAGTATGGCAAATCCCCCTTGTAGGCTGCAAAAAGCACTGAAAATGATGTGAGCATACTCTCTGCCGGCTTGTGCTCGTACACATAGCCAAACACCTGTGAATCTGTCACTATGAGCTTTGGTGCCCTCGCTAATGCCGCAAGCGCATCTGTCATTTTGTCAGTTGTCGTGCTCATCACAAGGCATTTTCTATCGAGTAATTCCCTGAGTGTCTGCACCTGTGGCAGTATGAGCCTGCCCTTTGGTGCCTGAATATCCTGTGGCATGACAAGAAGCACCAGGTCTGTCTCACAAACAAGGTCTCCGAGTATAAATTCCTGACCGAAATCCTCCGGCAAAAGGCGTGTGAGCGCAGAGATAACGGCATCCATTCCCTTGCCCTTTAACGCGCTGACTGCGACAACCTCAAAGCTATTGTCTGCATATTTGCCCATCACAGCACTGTTTTCCTCATAAACCCAGCACTTTGCAGCCTCTATTGCAGCATTGTCCAGCTTTCCCCTGCTCTTTTCCTGTGCCTCAGCAGAAAGCAAAATCTCGTCTATCTTGTTTAAGGCAAAAACAACCGGGGTATGTTTTTTTGCAAAGAGCAGGCTCCACTCTGCCTCATCCTTAAAAGCCTTTTTAAACGGCACTCCCGCCTTCTTCGCAGCAATGACCTCTGCAATATCAAGCACTACAACCGCTATATCTGTCTTCTCTGCTGCCAGATGAGTCTTTTCAATGCGTCTTTCTCCAAGCTCACTGTCATCATCAAAGCCCGCCGTATCAATAATCACACACGGTCCTAGCGGATGAATCTCCATTGGCTTGTACACCGGGTCGGTTGTCGTACCAGCCACATCGGCCACAATGGAAACCTCCTGCTTTGTAACCGCGTTAATCAGTGATGACTTACCACTGTTTGTCTTTCCATATATACCTATATGAAGCCTGTTGGCAGAAGGTGTCTCATTCAAATTTCCCATTTGTATCCTCCTTTAGAAACGGAAATCACGTTTTCCGTCTGCAATATCATGTATATGCTCATAGCAGGTCTGCTTAACCTTTGGATTGGTAATCTTTTCGATTTCCCTGTCGATGAGCTTCATTCCAAGCTCCCTTGTCTGTGGGCTTGCGTAGTCCTCAAGGTACTCCTTCAGTGTCATGAGTGCGTTCGGATGGCAGCAGTTAAGTATCTGCATGCTCTTGCACAGCGCCATAAAACGATCTCCTGTTCTGCCCTCTCTGTAGCAGGCTGTACAGAAGGAAGGGATGTAGTCCATCTTCATGAGCCAGTTTACCACCTCATCGAGTGTTCTCTGGTCGCTGACGTCAAACTGCTCTGATGTTGCCTCTGCATTTTTCTCAGCCTCAGGGTCTGCATAGCCTCCGACACTTGTCTTTGATGCGCCGCTGATCTGTGAAACACCGAGTGGCAGAACCTTTTCGCGGACAGCCTGGCTCTCACGGGTTGAGATTATCATTCCTGTGTAAGGCACTGAAATACGGATAAGTGCACAGATTTTGGCGAAGGTATCATCGCTTATGCCATTGTCAAAAACATCCGGGTCGATGTCGTCTGCGTGCTTTATACGCGGTACACTGATGGTGTGAGGTCCTACACCGTGAACTGCCTCAAGATGCTCTGCATGCATTAAAAGTCCGGCAAACTCGTACTTGTACTTGTCCAGTCCGAAAAGCACACCAAGTCCCACATCATCAATACCACCCTCCATAGCGCGGTCCATGGCCTCTGTGTGGTATGCGTAATCATGCTTTGGTCCTGTCGGGTGAAGCTGCTCATAGCTTTCCTTGTGATATGTCTCCTGGAAAAGTATGTAGGTTCCGATTCCTGCCTCTTTAAGCTTTCTGTAATTTTCCACTGTAGTTGCAGCAATATTTACATTCACACGACGGATAGCTCCGTTTTTGTGCTTGATGCTGTAGATTGTGTTGATACACTCGAGAATGTACTCAATCGGATTGTTTACAGGGTCCTCTCCTGCCTCGATTGCAAGACGCTTGTGTCCCATATCCTGAAGGGCTGTGACCTCTTTTACGATTTCCTCCTGAGTGAGCTTCTTTCTCGCAATATGCTTATTTTTCATATGATATGGGCAGTAAACACAGCCGTTCACACAGTAGTTTGACAGATAAAGCGGTGCGAAAAGTACGATTCTGTTTCCGTAGAAGTCCTTCTTTATCTGCTGAGCCAGCTTGTAAACCTCGTCAAGCTTCTCTGGAATCTCACAGGCTAAAAGCACTGATGCCTCTCTGTGTGTGAGTCCTTTTTTGAGTTTTGCCTTCTCTATAATCTCATCGATGAGCCCTATATTATTTTTGTTTGCCTCTGCGTATTCGAGAGTCTCCTTGATTTCCTCGTCTGAGATAAATTCCTCAGCCTTTAATGATTTTACGTTGTACATTTTTATCTCCTTCTATATCCTAGTGTTGTTTTATATTTATTAATCGTAACTATTAATCAAAAATCTGCGTAGTCACCGCGCGACACCACCACCTGATAGCCGATGCTCTTCATCCGGTTTTCCATACAGTAGCGGCACTCTGCCGCCTCATCTCCGGTGCAGATTTTGTTGTCGTAAAGCTTGTATTTGTCGCGGACATTGACCGGTGAGAGGTTTGGCATCACGACATTGGCGCCCGACTGTATGCCCTTTTCCCTGCCGAGCGGATGGATTGTGCCAAGCGCTGTCGTGGCAGGAAGCAGCACCTTGGGATGTATAAGCCTGATGATTGAAAGCAGGCGAAGCGTCTCATCCATGGTTCCGGACTTCTCATTTGCAAATGGCGTATCCTTCTGCGATATGAAAGGTCCGATTCCAACCATGTGAGGCTCAAGCTCCTTTATAAACTGCAAATCCTCATACAAGGTCTCCACTGTCTGTCCCGGCGAGCCGACCATGAAGCCGCAGCCCACCTGGTAGCCTATCTCTTTCAAATCCCACAGACACCGCTTTCTGTTTGCAAGTGACATTTCTTTCGGATGAAGCCTCCCATAATGCTTTTCATCCGCAGTCTCATGGCGCAGCAGATATCTGTCTGCCCCGGCATCAAAGTAGCTCTGATAGCTCTCCTTTGACTTTTCACCGATAGAGAGCGTAACTGCGCAGTCCGGATACCTTGCCTTAATCGCGGACACTATCCCACAGATGCGCTCATCCGTGTAGTACGGGTCCTCACCGCCCTGCAGCACAAAGGTGCGAAAGCCTAGCTCATAGCCACTCTCGCAGCATGCCATAATCTGCTCAGTGCTCAGGCGATAGCGGTCCGCGTGAGTATTGCTGTGCCTTATGCCGCAGTAGAGGCAGTCGTTTTTGCAGTAGTTGGTGAACTCTATCAGCCCTCGAATAAAAACCTGATTGCCATAGGTCTCATGGGCTTTCTCTGCTGCACTCTTTCTCAGGTAATCAACCGCCTGCATATCATCCGTCTCAAGCAGCATATGCAGCTGCTCGAGGGTGATATTCCGGCAGGCCTTAATTTCATCTATAATTTTTATTATTGCTGTATTGTCGGTCATGCTTTCTCCTGTAGTCCGGTCTGCTTTATTTATTAGAGTAAACGGTCTTCACTCCTATGCCATCCAGCCTGCCAATCCTGCCGGACAGCGCACTGATAATATCCTGCGGTGCGTCAATTGCCACGCTGATGATATTCACGTTCTTTTTCTCGTATGGGATACCCATGCGCCCCACAATGAAGCTGCCGTACTCATGCAGCAGATGATTGAGCTGCTCAACCGAATCCGGATTTTCAACTATGATGCCGATTAGGGCTATTCTTGTTTCCATATGTTACTCCTAATATCTACTTGTATTTAATATGAACAAAGCCCCAGCATTAATTGAAAATTCGCCTCTTACGAGGCTTCTCCGCAGCTTGACGCTGCTACAATTTTCAATTTATGTTGGGATGTCCAATAACCACATATGCCCTTGCATGCGAGCATGCAGATGCATATGTGGTCATTGTACTTCTTTGTTCACTAAAAATGGGTGCACTTCGCCGGAAGTACACCCTTAGTCTCAAAATGCTCTTCCTCCTCATACGTGAAGCCACTATCATCTGCTCACAGTATTCGGTGTCAGTGACTCTGAACTATGCTGTCAGAGCCTTCTATGTCTGCAGGCTTGAAGAAAGAGGGCTGTTATCAGCATGTCTCGCTTCTTGCGTGCTATCTAATATCTATTCTAATTGTATCATGTCTAAATCATTTCAACAATATTTTATATGCTTGTTTCCCGAAATATACACTATTTTGGGACAAAAAAAGAACAGCCATCGTTCTGCTGTCCTTTAGGAGAAGGTATTTTACTATGGGGATAGTAAAAATATATAATGTATTGGGGGGTTTTTACGTTAATTATAGTATCACGTGCTCCAAAAAATGTCTATTATCGTGATGCACAAACATGCATAAATTTTCGATTATTTTTTATGCAATATGTATATTATCGATTTAAGATGGTCATTTGATACAATTACAGCCCATTAAGAATTTCAATATTTTTGAAAAGAAATCTACTTATAAGTTGACTTTTTTAACCTAAAGGAAGAAAATAGATACATAAATTGGAAGGAAAGGAGCGGACTCTAATGAAGAAAATACTGGTTTTACCACTGTTACTTTGTCTTATATTCTGCTCCTTTATAAGTCTCGACAAAAATCTGGACGAATTTAATCCGGACCTCATTGCATACGGTTCATACGGTCACAGTGCTGTATCGGGCTCTTATGCCTCTTCTGATAAGGCAGTGCTTCCACAGCAGGAAGTTTTGGACTCACGCGCAGTGCTTTATTCAGAGTCAGATATGTCGGTGCTCATGGATTGTCAGTATATAGAGGAAATGCCTTCTTTTCCTGCAATCATATGCCGCATCCGTACCTCTTCGCTTGGATTTTTAGGCAGGCTTACATCCAATTTAAGCTGGCTGGGTGCGTTACTCCGGTTAATACATATTATTTTATTTGCATATGCCGCTATCGTGGTCACGCGCATATGCTTCACAAACACAAGCCGGCGCTTTATTATCCGTTTTATCCACGACAAGGATGGGCATAAACTAATTTCCTTCGCTGATTATTTCAAAACTCGCGCATATGCGGAGGAAATTACAATATAATTTTAATTAAATAAAAACATTTTCTCCGCATTATGCTGACAAAGTAAAACGGAGGATTTAAAATGCTTGAAACAATAATAATTGTCGTGTGCGCTGCCGTTTGTATCGGCGCTGCAGCATATGCCTGGTGGATGGAGAACGGTCCTGAGAGAGACGACAGTGATGTATCCGGAAAGAACAGCCACGGCCATGCTTATACCAGATATGACAGCAATATCAAGGATGATGTTGTCTTTCATAAAGCACACAAATAATGATAACATTTGCCAATATTATCAACATTAGTAACTATAAACCTAAATAAATTATCTCACCTAAATCGTCATATATCGTTACTGTTCACACCTAACAGTAACCATAAATCATCTTTAACCCGGATGTATTATGACAGAACAAAACGAGCCACAATCCTGATACCCACAGGATTGCGGCTCGTTTTTATATTTCTGTATCTTCACTTCTGCCAAACGATGTACTTACTATATATTAAGCATATCGCTGAGCTCTTTAAGTGCTCCGTCTGTCTCATGTGCAAGAACCTTCTTTGCAAGTATCTTTCCAAGCTGAACACCTTCCTGATCGAAGCTGTTTACATTCCATAAGAAGCCCTGGAACATGATCTTGTTCTCAAAGTGTGCAAGGAGTGCACCAAGAGATGCAGGATTTACCTGGTCTCCGATGATGATACTTGAAGGACGTCCACCCTCGAAGTTCTTGTTCTTGTTGTCGTCTGCCTTACCACATGCAAATGCAACTATCTGTGCTGCTACGTTTGCGCAGAGCTTCTGCTGGCTTGTGCTGTCCTGGATGACTACATCTGTGTCAAGCTGGTTGTTCTTGAAGCCGATGAACTGGAGTGGCACAATATCTGTTCCCTGATGAAGGAGCTGATAGAATGAGTGCTGTCCGTTTGTTCCAGGCTCACCAAAGATAACCGGTCCTGTCACATAATCTACAGGCTCACCGAAGCGGTTAACAGACTTGCCGTTTGACTCCATATCAGCCTGCTGTAAATGTGCAGGGAAACGGCTGAGTGCCTGTGAATATGGAAGCACTGCTGTGCTAGGATATCCGAGTACGTTTCTCTCGTAAACACCGATGAGTGCGTCGAGCATCTCAGGGTTCTTCATGATATCAGCGTTCTTTGAAAGCTGATCCTCTGCTGCTGCTCCGTCGAGGAACTGTGCAAATACCTCAGGACCGAATGCAAGTGAGAGAACCGCTCCACCAACTGCTGATGTTGATGAGTAACGTCCTCCGATGTAATCGTCCATGAAGAAGGCTGCAAGGTAATCATCGCTCTTTGCAAGTGGTGATGTCTCGCTTGTTACAGCAATCATGTGCTTAGAAGCATCAAGTCCTGCGTTCTTTAATGCATCCTTTACGAATGACTCATTGGTAAGAGTCTCAAGTGTTGTACCTGATTTTGATACTAATATGAAAATAGAGTGAGCTACGTCAACTGATGCAAGTACGCTTGCCGCATCATCAGGGTCAACATTGCTGATGAATTTGGCTTCCATCTTGAAGCTGCCGTTTTTCTTTGCCCAGTTCTCAAGTGCTAAGTACATAGCACGAGGTCCTAAATCGCTTCCGCCGATTCCTATCTGAACAACTGTTGTAAACTTCTCTCCTGCTGCGTTTGTAATCTCGCCTGAGTGAACCTTGTTTGCGAACTCAGCGATTCTCTCCTGCTGCTCTACGTAGAATTTACGCTTGTCAACTCCGTCTGCCACTACAGCATCTCCGAGCTGTCCACGAGTAAGCTGGTGAAGAACGAGACGGTTCTCACCTGTATTGATAACAGCACCATTGTAAAGTGCCTCAAATTTCTCTGTAAGCTGTGCCTCCTTTGCAAGCTTTGCAAGTGCCTCAAGCACATCTGCGTCCACCTGCTTTGCAGCGAAGTTGTAAGTGAATCCCTCTGCCATTGGGATGTTGTACTCTTTGACACGCTTAGCGCCATTGTCTCCTGACATAGCCTCTTTTATGTCAACACGTCCCACTTTAGAAAGCTCCTTAAAGGATTCCAGGGTATCCAGGTTGTTCCAGGTAATCATTGCGATTTCCTCCTTATCGTTTAATCTTATTTTCCTCAATTGCTTAAATTATACTATCAATCATTTTTAAGTTCAAGAGTTGAGAAACGTTATAAGCAAGTTTTTTCGGCAAAATTCGTATTTTGTTCCGTTTATGTGTGAATATGCACTTTTTGTGTAAAATTTATAACTATTCAGCCCCGTTGAGAACTCAAAAACTGATACATCTTGCATGCAGGCCGTACAAATTCATCACACTCCGAGCAGCTCCATGATATCATCCTTTGACATACTGCCAATTCCAACATTCTCGCCGTTTATGATATTGTCGGCAAGATCCTTCTTTGTCTCCTGCAGCTTCATGATTTTTTCCTCGATGGTGCCCTTTGCAATCATCTTGTATACGGTGACCTTTTTGGTCTGTCCGATTCTGTGTGCACGGTCTGTTGCCTGATTCTGGACAGCCACATTCCACCATGGATCGTAGTGGATGACCACGTCTGCGCCGGTCAGGTTCAGTCCGACTCCTCCGGCCTTTAAGGAAATAAGGAAAATCGGTGTGTCATCCTCATTGAACTGCTTTACCATGGAAAGTCTGTCCTGCTTTGAGGTCTCTCCGGTTATCTTGTAAAAGCTTATATCCTTTTTCTTGAGCTCCTCCTCTATGATCGCAAGCATGCTCGTAAACTGTGAGAAGAGCAGTATCTTGTGACCGCCCTCTATTGCGCTGTCTATGAGCTCGAGGCACGACTCAAGCTTTGCCGATGGACCATTGTAGTTTTCAAAACACAGATGCGGGTCGCAGCATATCTGCCTGATTTTCATAAGCTCTGCAAGCACCTTGAGCTTGTTCTTGTTGAAATCTTCCTCATTGCCGCCTGCGAGCTCGTTTTTCATGCGGACAACCTGCGCATCATAGAGTCTGCGCTGCTCACCGTCAAACCGCACTACTCTCGACTCCTCAAGCTTATCCGGCAGATCCTTGAGCACATCCTTTTTCAGACGTCTCATGATAAACGGCTTGACCATCTTCTGTAAGCGCTCCATCATTTCCTCATCCTCATATTTGACGATAGGATTCTCAAAATCACGCCTGAATGCATCATATGTATACAAAAAGCCCGGCATCAGATAGTCGAATATGCTCCAAAGCTCACTGAGCCTGTTTTCTATCGGAGTTCCTGTCAGTGCGAAGCGCGCCCTGCTGTTTATCAGCTTGACTGCCTTTGCTGCGGCTGTCGTCTGATTCTTTATGTACTGTGCCTCATCTATGACCTCATATGAAAATGCCTTGCCATCGTACTGGTCTATATCTCTCTTTAAAACATCATAGGATGTGACAAGCACATCATACTTATCATAATCTTCTATTATCTGTGTCCTGTCCTCTGCCTTTCCTGCAAGCAGTGCTACCTTAAGCTGCGGAGCAAACTTCTCAAACTCCTCTCCCCAGTTGAACACAAGCGATGCCGGAGACACAATAAGCGATGTGCCCTCTATGCCGTTTTCCTTTGCGGAAAGCAGCACTGATATGGTCTGCAGCGTCTTTCCCAGTCCCATATCATCAGCCAGTATGCCTCCAAAGCCACAGTCCTCAAGCGTTCTCATCCATCTGAAACCGTTCTTCTGGTAGTTTCTCATGATTTTATCAAGCGATAGCGGAACATCATAGTCCGACTCTGAAACCGACTTCATGTTCTTAATGATCTGCTTGAACTGGACATCTCTCGTGTTGTAGACCTCGCTGTGCTCCTCGAGCATCTTGTCGAGGTAAAGCGTACGGTACAATGGCAGGTGCATCTTTCCCTTGACGAAATCCTTCGGTGACATGTGAAGCGATTCCATCATCTCAAACAGCATCTGCAGTGACGACTGCTGCAAATCGACAAACTCACCGCTCTTGAAACGGTAATATCTGCTGTTTCTCTTATAGTTTTTGAGCAGCTCTAAAAGCTCATCCTCACTCATATCCTGTGTCAGAAGGTCGAGCTCAAGCATACCGCTTGATACACTCACACCTACACTTACACTGGTGCCCTTTGTCTTTCCCACGTTCTTGAAACGGCTCGTGCAGTAGACATTTCCGAGCTTTGCAAGCTCCTCCACACCGCCTGTCACCACATCATATATCCTGTCCTCATCGCCGCCGCAGCATATTCTGTCATTTTTCAGATTCACAACAGGCATAAACTGCCTGAGTATATCCAGCACCTCACGCTCCTTAAAAGCCACTCTGAAACTCTCAACCTTCACATCAGGTCTGTACATATCAAGGCAGGAGCATTTATTATCTCCGTACTCTGCTATAACTCTGCAGTCCACATCATCATTATCCGCATCCAGATAAAATGAAAATGTCGTCTCAGGAAGCAGATACTGCTCAATAAGCTCGGGCTTATCCTCTATAATATCCACATGCTCAGAAAGCTCCGGAAGTGCCCCATAATAAAAATCTGACAGATTATTCCTTCCTATATTTAGGCTCAGCACTCCATAGTCGTTGTACTCATCCTTTGACAGAAGCGGTCCCATATGCTCGTAAAACTCCGGAGTAACCTTGCAAAGCTGCTTTGCATCCGCATCCATAAAGTACATTTTTCCGCTTCCTATGTACATGTGCGGAAAAGTGATTATCGCCTTTATTCCCTGAAACACTCTGCCCTCCATTAGCGGACGGATTGACATAATAAGCTTTGGATCCCTCACCACGCCCTTTATGACACTCTTAGTCTTTGTATCGCGGTCCTCGTAGTTGACTCCGGCATGCTCCATCAGCTCATAGAGCCTGTCTATACGCCATCCGTACAGCACAAGCGACGAAACCTTTTTCCTGATGCTTTTCCATGTAGCCTCCTCCAGCGACCTTTTCAGACGATTTTCCTCTGCTACACAGTCCTGTATGAAATCCACCCATTTTCTGGAAGCCGCGGTAAAGTTCTGTATGCCGTGATTGATGTTTGTATTGCTGCCATACACCTCTGTCTCTGACTTCTGTACCAAATCTGCAAAATGTGTAAGATCCTTTACGACAAACAGCTTATCCTCACCGACCTTGAAGGAAAGGCTGATGTTCTTGTCCTTGCACACAAGTCTTGGCTCAAGCGTAAGTGAATTCTCCTGCTGCCTGCTTGCAGAAATCACCTTCGAGCGCTTCCTGTTTGCAAAGCTGTTTATCACCTGACGGCCGGCGGCGTCAGTCGCATCCATAGTGTCATTTTTTTCCAGATAATCAAGTGCAATATCTAAAGCGGCTGCAGTGTACTTACAGTGATGATTTTTGGTCCAGTAATATCTGCCCATGCACTCATCACAATTACACTCAAAGTTAATCACCTTATTTTTTGACACATAAAGTGTAACCTCAATGCCTGTCTTGAATCCGTATTTTTCCTCATATCCTGTGCAGATAAAACGGCATACCGGCTCACGACTCATCGATTCTACAAAGCCGCTTGAGAAATCCTCCAGCTTAAGCTTTCCTCTTTTCAAAATATCCTGACAATCCTTGCGCGTTTTTGCTGTCAGATCAAAGGAATCTTTTATCTTTCTTAAATTGAAATACCTGTACTCATCCTGCGCATGAATGCCCATCTTCCTATCCTCTGCATCAGCCTCGTGCTTTGAAATAACTTCTCCGTATAGGGTTTCGTCGATGATGCCGTCTGTAGTGGTTTTAGTGGCTGTAGTATCTGCTGTTTTTGGGATTTTCTTTTTCATATGTGTACTCCTGATTTCTGCATAGATAAATATACAAATTTCTGTGTGAATTTATCATTAACTGTAATTCACTCATACACAAAATTATATATTCATGTGCAAATAAAATCAATCGTAAACATCACAATACCTTAGAGCCATTGGCTGTGAGCTTGAAGGTAGCTCCGAGTATCCCGGCGGCACCGCGGCACATCATCATGCGCCCTAAGAAAATATCAAAATACTCATACATCGAGCAGATGCTTGTATCAATCTGGAGATTGAGTGCAATGACCTTTTTATCTGTATTAATCTTGAGTGCCGCATCCGTAACAGCGTAATTTACCCTGTCGTGAATGTCAAAATTTTCCTTTGCCTTTTCCCTGACACGGTTTCTTCGCACATCCGTCTTGTCTGCAATGATAAGAGCTGCAGAGACCGGATCCGTTGCGCCTCCTGTGGACTCATCGTGATGACCTATCGCAGAGACAACCGTAATCCTGTCTTTCATGCTCATATCAGTCTTTTTAAGAATCTCGTTCGCTAAAATCGCTCCGTACTCAGCATGATGCTTTCTGTTGACCACATTTCCAATATCATGCATAAAGCCCGCAATCTTTACAAGCTCAATATCCTCTTCACTGTATCCGAATTTTTTTAAAATATATGCAGCCCGCTTTGCAACCATCGTGCAGTGTGCCGCCGAATGATCTGTGTAGCCCAGTACTCCGAGGTTTTCATCTCCCTTGCGCAGGCATTCACATATTTCTTTGTTCTTTTTTATTTCGTCGTATGTCAAAATTATTTATTCCGTTTCCTTTCTTTTTTTATAAGTAGCTATTCAGATCCCCCACACATTCGCAAAACCGCACGATACAACAGCTTTCTGATGTACTACATGCGTCTCAGCTCTGCCAGACAGATGCATACAAATCCAAGCATTCCTGTGACACCGCCTGCTGTGAGAGCAATATTGAACACTGCATTTGCAACCATCACTCCACACAGCTTTGCAAGTGCAAATGCCACCGCAAAACCAAAGGCAAACGATATTGCTGTGCCAAGAAGTAATATTATGTATCTGTATTTTGTTATTATTTCTTCGTTAAACATATTTTTCCTCCATCAAATCAGCTATAAGATTTTTTCGTAATTTTTCAGAACCACCCCACGCACATTCACAAAACCGCACGATACTCGTGCTTTGTCTACACTCCGTTCCGGTCCGCGCTGAACAAACGTCCACCGGACGTTTAGCGCCGCTGCTACGCAGCTAATTTTGCTCATATGTGTGGGGGTGGTTCTGAATATTTACCTTTTATAACATACCATCTTCATGAAAATATACTGTCTGCGTTATGTAAAATTTGTTGGAAATTGTTGTAATGTAGGTTTTATTAAAATTAGGTTGACTTTGCTGGTGCAAGGTACTATACTCATGTTTGTAAAATTATTGGTATCTCCCTTTTAATTTTACATATTTACATAGTTTAATATCGGATTTTTGAGAGTGAACAGAGTTCATGAAGGGGTACACCACCGCGGGTGTATTACTTTGTGAGCTCTTTTTTAGTATATTGCGTTGGGTTAATCCCCTTTTTTCACATCTCAATCCTGAAAGGAGACGCACAATGGTAAAAATCAACGGCAAAGAAGCTGCAGATGTATGCGGCATGACTGTTTCGCAGTATCTTTCAGCCAACAATTACAACCCTAAACACATTGTTGTGGAGCTGAATGAAGAGATTCTTCCAAAGACTGAATATGACAGCACTGCTATCGCAGACGGCGATGTGGTAGAGATTTTAAGCTTTATGGGTGGGGGCTGATTAAAATCAAACACTTTTTACACTACCAATAAATACATAAGGAGTTAATCATGAGTAAAAATATAGATTTAGCAAACGACAAATTAGTTTTAGGAGGTCACGAATTTACCTCACGTTTCATTCTCGGTTCGGGAAAGTTTTCACTCGACCTGGTAAAGGCCTGCATTGAGAAGGCTGATGCACAGATTATCACACTGGCTCTGCGCCGTGCAAACGATGGAGGACTGGCAAACATCCTCGACTATATTCCGAACAATGTCACATTGCTTCCAAACACATCAGGTGCCAGAAATGCCGATGAGGCTGTAAGAATCGCACGTCTGTCCCGCGAGCTGGGCTGTGGAGACTTCGTGAAAATTGAAATCATGCGCGACAGCAAATATCTGCTTCCGGACAACTTTGAGACAATAAAGGCTACAGAGATTCTTGCCAAGGAGGGCTTTGTCGTAATGCCTTACATGTATCCTGACCTCAACGTGGCAAGAGACCTTGCAAATGCCGGTGCTGCCTGCATCATGCCTCTCGGCGCGCCAATCGGCTCAAACAAGGGTATCTGCACAAAGGAATTTATCCAGATTCTGATTGATGAAATTGATTTGCCTATCATCGTGGATGCAGGCATCGGCCGCCCTTCACAGGCATGCGAGGCTATGGAAATGGGTGCTGCCGCAGTCATGGCAAACACCGCCGTTGCAACAGCCGGTGATGTTGAGATAATGGCAGAAGCATTTAAAAAGGCTATCGAGGCCGGAAGAATGGCTTATCTGTCAGGACTCGGACGCACTCTGACAAAGGGCGCCAGCGCATCATCCCCTCTTACAGGATATCTGCGTGACTAATCATAAATGAGGGGCAAAATACCTTTTGATCCTCATATCATTATATATAAAGCACAAATATGATAATTAGCTTTTGAAGGGAACACATAATGACTAACGATATAAATATAACAAACGACAAAGATATCAATGCAAATATCGCCCACGATGACCACTTCAACGACAGCATTGTAAACGAAGTAATCCTCGAGGACATGAAGAAAAACAGAATAGACCATATGAAATATCTGCCTGATATGGAGGTGCTTGACTCCGATATCATGGACAGGGTAGTTGCCGAAATGGATGCATACGACTACGACAAATACACCGCAGCCGATGTACGCGCGGCGCTCTCCCACGAATACCGCACATTGGAGGATTTCAAAGCCCTGCTCTCGCCTGCTGCACAGCCATTTATTGAGGAAATCGCACAGGCTGCACAGATTGAGACCAGAAAGCACTTCGGCAACAGCGTGTGCATGTTTACACCGCTTTACATATCAAACTACTGCGAAAACTACTGTATCTACTGTGGTTTCAACTGTCACAATAAAATCAACCGCGCAAAGCTGAATGCCTCAGAAATCGAAAAGGAAATGGCTGCAATCGCCAAAACCGGTCTTCAGGAAATCCTGATTCTCACCGGTGAGAGCAAGAAAATGTCAGACGTCGAATACATTGGAGAGGCATGCAAAATTGCCCGCAAATATTTCAAGGTTATAGGTCTTGAGGTTTATCCTATGAACTCTGACGAGTACGCATACCTGCACGAGTGCGGTGCTGACTATGTGACCGTTTTCCAGGAGACCTACAACTCTGACAAATATGAGACTCTTCACCTTGCCGGACACAAGAGAATTTTCCCTTACCGTGTAAATGCACAGGAGCGTGCTCTTAAGGGCGGTATGAGGGGTGTCGGCTTTGCCGCACTTTTAGGCCTCGATGATTTCAGAAAGGATGCACTTGCCACCGGATATCACGCATACCTGCTCCAGAAAAAATATCCAAGAGCTGAGATTGCATTCTCATGCCCTCGTCTGTGCCCTATCATAAACAATGACCGTATCAATCCAAAGGATGTCCACGAGACACAGCTCCTTCAGGTGGTATGCGCTTACAGACTTTTCATGCCATTTGCAAGCATCACCGTATCTACAAGAGAGGTAGCGCGTGTGCGTGACAACCTCGTAAATATCGCCGCCACCAAGATTTCAGCCGGTGTCAGCACCGGAATCGGAAGCCATGTGGACGATATAGAGGACAAGGGCGATGACCAGTTTGAAATCTCTGATGGAAGAAGCGTGGATGAGGTGTTTAATGCACTGCTCGACAATGGTTTGCAGCCGGTGATGAGCGACTATATTTACGTGTAGAAATCCTGTAAACAATGAAATACTTGAATTAAAATCAGTATCATTTTAATTTTAATAAGTATGAATATATAGGTATGTGTAGGTAAAAATATGAATGAAGAAAAACACTTGGACAAAAACTCAAAGCATGCTTTACAGAATAATAATATAATCGCTATCACAAACAGACACCTGTGCAGCCGTCCGTTCATGGAACAGCTCGAGCGTGTCTGTAAGCTCCATCCCCACGCAATTGTGCTCAGGGAAAAGGATATGCCGGAGGCAGAATATCTGTCTCTGGCACGCGATGTGATTGCTCTGTGTAAAGAATATGATGTGCAGTGCATGCTGCACAGCTTTATAAATGTAGCAATGGAGCTTGAGCATCCGTATATACATCTGCCATTGCCAATCCTTGAAGCTTATGTCAAAAAAAATGTGTCCGGCAATATATCCACAGATATGTCAAAAAACACTGACCATTATCAACAATTCTTCAAGGTTATCGGAACCTCTGTCCACTCCGTAGAAGATGCCATAAAAGCCGAACAGCTTGGCGCTACATATATGACTGCAGGACACATTTTTGCAACCGACTGCAAAAAAGGACTGCCACCGCGCGGACTTGATTTCTTAAAAAATGTCTGTGATGCAGTTCAGATACCGGTTTATGCAATCGGCGGCATTAATATTGCTTCAAATGATGACCGCACAGCTTCCGATGCACTATCCACTTATGATGCCATTCCAGACATTAGTGTTCCGCGACTTGCTGAGGTTATGGAATGTGGAGCCGCCGGAGGATGCATTATGTCGGGGATGATGAGGGTGTGATTTACCGACGTTTTAGTGTGGTAAAACCAAAGGGGGATTTTTCAACAAACTTGCAATAACTGGGGCATATTTAGATACGCCATAATCTTCAACAATACTGGTTATTCTTGCCCCTGCATCCTTTGATGAAGCCCCACATAAGAAAACCCTTTCATCAGCAGTTGCATAATCCAATACGATAAAACGATCATGAAATATACCGCCTGTCTTTTTCATTGACAAATTTACTGTTGGATACTCCTTGCAGAAATCTGTAAATTCTATGTTGTGAAGTTTATTATTTCCAACATTATCACTGAATAAAATAATATCCACACCGGCCGGAGAATTCTTAAGGTGTACCAGCGTCCTTAAGCCAATATAATTGTCAACGACATATATTGACGACTTTGCCTGTTTATAAATGGACTCATATACCTCATCTGCACTACTGAATTTTGCATTAAACATGAGCCATTTTTCATCATCATCTGAAACAAAGCTGTTCATCATATCAGCCAACTCAGATTTTGTCACAACATCCTTCAAGCCTTCTGCAACATCTGAAATCTGCTTTTCAAGAGATATCATATCTGAGTTAATTTTGTTAATTTTTATTCTGTTGTTTGCAGACTCCCTGCTTAACTGAAGTATTTCACGTTGACCAATAATATCCCGATTCTCTAAAATGTAATCTTTCATCTTCTTAAAAGTTTTCACAAGTGCACGGCTTTGTTTAATTGCAAGCTCGCCGCGCAAAACTGTCATAAGCATATATACTCCCTGTTCTGTAAACACATAAGGTTTGTATTTTATATTTGAACCTCTTCCCATATTCAAGGTGAAATTTTTGCACCTTGAAAGATTTTCCACTTCTTCATCATTCAATTCAAACATAAAATCATCGCCTTCAAATTTGGCAATGTTATTCTTAACCTGCCTTTTAAAATTTTTGGTCTCATACCCATAAATTTCTGCCAAGTCTGAATCAAGCATAACTTTTTTTCCTCTGAATTCATAAAGCCGATCCTTCATATATTCTTCTGTAATTTCAATTACTGCAATTTCTTTCTTTTTATCTTCTGCCATAAAATTCCCTCCTTGATTGCCATGCCACTCTCACTTTGTCTATATTATAAATAGCTAAGTCTACTTAGTCAATATGATTTTGTCATGTCATTTTTTATTGTAGATTTCATATAATCGAAATACTGCTGATATCATCGATAATCAGATAACAAAAGCTTTTCTTGATGTAATGAGATATAAACTAAACAAACTTGAAACAAGCCACAGAGGACTATTTCCTTTGTGGCTTGTTGTAATTGACTATTTTCTGTATAATATTTAAGAATTTCATTTATTCCTCCTTCAAAATATCCTGCGATTCACAGCACAATGCCTTTGAAGCCTGACTCATCTCTCTCAATTTCAAAATGGCAGATGAAATATCCATCTCATGATAAGGATTATACATATTTCTGATTTTACAAATAGGTATCTCTTTATCAATCATTTCAAAGGTTCTGCCATTCTCCCATTGATAATACGCTAATATCCAGCCTGTCCAATATTCCTGGCTTTTAGCTGTATTGTATGAAGGCATGATTATATCATCATCAGGTATATCTAATACCCTTATCGCAAGTTCAGCGCCCGACATCCCGGTTATCACAAATAAATCACCTTTTGAAAAGCGCATACTATATTTAGACTGCAAAAAAATTTTATAATAATCATCCAGCTCATATCCGAGGTCATACACTGCATAACTAAGCATCTCCCCAAGACTTCGCTGTGCAATTCGAAGATAAACCTTGTCATATGCGTAAATCATCTTTTTTAATCTCCTCATCTATAATCCTTGAAATATAAAATGTCCTCCCAGTAGAAGTATAGTTATACAATACTCCCACAGGAGGACATTTTCAATTCATATTTATTTTTCGATGCACTAGTTTCCGCACTCAATACTGATCTCATTGAATGTGCCAAGAATATCATCAACCTGCATAGCCTTCTTATCGGCGCCGGCCTTGTCGATTATCGCCTTGCCCTGATGCATCATGATAAGGCGGTCTCCGTATTCAACAGCATAGCGCAGATTGTGTGTGACCATGATTGTTGTGACCTTCTTCTCCGCCACAATCTTGCCTGTGAGCTGCATTACGATCTCAGCGGTCTTTGGATCGAGGGCTGCTGTGTGCTCATCAAGGATGAGAAACTCGATTGGATTCATCGTAGCCATGAGAAGCGCAAGTGTCTGTCTCTGACCGCCCGAAAGTGCGCCAACCTTTGTGTGAAGCTTATCCTCAAGTCCAAGGTTTAGCTCGGCAAGCATCTCCTTGTAATGCTCTATTCTGCTGTGGTTTGTACCACGGCCCAGACCGTATGTCTTTCCTTTATTGTCGGCTATGGACAGATTTTCAAGGATTGTCATGGAAGGACAGGTTCCCTTTGACGGGTCCTGAAATACGCGGCCAATACGGCGGTGTCTGATAAAATCCTTCTGCTTTGTGATGTCCGTGCCGTTTACCACTATGCTGCCACCGTCAATAGGGATAGAACCGCAGATGATGTTGAGCATAGATGTCTTTCCGGAGCCATTACTTCCTACAACGGAAACGAACTGTCCATCATCTATTTTCAGATTAAAATCATCAAAGAGGCATATCTCGTTGACTGTTCCCGGATTATATAATTTGTGGATATGGTTGAGCTCTAACATTATGCCACCTTCTTTCTTTTGTTTCTATCCATTCCAAGCACCAGAATGATGAGGAACAATACCGCCGTAATGAGCTTCAGATCACTCGACGGCATACCAAGCTTTATAGCGATTGCCACACATGCCTTGTATATGATCGCTCCGATAACAACACTCGAGGTCACACGTAAAAAGGTTGCCTTTTTAAGCAGGCTGATTCCGATAATAACGCTCGCCAGTCCGATAACCATTGTTCCGGTTCCCATTGATATATCGAAATATCTCTGCTGCTGTGCAAAAATGCATCCGCTTAAGCTGCAAAGGCCGTTGGCGATTGCAAGGCCGATGATTTTTGTGATGCCCTTGTCCACACCCATAGATGTAACGATAGTCTCGTTGTCACCTACGGCGCGAAGCAGATATCCCGACTTTGTGCTCATGTACCAATCGAGCAGGAATTTCATCACAAGTGTGATAACAAGGATGATAATCACATTTGAAAACTGTGCTAAGCCGCCCTTAAATACATTTCTGACAAA
Organism: uncultured Agathobacter sp.; assembly: GCA_934365945.1. Taxonomy (GTDB): domain Bacteria; phylum Bacillota; class Clostridia; order Lachnospirales; family Lachnospiraceae; genus Roseburia. Next base: position 17,420 of record CAKRNE010000012.1, on the reverse strand, counting down.
ATCATTGTCGAAAAGTGTGGTCATATTGTATATTGGCAGGTTTGCTCTTCCTGCAATACGAAGATTCACCGTGTAAAGCGCTGTCATCATGATAATTCCCGATAAAAGGTCACGCACCTTGAGCTTCACATGGATGATTCCTGTCAGCATTCCGGCAAACGCACCTGCCGCAAATGTCACAAGCAGTGTGAGTATCGGATTAACGCCCTTTGTGATGAGCACCGCCGAAAGTGCCGCTCCAAGTGGAAAGCTTCCATCTACGGTCAGATCCGGAAAATCCAGTATGGTGTATGTGATATATATTCCAAGAGCCATGATCGCATAAATCATGCCCTGCTCTAAAACGCTTAAAACTAGTGTCACGGTGTATCCTCCCCTGCTTTAAAAATCAACGTAACTATTTTACTTCAATCTTATCAAATGTCTCGGCTGCATCCTTGATATAATCTGCATCAAGTGTCATGCCAATCTTGTCTGCTGCTGCAGTGTTTACATAAAGCTCTGCCTTTGAAGCTGTGATAAACGGAGTGTCAGAGGCTTTCTCCTCACCCTTTAAAATCTTTGCTGCCATCTTTCCTGTCTTGATTCCAAGCTGGTAGTAATCAATTCCCATTGAAGCGACACAGCCTGATTTAACCTGCTCAATTTCACTTCCGAATACCGGAATCTTTGCTCCATTTGCCTTGTCGAGAACAGTTTGGAGTGCATTTACTACTGTGTTGTCTGTGAGGTTGCACAGGCAGTCAACCTTGGAAACAAGATCTGATGCTGCAATCTCAATATCTGCTGATGTGTTTATTCCGGTATCAACGATTTCAAAATCATATTTATCAGCAAGCTTTTTGTACTCCTCAATGGTGCTGCATGAATTTGCCTCACTTGTGGTGTATAGAATACCGATTTTCTTAGCATCCGGCATCATCTGTCTGATCATCTTAAGCTGCTCCTCAACAGGAAGCACGTCTGATGAACCTGTGATATTTCCGACACTTGAGCCGTCCTCCTTAGCAAGACCTGCTACAACAGGATCTGAAACTGCTGTGTATACTATTGGAATGTCTGCATTCATAGCTGAATTGTAGGCGCTGGCTGCACATGGTGTAGCGATGGCACAAATCATATCAACCTTCTCAGATACGAAGCTGTCTGCAATAGTGCTTGCTGTACCGGTATCTGTCTGTGCATTCTGGTAATCAACCTTTAGGTTTTTACCTTCCTCAATGCCCTCTTCCTTGAGGCCCTCTAAGAAGCCCTCCCTGCAGTTGTCAAGAGAGCCATGCTCTGCAAACTGCGAAATACCTACTGTGTAGCTGTCACCCTTTGCGCCACTCTGTGTAGAGCCCTTTGAACCCTCTGCTCCACAGCCTGCCATAAGGCCCATGGTGCAAACTGCTGCTAAAATTACTGATAATACTTTCTTTTTCATATTGAATTCCTCACTTTCTTTGTGAAGTGTTTGTTTCCCGATGTTCGCGATTTTCTCATAAACCTGCCGCAACAAGCCAGATGTCATAGCCTCAAATCAAATTTGCGCTAACGACATTTCATCATGTGGGTGTTTATGCAAAAAACCGCCTCAAGCTAATGCTTGAGACGGTAATAAATTCTTATTATCGCGGTACCACTCAATTTGACGAATTGTCCACTCTGTCATGTACTAATATACATGCCGAAATGATAACGGGTTCGGTTCCCGGTGACGCCTACTGATTTAATCGTAAAAACTATGCTATACACAATCAAACGCTTCGGATCACCCTCGAAAGGCCATTCAACAAATCCATCCATACTGCAATCCCACCATCTGCAGCTCTCTGAGATATCCGGAAAGGTCTACTCTTCTTTCTCATCGGTTTTGAAACACTGTTAAATTAAACTTTTAATATACTTTATGCTCTTTTTGTCACTTTGTCAAGGTAAAGTTTGAAAATTTCTGTATTTCATATCTCTTATAAAAATGATAAACTATATATAAAACAAAGAGGATTAAATCATATGAATAAAAAAATACTTATAGTCGAGGACGATCACACACAAAATGACGTACTGGCCAATTTCCTAAGAAAAGAAAATTACGAGGTATTTTCCGCATACAATATCGCCGAGGCACAAAATGCCATAAATAACACCTTTCACCTTGTTGTGCTCGATCTGATGCTGCCCGATGGCAGCGGACTGGGCTTTTTAAAAGAACTTCGAAAAAACAGCAGTATCCCGGTAATCGTACTGACAGCCTTAAATGACGAATTTACACAAATTCAATCATTTGATCTGAAAGCAGACGAATATGTTGATAAGCCGGTTTCCCCGGTGGTCATGGTAAAACGTATTTCAGCCCTTATTGAACGGATTTACGGTAATGAAGAGATAATTACTATTCATGGATATCAGTTTGATTTTAACAATCTTCTCGTTTATAAAGAAGATCAGCCTGCCGTTTCCCTTACCGCGCGTGAAATGAATATAATACGCTGTCTTTTTGACAATAAAGGGCTCACCGTACCACGCCGCAGACTCATGGAGCTGGTATGGGGATATGAGTATACCGACGAAGATCGTCTGCTTGATTCCCATATCAAAAATTTAAGACGCAAACTTGACAACGAACTTATCATCACTATAAAAGGTGTCGGATACCGGCTTAATATGGAGAATTGAGCATGAAAATAACAAAAAAGCCTAAAATAAATATATTCTGGAAAAGCTGTCTGGCGGCAATTATCCTTTTACTTACAATCACAGTCATATCATACGTACTTTTATATTTTTTATTGCCGCATTACTATGAAAAGTACAAAACCGGACAGTTTGACGCGCTTATCGAATCTCTCATAGACGATATAAAAGAATCCGGCTCAGATAAAATGGAGGGAAAGCTGCTTTTGGACTTTGCAAAGGCAAACAATGTCTCCATAATGCTTTATGATAACGATGGAAATGTTTTATTAAGCTATTCCTATGAATCCGCACTGACAGTACAGGAGGACACAGCTTTTATGGGAGATACAGACTCCACCGAGCTTTCTATCGAACAGGCCGATGGGGAAAACTCCGAAAATTCAAATGGGCTTAAGCTTTCATATGATTACTCACTACAGGGAAAAAGCAGAAATCTGACGGTTTCTGTTCCTATGCAGCCATTAAGCGAAGCTAAAATAGTGATTGTGCATATTTTTCCTATTGCCGCAATAATCTGCATACTTTTTTCTTTTGTTCTGGCGTTTATTTTTTCATGGCAGTTTGCCCGCCCAATACAGAAGATCAGAGACAAAACACGCGGCATGGCACAGCTTGAGCCTGATTGTTTTATCAATATACATTCAAGGGATGAAGTAGGTCTGCTTGCAGAGGATATCAACTTTTTGTATAGCGAATTAAACTCAACAATCAATGCACTAAAGCACGAGCTGGATCATATACTCGCTGCTGAAAACAGACAGTTGGACGAATTCCGCACTCTGTCACACGAGCTAAAAACACCTCTTGCTGCTGCAAACGCACTTTTAGATGGAATACTGTATGAAGTATCGCCTTACTGTGACGATCAGCACAAATATTTAACAGAATGTAAAGAACAATTGGAAAAATCAATTCAATTAACTAAAGAATTACTGGATTTTTCAAGAAATTCAATGTCAAAAAAGACCGAGGACTGTAATCTGTATGAATTGTTTAGAGAGGGAGCTTTGGGATATTTCCCACTGATAAAGGCAAAGCACATTGCATTATCAGTAACCATCCCGGAGGAAATGACCATAAACACCCGACGTGAAATGTTTGCCAGAGTAATCTCAAATCTTATGTCTAATGCTGTAAATTATACACCAAAATCCGGCTCGATAGATATAATCTGCTCCGGAAATGAACTTATTTTCAGAAATACCTGCACACCACTTTCCGAAGCGGAGCTGTCCCGCATTTTTTCGGCAGACTATTCAGGAAATCCAAAGAGTTCTGCCTCAAGCGGTTTTGGTCTGTATATCATAAACCAGTTTCTGAATATATTAAGAATCAGATACCGGTTTGAATCCACTCCGGAGGGTGATGGTATGCAGTTTGTCATGCTATTAAGAAATATTGACAGCTAATCAACCTTTACACTGTCACTGAAGCTTGTATCACTTGATGTATCATCTACAGTTACCGTCTTTTCATACTGTACATTTTCCTCAGCAGCCTGTGATTCCGCTTCCTTCTGCTTTCCTGCCTGCCCATTGCCTCCGCAGGTAGTCAAAGCAAGCATTGATACAGTTATCGCCATAGCTGCCATTGCAATTTTAAAATTCTTCATTTTATTCCTCCATTCCTGCATTTCTGCCATCCTTAATCCATATAGTGCGCTTGCATTTTGCCGCCACACCAGGATCATGTGTCACTATAAGTAATGTGATACCTGATTCATTTAATTGTTTAAAAATATCCATTATCCTCGCACTGTTTTCTTCATCCAGTGCGCCTGTCGGCTCATCTGCCAGAATTAGTTTCGGCTCACTTATAATAGCCCTGGCTATCGCCACTCTTTGTGCCTCACCACCTGACAACTCCTTCGGTAATTTTTTTAATTTGGATGTAATATCAAGCTTTTGTGCCACCTCGTTTACCCGCCTTGATATTTCCTTTTTATTTACTCTTGCCAGTCTAAGCGGCAGCGCTATATTTTCAAAGCAGTCCATATCATCCACAAGTGCAAAATGCTGCATGACTATTCCAATATTTTTGCGTCTGAACATCGTCATGGCATCTCCCTTTTTCCTTGATATATCCTCGCCTTCAAAACAATAAGTTCCCGAATCAGGCTCATCGATACCTGATATTATATTTAAGACAGTAGACTTGCCGGAACCTGATTTTCCCATAAGTGCCAGCATTTCTCCTTTCTCTATCCGCACTGAGAAATCATCCAGCGCTGTTATCTGCGATTTTTTTCCGTAATGCCTGCTCGCATTTTCTAAAGACAATAATTCCATATTTTTTTCCTCACTCGTGTTCACGTAAACATGTAACCATCTGCATTTTGTTCATCTGATAATATCCGAACAGCGTCATAAAAAGCATTGATATAACCTGTAAGAATATAATAACCGGGATTGTATAGCCGGTTATTCCCCATACAAACATCGGATGCATCATGTTGATACCATATATGATTGCAAACAGGATATCTGCCACTCCAAATACAAGCAGTGAATCCATGACAAGCATCATTAGTATCTGCTTTTTCGTTATTCCATTCAGTATGTAGACCGCATATGTCTTTTTGCGCTTTATCAGCTTGTAATATGACTGCATAGCAAACATGACAGTTCCAAGTATCAGCATGAACAGTGTTATTACACCCGAAGTTTTTACCAGTTCTTTCATTGATGCTATATATGTTCTCGAACCACCACTTTCGTCAAAGACTTTCATCTCATACAATTCATGATCATGTAAAATCTCATATATACGCGCTCTGACTTCATCAGCTTTTTTGCTTTCACATACTATTCTTGCATTCATAAGCACCTTACCATACGTTTCGTTATAAAATGTCTTATCGATCTCATTGGCCTGATCGTATGAATATGTAGGTTTCGCATCAGGTATGACCATATATGCATCTAAATCGACTTTATCATTATTGTTGTCATAAAAATAACTTCCCTGCTGAAATATTCCCTTTACTCTGAATGTAACATTTTCAGCTCCCCATATATTCGCATTGTTTATCACATCACCAACCTTATACATCTGCCTGTATTTTGCCCCAAGAATAACGGGCAACTCCATATTTTCTGCGGATTTAACATAAAAATCATTATCAGAAAACCATTCTCCATCAGCCAGATGTATATTTTTTTCTTCACAAAACAGTTTATCTGCAAAAACACCTTTTAAATATAAATCGTTGTTCCCGGTAAAATATGTATCATCATAATATTCTTCCCCATAACCACTGCAGGCTTCTTTTGGATATTTTATATTCTTAGTATCGGAAGATGATTTATCCCTAAAAGAGATATCAAAAGTTGTTCTGTATAAATACCTGAAATCCTTATCAGCTTCAAGTTCTTCAAATATATCCTTTGTCTCATCCGTATAATCATCTCCAAAAACTCTCTGATAAACAGAATCTTCTCCGTTTAACGATAATTTATAAAACGTCTGATCTCCATAGCTTTCTTTTGCAGATGCTGCTTCATTTTTGCTCTCAATGAAATTGGTCAGGGTTATATTGATCGCTATGCAGGAGCAGGCAAATGCCATTACCAGCAACACAAATTCCCTGAAATTTTTTGCCAGACTGTATTTTATCTCATGCCAGATTATCTTACCCACACTATCACCTGCCTTTTAATACTGCGCTTATGTCAACACGCTTTGTCAGATTTGCTATACATATAACTATCAGAACTGATATCATAAGCATAATTCCAGCCATAATAGCATAATGAGCGTTCACCAGTCTTTCCAGTGCGAAAAAATCTCCCCAGAAAGTCTTCATCAAATTTATACACAGCACTATCGATGCAAATGACAATACAAATATAGCAGTCATTCTCTTTCCGTATTTTAAAAGGATATCCCTGTAGGTCATTCCGCACAGCTTTTGTATTGCAACTGTATACTGCTGCCTTGTTATCAGAAATATTGATGTAAGTATCATATGAAATCCGCCTGCCAGTACTGCAAATATAAACAGCGTATTCTCCATAGGGCTCATGCCGTATGACGTTGTCGAACTGTACGGTATTTTTTCAGCTTTGTAATCCTCTGTCTGCTTTTTTGTTAAACTGTCTATCACATCCGTAACTACATCCTCAGAGTCTGCATCTACATAATAAGTTCCATAATTACTCTCATCCTGCAATACCATGCACAAATTCAGATATGTTGCAAAATCCAGATTGCTCCCTGTCTCCTTAAATATTCCTATGACCTCATATTTCTGCTTATTATATCCATAGTATCGTTTTCCGTTTTCTATCCAGGTTTCCGGCAGAACATCTGAGCCTATAACCGCAGTCAATGTATTATTTTTGTAATCATCTGTATTGAAAAATCTGCCTTCCTTCAAATACGATGCCAGCTTAAAAACATCATCTGTTCCATATACGGCTCTTACTATCTCATCTCCACCTTCTATAAGACTTTTATATATCATAAAATCCTTTGAAACCGGGATATCCATGACATCTAATTTAGTGTTCTGTTCTATTCCCTGCATTTCTTTTGGATTTTCAATCTGTACTCCATACACGTTATTTGAATACATTCCATTATTCAGATATGTCTTTTCGGTTGCATCCACATTATATGCCAGAAGAACCAATACAAAAACGCCCACAAATGTAGTTTGGAGATAATATAACAGGTATTCTTTTGAAATGAATTTCATGTGTGTTCCTTTCCTGCCTTGTACTAAGGCATATTTTTATGACAGGAACATTATCTAGGGTATATCTATAATCGAAGTGGATTTAATCTGTAGTTTATCTGTAGACACAAAAATATGATATAAAACGCAAAAAAGTGTGCCAACGACACACTATTCCTGCTTACTGTTCAGTTCTATAATAAATCTCATCCCATTATCAAATGGTACAAACCGATACCCGATATGTAGGATGTTTAACAATTGATTTACAATATATAATCCCAATCCTGTTGACATTTTATTGTCATTGTTGACTGAATAAAAAGGTTCAAATATCTTTTCCAACTGTTCGTTACTCAACGGAACACATGTGTTTTCAACTGACAGACAGTTATTCTTTAAATAAATATTTATTCTTCCGTTTTTTGAAGTGTAATTAACTGCATTTGATATGATATTGGATAATGCTTTTGAAAAAATATTCTTTCTTTCTCTTATACAGTATTCACTATCTATATCTACGTTGCATTTAATCTGTTTAGACTCTATGATTACTCTGTACTGCGACAGAATTTCCTCTACAAGTCCGCAAAGATAAAAATCCTCAGCCTCCTCTTTATCTTTATAAGTTGAAAATTTGAGTGATTCTTTTGTCAAAGAGATTGCTTTCTCAATCAGTTCCTTACTCTCCAGCAAATACTTCTTCGGCTCATCTGTATATGGCGGAATCTCATATATCACACCCTCCAATAAAGAATTTGCGGAAGCAAGCGGATTTTTAAGTTCGTGAGAAATAGTCCGTAAAAAATTAATTTTTTTATTTTCTTCAGAAGAGTACTTATTTATCTCCTGATTCAAGGAATCAATAGTAGCCTTAAGCTCTGAGTAAAGTCCATTGATATCGCTGCTAAGCTCCCCTATTTCATCACTGGAATCAATCTGTATATAAGCATCAGCTTCAAGCTTTGACATATTTTTTGTTGCTTTGCTTATTATTTTAATAGGCTTTACAACCATATTCGTGAATCCTATTGATAAAATAAATGCAAAAATAAAACACACCAGACAGGCATACGGATAAATTTGTATAACAACCTCTTTTGCCTCATCAATCGGCTCTAACGGTATTATTATGAAAAGGGTTCTAACCTCATTATTAAGCTCATAGCTCGTAGACAGTTCAGCCGGCTTGTTTTTTTCCTGCTCCGTATCAACCGATATCTCCGGCATATCTTTATCCTGATCAATATTGGTAACTATAGTATTACTTCTGTAATAGTCGAAAATAATATCATCCTGCCCATCCTTTAATATGATATCCACATCATATCTCTCGGAAAAAGCCAAAAGTGCCTCTGTTTCCTTTTGCTCATCTTTTATTTGTCCTATCAGCTCCGATGATAGCTGCCTGAATTCTTTTATTTTATAATTCTTATAAAATGATGGCAGCAGATAATATAATAGTAAATATGCTATAATTACTATCATCAGAAGCATTACTATATTTACAATAAATACTTTCCAAAATATCCTGCTTTTCCTATTGCATTTTAATCTATTCTCCAATTCGATACCCCACACCTTTTATAGTTACAATAATATCTTTTCCCAGCTTTTTCCTTATATTTTTGATATGTGTATCAATCAGTCTGTCCTCACCTATATATTCTGTTCCCCACACCGCATCCAATATCTGATTCCTTGTAACAACGCAGCCTCTGTTTGCATATAACAGGTGTATTAAATTGATTTCTTTTGTGGTCATGCTGACTTCATTTTTTTCTCTATCCAACACTCGGTATGCTTTAAAATCAAAACCAATCCCTTTAATATTAACTATATCCTGATCACCATATATCCTGTTCATAAGTGCTTTAACGCGCTTTGTCATGACCATTGGTGATACAGGTTTATCCACATACTCATCCGCGCTGAGATCAAAGCTGTATATCTGTGTGAATTCATCATCCAGCGCAGTTAATACGATTACCGGCAGACCATAATGCTCTCTGATTTCTTTTAAATATTCCAGTCCGTTTCCATCAGGTAGTATTACATCTAAAATCAAAAGATCGGTATGTTCATTCAAATTTTCTCTTGCCTCTTTTAACGAATATGCAGAAACAACCTCAAATCCCTCATGCCGTAAAAAATTAGCTAATACATCATTTTGAGGATGGTCATCCTCTACTATAAGTATCCTGTTGTTCATAACTTCTCATCCTTCCCGATCGTATATACTAAATAGTATTTTAACATCCTACGGCTTTCATCTCAATAACCACTTTAACTATGTAAATAAGGAAATTCTCTACTCCTCCGTATTTATTGTTATATCTTCTCCTGTACCATCAAAGCTGAAATCGGTTGTTCCTGTATCATCCACTGTATATGTTTTTACATCTTCTACATTCTGATTTTCTTCAGACACGGCCGAAGCCTGATTTTTTTGTATGGAATTTCCGCATGCTGTACATCCAAGTAATGCTGTTCCTAAAATACATGTTAATATAAAACCTCTTTTGATTGATTTACTCATTTTAATTTTTCTCCTTATAATTGTCCAAGTTTTTTCCATCTTTGATATAAATTATTCTTTCACACATTTTTGCAATTTCCCGGTCATGTGTAACCATTATTATTGTATTTCCATTGCTGTGAAGCTGCTTAAATATGCCCATTATCTTCTTACCTGACTCTTCATCCAGAGCTCCTGTAGGTTCATCAGCAAGTATCAGCTTAGGTTTATGAATTATTGCCCTGGCTATTGCAACCCTCTGTGCTTCTCCTCCTGACAATTCGTTGGGATATTTATTTATTGTTGACGTTATATCCAGCTCTTCCACAATAGCTGTTACTTTTTCTCTTATATTCTTTTCATTTTCTCTTTTCAGTCTAAGAGAAAGCGCAATATTATCATATACTGTATAATCCGGTATCAGAGCAAAATGTTGAAGTACAAATCCTATGTTGTCTCTTCTAAAGCCGGTCATCTGATCACCACGAATTTTAGACATATCCTGTCCATCAAACTGATATTCACCACTCTGCATTGCATCTATTCCTGATATAATATTTAATACAGTTGATTTTCCGGAACCGGATTTTCCCATAATTGCCACGAATTCTCCCTGTCTGATCGTACAATTAAATTTCTCAAGCGCAGTTATTGTACCTTTACTACCATATGTTTTTGAAATATTTTTTAATGTTATCAGATTCATTTTCCACTCCTATTCATTTTCTCTCAGCGAACTGCTAAGATTAAGTTTAAATGTCTTTCTTGTGCTATATCCGCCTAATAGAAGGATCATTAAAATTTCTAAAACAGGGATAACTACAAATGTTACCGCTGATAGTCCCAATCCATCAAAACCTCTTTGATAGTTAAGTATCCAGAAGCCTAAAAACAATATATCCGTAAGAATAAAAACAACTAAAGTATCCGCTACGGAAATCCAGAACACCTGCCCCTTGCTGATTCCGGCAAATAACAAAATACTGTATTTTTTCCGTTGCCTCAGAAGCTTATAATATAATTGAATGCCATATACTGTTAAACTGAATATAATAACGATCAGGCTGATGACAAAGCTTGATATTGCAATGCTTTTAAATTCATTTAACTGCTTTTTTGCTCCACTTGTCTCATCATTCAGTCTCAGCTCATACAACTGGTCGGATGAAAAATATTTCTCTACATTTTTCTTTACATCTGCAGCATTTGCTTCTGTACAGATTATTCTCGTATTCATCACCTTTAGCGAATCATACGCACTGCTATAAAAGCTGTTTACCGTTCCATCATCATTATACTTTTTAAAGGTATCTGAAACCTCTACTGATGGCACAAGCAGATATCTGTTAAGCATACATTTGTCATTGTTATTATCATAGAAATAGCTGTTTTTCTTTAAAAATCCAATAACGTATAACGTTATATCTTCACCTGTTCCTATATGAGCGTTTTCTAATTTATCTCCGATTTTATAGTAATCTCTATATTCACTTCCCATGATTACAGGAAGAGTCATATTTTGTGTATCAGCAATCACAAAATCGTCATCTTCAAACCACTTTCCACTATCTAACGCAACATATTTTTCTGTATTAAACAGACGGTCTACATAAAATCCTTTAAGTCTAAGATAGTTATCCTGCACCTCCGGAGCCCCCATTTCATAACCATCAACACATTGCTGCGGATATGCCGGAAACACACTCTTGTTATAATCTATTTTATCATTGTAAAATTCTATTCCGTTCTCAGTAGTATATCTATATTCAAACATTTTATCTGAATTTAGTTGTTCAAAAAGTTTTTTTATTTTCTCTACATTATCACCATTAAAAAATTGGTTAACAACCTCTTCACTTCCATTTATCATAATTTTATAAAAATGCTTATTTTCATAGCTCTCCTGCATAGCTGTTTTTTGTTCATTTGCTTTAATGTAATTTGTCAACGCTATATTTATTGCAATACAGGAAAACATCAGAGCCAGCGCTGATAATACAAATATTTTTGTGTTATGACAAATGTAATTTATTACTTCACGAATTACTATTTTTATCATCCTGTTATCTCCTATCGGTTTTTAAGTGACGCGCTTATATCGATATTGCAGGTTAATCTGAGCATTCCAAGAACTGTTATCACATATATAACGCTCACAGTACATAACATCATCAAATGATGCTGCCAGCCAAGACCTTCCAATGTAAAGAAAAAGCCCATACGATTTCTTCCAAAATTCAATATTATTTCTAATGTAAACACTGCTGCGCAAAAGCAAAACAATAATTTTCGTCCATATGTTGTAAATATATTCCATTTTGTCATTCCACATAATTTCTGAATAGCAACACGGTATCGCTTATGCTCGACAAAGAATACGATGGTGATAACTAAATTTAAAAGCACTGCACATACTGCACATACCAACAGGGTATTATTCATGAAATTAAGCCCTGATTCCTCTGTTGTTCCTTCATATTCAACCCGATTTACTGTATATCTGCCATTTGCCTGAGCTAATATATTATCTACAACCTGATTTACCGCTTCCTTAGAGTTCGAATCTATATAATACAGACCAAAATCCTCTCCCTTATTTAACAGACAATTCAGATTCAGATATGCCGTATGATCTAATGCTTTCCCCGTTTTTCTGAACATACCTACCACTTCAAACAATTGTTTTTCATATCCGAAATATATTTTACCGTTTTGTTCAATGGTATGCTCCATCATATCAGCGCCTATTACAGCAACAGGATTTGAGTTATCAAAATCTTCTTCTTGAAAAAAACGACCTGACTCTATATAGTCTCCCATATGAAACAGTTCTTTTGTCTGATATATTCCTCGTATTATTTCATCATATTCTTCTGACAATGTTTTATAAATTGCATATTTGATACTCTTGTCTAATCTCTTTATATCAAATTCAACCTGCTCTCCCTTTACCGTAACCAGATACTGGTTTGATAACTGAACTCCTTCAACATTCTCTGAATACATTCCTCTGTCCCAGAAATCGTCCTGCTTCACACTTATGTTATACGCCAGCAGAATTAGAATAAGAATTCCTGCAAATACAACCTCCAGATAAAGCAGAATGTATTCTATTGAAATTTTTTTCATTATTAATTCCTTTCTTTATCACCCAAATATTAACAAGTTCACTAGACATCACTTATTACTTGTGATATTACACCCTTTAGTCGTAGCTACTATAAATTATATCTGTAGTTTATCTGTAGTTTTAATTGTTCACATAAAAAAGCACCCTTAACCCATCTTACTGGTTAAGAATGCTGTTTTCTCCTTTTCTGTATTTAAGAGGTGATACCCCATACATTTTCTTGAAGCTGCGTATAAAATAGCTCACATTCTGATATCCGCTACACATTGCAACCTCAGTAACGGAAGCTGCTGATTCCTCCAATAGCTGCCTGGCGTGCTCCAGCCTGAGATGATTGACATACTGTGACAGCGTAATATGAAAATGCTCTTTAAAGTAGCGTGATATGTATTTTTCTGACAAATGAAACTGTGCACCAAATTCCTTCAGTGAAATTTCTCTCGTATAGTTTTGCCGGATATACGTTATCATTTCTTTTTCTATTGTGTTGGTGCCATTTGTACCATTTTCCAGAATCAGACCTTTTCTCCACATTTTCTGGATGAATTTAATGATAGTTATTTTGGTTTCAAATTGCGCCTCTATATTTGCTGCATCTGTGTTTTCTGCGTTTTTTCCTGATATCTGTGCATTTATCTCTATCAGCCGCTCGCATATATCTGCTGCTGTATCATTTATCTGGGGACTAATCATAAGTCTGCCTCGTTTGAGAGGGGCTAGGATTGTTTTTTCCATGAGATCGTCCGTCTGAAATGATATATATTCAAGAGGAAACAGAAACGTGTAATAATCTGCATCTCCTGTCGGCGAGCCCATGAAATGCAGACTGCCCGGAGATACCACAAATGCATCCTTGGGGCTTCCTATATAGTTTTCACCTGATATGGTCACATGCAGCCTGCCCTGCTTTACATATATAATTTCCAGCTCATCGTGCCAGTGTACCGGAATCTGGAATGCACGTTTTACATCACTGATATGGTATTGGCTGAACGGATTTTCCGGTGTGCCGTGTGGCCGGTTTTCTTTTAATTCAAAATACATTTTTCTACATATTCCTTAGACTCTTTTAATCCCCATCCGGTTTGTTTACTATAATAATGATATATCAACTATTTTTATTTTAACATATTACATGCATAAGGTGTGCAATTTTTTATTTGTTCCCTATGATTTAAAGAATCTACGCTGTGGTATGAGCAGTAACTTAGTAATAGAAAAAGTAGAAATAGTACAATTTTTTCTTGAAATAATACAAGAATTATTTGTGATAATGTAATATATTGATACATGCAGGCTTCTCTTCTTTATATCTTCCTCTCCCAAATGAAGCTTATAACGAGAAGTTTGCATTCATTCTGTTAATATCACAAAGTATACATACATTATAAATGAGGTAATCTACATGCAGGTTCAAAGAAAAACACTTACACAGCTTTCCATTCCAATATGCTTCGAAACACTTTTTTACATGCTGTCAGGCATGGTTGACACTCTTATGCTGTCATCCGTGAGCGACCAGGCGGTTGGTGCTGTCGGCACGGCAAATACATATATCTCCGTTTTCATCATCATGTTTGGTGTCATCTCAAGCGGTATGGTTGCTGTCATGACGCAGAATATCGGTGCCGGAAAACCGGGTATAGCATATCAGGCAAGACAGCTTGGGCTTATATTTAACGCTGTAATAGGTGTGCTCATGTCTGTATTTCTGGCTGTTTTTTCCGGAAATATTCTTAAAATGGTCAGCATTGCACCAGCGCTTTTTGATTCGGCAAATACTTATCTTCGCATTGTTGGAGGTGCCTGCTTTTTAAATGCTCTCATACCGATTTTTTCAAGCTACCTGAGAGTTTTCGGCTACACAAAGCAATCCCTTTGGGCATCAATTATTGGAAATGTCATTAACTTTATACTTAACGCTGTTTTTCTCTTTGTAATGAACTGGGGCGTTATGGGTGTTGCCACAGCAACGGTTATTTCACGTATTGTTAATCTGATTATTGTTGCCACAATGGGCGCTGTGCTCATCAAGGCAAAGGACAGTCCCGAGCGCATAGCTCCCGGAAAAATTCTCGGACAGATTATAAAGATTGGCTTCCCGTCTGCCTGTGAAACCGCGCTTTACAATATCGCAATGACTCTTGTAGTGCGATTCATGAACCAGATGGATGCTGACGGAATGAACGTCACTGCGCGCTCTTATGCCACACAGATTGCTAACTTTTCGTACTGTATCGGTGCTGCCTTAGCTCAGGCAAACGCCATCCTGACCGGCTGGCATATCGGAGCAAAGGAGTATGACGAATGTGATAGGGGCACTCGCAAGGCTGCTATCTACGGTGTGATTACGGCATCCTGCCTTTCTATCACATTTGCGCTTTTAGGTAACTACATTGTGCGAATCTTCACGAATGACGTACAGATGATAAATCTTGTCACAAAGCTTCTCGCCATCGATATTGTGCTGGAGTTTGGAAGAGTTACCAATCTGGTCTATGGTCAGGCACTGAAGACAAGCGGTGACGCCGTATTCCCGGTTGTCATGGGTGCTGTTTTCATGTACCTTGCGGCGGTCGGTGGAACATACTTCTTTGGACTTCATCTGGGGCTTCTCGCAGTCGGTGCTTACATCGGACTCGCAAGTGACGAGTGCATCAGGGCTGTCGGCATGGTGCTGCGCTGGAAGAGCGGAAAATGGAAGAATAAGGGACTGGTTGATTAGAGCTAACAAAATAAAATTGCACTATAAAAAGGAACCTGCTGGTTCCTTTTTATAGTGCATTTACTTTATTATGCAAGCTCTGGAAGCTTGTATCCCGCCTTTTGCATCGCCCTTTCAAAGTCTGCAAACGGCATATTCAGTCGCTTTGCCCCTAATTCCGGCTCTATTATGCCATCCTGTACTAACGAATATATTTCAAGATATCGGCCTTCCTGAATGCCACGCTTTTTATGATCATCCCATGCCTTACACATATTTACCACCTCTTCATTTTCATCATACTTAATGTCAGTTCCTACAAACAGATTGATAGCTGCTACTGTCTCAACGTCAACCCTTGTAAAGGTTTCGTCTTTTGTAATTAAATCATTCAGTTTTTCCTCATCTGACGCATTTTTCAACAACTCAAACAATGGTCTGAGCCCTGTCTCGAACTTGGAAAAGTCTGTAATCTCCAGTGGATTCAACAGATTAATCCTGTAATCGTTGATAAATGGTCTAAATCTCTTGTCTATATGTGGCATCATCTCTACAAGGCTTCTTGGACCATCCCAATTCTTTGTCCCAAGATATAATGTAATTGTAACAACCGGTATCAGCTTATCATCAAGTGTAAACCCTGATAAAAACTCATCTGATGATTTATAATCTTTGTTTTTCTGATGATGTTTCTTCACCTCATTGACCTGATCTCCATAATTCATGGCATCATAAATCATGGTCTTGACGGGCATAGCATAATGAATGTCTGTCTGTGCCTCTATCCCCATCAGTACGATGTATACCGATTCTGTATATTTTACAGACACCCCCTTTAGCAAATCTCTCCATTTCTGCTTAACAATCTGCTTCTTATCAATACCGAAAACAGATAGCACCTCTGTGGTGTCACATTCCTTTAAATCTTCCGGTTTGATAACCTTCTCTCCGTCAAACAATACATAATTACAGATTTCACTAAACCTCGTATTGTCCGACAAATACTCCTTTGCCTTCGAGTCCTTTGTACCCAAATTAACCTCCTCTTCTTGTGTGAGCAGGAAAATTTGAAATTAAATGAAAATACTGTATGCTTATATAAAAGCCGGCAAAATCCCCACCCCCGCTTTTCTCGCAATGTTTTCACATATGACATTTCAATTTTCCTGCTATTAATTGGTAACATAAAGCATTGAAAATTTCCATGTCTTTGTCGAAAAATGCGAAGTGGTCTGCCCTCTTCAAAGTGATACGCACCGATAAAAATGTACTGTGGTGCCGTATTTACAGAAATATAATGCTTTGAGTTGATTGTAACATAACACATTATTTTTGTCATCCATAATTTCAAATGGTACCATTTATTGTACCATTTATTTAAATCATATTTTTTTACATAAGAGCATGCTTATGAACTCTTTACCTGCTCATAAACAAGTGCTCTCTGAATATCTCCCGAAACAGCTTATCGGCACTCCAAAATACATTATCCGGTGTCACGACAGCCTTACATCCGATTGGTTCGATACCTGCCTTCTTATATTCCGCCAGAAAGATATCCATTTGTGTTGAATTAATACCTGAAAAGACCAAAAGCTCCGCCGGAAAATCGGCTCCGCTATACCTTGAACCATCCCGGGAGTTTGACAGTTAAATATTAAAAAAAGTTATCGCAGGCCGCATAAAACCTGCTTTTTTTATGTCAAATTTT
>CAKRNE010000011.1 GCA_934365945.1 uncultured Agathobacter sp. | reverse complement strand
TTTTCATTGAAGCGTTCTGATTGATTCTCAAAATCTTTCAAGGTTTCTCACTGTTCAGTTATCAATGTTCTTTGTTTCGCTTTCTTGCGACAGCTTTATTATTCTATCAAATCACTGTTCGTTTGTCAAGCACTTTTTTATTTTTTGAACTTTGTTTTTAAGTTCTCTGTCTTGCGACAGCTTGTTTATTCTATCAAAACTCATTTTGTTTGTCAAGAACTTTTTTCACTTTCGAACTTAATTTTCAAGTCCTCTGTCTTGCGACAGCTTGTTTATTCTATCAAAATGTTTTTCATTTGTCAAGAACTTTTTTCATAACTTTTCAGCTTATTTTCAAAGCAATATTTATAAAGTCATGTCTGTAAAATGTAACTCTCAGGCTCTACAACTCAATGTGTCCCGCGAGTCAGCTTTGATATAATATCATCCCGACACACATATGTCAACGGATTTTTTCCAAATTATTAAAGAAGCAAAATAGCCTTAAAAATTATAAGTTTTCTAAATTGTCTGTTTATTATATACAATTTTCACAATTATTATCAGTGTATAACATTGCCTCTATTCATGCCACCTTAATAACAAAAAAGCTGCTGCCTACATGCAAGCATGACGCATCAGCTTTTCTCGTTCTCAATGGTTCTGAATAGTTACGTATTTTTATATACTATCTGATAGCTTCTATCGCTTCTTTGATATTCGCTACACCGACAATCTCAATTCCTCTGATATGTGACACTCCCGCAAGGCACACTCTTGGGACAATACACTTTTTAAATCCAAGCTTCTTTGCCTCAGCTACACGCTGCTCGGACATGGTAACTCCGCGCACCTCACCGCTTAAGCCCACCTCTCCAAAGCATATGGTATCCTCACGCACTATAATATCCTTTTTGCTGGATGCGATTGCAAGCACAATCCCGAGGTCTATCGCCGGTTCATTCATCCTTATACCGCCTGCTATATTCACATAAGCGTCACAGTCTGACAGTGGCAGGTTTGCCCTTTTTTCAAGAACCGCCATGAGCAGGTTTACTTTATTGTAATCTGTACCATTCGCCGTACGCCTTGGATTATTAAAAAAGCTGTGGCAGACAAGCGCCTGTATCTCAAGAAGTATCGGCCTGCTCCCCTCTATGGAGCATGTGACAATTGACCCCGATGCCCCCTCGGGCTTGCCGCTAAGCATATACTCTGACGGATTTTCTACCTCAACCAGCCCCTCCGCCTTCATTTCAAATACGCCTATCTCATTGGTTGAACCAAATCTGTTTTTTACTCCTCTGAGTATCCTGTATGACTCATACCTGTCACCCTCAAAATAAAGTACTGTGTCAACCATGTGCTCTAATGTCCTAGGTCCAGCGACCGCACCATCCTTTGTCACATGTCCTACTATAAAAATTGAAATGCCGAGAGTCTTTGCAAGCTGCATGAGCACTCCGGTTGTCTCCCTGACCTGTGAAACGCTTCCGGGGGCCGATGATATCTCCTCATTGTACATGGTCTGAATGGAATCAATTACAACAACCTCAGGTTTTTTGCGCTGAATCACATCCTTTGCTATATCAAGACTTGTCTCACATAAAAGCTCCAGAGAATCCGTGAAATCGCCAAGCCTGTCTGCACGCATCTTTATCTGATGCAGTGATTCCTCACCTGACACATAAAGTAATGGCACTTTTTTTAGCGAAAGCTCCCTGCATACCTGGAGCAAAAGCGTGGATTTTCCTATACCCGGATCTCCTCCCACAAGTACAAGTGAGCCCCTCACTATCCCTCCACCGAGCACTCTGTCAAACTCGGCTATGCCTGTCACTATACGCTCCTCCTTCTCGCTTTTCACTGCTGAAAGAGGAAACACCTGTGCCTCCTTTGATTCTTTTTTTACTTTTCCCGATGAGCTTATTGACTTTTTATCTACTGTTTCCTCTACAAATGTATTCCATTCCTTACAGGCCGGGCATTGTCCCATCCATTTTGCCGATTCATAACCACATTCCTGGCAGAAAAATACAGATGTTTTTCCTTTTGCCATGTTTTCTTACTCCTTATCTTTAATGATATGATTAAAGGAGCAAAATCAAAAAGCCCGGCTTACACCGGGCTTAAAATAATGCTCTATTTTCTTGATACCTTGATATCGACTGAATCAACACCCTCAAGCTCTACACTTAAGCTGAGCTTGCCGCCGAGATTTGTCTTCATAGTACCTGCTACAGCTCCAGCTATATCAATTTCGTACTCTGTCTCTTCTTCTAGACCAAGAGTAATCTGAGCATCCTCTGGTCCCTCCACAGTAAATGTCACTGTATCAGCAGTCTCATCGAAATCCATTACAGCGGTTCCCGGAACAGATTCATAAACAAAGAGTCCGTTTCTCTCGAGCTTTGTAATCTCCTTGAAGGTCTTTACCTTGTAGATATCTCCATCCTTTTCAAAATTGTCAAGCTTTGCCTTTGCAGCCAATGTATAATCTCCGAAGCTGAGCTTTCCGTTTTCCTCAGTACGGATTAATTCACTTATTACAGCCATTTTTATCCTCCCGTAGCTATATTTGATATTTTAATTATAAATCCAATGCTACTCAACAGTCAATGAAATTTGTTTGTTTTTCGTAGAAATTATTACCTTATCGCCGCGCTTGATTTTGCCTGTAATAATATCCTCTGACATACGGTCTTCAATCTCCTCCTGAAGTTTTCGTTTAAGAGGTCTCGCGCCATATTTTCTGTCATAGGCCTTATCCACAATAAAGGCTTTTGCGCTGTCGCGTACTGTGAGCTCTATATCAAGCTGCTCCTTGCACCTCTTCTGAAGCTCCTTGACAAGAAGTGTCACGATATGCTTCATGTCATCCTTGTTGAGTGCCCTGAACACAATAGTCTCGTCGATTCGGTTCAAAAACTCAGGCTTGAATATACGGCGCACTTCCTCCATGACACTGTTCTTCATGCGCTCGTGATCCTGCTTTTCATCATCGCCTGATCCAAAGCCCAGACGTTTTGGCTCTATGATGGAAGCCGCTCCTGCATTTGATGTCATGATGATTATTGTATTCTTGAAATCGACTGTGCGACCCTGCGAATCGGTGATTCTGCCATCATCAAGCACCTGTAAAAGTATATTGAACACATCAGGGTGTGCTTTTTCAATCTCATCAAATAAAATTACAGAAAACGGATTGCGTCTGACCTTCTCCGAGAGCTGTCCGCCCTCCTCGTGGCCCACGTATCCCGGTGGTGAACCAATCATCTTTGAAACGCTGTGCTTTTCCATGTATTCGGACATATCAACGCGGATCATGGCATCCTCCTTGCCAAAAACAGCCTCAGCAAGTGCCTTTGACACCTCTGTCTTGCCGACACCTGTCGGTCCCAGAAACAGGAATGAGCCAATCGGCTTCTTAGGATCCTTCAAACCAACACGACCTCGTCTGACTGCCTTTGCAACAGCAGAAACAGCCTCCTCCTGTCCTATTACACGCTTGTGAAGTATCTGTTCAAGCTTTGCAAGTCGTCCTGCCTCTGATTCTGTAAGCTTATTTACAGGTATTTTGGTCCATCCGGATACAACATCAGCTATCTCATTTTCACCGACTACAGGCTGATTTTTAGCTCCTGTGCGGTGATTCTTTTTGATAAGCTTCTTCTGCTTATTTTCAAGCACTTCCTTTTCTGACATAAGTGCGCTTGCACCTGCGATATCTCCTTTAGACAAAGCATTTTCCACCCCACTCTGCTTATCTGTTATCTCTTTTTTCAGAGCAAGAAGCTCGTCAGAGGATGTCAGATTTTTAAGTCTGATCCTGGCTGCTGCTTCATCCATCAGGTCTATCGCCTTATCCGGTAAGAATCTGTCATTTATATATCGTGCAGAAAGGTTTACTGCTGCTTTCACACCATCCTCAGTGATGCTGACACCATGATGCTTCTCATAGAGCCCCTTTAAGCCTGTGAGTATCTCTATCGTCTCATCAACGCCCGGCTCTTCAACCATAACCGGCTGGAAACGGCGCTCAAGTGCAGCATCCTTTTCCACGTATTTACGGTATTCTTCTATGGTAGTGGCGCCAATTACCTGCACCTCGCCCCTGGCAAGCGCAGGCTTTAATATGTTAGATGCATCTAATGAGCCCTCTGCTCCTCCGGCTCCTATTATAGTGTGAAGCTCATCAATGAATAGCAATACATTTTTTGCATTTGAAACCTCGCTTATCACCTTCTTGATGCGCTCCTCAAACTCACCACGATACTTTGATTTGGCGACAAGCCCGGACATATCAAGGGAAACAAGTCTCTTCCCCAAAAGAATATCAGGCACATTGCCACTGACTATATCCTGCGCAAGTCCTTCAACTATAGCAGTCTTGCCCACTCCCGGCTCTCCGATCAGACATGGATTGTTTTTGCCACGGCGACAAAGTATCTGGATAACGCGCTCCATCTCCTTTTTTCGGCCTATGACAGGGTCAAGAAGTCCTGCATCGGCCATGTCCGTCAAATCCCTGGAATATTGATCTAGTGTGGGAGTTGATGAACTATATGAATTATTGTTTCTGCGTATGAGCTCTCTGTATCTGGCCGGGTCCTCTCCCATTGCAGTCAGAATCTCGATAAACATTTTCTGTGAATTAACGCCCATCGTATTCAGTAATCGTGCTGCTGCACAATCCCCCTGTGACAAAATAGCAATAAGCAGATGCTCTGTTCCTATCTCTTCACACTCGAACTTTTCCGCTTCATCCGATGCAGACTCCATTACTCTTTGTGCCCTTGGTGAATAGCCGTCCCTGTCACACACCTCTACATCCTGTGCGGACGAAATCAGCTCCTCTATCATATTAATAAGCTTATCGTACTCAACGTTAAACGCTGTCAGAATTTCCGCAGCGACACCGGTTCCCTCTTTGAGAAGACCGGCGAGCACATGCTCGGTTCCAACATAATTACAGCCCATTTTTTTAGATATACGTACAGCCAAATCTATTGCCTTTTTAGCCTTATCTGTATATTTTTTCAAGTTATATCCTCCAGTCATAATTTTAAAGTTACTTTAAATCAATAAATTTCAAATCATCGCTATCATCTTTAATCTCTACTGTTCTTCTGACAATCTCTTTTTCCTTACTGTCTTCGGCACTTTCTGTGCTATCTGATTCTGTTTCTTCTGTTTCCACATCAGTTTTTGTTTCAGCCACATCAGTGCAATCTGCTCCGTCTGCTTCGGTATCGTCTGTATTCACTTCATCAGCTTCTGATTCTGTACCGTCTGTATTCACTTCATCAGCTTCTAATTCTGTATCATCTGTATTCGCTTCATCAACTTCTGCCTCTGAGCTATCAGAAATCGGATTTGCAGCAGCCTGATTCTCTGTATCTGAAGCATCTGCTTCGTTGTAAACCTCTGTCACATCATCTTCTGATAATAATGGTGCAAAGTCCTCGTCGTCATCATCCTGATTGTCGTCTGCTTCTTCTGATAATACCTTGTACTTTTTATTTTTTGCAGCAAATACCACCAGAAGCAGTAGCAATATTATTATAACAACCACAAGTATCGCCACTAATACAAGATACTTATTGGCAATACCCGAAACAATCTCATGCTCTGAATTATCATTTATCTCCTGTGAAACAGTTGGTGTCGTCACATTTGTCCTGATATATGTTCCCTCAGCACTGTCATAGGTATAAAATCCACTCTCGCCACTGTCATTCATGGCATATACAAGATAAAAATCCTTTGCCATTTCGTCAGATTGGTCATCCTTTTTCTGATAGGCTGTCGCTACGCCCTTTCCTTCTATAGAAAGTGATACCTCATTATATCCATCCGGCACATCATCCACCTTAGGAAGCAGCAGAACTATAAAATGAGACTCAGAATTGATGCGGACATACTGATATGCTGCGTTTTGAGCTGCATCATAGACAAAAAGACTGTTTCCGTTATCCGATTGCAGCATAACAAGTGTCAAATCACCGAATGTGCCATGAAGAGTATTATATTCAAGCCCATCAATTGCAGTTTTTGAATGTTCAAAGCCTTCCGGAACCATATCCTCCGGAATATCATTTACCATTGTCCATTCAGTACCGTTTACATCAAATTTCTTTAAATCCTGCTGTTTGTCAGAATTGTCAGGGTCATCCTCTGCACGCCTTGTAACAACAATATTATAGGTGGCGGTGCTTCCGTCTTCTGCCGTAACCACAACACTTACCGTATTATCTCCCACTTCAAGGGAATCATTGCCCGTAACCGATGTCACACTGGCCTTGGAATCTGACGGATTGGCTGTAACCGCAAGACTTGAACAACTATAGTCTACTGTAGCTGTATAGTCCTTTGTGTCAGATGAAAATTCCGGTGAAAGTGTTCCGGCCGAGATAACAAGTGAACTAAGTGATGCATTTGAGGATTTCTTTTCCTCTTTGTTTTCATTATCCTTATTGTCCTTATTGGTATTATCTTCTCCGGTATTATCACCATTGCCTGTGTTATTTCCTGCTGTATCTCCATTGCCCTTATTATTGTTATTGCCACCATTGGAGCTTGAAGAATTGTCTGACGAACCGCTTGTTACTGTAACCTTTGTGCTGGCTGCAGTAATGGTGCCTCCGGCATCATTGCCCTCCGCATCTCCTACTACTGTACAATATGCCTTAATTGAGCATGTTCCGGCAGCTTTTGCCGTAAACGAAAATGACTGTGATGTAGGGTATCCCGCCGCATCACCAATATTTGCCACACCATCACCACCGTTACTCAGCACTCCCTCATCAGAGCTTGAAATAACTACCGTACCAAAATATCCTGATGGCATGGAAACTGTTACCTTAACTGTTTTTCCAACCGCTACAGAGCTTGAGCTCACACTGAGTCCAAGCCCCTGGGCATATACATGCTCGGCAGGTGCAAAAACCAGCATTACTGCCATAACAAGTGATAATATACATCCAAATAATTTCTTCATATTTTTCCTCACGTTTCTAATTCTGCGATATCTTTGACTTACCAAGTATGTGTCTGTTCATAATTATCATATCAAGAGCATTTCCGCCATCGCCCTTCCGGTTCGCATCAGCCGCCTCCAGATGAGCTCCGGTAAGTGTTCCCTTACCAAGAATATGTCTGTTGAGCTTAATCATATCAAGCGCATTCACTGCACCGTCACCATTGATATCTCCATATATCACAATATCGTAAGTCTTTTTCAGATTACCTGAGGCATCATAAACAGCCACTTTATTACCTGTTGCAACTTTTCCGCTGTTTTCTGAGCCTGAGCTGGTCAGAAGCTTTACGCTGCCAGATGCTGATACGGCTATGTTTTTTACAAAATCAGCTGCGCCCGTTCCCGGCTCAATGCCTGTAATGTACGAACCAATCCTATATTTACCGGATGTTATATTTACCTCTGTATTATTCTGGCTGTTATTACCCTGATTATTGCCGCCGGAATTGTTATTGCCTGCCGGTGCTGCCTGCCTGTTTATATTGATAGTATATGTTCTTGTATCACCGCTTTGTGATTTACAGCTAATCTTGACTGTATTGTTTCCAACAGCCAGCGAATAGCTTCCTGTACCTGAAACACTGCTGTTTCCTGATACTGCCTTTGCTGAAATGCTCACAGAACTTATAGCATTAGATACCACTGCCGAGTAGCTTGTTGTAGTTCCGTTAAATGCCGGTGTGAGTGATACACCGCTTATTGAAAGCGACTGTAAATAATTGTTTGTATCACCCGCTTTATTGAAGCCTACTGTTGATGAAGGCATATTATTGTATACAGGTATTTTGAATACAAACGCCTGACTCTTGTCAGAATATCCTTTCGCAAGATTTCTGCCCTCTGTCAATGCTGCGGTAACATTGCCCATGTACTGATGGAAATAAAGCGAGCTTGTGTTTACAACATTAAACTTTTCAAAATACAAGGTATTCTGCCCCTTATTTATGTAGTTGCTTCCTACCTTAACAGAGCCACCGCTTATAGATTTTGCTCTGGTGTTCCAGCCCTGCTTCTTGGCAAAGGCAAGACCGTTTTTATAAATCAGCTCTTTAGTGCTGCCTGTTGCGCTAAAGTTAAAGAAATTGTAATATCCCTCATATCCACTGTATGTACCTGAAATAAGAGGACTTGTGCCATTTATTCCCTGCTCCTGCTTTATACGAGATGCTATATGGTACGCACTCACTCCGCTGTTCTTTGCCACATCCATGAATGTGCTTGCATAATTGATTTTCTCGCCATTGTTGGAATAGCTCTTTGTGCCCTCCATAAATGTGCCTTTGATTATAGACTGTACTCCGGAAAGTGTCTCATTCGGGCTGTAAGCCAGACTTTGAAACTGGAAGATATTAGTCTCATCCAGAAAATTTCTCGGGTCCATAAGGTATGCGATATATGAACTGCTTGCCGATACCCAGCCCGGCTCATACTCAACCCACGTATTGGTCGACCAGTTGTATGCGCCTGCTGCTGTTGATTTCTTAGCATTGTCTGCTGATTTAGACACCAGATTAAGTCCGTTGATGCTCTCATTTTCAATCACAGTATTCCAATCCAACCCCGTATTCACTGCCTCAAAGGTCCAGCTTGGATACTTATTGTGAAGCGCTGTCAGATTTGGAATATAGCTGTCAGGAAAGCCTGCATTTTTCATGGCTGTGACAAAATCAGTATTATCTCCGGTATTATTGTAATTGACCTTTATATATGTACTGATAGTCCAGCCTGTAAAATCCTTGCCATTTAATGTGCCTTTGACATTGTACCACACCACTCCATTAACCTTTGTCTCCCCGATTATATCAACCTGATGGTTCCAGTTGAGAGAAACAACCTTTGTGGTACCGGATGTGCCTGCCGCATTGCGGACATATACATTACCACCTGTAATAGTTCCTGTGGCATATGCCCCTGCAGCCGTTGCAAGTGCAATCTGATCCTCATTATTCTGCTGGATGTCATTCTGGCTGTCATCATTCTGCTGGACGCCTGCCTGCTCTGCAGTACCTGCTGTAGCATCTGCCGTGGTTTCTGCTTCCGGTTTTGAAGAAGCTTCTCCTGCTGATACAAAATCAGACCTGATATAGCTGACACACTCCTCGTTATTTGCAGCCAGATTGTACTTTGCCTTGTACCACACCTTGCCGTCTGAGCCTGTAGTCTGCTCAAGAATAGTGATATCCTTGCCGTTTGAGAGCTTGTGCTCAAGCTCATATTCTGTTCCCGGTCCGCTTCGCGCCGCTACCCAATATCTCTCATCACACACAACCTTCGCTGTCTGGTCTGCATAGACTGCCATGCTGCTGTATGGCACCATGTCACCTGCGACTAATGACAATGTAACGGCAGAGACTGCCAGAAATTTATTTATCTTAATCATCAAATCCCATCTTTCTTATGTGCATTGTTTATAGCTATCATTTTATACATTATCCATTTAATTATAATAGAATATTAACTTCGTATCAATGTATTCGGCGGAAATTTATTATTTTTTTATCAAAAATATCAAAAACTCCCTTCAACGCAACCTTTATGCTTACGTTTCAGGGAGTTGTCTGATTCATATTCTGCTTATTTTACTGCCTTCTGTCACTTTTCTAACTGAACAGGGATTTTATCTTATCCCATAAATCCATGAAAAAGTTACCAATCTTTTCCCAGAAGCCCGGATCATTTATCTTGTCGCCAAGCTTTGAAGCCCAGTCCTGTGCCTGATTGATGACTGAATCCCAGTCGATATTTGCATCCTTAAGCTTCATTAAAAGAGATGTGAGCTTTGCGATATCATCGTCAGAAAGCTTCAGGTCATAATCCTTTGCGGCCTCCTTTATCGCATCCTTTATCTGGCTCTCATCCTTAAGCCTTCCATCAGCGAGCTGCTTCTTTAGATCTGCAATCATTGCCTCGATATCCTGAGAATCGCCGTCAATGCTCTTGTTGAGCTCGCCCGTTGTAACAAGCTCATCCATCGCTGCGTCTGTCACCTTCTCGTCAAGCTTCCTGCCTGTCATCTCCTCATATGCCTTTAGTGTGCCTACAAGTGCTGCCGTTCCTGAAATCGGGAAAGGTCCTGCAACTATGATTTTGGCATCAGCTATGCCTGCTGTGGCAAGCGCATTCTTGTACATACCTACCGTACAATAATTGATATTGTGCGTGGAAACACTAAGACCTGCACCCTTTTTATCCTCTGTAATGAGCACTGAGGAAAGTGACCTTGTGCCAATCTCGCTCTTGCTGATGTATGAATCAAGGTACTTGTGCTCCTCATCGTTATTTACATAGACCACATCATATTTGTCCAGATCGGTAAGCTCGATTCCCATAAAGCCAAGTACTGTCGCTCTCTGATCCGGTGTAAGGTCTGCTCCAAGGCTTAAGTATGGCTTATCGTTTTTGCTGATAGTCACCTTGTCATTGGCCTCGCCGCCTGCTGCCGTGGTGCTGTCTGCAGTACTATTATCGGCTGCAGCACTGTTGTCGCCCGCCGATGCTTCAACACTTGCAGCAGTATCAGCCTGTGCAGCGCTCTCTGTGGCAAATACAGCCGGATTCATCGTAAACAGTGTAACCACAGCAAGTACGCCGCATACAATACTCTTTGCTTTTTTCTTTATTAATCTAATCATTTTTCCTCCAATCTACTGCTCTATATCATACGAAATGGTAAAGCTGCTTCCATCGAAGCTGACATCTGCCATGCTTCCGCATACCACAGGCATCATCGGAGACATATGTCCTATATCCAGATCCATGATAATCGGCACATCAAACTCTTTAAGCAGTGATGAAAGCGCCTGTCTGTGGTCTATGCCAAACATTTCCTCTCCGAAGTGCGCCGGACGCCCGATAAGAAAGCCATTAACATTTGAAAACCATCCGGCATTTGTCATCTGCCACATGGCTCTTCTCATGCTCATCACATTAAGGTCACAAGCCTCTAGGAACCATATAATGCCATCATCACTGTAGCGCTCATTAAATTCCCTTACATGGTCGAACGATGTACCTAGCAGATTTATAAGACAGTCCATGCAGCCTCCAAGCAGCCTGCCTCTTATGGAAATACTGTTTTCCTTTGCCGCTGCAGGAATAGAGCTGATGCACGACTTTTCAGTCAGGTTGTAGCCTACAAAAGGAGCATTCTCATCCTTTATTGATTCCTTCTCCCACATAGGGTAATTGGTAAACGTGCGCTTTTTGCCACAAAGCAGATCAAACGCATCTGTAAGCGACTCATGCCACACCTCCATGCCAAAGCTGCCTGCACACGGCCCGTAAATACCCGCTGTGTCAGCAATAGTGGCCTCCAAAAATGTGAAATTCGTGTTGTCGGAATAGCCCATATACCATTTCGGCTTTGACTGCCTTATGCGCTCAAAATCAATATAAGGCACCACCTCGCACATCAGCTCTCCACCACCGCAGGATATGAGCACATCGCTGTCAGCAGAAGCATAGCTCTCGTTCAGCTCCTCTGCACACTTCTTTGGTGTATTGCTGATGCCTATGCCGCTGTCACACCTGCAGTTAGGTCCTTCTATAGTCTTATAGCCCATGCTGTGAAATCTTTTGATAGCGTTATCGAAGGCACTCTTATACGGCTCTGTTGTACAGCCCATCGAAGGCGCCACAAAACCAATTGTTCCTCTATCCTTTAGAAATTCAGGGTATCTCATGTTTCTATCATCCTATCACTGTTATTTACATATCTAAGCTTCTGTCTGAAGTAAAATATGTAGGATTTTATCATTTCTGTCCAGGTCATTTTACTGTCATAATTAAATGTCGTCGTGTACTGCACATGCTGTCTGTTGCACCAGTTGTATATATCATCTAGACTTATCGAATCAACATGCTTCATATTGTTCATAAACACCTTAACCTTTGAAAGCTCATCCTCACTGTCAATGTAAAGATGAAAGATGGTATTCGGACATTCAATTATTATCTGCTGTTCTCCTATATTTCTCATCACTGTATCCTCTACTGAATAATGCAGCCTGTGTGATTTAAACACATCATCGTTTGTCACACCGGCACGCAGGCAATAATAAAATATCGTAACTGTTGAACGCCTTCACAGTTACAAAATATTACATAACCATAGTACTACACAGGTGTCACAAAATCCAGTCATTTTTGCCTGACAATTCTTACTATTTTATTAAGAAATCCGGTAGATATTATACTCCCTCGCAGTCAAATGCCGGTATGAAGCTGTCCTTTGCCACGTTCCCCTCCTGTATAAATGCATTCGTGATACCTATTTTAATAGCATAGTCAATAAGCCTTTCATACTCTCTCCTCGTCACTGTGCGGTTTATCTCCGGATAATCCTTTAGAGCAATCGGCGTAAACTGGCTCATCATGCTTATGTATATGCTATCTTGATATGTGTCATGCAGATATTTAAGTATAGTCTTTGCATCATTCACATGCCCCGGCAATAGAAGCTGTCGCACTATAACGCCCTTTTGTATGAGTCCCGTCGCATGGTCAATCACGACCCTTGGCTGCTGTCTGATCATCTCTGAAATTGCCTGCTTTGCGACAGACGGATAATCCTTTGCTCTTGAATACTTTGCAGAAAGCGCGCTGTCCATATATTTAAAATCGGGAAGATACACATCCACTATCCCTTCAAGCTGCTTTAATTCATCTGCATTTTCATATCCACTCGTATTGTATACAATAGGAAGCTCCATGCCGCGGCGCCTTGCATCACTTACCGCCCACACTATATCCGGGATATACTGCCCCGGTGTGACAAGATTGATGTTATTGGCACCTTTAGCCTTAAGCTCCAAAAAAATATCACTCAGCCTCTCTTTACTGATCACCTTTCCCGCTTTTCCGTCAGAAATCTCCCTGTTCTGGCAGAACACACAGTGTAAGCTGCAGCCTGAGAAAAATACAGCTCCGCTTCCTTTTTTTCCTGATATACATGGTTCCTCCCAGTAATGAAGCGCTGCGCGCGCCACCTTTATTTCAGATGAAACACCACAGACACCTGTTTGTCCTTTAGCTCTGTTAATCCCACATTTTCTGGGACACAGTAAGCAATTTTCGTATTTATTCATATTTTTCATTTTAACCCTTGCTAAAAATAATGTTTGATACTACAATCTATATGGTTATGCGGTGCATATGCCATGCGCCTTTAGTAATCATTTTAAACTATACCATAACTATTCTTACAGCAGAGAATAGTTAAAATACACAATAAGGAGATTACAATGAATCAGTCAAACTGTATCGTCGCCCAGTCAGGCGGCCCAACTGTTGCAATCAACGCAAGCCTTGCAGGAGTCATCGCAGGAGTAAAAAGCTCTGAGAAATACGATATCTGCTATGGCGCCGTAAACGGAATACTCGGCATATTAAATGAGAATTATCTCAATCTGTCAGATATTTTTGCAGATGATGCTAATCTTGAAAAGCTTAAGACCACACCTGCCATGTATCTTGGCTCATGCCGTCATAAGCTCCCGGATTACAAGGATGATGATTCACCATATGTATACATCTTCCACCAGTTCGATAAGCTTTCTATAAAGGCTTTCTTTTACATCGGTGGAAATGATTCGATGGATACCGTATTAAAGTTATCCGATTATGCCAAAAAAATCAACAGTGATGTGAAAATTGTAGGAATTCCAAAGACCATCGACAATGACCTGTGCATGACAGACCACACTCCGGGCTTTGGCTCTGCCGCCAAATATATCGCATCAAGCATGCTTGAGATAGCCCACGACACCTTTATCTATGCTGTTAAGAGTGTGACAATCGTTGAAATCATGGGACGTGACGCAGGATGGCTCACTGCCGCTTCCGCTCTCGCACGTAATGAGTACAATACAGCGCCTCAGTTTATCTATCTGCCTGAGGTAGATTTTGACAAGGACAAATTTGTTGCCGATATAAAAGAAGCCCTCGAGCACACCAACAATGTAATAGTTGCCGTATCCGAAGGAATACATGACGCAGAAGGCTCATACATTACATCATCAAAGGCCGCATGCGACCAGTTCGGACACCAGCAGCTAAGCGGTGCCGGAAAAGCTCTTGAGTTCATCGTGAAGGAAAATATCGGCGTTAAGGTACGCTCTGTAGAGGTAAACGTGCTCCAGCGCTGTGCCTCACACCTTGCATCATTAACCGATATCGAGGAATCATTTGCTCAGGGTAAAAAGGGTGTTGCGATTGCAGCAGAGGGTGTGACCGCATCAATGGTATGCTTGAAGCGCATCTCAAATGATCCTTATCAGGTGGAATACACATATTCTGCTATCAAGGATATCGCAAACGAGGCCAAGTCTGTGCCAAGAGAATGGATTAATGATGCGGGCAATGATGTGAAGCCTGAGCTTATCGAATACTTAAAGCCACTTATTCAGGGAGAAACCGCTGTAGCCTACAAGAATGGTCTGCCTGACTATATGGATGTGTCACATCTTCACAGATGTAACTGATATTTAGCTGCTGCCTGCACACCGGTGTGGGCAGCAACAGCATATCTCCAAGGAGGTCTATTTACATGAAGAAAAAAGTGCTTATAACCTGCGCCGTTGTGCTTGGTGTGCTTTTGGCTGTTTATCTTGGCTTTGCCTTTTATTTTAGCAGCCACTATCTGTTCAACACAAAGATTAACTCTGTAAAATACGCAGGAAAAACCGCAAAAGAGGCATTAGAAAAAAATACAGCCCTAAGCCGCGACTATCTGCTCACAATCACTGACAGAAAGGGCAACAGCTTTTCACTCAATGGGCCTGATTTTTCCTACGAATATGTCTCAAACGGTGACGAGGAACAAATTTTAAAAAGCCAGAATGCTTTTACATGGCCTGTCAGTCTTTTCAAAGCTCAAAGCTATACACTAAAGGGTTCATCCAAATATGACGATGCTGCTTTGGCGGAAAAGCTCAAGGCGCTTGATATTTTTAGTGATGAATACATTGAAAATCCAGAGGATGCCCACATTGAGATAAAAGACGGCGAATACAATGTGATTGAAGAGAAAAATGGCTGTAAGCCGATATATGACAGCATCCTTGCCGAGGTAAAGGATGCCCTGGATAACGAGCTTCCGAAGCTTGCCCTAAGCGATGACTGTTATGAAGCTCCAAAAATCACAAAGGACAGCGATACGATCAAAAATGAAAAAGAGGCTCTCGACAAATACACTGCTTCAACCGTCACCTACAAAATTGAGGGTGCCGATGAGAAGCTTGACTCAGCTAAAATCCTTGATATGCTAAGCATCTCAGATGACGGCAGCGTGAGCATAGATGATGCCAAGGTCACTAAATATGTCCAGCAGCTTGCTTCCAAATACAACACCTTCGGCCGCAAGCGCTCATTCAAGACATCGTCCGGTGACACTATTGAAATAGGCGGTGGTGACTACGGATGGGTAGTCAGCAAGAAAAACGAGAAAGCCCAGCTCCTTTCAGATTTAGAAGGAGGCAAGCCTGTGGAAAGAGAGCCTGTTTACGAGCAGACCGCACTCTACCGTGGCGCTGACGACATCGGCAATACATACATAGAGATTGATTACACAAAGCAGCACATGTGGTATTACAAGGACGGTGCTCTCCAGATGGAGTCTGATTTCGTATCAGGTAATCTCGCCCGTCAGAATGGCTCAGTAGATGGTGTATACAAGATTGTATACAAGCAGCGAAATGCTACTCTTGTCGGTGAGGGCTACTCTTCTCCTGTCAGCTATTTCATGCCGTTTGCCTACAATATAGGTATACATGATGCCGGCTGGCGTGATACCTTCGGAGGAACCATTTACAAAACCTCAGGCTCACACGGCTGTATCAATGTGCCGCCTGCTTTTGCAGAGCAGCTGTTCAATGCTGTGGATAAGGGCACTCCTGTTGTTGCCTACTACAGAGAGGCTGTCACTCTGACAAACAATGCTGCAAAGATGTCCAATGCATACTCGTATGTGGCTCCTGATGCTGCGCAGTAATTAATAATACGGGAAGGCAACCGGCGCATGGGGGATTGGCCCGCCCGGCAGAGGTGCTCCCGACGAGCTAACGCTACGCAGCTAAGATACTGTACGAATTATACTTTTTAGGGTTTCTATGCTTGACGAAACCGTCGAAACGCGCCGTCCATGGCGCGATTTCTCCTTGCCCCGGCGTCCATGCCGGGGCATTTCTGCGTTTCATGGGCATAATTCTACAGTATCTAAGCCGCTGCGCTAGTCGCTCTTTCGGGAGCACCTCTGCCGGGCGGGCCAATCCCCCATGCGCCGGTCGCCTTCCCTTACTCTTTCGCTATATTCATGCAATTTTTCCATCTAAAAGTGTATTAAAATCTGCTTACATTGAAGTATTTTCCACTACTCCTTTTACAAAAAAGTATGTTACGTGACTTGCCAATATTAAATTTTTCAACAAAAAAGCTTTCAGCCACAGCGTAAGGGGCGTAAGCCGCCGGAGTGACTGTCCCTGCAGCAGAGGCGCTCTTTCGTAAGCGCATAGCGAAGCTGCCTAGCTACTGTAGAATTATGCACACGATACACAAAAATGAGCTCCCACGGATGGGAGCTCAAGGAGAAACGCGCCATGGACGGCGCGTTTCGACGGTTTTGTCGGGCATAGAAGCCCTAAAAAGCATAATTCGTACAGTATCTTGGCAGCATAGCGTAGCGAACGAGAGAACGCCTCTGCTGCAGGGCAGTCACTCCGGCGGCTTACGCCCCGTATTATATGTCCTTATATAGCCTCTATGCTATGCAAACTGGCTATTATAGAGGTTTGCATAAAATCCATCTGCTGCAAGCAGGCTCTCATGATTGCCCTGCTCTATAATCTTTCCATCCTTCATAACAAGGATAATATCCGCTTCCCTTATGGTAGACAGACGATGAGCCACTATAAAGCTGGTTCTGCCCTGCATCATGGTAAGGAATGCCTTCTGAATCTTAATCTCTGTACGTGTATCAATCGATGATGTTGCCTCATCCAATATCAGCATAGGTGGCAAACAGAGCATGACTCTTGTGATGCATAAAAGCTGCTTCTGCCCCTGTGACAGGCTGCCGCCGTCCTCACCGATTTCAGTGTCATAGCCCTTCGGCAGACGTCTGATAAAGCTGTGTGCATGGGATGCCTTTGCTGCTGCAATGATTTCCTCATCTGTGGCATCAGGCTTTCCCATTATGATATTGTCACGGATTGTACCCTTCTTGAGCCATGTCTCCTGAAGCACCATACCATAGTTGTCGCGAAGACTCTCTCGTGTGATTTTTCTGATATCGTGTCCGCTCACCTTAATTGTTCCACTGTTTACATCGTAAAACCTCATAAGCAGATTGATAATTGTCGTCTTTCCACAGCCTGTCGGTCCTACGATAGCCACGCGCTGTCCCGGCTTTACATGGAGATTGAAATCCTCGATAAGCTTTTTATCCGGCACGTATGAGAAATAAACATCCTCGATGTCCACGCGTCCGTCTGCCTCACCAAGTGTTACCGCATCCGAAGCATCCGGTATCTCCTTTTCCTCTTCAATCAGCTCAAAGATACGCGCAGCACAGGCAAGTGCGTTCTGAAGCTCTGTGATGACACCTGATATCTCGTTGAACGGCTTGGTGTACTGGTTGGCATATGATAAGAAGCATGAAAGCTGTCCTACTGTGATTCCGCCGGTGAGTGCACTCATGGCGCCAAAGATTCCGACTCCGGCATACACGAGACTGTTCACAAAACGTGTACTCGGATTTGTAAGACTTGAGAAAAATGTTGCCCGCAGTGAGCATTTTTGTAATCTGTCATTTATCTCGTCAAACTGCTCAAGCGCCTCATCCTCATGATTGAAGGCCTGTACGACCTTTTCATTTCCCACTATCTCGTCGATGAGTGATGTCTGCTCTCCCCTTGTTCTTGTCTGCAGCTGAAACATGGAATATGTCTTTTTAGTGATAAAGCTTGCCACAAAAAGCGACAGAGGTGTGATGAGCACTACAATGCATGATATCTTCACATCTATCGTGAGCATGAAAATAAGTGTGCCTGCTATTGTTGCAATTCCTGTAAAGAGCTGTGTAAAGCCCATCAGAAGTCCCTCTGAAAATGTATCTACATCGGCGATGATACGGCTGACCATATCACCGTGTGAGTGGCTGTCAATATAGGACAGCGGCATTTTTTCAATGTTTAAAAATGCATCATGCCTTATGTCCCTCACTATGTTGTAGGTCATCTTGTTGTTGCAGATATTTGTAAGCCACTGGGCTGCTGCCGCTATGACTACTATTATTGCTGCCCTTGTAAGGATGGCTGTCATAGCCGAAAAATCAACCTTTCCTTTTCCTACAATCAAATCTATCGCGCGACCTGTGAGGATTGGGAAATAAAGCGTAAGCGCCACTGTAACAACAGACAGGGCAAGAGAAATCACAAGCAAAGGGATATATCTTTTCATGTAGCTTAGTACCTTGCGCATTGTGCCTGCTTTATTCATCTTCGCATTATCCGTAGCCATTCTCTACACCTCCTTTTGTTTAGTCATATCCGACTCTTTTTTAAACTGTGAATCATATATCTCTTTGTAGGTCTCGCATGTCTCAAGCAGCTTTTCATGTGGTCCAAAGCCAACCATCTGTCCGTCGTCAAGCACTATGATATTGTCCGCAAACTGGATAGATGAGGTACGCTGTGACACGATAAATATTGTCTTGTCACCATGCATGTCCTTTAATGCCGCGCGAAGGCTCGCATCTGTAGCAAAATCAAGTGCCGATGCACTGTCGTCAAGTATCAGTATGTCAGGATCCTTTACAACCGCCCTGGCAATTGTAAGACGCTGCTTCTGACCGCCTGATAGGTTCTTGCCGCCCTGCTCTATCATGTAGTCAAGACCGCCCTCTTTGCCCTTTACAACCTCTGTGGCCTGTGCTATATCAAGCGCCTTCCACATTTCCTCCTCTGTGGCATCATTTTTGCCCCAGCGCAGGTTGTCAGCTATCGTTCCTGCAAAAAGCACTGCCTTTTGCATTACGACACCGATTTTGTCGCGAAGCTGCACTGCGTCGTAATCATTTATATCATTTCCCTGAATCCTTATAGTGCCCTTTGTGGCATCATAAAACCTCGGAATGAGATTCACAAGGCTTGATTTTCCTGAGCCTGTACCACCGATGATACCGATTGTCTGCCCTTTTTGCACTGTAAAGCTTATATCTGTGAGTGTCTCATCGGCTGCCCCCTCATAGATCATGCAGACATGGTCAAACTCAACCTCAGGTGCGCCGTCCTTTGCATCAATAAGCTTAGGATTTTTCTCAGGAAGCTTAGATGGTATGGAAAGCACATCCGCTATACGGTTGCCGCACGCCACTGCCTTTGTCACCTGTACGATAAGGTTTGCAAGCTTTATCAGCTCGACAAGTATCTGTGACATATAGTTTACAAGTGCCACAACCTCGCCCTGCGTGAGTATTCCTGCGTATACCTGCTTGCCTCCCGATACGATAACCGCGATTGTTGCAATATTTATAATGATAAAGGTAAGAGGATTGGTGAGTGCTGAGATTCTTCCTACAACCTGCTGCATATTGGTTAAAAACTCATTGTCCCTGTTGAAACTGTCAATCTCATCATTTTGCTTATTGAACGCTCTTATAACCCTGGTTCCCTCTAAATTCTCCCTGGTGTGCGAAAGCACTGTGTCAAGAGAGCTCTGCACCTTTTTGTAAAGCGGAAGACTTGCAACCATGACTGAGAATACCACTATTGAAAGCAAAGGTATAGTAACTACAAAAACCATTGCCGCTCTTACATTTACTGTAAAAGCCATTGCCATAGCTCCAAACACAATAAATGGTGAGCGAAGGAACAGGCGAAGCACCAGATTGACTCCTGACTGTACCTGGTTTATATCGCTTGTCATCCTCGTGATAAGTGTCGATGTGCCCACTGTATCCATCTTTGAGAATGACAATGACTCTATCTTTTCAAACAATATATGGCGAAGCTTTGTTGAAAAACCAACTGCCGCCTTAGCCGCAAAATACTGTGCTGTGACTGAGCTTATCAGACCGACTGCCGCAAGCAGCACCAGCACGCCTCCCATCTTCCATATATATGGCTTGTCCAAAGCCGAAATTCCGTTATCAATGATTGCCGCCATAACAAGCGGTACTATAAGCTCGAAGGATGCCTCGAGCAGCTTAAATAATGGAGCACAGATACATTCCTTTTTGTACTCCTTCAAATACTTTAATATCTGTTTCATCTTTTCCCCTTCCTGATTTTATGTTACCGTTTACGACTCTGTATAACAGACAACGTTAACAGCTTCACTATTATAGATGATTTTTCTCATATATACAAGAAAAACAATACACTAAAAAAACCAGTGCCCTGCGGTACTGGTTTCATTCGCCAAATCGTTTGCCACACCCAAATGTAACAAATAACGATTACAGTTAAAATAAATTATTCTAGCACTTATGTATATGCTTCTTGATTGCTTCAAAGCTCTCAGGACTGATGACATGCTCTATACGGCATGCGTCCTCAGCGGCAATCTCCTTATCTACGCCGAGCTTCTCAAGACACTCTGACAAAAGCTCATGTCTTTCGTATATCATCTCTGCTATCTGTCTTCCTGACTCTGTGAGTGTGATAAAACCTGCATCACTTACTGTGATATTGTTCTTTTCCCTAAGGTTCTTCATGGCTATACTCACGCTGGATTTCTTAAATCCAAGCTCATTTGCTATATCAACTGAGCGTACCACAGGAAGCTTCTTGCTGAGAATAAGTATGGTCTCTAAATAGTTTTCTGATGATTCGTTGTTTCGCATTTCGAATACCCCCGTGAGTTTATTTTCGTTCGTTTTCATTCAGTTATATTATTATAACACACATTTTATTGTTTGCAAAACTTTTCTTTTTGATTTGTACGTGATTTATAGAAATCCGAAAAAATCACAAAATTCCACATTTGTTATTGACATCTAATTTATGTTAGTGTATACTAACTATCGAATCAGAAAACAAACGTATGCATGATATATTTTTAAATCTTGTATGCCATAAATGTTTAATTATATCAGATAAGACCGGCCGATCACCGGTCTTATTTTTTTCTAAAAACAGCTTAAGCAAGGGCTCTCTTTAGCCTGTCAAGTCCTTCCATAAGCACTGACCTTGGGCATGCGATATTTAATCGCACAAAGTAGCGGCCGTTGCCTCCAAACTCAGCTCCCTCAGACAGATAAAGGCCTGTTTTTTCACGAATCATCTGCGTAAATGCCACAGAATCATCTGTGAGTGCGCTGCAGTCAAGCCACATGAGGTATGTTGCATCGGCATCCACTATGTGTATCTGCGGCAGGTTTTCTTCCACGAAGCTGCAGACTGTTTTGCGGTTTTCCCAGAGATATGTTCGAAGCTCCTCAAGCCACGGCTCACCCTTTGTGAATGCTGCGACTGCTGCAGTGATAGCAAATGCGTTTGGCTCCGCCACCTCGTCTGTGTTTAATGCTCGCCATATCTTGTGACGCAGAAGCTTATTTGGCACCATCACTGCCGCAGTCTGTAAGCCTGCCATATTGAAGCACTTGGTCGGTGCCATACAGGTGATGCTGATATCGGCGCAGTCCTCTGATGCTGCAGCAAACGGCACGTAGGACTTTCCCGGTGCTGTGATATCGCAATGTATCTCGTCGGAGATGACCGTCACATTGTGCTTCTTGCAGAGTGCCCCTATTTTCGCAAGCTCCTCCTTTGTCCAGATGATGCCGCATGGATTGTGAGGGTTACAAAATATCATAAGCGTGGTCTGTGGGTTGGAAAGGTCATGCTCTAACCTGTCATAATCCACGAAATATCTGCCGTTTTCGTACCCAAGCGGGCTTTCTAACACATTTACGCCGTTATTGAATATGGAATTAAAAAATATATTGTATACAGGTGTCATGATAAGCACATTCTCACCGGGGGTTGTGAGCTTTCGCACTGTAGATGATATGGCCGGTACGACTCCTGTGCAAAAAATCAGGCTGTCCCTTTCGATTTTAAGCCCATGGCGTCTGTCCCACCACGACATATACGCATCATTCCACTCATCCGGAATAATGGAATAGCCAAACACTCCGTGAGAAACACGCGCTGAAATTGCATCTATTATCTGCGGTGCTGTCTTAAAATCCATATCTGCCACCCACATCGGGAGCTCATTTTCCGCCACATTCCACTTTAATGAGCCTGTATTTCTTCTGTCTACAACAGTGTCAAAATCATACATAGATTATTTTCCTTCACATATTATCTTTGTCTTTGATGGGTCAACTCTGTCCTTTTCGATAGTCAGTGTGCCAATCTCCTTTGCCCTTATCACTCCGCTTGTCGGATTCAAAACGCTGTCCACCTTGCTGCAAATCTCTGCATCCACCGATGAATACTCAAAGGCAAGCGTGGTGTTTATCAGCTTGCAGTTTTTCATAACAAGATTGTCTATATAGCAAAGCCCCTGCAAGCTTTCGATTGTACAGTTTATCAGTGTCAGATTCTTTGCGTTCCACCCAAGGTATTCACCTGTGATAAATGAATCATAGACTGTGACATTTTCCGTATTCCAGAAAGCATCCTTTGAGATAAGCTTTGAATTGTGCACCTCTACATTCCTTGAGCCGTCAAACGAATAGTTGCCGACAAGCTGGAAATTCTTCATGGTAAGATTATTTGTATTCATGCCAAAATAATCTCCCTTTGCCGAAACATTCTCGATATCGACATGGTCACAGCTCCAGAGTGTCTCCTGGGCATTCGGAAACGTCACATTTTTAAGCTTTAAATTATTACAGCGCCTGAAGTTCTTAGGTGCCTCAACTATTGAATCTGTGACAGAGATATTGTCTGTATACCAGACTCCCGCACGCGCCATGTCAAACCATGTACAGTCCTTTACTTCTATGTCACTGCAATACCACAGCGGATACTTCCAACGGAAAAAGCAGCCTGTCAGACTAATGCCATGGCTCTCCTTAAGAGGTGACTCTCCATCATCAAAAATTGTATCATATATATCCATGTCGTTGCTTGCAAACAGCGCTCTTTCGCCTTTCAGAAACTCCTGATGGATTTGTTTTCTTTCGCTCATTATATATACTCCTTTTTGCTCTAAGTAGT
Source organism: uncultured Agathobacter sp. (assembly GCA_934365945.1). Taxonomy (GTDB): domain Bacteria; phylum Bacillota; class Clostridia; order Lachnospirales; family Lachnospiraceae; genus Roseburia. The sequence goes on along the minus strand of CAKRNE010000011.1, from coordinate 61,508 downwards.
TCTAAAGTTATCTGTCATTAACTAAAAGAACTGCCAGGCACATAATAATATGCAGCCCGACAGTTTTTATTATACCCCAAACCATACTGAATTTGTAGTATTTTATATAAGTTTAATATTACGAAATAATATTAAGAGCCTGACATTTACAGCTCAAGCCCATCGATAATGCTCTTAAGTGCATCAGCAGACTCCTTGAGCTTTAAAGCCTCCTCGCCGTTTAACTCGATTGGGATATCGCTCTCCACTCCGTCTGCTCCAACGATTGCAGGCATTGAGAGAACCACACCATCGATGCCGTACTGTCCGTGCATCATGTGTGAGACAGGAAGAATAGACTTCTCATCGCGCATGATCACCTCGCAGATACGTCTGACAGACATTGCGATACCGTAATATGTTGCATGCTTTCTGTTGATTATCTCGTAAGCACTGTTCTTTACGTTTGCAGCGATTTCCTCTGTATTCTCCTTGTGCTTATAGTGACCTCTCATCTCGCACATCTTGTGAAGCTCCACTCCGGAAACATTGGCTGATGACCATGCAACCACCTCACTGTCTCCATGCTCACCTACGATAAATGCATGTACGCTTCGGCTGTCCACCTCAAGGTGCTCTCCGAGCGCGTACTTAAGTCTTGCACTGTCAAGCACGGTGCCCGAACCGATGACACGCTCCTCAGGAAGCCCTGAAAGCTTCTGTGCCACCTGTGTCAAAATATCTACAGGGTTTGCTACGATAAGTAAGATTCCACCGAAGTTTCTCTTTGCAATCTCCGGGATGATGCTCTTGAAGATTGCTACATTTTTATTTACCAGATCAAGCCTTGTCTCGCCCGGCTTTTGTCCCGCACCTGCAGAAACAACAATGATAGCAGCATCTGCCACATCATCATAACCACCTGCATATATCTTCATAGGTCTGGCAAAAGGAATACCGTGGCTTATATCCATAGCCTCTCCCTCTGCCTTGTCCTTATCAGCGTCAATGAGAACTATCTCAGAAAAAAGACCGCTCTGCATAAGTGCAAAAACCGATGCCGAACCAACGAATCCACATCCGATCATGACAGCCTTTCTTGGGTTTGTCTTAACAACTGCGCTAGTTTTATTGCTCATGTACGTTCCTCTCTTTCTAAAACTGTAATTAAAATAGTTGCTTTTCTTTTATTTATATTATACCCGCATTGTACAGATAATCCGTTGTAAAAACAACAAATTACTTGATAAAATACAATCAATAGCCCATTGTTCCTATTTTTATACAATTTTAAAAATAAACCGGACCAATATGACTGAATGAATTGTCATTTAGCATATTGATCCGGTTATATTAAAATGCTGTAGCAGCTTATTTTGTGCTTGAATTTCTGTACTCAAGCGGTGTCATTCCATACAGCTTCTTGAACTGTCTGTTAAAATGCTCCACATTCTGATATCCTGCCTCGATTGCGATATTCTCAACAGTTGTAATGCTGTTTCTAAGCAGTGTGCGTGCCTTTTTCATCTTGGCATTTGTGACCAGCTCTCCGAAGGTCTTGCCTGACTTCTCTTTTATGTACTTTGAGATATAAGGCTCTGTCAGGTTGAACTGTGCAGCCATATCTGCAAGCGATACTGTCTTGTAGTTGGCCTGTATGAAGTTGAGCATGGCGATATAACGCTCATCCTTCACATGGCTGTCAGCCTTTGTGGCAAGGTAATGGTTTACTGCAACAACAAGTGCTCCGATTGATGCCTTGATGATATCCTCATCCACACCTGCGCCCCAGAACATCTTGCCGTCAACTGTGATACCCACGTATGCCATAGCCTTTGATGAAGAGCCGTGTGAAAGCGCATGCTCCTCGTATACGGTAAGCTCAAAGCTGATGTCAAAATACTGCTTTATTATATTGCTGACTGCATCTAGACGTCCGTTTCCGTTGGCATCTACCTTTCTGGTGCTGTCATTGTGTAAAATGACTGCCTCTGCGAAAATGCCGTTCACCTGCTTAAAGTGACACTCCGGTATAGTAAAATATGGATGGAAATCCACATAATTGTCTGTAAAGATACTGTGTACCCAATCAGGTGAAAGCTCCTTGTGCTCCTCGTCAGATACCTGCTTGACCATGTATCCTACCTGCTCTCTCATCTGTTGTGGCACATTGATACCGAAGCTCTGCTTAAGGATATAAGCCACTCCGCCCTTTCCTGACTGGCTGTTGATACGGATAACATCAGCCTCGTATGTCCTGCCGACATCCTTTGGATCTATAGGCAGATATGGAACTGTCCACTTATCAAGCTGCTTTTCCTCTCTCCATGCCATGCCCTTTGAGATAGCATCCTGATGTGAGCCTGAAAATGCAGAGAATACAAGGTCTCCCGCGTATGGCTGTCTCTCTCCTACCTTCATTCTGGTATATGTCTCATACCTCTCCCTGATCTCAGGCAGATTTGAAAAATCAAGCTGTGGATCCACTCCGTGTGAGTAAAGATTCATGGCAAGTGTCACGATATCGACATTTCCTGTTCTCTCACCGTTTCCAAACAGTGTACCCTCTATCTCCTCAGCTCCCGCAAGCACACCAAGCTCTGATGTAGCAACACCGCAGCCTCTGTCATTGTGAGGATGCAAGCACAGCACTACTCCGTCTCTGTACTTGAGGTGCTTATTGATGTACTCAATCTGTGTGGCAAAAACATGCGGCATAGCATTCTCTACTGTGGTAGGGATATTGATGATGGCCTTGTTGTCAGCCTTTGGCTGCCATATATCAAGCACTGCGTTGCACACATCAACCGCATAATCCACCTCTGTGCCCGAAAAGCTCTCCGGTGAATACTGGAAACGAAAATTACCGTCAGTCTCTGCTGCAAGGTCTCTAAGTAAGATAGCTCCGTCAACTGCAAGCTGCTTTATCTCTTCCTTTGACTTTTTAAACACCTGCTCACGCTGTGCAACAGATGTGGAATTGTACAGATGTACAACCGCTCTCGGTGCTCCCTCAAGTGCCTTGAAGGTCTTCTTGATGATATGCTCTCTGGCCTGTGTCAGCACATGTATAGTGACATCGTCCGGAATCATATCCCTCTCAATAAGAGCTCTTGTGAAATTGAACTCTGTCTCAGAGGCTGCCGGGAAACCTACCTCGATTTCCTTAAAGCCTATATCTACAAGCATCTTAAAGAAGTCAAGCTTCTCCTCAAGGCTCATCGGCTCGATAAGAGCCTGGTTGCCATCACGTAAATCAACCGAACACCACAGTGGTGCTTTATCTATATAATCCTTCTTAACCCAGTCATAAGTGCATTCAGGAGGCAGAAAATAACTGCGCTCGTATTTTTCATATCCTTTCATCTTAAAACCTCTTTTCGTTTGAACTGATATAATTGTAACACATAAGCGCAGTTATTGGAATGATTATATTTAATCACTTTGATTGATGTAATTTAATTTTTTATAAAAATATAATCAACTTTATTGATTTTGATTATTCTAATCAGATATTCAGGTCAAAATATCTGACTAATCCTCTCTCTTATTGCCCCAGAAAAATAATGCAACTGTTCCGGGACCGGTGTGGCTTCCTATAGTCGTACCGATATCATTTATCTCTACCTTGCCCTTCATCTTAGGAAAGGCAGCCTCTATCAGATCAGCTACGGCTTTAGCATCCTCATAGCATGCGGAATTTGATATATAGACCTTATCCGAATAATCGGCACCGTCCTTGCAGAGCGCCTGCATCTTCACAAGCATCTCCTTTATCGCCTTCTTTTTGGTACGGATTTTCTCACGCACAATAAGCTTTCCCTCATTGCTCACATTCATGAAAGGACAGATATTCAGCACATTTCCCACGAAGCCCGCGGTCTTTGAGATACGGCCTCCCCTGATAAAAAATGTAAGGTCTGATGAGAAGAACCAGTGGTTCACCTCAAGCCTGTGCTCCATGGTCCAATTCGCCAGTGTATCAATATCCATGCCGCTATCCCTAAGGTCAGCGAGCTTATCCATCAAAAGTCCAAAACCTGACGATGCTGCCAGCGAATCGATCACATATATCTTTCTGTCAGGATACTCCTCCTCCAGAGCCTCCTTTGCAAGCCTTGCAGAGTTGACTGTACCTGATATACCGGAGCTTAGCGCACAGTGAAGCACATCATATCCCTCATCCAGAAACTGCCTGAAGTACTCCATGTACTCCTCCTGATTGATCTGCGAGGTCTTTGTCATGGCACCGGCTTCCATTGCCTTGTAGAAATCCGGCAGTGACATGGACTGTCCTAAATCATCCATATACTCTTTGCCGTCGAGCTCATAGTGAAAGCACGCGTACTTAATATCCCTTAAAAGCATATGCTCTCTGGTAAGATCTGCTGTTGAACAGCAGCTAATCACATAATTTGACATATTATTTTCCTTTTATTTATGATTTTTATTTGTAGTTATTCAAAGCCACCTTGAGAACAGGAAAATCTGCAGCTTATCTCAGTTGTTCTGAATAATTATATATAGTCAGATACATATGGTATCTCATGGTACAAAATATCGTCAAGCTTGGCAACAGCATCATATGTAGTCTGTATTTTGCCCATCTGCAAAAGCCTCTCCGCACTCTTGTAGCCCAAAAGCAGTGTGGTAAATGTGCCAATAGACATGCTAATGTGATACTGCGGCTTTTTGTCGGTAAGCGCACAGTGCCCTTTCTCAAAATCAATGACGAATGTGCCATTGTTCCATGGCAGAAGCTCATCCTCTATCTCGAAGCTAAAGCAGCCGCCTGGACCATCAGGGTCACAGTTGTACTGTGAAATAAACTGCGCCACGTCGATGATTCTGCCCATGGCGTATGGTCTGATCGTCTCCTTTATATCACTGTCATCGAGCTCAAAAGCGATAGGCTCGCTGTAATAGTTGTTGCCCCTGACCTCATCTATCATGGAATCATGCGCATGAATGTATTCCCACAGGCCAAGCTGTGCCTCACGGTTTAAGTAGATAAGCTCCTTGATGTGCATGACATCGGAGCTGATAAGATACACCATATAGCCGCACGGTTCATCATCCTCGTTGTAGTAGATGGCCACCATAGTATCATCCTCATCCCAGCGGAAGTACTCCTCCCAAGCCAGATTGTTTCTGTACAGACAACCGTGAGTCTTCGCGGCAAAATGAGTATGAAGCTTCTTAAACTGCTCATCATCCCACTGCACACGGCGCACATAACCGGGCTCCTTGAGCTTTGTAGGAATCTGTCTGTCCTTTATCACATATGTCATCTTGTTTGAGATAATCTCCCAGCCAAGCCCTCTGTAAAGAGGTATGGAGTATGGATATAAAAGAGCAAACGACTTGTTGCTGTCGCGCATCCTCGTAAGGCTCTTTCTCATAAGCTTTTTCATGAGGCCATGGCCGGTGTACTCAGGATATGTGCACACACTTGTGACAAAGCCCACCTCGTAGCGCTCACCGTATATATTCATATCGAGCGGATATACCGCAAACTGCGCCACAAGCTCTTCTCTTTTGTCAATGATATTGAAGCAGCCGAGCACATCGGCTCTCTCAAGCACCGGAAACTTCGACTGCTTGATTTCGTCATCCTTCCAGCCTGTCTCGGCAAGGTCTGCCTCCGTCACCTGAAAAGCATAACGAAGCAATGCATTGTACTCCTCCGCATCATCCTTTGTCAGTACTCTTATCTTAAATTCATCAGATTTAAAAGAATGCATAGTGTCCTTTCTCGCCTGTCTTTACTGTATACATCAGATCATCCGCCTTCTTAATGAGCTCGGTAATCTGACTCTCACTGGTAACATTTCTCTCATATGAAATACCGATGGAACAGGTGATATTCTTTTCCTCATTAAACTCTATGTCATGGTTGAGATATTTCTTTATCTGCCTGCTGAAGCCATCCGCCTCTGCAATCCTCGCATAGATATCCTTTGCAATATTCTCAAGCTCGTATCTGGCACATGACTCAATAACTATGATAAACTCATCACCGCCATATCTGCTCACAAAGCCTCTGTCCTTAGCCACTTTCCTGAACACAGAGGCCATCTCCTTAAGTATCAAATCTCCCACATCATGACCATATGTATCATTATAGTGCTTGAAGTTGTCAAGGTCAATAAACATAAGCCCCACATCCATGCCACCTGATGTCACACTTATGCGCTTTTCAAGCTTTTCAATCTCCTGATACATACCTGCTCTGTTGTATATGCCGGTCAGCATGTCTGTGACCGCAGCCTGCTGCAGACGTCTGTTCATCTCATTTGCCTTCTCATTGGCCTCAATACGGGCAATGGAATACTCAAGCTCTCTGAACAACAGCTTGAAAATGCTCAGATCATCCTCATTAAGCATGTATCGCTCTATGGAGCCATGCCAGTTGTCCTTCATACGCACATATGCTATGAGCACACTTGAAAGCGCATCATTTTTGATAAAAGGCACTGCGACAAATGAACATACATCATCCACACCGAAGTACGAGATGATATTTTCATGCTCGTAGAAGCCCTCTCCAATCTTTGATGTGGCAAAGCCCTCCGGATAGTCCATCATGATATCACATATCCCCTTTATAATCTTATCTGTCATATCACAATCCGTATCATTATAAAGCACCTGCGGCTCCTTCGCATGCAGATCTATAATAAGCGCACAGTCCAGACTGAAATGATTGATGAAATTGCTCATGGCATTTTCAATCATAATCTCCTTCTTCTGGTCATTTACATCGACAATAGTCTGCCATATGGAAATAAACTCCATCTGGCGCTTAGCGCTCTGATAATCCGTTGCAAGTCCCTGCTGCTTTACAAGCAGATTAATCTGTCTCTCATTGATAAAGCCATCGCTCAGTGACTGCAGATTGATGTTTTTTAACATATCAAGCGGAGCTGCCTCAGCTATTTCATGCATCCTTTTATTGTGTGCATCTAAGAGTATTCTCTCATGCTCTATAAGCTCATTTCTGCCAAGCTGCTCAAACAGCTTAATCCTGCTTTCCCTATATATCGAATATGCGAAAAACTCATTGCCCTCTGCATTTGCCAGATATCCCTCTGCTTCCTCAAAACGAGAAAATGCCTCCTCCATTTTACCATCATAGCAAAAGAGCATAGCTGACGCAAAGGAGTACAAAAACATCTCATCATCGCATCTGGCATAGTCATGGACAGCCTCTGTCCTTGAGCTGTCAATTACCCTGTAAATGACGTAATTAAGAAACTGCTTGCAGCTAAGCAGATAACGCTCACAACTGAATCTGTCCCCGGAAAGTATGGAGGCAAGTGCTAAAAGAGCATACACCTTGCTCGTGTTGCACACTCTTAAGCTGTTTAGATGGAGCTTTATTATAATCTTCATGGCAAGAAGAAGTGCATGAACAGCCCCCTTATACTTGCCCTGCATGATATAATTAAGAGACTTGTTATAGTATGCCTCTGCTATATCCTCCGGCATCTTCAGATAATAGAACATATTGATCGCCGCGTTGTAATAATCGTCTACAAGCTCATTCTTACCCATGGCACTCAGATTGTAGCCGATAGATGAAAGAACTCTCGCAACATATATATCGCCGTGCTCCTTCATGAACTCATATGTGCGGATAACATACAAAAACGCTATCTCATTGAGACCGTTTGTGCTTGCAAGCATGATAGTCTTCTGATATGCATCATACACAAGCTGCTCATTTCCTATCTCCTTTGCCAGAGTAAGTCCCTTTGTAAAATGCTTTAGTACCGACTCATCGTGAAATGCCTGCTTCACCACCTCGCGGCTGTTGTCGTATGCGTATATATATATGTGTGCCAGATGATTCCTGTATCCGTGCTTTATGAGCTTTTCTATGATTTCGTCACTGACAGGTATATCCTGTACGCAGAAAAATATATTGTACCAGCCCGACATCTTTATCATGACGGACAAAAGCTCAGACTTGAATTCAAGCATATCATCCTTCGCCAAAAGTGCATAGTCATATGCTTTTTTTGCACAGACTTCCGCCTTATCAAGCTTGCCCTGATACATATAACAGGTACCCTTCATGAAATAAAACAAAGAAAGATCATGCTCGCTGTTTTTCTCCTGTATCAATGCCCTGTACTCATTAGTGAGCTCAAGCGCCTTTGACAGCTCTCCCAGTAAAACAGACGTCCTCGCATATACCATATAAAAACGCTTCAGACTTTTTTCATCAATCCATGCATCCTCAAACTTAATCTTGTGCTCTATAATCCGGCAGCCTCTCTTTGCCTGCTCATAATCCAGAAACTCCATTGTATTGGACGCTTCCTGAATACTCTGCTCAAAATTCGTAGTGACATACAGTTCATCATCATCCGTGGGTTTTTCGCTGTTTCTAAGTGGTCTGGCACTGCCTATATAGTAAATGGCACTCCTGTCCTCAAGTGACTCAACTATACGGTCCCACACCTCAACAGTGCTGTCAGCCCCCTTAACATTGGCATTGACTCCGAGCACTATGCCGATATTGGTACACGGATGGTCTATCAGATACTTGATGGTTTCAATAGAGCTCTTCGATGCCATCTGGAATCTGTTTATCACAATCATCAAAGGCTTTACTTCTGAAAGCCTCTTAAGCATGTCAACTATGGCCATAGTCATGCGTCTCTGCTCGTATGCCACTTCATTTAACAGAACTGTTTCCTCTCTAAAACACTCACCGGTCTCATAATAGCTGTTTAACACCTGTCTGTGCAGATAGTACACACCGCACTCCTTTTGGAATTCGTCAAAGCTTCCACCTATAAAGCGCCTGTGCATATTGCATATGATGTCCAAAAATGGCTCATAAGCCCCGACCAGCGTATTGTAAGAGAACTCACTGTACGCAAAAAAGACGTTATCCTCATTGCTTTGATAACGTCTTATAACCTCAAGATTTTCAATCGAAAAATCATTGCTATAATTCGCCATTACGATATTTCGAGTCTCTTTTCCTATGCGATTGTATATCTGTTCGATTACCCCGCAATAATACTTCTCTAACATATAGTTACCCCATCATTTTTCATATCTGACACTGAATAAATTATCCCCCTTTAATCAGACTTTTCCGAAATAATTCTAAAACCATAGTAGCCCAAAACTCCCAAAAAGTCAATCTTTTGACTCTATTATGATGAATTTTCCTCTATGAATATCAATCACTGCATGGTCATCGACTATTTCATTGGATATGCCAAGCGATGTAAACCTGGCAAAGGAATAATCCGTAACAGGATACTTAAAACCCTTAAGACTCACCTCATTGTCATCTGTCAATGCTATAAGAGAGACAAATCTGCCATACTGTGCTGATTTTTCGATGGTTACCGGCCTATCTGCCATCCTTATACGGTTGTTTGTATCGATAATGCTGATGTCAGTTCCACTTTCCAGGCCTATTCCCAAAAGTGAAATATTGCCTAGTACATGATCTATCCTGCTGCCTGTTGCTCCAAGCACCACTATGCTTCGAGCGCCATGCTTTATCGCAAGTCTTATGGCATACTCTGTGTCGGTATCATCCTTTACGGGATTGAGCCTGTGTATCTCAGTCTGTCCCCTGCCATCAAAATACTCTAACGCCTTTGTCTTGGTTGAATCAAAATCGCCGACAATTATATCAGGTGTGACACCGTTTTCATACAGAAAATCCATTCCGCTATCAGCCGCAATTATGGCATCTATTCCGTCAGTCTTTATCTCATTTAAGCCAAATTCCTTATCTATTTTTCCACCACATACAATCAGATAACGCATTTTATCATCCCTCTCCTGAATAATATATCCACATCAGCTACATCATAATATTAAGAAAACCTGTCACATTTTCTTCTATATCTCCGCTAAACACTGCACTTCCGGCTACTATGATATTGGCGCCTGCCGCAAGCAGTGTCTCAACATTCTCCAGATTGACACCTCCATCAACCTCAATATCGGCCTTATTTCCTGTTTTCTCAAGAAGCGCCTTTAAGTCACGCACCTTGTCTACTGTGTACGGAATAAGCTTTTGTCCTCCGAAGCCCGGATTTACCGTCATGATAAGCACCATGTCCACCTTAGGCAGCACATACTCTATAGCAGACAGCGGAGTAGCCGGATTTAATGCTACGCCTGCCAGTATGTCCTTTTCCTTTATTGCCTCGATTGTCCTGTCGAGATGCTTACATGCCTCCGCATGGACTGTGATTATATCAGCTCCCGCTGCCGCAAAATCATCTATATATCTGACCGGCTCATCTATCATAAGATGCACATCAAACATACGCTCTGTGCACTTTCTGATTGTCTTTATGACAGGCAGCCCAATTGATATGCTGGGAACGAAGCTTCCGTCCATAACATCTATATGTACATACTGTGCTCCTGCCTCGTCAAGCTGCTTAAGCTGCTCTCCAAGTATCGAATAATCTGCCGATAAAATTGATGGTGATAAACAGTTCATGTTTTCCTCCGTTTGATTATGCTTTAGTTTTGATAATGCTTTATTTTGCTTTAGTTTTGATTAATATCTTTGTCTGTTTTTCAGCTCCTCATACAGAAGCTTATAGTTATCATACCGCACCTGCGATATTTTCCCATCTGAAAGAGCCTCCTTCACACCGCAGTCCGGCTCATTTATATGACTGCAGCCCTGAAATCTGCAATACGGCTCATATTCTACAAACTCCGGATAACAGGTCCACAGATCCTCCTTTTCAAAGCCCGGCACATCCATCGAGCTAAAGCCCGGTGTATCCATGATATATGTGCCATCCTTTATCGGGATAATCTCCGAGTGTCTGGTCGTATGCTTTCCTCGCTCTATTTTCTCACTTATATGTCCGGTCTCCATCTGCACATCATCCTGCAGACAGTTGATGATAGACGACTTGCCAACACCTGATGGGCCTGCAACCGTAGTCGTCCTTCCCTCCAAAATGTGCTTTATCTCATCTATGCCATCGCCGGTTTTCGTGCTGGAAAAAAGCACTCTGTAGCCTGCCGGCTCATATATGCTTTTAAGCTCCTGCTGCTTTTGTGGTGTGATTAAATCCTTTTTGTTAAAGCAAATGGTGACCGGCACATGCTGATACTCCATCATACACAAAAACCTATCAAGCAGGTTGAAATTGGGATCCGGCTTTGCGGATGCAAAAATAACCAGAGCCATGTCTATATTGGACACAGCCGGCCTGATAAGTTCGTTTTTCCGTGGCAGTATACGCTCGACATTGCCTATATGCTTTTCCTCATCGAGGACTGCTATGTCAACTGTATCGCCTACCAATGGCTTTATCTTTTGTTTTCTGAAGGTGCCTTTTGCTTTGCACTCGTATAGGATGCCGCCTGTGGCAGCAGCATTTGCTTCTTTTGCTTCTTGGGTTTCTTCTACGTAGACGTAGTAGAAGCCGGCAATTCCTTTAATAATTTTTCCTGTCATGGTTTTCCTTGTGTGCTTTTGTATTTCAGGATTCACGCTTTTGGCGGGGTATATGCCGCGCTTTAAGGTTGTGAGGGTGGCGGGGCAGGCATATATTCCTCTGAAAATATATGAAGCTAGCCCCGGGCTCGCCTACGGACAGGCTATGGCTTGCTCTGCCCTGTTCTTTCCCCTGTGGGTTTATGGCACCCCGAGGCAGTTCATATTTTTCCTCGGAACACATGCCTGCCCCGCTATCTACAGTCCTTCTCCGCGAGTTTACGATTTTCGCCCGTGGGTTGGTGTGTGGGTGGGGTTCGGATTGCACCACTTCGTGGGTGCTATCCGGTGGATTACTGTACTTCTACTGTTTCTGTCTTTGTCTGAATTTCACCCTCTACTTCATTGCCTTCTTCATCCAATGACGGAACTGTATATTTCCATGTTACCGTTATTTTACCTGATGCACAATTCATTGTTCCGGATACCGCAACCTCTGCTGATGTTACTGTTCCGCTTGCGTATGTCTGTCCATCACTGCCCTTTAAGGTATATGAACCATCTACTACCTTTGCATTTTCTATTCCAAGTGACAATGTCTTATTTACGCTCTTTGAAACCTGCTGCTTTCCCTTACTGAGTGTAAGTGTGATTGTGGTGCCTGCGGCTACGGTTTCGCCGGATTTGGTCTGGCTGATTACGCTGCCGGCGGCTACTGTATCGCTGTACTGTGAGTCGGCGTAGGTATACTTGAGGCCTGCTCCTGATAAGGCACTTTCTGCCTGTGACTGTGTGTATCCTACTACGTTTGGCACTGTGATTGGCTTCTGTCCGGGTGAGAGGGTGACCGTTACTGTGCTGCCCTTTGCGGCCTGGTTTTTGGCTGATGGTGACTGTGCTGTTACTACGTCTGCCGCCACACTGTCATTGTAATCTCCGTACTCGAAGTTGACATTAAAGCCTGCTGACTCAAGTGTGCTCTTTGCTGAGCTCTTGGTCTTTCCGATTACGCTTGGTATCTTTACCATCTCCGATGTGTTATCGCCCTTTCCGGCTATTACAACATTAATCTGAGTGCCTCGCTTTACCATATCTCCGGCCTTTACATCCTGCTCCAGAATAGTACCTTCCTCTTCATCTGACTGTCTTGTCTCATATGCAAATACAGTAAGATCAAGCTTTAGTCTGTCAACTCTCTCCTGAGCATCATCCACTGACATTCCTCTGATGTCAACCATCTGTCCTTCTTTCTCTGTTTCTGACTCTGATTCAGACTCTGTCTGTTTCTGTGTCTCTGTCTGCGTTTCTGTCTTCTGTGACTCTGAGTTTTTCTTTCCGGAAAACTTGAACACACCAAACACCGAAAGAGCAAGATAAATAATAACAATAACTATTATTACCGCTGTGACGATTCCCATAATTGTAATAGCCTTATCCATTTTCGGATTTAAAAGCTTACCGTCATTCTCCTCGTCGTCATCATCTTCATCATCATAATCCTCATCGTCAAGGAGTGAATCGTCAATCTCATCGCTGTCATCATCATCTTCTTCATCAAACGTATCGTCCAGATTTTCAGCGACACCTCTTCCCTCTTTTATCTGTTCAAGCTCCTGTGGGCTTATAACTTTAGTTTTTCCATTATCAACCAATGGGGCAATTGTCACAAAATCCTCATCAGGATGCGCAAGTGAACGTCTGATATCCGCCAAAAGTTCTTCTATCGTCTGATATCTTCTGTCCGGAGTTTTCTGTGTACATTTCAGTATAATCTTTTCAAAGCTGATTGGCAGGTCAGGCGCATATTTGCTTGGTCTGGCAATCTCCTCTTGTAAGTGCTGTAACGCAACTGCAACTGTCGTCTCTCCGTCAAACGGTACACGGCCTGTCACCATCTCAAACATGACAATACCGAGTGAATAAATGTCACTTCTTCCATCGACAAATCCGTTTCTTGCCTGCTCCGGTGACGCATAATGAACTGAGCCCATCACGTCAGAGCTTATAGTATTTGATGATGTTGCCTTGGCAATACCAAAGTCTGTGACCTTTACCTTACCTTCTGTTGAAATAATAATATTCTGTGGCTTTATGTCGCGATGAATAATATTTTTATTGTGTGCTGACTCAATTCCTCTTGCAACCTGAATTGCTATGCTCGCTGACTCCTTGAATGAAAGCTGTCCCTTCTTCTCAATATAAGTCTTGAGTGTGATTCCCTCCACATATTCCATAACAATGTAGTACAGACCATTTTCGCTGCCCACATCATATATGTTAACAATATTTGGATGCTCCAGTCCTGCTGCTGACTGTGCCTCTGCACGAAACTTCGTCACAAATGAGCTGTCCTCAGAAAACTCCTGCTTCAAAACTTTAATGGCCACAAAACGGCTGAGGATATGATCCTTTGCTTTATAAACATCACTCATTCCGCCTGCGCCGACTTTACTTAGAATCTCATATCTATCCGACAAAAAACTTCCTACTTCTAACATTCCTTTACCTCGTTTTAAAATGGTTTAATAATCATTACTGTGATATTGTCACGGCCACCATTTGCATTGGCCATTCCAACAAGCTGCGATGCCGCATCCTCAATATTGTCATTTTTTCTGATAATATCAAGTATTTCCTCATCCCTTACCATATTGGTAAGTCCATCCGTGCACAGAAGTATTTTATCATCCTCTGAAAGCTCAACCTCAAAAAAGTCTGCCTCCACATGTTCTGCCGCACCGACTGCTCTCGTGATAATATTCTTGTCAGGATGCACTCTTGCCTCATCAGCATTGATTTCACCCATTCTGACCATCTCGTCAACTAACGAATGATCCCTTGTTATCTGTCTAATAGGTTCTGTACTTCCCACAATATACAGCCTGCTGTCTCCGATATTAGCCACAAAAAGCTTATTTCCTATTATGGTTCCAATGACCAAAGTGGTACCCATACCACTTTTTGTTTCATCCTCTCGTGATTCCGCCACCAAAATCTCATTGGCCTTATTTATGGCCTCTTTTATGATGGAAACAGGCTCATCACCACCATTTCTGGATACTGATGCCACTACACGCTCTATAGTATGTCTTGACGCGTAGTCCCCTGCTTTGTGTCCTCCCATTCCATCGGCTACGATGAAAAGATTCGGAAGATTTCCTACTGCGGTATCTGATGAGAAGTAATAATCCTGATTCATCTCACGAATGATGCCTGCATCCGTAATGGAAAACGTCTTCATCTAGTTTATTCCTCTCTCTTTATCTATATGCTTCTTGCGAAGCTGTCCACAGGCACCGTCTATATCTCTGCCCATTTCCCTTCTAATAGTAACATTAATTCCGTTTTTTTCAAGTTTATTTTTAAAAGCCTCAATAACACCCTTGTTGGACTGCACGTAATCGCGCTCCTTTATAGGATTTACCGGAATCAGATTTATATGACAGTTCATGCCATGCACGAGTGCCGAAAGCTCTGCAGCATCATCGGCTGTGTCGTTCACTCCGCCAACCAGACTGTACTCAAAGGTCACTCTGCGGCCTGTCTGTGCAAAATAATATTTGCATGCATCTACCACTTCATGTATGTCATAGCTGTTTGCTACCGGCATGAGTGTCCTTCTCTTTTCCTGATTGGAGGCATGCAGTGAAAGCGCCAGTGTGATAGAAAGCTTTTCATCTGCAAGCTGTCTCATGCGCGGTACGAGACCACATGTAGAAACAGTCAGGTTGCGCTGGCTGATATTGATACCGTTTTCATCAGTTAAAAGCTCTATAAAGCGCAGCAGATTATCGTAATTGTCAAGAGGCTCTCCTGTGCCCATGACAACCACATTTGAAATGCGCTCCCCAATATCCTTGCCTATCTGATAAATCTGGTCAATCATCTCAGACGGCCTAAGCCCCCTGACGAGTCCGTCAAGAGTGGATGCGCAGAATCTGCATCCCATCCTGCAGCCGACCTGCGAAGAAATGCACACCGAGTTTCCGTGCTTGTACTTCATGAGTACACTCTCTATGACATTGCCATCGTCCAGCGAAAAAAGATATTTTCTTGTGCCATCGAGCTTTGACACCTGCACCTCCTCTTTTTTCAGCGAGATGAGAATTGCATTGTCCTTTAATACCTGTATGAACTTTTTTGAAATATTGGTCATCTCATCAAAGCTGTCCACATGCTTCACATGAATCCACTCATATATCTGCTTTGCACGGAATTTCTTTTCTCCGAGCGATATGATAAACTCTGTGAGCTCGTCCATATTCATTGATTTGATGTCAGTTAGTTGTTCTTTTATCTGTTCCATATTTCCTTTATTAAACTCGCATTTAATTATTGTTCTATAATTTTTTCTTATTGTTATTACCTATTATTTATTACTTCACTAATTATATCCCAAAATCCGGATTCGCAATTAAAATTCATCATTCAAATCTGCATAAACAAATTCTACTAATTCGAGCCAATTTATATTTATTAATTCATGATTTACTTTAATGTCATGATTTGCTTTTTATAAATCTTGCAATGAAGAATCCGTCACTTCCATGCTCACCGGGCAGTATCTGTTTCATTCCGGCGCCATCCGCAAAACTCTTGTCAAGCTCAAACTCCGGATGCTTTTCGACAAACCACCTCACATTGTCCTCATTCTCAGCCTCATCTATCGTACATGTGCTGTACACGAGCACTCCGTTTGGCTTCACGTATGTATAAACAGTATCAAGTATCTGTCTTTGAAGAGCGACAAGCTCATCTACAGACTCAGGTGTCATCTTGTAGCGGATGTCCTTCTTTCTGCCAAGCACACCAAGCCCTGAGCACGGCAGATCACAGATCAGTATATCAGCTTTTCCTACGGAATCTGTGTCAGGCACTGTAGCGTCCCACACCTCTGCCGACATATTGTTAAGGCCATGCCTTTCTATATTTTCCTCAAGCATACCGACCTTGGTATCAGTCAGGTCACGCGCAAGCACATGACCGCTTCCCTGCATAAGCTCAGCGATGTGGGTGCTCTTGCCACCCGGCGCTGCACATACATCTATCACATAATCGCCCTTCTTTGGAGCTGCAGTCTGTGCAACAAGCATGGAGCTGATATCCTGCACGTAGAAAAGTCCGTCTCTGAAGCTCTGTAAGCCATTCAAATAATCAAATCCAGATATAACAAACGCGTAATTAAGTTCATCAACCGCTGTGACCGTCACGCCCTCTGCCTCAAGCATCGCGCGAAGCTCATCCGAAGTACATCTGGTCAGGTTTGTCCTGATGCTTATTGTACTCTTACTGTGAAAGGCCTTGAAAATCTCTTCTGCCTTCTTCTCTCCGTATGCTGCGACAAATCTGTCCACTATCCACTGTGGCATGGAGTATCGGATGCTTAGCGTATCAAGCTGTACTGAGTCAATATTTCTTGCAATATTTCTGAGTACACCGTTTACAAAGCCCGAAAGCTGTGCAAACTTATGCCTCTTTGCAAGCTTCACTGCCTCATTGCATACCGCCGAATCCGGTACTGCATCCATGTACTTTATCTGGTAGACGCTCATGCGAAGGAGGTTTCTGATGAACGGCTTCATCTTCTTCACCTTTGTCTTTGAGAAAGAGTCTATGATATAGTCAAGCTGCAGCATATACTCAATAGTGCCGTCAACAAGCCTCGTCATAAAGGCTCTGTCCTGCTTAGGCAGATACTGATATTTGTCAAGCACACTGCGAAGCACGATATGTGAAAACTCTCCACGCTCATTAATCTCAATAAGCATCTCAAGAGCAAGCTCACGCGTATCTACAGAGTGCGCCGGTATATTATTTTTACTGTGATTATTTTTATTCTTATTATTCGATGTCATATAGTTTAATCTGCATTTAATTTTCTCAACTTATTTATTCAATTTATATTGCCTTACCTTGCTGTCCTGCTTCAAGCAGCAGCTAAAACAATATCAGTCGTCACGCCTGCGTCCGTTTGTGATAAGTATGATACGAAGAAGCTGTAAAATAGCAGCTGCCGCACTGGCCACATAGGTAAGTGCCGCTGATTTGAGCACCCTTCTCGTGTACTTAAGCTCGTCATCTGCAAGTATGCCCTGTGTACGAAGCATGACAAGTGCACGTCTTGAAGCATCAAACTCTACAGGAAGAGTCACAAGCTGAAAAAGCACTGCTGCCGAAAACAGTATTATACCTATATCAATAATAAGCCCTGACGAGCGTGTATTAAAGAACAGGCCGATAAGTATAACAGGCCATGCGAGCATGGAGCCAAAATTAGCTATAGGAACAAGTGCACTTCTGATTGAAAGAGGTGCATAGCTTTTCGCATGCTGTATAGCGTGTCCGCACTCGTGGGCAGCTACGCCAAGCGCTGCAACAGATGTGGCATTGTACACAGGATCAGATAAATTCACTGTTTTGGTGCGTGGATCGTAGTGGTCTGTCAGACTACCTGACACATGACGCACCTGCACATCATATATGCCTGCCGCCTGTAGCACTCTCTGAGCCACCTGTGCACCATTCATGCCTGACATGCTTCTTATCTGCGAGTATTTATTAAATGTACCTTTAACTCTTGCCGATGCAATCATACATATCACTGCACCTATAACAACGAGTATATATGTCGGATCCCAGTAATAATATCCCATGTATCATCTCTCCTTGCTTTTATTGTAACTATTCATAACCACCCCAACCCATCAGCTTTTTGGTTCTCAGTGTTTCTGAATAGTTATCTAATATTTATAATGTGAAGAATGAGCCCTCTTCCACATGACAGCCTCTCAAAAATGAGCCTGTATCCATGCGCTTCTTGCCCTGAAGCTGTACCTCTACTAAAGATAATGCTCCTTTTCCTGTCTGTACATACATATCATTTTTACCGATATGATAAATACAGCCCGGCTCGTAATCATCGCTGCCTTCAATCACCTTTGCGCTCCACACCTTAAAGGTCTTGCCGTTTAGGTGGGTGTATGCGCTCGGCCATGGATTGAGCCCCCTTATAAGTCTCTCAAGCTCAACAGCCGGCTTTGTCCAGTCGATAAAACCAAGCTCCTTGCTGATCATTGATGTATGTGTGGCTTCCTCACTGTTTTGAGGAGTGTACTCTGCAGTGCCATCCTCTATCATCTTCATGGTCTCCACACACAGCTTCGCTCCCTCTGCCGAGAGCTTTTCAAACAGGCTGCCACCGGTCTCATCAGGTGCGAGCCTGACTGTGCTCTTTGCAATCATATCGCCGGTATCTACACCCTCATCCATCCTCATGGTAGTGACACCTGTAAACTCGTCACCATTAATCACAGCCCACTGGATAGGCGCCGCACCTCTGTACTTTGGCAGAAGTGAAGCATGCACATTGATACAGCCGTAACGAGGCATATCAAGAATACTCTTTGACAGGATCTGTCCAAAAGCCACCACAATTATTATATCTGCATTAAACTTTCTGAGGTACTCTATATTGGCAGACTCTCTTATTTTAACCGGCTGGAATACCTCAATGCCGTGCGAAAGTGCACACTCCTTGACCGGTGTATACTGCATTGCCTTGCCGCGTCCCTTTGGCTTGTCCGGCTGTGTTACAACCAGTGCCACCTCGTGTCCTGCCTCTATAATTGCCTCAAGTGTTCCCACCGAAAAATCCGGTGTTCCCATGAAAATTACTCTCATATTACTGCCTCCCAGATATTTTTAAAAGCCCGGATAACAAATGTCATCTTAAGAATTACTCCTGTGGATCCTCATATGTCACATCGTGAAGTGCTCCCTCAACCTTCTCCACATAGAGATGGCCGTCGAGATGGTCAAGCTCGTGGCAGATGCATCTGGCCAAAAGCTCCTCTCCCTCTATCTCATACTCATTCATATCCTCACCCATGAAGCGGGCCTTTACATGATTCGGGCGTGTCACCTGTCCGGCCTTTCCCGGCACTGAAAGACAGCCCTCATCGCCGGTCTGCTCTCCGTCAGACTCGATAATTTCAGGATTGATCATCACGATTGGACCCTCGCCCACATCGATAACAACGATTCTCTTAAGTATGCCGACCTGCGGTGCAGCAAGTCCCACACCATTTGCCTCATACATGGTCTCAAGCATATCATCAATAAGTGTTACTATCTTTGGAGTAACCTCCGTAACCTCTCTGCAGACCTTGCCAAGTACAGGGTCTCCCTCCACTCTAATAGTTCTAAGTGCCATAATTGCCTCCTTCTATATCTGTCAAAATCCACTCATCGGATTAAAATCAAATGAGATATTTGCATTTTTCATTGCCGTATCCGCTTTCACAGCCTGCTCTATGCCATCCTTTACGAAAATGAGCGCTGCATAGTCAGATGTCTTCATGTAAATCACCTTGCGGTATATGTCATTTACCTTTGCGATGGTCGCATCCGCAGGGCCTATGAGCTGAATCTGATGCCTATCATCCGCGCTCTGACTCTTCTCTATATGCGATATCATCTGTGCCGCTATATCGTGCACTCTCTGCGCCACAATGCCGCACTCACTCTCATCAGGTGATGTAACATGGATTAAAAGCATATTCCATACAGGCGGATAGTTCATAAGCCTCCTGTACTCTATCTCCTTATCATAAAATGCCTCATAATCCTGTTCTTTAGCAGTCTGGATGGCGTAGTGGTCAGGGTCGTAGGTCTGTATGACCACATTGCCGGGCAGCTTTCCTCTTCCAGCGCGCCCCGCCGCCTGGGTCAGCAGAGCAAATGTGCGCTCCGCCGCGTGAAAATCATTCACATGCAGTGACATATCCGCTGCCAGCACTCCAACCAGCGTGACATTTGAAAAATCATGCCCCTTTACAATCATCTGCGTGCCGATAAGTATATCGGCCTCATGATTGGAAAACGCCTGCAGTATCTTCTCATACGAATCCTTTGCCCTCGTGGTGTCATAATCCATGCGCAGTATACGCGCCTGTGGAAAACGTTTTGCCACCATCGCCTCTATCTTCTGTGTGCCGGCTTTAAAACCGCTGATGTACTTTGAGCCACAGCTCGGACACACCTTCGGCACCGGCTGTCTGTAGCCGCAGTAGTGACAGACCATCACTCCGCCGCTATGCTCACTGAGTGATACATCGCAATGAGGACATTTTACCACAAAACCGCACGCTCTGCACGACATAAATGCCGATTTGCCTCTTCTATTTAAAAAAAGCATGGTCTGCTGGCCATTTAGAAGCCTCTCCTCCATGAGCTCCTGAAGCCTGGTGGAAAGAATCGAGCGGTTTCCCTCACGAAGCTCCTGCCTCAAATCAACAATCTCACACTTTGGAAGAGGTCTGTCGTCCACACGCGTATCAAGCTCCAAAAGCCTGTAAACACCTGTCTTTGCCTTGTAAAAGCTGTCCACTGACGGTGTTGCAGAGCCAAGCACCACAATAGCATCGGACATACGCGCGTACTCTATCGCCACCTCTCTGGCATGATAGCGCGGCACCGACTCGCTCTTGTATGAATTCTCGTGCTCTTCATCTATTATGATAAGTCCTAAATTTGAAAAAGGTGTGAACAGCGCCGACCGCGGGCCAATCATGATGTCAATATCACCATTTTTAGCTCTCTCAAACTGGTCATAACGCTCACCATTTGAAAGTCTTGAATTGATTATCGAAACCCTGTTCCCAAATCTGGCAAAAAAACGCATCACTGTCTGGTAAGTAAGTGCAATCTCGGGAATCAGCACAATCGCCTGACGCCCGGACTGTATACAGTGTTCAATAAGCTCCATGTATACCTCTGTCTTACCGCTTCCGGTGACACCCTTAATCAGATACGTATTTCTAATACCAGAGGCAATATCACCTTCTATCGCATCAACCACACTCTGCTGCGCAGCATTCAGCACCTTATCATAGGTATCCACACTCATATGCTCCACAGGATTTCTGTAGCCGGTCTGTGTGATGACCTCGATAAAGCCGCTCTGCTCAAGTGCCCTTATGGTGGCAGCCGACACAGACAGCTTGCCTGTCACAAACGAATACTCCAGGCTTGTACCCTCATCAGCATCGATCAGGGCACGAAAAAGCCTGGCCTTTGCCTTTTGTTTTTTTGCCTCGCAAAGCGCCAACTGTGCCCTCGCCCTTACCTTGTCTATTTTCAGTGCAATACTGCGGCTCACCTGCTCCTTAGCCTGCTTCTTTACAGGTATAACAGTCTTTAGCGCCTGATTCATGGTAGAGCCGTAGTTGCGCCGTATCCATGCCGCAAGCGCTATGAGCTTTGCTTCCACAGCCACAGAGTTTGCCTTTATCCCGATAAGAGGCTTTGTCCTTGCCGGGTCATACTCAGGCTCATCCGTGACCTCAATCACATAGCCGGTGATAGTGCGGCTGCCAAATGGAATATCCACGCACACACCCGGGCGGATGTCACATAAAAGCTCATCCGGGATGCTGTACTGAAATGTCTTATCCAGTTTTTCGTGGGATATATCCACAATCACGTTGGCATACATAACTGATACTATTTAACTCCTTCGTATTTCTCCTCGCAGTACTTGCAGCGGTAAACTTCGTTTTTCTCATCGGAAAGCACGAAAATCTGGTCAAGCTCCTGCTCAATTGAAGTGATGCATCTTGGGTTTTTGCACTTGATGACATTTTTCACCTGATGAGGCAGCTTAAGCTCCATCTTGTCCACAATCTTGTCACCCTTTATCACATTTACGGTGATGTTGTGGTCGATAAATCCAAGGATATCGAGGTCTAATGACTCTATCGGGCACTCAACCTTGATGATATCCTTCTTGCCCATCTTGCTGCTCTTTGCATTCTTTATGATTGCAACCGTGCAGTCAAGCTTGTCAAGCTTTAAATCCCTGTAAATCTGAAGACTCATACCTGCCTTGATATGATCGAGCACAAAGCCCTCATGTATTCCACTAATATTCAGCATATTATCCTCCTTTAGTCCTCAGCCAGTCCAAGCAGTGTCAGAATCAGTGCCATACGCACATAAACCGCATACTGCGCCTGCCTGAAATAGCATGCTCTCGGGTCATCATCCACATCAACAGAAATCTCATTCACACGTGGGAGCGGATGAAGTACAATCATATCATCCTTTGCAAGATTCATCTTCTCCTTGGTCAGAATGTAGAAATCCTTCAGACGCACGTAGTCCTCCTCGTTGAAGAAACGCTCCTTCTGGACACGTGTCATGTAGAGCACATCAAGCTCTCCCATGGCATCCTCGAGCTTTTCTACCTCCTTGAACTCAATATTGTTGGCACGAAGCACATCATCGCGCACATAGTCAGGCACCTTAAGCTCCTCAGGCGAGATAAGCACAATCCTCACATTGTCATATCTGATAAGTGCATTGATAAGTGAATGCACGGTACGTCCAAACTTTAAATCTCCGCAAAAGCCGATTGTGATATTATTCAATCTGCCCTTGATGGAACGGATTGTAAGAAGATCAGCAAGTGTCTGTGTAGGATGCTGATGACCACCATCGCCTGCATTGATTACAGGAATACGTGATTTCTCTGAAGCTACAAGCGGTGCACCCTCCTTAGGATGACGCATGGCACAGATATCCGCATAGCATGAAATAACCCTGATAGTATCTGAAACGCTCTCTCCCTTTGCCGCAGATGACGAATCAGCACTGTGGAAGCCTAACACCGAGCCTCCCAGATTAAGCATGGCAGCCTCAAAGCTAAGCCTGGTTCTCGTGCTTGGCTCGTAAAAACATGTTGCAAGCTTCTTTCCATCGCACTTGTGTGCATATTTCTCAGGATGAGCCTCTATATCATTTGCAAGATCAAGAAGCTTGTCCAACTCTTCTACAGAAAAATCCAACGGACTCATTAAGTGACGCATAATTTGCCTCCATTCTTTTCACGTAACTTTTTTTTACATTTTTTCTATCATATAATATCTCAGTGCAATATTCAAGTTGGCTTTTACACTTTTTTGTTGTAGAATATATGTCAGAATATAACTGTTCTGAACGCTTAGCAATTGTAATGAAATTTTCATACAATTGTGACAATTCTACCTCTGACAATATGAGTATGATGCTATGAGTAGCTACACACAGCTTTCATAAAAAAACAGTTATACGATAGTGTAAATCATAAATTTTTTAAATGAAAAGGAGAATAATATGTCTGTAAATGAATCACAAATCAAAAACACCACAGCAGGCGCCATCGATGATGACGATGCCGTAATCTTTAAGGAAAGAAAGAGACTCCTGTTTCTCGGTCTGCCATGGACCTTCACAAAATATACCATCACACCGTCCTTTATCACTGTAGAGTCCGGACTCTTGAGCACCACAGAGGATGACTGCTACATGTACAAGGTAGCTGATGTAAAGCTCACCACCTCACTGATGGAGCGCATTTTTAAGCTCGGCACCATAGTCTGCTACACAGGCGATGTCACAAACCCTGAGCTTAAGCTTGTTCACGTAAAGCATTCACGCGAGATAAAGAGCTATCTACTCAAGCAGTCTGAGGCCGCAAGACTTAAAAGACGCACCTTAAACACTGTGGATATCGGTGCTCACGGAGCAGACATGGCAGATTTGGATCATGATGGTATTCCGGATTCTATGGAATAATACAGTCGTTGCTGCGCAGCTGATTTTGCTCATATATGTGTGGATCTGAATAGTTACTTATGTCCATAAATAAAAGGGGATGTAAAAAACTCAATCGAGTTTTTTCACATCCCCTTATTTTCAGGTAACTATTCAGAATATTGCACAGATTAATATACCAGTCCATCGTTCTGCAAATAACCAGCCCAATAACTTGCATGAATTTCCATCTGTAACATCAGAAAAGCTTGACATCTAGCAGCAGAACATCTGCCAGCAAAGGAATGTGGCTAGCAGGCTGCAGCACTCGCTGCCCCTGCCACTAGGACGTCCGTATATATCTCCCATATCCGAATACCACGAGCCGCCATTTTCAAGTATCTGCATAAACTGGCGGTACTGCATGTTGTTTGGTTCAAGCGATACTGCACGCTGTATATGCTCTATGGCTGTCGCTGTGTTGCCGAGCTTGTGGTTTGCGACAGCACTGTAGTAATACCATCTGCCGCGCCTCTCAGCAAACGGCACCTCATCAAGCACCTTCAGTGCCTCATTATAGTAACCATTGCTGATGAAATTGCCTGCTGCCCGCACCTTTGGATTGTCATCCTGTGCACTGCTTCCTGCATTATTGT
The DNA here is from genome assembly GCA_934365945.1 of uncultured Agathobacter sp. Classification (GTDB taxonomy): domain Bacteria; phylum Bacillota; class Clostridia; order Lachnospirales; family Lachnospiraceae; genus Roseburia. Next base: position 36,851 of record CAKRNE010000011.1, on the reverse strand, counting down.
AGGTATAGCGGCCATAGAAGCCACCAAATGGTCCACCGGCTCCAAATGGATCACCGTTTCCCTGTCCATTGCCATATGCTCCACCATAGGAACTGCCACCATATGAGCTGCTTCCCGCACTGCCATATCCACCGGCTCCGTAAGCACCTGTTGCACCGGACTGCTTTTCCTTCATTATCTGGTCATATGCCTGCTGCACCTGCTTAAACTTTTCCTCTGCCTGATCCTTGTTAGGATTGTTGATATTGGCATCAGGATGATATTTTCTGCTGAGACTTCTGTAGGCCTTTTTTATTTCATCGTCACTTGCACTGCGGCTGACACCGAGCACCTGATATGGATCTATCATTTATGTTTCTTCCTTTTCTTCATCTGAATATACTCATACTTGCTCCACACACCGGAGTATAGAACATTTCTGATTATATCCGCATGCAAGAGAATTGGCAACCTCTCAAATATTTTTGCAGCCTCTGAAAGCATAGATGTCATCATGAGCCGACAGGATCTGTCAAATTTTTCGCTGTCATTACCGCAACACTCCATGAGCTGTATGAGTGGATTATATGACTTCTTTTTCACATCATCCCCGATATCCTCATACGCATCCATTATATAAATAAATTTGCCCATATAACGGCCAAATTCCTTCAAATCCTTCTGCCACTCATTCTGCTTCCACGCAAAAATCGTACCGAGCATCTCCCCTGTCAGCCCTGCCACAGTATCGATATTGCTATCATTGCTCCTCTCGCACTCTGCAAGCCTTGCAATGTAGCCCTCTATTGCCTTGGCCTGTATCGGATAGCTTTTTTTTGCCTTCTCGAAGTCCTTTTTCAGCATCTCTGCGTATGTCTTCTTTGTCAGGCTCTTGTCATCCTTCCAGTCATCTATCAGATTGTAGTATGCAAGCAGTATGTTCATGGCTGCCGCATACTCTGTAATCTCATTTGTGCGAAGTGTGCGCTTCTTTGTGGGATGCACGCTGCATACAAATCCATCCCTCGTCACACTATCTGGCTCGTACAGGCCTGTCAGAAGCACTATGAGAAAAGTCATGTCATAATTTAATGCCATCTGTGCCCGCCTGCCATACTGCGACTTCATGGTCTGGCACAGCCCACAGTAGTAGCTTTGATATATTTTTTTATTTTCCTCGGACAAGGTGTCCTTATTGACGGTTATATATCCAAACATTTCTTCTCTCCATGTTCTTATGTACCGATAAAAACATTTTCATGTAACTATATATTAGCTGCGTCTCACGAACTGCTCACGGCACTTCGGACAGGTAATACAAATCTTGCCATGTCCTCTTGGCACCCTGACCTCCTGCTTGCACATAGGACACTTGAAAAACTTGTACTGTTTCCTCTGTGCAAAGCGTTTTTTCCTGCGTTCTTCTTTTACTGTCCACTCATACCTGGCATTCAAAAACTTCTGATTCTCCGCATAACGCTTGCTTACGTTTCTCGAAAATACACGAAAATACATGTGTATCATCAATCCTACTGCAAGTATATCAAGTATCGCTGACCTTGTAAATATTGAAACCACAAGCAATATCATTACTACCCATGACTCAGCCCTGGCCAGCTCATCCATCCCGTTTCTTCCATTCATAAATCTGATAAATTTTTCTCTCATTTTGCCGCCTCGCCCTATATTTCCTATAATATTATTGTCAAATTCTTAGCTCATAAACTGTCTACACATTGGACTTTGAGATTTTAATTCGACTTTACAATATTAAGATAATATTGAAAATAAAAACCGTCAATAGACCTATCGTCTTTTAAGAAACATTTTATATTTCGTTTATTAAAGTTGGCAAAAGGGCTTGATTTTTGGAAAAATGCTTGGTATATTAGATAAATATGCAGGACAGGTGATCGCGGCTGCAGGTGTCGAAAGACCGCAGGTGAGGAAAGTCCGGGCTTCATAGGGCAGGATGCCGGTTAACGGCCGGTGGAGGAAACTCTAAGGACAGTGCAACAGAAATATACCGCCACTTTTGTGGTAAGGGTGGAATGGCAGTGTAAGAGACTACCGCCTCGCTGGTAACAGGGAGGGCACATGTAAACCCCATCCGAAGCAAGACCGAAACAAAGCTTTGACGTGGCCCGCCAGCTTTAGGTAGGTCGCTTGAGGCGTCTGGCGACAGGCGTCCTAGATAGATGATCACTCAACGACATAACCCGGCTTATCGTCCTGCTTATTTTAATAATCTAAAGCCTATTGGCTTTTCGTAAAATAACTTATTAGTAACGTGTGGCGCTAGGCGCACCCATAAAAAATGCAACTGAGATATCTCAGTTGCATTTTATTATTTCCCGGTAGCTATTATTTGCTATTGTATATAATATAGTCTACCGGCAGCTATTATTTACTGTTATATGTAATAAAGTCTACCGCCATCTCTATCTGCTCCTCGAGAGCTATTTCAGGTGTACCATCCCCCTTTTGCAGGCCATAGCTGCCAAAATAAGAATGACATCCGCCATCAACAACATACTCACATGTATCCTTCGGCAGGTTTGAGCGATATTTGCGGTATTTATCCATATCAAGCACGCCGTCCTCAGAGCCGTACACACTGAAAACCCTTAAATTAGAATCTGACAGGTCAGCGGTCGAATAAGCTGCAAAAAGTAACAGTCCGTCAAACTCATCTGCATGCTTTGACACATATTCCGCTGCCATGGCACCGCCTAATGAGTGGCCTCCTATGTACCATTCCTGTATGGAAGGATACATTTCCTTGTATTTTTCAATGATACCGTCTGCAGCATTTTTGTCCAATACAGCGAGGTTTCCCGGCATATGTACGAGTATGCACACGAAATCGTTCTTTGCAAGCTCATGCATCAAAGGTGCATACGCAGTGTACTGCACCCTGGCTCCCGGATAGAAAATCAGTGCCTTTGTGACTTTTTCCTTATCCTGCGGTGCAAAGGTTATCGTATAATTCTTAAGCTTTAAGTCGTACTGGGTGGCCTGTATACGCTTGTCCTTCTTTTCAATGGTAACCGCAACCTTGCTGTCTGAATCGATTGCAGCCTCTGCAATTGAATCTGCGTGATAATAATTCCCCACATAACAATTTACGGCAATACCGCCAATAGCTATGACTGCAATTGCCACAAGCAGTATTCTATACACAGCCGGAATACGGGTTTTTTTAGTTTTATACATTAAAGCAGCTTCCTCCTACAAACTCACGAAGCAGTGAATTGTTTGGTATGCCGTCAGCCGGCATCGGAAGGAAGTAGTCTAGGAGCTTAAGCAGCCTCTTTGCCTCGAGATACTCAGGACATTCTCTTTCTATGCCAAAAAGCAGCGGCTCCGCATACACCTTGAGCACCGCAAGCTCATACACAAGTGCCGAGTTGAACATCACATCTGCCTGTTCCTGGAAAGGAAAGATATTCTCCCTTTCACCCTTTCTGACAGATGGCCACATGGCGATGGTCTCCATGGCATTGGTACCTCGTGTGCGCGCATCACGCACAATCCGGCGTATAAGCCTTTCATCCGTGGTGGAAAGAGGATTGTGCTCATCAATATTGAGCTGTGTGAGCGCCGAAATATAGATTTTGAACTTGTGCTCAGGCGGGATAAGCTGCGACAGCCTGTCATTTAAGCCGTGAATACCCTCTATGACAAGTATATCATCAGGGCCCAGCACCAGCTTTCTTCCGCGGTACTCTCTCTTTCCTGTCTTGAAATTGAAAGATGGCATATCGACAGCCTCTCCTTCAAGCAGTCTGTTCATATCCTCATTGAACAGCTTCACATCAATAGACTCAAGGCACTCAAAATCAAAGCTTCCATCCGGATTCTTCGGACAAAACTCCCTGTCCACATAGTAGTCATCGAGGCTTAGCGGATGAGGCTTTCTGCCCTTTGCGATAAGCTGGATTGACAGTCTGTTGGCAAACGATGTCTTGCCTGATGATGAAGGACCTGCTATCATGACAAATTTCTTCTTATCATCAGAAGCAATCCTTGCTGCAAGGTTTCCTATCTTCTGCTCCATCAGTGCTTCCTGAAGCAGCATGATTTCCTGACCTCTGCCTGCTGCAATCGCATCATTTAGTGAGCCTATCGTGCCTATTCCTAGCATCTTGCTCCATTCCCTGGAATCATCCAGCGTGTGAAACAGCTTATTGGATGTCTCAAGCGGCTCAACGCTCCTGCTGTGAGTTCCCGGGAAAAGAAGCACAAAGCCATTCTCATACGGCACTATATCAAAATACCTGAGCATCCCTGTCGATGGTGCCATAAATCCATAGAAATAATCCACCACGCCATCAAGCTCATAGAGATTGACTCTGGAGCTTCTCCTATAGTGCAATAGTCTCTCCTTGTCATGCAATCCCTTTTCCTTGAAAAGCTGCTCAGCATACTGTGTTTTTGCACTGTGCTTGGTGATTGGGAGATCTTTTTCCACAAATGAGTGCATGCTGCAGACTATCATATCGATATCATGCTCTGTCACGCTTCGCACACTGTTTTCCATGCCGCCTTTTAAGTCTGTACCTTCATCATGTTTTTCAGGACCATGCTTTTCCTGTTGGTTGTCCGCACACTCCTCTGCCTTCTCAAGCTGACAATAATAGCCCTCTCCGAGCGAATGCATCACATGAAGCTTTGCCATGCTGCCATATACATCGTATATAGCCCTCTGCAGAAGCAGTACAACGCTCCTTCTGTAGGTACGCCTGCCATCTCTGTCGGCTGTCGTCACAAAGCTAAGCTCACAGTCACTTTTTATTTTCTTATTCAGTTCACGAAGCCTGCCGTTTACAATTCCAAGGATTATGTCATCCTCATAATAATCCTTGAAGCTGCCTGCTATGGCTTCTAAAGTATCACATTCTGATGCTTTCACTGCCATGACCTGTCCATCAGGCAAGGTCACCTTCACATTATATTCCTGCATTTCTTATTGCCCCCATAGTCGAATATGCCGCCTCATTGTATGCCATCATCTCGTTAATCTGCTCGATTCTGTCCATGATAGAATCACTCATCTCCTGTGACCTTAACTGCTGCATGATGGCAGCCAGCTTGTGGTGTTCCCTGACCAGAAACTTTCTAAGCACCGGATTTCCGTTTTTGATAAGTACCGGTCCGTACAAATCGCATACAGTAACCGTTGTCTCGTCCATATTGTCCCATGCGGAATTGTCCGCACACGGCACACACCTGAACATCGGATAGTATTTTCCGTCCTCTAAAATCATGTCCTCGTCAACTATTTTATAGCCTGCGTTCCTTACATATTCACGGACTCTGCTCACTTCCGACTGTGGCTGCAGAATCAGCTCCTTTGCCGACCTGCACACTGTCTCCCCTGCGGTTAAAATGTGAATAACAAGCTCTCCTCCCATTCCTGCTATGACAATAGAGTCAACCTCTCCGTCATGTATCGCTTCAAGCCCATTGGAAAGCCTTGTGGTAATCTGCTCTGTCAGACCGTTTGCCCTTATATGCTCATTGGCACGTTCAAGCGGTCCCTTATTTATATCAACAGCAATTGCTTTCGGTATTATATTACCCTGCACCAGGGCAATTGGCACATAGCCATGGTCGGTCCCCACATCACAAAGCGTGTAACCTGCCGTGACCATTGATGCCACTGCCTTCATTCTTCTGGATAGCCTAATCATCTTACTCTAAGTAGTCCTTAAGCTTTCTACTTCTGCTTGGATGACGAAGCTTTCTTAGTGCCTTTGCCTCAATCTGACGGATACGCTCACGTGTGACGTTGAACTCCTTACCTACCTCTTCAAGTGTTCTTGCTCTGCCGTCCTCTAAGCCAAAGCGGAGTGTGAGTACCTTCTGCTCTCTCTCTGTAAGAGTGCCAAGCACCTCCTCAAGCTGCTCCTTAAGGAGTGTAAATGCCGCTGCATCAGCAGGAACCGGTACATTATCATCCTTGATGAAATCACCAAGATGTGAGTCCTCCTCCTCACCGATTGGAGTCTCAAGTGAAACAGGCTCCTGTGATATCTTGAGTATCTCACGCACACGCTCTACCGGCATGTTCATCTCCTTGGCGATTTCCTCCGGTGAAGGCTCTCTGCCAAGCTCCTGAAGGAGCTGTCTTGATACACGGATAAGCTTGTTTATTGTCTCAACCATATGCACAGGGATACGGATTGTTCTGGCCTGATCGGCTATTGCTCTTGTGATAGCCTGACGAATCCACCATGTGGCATATGTAGAGAATTTGTAGCCTTTCTTGTAGTCGAACTTCTCAACCGCCTTGATAAGACCTAAGTTTCCCTCCTGAATCAGGTCAAGGAAAAGCATTCCTCTTCCCACATATCTCTTTGCTATGCTGACAACAAGACGCAGGTTTGCCTCTGCAAGACGCTTTTTGGCATCAGCTCCCTTATCCACATCTCTCTGAAGCTTTTTGATTTCTTCCTTTATCTCAGCCTTTTCCTCTTCTGATGCACCATCAAGGCGGCCCTTTAACACATTGATTTTCTCGGTTGCTACAGCTCCGTCCTCCATATTCTGGGCGAGCTCAATCTCCTCATCCGCTGAAAGAAGAGGTACCTTACCGATTTCCTTCAGATACATACGTACAGGATCTTCGACGCTGACACCCTCCGGTACTGAGAGATCAATCTTTTCAACCTCTACCTCATCCTCATCATCGAGTATGATATCATCATCCACATCATCATCATTGCTGATTTTAAGTACGTCTATGCCGTTTTGCTCGAGATAATCTATTACCATCTCAAACTTCTCCGGATCCAGATTTAAGTCCTTGAAAAAATCTGCAATTTCCTGATATTCGAGCATGTTCTTTTTCTTTTTTCCAAGCTCAAGAATCTCAATAAGCTTCTGCTGGAATTTCAGTCTCTGCTCCTGCTCCTGTGCCATGTCTTTTTGTTCCTTTTTCTTTGCCATTTTATTTTCCTCTTTATTCTGGTATTTTTTGCAATTCTTCGAGTGCACGCTTATCCTCAATAATCCTCATCATGCCCTCCATATCTGTAGGTGCCAGATGCTTTGAGCGGTAGTCTATGCTGTTTTGCTTGATACGGACAACGGTTTCCCTGAGTGCGGTTGCCTTGTCATTTTTGCCCTCCACCTGATGGATCGTGGCATTGAAAAGCCCTGCGACCTCACGCTGCTCATCCTCATCGGTAAACATGCTTACTATCCTGGCGGGATTCACCGTATGTGTAGTCTCGTACTGTGAAAACACCTCCTGCGCCACCTTGTGGTACAGCTCCTCGGTAAAGTCATCTGCACTGATGCGCCCCTTTATCCTGTCAAAAAGTGAATTGTCCTCTATGAGCCATGTGAGGAGAAGCTTCTGCGACTGCTTCATGCCATCCTCCTTTTTATTTTTCTCATTGATTCCACTTTTAAGCTTTGTCTGGGGCTTTACGATACCGCCCTTCATTGCCATACTGTTGACGAGCTTTCTTAAATCATCGTACGGTATGCTGTACTCTCTGGACACCGCCTGTGTATAGTTTGTCCGCTCAAGCTCCTCGGTAAAACCAAGCAGCTTCTTTGCGATTTCATTATAAAATGCGGTTTTTGACTCAGGATCATCCATATCATAGCCTGCCTGCATGATACGTATCTGAAACATAAAGCTGTTCTCAGCCTTTTTGATACGCTCCTCATACTCCTGTGCGCCAAGCGCCTTGATAAACTCATCCGGATCCTTGTATGGCCGCATGTTAATGACCTTTGTTGTGATGCCTACCTCCTTAAGTATCGGAATCGCACGCAGCGCTGCCTTTACTCCGGCGCCATCACTGTCATATGTCAGATACACCTCATTGGTGTATCGCTTTAATAGTGAGGCATGTCCGCTCGTGAGCGCCGTACCAAGCGACGCCACCGCATTGTCAAAGCCCGCCTGATGCAGCGCTATGACATCCATGTAGCCCTCACACAAAAGGAGCTGGTTTTTCCGCGTGCTCCTTGCTATATTAAGTCCGTAAAGATTACGGCTCTTATCAAATATCTTTGTCTCCGGAGAGTTTAGATACTTTGGCTCTCCGTCACCCATCACTCGGCCTCCAAAGCCTATGACGCGGTTGTGCACATCCATAATCGGAAACATCGCACGATTCCAGAACTTATCGTGCCCGCCTCTGACCTCATCTATCGTCACAAGACCTGTCTCCTTAAGTATCTCATCATCATAGCCCTTGCTGCGCAGATACTTGTACAGATCATCGCTGTACTGGTCCGAGTATCCAAGTCCGAACTTCTGCATTGTCTCATCGGACAGCTCTCGCTTTTTGAAATACTCATGCGCCTTCTGTCCTCTCGGCCCCCGAAGCAGCATATAAAAATACTTTGCAGCCTCCTTATTTATCTCAAGAAGCTGTGTCCTCCTGTCGGCTTCCCTCCTTTGTGCTGAGGTCATCTCCTGCTTGGGAAGCTCTATTCCCACACGGTCTGCAAGTTCCTGCATGGCCTCCGGAAAGGTGAAGTTCTCATACTGCATGAGAAATGTAAATACATTGCCTCCGGCTCCACAGCCGAAGCAATAGTACATCTGCTTATTCGGTGAGACGGAAAAGGATCCCGTCTTTTCATTATGGAATGGGCATAATCCAAAATAGGTACTTCCCTTTTTCTGAAGGTGCACGTAGCTTCCTATGACATCGACTATGTCATTTCGCGAACGTACCTCCTCTACAAGCTCATCAGAGTAGTACGGCATTTTATCATCCCCTTACTGTTCTTCTTTGTTGTCATTTGTGTCGCTCGGTGAGCGCGTCTGCAGTGCGGCACTTAGCTCTTACAACCGGCTAACGCTTCTCTGCTAAGAGCCTGTACGAATTATGCCTACAGTTTTTCTATGCTTGACGAAACCGTCGATACTCGCCATCCATGGCTCGATATCTCCTTGCCCCGGCTTCCATGCCGGTGCATTTCTGTGCTTCATGTGCATAATTCTACAGTCTCTAAGCTGCTTCGCTAGTCGCCTCTGCAAGAGCTAAGTGCCGCACTGCAGACGCGCTCACCGGGCGGTTTTTACAGAATTATAAGTAATCTCAGTAACCGTCAATTTCCCATGCTACGGGCACGAAATACTCGTGGAACTTCGTAGTGGCATACTGATCTGTCATGCCTGATATATAGTCGCATATGATGCGCCCCTTGTCATCACCCTGTCCGAGCATGACGAGGTACTTCTGCGGCAGCTCCTCTATATGCTCCATATAATAGAAGTAAAGCTGCTTGAGCATCGCCTTGGCTTTTTTCTCCTCGCTTTTTGCGACAGGATTGTTATAGAGGTTTGCGAACATGAATTTACGCAAATCCTGCATAGCCTGCGCGGACTCTTCTGACATGCATATGTCATCCTTTCCCATGCTGTTTGTGATGATATTGTGCACCATATGATTGAGCCTGGCCTTGGTGCTGTGTCCAAGCGTGTTCCTTATCTCAAGCGGTATATCCTCCTCGCACAGAAGCTGTGCGCGGATTGCATCATCAAAGTCTGAATTTATGTAGGCTATCTTGTCTGAAAGCCTGACTATCTTGCCCTCTAAGGTGTGTGGCATGAGCGAGGTCTGGTGATTTAGTATGCCATCTCTGACCTCCCAGGTCAGATTGAGCCCTGCTCCGTCCTTTTCGAGCTTTTCCACTATGCGCACACTCTGCTCATTGTGCTTAAAGCCGCCCTCGTATATCTCATTGAGGATGCGCTCACCCGCATGTCCAAACGGTGTATGCCCCAGGTCATGCCCCAGCGCTATAGCCTCCACCAGATCCTCGTTCAGTCTCAGTGCCTTGGCTATTGTCCTGGCATTCTGCGACACCTCAAGCGTATGCGACATACGTGTGCGGTAATGGTCGCCCTTTGGTGTAAGAAATACCTGCGTCTTATTTTTCAGACGCCTGAATGCCTTGCTATGCAGTATCCGGTCCCTGTCCCGCTGAAAAACAGGCCTGATATCACACTGCGGCTCTTCAAAGTCCCTGCCTCTTGAGTTGATGCTCAGACATGCGAATGGACTTAATATTTCCTGCTCACGTTTTTCTATCTGCTCGCGAATGGTCATTTATCTGCCTCCCCGCACAGTCGTTATATTCTGCGGCTATTTGTGCTCAAATGCAACAAAACAGCGTTGCATTCCATCGATAGTGCTCACACTAATTATGCTCTACACTAATTATTATTCGACGTGTTTTTTAAAAATCCTTTTTTTATTTCTATTTACTTTATTTTATTTACTTCATTTTTCTTTCATCAAAAAAATAAACAGTATATCAATTACCACCGAGCACATGGCGCAGCATCTGAAGCTTTCCTCCTGTGATTTCGTTGTCATAGCTGCCATAGTAGAACTTATCGTCCCTAGCCAGTATGCAGCCCACCCAGGTGCCCACATGACTGTCACTCTCCACAGCATCCTTCATGGATCTGTAGCCCTCTATTGTAAAATACGCATCATAGTCCTTGAAATCTGCGGGATTTATTTTCACTGCCCCAAAGGTATCCTCAAGACTTTCTATGAAATCCCCATCGCACTCCGTATAGCCTGTGACATCCTTGCTGTAGCGCGACTCTGACTGCCACTCCTCATCCCACATGAGAAAAACGCTGCAGTCCTTCCATGAATCGCTTTTTTCCACCACAGACAGCTTCTTGTATGAATTTGACACGTTGCCCGCCATCTGTAAATATGTATCGTCACCGTTCTTATTCATATATAAGAGGTTCGATGCGGCAAGCTCATAGTATCTGCTGCTATAGTCCTGATCCTTGTATACAATGTAACCAAGCGGGCTTCCTGTCTTAGCGTAGTCAAGCTCTATGGATATCGGAATATACACCTGACTGTCATAAACCATCGGTCCAAGCCTGTCATCATTGGTAATGCAGCTTGCGACCCTTTCATACTCAGCCGGCTCGTTTGAAGGCGACATAAAATATGTATAGACAACAATAATTGTAATGACAACGACCGGCACAATCGCTATCACAGCTTTTAATGTTTTTCTTCGCACCCGGCGTCTGTGAATAAGCACCTGCCTGTCAGCATGCTCATCGCAATACCTGTATTTCACCAATCTGTATACAAAGAAAATCTCAAGCACAAGTAAAAGCACAACAAAGGACATCATACAGCCTGCCTGCCACATCACCTTGTGATTGACAAATTTCTTATCTATAAATTTAAGCGGTATGAGTATTATCGTCCAAAAAATCGTATTTTCCAACACATACCGTCCATATATTTTCCTGCTTTTTATAACGATAAGCGGAAAAAACGAAACAATCACTGTCAGCATGAGCACAATTGCAAAAAAATATCCCCATATCTCTGACAGGGTTGAGCCGTACAGTGCCTTGAAATACTGCGCCGGGCTAAGCTTTTTGATATTGCCCCAGCCTGAGTATTTTGAAATGAATAACACTACCGTGCCGACAAACCATGTCAGCATATAGATACCCATGTAGCATGCCATATTTTTCCTTGCAAAGCTGCCATATCTCATAACTGAATATGACACAAGCACCCCTGCAAGCACAGGAAATCCACCCACTCTGCCAATCAAAAGATTTACATACTCCATAACAGCAAAGGACAAAACAAACGCACATATTACATTAATATAAGATAGATTCAATCTCTTCACGCTGCAATCCCATCTCCATAATAATCAAATTCCTGTGACTGCTGTACCCCTCAGTGTGGCAGGCAACGGTTACAGACCATTAAAAGCCAAAAGGCTATAAAAAATATCTGCATAAAATAAAATAGGAAGCCGTTCACCGACTTCCCTGTTAATGCAGGAGATGGGACTTGAACCCACACGATATTGCTACCACAGGCACCTGAAGCCTGCGCGTCTGCCAATTCCGCCACTCCTGCGAACAAGCATTATTCTACCAAAAAGTTTAGAAGAATGCAAGCATAATTTTTAAAAAATTATGAAAACTACAAATTTGTTATTACACCAGCTTTGATATATCTAAAACCAGCGCATCAACCTCTTCCTGTTTTGTGGCCCAGCTGGTGCAAAAGCGCACTACAGTGCCCTCGTTCTCTCTTCCCATCTCTTCAAAATAATACTTCTTGGCAAGTGTCTTCTTCTGCTCATCCGACAATATTACAAACTGCTGATTTGTAAAGCTCTCAACCCAAAACGGCACCTTCTTCTGTTCAAATGCCCCTTTAATCTGCATGGCAAGCTCATCAGCACGCTTTGTCTTTTCAAAATAATCACCATTCTCAAGCATAGTGGCAAACTGTAAGCCCATCAGCCAGCCCTTTGCAAGTACTGCACCGTTTTGCTTCATATAAGCCTTAAAACGATACTTGATATCATCAGCATTTATAACCAGAGCTTCACCAAAGAGCGCACCGCACTTTGTGCCACCGATATAAAAAACATCCGAAAGCTTGGCAAAATCACAGAGTGTAAGATCATTTTTATCAGAGCCCAGTCCATAGCCCATTCTTGCACCATCCACAAACAGGTACATGCCGTATTTCTTGCAGACAGCACTGATATCGCAAAGCTCTCTTTTCGTATAAAGAGTACCCTGCTCCGTCGGAAATGAAATATAAACCATCTTTGGCTCCGTCAGATACTCAGGCTTTGCATTGTCATAATACTCTGCGGCACACGCCTCAATCTGCGCAGCACTGATTTTACCATCCGTATTAGGAAGCGCAAGAATCTTATGACCTGTATTCTCAATAGAAGCCGCCTCGTGGCAATTGATATGCCCCGTATCCGCTGCAATCACACTCTGCACCGGTGAAAGAGCCGCCGCAACCACAACATAATTGGCCTGCGTCGCACCCGGAATAAATTTAATCATGGAATCATCTCTGCCAATAAGCCCCTTAATAATCTGCTCAGCCTTATCGCACCACTCATCCTCACCATATCCCGGATAGCTGGTTGTATTTGTATCTGCCAGTGCCTTCAAAATGCAATCAAATGCACCGCGGTTGTAATCGTTATTAAATCTAATCATAAAATACACTTACCTCTCTTAATCCCTGTTTTATTGTTCCATGCCACGAGCCGACCGAGCCGGAGGCGAGACCTTGAACCATGGTGCTCCTGCCCCACAACGACCGAAGCCATGCGGAAGATGGGTTGCAAGACGTCCGGGGGACGTCTGTTCTGCAACGACCGAAGCGAAGCGGAGACCTTGGACCCATGGGGGCAAGGTCCGCTTCCGCTTCTAAAATTAAAAAGGGCTAAGCCCTAAGGCTTAACCCTTTTTAGTTTTATAATGCGGAAGATGGGACTTGAACCCACACGATTGCAATAATCACAAGATCCTTAGTCTTGCTCGTCTGCCAGTTCCGACACTTCCGCATGTATTTTGTTTTCGTCGCTTGTCTCACGCGACTTGTATATAATATCAGATTGTTTTCAAAAATGCAAGCACTTTTTTCAAAAAAATTATATTTTTTTACAAACTCTTTTCATAGCACAAAAACGGCTGCCCAAACAGGCTGCATTCCCCCACTGTCTCAAATCCAAACACTGCATACGAGCGCAGAGCCTTCACATTGAGCTTGTTGACTAAAAAATGCACACTCTTGTACCCTCTCCTACTAAGCTCTTCCATCCCAAATGCCAGCATTTGTCTGGCGATTTTTTGATTCTGAAAATCCGGATGAACCGCAAGTCTTGAAAGCTCAGCCCCAGGTGCCAATCTGCTGCTCCAGCAATCAAGCTTCTCCACCTGCGGATCATCATCAATTGAAATCGCAGCGATAATCCTGTCCTCTTTGCTTCCGGCATCCGTATTATTCTCCTGCCCTTCAATCATTACAAACAAGGCTTCTCTGCCAAGATCAAACTCAATTTCCTTCATTCCCGGATAAGAATCGTCCCATGGACAAAACTCCCTGCCGAGCTGTATCTTATACAATTTTAAAATTTCTTCTTTATTTTCTTCTGTAGCTGCTACTATTTTTCTCATTCTGTTTCTCATTTCCAACTAAATATAATGGACTGATAATCTACTGCCCATTTCTATGCTCATTTAGCAACAATATATTCCATTTCTTCGCTTTTAGAAAGAATATCTAAAAGCCTGAACACCGGTCCTGTCGGATGAGTTCTACCACCTTCCCATGCTTCCACTGTTTTAATTGAAACTCCCATATATGAAGCAAATACACTTTGAGTCATCCCCGCCTTTGTCCTAATATCACGTATTTCTTTTCCACTATACTCTTTGACCGGCAAAATCATATATGTTTTTACTCTACCCGCTCCATATCCTTTCTCATAAGCTATAGCTTCCTCGAGTCCTTCTTTTAAATCCTCAAATAATGAACTCATAGAAATCACCTCCTATTTTTAGCAGCTTCCTCTCTCAACGATTTAACTAATTTCTTTAAAACGCTTTTTTCTTCCATTATAGGTCCTGACACAGGATCTTTAAGTAACATTATCTGAAGCGCTCGTAATTCATCCTCACCTAATCCAATCTCTTTCCATCTTTTTGAAAACAACGGAACCTCTATAAAAGTTCTTGTCATTTGTAATTTTCCCTTCTCTTTTTAACTATATTACGCCCTATATTATAGGGTGTCAACACAATTCATCTTTATAAAACATAATTTTATCAATTTTCTTTATTGTCTAACATATACTTCTTCCAAAAATCCCATCAAAACCAAACTCCTCAAAAAGTCTATGGATATGACATTTTTCTAAATCTGAGCTTGTTTGAAATGCTTCATCTCCGATCAGAATACACCCCCCTCTTTTAATAATGTTTTTAAAAATTGAATAAATTGAATTTTTGCATCATCTGTCAAGTGATGTAAGGAATACGTTGCAATAATAAAATCATATGCATTGTAGCATTTGTGTAAATGGAGATTGATTCATCTAAAATTATTTTATTGTCGACTGTATTTTACTGCTTTCACGACTGTCTCAATGCAATTAATTGTTAATGCCAAAATGATGATTGAGAGAAATACCTTATTAAAGTGTATAAAAACATGTGAAATAACTGCTGCATCCGTTCCAAATAACTGCTCAATACCATCAAAAAATCCACTATTCATAATCCTATCATTTAACAGCCAAATGCTTGTTAATGCTCCATCAATAATATTGGTGATAATGGTAACAAGCATCACCCTTTTGGTATAACTGCCATCAATAAGTCTCACACTGTCCCTTGTAACACCCAAAATTCCAAATGCAAGAATGAAATACCATGTTTGTCTGATATATTCTAGATTAAAAAGTGGTTCATGCACACCTACCCCATTTTTTACAAATGCAATGCATAAAATCTGCGGGCATACAAGAAATACAAGAGTGAAGATAACCGAAAAAACAATTCCTACAATCGCATCTACTTTTGAAATCCTATTAGACTTTTGTGGAACAGGAGGCAAATTATCTATTCCATCATTTAACCCATCCACCTTAATTCCTTTTTTATAAAAGAATGCAAATAATAATGTCACAAATGCAAAGCCTGTCAATATACCGCCAAAAATCCCACCGATGGTTCTATAGATAGCTGTATACCAGATTGTGTGCGATGTTAATGCTGCCATGATTTGAGCAAGTAACATTCCTCCACTGATGCACGCTGTCACAATTTTCAATACATACACATATAAACTGTAATACGGCTGTCCAATCAAACAATCCTGTGTTTCACCTTTATATTTCGAAGCTAACTCATTCGGGGTTCCCAGTTCCGTTAGAACAACTTTGATATCACGCTCCGTTGGAGTAACATCCTCACATCGTTCCTCCAACATATCTTGTATGATCGTCTCTAATTCCGCCGCCACGTCTTTTTTCATGGCGGATTTCATATGTTTTGTAACTGCATAAATGTATCTGTCGATCAAATCATTTTTTACCATTTATTCTTCCTCCATTAAAACATTGATTGACTGTGAAAATTTTTTCCAGTGTTCTTTAATTTTTTTATAAACCAGCTTCCCATCTTCTGTGATGATATAATATTTTCTTGGCTTCGTTGCCTCAGTTTCCCATTCACTTTTTAGCAGACCTTGACTCTCTAGTCTTCTCAGTAGAGGATATAATGTATTGCCTTCTATCGAAATACCTTTTCCTTCTAATTCCTTTACCAATGAATATCCATACATTGGTTTATTTAGCTGTGCTAACACTACCATGATGAGTGTGCCCCGTCTGAATTCTAAAATTAATCCTGAAACAATTTCATCACAATTCATCAAATCTCCTCCCTTCAGTATCCTTTATTTAAATTCACTGTGTTTATTGCACTGTATTGTGTGTCGCACACTATGTGTTTAACATAGTATACTGTGTATCACACATTATGTCAACAAGTTTATCCTTTGCATTTTAAGTTTTGCATATTATGCCCTATATCATAGGGTGTCAACACAATTCATGTCCTCCTTACATTTAATACAATAACACTGGAAAAATGTGGTGTCAGTGGTGGGAATAGCCAAGGATTTTGATATAGGATTAGCGATAGTGTAGATAATACAAAAAGGACAGTGTCCTCTTAACACTGTCCTCCCTAATTTACATGATTGAATTTTCATAATCTTGTAATTCATGATATATACCTTCTATGATGACCCTACTTCCAGTCACTCTATAAACCAATAAATATCTATACTTTGCAAAACTTATTTATCATATTGCTTTTCTGCCAACTCTGAAAGTTCTACATTAAACTGCATACTAACCCCTGTTTTTATTTCAAATGTTCAAAAAGAACACTGTCTTGCAAGTTTGTATTTACTTCTTTATCACCAGTAACCCTGCACAATAAGATACCTGAGTAAATTCCAATTCAGGAAATGCTTTCCTTAACTCATCTACCACAAAATAGATTTCATCCTCATCCCATCCATCCTTGTTTTCCTCATGACATTTTTCTAAATCTGATCTTGTTTGAAATGCTACATCTCCGATCAGAATGCAACCACCCTCTTTTAATAATGTTTTTAATAATTGAATAAATTGAATTTTCGCATCATCTGTCAGGTGATGTAAGGAATACGTTGCAATAATAAAATCATATGTATGCTGTAAAAGTGCTTCTACAAGCCCTTCGGAAAAATCGCCCCGATATAAATGTGCATCTGGCATTTTCTTTTGAGCTAACTCTATCATTCTTTCCGAAAAATCCTGTCCGTAAATTTCACACTCTTTTTCATATAATTTTGTGGTGAGCGTTCCTGTGCCGAAACCTATATCAAGAATCGTTGGTTTTTCTCTTTCAAGAACCTTCTTATAAATCATTCCAAGTATTTCTTTATAACCGGCAAACGGATAACAATTTTCTTCATCTGAAACTCCAACTGTTTTGTCATATCCATCTGCCCACAAATCAAATCCTTTATTATCTAACATATACTTCTTCTCCTTCTTTGAGCTACCTTTCTCCAAAGGTTTCTTACTTTAAATCTTTTGGTGTATTTTAATGTATTATATTACATTTCATTGCATTTTTAAATCTGTTCTTGTTTGAAATGCCATATCTATTTTCTTATTTCACCAGCATCTCATAAGTAACACCATACTTCTGTGCAATCTCGCTTGCATAGGATTTTCCCTCCGGAGGCGCCACTTCAACCTGATAGGAGCGCTCTGTCCCCTTCATGTGCACGATCATGGAAAATGCTTTCCCCTCTGTTCGCTCTGCCTTTTGCTGCTCTTCATTCATTTCATCCACATCAAATGCCAGCTTATGCATATGTGTATTATAAATGGTCCGCATTCCCTTATGTAAAATTGCCCTTACACTGTCCTTTGCAATGTAGTATCCCTCTTCAAACGAAGTGGTAGAAAAGGATTCATTCATCAAAAGCAGACTCCTGTCATCTGCCTCCTCATAGATTGCCTTAAAACGCTTACATTCTTCCCCAAGCCTTCCTAAATCCAATGTCTTGTCCTCATCTGCCGGGAAATGGGTGTAAATACCGGTAACAGTGGAAAATGCAAATACCTTTCCCGGAATATATATGCCTCCCTGCGCCAACACAAACAACTGCCCTACAGCCTGTGTAATTGTCGTCTTTCCGCCTCGGTTGGCACCTGTTAAGATATACACTCTCCTATCCCGGTCGAAATCCATGTCATTCGGTACGATATTTCCGGACTCCTCTGTCTCAAAAACAGCAAGCTTTAAATTGTAGATTCCGCGCGCCTGCATCATGTACAGATCAGATGCATTTTCTCCCTCTTTATATACAGAAGCTTTTGCAAAGCTAAATCCCTGTTCCTGCAATTTTTGGATGTACTCGGCCCATTTGATATAGTAGAGCAGCTCCGGAATCAAGTCTGTCATGTCGGTAATTGTAATGGAAACATATTTGTTCAATACTTCCCTGACTCTTTTCACCATATGGGAAATCATATGATTGACGATTCGGTCTGTATAACGAGTCACATCCTTTGCCTGATCTCCCTCTGGAAGCTTCACAATGCCACCCCGGCTTTCTGACCGCATAACGGCTGTATCCATCAGTTTCTGCATCGGAGCGTTAATCACCGCATCTGCATTCACATCAAAGGGCTGAACTTTGAAATTCTTCTTCCATATGGTATCCTCATTGATCCGATCCTTTGATGCAATATGGTCATAAAAATTGCTCAGGATTCCGGACTTGGTAAAATATTTGCTGTTTACAGATATCAGACCGATTCCGTCCGCTTCAAAGCGGTCATTTAAGTTAATGCCTACCGTAATGCTCTTAAGCTGTGAAGTGTCCGTTTTCAGTTCTGAGATATCTTTTTTCAGTTCTGCAAATCCGTTGTCCGCATAAATTTTCTCCACATAGGCTTTTAAGCCAAGAAAGCCTGCGGAATGAATGTCCGAAGCTGCCAGACAGGTGTGAAGTGCATCCACACACTTGATATAATCATTAAGCTCGTCCAGCCTATGTAAAAGATCCCAGATGCCGGCACTCTCATCATATTCCCGGTTAAAGCTGCCGTAATCTCTCAGAAAGCTGATACGCCCGAGTATTTCCATAAGGTCATCACGCATTTTCTTCTGTCGGAGGACATCCTCGAAAATATCACAACGGTACTGTGTCACCGCCGGATCTGCATACATACGCGCCATCACGTTTTGGATGTAGTTCTGCTCATGCTCCTTTGCTGACAGCTTTTTGCAGATTTGATCCATTCCCAGATCATGCATAGTCACATCACTCAAGGTCCGGTATTGTGCATTTATATCCGGGTATAATAAACTGTATTTTTTCGGGCTCATAAGCTTGTCCTCTCTTTCTAATCTGATATGCAATCTTGAACGAAATCCGTATAATTTGGCTTAATCCCTTTTTACGCGGAAGATGGGTTGCAAGACGTCCGGGGGACGTCTGTTCTGCAACGACCGAAGCGGAGCGGAGACCGCAAGACATCCGGGGGATGTCTGCTCTGCGCCGACCGAAGCGGAGCGAAGACCTTGGACCCATGGGCGCCTGCCACGCAACAATTGGAGCCATGCGGAAGATGGGGCGAGTGAGGTCCGGGGGACCTCATGCCACGAGCCGACCGAGCCGGAGGCGAGACCTTGAACCATGGGTTCAAGGCTCGCTTCGGCTTTGAACAATAAGACAGGGACCAAACGCTCTGCTTGATCCCTGTCTTATTGTTCAATGCGGAAGATGGGACTTGAACCCACACGATTGCAATAATCACAAGATCCTTAGTCTTGCTCGTCTGCCAGTTCCGACACTTCCGCAAATATTTGATTTTCTGTCGCTTGTCTCACGCGACTTTGATATAATATCAAATCAAACCAAATATGTCAACACTTATTTCAATTTTTTTTATTTTTTCAACTTAAATTATTAAAACACATCAAACATTAACAAGAAACCTCTTTAATCAATCGAGTCCGTCTTCAATCTGATCCTGAATCTTACCCAGACATTTGAGCAGAATTGGATTAAACGTACCGCATTCCCCATTCAGAATCATCTGCATGGCCTTCTCATGCGAAAATGCTTTCTTATAAACACGATCACTTGTCAGCGCATCATACACATCTGCAACCGAGACCACCTGTGCAGATATCGGAATCTCATCTCCAACCAGACCATCCGGATATCCCTTGCCATCATACCTCTCATGGTGCCATCTGCATATCTGCCATGCTGTTTTCAAAAGCTTTTCTCCCTTGAACGCCTCGAGATCATCAAGCATCTTTGCGCCTATAATGGTATGTGTTTTCATTATCTCAAACTCTTCGTCAGTGAGTCGTCCCGGCTTGTTGAGTATTTCATCCGCAATGCCGATTTTACCAATATCATGCAGTGCCGACGCAGTAGAGATGAGCTCAATATCGCTGCCACTTATTGTGTATTTATCAGTCTCCACGATAAGCTCCTTTAAAAGCAAATCGGTAAGCTTGTTTATATGTATTACATGACTTCCGCTTTCTCCGTTTCTAAACTCAACTATATGGCTTAGAATTGAAATCAGGATTTTATTATTATTCTCACGTCTGTATATCTGGTCTGTCACCATCCTTATAAGCCTGCGCTGCTTTGTATACAGCTTAATGGTATTAACCACACGCTGATATACAATCTTCATATCAAATGGTCTGCTTATATAATCCGACACTCCAAGCTCATACGCTTTTCTAACACAGTTTTCAGAGTCCTCACCCGATATCATAATGACAGGAATATCTTCAATCCAATGATTTTTATTCATATAGTTAAGCACACCATAGCCATCCATGTTTGGCATTACAATGTCAAGCAGTACAATTGCTATTCCTGTGCCATACTGTTCGATTTTCTCAATACCTTCGACTCCGTCTGTTGCCTCAATGATTCTAAAATCGTCATTTAACATTTCTGCCAGGATTTCCCGATTGATTTTTGAATCATCAACTATAAGGACCTGCTGTTTTATCTCATCAATCTCTTTATTTGCTATATCCCCATCTTTTTCAGTAATAACAATATTTTTTCTGTTTTTAGCTATATGCAAAAGAGAGTCCGCCTTAAGCACTGCATTCATAACAGTTTCATCATCACATATAACGCCTCCGATGCTCACCTGAAGCTGCAGCTTTGAGAGCTCGGGAATAACCGTCCTGTTTATAGCTCCGTGAATATCCTTAAGTTTTTTGCCAAACTCCTGCTCTGTCACATCATGTATAATTATAAGAAACTCATCTCCGCCATAACGGATTGCCATATCAGACTTTCTGATACTGTTTTTAATGACCTCCGCCACTGCACAAAGAGCCATATCTCCTGCCATGTGCCCGAGCGAATCGTTGTACAGCTTAAAATCATCTATATCAAGCATCGCCACTCCTGTAGCAGTCAATATGCCGTTTTTGACATTCTCCTCATAAAAACGCCGGTTATAGACTCCCGTCAGCGCATCACTGTACATTTTCTCCTTGTAGCTTACAATTTTTGATTCCAGCTTTCTTCTGACCTCTTCATCCGCAATTGTATTATTATCCATGCGGTTTACAAGCTCCATCACGTAATCTTCACCGTCAATGTTATAATATCTGGAAATAACCTGATATGAATCAAACCCGGAAAACTCCATCTTTACACGCTGTACTCTGTCTTTTATTGTCTTTGAAGATATACAATTTGCACATTGTTCATTTTTCTTCCAGAACGAATAACACGGACATGGATCAAGTTTATCCTTATTATTACAATCCTGCTCCATGCGCTCCATTCTCTTTTTGTCAATGAGGCGGACCACATCAAAAATTTCCCTGTAATCCTTTATTTTTTCCTCCATCTGCTTCATCGTATATTGAGTCTGCCCGACTGTTTCCTTTTTCATGTCAATGCCTCTTTTAGATGTATTTACTCTCAAAATCGCTTATACACATAGGTCTGTCAAAATAATATCCCTGTATATAATCAATCCCCATGCTTTTAATTATATCATATTGTCCGGAAGTCTCAACTCCTTCTACACAAACTTTTACTCCAATAGCATTGGCAAGCTCGCTTACCATCCTCACAAATGCATTTGAAAAATCATCATCCCCAAGATGTTCAATGAAGCATTTGTCGATTTTAATGATATCTATAGGCATTTCTCTTATATGATTGAGAGATGAATAGCCTGTACCAAAATCATCAAGTGCCACCACAACGCCAAGCGATTTTATTTCGCTGAGTATGCGCTTCATCCTGACCATGTCATTGATTGCTAGGCTCTCCGTCACCTCTAAGCATAAATTACACGGTTCAATCTTCACCTCATCTATCACCTTTTTTATCTTCTTTACGACATCATTCTGCAAAAGCTGGACAACCGAAAGATTCACATTCACCTTGTAATCAGGATATCCCATGTCATTCCAATATTTGCAATGCTTTGCCGCCTCATAGAGCACATGCTCCCCGATTGGATTGATAAGTCCAAGATATTCTGCAAGTGGAATAAAGTCCGCCGGATTAATAAATCCAAGCATTGAAGAATTCCATCTGACCAGTGCCTCCGCGCCTGCGCAGGTGTCCTCTCCGGTCACATCAATAATCGGCTGAAAATAAACCTTAAATTCCTCACACGCATTCATTGCCGCCTTTCGCATATGCTTCTCAAGGTCAAGCCTTTTAGTGCTCTTTCCATCTATCGTTCCGTCAAAATATACTATGCGGTTCTTTCCTTCTTTTTTTGCATTAAAAAGTGCAATATCAGCTTTTCTGATTACCTCCTCAACAGTTGTTGCATCCGTTGGAAAGAAAGCCACACCACCGCTGATTGTACAATAATAATCCTCGCCCTTTAAATACCACGGCTTAACAAATATCTGCTGAATATCATTGATAATATGCTCCAATTGTGACATTGGCTCACCTGCCACGATTACGATAAACTCATCACCGCCCATTCTGTAGCAATGATTTTCTATGCCATGCACATGCGTTAGGCTGTGTGAAATTGCTTTTAAAAGCACATCCCCATACTGATGTCCCAGTCCGTCATTTATATGCTTGAAATCGTCCAGATCTATATAAATAAGTGCTCCTGTACTATTGCTGTTTACTGCATCATTTATAAATCTGTCAAGATCCTGCTCGCATCTCATTCTGTTATAAAGCCCTGTGAGAAAATCATTATTGGCCTGCGTTTCCATCTTTTGCTGATAACGCTTTTTCTGTGTTATATCGTATAATGTCACAAGTCTGACCTGTCTGCCGTCCACCCATTTGATATCTGTCCGGTGCACGTCAAACCATTTATCCTCCTCAACAGAATATATCTCCTCAAAGCTCTTAGTATTCGCAGCATCTAAAAGCACATGATTTTCAAGCCCGTTCTGTTCTATTGTATTTTCCAGGAGTACCTTACACCAACTGTTCATATATAAGATCTCCTGCTTTAATATATCCGCAACATATATGCCACAGCCTGTATTCTCAAGAATGGCCTCGAGCGAAGCATATGAACCGGCAAGTGAATTGGTTGTTATTTTTTTGCTGAGTACGCTCTGTATTACGCATTTTGTATCATTCAAAAAACTGATATCGGACTTTTCCCACATCCTGTTTTCATTTCTGTCATAGAAGCAGACATACATCTGGCAGTTATTGTTTATATACATCGGTTGAAAAACTGCAGCATTTATGGCATATTTCCCCATAAAATTTCTGAACTTTTCCGGCCGCACAGAGTTCGATGAAATAATATACTGTCTGCCTGTGAAAAACGGAACCTCGCTCGTGCTTATCGTCTTAAGTCTGTTGTCTCCACTTGATACAATAACCTCAAAACTTGCTCCATCAACATTTTGTCTTATAATAAATGCCCCCGAAAGTCCCAGTGCCTTTACCGTGCTCTCAAGCGCTTTTTCTGCCGTAGAAACAAAGCTATCATCCGGCTCTAAAAGCTTTATCACCGAATTGAGTGCCTCAAGCATATGACATTGCAGCTTGATTTCTTCATCACTCTTTTTTATTTTTTCAAGAGCCTCATTGGCAAGACTCTCATTCTTCATAGTGATAAGAAGCTGCCTGGTCAAAAGCTCTAAAAACTCTAATGCGAGCGACACTCCCTGCTCTGTTGTGGTCAATGTCCCCTGAGGCAGCTTTTCCCTGACAGCATCCGGTATCTTTTCATCAATAAGCGCAAGTGCTGCCCACATAAGCTTCTGTTCCCCATCCACACTGACAGACACTCCATACAGCTTTGCATATTCAACATCCAAAGGCTCCTCTATCACGCTCTCAACAGCGCAGTCCTCCAGCCTGCTCAGGAGATTCATATACCTGCTTTCTCCCGCAATACTGTGCAAAAACACCTTTTCATTTTCTGTTCCATATGCCTTTGTTATAACACCGTCTTCACGATTCAGGCACGAAAGGTATACTCCGTTTGCCCTGCAAAAATAATCCTGTATCTTTTGAAAAAGTCTGGGTTTTGACATATCAATTCTCCTAAACAAAATCTAATCCTACACAATATACCTGATTACAAAAAGATAAAAGCCCTTTTTGTCAAGTATACAGGTTTCCTGCAACAGCTTATACTCCGGTCTGAGTCTTATCTGTTTCTTCACAAAACCAATCTCATTTGAATACATAACAATGATACCGTCTGTAGCCAGTATCTGCTTTGCCTTATCAAAGAACCGCTCATAAAACAGCTCCATTTCAGAACGTGTCTGTTTTCCTCTGACAGGCATATCCGTTATAAGTTCATCAAATTTATAGTCGTGTTTGAAATCAAAGAAATCCCTGTGTATAAAATTAATTCCTGTTTTAGCAATTCGTGCATTTTCCCTGCCCATTTCAATGGCATCGCCATATATATCCGTCGCATATATCTCCCTCGCCGGTACAGCAAGCTTGCGCTCTATCAGCATTGTTCCCACACCGCAAAAAGGATCCATAATCTGTGCATTTTCTTTTAGATACGGCTTTGCAAGCTCTACCAGAAGTGCTGCTGTTGATGGATGAATGGATGTGGACAAAACATTTTTACGATACGCAAATCTATCATCCTTAACAGAGCAAAGTCTTAAGCACGGAAAATAACTGCCGTCTCTGGTCTGTATTAATTTAATCACGATTTCATAATTGTTTGCTGAGTTTATCAGCTTACCGCCGGAAAGTCTGTCTAAAGTGGCAGAAAGGCGACTTTGAAACTCCCCATCTGCGCTGCTTTCTATCCTGTAATAAAACGGTCCCGGTTCCCTGTGCATGCGTCTTAGTATATCATACATATCTGATTTCCAGAGCTGTGCTGCCATCTCCCTTTCATTGCCTGACAGCAGTCCTTCTGCATTTATCATGAAATACATCTGTCTGTATGTACGTACCTTCATGATAAGTCTGATATTATCTGTTTTTACAATCACGCCGAGCGGGTGGAGCTTTGTCTCCTTAACCGGAAGCTGGCGCCTGACAATCTCTCTGTGCAGCTTATTTGTGGTAAGCAAAAGCTCTGCTCTGACGCCCTCAAGTATTGGTGTATGCTGTTTAATTCCATTATATTTAATCAGGATTTTATTTATCTCACGTAACTCTTCATCAACATGCTTTCTGTTTTCCTCAGTTATTTCAGTCTGTTCAAGAAGCTTTTTGTGCTCTGTAAGCTTTGGGACAAGCTGCGGTATATCAAGCTGCAAAAGTGCGGTCAGATATGAGCTCTTCACAAAACGTGTATTCTCTGATTCGTATGCTTTAAATAAAGCATCCGCAAGCTGTGAGATTTGTAAATCGCCAATCAATAAAGCAGCATTTTTTCTGGTCTTCGCATCCTCCGATGCAAGAAAAGAAATAAGCAAATCCTCATGCTCTTTAAGAAGCTCATAAACATGCTCCTTACACTCCTGCTCCTTTATAAGGCTCCTCAATCTGCTAAGATTCTGACGTGTATTTTCCTGTTTTAACAATTCTTCAATAACTTCTCTCATGCTTATTAAATCATCCTTTAATTATTTTGCGTTGAATTTTCCTTTGGCACACCATTTTCTTCGATATAGGTATCCAGATCCTTGTGAAACTGCTCCCACGCATCCTCATGCTCCACAAAGTAGAGTGGACACTTCTTGCCTGTCACATCATAATGTCTTATTACATCATCCGCACTCAGACCATAGCGTCCCATAAGCCATGTCGTGAGCTCTATAAGTGACTGGTATGTGCTGTCATTGAACTTTCCGGTCTCATCCTCTATACAGCATTCTATTGATATAGTGTCATTGTTTCTGTTATTTGATGCATACGATATCTCATTGCACGGTATACACTGCACTATCTCTCCCTCCAAGCCTATTACAAAATGTGAGCTTGCCTTTGTCTTTTTGGTCTCTGCCAGGCCGTTGAAATAGTCTCTGTTTTGTCTGGCTGACGTACCCGGATTTGCCGTGTAATGTACGACTATGCCGTTTACCTTCTCAAGTGCCTTCTGTGGTCTGGAATACGGATTGGGTGTCAGCAGCTCTACATCAAGCTTTGGTTCTGTGGGATTGTAGAGAGTATTGGTCACCTCTGCCTTTACCTCCTCCTGCTTTGCCTTTCTGGCTCTTTGCACTCCCACTATGATTATGGCTGCAATTAAAATTATAATCATGCCTATCACAACGGCATCAGTTATGAGCTGCTTCCTTCGAACCTGTGCGCGATGTTTCTTTCTATATGCTTCGCGCTTTTTCTGCCTTATCTTTTCGTACTCGTCCATTTAACCATCCTCGGTTATTTATTTTGTATGCCTTTTATAACTATTCTAAGCTTTTATAAACATCTGTATATATATGAGAATATTTTAGCACAAATTGTATTGTTATGCCACATAAATTAATATGCAATATAATACAAAAGCACCAGATATTATGTCATAACATAATACCCGATGCTTTATTATAAATGTATATTCTTGTCAGTCACACTTCATTAATCACATTTAATCTCGTGAACCCATCCTTCCGGTCCATCAATATGACCCATCTGGATGCCTGTAAGTGTGTCACGAAGCTTCTTTGTGACAGGTCCCATATCGTCCATGCCGCTTGGGAAGCAGATTTCCTTGCCGTGGTCTACAATCTTTCCTACCGGTGAGATTACTGCTGCTGTTCCACAAAGTCCACACTCAGCAAAATCCTTTACCTCATCAAAGAGTACCTCTCTGTGCTCAACCTTGAGTCCTAAGTACTTCTCTGCAACTACCATCAGTGAACGGCGTGTGATTGATGGAAGGATACTGTCTGACTTAGGTGTAACAAATGTGCCATCCTTTGTGATGAAGATGAAGTTTGCTCCACCTGTCTCCTCTACCTTTGTACGTGTTGCAGGATCGAGGTACATATTCTCTGCAAAGCCCTGTGCGTGTGCATCTACAATGGCATGGAGACTCATTGCATAGTTGAGTCCTGCCTTGATATGACCTGTTCCATGAGGTGCTGCTCTATCAAAGTCTGACACACGGATTGTGATTGGCTTTGCGCCACCCTTGAAGTATGGTCCAACAGGTGTTACAAGGATTCTGAACTGATATTCGTCAGCAGGCTTTACACCGATTACTGCGTTTGTTCCCATAATGTATGGTCTGATATAGAGTGTAGCACCTGAGCCATATGGTGGAACCCATGCTGCATTTGCTCTTACTACTTCCTCAACTGCCTTTACAAATCTATCCTCCGGGAATACAGGCATCTCAAGTCTCTCACATGAATCCTTAAGACGCTGTGCGTTTAAGTCAGGTCTGAAGCAGACAATTCTGCCATCCTCTGTTGTGTAAGCCTTAAGACCCTCGAAGCATGTCTGTGCATACTGGAATACTCCCGCACACTCATTAAGTGTCACTGTATGATCCTTTGTGAGCTGTCCATCGTCCCACTTTCCATCTTTATAATTAGAAACATAGCTGTAATCTGTTTCCTGGTAGCCAAAACTAAGGTTTGACCAATCGATATCCTTCTTTTCCATCTTTATATCCTCCGTTTCTTTACGGATCCGATATAACCTAGTGTTATCATATATCGGGTCTACTATCATTTATGCTTATTCTAGTACAATAGTAAAAAAATGTCTAGTACTATTTTTTTATAATAACCATAACCTAAGTTTCTATATAGATTTATTTATTATTATAAGATAAGACCTGACTTTTTCTTACTTTTTTCAATTGCTGTATTGAGCCTTCCAAACGGACGTCCGAGCAGCAGGCCAATCACCAGTGATATAGCTATAAATATAAGAAGAATCGCAAGGTCCTTACCGTAATCAAAGCGGTACATGCCGCCAACGCACTCTCTTAGGGCATTCATGGCATAGTTAAACGGCATGAACTTATACAGCGCTCTGTACACCTGTGGCAGCACCTCAACCGGGAATGTGCCGCCTGCACCTGCCACCTGGATGACCATGATGACTACTGCTACAGCCTGTCCCACATTGCCCCAGGCCGCCGTGAGCGAGTACATGAGAAGCGTGAATACAAGGCTTGTCAGCGCACTTGCACACCAGAAAAGGAACGGATGCCTGCACTGTATGCCAACGAAGAACAAATCACCAAGCACTGTCACAAGAGTCTGCAGCTGTCCTATCACGAAAAATGTGATATATCTGCCGAAAAACTTATGTACACTGTTTACTTTGCCAAGCGATTTTATATCGTCAGTGTCCTTTACCTTTGTTTTCACAAGTGCAACAGTTATCAGACCGCCCACCCACAGAGCCAGCACTGTGTAAAACGGTGCCATGGCTGAGCCGTATGTGGATATCTCATATATCTTCTGCTCATCCATAGACAGCGGTGATGTCACAAACTGTGCAATCAATGTCGGATCTGTCTGAAGAAGCTTTACAATCTCATTAAATTGCTCATCATTTGACAAATTATCAAATCCTGATATAACATTCTGCAAACCATCTCTGATCTGCTGCACATACTGTCTGGTATTTACGATATCTGCATTTCCGGATTTAAGCACTGATGAATAATCATCGAGCGCTTTTTGTATATCCGGGAAGCTGTCATCCAATGAGCCAAGCATGGACTGTGTCTCAATAAGTGCATATTCTATATCATACACTGCTCCTGTGAGATTTGGTGACACACTGTGGTCAAATGTATTTTTAAGTGTATCTATTGCAGACTTTGCACCTGACACATCGTCTTTTATTGACTCCTTAAGAAGCTTCAGCTTATCTGCTGTCAATTCAGTATCGGACTTAAGGTCTTTTATCTGTGTTTTAATGCTTTGGATATTATTTCTGACAGCCTCTATCTGCGAGCTATCCACTCCCTTTAAACCCTCAATGGCTGAAAGCGTATTCTCTGCAAGCTGTTCTACCGTATCAAAGCCGGCCACGGAAACAGAGATATCAGAAGTATCGGCATCAGCTATTCCCGATGCATTTAAAAGCTGTATGGAGTTTTCCAGCACATCGAGCTGGCTGTTTATGTTTGATAAGCTTATGTCAACCATCTGTGTGATGGTTTGAGCAGTCTGTGCCCCCGAGAGCACCGACGACTGCATGCCGCTTACCGATGACTGCCCTCCATCAATAAGTCCCTGCACGCTCGGAAGCAGTGACTGTGTCGAGCCTATCAGACTGTCTGCTGAATCCGTGAGCATGGCAAAGGTATCGAGCATACCTGCATATGTGGAAAGAGTCGTATCCATATCCTTTAGCTTATCAACAACTGTCCCGGCCAGGTTGTCGCCTGATTTGCCGTATCCCACTATGAGCTCTCCGGACTTTGACGCTATCTCTGTAATCGTGCTTACCATTGAAGAGTTTACAGACTGCTGCACTGTGGTCTTGACCTTTGAGGTTATCTTTGTAGCTATGGCATTTTTCTTGCTGTTTTCATAGTACTCTATCTGTGGATTGACCGGCTCACCGCTTAAGAAACTGAGCATATCAGCAGAAAAATCCTTTGGCACTATAAAGGCAGCATAGCACTTTCCGCTGTAAACCTCCTCTAAGGCTTCTTTACTGCTATCTGTGAAAATCCAGCCAATTGCGTCGTTTTCCTTAAGCCCCTTTATGACACTGTCTCCCATACATAACTTTAAATCACCGATGCTCAAGCCCTCATCCTCAGAATATACTGCTATATGCATCTGTGATGTAGCTTCCTCTCCGTAAGGGTCCCAGTTGGACATAATATTAAACCATGCATATAAAGCCGGGATGATACAAAGGCCCATAATAATGACTATAGCAACCACATTTGTGGATATGCGTTTCAAGTCAGCCAGATATATTTGAAATATTTTTTTCATTGCTCGGCATCCTCCCCTGTACTTTGATGCATCATATCAAGTCTCTGCTCCACTCTTTCGGCTATTTCCTGCACCATGTCATCCATCTGTACGACAGGACTCACACTCTGCGTCTGCGTATCGCTGCCACTTATATCATTCAGCTTCTCCTGCAGCTTATAGTCCACATACTCGACTCCGATTAAATACACCGCAATAGCAAACAGACTCACTATCCACAGCACGAGAAAAATGATTTTTGAGCTGTCCGGCACAATCATTAGCAGAACAAGGAAAAAAAGAGGAATGAAGTATATGCACCTCAGACCTATTTTTATCCGCCTTTGATTCTGCTCGTGGATGGTCTTTTCATATCCGACCAGCTTATCGTACATCTCGCGCAGTCTCTTATCATCGGAAAGCGGCTGCTCATTTACATTATTACTCATATTGTCTTTATTAACTTTAATATCTTTATTATTTTTACATGTATCCTGCATACTTTCCTTCCCGCTTTACAGCTTACAGCACATCAGAAGTACCATATTTATATGCCAATTATTGATTTATTAATTGTACATTTAACTATAGCAGCTCGGTATCCTCCATACGTTTCTCTATAAAGTGATTGAGCCTGATAAACGGCTTTCGTATCACAAGTCCTATCACTAAAGATGCTACACAGAAAAGTAAAAGCGTGACATAACATTTGCCCAGTGTGTTTTCGTACATACCTCCTATGCACTCCCTCATCGCATTTATCGCATATGGGAATGGGAAGAAAATATACACTGCCCTGAAAAATGACGGCAGAGCCTCTATCGGATATGTGCCACCGCTTCCTGCAATCTGAAGCACCATGACAACTACCGCCAGTGCCTTTCCTATATCGCCAAAGGATATGGTCAGAGAATATATGAGCAGTGAAAATGTAAGGCTTGTCACTGCACCTGTCACAATAAATGAAACCGGATGCACACACTGTATTTTAAGCAGATATAAATCTCCGAGCACAATGATAAATGCCTGTATCTGAGACAGTAAAAAAAATGTCAGGTATCTGCCAAAATAAAGCTGTGAAGGCTTCAGTGCCTTAAGCTCCTTAGCATCTGCGTGAACCTTTACCAGTGAGACAAGTATTGTCATGCCCACCCATATGGCAAGTGTGGTGTAAAAAGGTGCTACTCCTGAGCCATAATTTGCTATCTCGTAGATATAATTATCTGATACCTGCACCGGCTCTGAAAAGAAGCTGCCAAGCGTTTCCGGATTACCCGAAAGCAGATTCACTATGATATCAGCCTTTTCATCCTCTGAGGCTGCTTCAAGCCTATCCAGTGTCTCATTTATCTTGTCTGATGCTGATTCTATGATACCCTTAAGCTGAGTCATGCTCATATTGAGTGTATCAAGCGTGCTGTCCACTCCTTCAAACACCTGCGCCATGGAGCCCGATGTCTGACTTAGATTGCCAAGTGTAGTCTGCATTGAATCAAGAGCAGACGACATACTGCTTATCATGCCATCCACCTGCGGCACTATCTGTGAGGTATATGTATCATTAAGCGATGACGCGGTCGATGATAGAGCCGACATGACACTCTTAAGTGTTTCCACAGAATTCTGTGTCTTGCCCGATAAATCCACAGACTGTGTGCTTTCTATCATGCTCTTTGTCTGTTCCTTGACAAGCTCTATATTGGAAATAAGTGTGCCGACATGTGTATCGTCCGTATCCGGCTTTATTTTGTTGATCTTATCCTCAAGAGTGTCAATATTACCTTTCAATGCATCCGCTGACTGTTTAATATTCTTCACATCGCTTTGCAATGTATTTACATCCTGTGACAGATTTGCATCTGTAATCTGCTTTGATATATCATCAATTGAGCTCTTCACATTTGCTAATGCCGATGTGATATCAGCGCTAAAGCTGTCAAAGGACTGTCTGGTGGACTGCAGATCATTTTTGCTTTCTTCAAGCCTGTCTGTGCCCTTTGCAAGCTTATCCTGCCCGTCCTTCAGTGCTTCGCCTGTCTCTTTAGATACCTGTGACAACGCCTTATTTCCGTCAATAAACGTATCTATCATGGCATCGTACTGTGTAAGACTCTCAGATACCGCTTCAAGCTTACCTGTCATCTGCCCCACAGCATCCCTGTCCTTCATGTCATCAGATATTACGTTTGTCTCCTTAAACACCTGCTCTGCAAGCACCTTTAAAAACTGCTTATTAATGCTTGATTTAACAGCACTTGCTGCGCTGTCCGTTATCTTTGTCGCAACAGCGTTTTTCTTGTCATTGAGATAGTAGGTAATCTTTGGATTTTCAATATTGTCGGCTACTCCATGATACATGCTGTAGGTAAACTGCTCATCTATGACAAGCGCAGAATAATATCTGCCGGACTTAACACCCTCAATAGCCTTTTCCTCAGATTTGACAAACTTCCAGCCTATAGTATCCTTTTGCTTTAATGACTCTACCACACCATCGCCCATGTTGACAGTTTCGCTGTCATTCTTCGTCCAGCCTTTGTCAAGATTTACTACCGCAATTGCGATATTGCCTGTGTTGCCATACGGGTCCCAGTTGGCATAGATATTAAACCATGCATACAGCGCCGGCAGCACGCACAGTCCTATAACTATAATGAGTACAAGCACATTTCGGAATATGCCGCACATATCTCTTTTAAAAATTTTTAAAATATCAGCCATAAATCATCCTCTTATATCCGGTATTTATATCCGCTGTTGTTTTAGCTCCCCAATAAAGTACAATGAGCCAAATGCAACATTTTTTGTATCGCTTTTCAGGTGCTTTTCTATCTCATCAACTCCTGAAAGCTCTGTTGCCTTAACTCCCTCTTTTCTGATAAACTCAGCAAGGTTTGATGCCTGCAGTGCCCTGTCAGAATCCGGTGTCACCGTATAAAACTCCTCTGCAAGCGGCAAAATCTCACGTATCATCACATCATAGTCCTTATCCGCCATAACTCCCATGAAAAAGCAAAATTTCTCCCCCGGATACATATGCATGAGGCTTTCTTTGAGTGCATCAACTCCATTGCTGTTGTGTGCTCCGTCAACTAACAGAAACGGCTCCTTTGAGACTATCTCCATGCGCCCAGGCCACACAGCCTCTTCAAGAGCACTCTTTATCCTGTCATTTAAGTCTGCTTCCTTCGCCGGCAAGCCTGTCCTATCATTTTGAGTTTCATACTCCGGCCCACTATAGCGCTTTCCGAGCACATACCGCGCCGCAAGCTCTGCCGCCGCTGCATTCTCCCACTGGAATGTACCGCAAAGCCTCAGTGCATAGCCGCTGCAGCGCGCTATATCGCTTTGCTCCACAGTTATTATCCTTGCATGCTTTTTTTGTGCTTCCTGCTCAATTACCTGCATGGCACGTTTATCCTGCTGTTCCACCACCACTGTGCCGTTTTCCTTTATGATACCGGCCTTTTCAGCCGCTATATCCGCTATATCACTGCCAAGGATAGACATATGGTCGTAGCCTATCTTTGTAATAACGGCACATTGCGGTGTGCCGATTGCATTCGTCGAGTCAAGCCTGCCGCCAAGCCCCGTCTCAATGACCATATAATCGCACTGCTGCTCCTCAAAGTACAAAAGAGCCATAGCAAGGCAGTAGTCAAACATCGTAAGCCCTATGCCAAAATCTATGTCAAGCAGATAGTTTCCAAGCCTTGTGACATCCTCCTTAGGTATCATATGCCCGTCAACCGTGATGCGCTCCTCAAAATCCACCAGATGCGGTGACACAAACGTGCCTACTCTCATATGTTCTTTTTTTAATATACTAGAAAGAAAAGCGCATACTGACCCCTTTCCATTGGTACCTGCCACATGGATATACGGTATTATGCGCTTTTGCTTTCCTTTTTCTTGCAGCACCCTTATAACCTGTGCTGTCACCACCACTCCGGGCTCATTGCCGAAACGGCGTGTATTTTCTATTTTGTTTAAAACCTGTGTGTAATCTAAATTTCCCATGCCATCATTATAATATATCCGGCCGGTAAAATAAAGACCATATCGTTATACTGCTATAATAATGCCGCCATCATTTGCATACATGCTTGAAATGCCTGCAGTATCCACAATGACAATCTTTTTAAATCCGGCAAGCTTCTCAAGACACTCCTTCACATACTGCGCACGCTCCGGACAGTTGCAGTGTGAAATTGCAAGAATCCTGTGCTCACAGTCCTTTGTGGCAGCCACAACATCCTCCACCATCTTGGCAAGTGCCCTCTTCATGCCACGCGCCTGGCCAAGCTGCTGGATTGAGCCCTCATCGGTTGAGCCCATGACAGGCTTTATATTTAAAGTGCTGGCTACAAAAGCCTTCAGGTTGCTAAGACGGCCTGCCTTTCTTAAGGTGTCAAGTGTCTCAAGCACAAAGAAGGTATTCATGGAAGAAATATACTCCTCAGTCTGCTTTACAACCTCATCAAATGAAAGTCCACTCTCCTCGAGCTCCTGCACCTTCATGCCGATAAGCGTCTCGCCGATAGATGCTGAGCGTGAATTGAATACATATATTTGCTTGCCTGAGTCCTCATGCTCCTCTTTGTACAGATTGACTGCTAAAACAGCACTGTTATATGAGCCGCTGAGCTTACCTGAAAGTGTGATAACATAGACATGGTCTGCATCTCCCTCAAATGCCTGCATGTACTCCTCAGGAGAAGGGCATGACGACTTTGGTCCCTTTACACTCTCCTTGACTCTTCTTAAGAAATCATGCTGATCAAAGCTCTCATCATCGCGGATCCTGTATCCGTCAACATCAAGCTCAAGTGCTACATTGCAAAAATGTCCATCCTTCTTAAGGCTGTCTGTGAGCTCACCACAGCTATCTATTATAATCTTATACATATCTGTTCCTCCTGCATTATATGATAATAAGAGTTCAAATTACTTTTTTAAAAGTTATTCCATTCCGTAACAAGTAGTTTTCATTACTACGTCATATTAACACGAAAACCAAACTTATGCAAGAGGTTTCTGTATATATTTTCCAATAACCTATTACAATTGTTACCCGAAAAATGCGGTCACACAGTCGCTTAATGCCTTCATGTCGCGTGCTCCCATCAGCTCACAGGCTGAGTGCATGGCAAGAATAGGTATACCTATATCCACCGTCTTTACCGGCAGCAGTGTGCCTGCAATCGAGCCGAGCGTGCTGCCTCCACGGCTGTCCGAGCGGTTCACAAAGCGCTGGTACGGTATGCCCTTTTCATCACACAGCTGGCAGAGAATGGCAATAGCCTGTGCATCCGTAGCATACGACTGCGAGCACGCCTGCTTGATACAAAAGCCTTTTCCCATGACCGGCTTATTTGTTATATCCATCTTTTCCTTTTTATTAGGATGAAGCGCATGAGCCACATCGACAGACAAAAGCATGGCATCATAGATGCTCTCATCTATCTCGTTTTCTGTAAGGTCCATATTTCTTAAAATGCGTCTGAGCATATCGTGAAGCATTATAGAGGCAGCGCCCTGCTTACTGCTGCTTCCAATCTCCTCATGGTCGAAAAGCGCTATGATATTTATTCCATCAGCTCTGTTTCCATCCTCTATCGCATCAAGAAGTGCCCTGCAGGATGACTGGTTGTCAATTCTAGGCGATGAAATCATAGTATCATTCACACCGACAAAGCAAGGCTCATCCATGCAAAATGTATTGAGCTCGAAGTCTATGATGTCGCTCTTTTCCACAGACAGCTCTTTTGCCAGAAAGCTAAGGAAATAATCTGTGGTCTTTTCATCCCCAGGTATTGAATCAAGCACCGGCATCAGATCCACCTGATTATTTATCTCGACTCCTTTATTCACATCCCTGTTCATATGAATGGCAAGATTTGGAATAATCATGACAGGCTTTTTTGACCTGTAAAGCACCATACGTGGGTTAAACACATCATCACTCTTTATAGCCACGCGTCCTGCCACTCCGAGAGGCCTGTCAAACCATGTGTTTAAAATCGGTCCGCCATACACCTCTACATTGACCTGTGCATATGAATTTGTCATAAAATCCGGATTTGGCTTTATGCGAAGATATGGGTAGTCTGTGTGAGCTGCCGCTATCCGCACCATATCTTTTTTACTGTAGCCGCTTCCTACAGTAAACGCAAACATGGTTGTATCATGGTGATTTAAGACATATCTGCCACCGCGCACAAGCCTCCAGTTTCCTGTATAATCTATCTCCTCAAATCCGTTTTCCAAAAGCTCCTGCTTTGCAGCCCTCACGCACTCGCATGGCGAAACTGCCGCTTTAAGTAAATTAAATAATTTTTCCTGTTTCATGGATTGCCTCCTGTTTTCATTGCATAACGCATTTATTCTACCACGGACTTAACAATTATTCCAGTTGGACAGGCTTTATTTTTGTGGCATAATCTGCGAATCTGATGTATGATATGATTAAAGGGTCAAAAGGTATCATCGATGCATGCTTGCATGCAATTCGATGTCACATACAATGTAGGAAATGAGGTGAGAAATTATGATATCAATCGAACTGACAGACACCCATCTTTGACAGTTGAAGAGCAAAAAAACGGTTGCAAAGCCAGTAAAATCAAGGCTTGTAGCCGTTTTTTATTTC
>CAKRNE010000010.1 GCA_934365945.1 uncultured Agathobacter sp. | reverse complement strand
TGGCTTGACGAGCAGAAGCCACGTAAGGGAAGCCGTTTCGAGACAGCGGTGAAGTATGCCCAAAACCGGAAAGACACATTGATGACATATCTTTTGGAGCATCGTCCAAGTGAAGCCATGTCAGATGAACAGCTTGAGGCATTGACTCCGTGGAGCGAAGAAGTTCAAAATGTTTGCAAAAACTAAAATGTAGTAAAACGCTTGCATCTAGCAAAAATGATGCAAGCGTTAATTAAAATCTAGCGTTGGAATATTGAGCGCTTACGAAATAAGTTACTATGAGCAGAAAACATTCTGGTATTTATGCAGTTACATGGTGCGCAGCTGCAAAGGAATCGAAATGCTGATCAATCTGATAAATATCAGCTATTCCGCAATAAAGCTTTTGCCTTATGTCGATGACAAATTTGCCGGTTGCAGAAATAAAAGTGTTCAGGATTTCAGATTCGCCTTAAGCGAAGGAATTCGCAGCCAGGTATTTTTTGCCACTTTCGTGCAGAAAGTCGAAACCCAAATAAAATCAACCTCTGTGATAAATGCCTTAAAACAGGCATTTGGGCAAAATATGAGTCATCTATAAAGTTGTAAAGTGGTGTATATATATAAAAGTAAAAATAATGCATTAGATGAAAAACATAATAGGAGTAGAATGAATAAGTTATTATTGATTGCTAATTATAAATATAAGAATTGTAATATGAATTTATCAGGAATTGAAAAAGAAATAGAAAAGGTACACGATACTTTTAAAACAATGGAATACGAAATTACAGAAGTAGTGAATCAAGGATATGCTATATTAAAGGATGACGTAAATGATTTTTTAAAGGATATTTCAAAATCGGATACTGCTGTTATTTATTATACAGGTCATGGCTGTCATTGTGATGGAAGAAATTTTATTGTGTGTGTTGATTCTGATTGTGATATACAAAAAAATATTGATTCATCTTTTTATGAAGATTTTTACAAATTGTATGACTTAAATAATATTACAGAGCATGTTTATAAAACTAAAAATGTTTTATTAGTTTGCAATGCTTGTAGGACGAAAGAAACGTCAAAGTTGAATGAATCATTATTAGACAAAAACAAATGTGATGAAAGAAATGTTATTGCTCAAATTTATGCTACTGCACTGTATAATCCTGCATATAATACAGATTTTTTCTATGAAAATTTTTGTGAAGCTAGTTCTAGGTATAAGCATTCAGTTTCCGATATATATGAGGCTATATGCTGTAAAAAAAATGATGTTAATAAAAAATATTTTCAGAACCCTATATATATAAAATGTGAAGAAGAATTTTTTTTGACGAATACTCTTAATGAAAAAATAGAAAGGCATTTTTTTCAAGATATAATTGACATATATAACGATTATATTCTTAATGAAAATAATGATCAAGAAATTTATACAATATCTGCAGAAGAGTTGTATGATAAATGCTATGAAATAGCTAAAATAAGAGGACCTAAAAATTACGTTATAGAAATAATGAATAAGTATCTTTTAAGTAAGCGCAAGTATCAATTTATTAGCTGTATGTTAAGAATGCCGATATATACTGCTTTTATAGAAGAAGATAAATTTAAAATCCATGCCAAAATGGGATGGCACACTTTTGATAATATTAATTTATATGATTTTAATAAATGTGAGAAGGCACTAGAAAACGATAGCCGTGAAATATATGGAGGAATAAAATCATTATTGGATCACGTATTTTTTCTTAATTTTTCCGAATGCTCATATAATAGATGCATGGAACTTAGAATAGAGAATTCAGAAGTAAAAGAATTTTGTACTTTTTTTAATAATGATATTTTTCTACGTGATACCGATATAGCATTCCGAGAAAAGAAGAGTATGTTAATTTCTGCTAACAATAGGACTGATTCAATAGGGTTTTTAAGAAGTCTGGTTTGTAAATGTATTTCACATGAAGAAAAAATTTTAATGTTGCGTTATATGGAAGATATTTCGTCATATAACGAAGTAGAAAATATATCTATTAATGAAATCCTTAAAGAAAATGAATTGGTTGATACATATATAAGGAAAATTATTGAAGGACGATATGAATGGTTGATAATTTCACTTCACGCATCGCTTGAGGTTTTGGAAATAGAGGACAATATTGATAAAGTGGAGAGGTTGGTTAAAGTTGCAAAGGAAAATAAAATTCCAACTATTATAATTACAAATGTTATGCCAGATTTTATCAAAACGGTAAAATTAACAAAGCGATTCTATAAATATATTGATGTTGAAATTGACTTGGATAGTTCTGAATGTCCTGGAAAAACGTATGTTATTAATTTTTTAGATGTAAGCGCAAAATAATTCGACGGATTACAACAAGTTAATTATCAACA
Source organism: uncultured Agathobacter sp. (assembly GCA_934365945.1). Lineage (GTDB taxonomy): Bacteria > Bacillota > Clostridia > Lachnospirales > Lachnospiraceae > Roseburia. The sequence continues at coordinate 83,069 of CAKRNE010000010.1, read as the reverse complement.
CATAATAAGTATCAGGAAATGCTAGCATTTTACTCTAATTATTATGACGTAAAAGCTATGAGAGCATCAAGAGTACAAATGATCTGTTCAAAGCTTTTTGATGTCATATCTTTTGTAACATCGTCCAAGTGAAGATATGTCAGATGAACAGCTCGAGGAGTTGACTCTGTGGAGCAAAGAAGTTCAAAATGTTTGCAAAAACTAAAATGTAGTAAAACGCTTGCATCTAGCAAAGATGATGCAAGTGTTAATTAAAATCTAGCGTTGGAATATTGAGCGTTTACAATTGAAGGTGTATTTTTATGGAGTTATATCATAAAATTTATAAAATGAATCCAGATTTAACAGTTTATCTGGATAATTCGGAGCCGCTTGTAGCACACTGTGATGAGATGTTAAATCATTTAACAGGTGCTAGAAGTATAGATGAGCTTCATGAGGAAAAGATAGCTGTTCTAAGAGATTTTTATTCGGTGTGTTCTTTTGATATTCAAGATGCGGATTTTCCTGAACCAATTGGACATTTTGAAAGCGAGAATGAAAAAACGGCACTGATAAGCAAGAAGATATTATTACAAGATACGGTTCAGTATTTAGGAAGAGTTTATAAAAAATATCATATATTTTTATATAATAAGAATGGCACGTTACCTATCATACAATTAGATAATTGTATGATAGATTATAATGAAATTTATATAAGGGCTATGGAAGATTATGTGGATTCAATTATTAACAAAAAACGTCATGCTATAATAGCAAGTTTTGCTTTACCGTCATTGATAGAGCGTGGATTAGGAATGAATCTACAAAATAGAATGTTATTTAAAAGCATATACAGATTACTGAATCTGCAAGAATTAAAAAGACCTCTTGATGATGAGGAGGATAAATATATCAAAATCTTTTTAAGTAATAAAGATAATAATGTGCTGTTTAATGCAAAGGAAAGTTATGTGATGGGGAAAATGTATGCTCTTTTTGTAAGTGAGGGAGTATTAGAACCGTCAATGGATAATGAAATGATATTGACTGGTGTGGGGCATAATAAGGGAAGAAGATTAGACAGGACACTAGGAGCTTTAATTAAAACTGATTTTGCAAAAAAAGAAATTTTATCAGAATATATGAAAATTATTGATATTATATTTTGTAAACTTAATATTAGAAACTGTATAATGCATGGATTAGGAGAAACATTTGATTATTTAAATATTGGTATTGTAGCCATTATGTTTCAGTTGTTGTGGGATGTTGTTGCTTGTGAAATATTCAATGATTGATATATCTGGGGGATATAATATTTTTCTGCCAGCATTTGCTGGAACTGCAGTTTTTGGCGTGTGAAACGGCAAATTTACATTTTATATCGGATAACAAAATTAATCTGTTGGCACAGCGTGAGATAACAAAGTTTAAAACTTCAATCAGACAGCTTTTTTGAGATAGGCACAGACAAATCTTTGATAATGAAATTAAGGAGGAACGTATAGAATGAAGAATATGGAAACGTATAGCAAATGTATAGTAGCGTTTTTGGATATTTTAGGCTTTAAAAATATGATTAATACTAAAGCATTTGAAGAAATCAGAGAGATATTTTCAAATGTTATTCCGCAGAGTGATTTTTGCTTGGCACTGGGACGTGCAGCATATGATGATGATATAGTTCTGAATCAGTATAATGACGTTTTAAGCAAGACAAAGATGCATATTATGTCGGATAGTATTATTATAGCAGCACCTGTTGGGTATCCGGAAGCATTAGCCGTTGTGATTGACATATGCGACGTGATTCAGGAACAGTTATATGATTTGGAAGTACCTGTATTTCTGAGAGGCGCTATTGCAGAGGGGGATTTCTACCTTGATGAACAGTTGATTTTTGGCAAGGGCTTGGTGGATGCTTATGTGGCGCAGGAAAATTATGCAGTATATCCGAGAATTATTGTTTCTGACGCTGTGGTTAAAGGGAAAACGGTATCTGTTGATTCAGAATGGAAAAAGTTACCAAGAGACAAAGATGGATATTTTTATATAAATACGCTTGAACGTTACTTTCAATGTAAAACACTGGGTGAGTTTGTGACAAACGGACAGGTTAAAAAGATAAGACAGTGTGTTGATTCAAGACTTCAAGGATATGCAGATAGTCATTTACGTGAGAAGTATATATGGATTAGGCAAGAGTTGGAGCGTATTAAGCATAATTTAGAGTATGACAATAATATAGTGATGGTATAATTAGGATAATATTTCCGGATAAGTTTTACATTGTGCCTGACACCATTATAAAGAATATAACTTAAAGAAAACAATTTTGAAAAATATGAAAAAATTTCTTCTTGAATTTGGAAGAGATTTTTTTTCATTGATGAAGAATATCATGTCCAAGTGGGAAATAATGATTACTATGTATTCCGTTGAATAAATTGTGCAGACAATGTAATGATTTTAAAAGGGCTGTAACTTGTATTTTGCATGGCAATCCGCTATACTTAACTCTAGTATAGCGGATTATTTTTTGGAGGCTTTTATGGCAAATAATTTGAAGTTACCGGTTGGAATTGATGATTTTAGGAAACTGCGCGAATCGGATTTTTATTATGTGGACAAGACAAGGCTTATAGAGCAGCTTTTATTAAACTGGAGTGAGGTGACTCTTTTTACCCGCCCTAGGCGTTTCGGTAAGACACTCAATATGAGCATGCTAAGGAGATTTTTTGAGATTGGCACAGATAAGTCTTTGTTTGATGGCTTATATATTTCGGATAATAAAGCGCTTTGTGATGAATATATGGGGAAGTATCCGGTTATTTTTCTTTCACTCAAAGGTGTGGAGGGATTAGGGTTTGCGTCAGCAAAAAGAATGCTATGTACTATCATAGATCGTGAAATAGGTAGACACTATTACTTGAAAACAAGTGATGTATTGACTGATGAGGACAGAACACTGTTTACAAAAATGCTTCATGGGCAGGATGACAATATTGAGGATAGTATACGAATGCTTTCACAGCTGTTGTATAAGCACTATGGTCAGAAGGTAGTTATTCTCATAGATGAGTATGATGTTCCACTCGATAAGGCTTTTCAGAATGGCTATTACAAGGAGATGGTTTCTCTCATCAGGGGGCTTTTCGGGCAGGCGCTCAAGACCAATGAGTTTTTACAGTTTGCTGTGCTCACAGGCTGCCTCAGGGTGTCGAAAGAGAGCATTTTTACAGGGCTCAACAATTTTGAAATTAATTCCATTGTGGATATCGACCATGATGAGCAGTTTGGCTTCACTGATGATGAGGTCGTGAAGCTGCTTTCTGACTATGACAGGAGTGAGAGGTACCCGGATGTAAAGGAATGGTATGATGGATATCATTTCGGTAATGCAGATATATATTGTCCATGGGATGTGATAAATTTTGCCAAGAAGCTTGTTTCAGATCCGACAGCCAGACCAAGTGCATTCTGGATAAACAGCAGTGGTAATGATATGGTGAAGCGCTTTGTGGACAAGGCTGATCAGACCACGAGAGATGAGATTGAAAAGCTCGTGGCAGGTGGATTTGTTGAGAAGCAGCTTCGTCTCGACCTGACTTATGATGAGATTGACAATACTATTGACAATCTGTGGAGTGTGCTCTTCACCACAGGATATCTCACCAAAATTGGTGAGGTCAAGGTGCTTGACAGTGAGAGCTACGCGTACAGACTTGTGATTCCGAATAAGGAAGTACGCGAGGTTTTTGTTCTGCAGATTCAGGAGTGGTTCAAGGCTGTTGTAGCTAATGAAAATGACACTATGAAGCTTTTATCAAAAGCTATCATTGATAAGGATGAGCAGCAGATTGCAAGGCAGCTCAATATCGTTATGAGCCGCATGATTAGCATACTCGATACCAAGGCGCCTGAGGCTATGAAGGAGAATTTCTATCATGGCTTGCTTCTTGGTCTGCTTCGTGGCAGCAATCCGGACTGGCTTATTAAGTCCAATCGAGAGTCGGGAGATGGCTTCAGTGATATTTTAATCATGCCTGAGGACCCGGATGCTGGAATTGTTATAGAGGTGAAGTATGCTAAGGAGATGAAGGAGCTTGACGCAGCGTGCGAGGCTGCTATGGCGCAGATTAAGGATAAGCGCTATGATGAGGCGCTCCGTGATGAGGGCAGATGTGATATTTTAGCCTACGGCATTGCTTTTTGCAGGAAGCGGTGCAAGGTGGTTGGAGAGAAGCTATAGACACAGAGAAGGACTATTATGTTACACATGTATGTGCCTGACACCATTAAAGCAAATCATTCACTACAGAGCGGTGAAATGCTTAATAAATAGGCAGAGATATATGAAGCAATTGGGATAGAGTTACAGTAAAGTTTTTAGTCAGATTATAGATATCAAAGAAAGGGAGAGTAGTTATGGATAAAGTTATTGAAAAAATGGGAATATACGAGATGTTTACGGTATTGGGTGCGGGAATAATTTCGGTTATTATTTGGTCTTTTGCATCAGGAAGTAAATATATAAATGCCCTTTTATATAGGAATAATGAGAGCGATGTAAATTGGGTTATTTTCTATATTATTTGTTATATTGTTGGATTGATTTTACAAGAAGTAAGCAGTATTTTAGATGATAAAATGCTGAAATTTAGAATAAACGCCAGAAAAAGTTTTTTGAATGATAATAATAACATAATTAAAAATGATGAGGAGCTAATACTATACAGAAAATTGGCAAAAAAGAAATTACATAAATCAATATTATCTGAAAAAGATAATGAGTTATTTCATTTTAGAGCTAAAACATATTTAGAACGTCACTCAGACAATTCTAAGATAAGCAGAATTAATTCTATATATGGAATGAGTAGAAGCTTGGCACTTTCAAGTTTAATAGCTATTTTATTTACTGTAATGTCGTATTTTTTTAATGATAATACATTTTATGTATTTGGGACGAAAAGTATATGTCCGGTTTTAATGATTATCATAGAATTATTTGTTTTTGCACTTTTTTACTATAGAACAAAAAAGTATGCTAAATATAAAGTAAGGGTTATAATGAGATATTATTGGGATGAGATGAAATGTAAAAAATAATTTGATAATGAAATCAAAGAGGAATGTACAGAATGAAGAATTTGGAAGTACCTGTATTTCTGAGAGGTGTTATTGCAGAGGGGGATTTCTACCTTGATGAATAACTGATTTTTGGTAAGGGCTTGGTGGATGCTTATATGGTGTAGGAAAATTATGAGTTTTACATTGTGCCTGACACATTAAATTGCAAAAGACAGACTTGATATAGTGACAGTAGCAGATGAAGCTGACATAAGTGTTGAGCAGTTTTAGAAATTAATGGGCAAGTCAGGATATAAGTTACAAGAGAAGAATTAAATTGTATTTTGCATGGCAATCCGCTATACTAGAGTTAAGTATAGCGGTTTTTGGAGGCTTTTATGGCAAATAATTTGAAGTTACCGGTTGGAATTGATGATTTTAGGAAACTGTGCGAATCGGATTTTTATTATGTGGACAAGACAAGGCTTATAGAGCAGCTTTTATTAAACTGGAGCGAGGTGACTCTTTTTACCCGCCCTAGGCGTTTCGGTAAGACACTCAATATGAGCATGCTCAAGAGTTTTTTTGAGATAGGCACAGATAAATCGTTGTTTGATGGCTTATATATTTCTGGCAATAAAGCACTTTGTGATGAGCATATGGGTAAGTACCCGGTTATTTTTCTGTCACTCAAGAGTGTTGAAGGACGTTCCTTTGACGATGCAAGATATATGATTACTGAGCTTATAGGAATAGAGGCGGAAAGATTCAGCTTTTTGGAAGACAGTGAATATTTGTCAGAAAATGAAAAAAAGCGCTACAAGGCGATCATTGCATTGAAGGATGGAACGAATGCAATGGATGAAAAAGCGCTTGTATCAAGTCTGCAGATTTTATCTCAATTATTATATAAGCATTTTGGACAAAAAACTGTAATATTAATTGATGAATATGATGTCCCTCTGGATAAGGCATTCCAGAATGGTTACTATAAAGAGATGGTTTCACTTATCAGAGGACTCTTTGGAAAGGCGCTCAAGACTAATGAGTTTCTGCAATTTGCCGTGCTCACAGGCTGCCTTCGCGTGTCGAAAGAGAGCATTTTCACAGGGCTCAACAATTTTGAAATCAATTCTATTGTGGATATCGACCATGATGAGCAGTTTGGCTTCACTGATGATGAGGTCATGAAGCTGCTTTCTGACTATGACAGGAGCGAGAGGTACCCTGATGTAAAGGAATGGTATGATGGCTATCATTTTGGTAATGCGGATATTTATTGTCCGTGGGATGTGATCAATTTTGTGAAGAAGCTTGTTTCAGACCCATCAGCCAGACCAAGTGCTTTCTGGATTAACAGTAGTGGCAACGACATGGTGAAGCGTTTTGTGGACAAGGCTGACCAGACCACGAGAGATGAGATTGAAAAGCTCGTGGCAGGTGGATTTGTTGAGAAGCAGCTTCGTCTCGACCTGACTTATGATGAGATTGACAATACTATTGACAATCTGTGGAGTGTGCTCTTCACCACAGGATATCTCACCAAAATTGGTGAGGTCAAGGTGCTTGACAGTGAGAGCTACGCGTACAGACTTGTGATTCCGAATAAGGAAGTACGCGAGGTTTTTGTTCTGCAGATTCAGGAGTGGTTCAAGGCTGTTGTAGCTAATGAAAATGACACTATGAAGCTTTTATCAAAAGCTATCATTGATAAGGATGAGCAGCAGATTGCAAGGCAGCTCAATATCGTTATGAGCCGCATGATTAGCATACTCGATACCAAGGCGCCTGAGGCTATGAAGGAGAATTTCTATCATGGCTTGCTTCTTGGTCTGCTTCGTGGCAGCAATCCGGACTGGCTTATTAAGTCCAATCGAGAGTCGGGAGATGGCTTCAGTGATATTTTAATCATGCCTGAGGACCCGGATGCTGGAATTGTTATAGAGGTGAAGTATGCTAAGGAGATGAAGGAGCTTGACGCAGCGTGCGAGGCTGCTATGGCGCAGATTAAGGATAAGCGCTATGATGAGGCGCTCCGTGATGAGGGCAGATGTGATATTTTAGCCTACGGCATTGCTTTTTGCAGGAAGCGGTGCAGGGTGGTTGGAGAGAAGCTATAGATTTAAGGCTATAAGCTGTCATAGAAGATTGGAGGACTGCAATATGAATAAGCTGAATATTCCTGTTGGAATATCTGATTTTGCTAAGATACGTGAGGAAAAGTATTATTATATTGACAAAACCGGACTTATAACTGATCTTATAGATAAGTCTGCCGAGGTGACTCTGATTACCAGACCCCGCAGGTTTGGAAAGACACTTGGCATGAGTATGCTGTATGAGTTTTTTGATATTCGAAAGAACAGCCGAGAAATTTTTACCGGGCTTGAAATTGCCGGGGATGCTGTACTTTGTGACAATTGGATGAATAAATTTCCTACTGTATTTATTTCTTTCCGTAATGTTGATGGGCTGAATTTTGATAGTGCGTATGACATGATGACAGTTGTGATCGCAAATCTGTACAAGGAGCATTTATATCTGCTTGATAGTGATAGTATAAGTGAATTTGATAAGGATATTGTGCGGTCAATTGTCCGGGCAGAGCCTTCTGCTAAGAATTTTAAGAATAGCCTGGTGCTTTTGACTAGGCTTTTGCGTCAGTATTATGGCAGGCCTGTCATTTTGCTTATGGATGAGTATGATGTACCGGTGGCAAAGGCAAACAGCCATGGTTATTATAAGGAGATGCTTGATGTGATGAAAGGTCTGATGCAGGTGATGAAGGACAATGCGTCGCTCAAATTTGCAGTCATCACAGGGTGTCTCAGGATAGCGAAAGAGAGCATTTTTACAGGGATGAACAACTTTGTGTCAGATACCATAACTGATTCAAGGCTTAATGAGTACTTCGGATTTACGCAGGCTGAGGTTGATAAGCTGCTTTGCGATGCCGATGCAATAAGGTATGCTGACACTGTAAGGGAATGGTATGACGGTTATCATTTTGGAGCATACGATATTTACTGTCCATGGGATGTCATGAATTATATGTTTGAGCTGCAGTACAATAAGGATGCCAAGCCTGCCAGCTATTGGAAAAATACCAGTGACAATGCTGTTATACGCTCATTTATCGACTTTGCCGGAGGCGGCATCACACATAAGCTGGAGCAGCTTATGGCAGGTGGTTTTATAGTGCAGCATATTGATGAATATCTGACATATGACTATCTGCATTCTTCAGAGGATAATCTGTGGAGTGTGCTGTATCTCACCGGGTATCTGACAGTGGCAAGAGAATGTAAGGATATACCGGATAATATGACAGCACTTATGATTCCTAATAGAGAGATTAAGGATATTTTTGAGACTACTGTTGTTAAATGGTTTAATGATTCAACGGCAAAGTGGGATAGGAGTGCTTTGTTTGATGCAGTCTGGAGTGGAAACAGTGATGGTGTTTCGGCTGAAATGAACAGGCTTTTAAGAAAGACTATCAGCTATCATGACTACAGAGAGGATTTCTATCATGCATTTCTTGCAGGAATATTTACAGGTGCAGGCTACATGGTAGAGTCGAATAAGGAGCACGGAGAGGGCCGAAGCGATATAGTGGTATATGATTTGGCAAATGCACGTGTGGCGGTTTTTGAAGCCAAGTATACAAGGGTGTTTGAAAATTTGGAAGAAGAGTGCGACCGTGCACTTGCACAGATTGACAGTCGCATGTATGCAAAGGAGTTTGAGGAGGACTATGACGAGGTATTCTGTTATGGTATTTCTTTCTTTAAGAAGAGATGTGTGGTGAAGAATCTCTGATAGCATGACCTGACTATTTGCTTTGCGCGATGAGGACAGATGTGATATAAAATATAATCTTGATTTAAATAGAAAATCTGTTATCATATTCTTTGTATATTATTATCTAAGAAAGGAACAAACTATTATGAATATAGACGATTTGGTTGAAATCTATGAGTGCCCCCTCTGTGGTGGGGCAGGAATACTTGAGGAGGACTGTGGAAGTTCATATTATGTGACTTGCCTTGAGTGTGGATGTCACTCTGTGAATATTGATTTCAAGTCGGACGAGGACAGACTTGATGCAGCAAAACGCACTGCTGATTTATGGAACTGTGGCAAGGTTATTTCAATGAGCCCGGGAGAATGATATTTGTATAGAGCCGTCGTATGATACTTTCGTACGATGGCTTTTTCGTAATTTTTTGGATAAAAATAACAATTAAAGAATTGATTTAGTAAAAAAAATGAGTTATCTTCCAATCTTTTTGTTTTCTATTGTTTTATTAACGACATAAATAGTATAATGCTTGTTGTAAATGTTGTTATGAGTTTTTGGAGGATAGATTATGAATAAGTCAAATGTATCCGCATCTATGGATACTAAGCATCTTTTAATGGATGTTTTTGGGCAGATTTTAGCTTTGATATTATCGATGTTATGTTTCGACCGATATCTGGCAGATGAACAGAGAAAATCATTATTGGCGTTGTTTATTGTTTTTATTTTCATTTTTATTTTATCTAACCGTGTGGCAAATGTTTATAATGTTACTTTATTTTACTACACGGATCGAATTGTAAAAAAGCAGCTTTGGTCTTTTGTTTTGGCTGTCTTTGTTACAAGCTTTGTCTATTACGACAGCATGAGCTGTTGTATTTCATATCATTTCATTTTGGGATTTCTTATTTTATCATTTACAATAATTATTTTAGGGGTTTTGGTTTTTCGCAATTTAATAGAGCGTTTTGTCAGCAGGAAATACATTCCAAGATGCATTTATGTGGGCAGTAAGGATTCATACAACAAGTTTCGTTATTTTATGAAAAAGACCACAATGCAGGTGAACGAGATTGGCTATGTGAGCTATGATGATAATAATGACGGAATAGAATATATTGGTTCAGTTTCCGAATTAGAAAAGATAATCAGAAAGTATAATATAGATCAGGTATATATTATGCAGAAGCGTGAACGTGATATTGTCGTTATACAGCAATATATAGATTTGTGTATTCAAATGGGAGTGACCTGCAGAGTTGTAGTTGATATATACCGCAGAAGGAAATCATACAGCTATAATAGCAGTGTTGGTACATATCCTGTGATTACATATCATACTATTTCCCTTAATAACTGGGAATTGCTGGTTAAAAGAATATTTGACATTATTTTTTCTCTTCTTGCCATCATAATTACATCGCCTATTATGCTTTTGACTGTAGTTGCAATAAAGCTTGACTCGCCAGGACCTGCGTTATTTAAACAGGTCAGGGTAGGAAAGAATGGAAGGCATTTTAAGATCTGGAAATTCAGGAGCATGTATGTTGATGCGGAAGAAATGAAGCATAAGCTTTTGAGTCAAAATGAAGTTAAAGATGGAATGATGTTTAAAATGAAAAATGATCCAAGAATTACAAGGGTCGGAAGAGTAATTCGCAAATTAAGCATTGATGAGCTGCCACAGTTTTTTAATGTTTTATCAGGGTCAATGAGTTTTGTTGGGACAAGACCACCTACACTGGATGAAGTGGAAAAGTATCAGACAAATCAATGGAGGAGAATCAGTATCAAGCCCGGAATAACGGGAATGTGGCAGGTTAGCGGAAGAAGCAATATAAAAGATTTTAATGAGGTTGTAAGGCTTGATGTTGAATATATAGATAGCTGGAATCTTTTGTTGGATTTGAAACTATTGTTAAAAACTGTTTCAGTTGTTTTTGCACATACTGATTCGTATTAGTTGGAGTGTATTATGAAAATAGCTATGATAGGTCATAAAAGAATACCCTCTCGTGAGGGTGGTATAGAAATTGTGGTTGAGGAGCTTTCTACCCGGCTTGTAATTATGGGACATACAGTTTATGCCTATAATAGGGCAGGAAAGAATGTTTCTGACAAGAATGCTGATAAGGAAGCTCATAAGCTTAAAACATATAAAGGGATTAGGCTTGTTAAGATTCCTACACCAAATAATAAAAAGCTCAATGCAATTGTATATTCGTTCCTGGCCACAATACACGCGGTGACACATAATTTTGATGTTATTCATTATCATGCAGAAGGACCATGCGCCATGCTTGTTATTCCACATTTTTTCGGAATCAGAACAATTGCCACAATACATGGTTTGGATTGGCAAAGGGCTAAATGGGGCGGTTTTGCGACAAAATTTCTTAAATTTGGTGAGAAGATAGCTGCAAAGTACGCAGACGAGGTAATTGTACTTTCCAGAAATGTACAACAATACTTTTTGGAACAATATGGCAGGACAACAATATATATTCCCAATGGAGTAAATCCGATAGAGTTTAAGGAGCCTGGTATTATAGTTGACAAATATGGTCTTGAGAAAGAAAAATATATACTTTTTCTTGCGAGACTCGTGCCGGAAAAGGGCGTTCATTATTTACTTGAAGCTTTTTCGAAGCTTGATACAGATTATAAGCTTGTAATTGCCGGTGGAGCCAGTCATTCAGGTGAATATGTTGACAGGATAAAAGAGCAGGCCCAAAAGGATTCAAGGGTTATTTTAACCGGATTTGTCCAGGGAGATGAATTGGTTGAATTATTCAGTAATGCGTATATGTATGTATTGCCAAGTGATGTCGAGGGTATGCCAATAAGCCTGTTGGAGGCTCTAAGCTATGGCAGAAGATGTCTGGCAAGTGATATTCCAGAAAACAGAGAGGCGGCAAAAGAATACTCAATGTATTTTAAAAAATCAGATGTAGATGATTTGGAGCTAAAACTAAGGAGTGCGCTTGACGAACCTGATAAGTTTAAAAATAAGCAGGAGATCATGGATTACTGTCATAAACGTTTTGACTGGAATAAAGTAACGGGAGCCAGCCTGAGGCTTTATATTGATACGATTTTAAATGTAGAAAGAATAAAAAAGGTATAATGCAATGAAATATAGAAATGAAATTGAAATAGATGTAGGAAGATGCTTTAGAGCTTTGAAAAATAAGTACAGACTGATCATTATAATGTCATTATTATTTTTGCTGATAGGTGTTGCCTGCACACTTGGAAAAAGAGAAAACAAATACAGTGCCCAGGCGACGGTATATTCTGTCTCATCAGGCTCATACACTGAATCTAAAACCGGTATCAGTGCGATGAATGACTATGTTGACGTGGCCACTTCATATAAGGTATGCCAGAGAGCGGCATATATTATTGGGGACAAAAATATAGATGCTGATACAGTAATGAAATCAATTAAAGTTGTTGAGAGTGAGAGCTCATCAAAGACCTCGTCTGTTTCATATATGACAAATGATTCAGCAATAATTATAATTACGGCTACTTGTGAAAGCAAAAAAATATCTATGAAGATGGCAGATGCTGTTGCGGACGCGTTTGTATTGGAAATGGCAGATATTCTGGGAACTGATTCGGTGCAAGTGCTTGACAAAGCGTATACATCTAAAATCGCTTTGGATGGAAATGTTCAAAAATGGAAGATAAGGATTCTTGCTGCTGTTGCAGGATGTATGCTTACTTGTTTTATGATAGTATTTTTTGAGATTTTTGATAGGTATATCAGAACCACAAGAGATGCTTCAATCAGAGGAAAATTACCGGTAATAGGAATAATTCCTGAATATAAATAGAGAGGGATAAAATGGCACAACAAAAATTAGATATTTATCGTAATGATAATAATATATTAAATGATTCTTTTGAACAGGCGGTTATGAATATTCATGTGAAAAAAGAACAGTATGGATATAAATCAATTGTTATCTGTGGATGTGAGGCCGGAGATGGTACCACAACAGTTGCAATAAATCTGGCTGCAGCATTTGCTTTCGCAGGAATAAAAACACTGCTCATTGATGGTGATATAAGAAAAAAAAGAGCGTACAAGCATCTGAATGAGTATACACATGAGGGATTATCGAATTATCTCTGCGGAACATGCGGGCTTGATGAAATCATTTACGAAACCACAACTGAAAACCTTTCATACATTCCGTGCGGAGAATATATAAACAGTCCGTTAAGAACAATATGTTCAGAAAAAATGGACATATTAAAAGAACAGCTGGATAAACAGTATGATTTTATTATATACGATATGCCGGCTGTGAATGCAGCGATGGATGCGAAGGTGATTGCTGTAAATTCCGATGCTGTTATCCTTGTTTCTTCATTGAATAAAACTTCAAAAAAAGGACTGATCAAGGCAGCAAATATGCTTACAGATGATAATATAAATTTAATCGGTACAATAATAAACAAAGTTGATATGGAGGAATACAAACGTCAGCGAAGCGATTATGATTATTTTAATGATGAGAAATATGTGAAAAATTCACGCAATAAAAAGAAAAGGAGAAAAGGGAATAAATGAAAACTACATGTAGAAAAATAATATGTTTTTGTGCATTGATATGTTGTCTTTTTGCTTTGTCTGACAAAACAACCGTTGAAGCTGATGAGGTATCAGCGGCTCCGATACTGCAGATTAGTAATTATACAATTGACGAGGGTGCACTTACACCGGGAAGTGTCGTTACAATTAATTTTTCAGTGACAAATACAAGCAATGCTATGGCAGCTACAGATGCTGTTCTGACATTGAAATCAGAATCGGGAGTGGTATATCCGGTATATGGAGAGGACAATCAGCTTGTATTAGGCACAGTTGCGCCGGGAGAGACAGTTACAAACAGTATAAAGATGAATGTCAGTAAATATTTTAAGGATGAGGTGGTGCCTCTTGAGTGTGATTTTTCATATTTAAGCGGAGAAAAAGTGGTTCAAAATCAGGTAATTATTGCAATACCATCAACAACAGGATATTCGCTGAATATTTCAGAAATAAAAATTGCAGAAAATGCAACAATGGGAGCTAAGTCACTGGTTAATTTTGAGCTCACAAATATTAGTGGTCATGAAATAAAGGATGCGAAGCTTCAGGTTACCGGAAACGTGGATGATAAATCAAAGGTTATTGATCTAGGAGTGATATCTGCAAACAAAAAGGAATTAAAGGATTGCTATATCATATATAAAGCTACAGGTGAACAGACCATAGCGCTAAACCTGGTTTATACTGATGAAAATGGAGAGGAAGTCACCATTGATCAGGGAAAATTTACAATAAATGTAGAAAGCAGCTATTCCAAAGAAAATGACAGCATAGGGATAAATAAGTTATGTATCGTAGGATATGTTTTTGCAGGTATTGCTTTTATTGTGGCTTTTATCATAGTTGTTAAGTATGTTAAGAAGCATGTTTAGGCTTGGAGGAAATAATGATCAGGATATTACAGTGTGTTAATAATATGCATAGAGCAGGGCTTGAAACAATGCTTATGAATTATTACAGAAGAGTTGACAGAGATATAATTCAGTTTGACTTTCTGACTCATCGTCCTGAAAAGGATGATTATGATGATGAGATTGAGGCGCTTGGTGGAAGAGTTTACCATGCTCCAAGGCTCTATCCACAAAATATGCATGCATATTCAAAATATATGCATGCATTCTTTGCAGAGCATCCGGAATATAAAATAATGCATTCACATATAGATGCGATGAGCTATCTTCCACTTAGAGAAGGAAAAAAGGCCGGGGTGCCAATAAGAATAGCTCATAGTCATAATACATCAGTAGATAAGGACTTTAAGAAGCCACTTAAAATGTATTACAGATCTCGGATTTCTTCTGTGGCAACAGAGTTTCTTGCCTGCGGAAAAGAGGCGGGAGATTTTTTGTTTCCGGGTAAGGATGCTCTTGTGATTCCAAATGCGATAGATAAAAAAAAGTTTGTTTATGACAGTCTGATAAGAGAGAATAAGAGAAGAGAGCTTGGCATCACTGACGAGACAGTTTTTGGTCATGTTGGAAGGATTTCTTATCAGAAAAATCATGATATGCTGGTGGAAATATTTGCAAATATAGTGAAGAAAAAGCCGGATTCAATTCTGTTGATAATTGGTGTCGGAGAAAAAGAACAGGAGATCAGGGAAAAGGTTCACGCTCTTGGAATAAATGATAAAGTAAGGTTCTTAGGAAAAAGAACAGATGTAAATGAGCTGTATCAGGCAATGGATGTATTTGTTATGCCATCCTTTTTTGAGGGTGTGCCGGTTGTAGGTGTTGAAGCACAGTTTGCTAAATTACTTTGTTTTTTCTCCGATAAGGTTCCGGATGAGGTTGCGTTTACGGATAGTACATATTTTATTCCATTAGCAAAATCCCCTGAAGAATGGGCATCTGATATTTTATATAATTTGGAGAGAGCACCGAAAAGGGAGAATATAGAGATTTTAGATGACAGATATGATATTGACAAAGCTTATATATGTCTGGAAAACTACTATAAAAATCTATATGACAATCTGAAGGAGTAATAGATATGGAAATTTGTAATGAAAGGACTGAGACTAAGCTAAATAATTATTCTAAAAGACCGGAGGGCTCTGCGGTTTCAAACGACAGTATCTTCCAAAATGAAATTAGTTTAGACGCATCAGTGATTATTCCATGTTATAACAGTGAAGCGTATCTGGAAAAATGTCTTGAATCAGTTTTGAATCAAACAACTGATGTTAAATACGAAGTTATCGCGGTAAATGATGGTTCTACTGACAGTACAGGAAATATTCTTGATTCTTTTGCCAAAAAATACCCTAACCTGGTTGTGGTTAATCAGGAGAATAAGGGCTTTTCCGGTGCCAGAAATTCAGGAATCCGGATATCCAGAGGTTCATATCTGCTTTTTGTGGATTCAGATGACTACATAGAGGGTGACTATATAAACAATCTTGTCAGTACAGCTCAAAAAAACAATCTTGAGCTTACCGTATGCGGTTATATGACTTTTAGGGATAAAAGGATTATAAAGAAGCTTGAGGTCAATGGCTCGCAGGATAAAGCTTTATTAAATGGCTGTTTTTGGGCAAAAGCATTTAAAAGGGAGCTTTTTGAGCATGTGATTTTTCCGGAGGGATACTGGTATGAGGATTCCATACTTGCACATTTGATTTATCCGCAAATCAAAAATTTTGCATCAGTAGGCGGATGTTTATATGCATATAGAAGTAATGAAAATGGAATAACCATTTCTTCAAGAGGAAATAAAAAAGCATTGGATACGTTTTATATTACGGATTTAATGATTAATTCTGTAAAAAAAATCTGGGGAGACGATTATATTAAATCCGCAGATTACTTTAATCTCATTGTCGAACAGTTTTATTTGAATCAGGTTAGAGTTAAAGAGCTGGATGAAGAAATAAAAAAGCTTGTTTTTGAAGCACAGGCACAGTTTATTTGTAAATGCTATGATGAAACATATAAAACAGCATGGAAATATAAAGGATATCTCAAAGCTTTATATAGAGCAGATTATGGCAGAGCCTGCATACAGATTAGAATGGAAAAATTATATAAGCTTATGGAAATGATTTATAGAAGGATTGGAATAAAACATGAATAAACAAAAGGTTTTGGTGATTACAAGACATGCGATTGCAAATTACGGTTCATTGCTGCAGGCTGTTGCAACGCAAAAGGCAGTAGAAAATTTGGGATATGAATGCAAAATAATAGATTACATACGTAAAGATGAGTATCATGCAAATAGTACGGTTACGATTGCGAAGACGAAAAAAAGAATAAGAAAAAATCCTGTTTTATTTATGCTGTATTGTTTTGTCAGATTTCCTGAAAATGTGATAATTAACCGTAAGTTTGAAAAAATGAGAAAAAAAATACTTCCTATGACAGAGTGTATTCATACAAAGGAGGAATTAAGAAACAAGCTTGAAGACGCTGATTACTATATGACAGGAAGCGATCAGGTTTTTGGTCCTGTCCTGTATGGTGGATATGATTGGTCATATTTTTTGGATTTTGTACCGGATAGCAGAAAAAAAATTGCTTACGCGGCTTCGTTTGGAAAGATGGAAATTGACAGTGAGGATGCTAGGAAAATGCAATGCTTACTGAACAGATATGATCATGTTGCTGTAAGAGAAAATCAAGCTGTAGGATTATTAAAGGAATGGAACATTGATGCTGATCAGGTAATAGACCCAACACTGCTTTTTAATGCACAGGAATGGAAAAAGCTTATAAATTATTCTGATAATAAAAATAAAAACAAATATGTCCTTATTTATCAGATACATAACAATAAAGAGCTTTCAGATTATGCAAAGAAATTTGCAAAAAAAATGAATCTGCCGCTTGTAAGAGTATCTGCAATGATTCACCAGTGTTTTAAAGGAGGAAAATTTGTTGCGGTGCCCAAACTTAGTGATTTCCTGACGTATATAAATAATGCGGCATACATTGTAACTGATTCCTTCCATGGAACTGCTTTTGCAATCAATTTTAATACACCGTTTGTTACGCTTATGCCAAAGACAGGAACGAGCGCCAGAAATATAAGTCTTTTGGAGCTTACGGGATTGACAGGACAGATTGCTAAAGACGCTGAAGATTTTCATGTACTTGACAAAAAAGTTGATTTTAGCAAGGCAAATGAAGTTTTGGAGTTAGAAAGAAAACGGTCAATTGACATTTTAAAATCAATGATATAAGGAATATATTATGACAGATAAAACAGTATTTGGACAGAAAAAAAATAAGTGCTTTGGATGTGGTGCCTGCAGTCAGGCGTGTCCGGTGAACGCAATTGATATGGTTGAGGATGAGCTGGGCTTTATATATCCGAAGGTTGACAAGGATAGATGTATTGATTGTGGAGCTTGTGAGAGAGTATGCATTATCTCGGATAAAGCAGAGATAAAAAGAGTGAAAAGAGCATATGCGGCATCATTAAAAAATGACACGGAGGTTATGAAATCGGCATCCGGCGGTGTGTTTTATGGTCTTGCAAAAAAAGTGATTCATGATGGTGGCGTCGTATATGGAGCTGTAATGGAGAAAAATCCTTCAACACAAAAGCTGCATGTACATCATAAATGTGCTGCTGCAATCCAAGAGCTTGAGCAGTTTCAGGGTTCCAAATACGTTCAGAGTGATACAAACGGGATATTTAAAGAGGTAAAAAAGCGTCTGGATTCAGGAATAAAGGTTTTATTTTCCGGAACACCATGTCAGAATGCTGCCCTAAAGAAATTCCTGAAAGAAGATTACGAAAATCTGATTTCTGTTGAGATTATTTGTCATGGTGTACCAAATGAAAAGCTTTTCAGGGATTTTATATCGTTTTACCAATTAAAACTCAAAGGTGATATCCGCCGTTTTTTCTTTCGTGATAAGTCAAAAGGTCAGGGCTATACGACAAAAACAGTTTATACTTCTTATGATGGAAAGGATAAGGAATGCATTAAGCCGGGACAGCAGATGGCATACATTTTTTTGTTTTCAAAATCGTTAACATTAAGAGAAAACTGTTATTCATGTCCTTTTGCAGGCGAAAACAGAGCAGCTGATATAACAATCGGTGATTTTTGGGGCTTCAATAATTTTTATCCTTATGAAGAAGGTTTTGATATTTCAAAGGGAATATCATGTATTTTAATTAATAGTGACAAGGGAGAGGCTTTTTTTAATGAATGCAGTGACAGCTTTTATGTAAAAGAGAGCTCGTTTGATGAGGTACGCAGATATAACGAACAGCTGAAACATCCGGCAGAAATGCCGGATAATAGAAATGAAGTCATGCAGGCATACCGCAAGTATGGATATATAGGTTTGGAAAAATTTTATTCAAGAAAATATCCTGCTGAAAGGCTTAAGTATAAGGTTGCAGGATATATGCCTCAGAACATAAAGAGAAGCATCAGAAAATTTTTTAGCAAATAGAAAAGGAATAATATCATATGAAAAACATATTAATAGTCATGCCCACACTTTATAACGGAGGTGCTGAAAGAAGTCTGGTCAATTTTTTAAATGAATTGCCTCATGGAAAATATAATATAGATATTTTGCTGTTTAAGAAAAGTGGAATGTTTTTAAAACAGGTTCCGGAGGAGTTTAATGTTATAGAAACTCCTGATGATGTCAGAAAAATGTATGGACCTGTGAGTAAGACAGGAATATTGCTGGGATGGAGACTTTTGGGAAATGTTGTGGCAAATCTTGTGACCAATAACAGCAGGGCAAAAAGAGGCTTTAGATGGAAGTATTTTTACGGACCTACAATAAAGAAATTGGACAAACAATATGATGTTGCGATTGCATATATATCAGGTGAGGTTTTGTATTTTGTAGATGAAAAGGTGGATGCAAAAAGAAAGCTTGTATGGATTCATAATGATTACAGAAAAGCTATGCATCCGAGAAAGTATGATTATAAGCACCTTGTCAACATGGATGGAATCGTATCAATATCAGATGAATGCGTTGATATATTGAAGGATGAATTTCCAGAGTTTGCATCCAAAATGTACATGCTGGAGAATATCACAAGTTCAATTGCGCTGGAAAAACAAGCGTCAGAGTTTTATCCGTCAGAGTATATGAAGGATGATTTTAAAATTTTATCTATCGGAAGATTGCATGAACAGAAGGGTTTTGATATGGCGGTAAAGGCAGCGGCAATATTGAAATCCAATAATATGAAATTTAAGTGGTATGTGCTCGGAGATGGAGAATTGAGAAACAAGCTTGAGGCGCTTATCAAAGAGAACGATGTCAGTGATTGTTTCTTCCTGTTAGGAACCAGGGAAAATCCATATGCTTATATAAAGAATTGTGATTTATTTGTACAATCCTCGCGTTATGAGGGAAAATCGGTTGTAATTGATGAAACAAAGATTTTAAATAAACCGATTGTTGTAACTGATTATCCGACAGTGAAGGATCAGATCACAAATAAGATAGAAGGAATGATTGTGGATATGAGTCCAGAGGGCATAGCAGGAGGTATTACTGAGATGATACAATCAGAGGAACTCAGGATGCAATATGTTCATAATCTTGAGAAAAGAGAATATGGCAATCAAAAGGAAATTGAAAAATATATGGCTTTAATAGATGGTTAGAACAGGAAAAAGTATGATTAGTGTTATTATTCCGGTATACAATTCAGAAAAATATTTAAAGGCTGCAATTCAATCAGTAATTGAGCAGGATTATAGAGATATAGAGATTATTCTTGTGAATGATGGTTCAACAGATGATTCATTGTCCATATGTAAACAATTACAGTCCAATGACAGCAGGATACACATTATAAATCAGGAAAATTCAGGTGTGAGTGTTGCGAGAAACAATGGTATCAGACATGCACATGGAGAGTATTTAATCTTTATAGACGCTGATGACCTTATGGATAAGGATATGCTGAGTGTTTTGTATAAAAAGGCAATTGAAACAAATGCCGACATTGTTTCGTGTGGAGCTGCCATTGTAAAGGATGGCGCTGTCATCAGAGAAGAATTCGGCACAAATAAATTATATACATATAGCAGGGATGAAGCCATTAAGTTTTTTCTGATAGGAAACAATGTGAATATTGGCGTTTGGACAAAGCTTTTTAAAGCAAAGACAATTAAAGGGATAGAGTATGACAAGGCAATTAGAATTAATGAGGATAAGCTTTTTATATTTGAGGCCCTTATGAAGGCAGAGAAGTATGTAGTTTATGATGTATCAAAATATAATTATATACAGCGAGATGTATCTGCTACCAGAAAATTTGATGAGAGATGGTTTGACACACTTGATGTAGCGGATTATATGCTTGGAGTTATAAAAAAGGAAAAGCCAAAGTTATTGCCCTGGGCTGAGATTAATCAGATTAAGGTATATTATTGGCTGCTGCTTATGTTGTATAGAAATCATGATGCGGTTGAAAGGTATAGTAAACAATATAACAGGGTAGTATGTTTGCTTAAGAAAGCAAAGCTGTTGAAAATCAGCAAATATATTTCAAGAAATATGTTTTTACAGATTTTATTACTTAAGGTTTCAGAACCTTTGTTTAAGAGAATTAAGGGAAGAGGATAGATACATGGAATTGTTCTTAGATAAAAGAAATATGTTTTTTTGTGGATTAATTTTATATGTGTTTAGAAGCTTCTTCAGTTATACTTCATATCCGGTCCCTATTCCGATACTCACCTTTTTATGGTATGGTGCCATTTTTTGCTGGGTTTTGGCAATAATTATGAGATTTGAGTGGAATCCTTTAATTATTATTGAATTATGTGCTGTTGCATATGGATTTTTCAGTTACAAGATTACGGGGTCAACAAATATTCTTGCAATTATATTGATTCTTCTGTCATCAAAGGAGATAGAATGCATGGATATTATAGACGTCTTATTTAAGGTAACCGCCCCGTTAATGGGATTTTCAATTGTATGGTATGGCATTAATTTTATTTTGGGAAATGCAGTTGTTACAAAAACAAGGGAGATAAATGGAACTGTAAGCATGAGACATTCATTTTATTTCAATCATGCCAATGGGTTTTCGTTGTATTTTCTTTTTATTTGTCTGATGTTTTTTTATCTGTATTATAAAAGTATCAATAAAAAAATATTGTATCTAATACTTCTTGGTGGTAGTGCATTTATATATATTTTTCCAAATACAAGAACTGTGGCTATAGTTTTGGTATTGGTGATCCTGTTTGATATATTAATTAATTTGCAAAGCTCCTTTGCAGTCAGGTTTATATGTAAGAACCTTTTTATAATAGGTCTGGCAATGGTATTAGTATTGGCAGTGGCATATTTGAATAATCCCGATTTGGGGATTTTAAAGAAGATAGATGATTTTATGAACGGAAGATTGACAATGATTGCAGGTGCATATGATTTGTATGGGATAAATCTTAGCGGACACAAAATCATAAATGAAGAAATTTTTCTTCCTAAGCTTGGATATTTCACTTTGTATATAGATAATTTCTGGGGGATGTTGATGATTCGATATGGATTAATTTCGTCAGCATTGGTAGGAATAATTGCGATATATACATCGTATAGTTTAGATAAGCATGGAGAAAAGCTGGATTTAATTCTTATGGCAGCTATATTTTTATTCGGTCTTTCTGAATCTACAGCCTTAGATATTTTTCCGGTATTTCCATGGTTGTTCTTTAAAGAAACTGGGGTATATAAATATTTGGAAGAACGTCCATAGTTAATATATATTACGTAAGAGGTGATAATGATGAGGTTATGTAAAACGCGAAAATTACAGGTGGCAGCAATTGTTCTTTTGCTTATAATAATCTGCATATTTTGTGCTTTGGATAATAATACAAAAATTGAAGATGAGGATATTCCGCTGGCAGGACCGGCAAAGGCATACTTTTATTTAAATAATACATCGATTTCAAGTAAAAATGCCTCATATATCATTTGTAAAAAAATTGGAACCGGTAAAGTATGTACCAGCTCATCTAATAACTATAGTGAAGATGGTCTGGATAATTATATTGTTGAGGAGCCGGATGTAAGTGAGTTTGTAAAGGATGGCCAGGAGATAAGATGGCAGAGAATATATAAAAGCTTTTCAAAGTATTATGTTATAGGAAAAATATATGATTTGCCGAAGGATGAAGCAGTTGACAGTGGATTTGCACACACCGACGGGCAGGACATATATATTGGCAATGAAAAATATGTTATTAATGGCGTTGTTGCATCCAATGCGGTGGCATCAAGTCCCAAACAGGCTGATTCAAATATGATGAGTGAAGAGGATTATCAGGAAATCAAGGAGCTTGGATTAAATACAGTCAGATTTTTGTTTAATTATGATATTCTCGAGGATGATAGTAATCCGTATGTGTATAAAGAGTCAGGCTGGAAGTGGTTTGATGAAAATATTGAATGGGCAAAGAAGTATGGAATCCATATTATATTGGATTGTCATCTATCACAGGGAGGTGTGCCTGAAACAGGAGCAAATCAAAATATATGGGAAGCTGATAATGAAAACAGAAAACGGCTTATAGAAATGTGGAAAGCTATTGCAGAGCGTTATAGTGATAATGAAACAATCCTATCATATGGCATATTAAATGAACCATATATCGAAAATGGAGATTACATGGCATGGAATGAACTGGTATCGGACATTATTGACGGGATAAGGCAAAACGACAATAATCATATTCTTTTTATTCAAAGAGCTACTATCGGAGAGAATCGTGAATACATATATCCAAATGTAAAAGATACTAACTGGGTATTGGAGGTACATAAATATCCGAATGTAGAGATGAAGCTGGTTGACAGATATTTTGATGAAGTACCAAGTGAATTTTTATATTATGGAAATGAAGATATTGTTGCTTACAGAGACAACGATAGTTCAACGGAGGTTGATAAGCCTTCTATATCTGTAAAATCAAGTGATGGTATTTCGTCAGAGTGGAGTAGCCATAGCTTTGAATTTACAGGTGCAGATGCTAATAATGCATATGTTCTTATTGAAATTTCTGATTTAAAACAAAATAACGACATAGAAATAAAGGATTTGTCGGTAAAATGTGATGGAAAAGAAATTTACAATTTGACAAACAATATTGATGATACATATAGATACTGGTCAAAGAGTGATAAATGTGTTTTAGATTATAAGGCTAATAATAATTTTATTGGAATATCCGGAGAGACTCAATATGTGAGCTTTAGTGATAATAGTAATTTCAGGTATATCAGCATAGAACCGGGTAAAAAATATACGGTTTCTTTTATGGCTAAAACAGATAATGGTATAGATAAATCAACAAGTCTGAAGGTATCGGTAAAGGAATATAATACAGATACTATATATCATTTAGATAAAAGTTATGTTGAACACATTATGGATTGCAGTGATATTCAGACAAAATACAATGTGCCGGTTTTTTATGGAGAGGTTGGAATCCCGAGAAACGTGTATCAGACGGAGCGTAATATCGATGAAATGTCATATGATATTTTAGAGTGGCTAAAAGATAATTCTTGTAATTTTACGTGGTTTACATGGCATGAACCGAATTATGGTCTGTATACTGCATCAGGGCTTGATATAAAATCAAACCCAAATGAGGAATTATTGAATCAGATAGATGAACTGTATGGTAACAACTAGCTGGAGTAAAAAATGGAAAATGAAATATTAATAAGTATTATAATACCGGTTTATAATGCCGGAAAATATTTAGATAAGCTTCTTTCAGATGTTACAAACCAAACATATCAAAATCTTGAAATAGTTGTGATTAATGATGGAAGTAATGATGAAAGCCCACAGATTCTAGAGGATTTTTCAAAAAAAGATGCCAGGATAAAGGTGATTTCAGTGAAAAACGGTGGCGTATCAAAAGCAAGAAATATCGGAATTGATAATGCCAACGGAAAACTGATAAGATTTGTGGATGCGGATGACAGGGTACCGTTAAATTCCACGGAATATCTTGCAGAAGCTTTTGATAAAAATATAGAATTGGCAATAGGTAATTTTATTCCAATTCCGAGAGTGCCTATTTTCACAGGAGAAGAAATCAGTGAACAGGTTTATAATAGCAGGGCTTTAATTGAAAAGTTTGCGGGATGTCCAAGAACATATTATTTTGGGGTTTTATGGAATAAGATGTATGTAACTGACATCATAAAACGCAATGGAATCAGATTCAGACCTCAATATGAGTGGTGCGAGGATTTACTGTTCAATATGGAATATTTTAATTATGTTCACAATGTGTGTGCAATAAATAAACCGGAGGGAATATATGTTTATGCCACTAAAGTGACAGGCAGTCTTACTGATAAGATAGAAAGAAATGAAGAACAGTACAACAGAATAGAAAGAGAGCGTTATGGCATCTTATATGAATATTTTAAAAATTATGGACTGGAAGAAAAATTCAGGCTCGAATGGGAAAATGTAAATCTATATTATAGAATTACAAAGCTTGTTAAAAGGTCAGATAATACAGATAGCTTAAGTTTAAGATATAAAAGATTTTTGAGTGTCATAAGCAAAGAAGATACTTACAGGTATCTGGAAAATAAAAAGAGTGATTACGGAAATTTTGTGAAAGGTATTTTGCTCTTTGGAATTAAATACAAAATGTATCATTGCTTATTTATATTTTTTATTTTAAAAGGAAAAGTATCTTTTATACTTGGAAAAAATGCAAAACGTGTAAAAAAAGTATTAGGAATAAAGGTCCCATTGGATTATTAAAGGAGAAAAATGAAAAAACTAAGTGTTATAACAGTGTTAAATACGGTAAATTATGGTTCTGCGTTACAGACATTTGCTACACAGAAGTATTTTACAGATAAAGGATTCGAGGTTGAATTTGTTGATTACTGGCGAAAGGATCAGAAAACAGAGGCCAGAATTGAAAATATAAAAAAGGATAAGAAGGATTCATTAAAGAAATGGTTAAAGAAACCAATTAGGGATTTTTTGGAAATAAAGTCAATAAAAGCATCAGAAAAGGTATTTCGTGGATTTATAACTCAAAAAATCAACCTTACGTCCCAAACGTATTCTTCATTTGAAGAGCTCAAAGAGGATTGCCCGAAAGCAGACATATATGTAACAGGCAGTGATCAGATGTGGAACAGTGGCTGGAATCAGGGAATCGAGAAAAGCTTCTTTCTGGAATATGTTCCGGAAGATAAAAAGAGAATTGCCTATGCAACCAGTATAGGAAAAACAGAATTTGACGAAAATGAAGCTAAAGAGATAATCCCCTATATTAGAAAGTACGATCTCATAACTTTAAGAGAACAGTCAGCAGTTGACCTTCTGAAAAAATATGATATAGAGTCATCTCTGGTTTTGGATCCTACTCTGATGCTTGGACGTGAAAGCTGGGAAAAGTATATTCCAAGGATGGATAATAACAAAAAATATTTGCTTGTATATCAGTTACATAATGAACATGCAGATGCATCTTTTGATGATGCGGTAAAAAAAATCGCAAAACACAAGAAGCTTGATATTATCAGAGTGACATATTCTTATTCGGATATCAAGGTTGGGAAAAAGCTTGTGTTACCGGATGTATTTGAATTTCTTGCATTGATTAAAAATGCAGAGTTTATTGTCACGGATTCATTCCATGGAACAGCATTTTCTATTAACTTTAATAAACAGATGGCTGTGGTTTATCCGAAAAAGTTTAGTACACGAATGGATAATATTTTGAATATTACAGGATTGAAAAATCGCAGATATGTAAACCGGGATACGGTTGAAAAATGGGATGACAGGATAGATTATAGTATTGTAAACAATATATTGGAAGATAAAAGAAAACAGATTAATAGCGTAATAGATAAGTGGTGTGAAAATGAAATTAATATGCAGTGAGGAAAAATGTACAGGGTGTGGACTATGTGTTTCTCTTTGCAATAAGTCTGCAATTAGTTTATCGGAAAAGAAAATAACAGGTCATTTTATTCCGGTAATTGATGAAGAAAAATGTGTGGACTGTGGATTGTGTCAAAAAAAATGTCCGGCTAACAATAGTGTTGAGCTTGTTAATCCCAAAGCAGCATATGCTGCATGGCGTAAGGGCAAGGAAAAGCAGAAGGGCAGCAGCTCGGGGGGTGTAGCAGCAGCTCTTTATGAAGCTGCAATAGCTGAAAAATGGTACATTGTCGGTACATATCTGGATGAAAATTTACTTCCAAAATTAAAGCTGAGCCATTCGCTTGAGGATGTTGCCGGATTTAAAGGAAGTAAATACGTACAGGCTAAACCGGAAAAAATTTATCGTGAAATTAAAAAGGTCATTGATGAAAATAATAATGTACTGTTTATCGGCACTCCTTGCCAGTGTCAGGCAGCAAGGAATGCATGTAATGGGAATGAAGCGTTGTATACTGTTGAGCTGATTTGTCATGGAGTTCCGTCGCAAAAAATATTCAGGGAATATGTAGAATACATAGAGGATATTAAAAAGAAAAAAGTAACATATCTTTCATTTCGCTCTGCATATGGTGAGGAGCTTACAATGAAAGCTAAAGATAAAATAATCTGGAAGAGAAAACGACCGGAGGATTTTTATCTTACTGCTTTTAATGAGGGAATTATACTTAATGATTCATGTTATCAGTGCAGATATGCAGGACCACAAAGAGGAAGTGATTTGACGATTGGAGATTTCTGGGGAATAGGGAGAGATGAGCCATTTAAAAATCCGGGCTGTAAAGTATCGGTGATTGCCGTTAATACAAAAAAAGGTGAGAAATTGCTGAAAATGTGTGATGATATTGAGATATCAGAGCGAAAATATATAGAGGCTGTAAATGGTAATGCACAGCTTAAAGCACCAAAAAATAAATCGTATTTATCTGATTTGTTTTGGGCGGAATATACACAATCCGGAGTTGGGGCTGCTTTAAAAGCAACTATATATAAATCCGTACAGCATGAATACATTGTGAGGAAAATCAGGCAATTTCCAAAAGTAATAGCGAAAAAAATACTCAGGAGGGAATAAGTTATACAATGAGTAATGATAATAAAAGGTTGATAAAAACAATTATTATTTCCGGACTTTCAGCAGTAATAAGTTATCTGATTAATTTCTTTCTGACTTCATATATTTCAGAAAATGTTGGAATTGATGCATATGGTTTTGTTGCGATAGCAAAAACAGCCGTTTCATATGCACAGATTATTACGGTTGCGCTTACTACATTTATAGTCAGATATATTTCAATCAGTTATCACAGGGGTGAGATGGAGAAGGCTAACAGCTATTATTCATCTTCTGTGATGGCCTGTGTAACGCTATCCGGTATTATTTATCTTTTAGCAATAATAATGATCACAAAGCTTGAATTCATATTAAAAATTCCGGCAGGATTGACAGAAGCGGTTAAAGCATTATTTTTGCTTGTGTTCTTGAATTTTGTTATTACAACGGTGACAACACCTCTTAATGCGGGCTGCTTTATAAAGAACAGGCTGGATTTATCAGGAATACTAAAAATCATATCATATCTGGTTGATGCAGCAGTTCTTATTATAGTTTTTAAGCTTTGGGTTCCAAGTATATGGGTAGTAGGTCTGGGCTCAGTAGTTTCATCTTTTGTGCTGGCAGCAGGATTATGGGGGATGAAAAGAAGGCTGGTTCCGGAACTTACGTTTAAAAAACGTCTTGTTTCGTTTAGACGTGTATGGGAGATGATGAGCAATGGAATCTGGCAGTCAGTTAATAGCCTTGGAAATGTGCTTAACAGCGGGCTTGATTTAATTGTATCAAATCTTATGCTTACTGGAACTGAAACCGGACAGGTTGCAGCAGTAAAGACGATAGGAACGATGTTCAGTATGCTGTATCAGATTGTGAATCAGCCATTTCAGCCTAAAATGCTCCGTGTCTATTCCAATGGCAGTACAGATGATTTTGTTAGTGAGCTTGGGAAATCAATGAAAATATGCGGATTTTTTTCTAATGTTGCATTTGCAGGGTTTGTGGCATTGGGATGGACATATTATAAGCTCTGGCTTCCATCACAGGATACTGATGTATTGTATCTGTTAACTGTAATTGCCGTATTTGGAAGTATTGCAGAAGGAATAGCTCAGCCGATGTATTTTGTCAATACGTTGACACTGAAAAAGATGATTCCGTGTTTTGTTACATTAGGCAGTGGTTTTATAAATACGGTTTCTATGTACATATTGCTAAAGTATACGGACATTGGAGTTTATGCAATTGTATTAACAACCGCTGTTATTATGAGCTGCGTAAATCTGATATTTAATCCAATATATTGCGCACATTGTCTGAAAATCAATCCGTGGAGATTATATAAAACAATTATTCGTCATATTATATCTGTAGTTTTACAGATAATTGTATTTAAAGCATTAACATGTATATATACTCCATCAAACTGGATAACTCTTATATTGATGGGATGTGTCATGGTCTTAGTCGGAATGGTAATCCATACTCTGGTTATGACAAATGGTAATGAGAAAAAAAGGATCTTAAACAAACTGAAGCTTTCATAAGGAGCCTGTAAAATGATATCGGTTATTGTTCCAGTATATAATTCAGAAAAATATTTAAATGAATGTATTGCTTCAATATGTAATCAATCATATAAAGATTTTGAAATTATTATAGTAAATGATTGTTCATCAGATGCTTCGGGCAGTATTATAGAACAATTGGTTTTAATACACCCGAATATTGTAAGTATTACTTTATCCAAAAATTCAGGGCTGTCTGCAGCCCGCAATGCTGGTTTAGATGCAGCAAAAGGAGAATATGTATGCTATGTTGACTCAGATGATATTTTGGAAAAAAATTATCTGGAAGTTTTATATAAACAGGCAAAAAAATATAATGCAGATTTAGTAATAGGAGATTATAGAGAAGTTGATGATGATTTGAATGTCCTTTCGTCTGACTATGTGAATGGAAAAAAATTATCATCATATAACAGGAAAAGACAGTCAGAAAGCTATTCTGACGGTGAAATAGGACGTTTGGAGCTTATCAATAAAATATCTGTGACATATTTAGACCACTATGCTATTGCCGGAACCACGGCATGGAATAAACTTATTTCTGCAGATATTGCAAGAATGAACCGGTTTAAGGAGGGATATATTCATGAAGATGAATTTTGGATAGTACCACTAATTTTATCATGTAATAAAATAGTCTGGACCGGCAATATTATATATAATTACAGAATAAGAACCGGAAGTATAACAAGAAATAAAAGAGAAACAGGTGATGCCTGGAAATATGTAAAGGTACTTGATGCATACGAAGAAAGAATCAATCTTATTTCGGATTTGAAATTAAAGAGAGTATTATCGGATTGTTATTTTGGAAATATACTTAATAAATACCTGCTTTGTTATTGTGAATATAATTTATCTAAGGATGAGTGCCATAAATTTTTTTCAGCAAGAATGAGACAGGCTTTAAGAAAATATGGAAAATATATAAAGAGTAAAGATAAAATCAAGTATGTTGTTTTTGTATTAAATGAAGAATTATTTTTTAGAAGGTTTTGGAAAATGAGTATTAAAAAGAGAATTTTAATTGTTAATGATTTACTTATAGGAGGCGGAGTTGAAAAGCTGATGTATGACCTGACATGGGCTATGCATGATAAGTATGATATAACAATAATGACTGATGAAAAAAGTGATAGCTTTAATGATTTATATCCTGATAATGTGAGTTATATCTGGCAGAGGGATTATAAAATACCTAAAAATGGCTTTTTGAAATTCATATATCAAAAAACTATTAAAAAAGTTAAAAGAAAATTGTTAAAAAAGAAGCTTGATAATGCGAAGTATGATATAGCTATAGCCATAAAAGAAGGTTGGAAAATGCTGGATGTTTATAGAATTCCGGTAATCAAAAAATTTTGCTGGGTTCATACGGATTATAATGCTTATTATTATACAGAAGGTATTTTTAAGACCAAAGAATATGAGCTGGAAATAATGAAAAGCTTCGATAATATTGTCTGTGTCTCAAAAGATATTATGGAAAGCATAAAATCAGTAATCGGAGATCCGGGTAATCTGGTAGTTAAATACAATCCGATTGATATCCGAAATGTTCTTGAGAAGGCAAAGGAGCCGGTTGTTGATGTTGATAGTGTAGATAGAATTTCTAAAGATACTGCTTCAAAGAACAAGGTTCGATTTGTTACAGTTGGAAGGCTGAATTATCAAAAGGGATATGGTAACCTTTTAGAAGCCTGTCATATGCTGGATTGCGACGGATATGAGTATGAGGTGCTTGTCATTGGAGAAAAGGAGCCTTGGGGAGATGAGGCTTATCGTTTGAATTGTGAGATGAAACGATTAAATATTAAAAATGTTAAGTTTCTTGGAGGCAGAAAAAATCCATATAAATATATGGCTATTGCTGATTGGTTTATATCGTCATCATTATTTGAAGGATATTCACTGGTAAGTCAGGAAGCAGCAATATTGGATGTGCCAATGCTGCTTACTGATGTGTCGGGAGTCAGAGAATTGTTGGAAGATAATTCATATGGTATTGTAATGGAAAATTCAGTTCGTGGAATATACGAGGAAATGAAGAGGGTTATTGATAATCCAAAGCTTCATGAATACTACAAACAAAGGATTATGGAGAGAAAAAAGATTATTACATACGAAAAACGTTTGGAAGAAATAGAGAAAATGTTTATGTAAAGGAGCTTTTTGATGAGTAAAACATGGTCAACTACTATAAAGCCTAAAACCGGAATTTTTAATATTCCACTAAAAGAGATTATACAATACAGGGGGCTCATATTCACATTAGTCAAAAGAAATTATGAGGTCCAATATAAACAGACAATTTTAGGACCGGTATGGATGATAATTGGATTGATTTTTTCGTCAGGTATTTTTTCATTTGTGTTCGGATATGTGGGAAAATTTTCGTCAGATGGTTCACCGTATTTCCTTTTTTATATGACCGGAGCTTTAATGTGGGAATTTTTTTCTGCATGCTTTAATAGCAATAAGAGTGTACTTATTGACAATAGTTATCTGTATGGCAAGGTTTATTTCCCAAGATTGATCATGCCGATTGCAAATGTTATTTTTGAAGCTGTGAGATCAGCAATTAAATTTGTAGTTTGTTTAATAGTATGGGGATATTTTTTACATATAGGAGAGGCTTGTTTTTGTGGGATTAAGATTTTATGGCTTGTACCTATAAGTATTGCAACTGCATTGATGGGGATGTCATGTGGATTGGTTTTATCATGTTTGACAATAAAATACAGGGATTTTAATCACCTTACAGGAATTGCTATGTCGCTATTATTGTATGCATCACCTGTATTGTATTCTACAAGCCAGCTTCCACAAAATCTTCAGAAGCTTGTATATATAAATCCGATGTCTTCTTTTATTGAAGCTTTTAGGTATTACATGATAGGAAGCGGAGCTATTAATGCCGGGGCAATTATTTATAGCATTATTTTTACGATATTAATAACTCTATTGGCATTAATAATGTTTAATCAGACAGAAAAAACATTTGTTGATATCGTATAGAACGAGGTGAAAAGAAGATGTTTTTTTCAATTATAATACCTGTATATAATGTTGAAAAGTATCTGGATGACTGTATCCGTTCTGTGACAGAGCAAGATTTTAGAAATTATGAAATTATAATTGTAGATGATGGTTCTACAGATTCATCCGGAAAGATATGTGATTTGTGGGAAGCCAGAATTAATAATGAGATTCGGGATATACATATTAAGGTCATTCATCAGAAAAATAAGGGACTGGATGGTGCAAGAAATTCTGCCTTAGAAGTGGCATCAGGTGAATGGTTGATATTTTTGGATAGTGACGATATGTTGGCTGATGGAATGCTTGCGAAATTATACAATAAAATTCATGAGTATCCTGCGGATATGTATTGTTACAATATGATGAAAATTGATGAGTGTGGTAATAAAATTGAAAATGGAATTTATCATTGTGAATATGAAAATATTTTATTACGTGACGATAAGGAAAAGCTCGATTATTATGTTAAGCGTTTAATTACTTATAGAGATAGCTGGGAGGTTATTTTTAGATGCTATAATGGCAAAATAATCAGGGAACATAATCTGACATTTTCCAAATGCAGTGACATATTTGCAGAGGATTTATTGTTTACAATGGAATACCTGTTATGGGTAAAGCGTATACAGTTTCTATGCGATATTTTTTATCAGTACAGACAGGTGCCGGAGTCTATTATGCATACTCTGGATCAGAGGACAATTTTACCGAGAATTATTAATTTAATATCTACATTTTATGATAAGGTTAAAAAGGAAAAAAACAAATATCTGGTAAAAAATTTTAGAATGATATGCATTGGAATTTTGGATTTTCATATATCTCACAAGATGAATGAAATATCTATAGATGAGATAAGGGAACAGATTGATTTTTTGAAAAAGCAAAAGCTGTTTAAGAAATGGCTGAAAAATAAAGATGCGGACATATATGAAAATCCTGATTTATTTATGCTTAGACCATGGTTATGATTTTTTGGCAGGGAGGAATAATATGGATGATTTAGTACTTAAAATTGAAGATGTCGGAAAGGATTATATGCTTGGTGCTGTAACCGGACAGACATTTAAAGATGCAATACGAAAGAAAAATAAAAGTACAAATGATGTTTTTAATAAAAAATTTACAGCATTGGACAATGTCAGTTTTGAGGTACATAAAGGAGAAACAATTGGACTTATCGGTTCTAACGGGGCTGGAAAGTCTACTCTTTTAAAGCTGATTTCAAGAATTACAGCTCCAACCAGGGGCAATATTTATATTAATGGTAAGGTGGCAAGCATGCTTGAGGTCGGAACAGGATTTCATCCTGAGCTGACAGGAAGAGAAAATATTTATTTAAATGGTTCTATCTTAGGCATGAAGAAAAAGGAGATAGACGAAAAGCTTGATTCGATTATAGATTTTTCGGAGTGTGGCGAATTTATTGATACACCTGTAAAGAGATATTCTTCCGGAATGTATGTTAAACTTGCGTTTTCTGTAGCTGCTCATCTGGATTCTGATATTATGATAATGGACGAAGTATTAGCAGTCGGTGATATAAAATTTCAACACAAGTGTTTAAATAAGATGAAAGAAATAGCCAGAACACAAGGGCGCACGATTATCTATGTGAGTCATAATATGGATACCATTTATAAGCTGTGCAATAGGTGTATTGTTATGAGTCATGGTCAGCTGGTTTTTGATGGAAGTGTAAATGAGGCGACAAAACTATATATGGGGGTTAATACAAAGACAAATCATAATGCGGATTATACTAAATATATGAGACCGGGATGGCTTGGCAGAGATGATGTGAGACTTACCTTTGCAGAATATCCGGATAAGTCTGATAATATTGTTAGTGATAATGAGTTAAGACTTTTAATAAGTTGGAAGTGCAATACAAAGGTTGAAAATGTTGGAATGCGTGTTGAGCTTATGGCAGATGATGACAAGCCATTTGCAACCTCGGTTTTTTATAACATTTTTTCCGGTAATAAAGGGGATACAGGAAAAAATATTTTAAACATTAATCTGAGTGATGTCATGAATGGAAATTATCAGACGTACTATACATTATTTTGTCTGGATCCTTACGATGAATCAATAGATCTTGATTGCGTAAGAGGAATAGACATAATTGTGGAAAAAGAAAAAATTCATCAAACATTAAATTGGAGAAATAATTCCTGGGGAAATATAAGAATTTAGGAGTGAACAATGAAAATGTTATTATTGAAGAATAAGGATTTTAAGTCTAATATTGGTATGTTTAATTTGTTCAAAGGAATTGGAATTGTAGGGGTTATTGTTTTTCATTCAATATCATCCTTTGATTTTACAAAATTAAATAGTTATTTTATGTCGCAATTACTGTTAATGGTGGTTTGTTTGTTTGGCGGAGCAGTGATGCCGGCGTTTTTTATAATCAGTGGATATGGATTTAAAAAGCAAAAATATAGCTTTGTCAGAAAAAAAGTTAAAAGAATACTTGTTCCGTATTTTGTTATGGCATTTGTGACAGTTGTGTTACATTTTATTTTACATTTTGGCTTTTTTCATTATTTCAAAAATGCTATTAAAGAAACTGTTAAGGTTGCTGTCGGTTTTTGCCTTGCTTTGTCCTCGAATATGGAATTTAAAGGTATTGTTTTTTACTCTTGCGGTATAGGCTGGTATCTTATTGCGCTTATAGGCTGTATTATATTGTTAAATCTGATAATGAATTTTGAAGGAGTAAGGCCTTGGAAATATGTTATTATCATTGCAATTGCGGGAGTGATATTGGGCTATTATAAAATATTTGTTTTCTGCATCTCACAGATATTTACAGGGTTGTTTTTCTTTTATGAAGGATATTTAATCAAAAAGAAAAAATTATTTCAGATAAAATGGAACTGGTTATTTGGTTTGATTTTGGCGATTACTCTGTTGATAAATGCTTTAGGGATTATTTACAGAGGTCAAATGGATAATATTGCAGAGGGCAATTGGAATTTACTGATAATTAGTTTGTTCACAGATGGATTTTTAGCATATAGTATTTTGTGTTTTTTTCTTTATTTAAATAAATTTTCGAATAATATATTTAAATTTTTAAAGAAAATAGGAAATAGTTCTCTGATAGTATTTTGTATACATTCAGTAGAAATGAAGGCAATACCCTGGTATTTATTTACGCAGAACTGGAAAGGCAATCCTTTTATGGGATGTCTCATACTGGTTGTTATGAGAATTATTGTCATATCGGTGTTTTACTTTGTTTTTTGTATTGTACATAGCAGGCTGTGGCTTACGATAAAGAGAAAGTAATTTATTTATCGTATTGATTTCTACTTGTAATTATAGTATATTTTCTTTTAGACATACATGAACATTAGCACAGGGAGGTCACAATGCAAAGTACAACAAGGGTCGCGCTCGATGCAATGGGTGGCGACAATGCACCTGCAGAGGTAGTTAAGGGTGCGGTAGACGCAGTTAATAAAAGAGATGATATAAAGATTTTTCTTGTGGGACAGAAGGAGCCTGTTGAGAGAGAACTTTCACAGTATACATATCCGGATGGGCAGATAGAGATAGTCGATGCGCCGGAGGTTATCGAGATGGCCGAGCCGCCGGTTGTGGCAATCAGGCGCAAGAAGCAGTCTTCAATAGTTGTCGGCATGAATATGGTCAAAAATAAAGAGGCTGATGCATTTGTTTCAGCAGGAAGCTCAGGAGCTGTACTTGTAGGAGGACAGGTCATAGTCGGCAGGATAAAGGGGATACAAAGGCCGCCGCTTGCACCGCTTATTCCGACTGAGCGCGGAGTGTCTTTGCTCATAGACTGTGGAGCCAATGTAGATGCCAGAGCAGAGCATCTGGTACAGTTTGCAAAGATGGGCTCTATCTATATGGAGCACGTTGTCGGTGTGAAGAATCCAAAGGTTGCACTGGTCAATATCGGTGCAGAGGAGGAGAAGGGCAATGCCCTGGTAAAGGAGACCATGCCGCTTCTTCGCGAGTGTACGGATATCAATTTTGTCGGAAGCATTGAGGCAAGGGATATTCCAAAGGGAGATGCTGATGTTATCGTCTGTGAGGCTTTCACAGGAAATGTTATTTTAAAGCTCTACGAGGGACTTAGCTCCACTCTTATCGGAGTTATCAAGAAAGGCCTCATGAGCACGTTAAAGAGCAAGATAGGCGCGGCACTTGCGCTTCCGGCTCTTAAAAATACGCTCAAGTCGTTTGATGCGACTGAGTACGGAGGAGCCCCGCTTTTAGGCCTTAATGGTCTTGTGGTAAAGACACACGGCAGCTCCAAGGCAAAGGAGATCACTAACTCTATTTTCCAATGTGTCACATTTAAGGAAAAAGAGATTAATGATAAAATAAAAGAATATATTATTAATAAACCGGCTGATTAGACAGCAGTGCTGCTGTATGATCAGTCACTATAAACAGAAATGAGAGGTATTAAAAATGGAATTTGAGAAGCTTAGAGACATTATTGTCGAGGTACTTAACGTGGATGAGAACGAGGTTACTATGGAGTCAACCTTCATTGATGATCTTGGTGCTGATTCGCTGGATGTTTTCCAGATTATCATGGGTATTGAGGAAGAATTCGATATCGAGATTCCTAATGAGGAAGCTGAGAAAATTGTTACTGTAGGCGATGCCGTAGAGCAGATTAAAAAAGCTGTAAACGAGCAGTAGCATGTTTTACCGATGAAAAGCCCTTTATTATAAGGGCTTTTCGTTGTAGTCACGGAATAATAGGAATAAATAGATAGAAAAACAGGAGAAATTATGGCAGATTTAAATGAATTTCAAAGCAAAATAGGCTATACGTTCAAGAACAGACATCTGCTCGAGCAGGCGCTGACACACAGTTCGTATGCCAATGAAAAACACATGAAAAAGCATTCTGATAACGAGCGTCTGGAGTTTTTGGGAGATGCTGTTTTGGAGATTGTGTCAAGTGAGTTTTTGTTTATCAATTATCCGCAAAAGCCTGAGGGTGAGCTTACCAAGCTGCGCGCAAGCATTGTTTGTGAGCCGACTCTTGCACTTTGTACAAAGCCACTTGACCTTGGAAAGTACCTGCGTCTTGGCAGGGGCGAGGATCATACAGGTGGAAGAAAGAGAAAGTCAATTCTTTCCGATGCGCTTGAGGCAGTGATCGGAGCAATTTATTTAGATGGTGGTTTTACTAATGCAAAGGAGTTTGTGCTTAAGTTTATCATGACTGATATTGAGAATAAGCAGCTCTTTTATGATAGCAAGACTATCCTTCAGGAGCTCATACAGGGCAGGCATGAGCAGCTTTCCTATGAGCTTCTTGAGGAGAGCGGTCCGGATCATGACAAGCAGTTTACTGTTGCAGTGCTTGTGGACGGTGAGCGTGTCAGCGTGGGAGAGGGCCACACAAAGAAGGCGGCAGAGCAGCAGGCTGCATATCAGGCGCTTCTTTTATACAGGAACAGGGAATAGGAGTTTTTAATGTATTTAAAGAGCTTGGAAGTACAGGGCTTTAAGTCCTTTGCCAACAAAATTGTTTTTGAGTTCCACAACGGCATCACAGGTATTGTCGGGCCAAACGGCAGTGGAAAGAGTAATGTCGCAGATGCGGTTAGATGGGTGCTCGGTGAGCAGAGTGCAAAGCAGCTTCGTGGTGCCAGTATGCAGGATGTCATTTTTGCAGGCACTGAGAACAGAAAGCCGCTTGGATACGCGTATGTTGCCATCACACTTGACAATTCAGATCATTCGCTTGCGATTGATTTCAACGAGGTTACAGTTGCCAGACGTGTTTACCGCTCGGGAGAGAGCGAGTATCTCATCAATGGCAATCCGTGCAGGCTCAAGGAGGTTTCAGAGCTTTTCTATGATACCGGTATCGGTAAAGAGGGCTATTCCATCATTGGACAGGGTCAGATTGACAGGATTCTAAGTGGAAAGCCGGAGGAGAGGCGAGAGCTGTTTGATGAGGCTGCCGGCATTGTAAAGTTTAAAAAGAGAAAGATTACAGCACAAAAGAAGCTCGATAATGAGAGAGAGAACCTGGTGCGTGTCAATGATATTCTGACAGAGCTTGAGAGGCAGGTGGGGCCGTTACAGAGACAGTCTGAGAAGGCTCATACATATCTCAAAAAGAAAGAAGAGCTAAAGACCTACGATGTCAACATGTTTTTACTCGAGTCAGCACGAATCGAGACTGAGCTTAAGGCAGCAGATGAGAAATACACTATTGCGGATGACGAGCTAAAGGAGACCAATGCCACCTATGAAAGCATCAAGTCAGAGTATGAGAGGCTTGGGAATGATATGCAGCAGATGGATGAGCGTATTGAGTCTCTTCGTGAGAGCATCACAAGTACTTCATCCACCAGACAGAAGCTTGAGAATCAGATAGAGCTTTTAAAGGAGCAGATTCACACGGCTGAAATGACGGATGAGCATCTGCAGTCGCGGCTTTTTGCTATCGAAAAGGAAAAGGCTGAGCGTCTTGAAAGCAGAAAAGAGTATGATGATAAAAAGGCCGCACTTGAAGCTGAGATAGAGCAGATGAAGCAAAAGGAACAGCTTTCAGTAAACGAGCACGAGGCTGTACTTGCAGAGGTCAACCGTTGCAACGATGGGCTTGAAAAGGGCAAGAATGAGCTTATTGCCCTGCTTCAGGAGAGAGGTAATATCCAGTCAAGGCAGCAGCGCTTTGCCACTATGCTTGAGCAGATTAATATCAGAAAGGCAGAGCTTACAAAGCGTCTTTTAGATAGAAAGACAAGGGAAGCAGGGCTTGATGATATATTGGATGAAGCCAATAAGAAGCTTTCGGCTGTCAATGAAGAGATTGCAGGATTAAAGGAAAAGGAGTCGGCTCTTTTGGCAAAGGCTAAGGAGTGGAGAGATAAGTCTAAGGAGAATGCCCGTCTGATGGAGGATGCTTCCACAGAGTATCATAAGTCTGTTTCACGTCTTGAGTCACTTAAAAATATTGCGGAGCGCTATGACGGTTATGGCAACAGCATCAAGCGTGTCATGGAGCAGAAGGCCAAAAATCCGGGGCTTCTCGGCGTAGTTTCCGATCTTATCCAGGTGGATAAGCGCTATGAGATAGCGATAGAGACAGCCTTAAGCGGTAATATCCAGAATATCGTTACAGAGGATGAGGCCACAGCCAAAAAGATGATAGGCTTTTTAAAGACTAATCATTTTGGACGAGCTACGTTTTTACCACTTACGAGTGTGCGTGCAAACAAGAATACTAAAAATGAGGCGGCACTCGGCGAAAAGGGTGTGCTTGGCATTGCAAATAAGCTGGTGAAGTGTGACCCGAAGTTTGATGAGGTTGTTGCTTACCTGCTTGGCAGGGTGATTGTGGTGGACACAATTGACAATGCTATTGCACTTGCGAAGAAGAATCACTATTCACTCCATATCGTGACTGTCGAGGGCGAGTATCTGG
Source organism: uncultured Agathobacter sp. (assembly GCA_934365945.1). Lineage (GTDB taxonomy): Bacteria > Bacillota > Clostridia > Lachnospirales > Lachnospiraceae > Roseburia. Next base: position 43,541 of record CAKRNE010000010.1, on the reverse strand, counting down.
CACCGGGAGGCTCTATGTCCGGTGGTGCGTTTAAAAATTCATCCAATCTGCTTGCGAGAAATCGTGAGATTGAGGAGCTTGAAAAGAGAGTTGATCAGACTAAGACTAAGCTTAAAGAGCTTAGAGCCAGAAAGGATGATATCGCGACTGCTATTGCGCTTGGCGAGGAGGATATAGCAGCCACAAAGACACTGCTTCAGGAAAAGTATATTGAGCAGAACACAGCACAGATTTCAGTTGACAGGGCAGACCAGCAGAAGAAGGAGAGTGCGAATGTCTACGAGGATCTGCGCACAGAAAATGCGGAGATTGAAAAACAGCTCGAAGAGATAAATCAGGGCAAGAAGGATATCGCAGCACAGCTTGAGGCGTCAAAGCAGCGTGAAAAGCAGCTTGAGAAGGAAAACAGCACATTCAGTGAGATTCTTGAAAAGCAGGGTGTTCTTGAGCAGGAGGCTTCACACAAGGCCGCTGCCATTTCACTTGAGCTTGCAAATATCACAAAGACGGCAGAATTTGCTATAGAAAATATCAATCGTATCAATTCGGAGATAGAAAAATTTGATGAGCAGAAGGAAAGCCTTGTGGAAGGTGCAGCTACTGCAAAGGATGATATTAAAAAGAAGCAGGCTGATATTGATGCAATAACACAGACCATTCTGGCGTCAAAGGACAATAATTCAAAGCTTGACGAAGAGCTTAGAGAGAGTCTTGCCAAAAAGGAAAAGATGTCTGAGAATTACAGAGGCTTTTTTGCAAAGCAGGAGGAAGTCTCAAAGAAGCAGGCCAATCTGGATAAGGAGCTTTTCAGACTGAACAGCCAGAGAGATAAGCTTAAGGAGGCTTCAGAGACGCAGACCAACTACATGTGGAATGAGTATGAGCTTACTCCGCATGCAGCAGCAGAGCTTAGAAATGATGCATATGATGATCTGCCTTCATTAAAGAAGCTGATTGCAGGCATAAAGGATGAAATCAGACGTCTCGGTGATGTAAATGTCAACGCGATTGAGGAGTATAGAGAGATTTCAACGCGTTATGAGTTCTTGAAGGGACAGCATGACGACCTTATAGAGGCTGAAAAGACTCTGGTTGGCATTATAGATGAGCTTGACAGTGGCATGAGAAAGCAGTTTACGGAGAAGTTTGCCGAGATTCAGAGAGAGTTTGACAAATCCTTCAAGCAGCTTTTTGGTGGTGGACATGGTTCGCTCGAGCTTGTGGAGGACGAGGATATACTTGAGTGCGGTATCAGAATCATCGCACAGCCGCCCGGAAAGAAGCTGCAGAATATGATGCAGATGTCCGGTGGTGAAAAGGCACTCACAGCTATTGCGCTTTTGTTTGCCATTCAGGCACTTAAGCCATCGCCGTTTTGTCTGCTTGATGAGATTGAGGCGGCGCTTGATGACTCAAACGTTTCTCGCTATGCAAATTATCTGAACAAGCTTACAAAGAACACACAGTTTATCGTTATCACACACAGACGTGGTACGATGGCGGCAGCGGACAGACTCTATGGTATTACGATGCAGGAAAAGGGTGTTTCCACACTCGTTTCGGTAAATCTGATAGAGAATGATCTGACACAGTAGAATATTATTTATGGAGAGATGAAATGGAAGAAAAAGAAAAGAAGCCGGGCTTTTTTAAGAGGCTCGTTTCAGGATTGACAAAGACCAGAGACAATATTGTTTCCGGCATAGATTCACTTTTCAGTGGATTTTCACATATAGATGATGATTTTTATGAGGAGCTTGAGGAGATTCTTATCATGGGAGACCTCGGAGTGAGAGCCACGGAGAATATCATCGAGGATCTGCAGAGAAAGGTTAAGGAGCAGCATATCAAGGAGCCGGCAGAGTGTAAGGAGCTCTTGATTGAGAGCATCAAGGAGCAGATGAAGGTGGAGGAGACAGCTTACAGATTTGAAAATGAAAAGTCTGTTGTGCTTGTAATCGGTGTCAACGGAGTAGGAAAGACTACCACTGTCGGAAAGCTTGCAGGAAAGCTCAAGGAACAGGGCAAGAAGGTGGTCATTGCAGGTGCCGATACCTTCAGGGCGGCAGCAGGTGACCAGCTGAAGGAATGGGCAAACCGTGCCGGAGTTGATATGATTGGCGGTGCAGAGGGCGCAGACCCGGGAGCTGTTGTATATGATGCAGTTGCAGCTTCAAAGGCCAGAAATGCTGATGTGCTTCTTGTTGATACAGCGGGAAGATTACACAACAAAAAGAATCTGATGAATGAGCTAGGAAAGATTAATAAGATATTGGAGAGCGAGTATCCGGATGCATACAGAGAGACACTCGTGGTGCTGGATGCGACTACAGGCCAGAATGCACTTGTTCAGGCGAGAGAGTTTTCTGATGTTGCAAAGATATCGGGTATCGTGCTCACAAAGATGGACGGTACGGCAAAGGGCGGTATCGCTGTAGCGATACAGTCAGAACTTTCAGTGCCGGTCAAGTATATCGGAGTCGGTGAGACTATTGATGATCTGCAGAAATTTGATTCGGACGAGTTCGTGAATGCGTTGTTTGACACAAAAACGGAATAATTTGGCAAATATCTTTGAACGTATAAGTTATATTGTTTATAATAATCTGGTATATCAGTTTGTATATATCTGTACGGAATTTTTGGTATAATATAATGAAAAATAACTATTCAGAACCACTGAGTATCGTGCGTTTTTGCGAATATGTGTGGGGTGGTTCTGAATCGTTATACCAAGGAAATGAAAGGAAGAACAAATATGCTGACATTAGATAAATTTGAAGAAGCAAGTGAGAAGGTCAAGGAGGTCACCCTTGAGACAAAGCTCATTTACAGTGATTTTTTAAGTGACCAGACAGGCAATAAAGTATATCTTAAGCCTGAAAATATGCAGTTTACCGGAGCTTACAAGGTCAGAGGCGCTTACTACAAGATAAGCACACTCACAGATGAGGAGAGAGCAAAGGGCCTCATCACAGCATCCGCAGGAAACCATGCGCAGGGTGTTGCATATGCGGCAAAGTGCTATGGCTGCAAGGCTGTCATCGTGATGCCTACCACCACACCTCTTATCAAGGTAAACCGTACAAAGAGCTACGGCGCTGAGGTAGTGCTTTACGGAGATGTGTATGATGAGGCATGTGCCAAGGCATATGAGCTCGCAGAGAAAGAGGGCTACACATTCATCCATCCGTTTGATGATTTAGCTGTCGCAACAGGACAGGGAACTATCGCCATGGAGATATTCAAGGAGCTGCCTCTTGTTGAGTACATCCTTGTTCCAATCGGAGGAGGCGGACTGGCAACAGGTGTTTCTACACTTGCAAAGCTCTTAAATCCAAAGATTAAGGTTATCGGAGTGGAGCCGGCAGGCGCCAATTGTATGCAGGAGTCGTTTAAGAACGGCAAAGTGACCACTTTACCAAGTGTAAATACCATTGCAGACGGAACAGCTGTAAAGACACCGGGCTCAAATATTTTCCCATACATAAAGAAAAATCTTGATGATATCATCACAGTGGAGGATGATGAGCTTATCGTAGCCTTCCTTGATATGGTGGAGAATCACAAGATGATAGTCGAAAACTCAGGTCTTCTCACTGTAGCTGCTCTTAAGCATCTCGGTGTAAAGGACAAGAGAGTGGTTTCTATCTTAAGCGGTGGCAACATGGATGTCATCACTATGTCATCAGTTGTACAGCAGGGCCTTATTTTCAGAGACAGAATCTTTACTGTTTCAGTGCTTCTGCCTGATAAGCCGGGCGAGCTTGCAAAGGTTGCGCAGACTCTCGCCGATGTACAGGGAAATGTAATAAAGCTTGAGCACAACCAGTTTGTCACTACAAACAGAAGTGCGGCTGTTGAGCTTAGAATCACGCTTGAGTGCTTTGGCACAGAGCACAAGGAAAAGATTATGGCTGCACTTGAGAAGAAGGGCTATAAGCCAAGAATTGTACGCACTATGATATAAAAATAAAAGTATCAAGTATTTTTACTTGACACCGGGCAAACTATGTGTTATTCTACCATAGGTTCGAGGGAAAAAGAGGATACTTGATATGGAAGAAAAACTTGAACAGGCATATTTATATGATTTCTACGGTGAGCTTTTGAATGAGCATCAGCGTCAGGTATATGAGGATTTTGTCTTCAATGATTTGTCACTTGGAGAGATTGCATCCGAGGAGGGGATTTCCCGTCAGGGTGTTGCCGATCTGATTAAGAGATGCAATAAGAAGTTGTTTGACTATGAGGCAAAGCTTCATCTCGTTGACAAGTTTATGTCCATAAAGAGTGACATACGAAGGATTCATGAGCTGACGAATGATTTTAAGAAATCACATAATGAGCTATTAATGAATGAAATCGAAGCTATTTCGAATCAGATACTAGAGGAGCTGTAATATGGCATTTGACAGTTTATCAGAAAAACTGCAGAACGTTTTCAAGAATCTCCGCAGCAAGGGAAAGCTTACTGAGGATGATGTAAAGGCTGCTCTTAAAGAGGTTAAGATGGCACTCCTTGAGGCCGATGTTAACTTCAAGGTTGTTAAGCAGTTCACAAAGAGTGTCCAGGAGAGAGCAATCGGACAGGATGTCATGAATGGTCTCAATCCCGGTCAGATGGTCATCAAAATCGTAAACGAAGAGATGATTAAGCTTATGGGCTCTGAGACAACAGAGATTGCTTTCAGGCCGGGCAAGGAGCTTACCGTTATCATGATGGTAGGTCTTCAGGGAGCCGGTAAGACAACCACCACAGCAAAAATTGCCGGGAAGCTTAAGAGCAAGGGCAAGAAATCACTGCTTGTAGCCTGTGATGTGTATCGCCCGGCTGCGATTGAGCAGTTAAAGATAAACGGCGAGAAGCAGGGCGTTGAGGTTTTCTCAATGGGTGACAAAAACAAGCCTGCCGACATCGCAAAGGCTGCTGTGGAGCATGCTAAGAAAAACGATTTCAATGTTGTTATCATCGATACTGCCGGACGTCTTCATATTGATGAGGATATGATGGCAGAGCTTATTGAGATAAAAGAAGCTACTGATGTTTTCCAGACCATACTCGTGGTTGATGCCATGACAGGTCAGGATGCGGTAAATGTAGCAGGTACCTTTGATGAAAAGATAGGAATTGACGGAGTTGTCATCACAAAGCTTGATGGTGACACCAGAGGTGGAGCGGCACTTTCAATCAGAGCCGTTACAGGAAAGCCGATACTTTACGCCGGTATGGGCGAGAAGCTTTCAGACCTTGAGCAATTCTATCCGGAGCGTATGGCTTCAAGAATCCTTGGCATGGGCGATGTGCTTTCCATGATTGAGAAGGCACAGGAAAACATTGATGAGGAACAGGCCAAGAAGCTTGAGCAGAAGATGCGCAAAAATGAGTTTGACTTTGAGATGTACCTTGATTCGATGAGTCAGATGAAGAAGATGGGCGGTCTTTCAAGCGTGATGGGCATGATGCCGGGCATGGGTATCGGTGGAGGCAAGATGCCGGATATTGATACAGATGAAGCCGAAAAGGGCATGGCCCGCACAGAGGCAATCATCTATTCCATGACACCTGAGGAAAGACGAAATCCTAAGCTTCTAAATCCAAGCCGCAAGGCCCGTATTGCAAGAGGCGCAGGCGTAGATGTATCAGAGGTCAACAGACTTGTAAAGCAGTTTGAGCAGACAAAGAAGTTCATGAAGCAGATGCCCGGCATGATGGGCGGCAAAAAAGGACGCCGTGGAGGCGGCGGTCTTGGAGGCTTATTCAAAGGACTTCCATTTTAATGGATTTCATTAAAGAAATTTCATTAAAGAATTTCATGTTTTGTTAACAAAAGTATTTATTTTACTTTTGATATATATTATTCAATAAACCTATGAGGAGGTGAAACAAAATGGCAGTAAAGATCAGATTAAGAAGAATGGGACAGAAGAAAGCTCCTTTCTATAGAATCGTAGTTGCAGACTCTAGATCACCAAGAGATGGAAGATGCATCGAGGAGATCGGAACATACGATCCAACTAAGGATCCTAGCGAGTATCATGTAAATGAGGAATTAGCTAAGAAATGGTTATCAAACGGCGCACAGCCAACTGAGACAGTAGCTAGAATCTTCAAGAGTGCTGGTATCGAGAAATAGGATAAAGAGGTGGCGTAATGAAAGAATTAGTTGAAGTAATTGCAAAATCTTTAGTTGATTATCCGGATGAGGTTAATGTAACTGAGACCGAAAACGAGAAAGCAATTGTTTTGGAATTACGTGTTGCACAGTCTGACATGGGCAAAGTGATCGGCAAGCAGGGACGTATTGCTAAGGCTATTCGTTCAGTTGTTAAGGCCGCAGCCTCTAAAGAAGACAAAAAGGTTATTGTTGAAATAGTACAGTAACATAAAGGCATCTCTTATGAGATGCCTGTTTTTTTATGATTTATAGTAACTATTCAAGGTGGAGTCAGATTACGGGAATGCATAGCATGTAGTAATCTGATTAATCATAAATGAGGGGGCAAAATACCTTTTGAACCTCATATCGTTAATATCAGGAGACAGAGAATGGAAGATTTACTACAGGTAGGTGTGATTACGAGCACACATGGCATTCGCGGTGAAGTAAAGGTGTTCCCAACCACTGACGATGCTGCTCGTTTTAAAAAGCTTAAAAATGTCATTCTGGATAATGGCAAAGAGCGCAGGGATTTGGAAATAACTTCTGTCAAATTTTTCAAGAACCAGGTTATCTTGAAATTTAAGGGCATAGATGACATAAATGATGTAGAAAAATATAAAAAGGCACCTCTTTTTGTGACAAGGGAAAATGCGGTGCCGCTTGAGGAAAACGAGTACTTTATAGCTGATCTTATCGGGCTTTCAGTCACATCTGACGAGGGAGAGGAGCTTGGAGTCATAGATGATGTGCTCCAGACCGGTGCCAACGATGTGTATGTTGTTAAGAAGGCGGGAGCAAGTGATCTTCTAATCCCTGCGATAAAGGACTGCATACTGGACGTTGATGTGGAAAATGGCACGATGAAGGTGCATCTGCTTGCAGGCTTGAGATAGTTATATATTAAACTGCAAGAATCATACATTTAAAATCGTAAAACTGTAAAACAGGATGATAACAGGAGATATAGGAAAATGAGATTTCATGTGCTGACTTTATTCCCGCAGATGATAGAACAGGGACTGTCAGAGAGTATCACAGGCAGGGCTTTAAAACAGAATATTATATCACTCAATACTGTAAATATCAGGGATTTTGCGCACAATAAGCACAATAAGGTTGATGATTACACATATGGTGGCGGCGCGGGAATGCTTATGCAGGCAGAGCCAGTGTATCAGGCTGTGAGCAGTGTGGTGAGTCAGATCAATAAATGTAATCAGATCCACTCAGGTGATAATTCCGAGAAAAATATCGCCGGTGAAAATATATTATATGAAAATACATCATATGAAAATATATCATATAAAAATACAGCAGAAGAAATAAAAAATCACAATGCGCGTCTAATTTACGTTACGCCACAGGGCCGCGTGTTCAACCAGCATATGGCAGCGGAATTTGCAAAGTGTGATGACCTCATTTTTCTATGTGGACACTATGAAGGTATTGACGAGCGCGTGCTGGAGGAGACAGTAACAGATTATGTTTCTATCGGTGACTATGTTCTAACAGGCGGAGAGCTGCCATCAATGGTGATGATAGATGCAATTTCACGTCTGGTTCCGGGGGTATTGCACAATGATATTTCGGCAGAGACAGAGTCGTTTCATGGCAATCTGCTTGAATATCCTCAGTATTCACGTCCTGTGGAGTGGCATGACAAAAAGGTGCCTGAAGTACTCATGTCGGGCAATCAGAAAAAGATTGATGCATGGCGCATTGAAAAATCTATTGAGCGAACAAGAAAACGCAGACCGGATTTGTATGCCGAGTTTAAAAGACTTGACAACTGCAGAGAGTTTCTTATGAAAAATAAGCTGCTTCATATTGATATGATAGAGCTTATAAACAGGGGCTATGCAGAGATAATTTTTGAGGCAGATGGGGAATATCTGCTTCGAGATATGGTTTCAAAGGTGTGCTTTCATACCAGACCGGATGAGGGTGAGTCGAAGCTTTTGGATTTGACAGCGGAAGATGCAACTGGGCTGGTCGATAAACATAGCAGTCAACATATTCCGGCAACCATTACAGAGCAGATTACAAATGGCATAGTGCTTCACCAGCAAAGGTATGTTGGGCTTTTTGAGGCAAATGGCTTTAAGGAGACTGTAGAGTGCAGACAGGCGGTGTATACAAACAAAGAAAAGCTCTCAGTAAGTGGACTGTACAGACCGGATGGAAAGCCGATGCCAAATGGCTTGGTTATAAGAAAGCTGGATGCGCTCGATATACAGGAGGCTGCGCCAATGTATCCTGGCTTTGATGATCCGGACTATATCATAGAAAGGATAGAGGCAGGGGCTGTCTACGGGGCTTTTTTGTGTGATAATACTGCTGATAATGCCGATAATGCCCTCGCAGGAATTATAGGAATCCATGAGGAGGGCAGCATAGGCATGCTTTATGTAAAGCCACAGTACAGGCATCAAAAGCTTGCCACAGCACTTGAAACATATGCCTTTAACAGGGCGCTGGAAAATGGCTGGATACCATATGGACAGATAATCGTGGGCAATGAGGCATCTATGAGGCTGCAGGAGCGTATGGGACTGCATTTTTCAAAGTCATCTGTATACTGGATGACTAATAATAATATTACTGTTAGGTGAGAACAGTAACACCGGCAACAAAGACAGATAATAAAGATAGTAAAAAATACTTGCAAATCCCTTGAATCTGTGGTAAAGTACCAATGTTGTGAATAAAAGAGATGGTCCTCTGTTGTGAAAATAGTAGTAGCATTAAGAACGTCAAAATAATTAGGAGGTCACAAAATGAACGCAAGTGAAATTATTAAGAGCATCGAGAACGAGCAGTTAAAGGCTGAGGTACCTGAGTTTTCTGTAGGAGATACTGTAAAGGTACACGGAAAAATCAAAGAGGGTAACCGTGAGCGTATCCAGGTATTTGAGGGAACAGTTATCAAAAAGCAGAACGGATCAAACCGTACAACATTTACTGTTAGAAAGCTTTCTAACGGCGTAGGTGTTGAGAAGACATGGCCACTCCACTCACCAAACGTAGAGAAGGTTGAGATTGTACGTAAAGGTAAAGTACGTCGTGCTAAGCTTTACTACTTAAGAGACCGTATCGGAAAAGCTGCTAAGGTTAAAGAGCTTGTAAAATAATATTTTACGCGAAAGAGACCACTTCGTCGAGAAATCGTAACGAGGTGGTTTTTTGTAACTCTTGCATGAATTTATAAAACCATATATAATTAGAAAATACATGATTTTTATGGTAAATGAGGTTTGATGATGGGTAGAAGAAGAGCAGGACTTAATTTTAGAAGACAGAGAAAAAAGATTAATCTGCCATTGGTCAGGGAAGTGCTGTCATGGATAGTTGAAATTGTGGTGGTAATAGGTCTGGCATATGTGCTGGTATCATTTTTCGGTATCCGTACAAATGTTGTAGGTCAGGCAATGGAGCAGACACTTGAAAATGATGATGATATTCTTGTGAATAAATTTGCATACATCATATCAAAACCCAAGCAGGGGGATGTTATTGTATTTCTTCCAAATGGCAATAAGAAATCTCATTATTATGTCAGGAGAGTGGTAGCAGTGCCGGGAGATACTGTTCAGATAAAGGACGGCGCACTGTATGTGAATGATGAGCTCTATAAGGAATCCACAGATGTCGCTTCTATGGAGGATGCAGGCATTGCTTCTGATGCTATTAAGCTTGAAAAAGATGAGTATTTTGTGCTTGGAGACAATCGTAACAACAGTGAGGACAGCCGCTATGCCAATATTGGCAATGTAAAGAGAGACTATATCATCGGCAAGGCATGGTTTAGATTTTCAGGCTTTGGAAGCTTTGGAACCATCAAGTAGCAGATATTAATAACATATACAGATAAAGGATAGGTAAATTATGAATTTTCAGTGGTACCCTGGGCATATGACAAAGGCAAAGCGTCAGATGCAGGAGGACATTAAACTAATAGATCTGGTTATAGAGCTTGTGGATGCAAGAATTCCGCTTTCCAGCCGTAATCCGGACATTGATGAGCTTGGGAAAAATAAATACAGGCTCATTCTGATGAACAAGGCGGATCTGGCAGACAGGGAGCGCACCAGGGAGTGGAGTGCATTTTTCAAGGAAAAGGGTTTTTTTGTATTCAGTCTTGATGCAAGAAGCAAGTCCGGCATGAAGAGCATCACAGATATCGTGATGGAGGCATGTAAGGAAAAGATTGAAAGAGACAGAAAGCGTGGCATCAAAAACAGACCGGTCAGAGCTATGGTGGTTGGTATTCCAAACGTCGGAAAGTCCACATTTATCAACTCATACGCCGGAAAAGCCTGCGCCAAGACCGGAAACAAGCCTGGTGTGACAAAGGGTAAGCAGTGGATCAGGCTCAATAAAAGTGTTGAGCTCCTCGATACTCCGGGTATACTGTGGCCGAAATTTGAGGATCAGTCAGTGGGACTAAGGCTTGCGCTTATCGGCTCGATAAAGGATGAGATTTTAAATGTTGATGAGCTTGCCGTGGAGCTTGTAAAGTTCCTAAAAGCAGAGTATCCGGGGCTTTTGGCACAAAGATACGAGGTGAGCGAGGAAAACGATATCATAGATCTTATAAGTGCTGTAGCTGTCAACAGAAAATGTCTTTCAAAGGGCGGAGAGCCTGATTACAGCAAGGCGGCTGCGCTCATCATAGATGATTTCAGAAGTGGCAAGCTTGGCAATATCACCCTTGAGAGACCGTAGAATGTATTAAAATAATAGTTACGAATAATAATTGCGAAGAATAATTACTAAGAAAAGTTACGAAGAATAATTAAGAAGAAATATTCTGAAGAATAGTTGCAAAGAATAGACGATAGGACAAGAATATGTCAGCAGAAAAAATAGGCGATATTAAGGAACAACTGAAAAACACCACAGATTCACAGCTTGGACACTTCATCGAAGCATATGGCTCAGATGACAGAGGCGGAGTGATTAAGCTTGTAGACAGCGCCAAAAAGCGTCTGGATAAGTACGAGAAGGAGCTTATCCGCACAGAAGCTCTCAAGAAATATGAGCGCGAGTACGCATCATATGCCCATATCTGCGGAATAGACGAGGTGGGACGCGGGCCGCTTGCAGGTCCGGTGATCGCATGCGCGGTGATTCTGCCAAAGGACTGTGATATTTTATATATCAATGATTCCAAGAAGCTTACGGCTGCAAAGCGTGATGAGCTTTACGATGTCATAATGGAAAAGGCGGTTTCTGTTGGAATAGGCATGGCATCGCACGAGCGGATAGACGAGATAAATATACTGCAGGCTACATATGAGGCGATGAGACAGGCAATTGGAAAGCTTGATCCGGCACCGGATTTGACACTCAACGATGCAGTTACAATCCCCGGAGTGGATATAAAGCAGGTCCCGATCATAAAGGGAGATGCAAAAAGCATATCAATAGGGGCAGCCAGTATTGTGGCCAAGGTCACAAGGGATAGGATGATGGTTGAGTACGATAACATATACCCAGGCTATGGATTTGCTTCAAACAAGGGCTATGGATCGGCAGAGCATATCAAGGCGCTAAAAGAGATAGGACCTTCACCAATACACAGGGCGTCGTTTATACACAATTTTATTTAATATATTACAATTGTGCGGTTTTGCGAATGTGTGTGGGATGGTTTAGAAAAGTTCCACATTCTGCTAAAATCCGGCAGTTCATGATTCATATTAGGAGAGAAAATGACACTTCAACAACTCAGACAGGTACTTACAATTGCAGAATCCAATTCCATGAACGAGGCAGCAAAGAAGCTTTTTGTTTCACAGCCCAATTTATCCGCCACAGTACGAGAGGTGGAGGATGAGCTTGGAATCACGGTGTTTATGAGAAATAACCGTGGAATCACAGTCACCGCAGAGGGTGAGGAGTTTTTAGGATACGCCAAACAGGTCGTGGAGCAGTATCATCTGCTTGAGAACCGCTATCTGAATGTAGAGTCCAAAAAGAAATTCTCGGTTTCCATGCAGCACTATTCATTTGCGGTAAAGGCTTTTGTACAGCTTGCCAGAGAGGTAGGCATGGATGAGTACGAGTTTGCTGTCCACGAGACAAAGACGAAAGAGGTAATAGACAACGTAAAGAACTTAAAGAGTGAGCTTGGAGTGCTTTATTTAAGTGATTTTAACGAAAAGGTTTTAAGAAAGCTTTTTAAGGAATGCGATATCGAGTTTAAGGAGCTTTTCACATGTAATACATATGTGTATCTCTGGAAAAAACATCCGCTTGCAGATCAAAAAGAGATTACACTTGACGATTTGCAGGAGTATCCATGTCTGACCTTTGAACAGGGTGTGAACAATTCCTTTTATTATGCGGAGGAGATGATGAGCACATACGAGTACAAGCGTGTCATAAAGGCAGACGACAGAGCCACGATGCTCAATCTCATGGTGGGACTCAACGGCTTTACACTGTGCTCGGGTATCATCTCGGAGGATTTGAATGGTGATGATTATGCTGCTGTTCCGCTGAAGGAGAGCGAAAAAATGCATATTGGCTATATCAAGCACAAGGGCACGAAGCTTAGCAAGCTCGGTGAAATATATATAGATGCATTAAAGAACTATGAGAATATGGTCTTGTAGATGAAAAAATTGTAAAAAGTGAAATTAAAATAATTAAATAGCACACCATTTTTTATAAGAAATTCACAGTTATATTGTTTTTTTGAAAAAACATGCATGAAAATATAGTGAAAAAACGGTTACGCAATAGTAATTTATTAAAAAATCTGTTATAATTTGACGGAAAATGACGGATTATGATTTTTTGACATATAAATATCAGATGATATAATAAGCAAGATAATTAATTAGATTGTGCGAGAGCACTGTGTTTCAGATTATAAAGGTGGTGTTGACTATGTACAACAAGGAAACAGTAATCAGACTTAACACATTGGATGATGTTCAGGAATTTGTTGGAGCTGCTTCTAAGTGCGATTTTGACATTGATCTCAAATATAGACAGATTCTTATTGATGCGAAATCACTTCTTGGAGTGATTGGAATTGGTACAAATAATGATTTTAAGGTCTGCTATATGGGCGATGACAAAGCATTTGATAATGTGGTTGGTAAATTCACTGTAGCATAATACAATTGAATAAGATTGTTTGGGAGAGTTCCTTTTGGAGCTCTCCTTTTTTCTTTTGGTCAGGATATATTAAAATGACGGTGTAGACTGAAGCTATTGTAGGAATACATAAACCGGCAGCATAATCCGGAAGATGTAGGAGTGAGTACATGATGGAAAATGAGATTAATAATAGTTGCAAGAAGAAAACACAATTACATATTTCGGTCAGAAACCTGGTGGAGTTTATCTTCAGGGAGGGCGATATAGACAACCGGTCATCCAGGGCAATGAGCGCGGATGCCATGATGGAGGGCACGCGCATTCACAGGAAAATCCAGGGCAGCATGGGAAAGGAGTATCAGGCAGAGGTGCCGCTTTCACATGTTGTTGAGGGTGATTTGTATGAGCTGACTGTTGAGGGCAGGGCAGATGGTATTTTTACGGAGGATGACAAGTGCTTTGTTGATGAGATTAAGGGAATGTACAGAAGGGTTGAGCTGTTTGAAAAGCCGGTTTTTGTGCATCGTGCACAGGCTATGTGCTATGCATATATTTTTGCTCTTCAAAATAATATGGAAACGATTGGCATACAGATGACCTACTGTAATCTGGAGACGGAGCAGACTAAGTATTTTCGTGAGGAATTTTCATTTGAAGAGATAAAAAAATGGTTTGATGACCTGATGGAAGAGTACGGCAAATGGGCAACCTTTCAGTGCAAAATGAAAAATCAAAGGCAGGCTTCAATCAAAGAACTGGGGTTCCCGTTTGAGTACAGACCGGGGCAGAAAAAGCTTGTTTCTGATGTCTATAGGACAATCATGAGACAGAAGCTTCTTTTTATGCAGGCTCCTACAGGGGTCGGAAAGACCATCTCTACGATTTTTCCGGCAGTGAAGGCAGTTGGTGAGGAGTTAGCAGACAGAATCTTTTACCTGACAGCAAAGACGATTACCGCAACGGTAGCAAAGGAAACGTTTGCACTTCTTGGGAAAAACGGTTACAGGGCAAAAACTATTCAGATAACGGCAAAGGAAAAGCTATGCCTGTGTGATGAGATGGAGTGCAATCCGGTGAACTGTCCGTATGCAAAGGGGCATTTTGACAGAGTAAATGATGCGGTTTTTGATCTGCTTTGCAGGTGCGATATGATTGAGCGTGATGATATTTTGTCTCAGGCGGATAAATATACCGTTTGTCCATTTGAGCTTTGTCTTGATACGGCGAGCTGGTGTGATAATATCATCTGCGATTACAACTATGTATTTGACCCGAATGTTTATCTTAAGAGATTCTTTCAGGAGGGGATAAAGGGAGACTATATTTTTCTCATTGATGAGGCACACAATATGGTCGAAAGAAGCAGACAGATGTACAGTGCACAGATATATAAGGAGGATTTCCTTACGGTAAAGCGCATCATGAAGGAGCACAGCCGCTCTATTGAGAAAGCACTGGACCGGTGCAATAAGATACTGCTTGAGCTGAAGCGCGAGTGTGAGAATTATACTGTGTATGATACGCTTGGCAATATGGTATTTTCCTTTATGCGGCTTATGACTCTTCTGGATGAGTTTTTGCAGAAGGCTAATGAGTTTCCGGGGAAAAAGGATGTTATGGATTTTTATTTTGAGCTTCGCAATTTCCTAAGCATCTATGATCTGGTGGACGAGCACTACGTGATGTATTCAGAGCTTGAGGCTGATGGCAGATTTATGCTGAAGCTTTTTTGTGTGGATCCGTCGCTTAATATACAAAAGAGGCTGGATAAGGGAAAGTCGGCTGTGTTTTTCTCGGCGACGCTTTTGCCTGTAAACTATTACAAGAGCCTGCTGAGCACAAAAAAGGATAACTATGCCATATATGCTGACAGCACGTTTGACAGTAAAAAGAGGCTGCTTGCGATGGCAACCGATGTGAGCACGAGGTACACGAGACGCTCAAAAAGTGAGTATGAGCGGATTGCAGGGTATATTAATGCTGTTGTCATGCAAAAGACAGGAAACTATATGGTTTTCTTTCCGTCATATAAGATGATGAATGATGTGGCTGATATTTACTGCGAAAAATATGCAGACGAAACAGAGCTTATGCTGCAGAAAAGTAATATGTCAGAGGCTGAGAGGGAGGAATTTCTGGACAGATTTAGTGAGGAATCGGACAAAGCACTTGTGGCCTTTGGCATCATGGGAGGCATATTCGGCGAGGGCATTGATTTGAAAAATGACAGGCTGATAGGTGCGATTGTAGTCGGAACCGGGCTTCCGCAGATCAGCAATGAGAGGACTATATTGAAGGATTACTACGATGCCGAAAATGGCAGCGGCTTTGACTATGCCTTCAGGTATCCGGGCATAAATAAAGTCCTCCAGGCGGCCGGAAGAGTAATCCGAACGACGGAGGACACAGGTATCATTTTGCTATTGGATGAGAGATTCTGGCAGAGAGACTATGATCTGCTCTATCCACGCGAGTGGAGTGACAGAAAGCCCTGTAATATAGCAAATGTCGGAAAATTAGTTGCCGACTTCTGGGAGCAGATTTAAAAACTCCTCAGTGGATGCTGACACGGGCATTGTGGTGTTTACGGACACAACAATCTGGCGTGGCGGCATCTTTTCTTTTGTTTTCAGCACAAAGAGCTCCTTGTTTTCATGGTTGATGCAGTAGTCAGGCACAAATGCGATACCAAGTCCGATTTTGGCAAGGTCTATGAGCAGATCGTTACTGCTTAGCTCAATCTCAGGAATCAGGTCAAGCTGGTGCTGTAAAAACAGATTGTGCAGGAATTCACTTGTGGTGCTGTTTCGGTCGAGCATCATGATAGGATACTTATTGAGCTCACAAAAGGCGATTTCCTGCTTGCGCAGCTTGAAATAATTGGGATTTGCCACAAAAACATCGGAAAAGTTGCATATGGTTTTCTGTCTGTATGAGTGATTGAGGTGCGAGTTTGGAAAATTCGTGACAATCAGGTCGACCTTCCTTTGCTCCAAAAGCTCCACACACTGGATGGAGGTGGCATTTGTGACCTTGATAGGCACATTTGGGAACCTCTGATGGAACTGCTTTAGGTAAGGAACCAGCAGATAACGGCATATGGTATCGCTTGCGCCAATGTGAAGCTGGCCAAGTCCAAGTGTGCCCGAGTCTAAAAGCTGGCTTTCACCGCGGGCAATCAGATTCATGGCAGGCTCGATGTGCTTTAAAAGCAGTGCACCGGCTGCGGTGAGCTGTACCTTTTTCGTGCTTCTGATGAAAAGAGTCTGTCCAAGCTTCTTTTCGAGAGTCTTAATCGACTGGCTTACCGCAGACTGTGAAATAAACAGCTTCTTGCTGGCTTCAGAGAAGCTTAGGGATGTTGCCACGTAGTAAAAGACTTTGTAAAGCTCATAATTTATATCCATTTCGTTATCCTCCGTATAAATATGATTATTTGCATCTGTTTTTATAATTGCTATTTAAGCTATGGTGTGAATAGCAATATATTTTCTGACTACTATTATATAAGAAAACTATAATTAACGCAACTTATAAAACAAATTAAATATATTAATTATACTTATCATAACTAAAGTGTTATACTACAACCATAGTTTAAAAGTCCGATTGTGCAAAAAGCCGGACGGTAACGAATAATGGGTTACATACTCTCGAATTGAAAGGAGAACATATGAGTAACGTACGTCGTGTATATGTAGAGAAAAAACCTGACTTTGCGGTAAAGGCAAAGGAATTAAAGCATGAAATCAAGCATTATCTGGGAATCACAACTGTGGAAGCAGTTCGTGTATTAATCAGATATGATGTGGAAAATATATCAGAGGAGACATACAAGAAAGCCTTGTATACAGTTTTCTCAGAGCCGCCTGTAGATGGTATCTACGAGGAGACATTTGACTATGGTGATGCAAAAGTATTTACAGTAGAGTTTTTACCGGGACAGTTCGACCAGAGAGCTGACTCTGCTGAGCAGTGTGTGAAGCTTCTCAATGAGAATGAGGAGCCAATCATCAGAAGTGCTATCACATATGTGATTGAGGGAAATATCACAGATGAGCAGTTTGCAGCTATCAAGAAGCATTGCATCAACCCTGTTGATTCGCGTGCTATCGGCATGGAAAAGCCGGAAACATTGGTGCAGGAGTTTGAGGACCCTGCTGATGTCATCATATTTGACGGCTTCAAGGATATGGCAGAGGACAAGCTTAAGGAGCTTTACTCATCATTGAACCTTGCCATGACCTTCAAGGATTTCCTTCATATCCAGAACTATTTTAAGAATGAGGAAAAGCGCGATCCTTCAATGACAGAAATCCGCGTGCTCGATACATACTGGTCAGATCACTGTCGTCATACCACATTCTCTACAGAGCTTAAGAATGTCAAGTTTGACGATGGCTTCTACCGCACTCCGATTGAAAATACATACAAGGATTATCTCAATACATTTTCCAATATCTACAAGGACAGAAATGACAAATTTGTCTGCCTGATGGATCTTGCACTTCTTGCCATGAAGAGATTAAAGGCAGAGGGCAAGCTTGATGATCAGGAGGAGTCTGATGAGATCAACGCATGCTCTATCGTGGTACCTGTTGAGGTGGACGGAAAGACAGAGGAGTGGCTTGTAAACTTCAAGAACGAGACACACAACCATCCTACAGAGATCGAGCCTTTCGGTGGTGCTGCCACATGCCTTGGCGGAGCAATCCGTGATCCTCTTTCAGGACGTACATATGTATATCAGGCAATGCGTGTAACAGGTGCAGCAGATCCTACAGTACCGGTTTCACAGACAATTGAAGGAAAGCTTCCACAGAAGAAGCTTGTCAGAGAGGCAGCTCACGGCTACAGCTCTTACGGAAACCAGATCGGACTTGCAACAGGCTATGTCAAGGAGGTTTACCATCCAAATTACGTAGCAAAGCGTATGGAGATAGGTGCGGTTATGGGTGCAGCTCCAAGACGTGCTGTCCAGAGACTTACATCTGATCCGGGAGATAAGATCATTCTTCTCGGAGGACGCACAGGACGTGACGGAATCGGTGGAGCTACAGGTTCGTCAAAGGCGCACAATACAAAGTCTACATCAGTCTGCGGAGCTGAGGTACAAAAGGGTAATGCACCTACAGAGAGAAAGCTCCAGAGACTTTTCAGAAGAGAAGAGGTCAGCCATATCATCAAGAAATGTAACGATTTCGGTGCCGGCGGAGTTTCGGTTGCTATCGGAGAGCTTGCTGACGGACTTCGCATAGAGCTTGACAAGGTGCCAAAGAAATACGCAGGTCTTGACGGAACAGAGATTGCTATCTCAGAGTCACAGGAGCGTATGGCAGTTGTAGTTGCACCTTCCGATGTTGAGCAGTTCCTTGCATACGCAAAGGAGGAAAATCTCGAGGCAACAGAGGTTGCGGTAGTTACAGAGGATCCAAGACTTGTGCTTGAGTGGAGAGGTAAAGAGGTAGTAAATATCTCTCGTGCATTCCTTGATACAAACGGAGCTCACCAGGAGACAGATGTTGAGGTTGAGATGCCTTGTGAGAGCGACAACTATCTTGACAAAATCAGCACACCTGCTGTTGCAAAGATGGTTGAGGCAGGAGATATGAAGGGAGCATGGGAGGCAGAGCTTGAAGACCTTAACGTATGTTCACAGAAGGGTCTTGTTGAGATGTTTGACGGCTCTATCGGAGCAGGCAGTGTGTATATGCCATATGGTGGACGTTACCAGCTCACAGAGACACAGTCCATGGTTGCAAAGCTTCCTGTATTAAAGGGCAAATGCGATACAGTCACAATGATGGCTTACGGCTTTGACCCATATCTTTCATCATGGAGCCCATACCACGGATCTATATATGCAGTGCTTGAGTCTATCTCAAGAATCGTTGCAGCAGGCGGAGATTACAGCAAAATCCGTATGACATATCAGGAGTACTTCCGCAGAATGAACGAGGATCCAAAGCGTTGGAGCCAGCCGTTTGCAGCACTCCTCGGAGCATATGATGCACAGATTGGTTTCGGACTTCCTTCAATCGGTGGAAAGGATTCTATGTCAGGTACCTTCAATGATATTGATGTACCGCCAACACTCGTATCATTTGCAGTGGATGTGGCAAAGGAAAAGGATATCATCACACCTGAGCTTAAGAAGGAAGGCAACCAGCTTGTTCTCTTTACAATAGACAAGGATGAGTTTGATCTTCCAAAATACGATCAGGTCATGACACTTTATACAGCAGTCAGAAATCTTATCCAGGCTGGTGCAATCGTTTCAGCATATGCACTTGACGGAAAAGGACTCGCAGCAGCAGTATCCAAGATGGCATTTGGTAACAAGCTTGGTGTAACAATCGAGGATGAGGTGACAAGCGATACACTCTTTGCACCTGGCTTTGGTAATATCGTAGCAGAGGTTCCTGTTGATGCACTTTCAAAGGTCAGAGAGGTCATTGATGCAGCAGGTATTTCAGATGCAGCCTCTGTAGTCGGATATGTAAACGACAAGCAGACTATCGAGTGTGACGATATGGTGCTTCCTGTTGAGGATGCTGTCAAGGTATGGACAGCAAAGCTTGAGGGTGTTTTCCATACAAAGGCAACAGATGATACAAGCAAGGTGGATAGCGGTCTTTACGATGCAAAGAATATCTATGTATGCAAGAATAAAGTGGCTAAGCCTACAGTATTTATTCCGGTATTCCCTGGAACAAACTGTGAGTACGATAGTGCTAAGGCATTTGAAAGAGCCGGTGCTGACACAATCGTCAAGGTATTCAAGAACCTCACAGCAGAGGATATCCGTGATTCGGTTGATGAGTTTGTAAAGGCAATCGACAAATCACAGATAATCATGTTCCCTGGCGGATTCTCAGCAGGAGATGAGCCTGAGGGTTCAGCTAAGTTCTTTGCAACAGCATTCAGAAATGCAAAGATGACAGAGGCTGTTGAAAAGCTCATCAATGAGCGTGACGGACTTGCACTTGGTATCTGTAACGGTTTCCAGGCACTTATCAAGCTTGGTCTTGTACCATATGGAGAGATCAGACAGCAGGATGCACAGTCACCTACACTCACATACAATACAATCAACCGCCATATCTCAAAGATGGTTTATACAAAGGTTGTTTCAAACAAGAGCCCATGGCTTGCACAGGCAAAGCTTGGTCAGACCTACTGCAACCCTGCATCACACGGCGAGGGACGTTTCGTAGCACCAAAGGAGTGGCTTGATAAGCTCTTTGCAAACGGACAGGTTGCCACACAGTATGTTGATCTGGACGGAAATGTATCAATGGATGAGGAGTGGAACGTAAACGGCTCATACATGTCTATCGAGGGTATCACATCTCCTGACGGAAGAATTTTCGGCAAGATGGCTCATTCAGAGCGCCGTGGCGAGTCAGTAGCAATCAATATCTACGGCGAGCAGGATATGAAGATATTCGAAAGCGGTGTGAAGTACTTTAAGTAATTCATATCATAATAAGCAATTAAGCTCCCATGGAGGTCACGGATAGTGGCTTTCATGGGAGCTTTTATTTTGGAGTTTGCGCATATGCGGACGGTAAAGTAAATAAATTAAAGCTGATTAAACACTTGCGCCTGCTTGATATTTGATAGTTACAGTGGTAAAATCAAGACTAAAATTATCTGTAGTAAATAGTTTTGAAAGAAAAAGAAAAGAGGACATAAAACAAATGAGATTGCCACAAATAATAAACAGCCTCCTTGAGACTGACATGTATAAATTCAGCATGGGACAGACGATTTTTCATCAGTTCACAAGCTACAAAACGACATGGACCTTCAAGTGCCGAAATAAAGACGTGCATTTCACGGATGAGATGGTAGAGGAGATAAAGGAGCAGGTGCAGGCATTCTGTCAGCTTCGTTTTACAGAGGAGGAGCTTGAATATCTTGATAACATCACCTGGATAAAGGGCACATATGTTGATTTTTTAAGACTCTGGCAGCCAAGATATGAGGAGTTTACCATCACAACAGATGCACCGTGCGGATTGGCAATCGATGCAGCCGGCACATGGCTCAATACTTCGATGTATGAGATTCCTGTGCTTGCTATTGTAAATGAAGTGTACTTCCGTATGGCATATGATTATGACGTGCTCCTTAAGCAGTTTAAGCGCAGGCTTGATGAGAAGGTGCGTTTACTCGAGGAGGATACCTACAGACTTAGCGATTTCAGTGAATTTGGATTAAGGCGCCGGCTGTCTGCCGAAGCTCAGGAGATGGCTATAAAGGCACTTGCAGAGGTTGAGCTGCCGGAGGATTCACACTTTATTGGTACATCAAACGTATATCTGGCAAAGAAATTTAATTTAAAGCCGGTAGGAACCATGGCACATGAGTGGATTATGTGTACAGGACAGGGCAATCATAAGCATAATCCGGCTTATTCAAACTGGTACGCACTCGATGCATGGGTCAAGGAGTATGGTATATTAAACGGTATTGCGCTTACGGATACCATAACAACAGACTGTTTTCTGCGTGATTTTCAGCTTACTTATGCGACGCTTTTCTCAGGAGTGCGCCATGACAGCGGAGATCCGTACGAGTGGGGAGACAAGATGATAGCCCACTACAACAGTCTGGGAATCAATCCAAGGACAAAGACGCTTTTATTCAGCGACAGCCTCGACTTTGAGCGTGCGACAGCATTGTATGATTATTTCAAGGATAAGGCAAAGGTTGCATTCGGTATAGGAACCTTTATCAGCAACGATACTGATGAGGATGCGCTCAATATAGTTATGAAGACCACAAAGTGCAACGGCATGGATGTGGCAAAGATTTCCGACGTGGCAGGCAAGGGCATGTGCAAGAATCCGGATTATGTCGATTACCTGAACAGGTGTATTGATTACAGAATGAAGAATGATAAATGATAAATGATAAATCACGACATGAGGGGCAAAGATATTTTGCCCCTTTAATCATGTAATTGAATTGTGAGAAATGTGTAAACAATACAAAAAGTATATAAAATATCAGACAATTTAAAATAAAAGTAAAAATTATCAAAAAACATATTGACAAATGGGCAAAATTGGTGTAATCTTAAATCAACAAAAAGAGATACGAAAGGAACAAAAAAATAAAACATAGGAGGTACAGTCCAATGGGGATTACATAATTTAAGTCAAAGTACTATGAGGATGATTGAACGGAATATTTAAATCTGTAGGGCGGGCCAAAGAGCAGTAATCGCACAGATATATTAGCAAATAAATAATATCGTTGAAAAAGTTCTTGTAGATTAAAAGTGAAAGATAGAATCTCTCATAAGAGTTTACATAGATGATGTAACCGAAAGGAGTGATTTTATGAAGAAGGGTAGAGGTCCATAGCTAAGCTAAAAGAATAAGAGTCCTGTCATAAACAGAATCAGATTTATAGCAAAGCAATATGGAAATGCCAAAATAAATTCATATAGCGAAAGCGGAACTTGGAGGTTATACAGTGAAGCTTACGGAACCAATGCTTTAGGAGCCACTTGATGTAAAATGTAGATCAGGTGGCTCCTATATTTTGCTTTTATGATTGTACATGGTGGCTTAATAGCTATATAAAATGATAACTGTAAGTCCTTAAAACAGTGTTATAATTTGATGAAAGCCGGAACACGGTTTTCAAATACTGTATAGTACATAAACCCGGCAGTCTTGAGAATGTTTGAAACCTTGTCAAAATCATACGCCACATGCTCAGGCTTGTGGGCATCCGCACCGACTGTGATAATTTCACCGCCAAGCTCGTGATAGCGCTTTAACACCGCCTCGGTCGGATTTGGGTGACCAAGTCCGTATTTAAAGCCTGCGGTATTAAGCTCAATGCCTTTTCCCTGTAAGATAATCTCCTTTAAAATAGCATCAATTATGTCGGCATACTTTTCATATGAATAGTATTTGTTTTTGTCAGGACCGTATCTGACCACGTAGTCGAGGTGGCCGTACACATCAAAATCAGCACCACTGTGCAGATTATCCAGTATCGATTCAAAGTATTCGGTGTAGGCTTCGTGCTCAGTCTTGCCTTTGTAGAAAGCAGGATAGTATGGGTCGATGCCGTTTACCACATGGCTTGAACCTATCACAAGGTCAAACGGATATTTTTTCGTGACCTCATTATTTTTTTCTGTAATATGAGGCTGTAAACCGATTTCAATGCCCCAGTGGATATTTACCGGGCAGCCCTTTTCCTTAAGAACCATCGCAAGCCGTTTGATGCGCTTTTCATATGCTGCTATATCAAGGTCGAAAAGTCCGGGCTCTTCTTTATAGTCGTAATCCAGATGGTCTGTAAAACAGATGCCGTCCAGTCCTTTAATGATTGCTGAGTTTATCATTAATACCGGGTCGGCATCGCTGTCACCCGAAAACATGCAGTGCATGTGCTGATCCCACATATAAATACCTCCGTAAACTGATGTATTGTTGTTTTAAACAACTCTAAAAGCTGCGTGATTTATAATTGTCTGCTGCAGGTTGCCGGAAAGTGCGAATTGCAGCAATTAGTTAAGTGTAGCCGACATTGAAACAAAGTGCAATATGTAAAAAGAAAAATTGTGAAGAATGATAAAAAATATATGTAAAAGAAAATATTTAGTGAAAATTTTAACAAACACAAATAAAGTACTTGAACCTTTTAGAATTATTCGCTATAATAAAAACATCTTAGGGCATGTCCCTAAAAATACTTTTTACAATTCTAGGAGGAATTAAAATGGCAGTAAGAGTAGCAATCAACGGATTTGGTCGTATCGGACGTCTTGCTTTCAGACAGATGTTTGGAGCTGAGGGATACGAGGTAGTAGCTATCAACGACTTAACAAGCCCAAAAATGTTAGCACACTTATTAAAGTATGATTCATCACAGGGTAAATACGAGCATGCAGATGAGGTTTCTGCAAGCGATGATTCTATCACAGTTTGTGGTAAGGAAATCAAAATCTACGCATTCCCAGATGCAAACAATTGCCCATGGGGAGAGTTAAAGGTTGACGTTGTACTTGAGTGCTCTGGATTCTATACATCAAAAGAGAAGGCTCAGGCTCATATCAATGCTGGAGCTCGTAAGGTAGTTATCTCTGCACCAGCAGGAAACGACCTTCCTACAATCGTTTACAATACAAACCATGAGACACTTAAGGCTTCTGATACAATTATCTCAGCAGCTTCTTGTACAACAAACTGCTTAGCACCAATGGCAGACGCACTTAACAAGTACGCTCCAATCCAGTCTGGTATCATGGTAACAATCCATGCTTACACAGGAGATCAGATGACTCTTGACGGACCACAGAGAAAGGGAGACCTTCGTCGTTCACGTGCAGCAGCAGTTAATATCGTTCCTAACTCAACAGGAGCAGCTAAGGCAATCGGTCTTGTTATCCCAGAGTTAAACGGAAAGTTAATCGGATCTGCACAGCGTGTTCCTACACCAACAGGATCTACAACAATCCTTACAGCAGTTGTTAAGAAGGCTGGCGTTACAAAAGAGGATATCAACGCAGCTATGAAGGCAGCAGCTAACGAGTCATTCGGTTACAACGAGGATGAGATCGTATCTTCAGATATCGTTGGAATGAGATTTGGTTCATTATTCGATGCAACACAGACAATGGTTAACCAGGTTTCTGACGATCAGTACGAGGTACAGGTTGTTTCTTGGTATGATAACGAGAACAGCTACACATCTCAGATGGTTCGTACAATCAAGTACTTCTCTGAGTTAGCTTAATTCTTGTACCCACAAGAACAGTATATCTCAAGACTACTCAAGAGGCGCGGTCTTAATTGAACCGCGCCTCTTTTTTAAAGCATGGCTATTCCTTTTGAATATCTGTGAATTGTAGAATTAAATTATTTTAATATGCACAATATGGCGTGGCCACATGGCTTATGCCTTGAAATAAGGGAGGACATATTATGTCATTAAACAAGAAATCAATTGATGATATCAACGTAAAAGGCAAGAGAGTTCTCGTTAGATGTGACTTCAACGTGCCACTTAAGGACGGAAAAATCACAGATGAGAACCGTATCAACGGAGCTCTTCCGACAATCCAGAAATTAATCAAGGATGGTGGAAAGGTTATCCTTTGCTCACACCTTGGAAAAGTTAAAAACGGACCAAACGAGGGTGAGTCACTCGCTCCTGTAGCTGCAGCTCTTGAGGCTAAGCTTGGACAGAAGGTTACATTCGTAGCTGATTACAACGTAACAGGTGAGGCAGCAACAAAGGCTGTTTCAGAGATGAACGAGGGAGATGTAGTTCTTCTTCAGAATACACGTTTCAGAGGCAAAGAGGAGACAAAACCACAGGAAGCCGGAGATGCATTCGCAAAAGAGCTTGCTGACCTTGCTGACGTATACGTATGTGATGCTTTCGGTTCTGCTCACAGAGCACACGCTTCTGTAGCAGGTGTTACAAAGTTCATCACAGCTAAGGGTGGAGAGAATGTTGTTGGATACCTTATGCAGAAGGAAATTGACTTCCTTGGCAAGGCAGTAGAGAATCCTGTACGTCCATTCGTAGCTATTCTTGGTGGAGCTAAGGTTGCTGACAAACTCAATGTTATCGACAACCTCCTTGAGAAGGCTGATACACTTATCATTGGTGGTGGAATGGCATACACATTCCTTAAAGCACAGGGCTATGAGATCGGTATCTCAATGCTTGATGAGACAAAGATTGATTACTGTAAAGAGATGCTTGCAAAAGCAGAGAAGCTTGGAAAGAAGATTCTTCTTCCAGTAGATGCAGTTACAATCAAGGATTTCCCTAATCCAATCGATGCTCCTGTAGAGACAGAGACATATGATTATGACAAAATGCCTGCAGACCGTGAGGGCTGTGATATCGGACCTAAGACACGTGAGCTTTTCGCTGACGCTGTTGCATCTGCTAAGACAGTTGTATGGAACGGACCAATGGGTGTATTCGAGAACCCAACACTTGCAGCAGGTACACTTGCAGTAGCAGAGGCACTTGCTAAATCTGATGCTATCACAATCATCGGTGGTGGAGATTCAGCAGCAGCAGTTAACCAGATGGGACTTGGCGACAAGATGAGCCACATCTCAACAGGTGGCGGTGCTTCCCTTGAGTTCCTTGAGGGCAAGGAGCTTCCAGGCGTAGCTAGTGCTGATGATAAATAGACCGAAAGCAACTTAATGAAATCGAGCCGCAGGCGATGATTGAATTTAGTGCGAGGTCGTTCTTTGAGATTGGTGAAACCGAGCTGTAGGCGAAGGTTGAGCTTAGCGAAAAGAACTACCATAAAAATATTTGTATATAATTACAG
The DNA here is from genome assembly GCA_934365945.1 of uncultured Agathobacter sp. Taxonomy (GTDB): domain Bacteria; phylum Bacillota; class Clostridia; order Lachnospirales; family Lachnospiraceae; genus Roseburia. The sequence continues at coordinate 16,928 of CAKRNE010000010.1, read as the reverse complement.
GAGATATAAAAATGGCAAGAAAGAAAATTGTAGCCGGCAACTGGAAGATGAACATGACTCCAAGCCAGGCTGTTAAATTAGTAGAAGAGTTAAAACCACTCGTAGTATCAGATGATGTTGAGGTTGTTTACTGCGTACCTGCAATCGACATCGTACCTGTTGTAGAGGCATTAAAGGGTACAAATGTTGCTGTTGGAGCAGAGAATATGTACTTCGAGGAGAAGGGTGCTTACACAGGAGAAATCTCAGCAGAGATGCTTCTTGATGCCGGTGTTAAGTATGTCATCATCGGACATTCAGAGAGAAGAGATTACTTCAAGGAGGATGATGCACTCCTCAACAAGAAGGTTAAGAAGGCTATCGAGGCTGGACTTACACCAATCCTTTGCTGTGGTGAGACACTTGAGCAGAGAGAGAGCGGTGTTACACTTGACTGGATCAGACTTCAGATTAAGTCAGACCTCGCAGGTGTTGCAGCAGCAGATGTTGCAAACATGGTTATCGCTTACGAGCCAATCTGGGCAATCGGAACAGGAAAGACAGCTACTTCTGACCAGGCTCAGGAGGTTTGCGGTGCAATCCGTGAGTGCGTAGCTGAGATCTATGATCAGGCTACAGCAGATTCTGTTCGTATCCAGTACGGCGGATCTGTAAATGCAGGAAACGCAGCAGAGCTTTTTGCAAAGCCTGACATCGACGGTGGATTAGTTGGTGGCGCTTCACTCAAGGCTGATTTTGGAAAGATTGTAAACTACAAGTAATTATTAAATCATAATTTAATATTTGATTTGACAATCACAATAACTAAATGTCACTAAATTCACCAGCTTAGCTGCATTTAGTGGCATTTATTATGTAATGAAATTTTATGAGGACTTGCATATGTCACTGTCAAAGGGCATTTTGTAAGCCTCATATGAAGAGTAGAGGAAATATAAATGAGTAAGAAACCGGTAGTATTAATGGTACTTGATGGTTACGGCTTAAGTGACCACAAAGAGGGAAATGCCATCGCTATGGCAAATACCCCTGTTATGGATAAATTGATGGCAGAGTGTCCTTTTGTAAAGGGTGCAGCTTCAGGTCTTGCAGTTGGACTTCCTGACGGACAGATGGGAAACTCTGAGGTAGGACATATGAATATCGGCGCAGGCCGTATCATATATCAGGATCTTACAAGAATCACAAAGGCAATTGCCGATGGTGATTTCTTCAAGAACAAGGTATTACTTTCTGCAATCGAAAACTGCAAGAAGAATAACTCGGATCTTCATCTCTGGGGACTTCTCTCAGATGGTGGAGTACACAGCCATATCGAGCATCTTTACGGACTTCTTGAGCTTTGCAAGAAGGAGAATTTTGACAGAGTATATGTACATGCCTTCCTTGATGGACGTGATACACCTCCTGCATCAGGCAAGGACTATATCGAGCAGCTTCTCGCCAAGATGAAGGAAATCGGTGTAGGAAAGATTGCATCTCTTTCAGGACGTTACTATGCGATGGACAGAGATAACAACTGGGATCGTGTGCAGAAGGCTTATGATTCACTTACTAAGGGCGAGGGCATAAAAGCTACATGTCCTGTAAAGGCTATGGAGGAGTCATATGCAAACGACGTTACAGATGAGTTCGTGCTTCCTACAGTTATCACAAACGAGGATGGCACACCTGTATCGGTTGTCAAGGACAATGATTCTGTTATCTTCTTTAACTTCCGTCCGGATCGTGCCCGTGAGATGACAAGAGCATTCTGTGATGACAAGTTTACAGGCTTTGAGCGTCCATTCCTTAAGACAACATTTGTATGCTTCAAGGATTATGATGAGTCAATTCCTAACAAGCTTATCGCTTTTGAGAAGGAAGAAATCAAGAATACATTTGGTGAGTATCTTGCAGCAAATGGTAAGAAGCAGCTTCGTCTTGCAGAGACAGAGAAGTATGCACACGTAACCTTCTTCTTTAACGGTGGAGTTGAGGAGCCGAATATCGATGAGGCTCGTCTTCTTGTAAACAGTCCTAAGGACGTTGCAACATATGACTTAAAGCCTGAGATGAGCGCTCCTGAGGTTGGAGTGGATCTTGTTGAGGCTATCAAGTCAGATAAGTATGATGTTATTATCATCAACTTTGCTAACCCTGACATGGTTGGACATACAGGTGTGATCCCGGCTGCTGTAAAGGCTGTTGAGAGAGTAGATTCACTTGTAGGTGATGCAGTGCAGGCAATCAAGGATGTGGATGGAGTATTATTCATCTGTGCCGACCACGGAAACGCAGAGAAGATGATTGATTATGAGACAGGTAAGCCTCATACAGCTCATACAACAAATCCTGTTCCTTTCATTCTTGTAAACGCTGACCCTTCTTACAAGCTTCGTGAGGGTGGATGTCTTGCAGATATCGCTCCAACACTGCTTGAGATTATGGGACTTCCACAGCCTAAAGAGATGACAGGAAAGTCACTTATAGTTAAATAAAATCTGTATTATATAGGCTCCGGCGCAGACAAAGGGTTTGAACCGGAGCTTTTGTTTTGATATATTAAAGATATAATAATAAATATAAGAATCACTAATAAGTGAGATAAAATTATTTAAAAAAACTTATAATATACGTTGACTTTACAAAATGAGCTGGTATATAATTTAAACGTAGCATTTGATTTGCTAAATAAAATTACGCATAAGATGGAGGACAATCATGCAGGAATTTAAACCATTTAAAGAAGGAAAAGTAAGAGAAGTATATGATAACGGGGACAGCCTTATTATGGTCGCAACAGATCGTATTTCCGCTTTTGACCATATTTTAAAGAATAAGATTACAGACAAGGGAGCCATCCTCACACAGATGTCTAAGTTCTGGTTTGAATTCACAAAGGATGTTGTTCCTAACCATATGATTTCAGTAGACGCAAAGGATATGCCGGAGTTCTTCGGTCAGGACAGATTCAACGGAAACAGTATGCTCTGCAAGAAGCTTGAGATGCTTCCAATCGAGTGTATAGTTCGTGGATACATCACAGGAAGCGGCTGGGCAAGCTACCAGGAGAACGGTACAGTCTGTGGAATCAAGCTTCCAGAGGGACTTGTTGAGTCTGATAAGCTCCCTGAGCCTATTTATACACCATCTACCAAGGCTGATCTTGGAGATCATGATGAGAATATCTCTTTTGAGAAATCAGTCGAAGTATTAGAGAAGATTTATCCTGAGAAGGGCAGAGAGTACGCAGAGAAGATTCGTGATTACACAATTGCTCTCTACAAGAAATGTGCAGAGTACGCTCTTACAAAGGGGATTATCATCGCAGATACCAAGTTTGAGTTTGGCTTAAATGAGCAGGGTGAGGTAGTGCTTGCCGATGAGATGCTCACACCTGACAGCTCACGCTTCTGGCCACTTGATGGATATAAGCCGGGACAGGGACAGCCTTCATTTGATAAGCAGTATGTAAGAGACTGGCTCAAGGCAAACCCGGACAATGACCTTCTTTTACCTGATGAGGTCGTTGTGAAGACTGTAGAGAAATATAAAGAGGCATTTGAGCTTCTTACAGGAAGCAAATTCAGCCGCTAATATATTTATTTTAACTATTCAAGGTTATTCGAATAGTTACTATTTCGCAATTATAAACGGAGATATTATGAACCAGGACAATAACATAAATCAGTATATAAATACTAATATAGATACAAAAAGTCATACCGGCACTGAATTAAAAGGATGTTCTGATATTGACGAGCACAACCATGTATTTGATGAGCTTCACGAGGAGTGTGGTGTGTTCGGCATGTATGACTTTGACGGAGGAGATGTCGCATCCACTATCTACTATGGTCTTTTTGCTCTTCAGCACAGAGGACAGGAGAGCTGTGGTATTGCCGTGAGTGATACACACGGACCAAAGGGAAAGGTGACCACACACAAGGGTATGGGTCTTGTAAATGAGGTATTTACTCCTGATATCCTAGAGCCTATGAAAGGCGATATCGGAGTAGGACACGTGCGCTATTCAACAGCGGGCTCTTCCACACGTGAGAATGCCCAGCCGCTCGTTTTAAACTATGTCAAGGGCACACTTGCCATGGCACATAACGGAAACCTCATCAATGCAAAGGAGCTTCGCAAGGAGCTTGAGTATACAGGAGCTATTTTCCAGACAACAATTGACTCAGAGGTTATAGCTTATCATATCGCCAGAGAGCGTCTCAACTCAAAAACAGCTGAGGAAGCAGTCAGACGTGCATGCCAGAAGCTTAAGGGAGCCTATGCACTTGTGGTTGAGAGTCCTAGAAAGCTTATAGCAGCCAGAGATCCGTTTGGATTCAAGCCTCTTTGTATCGGAAAGAGAGACAATGCTTATATCGTTACATCAGAGACATGTGCACTTGATACAATTGGCGCAGAGTTTGTCAGGGATGTAAAGCCGGGAGAGGTCATCACCATCACTCCTGAAAAGGGCATTGAGTCAGATATGACAATGGCACTTGCACCTGAGAAACAGGCCAGATGCGTGTTTGAATACATTTATTTTGCAAGACCAGACAGCCATATTGACGGAGTAAGTGTGTATGGCAGCCGTATCAAGGCAGGAAGGTTCCTTGCCATGGATTCGCCGGTTGATGCAGATATTGTGACAGGCGTTCCTGAGTCGGGAAATGCCGCTGCTCTTGGTTATTCACTTGAGTCAGGCATTCCGTATGGCACAGCCTTTGTCAAGAACGGCTATGTCGGCAGGACATTTATCAAGCCTAAGCAGTCAAGCCGTGAGTCAAGCGTGCAGATAAAGCTCAATGTATTAAAGGAGGCTGTAAAGGGCAAGAGAGTTGTCATGATCGACGATTCAATTGTCAGGGGAACAACCTCAGACAGGATTGTGCGTATGTTAAGAGATGCGGGTGCCACAGAGGTACATGTGCGCATCAGTTCACCGCCATTCTTATGGCCTTGCTATTTCGGTACAGATATTCCTGCAAGAGAGCAGCTTATCGCTTACAACAGGACTATTGAGGATATCAGACAGATTATAGGTGCGGATTCTTTGGGCTACCTTGGAATTGACAGACTTGATGAGATGGTAGAGGGACTGCCAATCTGCATGGGCTGCTTCACAGGAAAGTATCCGATGGAGCCACCGAAGGATGACATCAGAGGAGAGTATTTTGATAAAGAAATCGACCTCGAGAGAAAAATGCTTAATCGCTAATAAAGGAGAGATTATGAGTACAGACAGATACACAAGTCCTCTTTCTGAGCGCTATGCCAGCAAAGAGATGCAGTATATTTTTTCACAGGATATGAAATTCACCACTTGGAGAAAGCTCTGGATTGCTCTTGCAGAGACAGAGATGGAGCTTGGACTTTCACAGGATGGCAAGCCGGTTATCACACAGGAGCAGATTGATGAGTTAAAGGCACATGTGGATGATATCAATTATGATGTGGCAAAGGAGCGTGAGAAGCTTGTGCGTCACGATGTAATGAGCCATGTCTATGCATATGGACAGCAGTGTCCTAAGGCTGCGGGAATCATCCATCTTGGAGCAACCTCATGCTATGTTGGTGACAATACAGATATCATCATCATGAATGAAGCATTAAAGCTCGTTCACAAAAAGCTTATAAGTGTTATTGCTGAGCTTGCAAACTTTGCTGATAAGTATAAAAACCAGCCAACACTTGCATTTACACATTTCCAGCCGGCACAGCCTACAACAGTCGGAAAGCGTGCCACACTCTGGCTCAACGAGTTTATGCTTGATCTCGAGGATTTAGAGTATGTGCAGGGCACACTAAAGCTCCTTGGCTCAAAGGGTACCACAGGAACACAGGCCAGCTTCCTTGAGCTCTTCAATGGAGACAATGAGACAATAGACAAGATTGATCCGATGATTGCAAAGAAGATGGGCTTTAAGGATTGTTATCCGGTGTCAGGACAGACATATTCGCGTAAGGTAGATACAAGAGTGGTAAATGTTCTTGCAGGCATTGCTGCATCAGCTACAAAGATGTCAAACGATATCAGACTGCTCCAGCATCTTAAGGAAGTAGAGGAGCCGTTTGAGAAGAACCAGATAGGCTCATCAGCCATGGCATACAAGAGAAATCCTATGAGAAGTGAGAGAATTGCATCCCTTTCAAGATATGTCCTTGCAGATGTTATGAATCCTGCAATCACATCAGCTACACAGTGGTTTGAGAGAACACTTGACGATTCAGCAAACAAGCGTCTTTCAATACCTGAGGGCTTCCTTGCAATAGACGGAATACTTGACCTATGTCTCAACGTGGTAGATGGACTGGTTGTATATCCAAAGGTTATTGAAAAGCATTTTATGGCAGAGATACCATTCATGGCAACAGAGAATATCATGATGGATGCTGTAAAGAACGGCGGAAATCGTCAGGAGCTTCATGAGAAGATCAGACAGCTCTCAATGCAGGCCGGAAAGACAGTAAAGGAAGAGGGAAAAGAAAATAACCTCGTAGATTTAATAGCTGCAGACCCTGCATTCGGACTGACAAAAGCTGATATCGAAAAGAACCTTAAGCCTGAGCTTTATGTGGGACGTGCACCACGTCAGGTAGAGGTATATCTGCGTGACGTAGTTAATCCTGTGCTTGAGGCACATAAGGACGAGAGTGGAGTAAAGGCAGAGATTAACGTATAAATTAACATATAAATATATTTTTCTAAGACGAAAAGCCCTATCATATAAACCATTAAACAGGTTTATATGATGGGGCTTTTTATATAGCAGTCAGGTACGATGCTGTAAACTTCTCTCAAAGCTGGTTTATTTAAAGCTAGTTTAAATTAATTCTCTTTGTCATCATTTCAGGGTTGGTAGCTTCACTGATTGCCACCTGCTTGCTGATTACACCGGCCTTGTACAGATTGTAGATGCTCGTATCCATGGCAATCATATTCTCAGCGGCAGAGGTGTAGATAATACCGTCAATCTGGTGAACCTTGCCCTCACGGATTAGGTTTCTTATTGCCGGTGTGAGTACCATGATTTCAAATACGGGAATCATCTCATCGCTTATGGATGGCAGGAGCTTCTGTCCGACAACTGCCTGCAGTACAGAAGCAAGCTGGATGGAAATCTGATGCTGCTGTGACGCTGGAAAAGCATCAATTATTCGGTCAATTGTATTAGCGGCACCGATAGTGTGCAGTGATGAAAAAATAAGATGACCGGTCTCAGCGGCTGTGACAGCGGTATTGATTGTCTCGTAATCACGCATTTCTCCAAGCAGAATTACATCAGGGCTTTGACGCAGTGCAGCGCGCAGTGCGGTCAGATAGCTTTCGGTATCAGTGTTTATTTCGCGCTGTGAGACAATGGATTTTTCGTGTCTGTGTAAGAACTCAAGAGGATCCTCAAGAGTGATAATGTGCTCCTCTTTTTCGTGGTTGATTTGGTCGATAATACACGCAAGGGTAGTTGATTTACCACTTCCTGCAGGACCGGTTACCAGAACCATACCATTGTTAGTGTTGGCTAAATCCATAACAGCCTGAGGTATGTGAAGATCGCTTGGCTTTGGCAGTGTAAATGAGATAACACGGATTACAGCAGAGTAGGAGCCACGCTGTTTAAAGGTGCTTACCCTGTAACGTGAAACGCCAGGGATGGCAAAAGAAAAATCATCATCACCTGTCTTTTCAAAACGTGTGATATCCCTTTCAGCCAATGCATATATGGCAGTGACAAATTCAAAGGTTTCTTTTGGAATCATTTTAATTTCGTTAAGACACTCCATGGTTCCCTTTGATTTGTATGTTAAGGGACGTCCGGCAACGATGAAAATATCGGATGCTCCGTTGTCTGTTGCTTCCTTTAAAATTTTTTTAACATCCATTTTAGTTTCCTCCAATTAAGTTTAATGTATCGTCTTCTGAGAAAGACGTATCTGTGATAAGCTTCCATTCTTTAATAGTATAAAAAGCATCATATTTATGAGATGGATAATTGATATTTAATGTTACAGTAAGTGTCTGTGTTTCAGACACGCTTTCTGTGATTGTAAAAGCAAGGTTATTGCCTGCTGATGAATCATCATCAGAGGAGACAACACCTTTATCGGATGACAATGCTGCGAGTACGGTATCAAAGTATGTGGTCTTGTCAGGACTGCTCTGATATGAGGCTGCAAGCATGGTGTCTATCTGGGATATTTCATCCCGGATTTTTTCACTTGCTTCATAGTAGGCACTGTTATTGTCTGCCACACGTCTGCTTAGATTATAGTCAGAGTGTGCCGTTACAAATGATAATGCGGAAAATGTGACAATGCAAATCATTGTGAAGGCAAGCAGTAGCGTTGAAAATCCAAAGTGCGAAAAATTATTTTTTTTCATTGGGCATCCACCGCCTTTCTTCCTTCCGGAGAGAGTGAGTCGTAAATGCATGCGGTAATGCTGTAAACCTCCGTGTTATCTGCCTTAAGAAACCGGATGTCGGCTTTTTGAACACCAAAAGAGTTGTCCGAAAGCTTGGAAACGATGATTTTAAAACGGGCATCATCCTTTTTACATGGGTGGTATGTATCATCCATATAAATAAAAAGCTTGTCATCTGCACATATTGAACCGGAAAACGTTGATGAAACAGCTGACAGATTCCCTCTTTCCTGTTCGTAGACACTTGCAACATTGTTACATGCATTTACAGCCTGATGCAGTACGCCGGTCTGTTCGGTTAAAGTATGAGTCTTTATGAAAAAAAGCAGACCAACAATCAGCAAAACTGTAAAGAGCAATAAATTGATTGTGATTTCAAGCAGGAATATTCGATTTTTGGAATGTTTAAATTTTGTTGTTGTCATAAATAGCTTCCTGAATTGAATAATAATATTTAAATAATTAACCGGGTATATTAATTGGAATTTGCGGACAAATACATATCCGTTGTGCCTCCAAAACTGTCTGAAATAGTAACAATAATAAGCCCGTCATCAGTTTTGTCCATATCGAAGCCTGAAATTGTCACAATCTGCTGCCCGAGATTTAGTGTAAAAGGTGTCCCATCCTGTATGTACATTTCGCGTAGGCTGCCATCATAATAATAAATATAAGTGCTGTAAACGGTATTATTTAAGGAGCTTTTCAGACATAGAGCATTGGTTCCATCAATGTTTTCAATTGAAATTGATGAGTTTGAGCTGTTTTGTCTTGTTTTTTCACGCAGGTATGAAGTAACTGTGCGAATCTCGTAATTGTAATCCATGGCATTTGCAGTTGCTTTATATTGTCTGACTCCAATCATAATAAGAACAAAAGCGGTCAGTGCAAAGAGAAAAAACAGTAACATGATAAAAATGCTGTCGATTCTGTGCGTTTCTCTGTCAATCTTAAACATATTATTTCCTCTCTATGATTGTCACATCGGGACGAAGATTTGAACCGATATAGTTGTAATCAATATAATAATAGTCACTGTCATAGGTTAGACCATAGTGATCTGTGAGATATTTCAGATTCGGTGGATATGTTCCTTCAAGAGCATAACACTGGGTGATGCTGCGGTTAAGGGCACGCTCTAATGTGCCACGGCTCTTTGCGGTATTGCTTTCACTTAGCTTTGATGAGAAAACTGCAAACAATACAATGCATATGATAAGCAATGCCAAAGATATGAATTTCCATATATCAGGTTTTTCTTTTTTGACAGAAAATAACATCTATTGCCTCCAAACAGCTATCCAATGCTTGAGACTATTCCAAGCAGAGGTAGTAAAAAAGAAATAAGTATAAATCCGATAAAAACGCAAAGCACTATTACCATAGCAGGCTCTATGACTGAAATGAAATGCGAGAGTTTTGCATCAGTATCATCCTCATAAGCACTACATATGTGCATCATAACGTCATCCATCGCACCTGTTTTTGAACCTATGGCAATCCAACTGGAATAAAGCTTTGAAAAAATACCGGAATGAAGCAGCGATTCGGAAAATGTCATTCCATCCGAGATGTTTTTCCTGCATTCTTCGATTCTGGTGTCAAGAGCCGGATTGCTTACCAGAGCCTGGGCTAAATCCAGGCCTCTGTCAGTGTCAAGTCCGCTGGACAATGCAAGAAACATACAGTTTGCAAATCGGCTTGTCGATATTGACATCGAAAGTCTTGAGCGTTTGAGCAGGTTTTTACCGGCCTTTGTTTTGAAAAAAATAAAGAGTATTAATGCGGCTGAAAAAACTGCAGTAATAATGATAAGCATGTAGTGATTGATATATTCACTAAGCTTCATAAGCACAGCAGCAGTACCGGTCAGCTCACTTCCGAGAGTTGTATAAATCTGTGAAAAAACAGGGAGTACTTTAGCTATCATTATGAATATTACAGCAATCATAACAACTGAGAGGACAAGAGGATACATCACAGCACTCTTAATTCCCGATTTGATCTCGTCCTCGCGCTGATAATAGGTGGACAGAGATGACAGCACCTCCTCGAGCCGTCCGGTTTCTTCACCGAGCTTTATCATATTTATCATGTATTTTGGAAAACAGCCCGTGTCACTGAGGGCACTGTGCAGAGTGGCACCTAGCTCCATTGGCTTGTAAATCTGTGAAAGAAGTCTGTGGGTCTGCTCATCAGGTGCATCGTCACATAAAATTGAAACACCATAATATGTAGGCAGACCGGCCTTTATGATGAGAGTTATCTGCTGACAGAAGGCAGAGAGCTCAGCATTGCTTAAAACTTTATTTTTTTTAGACATTTATGTCCTCCTAATATACGTATTTGACAATGTAATCACTGTCCTTTGCGATAAAATCCTTTGGTGAGCTGCTGGTAGAAGCAAAAGTTGGATCAAGCATGTTCCAGCCTTTGCCGTTAAATTCGATAATACCGTTTATCCAGCCCTTATCCTTAATGTAGGTACTTATCCAGGCATGATATTCATCACCGGCATATCCAACCTCAAGTCTTGTCGGGATGGACTGTGAACGAAGCATGGCAGCCATCACAGAGGCGTAATCAAAGCATATTCCGGTTTTTTCAGTGAAAACCTCATCAATATCAGGAATATATCCGCTTTTAACGTTCTTTGCTTTATCATAGTCATATTTAAAGTTAGAGATAATGTAGTTGTAGACACTTTCCACGACTTCAGTATCGTTGTTACAATAATAAGCCAGTTCACTTCCTTTTTGAACTGCCAAAGAGGAAGCAGTAAAATTGACAAATTGATTCGGATATAAAAAAGCACCGAATTCATCAGTTATAGAAACCTGTATGGTCTGCGAGAGAACAGAAGCATATTGAGTTCCCTCGACATTTTCGTATACTGATACATTGTATGTTCCACTTTGAGCCGACAAAGGAAAAACCTCTGCACCTCCGTGAAGGTCAAAGGTGTAGGTAACACTGTCAGGCCCGGTTATCTGAAGCTTAACCTTTTGATTGGTGCCGTGGTAATCCGCAAAAATATAGCCCTTTGAGCTGTTTGAAGCATCAATGGAGGCAACATCACAGGAGTAGCTCTCGATGTTGTCGGCAGCAGGCGTGAGCACCTTTGGGGTATTGTCCCAGGTTCCTTTCTGGGTGGAAGGCTCGGAAGAAGCTGCCGTATGTTTGTCATTTTGCCTGGAGGTACCACATGCACAAAATAAAAGGCATGATATGAATATAAGTGGAAGTGCTTTTTTAAAAAAATGGCACTTCATGAAATTCTCCTCTTAATTAATCAAATATAATATTATTATAATGTATTTTCTTGTAAAAAGAAATGAAAAAATGTATAATTATAAAAGAAAAATTTAAAAATAGAGAGAGGATAGTACTTATGAAAAAATTTTTTAATGAATTCAAAAAGTTTATAAGCAGAGGTAATGTCATGGATATGGCAGTTGGTATCATCATAGGTGGTGCATTTACCAGCATAGTCACATCTTTGGTCAATGACATTATAAACCCTATACTTGGAGTGTTTGGCGGCATGAAGTGTAAAATTCGTTACATACAGTATAAAACTCTTGACTGTGCAATAAAAACGTAGTATATTAGTTCTGTTATCTAGAATTTAATTTAGGAGGTCTTATCGTGGCAACTTTAAAAATTGTTTTATCGGTATTATTTATAATCGTCAGTTTGGTAATTACTATAGTTATTCTTTTCCAGGAGGGCAAGTCTGCAGGACTTGGTACCATCGCCGGAGTTGCTGATACATATTGGGGCAAGAATAAGGGACGTTCAAAGGAAGGACGTCTGGTTAAGGCAACAATTGTATGTGTTGTTCTATTCTTTATTATATCAATTGTCTTAAATATGGGAATATGGTAAATACTTGGACTGTCGAGAAATCGGCAGTCTTTTTTATCGCATCAACATCCAGATGATAAAATTCGAGGTTTTCGTTGCAGGTTGATGTGATATAAAATCAATATCCATATGATGAAAATGCCACTTGGGCTAATTCTGTATAGAGCCGGTGCATTTGGTATCAGATATCCATATGGTGCATCGAAAAAGGAGAGATAATGAGTAATATAGATAAATATGAAACACGAAAAAAGATGGTCTACGACTTCATGTGTGACGACATGTATGTTCCAATGAAAATCAAGGAGCTTTGCATAGTACTTGGTGTAAAAAAAGAGGACAGACCGCAGCTTGAGCAGATTTTGTTGGATTTGCAGGAAGAGGGAAGGATAACACTCTCAAAGCGCGGTAAATACTCAAAGTCGGAAATTAAAAAGACAGTCGGCGTATTTACAGCGCATCAAAGAGGCTTTGGTTTTGTCACTGTGGAGGGAGAGAATGATGATATTTTTATCCCGGCCGAGTATGTAAATGGTGCGATGCACATGGACACTGTTGAGATTACGATTTCACCTGTCACAACAGGACGCCGCAAGGAGGGAAAGGTTGTTTCTATAATAGAGCGTGGAATGAAGCAGATAGTCGCTACCTATGAGGCAAGTGATAATTTTGGCTTTGCAGTGCCCGACAATACCAGATTTGGTACGGATATTTTCATACCAAAGGAGCGCTCAAAGGGTGCTATGTCTGGACACAAGGTTGTAGTTGAAATCACAAGCTATGGGAAAAAGGGTAAAAAGCCGGAGGGCAAGGTAGTTGAAATCATCGGACATATAGATGATCCGGGCACAGATATCCTTTCTATAGTAAGGGCTTATGACCTGCCGGTGGATTTTTCGGAGAAAATCATGCATCAGGTGCAGAATGTGGCTAAGGATGTGACATCTGCGGATATGGCCGGCAGGATGGATTTGCGCGACTGGATGATGGTTACGATTGACGGAGAGGATGCAAAGGATCTGGACGATGCCGTGTCTTTGTACATGGACGGAGAAAACTATGTGCTTGGAGTACACATAGCGGATGTGTCAAACTATGTGCAGGAGCACAGTGCCCTTGACGTGGAGGCTCTTAAAAGAGGAACCTCGGTTTATCTTGTAGACAGGGTGATTCCGATGCTTCCGAGAGAGCTTTCAAATGGCATCTGCTCCTTGAATGAGGGATGCGACAGGCTCACTCTTTCATGTATTATGACAATAAATAAAAAGGGTGAGGTTATCGACCACAAGATAGCAGAGACTGTTATAAAGACAAATCGCAGGATGACATACACAAATGTAAAAAAGATTCTGGCAGATAAGGATGCTGCTGTGATTGAAGAATATAAGGAGCTTGTGCCTATGTTTGAAAAAATGGCAGAGCTTGCAGCAATTCTTCGTAAAAAGAGAATGAAACGAGGCTCCATAGACTTCGACTTTCCGGAGACTAAGGTCGTGCTCGATGAAGCCGGTCATCCGATAGATATAAAGCCGTATGACAGAAATGTGGCAACAAAGCTCATAGAGGATTTCATGCTTATAGCCAATGAGACTGTGGCAGAGGATTATTTCTGGCAGGAAATACCCTTTGTATACAGAACACACGACAAGCCGGACTCGGAAAAAATCGCAAAGCTGTCCACATTTATCAATAATTTTGGCTATACGCTTCATATCGGTACTGATGAGGTGCACCCAAAGGAGCTTCAGAAGCTTTTGATGAAGGTGGACGGCACAGACGAGGAATCCCTGATAAGCAGACTGACGCTGCGCTCTATGAAGCAGGCGCGATATACAACAGCATGTACCGGGCATTTTGGACTGGCAGCAAACTATTATTGCCACTTTACATCACCGATCCGCAGATATCCTGATTTACAGATACATCGTATCATCAAGGAAAATATCAGGGGCAGAATGAATGGTAACCGCAGAGAGCACTATGAGTCTATACTAGATGCAGTTGCAAAGCAGGCAAGTGAGACCGAACGCCGTGCAGAAGAGGCAGAGCGTGAAACAGTCAAACTTAAAAAATGTGAATACATGTCAAATCATATTGGCGAAAGCTTTGAAGGAGTTATATCAGGTGTCACGGAGTGGGGCTTTTTTGTGGAGCTTCCAAATACAGTTGAAGGACTGGTGCGCGTGACAGACCTGACAGATGATTTCTATGAATTTTACGAGGATACTTATGAGCTGGTTGGTTCAGCCACAAATAAGAGATATAAGCTTGGACAAAAAATCAACGTAGTTGTGGACAGCACTGACAAAATTATGCGTACAATTGATTTTAAATTGGCAGAATTAATATAAAAATTACCTTTTGACACTCATAGCATATAATAGTCTATATTCTAGAGCATATATAGTAGTTTATCTCGTAGAATATTTAGTAGTTTATACTATAAAACATATAAAAGTATTTATACTATGGAGTATGTAGTGGTGTGCAGTGTACACTATGAATTTGAGCGGTAACAAATTTATATTTTCTGAAATACACTTTTTGTTCGGAAATTAATGAATTTTTAAGCTATCATAAGGTACAATAAGCGTAGGTTTGTAGTATAGCAGGAAGGCAAACAGATGCAAAAGGCCGGAAAAAAGTAGCTGTTACCGCTGAAATTCCCAAAACAGCACCCGAAAATAGGCAAACAGATGCAAAAGGCTGGAAAAAAAGTAGCTGTTACCGCTGAAATTCCCAAAACAGCACCTCGAAAATAGGCAAACAGATGCAAAAGGTCAGAAAAAAAGTAGCTGTTACCGCTGAAATTCCCAAAACAGCACCCGAAAATAGGTAAACAGATGCAAAAGGCCGGAAAAAAAGTAGCTGTTACCACTGAAATTTCAAAAACAACACAAAATTGAACTTATATATTAGTGGTTATGGAGATATATTGTAAAAAAATGACATATGAACCAGCGGTTCACAATAATTTACGTTTTAGATATTGGCAATTGTAAAAAAATGTGTTAGTATTGTAAAGCAGTTTGAGGAAAGGAGATACCGACATGGCTAAGGAACCAAAGAAATTAATAGCCAACAACAAAAAGGTCTATCACGATTACTTTTTGCTTGAGAAATACGAAGCCGGTATTTCACTTGCAGGAACTGAGGTGAAGTCACTTCGCATGGGAAAGGGCAGCATAAAGGAGTCTTTTATCCGTATTGAAAACGGTGAGATTATCCTGTATGGCATGCATATTACACCGTATGAGAAGGGGAATATCTTCAACAAGGATCCACTCAGACCTAAAAAGCTTTTACTCCACAAGAAGGAAATCGAGAAGCTTTCTTCAAAGATGAAGGAAAAGGGTTTCACAATTGTGCCGGTGGAAGTATACTTTAAGGGGAGTCTGGTCAAAGTAGAGATAGCACTTGCCAAAGGTAAGAAGCTCTACGATAAGAGAGCAGACATAGCCAAGAAGGATCAAAAGCGAGAGGCGCAGAGAGATTTCAAAATCAGAAATCTGGGGTAATAAGGCTTTGGGCGGACCGAAGCGGAGCGGAGACCATGCGGCGTAGCTGCATGTGCCCCGCAAAAAAATTGAATATGGGCTAGTAAAGGTTTCGACGGGGTACATGCAGCTGGAGAAGCGAGTCGTATGGCGATGCGTTAAATGGCCAAATTAAAATTAAACGCTGAAGATAATTTAGCATACGCTGCCTAATGGCAGCAGTCTGACCTAGAGCACTCACACTTTAGGACCCAGGCTTCGACTATGTGAGAAACGACGTTGGCAAAGCTTTGAGCTATCGGGCGTATCATGAAGCTACTGAAACCACAAGGTTGTTTGTTATCGTGTGGCAGAGGGAATGTTAAATAATAAACTACACTCGTAGAAGGACAGGGAATTGTATTTCGGACACGAGTTCGACTCTCGTCTAGTCCACTAAAAAGAATGCTCGAAATTATTATGTTTTGAGCATTCTTTTTTTATGAAGTCAGTAAAATCGTTTTTTGAAATCAGCGGAAATGCTGTAAAAACGCGGGATGTATCGCATTTGAAAAATAAATTTCAAAAAAATGTAAAAAAGTGTTGACAAGTATGGGATAGGATGATATTATATCGAAGTCGCTTCGGTGAGGCAACAAAAACGAAACGGCAAAACAGCATATCGGGGTGTGGCTCAGCTTGGCTAGAGCGCCTGGTTTGGGACCAGGAGGTCGCAGGTTCGAATCCTGTCACCCCGACTTGTGAACAATTAAATATGCGGGTGTAGTTCAATGGTAGAACACCAGCCTTCCAAGCTGGATACGTGGGTTCGATTCCCATCACCCGCTCTCGTGCAGGGGTATCGAAGTGGTCATAACGAGGCGGTCTTGAAAACCGTTTGTCCGCAAGGGCGCGTGGGTTCGAATCCCACCCCCTGCGCTTCATATAGGGCTATCGCCAAATGGTAAGGCAACGGACTCTGACTCCGTCATTTCAAGGTTCGAATCCTTGTAGCCCTGCTTGATAAAAAACTTAAAAAAGTTGTTGACAAACACTTGAAAGTTTGATATCATATCATTCGTTGTCGCAAGACGACAAAACAAAGAACATTGATAACTGAACAGTGAGAAACCTTGAAAGATTTTGAGAATCAATCAGAACGCTTCAATGAA
>CAKRNE010000009.1 GCA_934365945.1 uncultured Agathobacter sp. | reverse complement strand
AGGAAGAATATATATATCAGAGGATGATGCAGATAATAAGTAATAGCAAAAACTTTGAATGGTGTAATATGCTTCAGGAAACAAATAATATTCATATAGGTGAATTAACAGTAGATTTGTCGAAGAGAAGTGTTATAACAGGGAATACAGAAGTTACGCTTACCAATCGAGAATTTGAAATACTCTATCTGTTAGCAAGTAGCCCGGGCAGAGTGTTTAGTAGAGAGCAAATATACGATCTTGTTTGGGGAGAACCATATTCAGGTGATTACAACATCGTTATGAGCCATATCCGAAACATTAGGGAGAAGATAGAAGATAACCCAAGCAAGCCAATTTATATTCAAACAGTCTGGGGTGTGGGCTATCGTTTCAACAAAATTTAAGCAACAGTCTGTAAAAAGATAATCAAAAGCCCCGATGCTGAAATATGCATCGGGGCTGAGTTTATCAGGATAAGCATACTGTATAACAAAATTTTTTTTCGATAGAAATAAATGAGAATATTTGAAATTGCTCTTTTTGAATGTTTGTGTTATAATCTTTGTATACAAAAAACAGAGGTAATACAATATGGGTAGTAATTACGATATTTCATTAAAAGCATTAGCCAAGATTAATCTGGGGCTCGATGTGGTGAGGCGCAGAGAGGACGGATATCATGAGGTCCGTATGATTATGCAGACCATTCATCTGTATGACAGGCTAGATATCAAAAGGACAAAGGAGTCTGGCATACAGATACAGACCAATCTGTCTTTTCTTCCTGTAAATGAGAACAATCTCATATACAAGGCTGCGAAGCTTCTTATGGATGAGTTTTCAATAACTGACGGTGTATCAGTGAAGCTGGACAAGCGTATTCCTGTTGCAGCAGGAATGGCAGGGGGCAGTACTGATGCAGCAGCTATGCTTTTTGGCATGAACAGGCTTTTTTCACTGGGGCTGACAAAGAGACAGCTTATGGAAAGAGGTGTGCAGATTGGCGCGGATGTGCCATACTGTATTATGAGAGGTACGGCGCTGGCTGAGGGCATAGGAGAGGAGCTTAGTCCTCTTGCTCCAATGGTAAAGTGTCCAGTGCTCATTGCAAAGCCGTCCATCTCGGTATCCACCAAGTTTGTGTACCAGAATTTGAAGCTTGATGATACGACAGTTCATCCGGATATAGACCTCCTGATAGAGGATATAAAGGCTAAGAATCTGCATGACATTGCAGCGCACATGGGAAATGTCTTAGAGACCGTGACCATACCAAACTATCCGGTGATAGACGAGATAAAGAAGCATATGCTTTCCAATGGTGCAGTGGGAGCCATGATGAGCGGCAGTGGTCCGACAGTTTTTGGACTGTTTGACGATGAAGATACCGCAAAGAAAGCGTATAAAGCTATGCGAAGCTCACATCTTGCCAGACAGGTGTATCTGACATCTGTATACAATAATCGCAAATGATATGATACCGTGACAGCATAGCAGGAGCTTTATAGTTACCTTATTTTCTTATAGATGAGAATTATAATACAAGAGATAGGAGAAGTTTGATGACTGATAATTTAACTTTAAATATGGATGCATATCTGCCACTGCGTGATGTGGTTTTTAACACACTGCGTGAGGCAATTTTAAAGGGTGAGCTCAAGCCGGGCGAGAGACTTATGGAGCTGCAGCTTGCGTCAAAGCTTGGAGTCAGCCGTACACCTATACGTGAAGCAATCAGAATGCTCGAGCAGGAGGGGCTTGCGGTTACGATGCCGCGAAAGGGCGCAGAGGTTGCCAAGATGACTCTCAAGGATATGGAGGATGTGCTTGAGGTGAGAGAGGCTCTCGATGAGCTTGCAGCCAAAATTGCATGTAAGAAAATCAGTGATGAGCAGCTCGCAAAGCTAAAGACAATAAAGGATGAGTTCAAAAAGAGCATGGATTCGGGTGATGTGAAAAAGATAGCTGAGGAGGATGTGAAGTTTCACGATGCTATCTACGAGGCAACCGACAATGCGAAGCTTGTATCTATGATGAACAATATCCGCGAGCAGATGTACCGCTACAGAGTGGAGTATTTGAAGGATCCGAAGAATTATCCGATGCTGGTGAAGGAGCATGATGCCATCTACAAGGCGCTTGAGTCAAGGAATATGGAGCTTGTGACTACAGAAATGCATACGCATGTGGCAAATCAGGCGGTTGCTGTGAAGGCTGTGATACAAAAGCAGGATGAAGAGAAGAAATAAAACAGAAATATAACAACAATATAACAACAATATAACAAGACTATAGCAGACAAAAATAATAAAATACAGAATACTATAACAAAACAATATAACAAAACAGAGGCTGCCGGTCGCACTGACGTGTGAACGGCAGCTTTTTTTAGTGGCTTAGTTAATGGCTTAGTTAGTGGCTTAGATAGTTACAAAAATAAATAATCAGGGATATTTGCGAGCTTGTATGGTCATACTATATCAGGGATTTTAAATCTGACGGGATTTATTGGGTATATAGGAGAGTTAAAGATGACCACAAATATAGATGAGAACATAAAAAGCTTCAGGCAGATATATTCTGACTGCTCAGATATAAAGATGCAGGAGATGTATCTGGGGCGTGATGCCTCCATAAAGTGCTTTGTTGCTTATATAGAGGTGACATGTGCAGGCTCTGGTATCAATAACAGTGCGTTTGGACGATTTACCTCATACCTTGAAGGGATAGACCGGGATCAGGTTAAGGAAGTACTTGACAAAAATCAGGCAGCTCTATCTGAATTTGCGCATCTTCACTCGGTTAAGGAGGCAGCCCAGATGATGCTGACAGGAGACGTGATATTTTTTGTGGATGGCTATCCTGATGCTTTCAAGCTTCCCGACAAGGGATATCCCGCCATGTCAATTCAGGAGATTGATTCGGAAAAGGTCATAAGAGGCTCAAATGAGGGCTTTGCTGATTCCATAAAGATAAATACTGCACTTATCAGGCGCAGGTTAAGGAGCACTCGCTTAAAGTGCAAAGAAGTGAAAAAGGGGCTTCGCGGACACAGCAATGTGGACATATTGTATGTGAGAGACCTCGTAAAAGAGGGGCTTGTTGAGGCGGTGGAAAGGAATCTGGACAGCTATGTGATAGACCATGTGGGTGACTCGGGAGTTCTGGAACAGTTTGCTGAGGCAAAATGGTATTCGCCGTTTCCGCAGCTTCAGACCACAAAGCGGCCGGATGTGGCGGTAAATGCGCTCCTGGAGGGGCGGGTGGTGGTGCTGTGCGATAATTCACCGATAGCGATAATACTGCCAACCACCATGAACAATTTTTTAAAAACCGCAGATGATTACTATAACAGAACGATAGCGGCAAGCTTTGCCAGATTGATAAGGTACGTGGCAGCCTTCATGTCATTTACATTGCCGGGTCTTTATCTGGCGGTCACAAATTTTCATACACAGATACTGCCGACACCACTCATACTGGCGTTTTATGAAGCCAGACTCGGCTGCCCGTTTCCGCAGCTCATAGAGGTGCTCATGATGGAGTTGTCCTTTGAGCTGCTTCGTGAAGCCGGCATAAGACTTCCCGGAGCAATGGGAAACACGATAGGCATAGTCGGAGGCCTCATAATCGGACAGGCAGCAGTGGATGCAAATTTAGTAAGCCCTATAGTGGTCATTCTGGTTGCATTTACCGCACTCTGCTCGTTTGCCATACCGAGTGAGGAGTTTGCATTTTCATTTAGGATACTCAAATTTGCTGTAATAATTATGTCGGCATGGCTTGGATACTTTGGATTTTTAATTAGTCTGATGGTGATACTTTTGCATCTTGCAAAGCTCAAAAGCTGTGGTTATCCATACATGATGCCATTCGTGGGCAGCGAGCTGACAGGCGGCGAGGATGAAAAGGACAGTATCATACGATTTCCGCTTCGCAGACTTTGGAGACGGCCTGTGTTTGCAAGAGAAAAGGAGTGCAGGAAGCTGAAAGGAAATAAGTATGACTAAAAATATGAGTAAAAGAGATACATTTGCACAAAACGAAAGCATATCGCCCCGCCAGCTATACAGACTATACGTCTTTAATCTGCTTGGAGTCGGCACACTGGTGCTTCCAAACAATCTGGCGAAGCTTGGAAAGTATGGTTTTATCTCAATCGCACTCGGTGTTTTCATGGCATGGCTGTTTATGTGGATAGTAAGCGATGTACGTGAACGCAGGAAAACGATATATGACAGAAGCTTTGATAAAACAAAATATGCGAAAATATTAATTTATGATTTAATTATTGCGATATACGAGCTGTCACAGGCCGCATTTCTTGCATGGATATTTGTAAAGCTGATACGTGACAGCCTTATACCGGATGAGTCATTTACAGTTGTACTTCTTGTGATAATGGCAGTGTGCGCTTATGCGCTAAGTGGCGGAGTGGAGTGCCGGGCCAGAGTATACGAGGTAGTATTTTTCTTTGTGCTGATACCGCTTGCTGCTATGCTTTTGTTTGCGATATCGGATGTGAGATTTGACTATCTGATGATTAAGGACAGAGTCGGTGTGGACTTTGGCATAGCGGATATATTTGCGGGCGCATACTATGTGTTTGCAGCATCCATTTCCGTGTTCAATATATTGTTTGTAAGGGAGCGCAGTGTCTCACAGATACGATGGAGTGTGAGTAAAGCAATACTCACATATGCAGGCATTCTTTTTTTATTGTATGCAGTATTGCTTGGGAGCTTCGGAAAATATTCACTGTCGGAAATAGAGTTTCCGGCTGTCGTACTGATGAGTGATGTGCAGATAAAGGGAAGCTTCTTTAAGAGGGCAGATGCACTGATGCTTTCGGTGTGGTTTTTCACGCTGTTTTCAGTGCTCAATATGAGCCTTTATTATGCGGTTTTAAGATGTGAGAATTTTGCTAAAAATACGACAAAAGTTATATTTACATTTAATAAAAGCAAACACTCCTGTAAAAATAAGCAATTAAACTGTGACAGACAGAAAAGCCATGACGAAGGAAATAGCAGTATGAGAAGCTGGTGCATCATATTTGCCATAGCAGTCACAGTGACCTTAGCATATATTCTTGAAAGTGGAGATGAAATCGTGAAAAAATATCTTGGATTTTTAATGTGCATAGCTATACCGGTCATAGTAGTGCTGACGATAGGTCTCATGCTCACCGGCTGTAGTGCAGTGGAGCTTGAGGAGCGTTGCTTTCCGACACTTGCTGCGGTGGATGTTGTAGCTGTAGATACTGACGAAATAACCGATAAAGAAGTAACTGATTACAAAGCATATGTTAGCCACAGAGATGATTTGGCAAATGAAAATAGCGGATATATAGAGTTCTACTATAACATGGACAAATCCTATGAGCCTGAATATGCCGATGATATCAAAACAGCCGTGGACAGCTTCGAGGAGCGGCTGCCACAAAAAGCCGATACCAATCATCTGAAGGTGATATTAATAGGAAAAACGCTTAGAAATGATAAAGCAGCTTATGCAAGCTTCATGGAATACTGCAAGACATCCAAAAAATTTCCGAGGAACACATACGTGTGCATAGCAGATGATATAAACGATATCTTTGATAACATGGGTGATTATTATGAGCAGAAGATGAATAAGGAGAATCATGAGGATGGTGAACCGATAATTACACTTGGTACCTTATTGGATGACTATACGAATGAAATTCATGGAGCATGGTAAAAATTTCAAAAAGGATGAATAAGCTCTTCAAATAAGGCAATACTTGTTTACATGAGAAAGAGAATAATAATAACAATCATAGCAATAATATCTCTTGCGGCAGTAATGGCTGCAAAAAATCATGCACCTGCGATAAGCACAAACAGTACAGCGTGTACATCCGACATGCAAAAATCCATCGCCGACAAAATCCTGCGTTTCCACGTGCTGGCAAACAGCGACAGTGAAGCAGACCAGAATGTGAAAAAGCAGGTGCGCGATGCGGTAGGGGCTTACATAGAGCCATATCTGCTGGAGTGCGAAAATATCGAAGAAACCAGAGCCACCGTAAATGACCATATGGACGAAATAATAGCGGTATCAAAGGAGACGCTTAAAACAAACGGCTTTACATATGGCGCATCGGCAGAGCTTACACACACCGATTTCCCGGAAAAGACGTATGGGGACTATACATTTCCGGCAGGAAATTATGAGGCGCTTGAAATAACACTGGGTGATGGAGCAGGTCATAACTGGTGGTGCGTGCTGTATCCCAACATGTGCTTCAGGGGCAGTGTGTATGAGGTGGTGGATGATGATGCAAAGGAAAATCTTAAGGAGGTGCTCACACCGGATGAGTATGAGAGCGTGTTTGACAGCGGAAAATATGAAATAAAACTAAAAATCCTTGATATTTTCAGATAAAACAGTTAGTATATTCATGCTGAAAAAATATATTAAAAGAAAATATGTAATGACAAATTATTAAAGAGTGAATTGATGTAACTATTCAGAAAAGAAATATGTGGCTTACAACTGTGAAGGTACTGAACAGTTACGAATTAATTTAAATGTGCAAGAGGATAAGGAGAAAGAAATGACAAAGGATGTAGTAGTATCATTAAAGGGTCTGCAGCTCGCACCGGATCAGCAGTCAGATGCAGTAGAGGTGATAGCTCCGGGAGAGTATTATATAAGAAATAACAAGCACTATGTGCTTTTCGAGGAGATAATGGAGGGTGAGACACAGACACTCAAAAATATGCTTAAGTTTAATGAAAATTATCTTGAGTTCACTCGCAAGGGACCGATGAGCGTACATATGATATTTGAGAAGGGAAAGAAAAACCTGACATATTATTATACACCGTTTGGAAGTATCCAGATAGGTATCGATGCCACAAGCATAGATGTAAAGGAGACCGAGGACGAGATAAGAGCAGAGGTAAAGTATGCACTTGATGTCAACTATGAATTTGTAGGCGACTGTCACATCAATATAGCAGTGAAGAAAAAAGGCGCAGCAGTCAAAATTGCATAAAAGTCTGCGGCACATATATGGATAAAGCATATAAAAAACAGAGCATGTGAGGATGAAAGCCATCCCACATGCTCTGTTTATGTACATGAAAATTAAATCATGATATTATTTCTTTTTTGCTTTTTTAGCAGCCTCTTTAGCAGCTTTTCTTTCAGCCTTTGCAGCCTCCTCAGCCTTGAGCTGTTCGTTGGCCTTGCTGTAGTTTTCTGCCATTCTTGCACGGAAGCCTTTCTTCTTCTTAGGCTTCTCAAGAGGTCCTCTGATACCGCGGACTGCTGTGATGTAGATACCGCTGACAGAAGCCTTAACCTCTTTCTTTAAAGGAATCTCATCGAAGATCTGCTCGTCTGCGATAAGAGTCATGACTCTTGGTCCGACCTTGGCCTTGACTACAGGCAGCTTTGAGCGGCGCATAAGCTTTGGTGTCTGCTCAATAATCTGCTGTGGGAGACCGGCATCCTTTAGCTTCATACGCTTTTTGTCAATGATTAGCATGTTGACAGTCTGTGATGCAGCAGCTATCTGCTCGTCCTGCTCTTCCTTTCTTTTCTGTGCTTTTTTACCGAGGATTGTTAATACTATAAATGCTACCACAAGCACTACTGCGATAACAATAAGTACGATTAATGCTGGATTCAAAACGTATCCCTCCTAAAAATTTGCTTATTTAAATCAATTTTATCAAATAAGCTAAAAAAAATCAATCTTTATTGCAAGAATAGGTGAAATCGTAGTATAATAGAACTATATTTTTAAAAGATAACTATTCTGAATAGTTACAAAGATCTATATTAGAAGACATAAAGGGGTATATTTATAGATGAAGAAGATAGCTCTTCTGGCAGACGGCTGGAGAAGATATGTAACATATTCTTGGATTGAGGGTATCATGGGAGGCTCAAAAGAGCTGGGACTTGATTTGTGTCTGTATTTTTACAGCACGAATGGTACATGGAGTCATGATCCAAAGTTTAACAGCGGTGAGTATGCGCTGTATGATCTGCCTGATTTAAACAGCTTTGATGGTGTTATTTTTGATTGCACAAATACGACAGATCTGAGCCAGATACATCGGATGCTCAAAATGCTTTCAAAGGTAAAAGTACCTGTTGTGAGCATTGGATATCAAATGGATGGTTTCTACTATGTTGGCAATGACAATAAAAAGCTGTTGCGCAAGGTGATGGATCATATGTATTACGAACACAACTGCAGAAGCTATGTGTTTGCAGGAGGTCCGGCATATAATTATGAGAACAGGGTGCGTTTTGAGGCTTTTAAGGAAGCACTATGCTGTTATGGGATACCGCTTACTGAGGATATGTACATGTTTGGTGAGTTTGACTATCAGACAGGTGTCAGATACATGAGTGAGTGGCATGAGAAAAAAAGACAGCTTCCGGATGTGTTTGTGTGTGCAAATGACAATATAGCGGCTGGGATATGTGCGACTGCAGAAGCGTTGGGCTACAGAGTGCCACAGGATTTTAAGGTAACAGGCTTTGACAACCTGGACAAGGCAGCATATTTTAATCCACAGATTACCACTGTCGATCACAACAGGGGCAATATAGGAAGGAAGGCTCTTGAAATATTAAAGGAGCTTTGGAATGGCACAGGTAAGGCCGCAGACAAGTTCCTTGATTCCGAGTTTATTCCGGCGGAGAGCTGCGGATGCCCTAATAACAGCAGGGTGGATTATCGCAATTATATAAAGGAAATAGTCAAGAGCTCGGTGACAAAGGAGCAGGAGGAGGATGCAGTAATGATCCTCCAGAATGAGCTTGAGGAATGCAATGATTTCTATGATCTGTTCAAGAAATATTCAGACTATATCCAGACTATGAAGTGTGATGGAGTTTACGCTGTTGTGGTACGTGACCTTTCAGAGGCGAGTACGAATGCGCATTTCAGAAAAAAAGGCTATGATGCTGATGATGAAGTGGTATTGTTTGCAGAGGACAAGGAAAGCGGTCGTCTTGAATTTCAAAGCGTACAGGAGCTTATGCAATATATGGAGAGTGCCGGGGAAAATACCTGCTTTATGCATTGTTCTCTGCATTTCAGGGATGATATAGTGGGATATGTGATACTCAGGAATCCCGAGTTCTTATACGATCATCCGGAGCAGTTTGATATTCAGTCTGCTCTTATAAAAAAGCTTGAGAACCTTTTCAAGCAGAAGGTGCTTGAGAACACAAATGAAGAGCTCAAAAATCTCTACAATCGTGATGCGCTCACAGGACTCTACAATCGTGTAGCCTGCAATGAGATGGTTATTCCACAGTTTGACCGTCTTGCAGCAAATAATGTCGGCTGTACGATAGTCTTTTTGGATGTTGATGATTTTAAGGATATCAATGATACTTACGGACACAAGTATGGAGACAATCTGCTTAGAACCGTAGCCGGGGTGCTCGATGAGCAAAAGCCTTCAGGCAGCACGGTATACAGATTTGGCGGTGATGAATTTATCGTATTTATTCCGGGAGATAATCATATACTCACAGAGAAGTATATTGAGCGTGTATACAATATTATGGAGCAGCACAATATGTACATCAGCCACGGCATTATCTACACAAAGCCCGGCAGCGGAAAGAGCTTTGATGATTATCTTGTCATCGCAGACAAGCAGATGTACAGCTTTAAGCAGCAGCACAAAAAGGAAAGAAAGAGCAGCTTTTTAAAGGGTGTAGATATTTCATCAATCCCACAGCTTGTAGATAATGGAATCCATATAAAGGATAAAGACGGTAATGAAAACAGAGTATTTGAACTGTTAAAGGCCAATAACATAGACTCGGTAAGGCTTCGCATATGGAATGAGCCGGGAAATGTGCCGGAGTCCGGCGGATATTGCAGTCTGGCATATGTTCTTGAGATGGCTCATGTAATAAAAAAATATAATATGAATTTCATGCTGGACTTCCACTATTCGGATTATTGGGCTGACCCGGGACAGCAGAATAAGCCGAAGGCATGGAATGAGCTTAGCTTTGAGGAGCTTAAAGCTGCTGTATACAAGTATACCCATGATGTGCTTTACAGGTTAAAAATCATGGATTGTGCTCCGGATATGGTACAGATTGGAAATGAGATAAGGAGCGGAATGCTGTTTCCGGATGGGGCAGTGCCGAATTTTGAAAATCTGGCAGAGCTTGTGAATGAGGGAATACGCGCCACAAGGGAGCTGCTTCCGGAAGCACAGGTGATGATACATTTGGACCAGGGTGGCAGGTTTGACTGCTTAAAGCTGTGGTTTGATGCTATGTTTGAGGCAGGAATGCAGCCAATTGATGCGATAGGTATTTCGTATTATCCATTCTGGCATGGTACATACATGGATTTGAAGTACACGATGAGCAGGCTGATACAGACATATGAGCTGCCTGTATACATTGTGGAGACAGCTTATCCGTGGAGACATTGTGAAGGTGAGCATATTTCGGCGGAGCTCATGGAGAGTGCAGGGCTTAAAGCCGGAAAAGAGGAGCAGAAAAAAGCTCTTGAGATAATGCTGCAGATTGCGGCAGAAGCCTCAAAGGCCACCGGAAAGACCGGAGTTTATTACTGGGAGCCGGTCGGTGTGCCGGATTGCGACTTTGGAAGCTGGTTTGCAAATATGGGCATGTTTGATACAGACGGCAGAGCATTGTGCGGCTGGGAGGCATTCAGGGATTTTGATCCCAAAAAGCTTCCGATAGAGGATCTTGATAAATGTCTTGAATCGCTTTATGAATTTGAGGAATCAGAGGAAGACAGGAGGATATCACAGATTCTGGAAAAAGGTAACAATCTGCTGTCCAATTCGGATTTTGCAAACGGATGTGATGAATGGCAGATAGATACATCCTCGTCTGAGGTAAAGTATAATAAAACAGAGGAGGGGTTATTTATTTCATCTGATGCCAACTTTGACTTTATTATCAGCCAGACTGTAGATATTGCACAGACAGGAAAATATATGGCAGCAGTGGATTACAGAGGCACAAACACTACAGGTGTTGAAGTATCGCTTTTTGTGACAGTTTCGGATGAAAACGGTGTCCATACATATAGCGAGGAAATTTTCCCTGCAGATATCAGGTTTGTGACGCATGTGGTTGATAATATTGAAATAAAGAAAAATTCAAAGGTGACAGTGGGACTAAAGATGCATACACCACCGGTGTTTGCAAAGATAAAGAGATTTTCACTCGTTGTAATTTAACCTGATATGTGATATTGTAGACAGGTATGGTGTTTTGTGGACGCGTTTTTGCCGGCAGGGCATTATATATAAATAATCAAACATTTCAGGAGGATTCCAATGAGTGAGAAAAAGAATACAGGTAAGAAGGCAGTCATAGCAGTGATTGTGATTGCACTTATCGTGGCAATTATTGCGCTTGCTGTTGTGATAAGCGGCAAGAGTAAAAAGGGTGGCTCAAAGAGTGCAACAGAGTCAGGTACAGAGGCAGGCAGCGAGACAATGCGAAGTGGTCAGTTTGACATAGACTACGCAAAGCAGGTTACAAAGCTTGCAGACTATTCAGGTGTTGCAATCACAGTCTCAAACGATTATGAGATAAACGACACGGCAAAGCAGACATATCTGACCAATGTGCTTCAGTCGTACGGCGCAGATGCGTACAAGCAGGTTACAGACCGTGACACAGTTGCAGATGGTGATTATGTAAAGGTTGACTACACCGGATACAAGGATGGCACAGCATTTGACGGTGGTTCAGCCACAGATGTGATGCTTGATGTGACAAACAACAGTCAGGTCGGCGGTTCATCATTTATTGATGGATTTACAAAGCCTATAATCGGAGCCAAGGTTGGTGACAAAGTTAAGGGTGATGTGACATTCCCTGAGGATTATGGCAACGACGACTTAAACGGACAGACAGTTACATTTGAGTATACAGTAAAGGGCATTTACTCAGCAGACCCTGTTGCACTTGCAGACATGACAGATGAGCAGGTCAACACAGTGTTTGGAAAGGCCGGAGTGACAACAAATGCCCAGCTTACCACACAGATTGAGAAGGATTTGAAGCAGCAGCTCTACAGCGCTGAGGTGGACAAGATAAAGAGCTACATGATTGAAAACAGCACAGTTGAGATTCCTGATGAGTATCTACAGGCCAGACTCAATGAGTATATTGCTTCATTTACCAAGGAAAATGTCAAGGATGGCCAGACACTTAAGAAATATTTAAAGTCCAACTACAACATGACAGTGGATCAGGCCACAGAGAAGTGGAAGGCGAATCTGACAGACCAGATAAAGACAGAGTTCATCTTTGGGCTTATTGCTGAGAAGGAAAATATCAAGATGGATGATGATACCTTCAACAGCTATGTGGATTATATCGTATCAGCCAGCAATGGCCAGTTCAGCAAGGCTTCTGAGGTATACAAGTATTTTGGAAGCGGACACAAGGATGAGGGAAAGGCATACCTTAAGAACCAGTACCTTGTAAACAAGGCTATCGATACAGTCACAGAGAAAGCAAATGTGACATTTGAGGATGGCAGTGCAGCGCCTGATACTTCAAGTGGCAGCGCGGATGCCGAATAATAACGATAAATATGCTGTCTGTGGTGATGCGCAGGCAGCTTAAATGGAGGATTAGATAATGGAACTTACAAACATACGCGAGATTTTCCGCAATAAGGACAAATTCGCTGACAAAGAGGTGACTATCGGAGGATGGGTCAGAAGCAATCGTAATTCAAAGAATTTTGGATTTATCGTGGTAAACGACGGTACATTTTTTGAGCCAATCCAGGTTGTATACGGAAATGGCTTAGACAACTATGATGAGGTTGGCAAGATCAATGTCGGAGCTGCAATTATCGTAAGGGGTACACTGGTGCTTACTCCTGATGCAAAGCAGCCATTTGAGATTCAGGCATCTGATGTGACTGTTGAGGGTGCATCCACACCGGATTATCCTCTGCAGAAGAAGAGACATACATTTGAGTATCTTCGTACAATCTCACACCTAAGACCTCGTACAAATACATTTGAGGCAGTTTTCAGAGTGCGCTCACTCTGCGCATACGCTATTCACAAATTCTTCCAGGAGAGGGATTTTGTGTATGTGCACACACCACTTATCACAGGAAGTGACTGTGAGGGTGCAGGAGAGATGTTCCAGGTGACCACACTTGATTTGAACAATCTGCCTATGACAGAGGATGGAAAGGTGGATTTCTCAAAGGATTTCTTTAATAAACCTACCAACCTCACTGTTTCAGGACAGTTAAATGGCGAGACATATGCTATGGCATTCAAGAATATCTACACCTTCGGACCTACCTTCCGTGCGGAAAACTCAAACACCACACGTCATGCGGCAGAGTTCTGGATGATTGAGCCTGAGATTGCTTTTGCAGACCTTCAGGATGATATGATGCTTGCAGAGAGCATGCTCAAGTATGTTATCAACTATGTGCTTGAAAATGCACCTGAGGAGATGGCATTTTTCAACAATTTCGTGGACAAGGGACTCCTTGACAGATTAAGAAATGTTGTTGAAAATGATTTTGCCCGTGTGACATACACAGAGGCTATAGATATCCTTTCAAAGCACAATGACAAGTTTGATTACAAGGTATCATGGGGCTGTGATTTACAGACAGAGCATGAGAGATACCTGACAGAGCAGATTTACAAGCGCCCTGTATTTGTCACAGACTATCCGAAGGAGATAAAGGCATTCTATATGAAGCTGAATGATGATGGAAAGACCGTTGCGGCAGTTGACTGTCTCGTACCTGGAATCGGAGAGATCATCGGTGGAAGCCAGAGAGAGGATGACTACGACAAGCTCCTTGCCAGAATAAATGAGCTTGGACTTTCAGAGGATGATTACAAATTCTACCTTGACTTAAGAAAATACGGCTCTGCAAGACACGCAGGCTTTGGACTGGGCTTTGAGAGATGCGTAATGTATCTTACCGGCATGGGCAATATCCGTGACGTTATCCCATTCCCAAGAACAGTGAATAACTGTGAGCTGTAATCACGAATGAATTTCATACATGAATAATTACCGCCCTTTACACATATATATGATGTGTGGAGGGCGTTTTTATGTGGAGAAAAATCAAAGGTCCTGTGATAACAATATGTATCATGCATCTAACGGCACTTGTGTGCCTTATCATACTTTCCATAGTACAGTGCTTTGTCGACATGGCGGAGTGGATTGATTTTGCGCTTGCAATGGCAATCAATATAGTGGTGGGGCTTGTGTGCGGATTCTTACTCAAATGCTGCTTTCACCGCAGGCGGTTTATCAGAGTGACGGTTGTGGCATACTGGATAACGTATGTGATAGCCACAGTGGTCATAGATATAGGTGAATCCAAGAATATATTCGAACTTTTGATAATATTCATTCTGGTAATGTTTTCAGCACTTGTTTTTCGCTAAAAAAGGACTTTTCATATTGAGGATGCTGTGATATAATGTTGAGAGCAAATATGATGTGTCAATCAGACATCGTTAAATGAAAAGGAGATAAAAATGAAACACGTAAAGACATTAAATACAAGAAAATTACAGAACACAGTTAAAAAGGGCGGATGTGGCGAGTGCCAGACATCATGCCAGTCAGCTTGCAAGACATCTTGTACAGTTGGAAACCAGACTTGTGAGCAGTACAAATAGTCATAGGTGAAGCGGATTTAAAGAGTGTGCGCTGACAGGTGCACACTCTTTTCGCAGTGTTAATTTTTAAATGTGATGAATAGCTGCACGCCGTATTGTACGGTGCCGGCAGCATTATATAAGCAGTATTATACTATATAAGCTGCATTTATAAGAGATTAAGAGAGATAAGATAGAAAGAGAGGAATATTGTAGTGGTTCATCAGTACAAGAACAACGGCTATAATATTGTCTTAGATGTCAACAGTGGCGCAATCCACGTGGTGGATGATGTCACATACGACGTTATTGAGCTGTTTGAGGACAACTCAGCTAAGGAGATTATTGAAAAGCTTGTGGACAGATATCCACAGACGGAGATAGAAGAAGCAATACAGGAAGTAAATGAGCTTAAGGATAATGAAGAGCTCTTCACAGAAGATACATACAAAGAGCGTATCATAGATTTCAAGAAGCGCCAGACAGTTGTAAAGGCACTCTGCCTTCACATTGCGCACGACTGCAATCTCGCCTGCAGATATTGTTTTGCAGAGGAGGGCGAGTATCACGGCAGGAGGGCTCTTATGAGCTATGAGACCGGAAAGCAGGCACTTGATTTCTTGATTGCCAATTCCGGAAGCAGAAGAAATTTAGAGGTAGACTTCTTTGGTGGAGAGCCTCTTATGAACTGGGATGTGGTGAAGCAGCTTGTGGCATATGGAAGAGAGCAGGAGAAGCTTCATGACAAGCATTTCAGGTTCACACTCACCACAAATGGTGTGCTCTTAAATGACGAGATTATGGAGTTCGCCAACAAAGAGATGGACAATGTAGTTCTTAGCATCGACGGACGCAAGGAGGTTCATGACCGCATGAGACCTTTCAGAAAGGGTGCCGGCAGCTATGACCTTATTGTTCCGAAATTCCAGAAGTTTGCAGAGAGCAGACATCAGGACAAGTACTATGTGAGAGGTACATACACACATTTCAATACTGATTTTTCAAAGGATGTGCTTCATCTGGCTGATTTAGGCTTCAAGCAGATTTCGGTTGAGCCTGTTGTGGCACAGCCTACAGATGAGTATGCACTTAAGGATTCTGATTTACCTGTGCTCTTTGATGAGTATGACAGACTTGCCGCAGAGATGGTAAAGAGAAACAAGGCAGGAAACGGCTTCAATTTCTTCCATTTTATGATAGACTTAGAGGGAGGACCTTGTGTATACAAGCGTCTTTCGGGCTGTGGCTCGGGAACAGAGTATCTGGCAGTGACTCCATGGGGAGATTTATACCCATGTCATCAGTTTGTGGGCAATGAGGACTTTCTCATGGGCAATGTCTGGGATGGCATCAAGGCTACTGACATCCAGGATGAGTTTAAGTGCTGTAATGTCTATGCCAAGGAAAAATGCCGCAACTGCTTTGCCAGATTCTATTGCAGCGGTGGCTGTGCCGCCAACTCATACAACTTCCACGGCACAATCACAGATGCCTATGATTTAGGCTGCGAGCTGCAGAAGAAGCGTATAGAGTGCGCTATCATGATTAAGGCAGCAGAGGCTGATATGGCAGATGACGCACAATAATTTGAATTTGTCACGGGAAACTGATCGCTGTATTTGTGACCCGTGTGCGAATATATTTGCCATCCGTATACCTATATGGATGGTAGCAAAATGACAGGAAGGTACAAGAAAATGAAAAAAGGAAAGAGTTGGGTGATTATCCTTGTGGCAGTCATTTGTATCGGCTTACTGGGCTGGTATTCCTCTGCGGTAATCACCGACACAAAGCAAAAGCAGGAGGCTACTGCTAATGGTGAGAGCACCAAGGATAAGGATTATCAGAATATCAAGCTTGGTCTCGACCTCTCAGGTGGTGTTTCGATCACCTACCATATCAAGGACAAGAATCCTTCAGACAAGGACGTAAGCGATACTATCGCAAAGCTCGAGGAGCGTGCAGAGAGCTACACAACAGAGTACTCTGTATACAAGAGCGGTGATGACCGTATCACTGTTGAGATTCCGGGTGTTGACGATCCTAACAAGGTACTTGAGGATCTCGGAAGTCCTGGATCACTGTACTTCATCGCACAGTATGACAGTGACGGAAATGCCAACTATACACAGGATACATCGGTTGAGGGTGGCTACAAGCTCAACTATGATATCGACACATTAAAGGCCAACGGCTCAGTCATCCTCGATGGTAATGATGTAAAGGATGCAAGCGCCCAGTATGACCAGTCATCATCTACATCAACAAAGGAGCCTGTTGTTTCATTAAAGCTCAAGGACGAGGCTATTGACACATGGGCAGATGCAACAAAGAAGGCAAAGGATGCCGGACAGTCAATCGGTATCTACTATGATGATCATTTCATCAGTGTTCCTACAGTAAGCGCTGTTATCTCAGACGGTAACTGCGTAATCAACGGAATGAAGGATTACGACGAGGCAACAAGCCTTGCAACATTTATCCGTGTCGGAGCCATCAACCTCCAGCTCGAGGAGTTAGAGTCAAATGTTGTTGGTGCACAGCTTGGTGGAACAGCCCTTACCAATGCAGTAAAGGCCGCAGTTATCGGAATTATCTTAATCATGGTATTCATGATTGTACTCTACGGTATACTCGGCGTGGTTGCATCTATCGGACTTGCACTCTACTCAATGCTTACAGTACTGTTTATTTACTGGTTTGAGATTACACTTACACTGCCGGGTATCGCGGGTATCATCCTCGGTATCGGTATGGCAGTAGATGCAAACGTTATCGTATTTGCCCGTATCCGTGAGGAAATCGCAGGAGGCAAATCAGTGCTTGCAGCAGTAAATGAGGGTTACAAGAAGGCTCTTTCAGCTATCCTCGATGGACAGGTTACCACCTTTATCGCAGCACTCGTGCTTATGGTGCTCGGTTCAGGTACAGTAAAGGGCTTTGCTTACACACTTATGATTTCAATTGTTCTGTCACTGTTTACAGCTCTTTTTATTGCAAAATACCTTACAAGAGCATTTTACGGTGTTGGTGTCAGGGCTGAGAAGTTCTACGGCAAGGCAAAGAAGAGAAAGGTTATCAGATTTGTACAAAACAGAGTCAAATACTTTGTTATCTCAGGTGTAGTTATACTTGCAGGTATCGGTGGCATGATTTATTTCGGTGCTACAAGTGGCAATGCATTAAACTACAGCCTTGAGTTCGTAGGTGGTACATCAACCACAGCAGACTTTGGCAAGGATTATACAGCCGCAGAGGTTGAGAAGGACATCGTGCCTTCAGTATCTAAGCTCCTTGGCAACAGCGCAGTACAGGTTACTACAGTTCAGGGAAGCCATGATGTTACATTAAAGACACGTACACTCTCACTTGATGAGAGACAGGATCTTGCAGAGCTCCTTGAGAAGGACTTCAAGGTTGATACATCAACTATAGAGACTCAGAGTATCAGCTCAACAATCAGTGGAGAGATGAGAACAAACGCTGTAAAGGCAGTTATTATTTCATGTATTTTCATGCTGTTATATATCTGGTTCAGATTTAAGGATATCAGATTTGCTTCAAGTGCTATCCTTGCGCTGGTACATGATGTGCTTGTTGTTGTCACAGCATATGCACTTATCAGAATCACAGTCGGCAGTACATTTATCGCATGTATACTTACAATCGTAGGTTACTCAGTCAACGATACAATCGTTATCTTTGACCGTATCCGTGAGAACCTGCACGGTATCAAGAAGTACTCAGCAGACGAGCTTGCTGATATAGCAAACGAGTCTCTTACACAGACACTTTCACGAAGCATCAATACTTCGCTCACTACATTTGTCATGGTATTGTTACTCTTTATCTTTGGTCATGCATCAATCAGAGAGTTCTCATTACCGCTTATGGTAGGTGTACTTTGCGGAACATATTCTTCAATCTGCATCGCTACAGAGCTGTGGTATGTAATGAAGCTTTATCTGGGAAAGAGCGCCATCAAAAAGCAGGCGGCTGCACCGGCTAAGGGTTCTAAAAAAGCTAAGAATTAATAATTAATTTATGGCCCGGCCTTTATAGGCTGGGCTATTATTTTTGTGGACTTATTAATATATGCAGATATGTTTATATTTATAAATTTATATGCAGAGTAATAGAATGGAGCATTATTTATATGAAAATTTTTCTGATTTATCTGCTTCTTATGAATATAGCAGGCTTTTTTGCTATGGGAATTGACAAGTATAAGGCTAAGGCACACGCATGGCGCATACCGGAGAAGACGTTATTCGGGCTCAGCCTGCTGGGCGGAAGCGCCGGTACCTGGGCTGGGATGTATGCCTTCAGGCACAAGACAAAGCACTGGTATTTTGTGAAGGGGATGCCGCTTATTTTCTTTATCCATGTGGTTATTGCATGCGTTATCTACAGGAATTTTTATTAGACTGAGTAACCAAAATGTTTGATATAGGTAAAAAGTAACAAAAAACTGTAGCATATAAGTACATAATTGTGTATAATAGATAACAGGTACAAAACCACTACACAACTATCAAGGAGGGCAAAATAATGTGGGCATATGAAAGTGTATTTTATCAGATTTATCCGTTAGGCTTCTGTGGGGCGCCATTTGAGAATGATGGTGTTTTGGAACACAGAATTTTGAAAGTGAATGACTGGATACCTCATATCAAAAAGCTTGGGGCAGATGCAATTTATTTTTCGCCGGTTTTTGAATCTGATACACACGGATATAATACGAGGGATTATACAAAAATAGACACAAGGCTTGGCACAAACGAGGACTTTGCACAGGTTTGTGACAATCTGCATAAAGACGGCATAAAGGTAGTGCTGGATGGTGTGTTCAATCATGTGGGAAGAGGCTTCTGGGCGTTTCAGGATGTGCTCAAAAACAGAGAAAGCTCGCCATATGTGAACTGGTTTGGCCGTATAGCATTCGATGGCAACTCAAACTATAATGATGGACTGTGGTATGAGGGCTGGGAAGGAAACTATGACCTGGTCAAGCTTAATCTGAGAAATGAGGATGTGATCCAGCATATCTTTTCAGCGATAAAGGGCTGGGTAGATGAGTTTGATATAGACGGACTGAGACTTGATGTGGCATACTGCCTCGACCATGATTTTCTCAGAAGACTCAGAGAGTTCTGCGACTCACTAAAGTCTGATTTCTTTTTGGTGGGAGAGACACTGCACGGTGACTATAACCAGATTATGAATGATGCTATGCTTCATTCTGTTACAAACTATGAGTGCTATAAGGGGCTTCACTCAAGCTTTAATTCCATGAACATGTTTGAGATAAATCACTCGCTTCTCAGACAGTTCGGACCGGAGCAGTGGACTCTCTACAAGGGTAAGCACCTGCTGTCATTTGTGGACAATCATGATGTGACAAGAGTGGCAAGCATACTGAACAATGAAAAGCACCTGCCTCTCATCTATGCACTTGCGTTTGGCATGCCGGGCATCCCTTGCGTGTACTATGGCAGTGAGTGGGGAGAGAAGGCCAAAAAAGAGGACGGTGATCCTGCACTGAGGGCATGTTTTGAAGCACCGCAGTACAATGAGCTGACTGAGTGGATTTCAAAGCTCGCTAAGGCAAAGAAGGAGTCAAAGGCACTCTGCTATGGCAATTTCTATTCGGTAGTGCTCACAAACGGCCAGTGTGTTTTCGGTCGTGAATGTGATGGTGAAAAGGTGTTCGTGTGCATCAATGCCGCAGACCAGCCGTTTTTCGCAGGTTTTGATATGGGAAAGGGTGAAGCAACAGACCTGATTACAGGGGAAACGGTTACATTAAACGGTGGTCTTGAGCTGCCGCCTTATAGTGCATATTTTTTGAGATAACATTTTCTCATTAATTTTTGTATATTACCTAAAATGCAACAGCAGTATAATAAATACTATTGAAATTATTATTGAAAAAGGCGTTCAGACATTGACAAAAATTTGTCAAAGTGTTACTATTTTTTTATAAATTACGACAGAAATGTCGGTTATACATAGGTTTTTTAAGGAGGATTTATACAATGAGCGAGTTCAAAAATTTAACACTTGACGTAGCAGATCAGATTGCGGTACTTGCAATCTCAAGACCGGCTGCTCTTAATGCATTAAACAGTGAGACTCTTGACGAGTTAAATGTAGCATTAACAGAAATCGAGGCAAGAGACGATGTTAAGGTGCTTATTCTTACAGGTGGTCCTGACAAGAAGGGCAACGAGTTCAAGTCATTCGTAGCAGGAGCAGACATCTCAGAGATGGTTAACTTCACAGCACCAGAGGCAAGAGCATTCGGAATCAAGGCTTCAGAGCCATTCTTCAAGCTTATGAATATGCGTCAGGTAACAATCGCAGCTGTCAATGGATTCGCACTCGGTGGAGGATGCGAGATCTCTATGGCATGTGATATCAGAATCGCTTCTGAGAACGCAATTTTCGGACAGCCTGAGACAGGTCTTGGAATCATCCCTGGCTTTGGTGGTACACAGAGACTTGCTCGTTTAGTAGGAATGGGACGTGCTAAGGAAATGATCTTCACATGCGACAATGTAGACGCTGCTGAAGCATACCGCATCGGTCTCGTTAATAAAGTAGTAGCAAAAGAGGAGCTTATGCCAACAGCTAAGGCTATGGCTGCAAAGATCATCTCTAAGGGAAGCTACGCAATCGCAGTTGCAAAGGCTGCTATCAACAACGGATATGATATGGATATCAAGAACGCTGTTGAGATGGAAGCAAACCTCTTCGGTGTTGTAAATGACACAAACGACAAGAAAGAGGGAATGGGAGCATTCCTTGAGAAGAGAGCTGCAAACCTCACAGATTTCTAAATTTTGATATACAGACGCTGCATGGACGTGGGTCTGACATCATGATATCAGGCTGTGTGCAGCAGTGTAAATATGTAAGGTTTAAGGTATAAAAGCCGGTGCGTTTTAGCACCGGTTTTTTTCGATTATTACAGGGCTTGAAAAAAGTAGAAAATGTTTCTATAATAAATTATTATTTGATTTACCGGAGTATGAAAAGAAAGTATTTGTAACTATTTCGTGAGAAAATATATTGTCATAGGGATAGAATTTAAGCTTTACAAGAGGAAAAATGATGTCAAGAGCAACACAGACCAAAGAACTGGATATGGTGAACGGGCCACTCGCAAGGAAGATACTGATTTATTCCATACCGCTCATGTTCTCAAACCTTTTACAGGTATTTTTTAATATGACGGATGTAGCAGTGGTGGGGAAATTTGCGGGTGCAAGAGCACTCGGCTCAGTCGGTTCCACGACAATCATTATCACACTCACAACAGGCATCCTGCTTGGTATGGGAGGCGGTGTCAATGCTGTCACGGCGCTGCACATGGGTGCTGAGGACTATCAGAGGGTGCATAAAACAGTCCACACATCGGTCATCCTGTGCTTTATAGCGGGGCTTTTACTGTTAGTGGCAGGTCTGATTTTTTCAAAGCCCCTTCTTGAGGTGATGAATACAAAGCCAGAGCTGATAGACGGTGCCACAGCGTATCTGATGATATACCTGTGCGGTTCACCGGCACTTGCGCTTTATAATTTCGGTAACGGAGTGCTGAGCGCAGTGGGAGATACAAAGAGGCCTCTCATATACCTGAGTGTCTCCGGTGTCATCAATATAGTGCTCAACCTGTTTTTTGTAATAGTATGCGGTCTTGGAGTGATAGGAGTGGCTATCGCAAGCATCATAGCACAGTACATTTCAGCGGCTCTCATCATCAGGTTTCTCATGAAGACATATGGCAGCTACGGCCTGCGCATGAAGGACATAGAGATTGACAGGGATGCAGCCGCAGCAGTGCTTCGTATCGGAGTGCCGGCAGCAATACAGTACTCGCTTTTTGCCATAGCCAATATATGTATCCAGACATCCATCAACTCCTTCAGCCATGTGGTCGTGGAGGGCAATTCAGCCGCAACCAATGCGGATTCGCTCATCTATGATATGATGGCGGCATTTTACACTGCATGCACCAGCTTTATAGCGCAGAATCTGGGTGCGAGGAAAAAGGAAAGGGTGCTTAGGACATTTTTCATCACACTTGCATACTCGTTTCTTATGGGACTGGTGCTTGGAGTGGCGCTGTTTATATTCCAAAGACCATTCCTACTGCTCTTCACAAGCGATGATGCTGTGATACACTATGGGCAGATCAGAATCGGTGTGATGGCATTCGTCTACTGCGTGTCAGCCTTCATGGACAATGCCACAGCCGCCGCCAGAGGCATCGGAAAAAGCGTAGCACCTACTATCATAGTGGTCATGGGCTCTGTCGTATTCAGGATTATATGGCTGCTCACGGTGTTTGCGTATTTTAAGACACTGCAGTCCTTATACCTCATATACGTCATTTCG
Source organism: uncultured Agathobacter sp. (assembly GCA_934365945.1). Taxonomy (GTDB): domain Bacteria; phylum Bacillota; class Clostridia; order Lachnospirales; family Lachnospiraceae; genus Roseburia. Next base: position 63,239 of record CAKRNE010000009.1, on the reverse strand, counting down.
TGGACGCTCACCGCAATCGCCGGCAATATTTACTTTGCGTACCACTATAGGAAAATTTAAGTTGGAATGTTTACAGCTTGAGGAAATTTAGAGACCCTTCAGGATTGTCAGTGCCCTTCTCGAGCAGTGAGATGAGCTCAGAGATAGTCTGTTCGGTCTCTTCTTTTGTGGATGGAATCAGTGTATTGTCAAGCTTTACGACGAGCACAAGAAGCACAATCTCTGCAAGGGCATCAGGCTGTTGGCATACGATAAGTCCCTCAGCTGCTCCCTGCCTTATGATTTCACCTGTCACGGGCTTTAGCTCGGTAATCAGGTAATTGATGTATTTGTTGTGCAAAAATGCATTCTCCTGGACACCATTTCCGGCATCGGACTGGATTTTTAAAAATGCGGCAGAGGAGTTGCGACACGCCTGAAATATCATCGCCATGCGCACAAACGGAGAGATATCGGTGCGCTTTGCAAGCTCCTTTGCGGTGGCAAGCGGCTCCTCGTAGCTTTTTGCCATAAGTGCATCAAAGATAGCCTCCTTTGATGAAAAATAATAATATATGCTACCCTTGCCTATCCCGGCTGTCTGGGCGATTTCGCTGACAGATATCTGGGATATTTTTTTTGTTTCTAAAAGGGTTCTTAGCGCTTCAAGTATCTTCTCGTATTTTTCTGAATTTTCTCTGGTGGAATGTGGCATAGTGGTTCCTCTTTTATCAGTTACTTTTTTTAATATCTTAGCACAATCCATGTGATTCTTCCATGAAATTTTACCGTGGGTAATAAGTTTTGGTGATAATGAGTTACTGTTCACACCTAACAGTGTGACCAGCAACGATTACAGCCCATTTAAAAACGTCTTGGTAGTTTATGAAAAAATATTAGAATAGTTTGAAAATGAAAATATTTATGTTGACCGCAAGTCGAAAAAGTGATACTGTAATGAAGTAACGAGTTGACCAACGGTCGAAAAGGAGAATTGATATGACTTATGCAGATATGTTTTCAAAGGTAAAGGGACTGTTTATGGAGTCTGATGTGAGCGATATAAGTGAGCATCTTGCTTTTCAGTTCAATATAACAGGAGAGGCAGAGGGAATTTTTTATGCCGAGGTAAAGGACGGCGTGCTGGCGGTGGAGCCGTATGAGTATTTTGACAGGGATGCAATTTTTATATGCAGTGCTGAGACTCTTTTCAAGCTGGCAGAAGGAAGGCTTGATCCGATTCTTGCATTTACAACAGGTAAGCTCAAGGTGGAGGGTAATATTGATAAGGCGCTTCGCCTGAAGCAGATTATAGACAGTAAGAAGGCGTAGGTGATGATGATGAAGTGGGGAATAATTGCAGGTGTTTTAGGCGGTATTGCTGCAGCAGAAGCAGGCGGCAGTGCTTATTTCTACAGGAGAACCATGATGCGCTACAATGCAAAAAAGGAGCGCACGATGAAGATGTCGGGGGTTGACTGGGAGAGCTATTACAGCTTTATGAAGCCGCGTGGAGAGTGGATGAGAGCACAGGCTCATGAGGATGTGTGGATTAAGTCCGATGATGGATTAAGACTGCATGCCACATATTTTCCGGGGATAGCTGGCGGTAATCCGGATAAAGCTGTCATATGCTTCCACGGCTACACAAGTGAAGCCATGTCTGATTACAGCAGCATATCTAATTACTATTTAAAGAAGGGCTATAGCATGCTGCTTGTAGATGCGAGGGCGCACGGACAAAGCGAGGGCAAATTCATAGGCTTCGGCTGCAAGGACCGCTATGATGCACTCAAGTGGATTGACTGGATGATTAAGAAGGCAGGCAATGGCATAAGGATAGTGCTGATGGGAAATTCCATGGGAGGTGCCACGGTGCTTATGGCAAGTGGTCTTAACCTGCCAGAGCAGGTGAAGGGAATTGTGTCAGACTGTGCATTTACCTCACCTAAGGCTGTGTTTACACATGTGCTTCACAGCATGTACCATCTGCCGGCTTTTCCGATGATTCAGATTGCAGATTTTGTGAACAGGAAAATGGCAGGTTATGGGCTTGATGACTGTAATGCCGCAAAAGAGGTGCAAAAGGCGAAGAAGCCTATTTTGTTTATCCATGGTGATAAGGATACATTTGTGCCATGCAGCATGTGTGATGAGCTTTATGCAAGCTGCGCGTCACAAAAGACAAAGCTGATAGTAAAGGGTGCAGGACACTGCGAGAGCTATTACAGGAATACGAAAGCTTTCGAGGACGCACTTGATAAATTTCTGGAAGGAGTTATAAGATGATGAAGACGAGAAAGGGACACAACGTATATCCGATTACGGTTGCACAAAAATTTCATTTGTACTATGCAAAGTACTGTCCGAATATGGCTGTGCTCAATATCGGTACAAGCCTCACAATCGGCACGGAGCTTGACTGGAACGTGCTAAGGGATTCAATCAACTACGCGTATGCCAGAAACGAGGCCATGCGTATCCGTTTTACAAGGGATAAGGATGGAGAGTGCTATCAGTATATTGCGGATGTGGATGAGGATCTTAATGAGAGAACTGTCGATTTCAGGGATTTTACTGATATGACCATGGATGAGGCAGAGAATGAAATGAGAGGCTGGACACAGGTGCCGTTTGAGTTTGAGGATTCTCCTATGACCAAAATCGTGATGATAAAGATGCCTGATGGCTTTAATGGAGTGTACTTCTTAGGTCATCACATGGTGGTTGATGCGCAGTCACTTATTGCATTTTTAAAGGATATTATCGAGATATACTGCAATGCCATGTACGAGGGAGTACCTTTTCCAAAGGATATGTGCTCATATATCGAGCAGATAAAGAAGGATCTGGCATATGAAGCCGGAAGCAAGGCGCAGCTTAGGGACAGAGAGTTCTTTGAGAAGCTTATCGGACAGTCGGAGCCAATCTACAACGGAATCGACGGCACAGCAAAGCTTGAGACGGCAAGGAAGCTGATGCATGATGACAAGCTAAGGAGTGCGTTCAATGCATCGGATGATGTCACCTCAGCGCTTGATATCTTTCATCTGGAGGCTGAGCCGACAAAGCGTCTTATGGATTTTTGTGAGAAATATCATGTTTCGCTTGCATGTCTGCTGCTTATGGGCATCAGGACATTTTTCCAGAAGGAAAACGGCTTCGATGATGTCTCCGTAAACAATGCCATCGCCAGACGTGCGACACTAAAGGAGAAGAGGTCGGGCGGCACACGTATTCATTCGTTTCCGTTTAGGACGAGCTTTTCAAAGGATGTACGCTTTATCGATGCCGTGTATACCATCAGGGATAAGCAAAACGAGCTGTTCCGCCATGCAAACTACAACCCGACAGAGTACTTTGCGCTGCGCTCAAAGACATATCCGCAGCCAAAGGCGGGGCTTACATATGAGCCGATGTCGCTGACATATCAGCCTATGACCTTAAAGGAAAAGGGCTTAAATGACCTCGGAGATATAAAATACAAGACCAAGTGGTACCCGAACGGCATGACCACGCAGGCTATGTATCTTACGGTAATGCACCGCCCGGAGGACAATGGACTGGATTTCAGCTTCGAGCATCAGGTCAAGGCAGTCTCAAGAAAACAGCTTGAGTATATGTACTATTACCTGTGCAAAATCATGTTCAAGGGTGCAGAAAACCCTGAGCTTACAATAGGTGAAATCATTAAATTAGTGTAGTGGATTAGGAAACGTATTAGGTAAAAGGAGATTATTATGTTTGATGAATTAGTGGAAATTATCTGTAATTATGTTGATGTTCAGCCGGCAGATGTGCATGAGGAGTCCCGTTTTATGGAGGATCTGGGCTTTACGTCATTTGACTTCATGAGCATGCTCGGAGAGATTGAGGATACCTTTGATGTGGAGATTGAGCAGACAAAGGCAGCGGAAATCCGCACAGTACAGGAAGCAATAGATTATCTTGAGACATTAAAAGACGCATAATGGGCGCGGATAGGAGAAAATATGTTATTTCACACAATTCCTGAAATTCTTTCATATGCAAAAGAAAATTACGGTGCGGATGACGCGATAAGATGGAAAAAATCCAAAAATGAGATAGAGTCAAGGACCTACAGTGAGCTTAAGGATGACACAGACAGCTTTGCCAATGCCATCGAAAAGCTTGGCAAAAAGGGGCAGCATATCGCTGTAATCGGTCCATCATCATATGAGTGGATAGTGTCATATCTGGCAATCACAGAAAGCGGAAGTGTTGCGGTTCCAATCGATGCATCGCTTCCGGCAGCTGATATATGTGAGCTTTTGGACAGAGCTGATGTGAGGATGCTTATATTTGATGAGGCACGTTTGGATGTGGCTGAGGCCGCAGCTAAAAGCTGTCATGATATAAATGTGTATGTGTCTATGAACAGTACAGAGCATTGCCCTCAGGTACTTTCGTTTAATGGACTTATAGATGACAACAGGGGAAGCTACGAGCCTGCTGTGGCAGAGGATGCGCTTTGCACTATTATGTTTACATCCGGAACCACCGGAAAGAGCAAGGGAGTCATGCTGACGCAGAACAACCTGGCTGAAAATGCCACCTGCCTTGATATGAAAATTGCACCGCACACGGTAATTTTGTCTGTGCTTCCGATTCATCATGCATACTGTCTGAGTATGGATATTTTGAAGGGAATTTCACTGGGCTCTGTAATATGCATCAATGATTCCATCATGCGCATGGCAAAAAATATACAGCTTTTTGCTCCAGATATGATTCTTATGGTGCCTCTTATGATTGAGACATTTGCCAGAAAGCTCGAGGAGGTAAGGGCAGCAGGACTTCCGGCAGAGCCGGTCCGCAAAAAGATATTTGGAGAGAGACTTAATACCATCTGCAGTGGCGGGGCATATCTGAATCCTGACTATGTTGATTTATTTGCAGAGTTTGGGATTACCATATTGCAGGGCTATGGCATGACAGAGTGTTCTCCGGTCATCAGCACCAATCTAAGCTGGGATATCCGCAAAAACTCTGTAGGCAAGCTGATGCCAAACTGTGAGGCAAAAACAGTTGACGGTGAGCTTTTAGTCCGCGGTACAAGCGTGATGCAGGGCTATTATAAGATGCCAAAGGAGACAGAGGAGACACTGTCTGACGGCTGGCTTCACACGGGCGATTTAGGCTATGTGGACGAGGATGGATATATTTATCTGACCGGCAGAAGAAAGAATCTGATTATCACCAAAAACGGCGAGAATGTGTCACCGGAGGAGCTTGAAAATGCTCTGAGTGTGAATCATCTCATAAAGGAAATCATAGTGCGTGAGTCTGAAGGTGTGATTGAGGCTGAGATTTTCTCGGACAGCGAGTATGCTCAAAATGTCGGTATTGTCGATATAAGGGCAGCCCTGCAGGAGCTTATTGATGCATACAATGTGAATGCACCTGCCTACAAGCGTATCTATAGTCTTAAAGTGCGGGGGAGTGAGTTTGAAAAGACAGCCTCACGTAAGATAAAGAGAAGCTGATAGAAATAATCCAATACCTATATAATGCTCTAAAAAAGAGGAAGCCGATGCATGTGGCTTGCATCGGCTATATATGAAAAAGATTAGTATGAGTATTGCGTAATTAATATGTTTTGTTGCTTTTGTTTTGTATCTTTCGTTTATGATGTTAGTATACAAATCAATTGTGAAAACCGTGTGTTTTGAATTTCACTTTTCTGTAAACAAAATATGAACAAAGTGTGTAGGTCTAAGGTACCACAAAAAATCCTTAGACAATATCATGATTTTGTGTATAATTATAGTATCGGTATTTGTTATTGCATATAGGATAGAATTTTATGCATAATCAAACAGCGATATTATTTTTTTACAAGGGGAAGAAGATGAAATTACTTAGTTTTGCAATCCCATGTTACAATTCAAAGGACTACATGGAGCATTGTATAGAATCTATCCTGCCGGGTGGAGATGATGTGGAGATAATTATTGTTGACGACGGTTCAAAGGATGAGACAGCAGCGATAGCTGACAGATATGCAGCCGAATATCCTGACATAGTAAAGGCTGTACACCAGGAGAATGGTGGACACGGACAGGCGGTAAACACAGGCCTTAAAAATGCTACAGGCAAATATTTCAAGGTTGTGGACAGTGATGACTGGGTAGACCTCGATTCATATAAGAAGATACTGGATAAGCTCAGGGAGTTTGAGCAGGAGGACACACAGATTGATATGCTTCTTGCCAACTATGTCTATGAGAAGGAGGGAGCAAGGCGTAAAAAGGTCATGCGCCAGACCGGCTTCCCGAGAAATGAGGTATTTACCTGGAGTGACATAAAGCATATCCACAAGGGACATTACATACTGATGCATTCGGTAATATACAGGACAGAGCTTTTGCGAAGCTGTGGACTTGAGCTTCCGAAGCATACCTTTTATGTGGACAATATCTATGTATACAAGCCATTGCCGTATGTGCGCACAATGTACTATCTGGATGTGGACTTCTACAGATATTTTATCGGACGTGATGACCAGTCGGTCAATGAGCAGGTCATGATACGCCGTATCGACCAGCAGATTCGTGTAAATAAGATTATGTTTGACGATGTAAATCTGCACGAGATAAAAAATGAAATGTGCAGGAAGTATATGTACAGCTATCTGGAGATTATCACGACCATATCTACTATTCTTGCAATTATCTCAGGCACAGATGAGAACATGGCAAAGAAGGAGGAGCTTTGGGCATACATGAAGGAGCACGATGAGGAAACCTACAAGAAGCTGCGCCATGGTGTCATGGGACAGATAATGAACCTGCCGGGCAAAGGTGGCAGGAAAGTAGCTATTGGTGCATATAAGCTTTCTCAGAAGGTTGTCGGATTTAATTAGGCGGATGTGAAATAAGTATTATTCAGATGAGGTATTATCATCAATTAATTAAAAAAGACCACAGTGCATCAAAACAGATGAACTGTGGTCTTTTAACTTGCGATTAAATTACTCTCCAAGTGTGAGCATGGTATCTATGCAGGCCTTGGCCTTTGTTCTTATATCGTCAGGCAGTATGATTTCTTCTCCGCCTGCTCCCTTAACACAATTGTATACATCCATCAGGGTAGTGAGCTTCATATTGTGGCATACGCAGTCCTTTGAGAGCGGATAGAAGCTCTTGTCAGGACACTCGTACTGTAAGTGCTGCAGTATGCTGTTTTCAGTTCCGATGATAAATTCCTTGTCTGTGCTGTTTTTAGCATAGTCAATGATGCCGGTGGTGCTTCCGATATAGTCTGCAGCCTTTGAAACCTCAGCAAGGCACTCCGGATGTACGAGAAGCTTTGCAGCAGGATGAGCCGCTTTTGCTCTCTCAACATCTGCTATTGACATGCGCAGGTGAGTAGGACAGCCGCCATGTACGAATTTGAAGGTCTTTTCCGGAACCTGTTCCTCAACCCATGCGCCCAGGTTGCAGTCAGGGATGAAAAGAATCTTGTCGTTGTTAATATTTTTAATAATTTTTACAGCGGATGAGGATGTGACGCACACATCGCATATGGTTTTAAGCTCTGATGTGGTGTTTATGTAGGCAACCACTGTATAGTCAGGGTTCTCGTCCTTTAACGATTGTAAGAGCTCTACATCAAGCTGCTCCGCCATAGGACAGCCTGCTGCGCTGTTTGACAAAAACACATGCTTGTCAGGCGATAAAATCTTGCAGGTCTCTGCCATGAAGCGGACACCGCACATGAGCACATTCTTCTGTGGTGCTGTGGCAGCCTGCTTGCTGAGTCCGTATGAGTCGCCTGTGAAGTCGGCAACCTCAAGTATCTCGTGACTCTGATAAGCGTGAGCTAATATACAGATATCGTTTTCCTTTTTTAATCGGATAATTTCATCCTGTAATTCTCTTGTTGTCATCATAATATGATATACCTCTTGAAATTCCTAGTGTGATTGAAGCTCAGTTATATGAATGTAAGCTCCTTTTGGATTTTACATAAAGAACCGGCCAAAATAAATAAGTTACTTGTCATTATACTTAGCTGTAAACCAGCTGTCAACACAAAAGTTTTACAGGTGTCTTGTCAGTTGTAAATTTTAGTGTTATAATACGCCCATTACAGTAAATCGCATCCTGGGGGATGTTGCTAAAGAAGCGGCTACATCGGTGGATGCAGGTAAATAAAAGAGGTAACATATTATGAATACAGATGTACTTATTGTGGGAAGTGGCTGCTCAGGTCTTTATTGTGCACTTAAGCTTCCAAGAGACATAAGAATTACACTGATAACAAAGTCAGATCTTGAGAGCAACGATTCATTTCTGGCGCAGGGCGGCATGTGCATGCTCAAGGAGCAGTCCGATTTTGACAGCTTTTTTGAGGATACATTAAAGGCCGGCCACTACGAGAATGACAAGGAGTCGGTTGAGATAATGATAAACTCATCACCTGAGGTGGTGAATGATCTTGTTTCATATGGAGCAGATTTTGCGAGAAATGATGACGGCTCACTTGCCTATACGAGAGAGGGAGCTCATTCACACAACAGAATTATTTTCCATGAGGATGTGACCGGAAAAGAGATAACAAGCACGCTGCTTGCACAGGTTAAGAAGCTTTCAAATGTGACACTCATGGAGTATACGACGATGGTTGATATCATAGAAAGGGATAACAAATGCTGTGGCGCCATCATCAGAAAACAGGATGGCACGCTGGAAAAGGTGACGGCTGCATACACTGTCATGGCTTGTGGCGGAGTCGGAGGATTGTACAGATTTTCAACGAATTTCAGACATCTGACAGGTGACTCACTTGCCATTGCAAAAAAGCATGGCATAGAGCTTAAAAACCCAGACTATGTGCAGATTCACCCAACGACCTTTTACACGAAAAAGCATGAGGACAGAAGCTTTCTCATTTCAGAGTCCGTAAGAGGCGAGGGGGCTAAGCTTTTGGACAAGAATATGAACAGGTTTGTCGATGAGCTCTTACCAAGAGACGTGCTGACCGGCAAAATCCGTGAGCAGATGAAAAAGGACGGCACAGACTTTGTATGGGAGGATTTGCGTACTATTCCAAGGGATGAGCTTGTATCACATTTTCCAAATATCATTGAACATTGCAAGGACATGGGGTATGATGTCTTCAAGGAGCCTATCCCTGTTGTTCCGGCACAGCACTATTTCATGGGCGGTGTCAAGGTAAATCATCATAGCCGCACATCCATGGAATGTCTCTATGCAGTCGGAGAGACCGCCTGCAACGGAGTGCACGGCAGAAACCGTCTTGCAAGCAATTCATTGCTAGAGAGCCTGGTATTCGCAAAGCGTGCAGCAGGACAGATGGCTGAGCTTGGTTTTGTAAATGATGAGATAGCAGCCCAAAAGGCCGCAGATAGCATCAATCTGGCAGATTACAGCGATGAAAAAGCTGTGGAGAGAGAATACAGGAAGCTCGCGATGGAGGCAATAGAGGGTCGCACCAGCGAACAAGATACGATAGCCGAATCTGGTGTCACCTACATTCAGGCATAGAATCTGTGTTTCGGCCGGGGAGCGAGTGGACAGCCAAAGGCTGGCCATACGAGCAATATCGGAAATTATAGGCAGATTACAGTCCGTACCTCATAGAGGCAATTTTAAGGACGGTAATAGCTGCAGTAACCAGGTTTCGCACTCGTAAATCTGGGAAGCCGGAGAGTACACAGTGTGTTCCGAAGAAAAATATGAACTGCCACGGGGTTCCATTAACTCAGTTAATGCGAACAAGTGGCAAATCACAAAGCACTATCCAAAAGAAATCCCGTGGCTGACTTCATATTTTTCAGAGGAATATACTGAGTACTACCCCGGCACCACACAGCCTAAAAAGTGCGAAACCGTAATATCAAAAAATGCAAAGAATGCAACGAAAGGAATCTAAATATATGTACGATCAGGTAACACTGGGCCTCAACGTAGACCCATTCATATTAAGCGCATTAAAGGAGGACATCACAAGCGAGGACGTATCCACAAACAGCGTGATGCCACATCCACAGGCAGGAGAGGTGGATTTAATCTGCAAGCAGGACGGAATCATCTGTGGACTGCAGGTTTTTGAGAGAGTATTCACACTGCTTGATGCAGACACAAAGGTAGAGTTTTACGTAAAGGATGGCGATAAGGTAGCAAATAAGCAGCTTATCGGCAAGGTTTACGGAGATATCAGAGTGCTCTTATGCGGAGAGAGAACTGCGCTCAATTATTTACAGCGCATGAGTGGAATTGCCACATATACCAGTCAGGTTGCAGCACTTTTAGAGGGCACAGGCATCAGGCTTTTAGATACCAGAAAGACAACTCCAAACAACAGAATCTTTGAAAAATACTCAGTCAGAGTCGGCGGTGGAAACAACCACAGATACAATCTTTCAGACGGAGTGCTTCTTAAGGATAACCACATCGGAGCAGCAGGCGGCGTGAAGAAGGCAATCGCCATGGCAAAGGCCTATGCCCCTTTTGTCAGAAAGATTGAGGTTGAGGTAGAGAGCTTTGATATGGTAAAGGATGCGGTTGAAGCCGGTGCCGATATTATCATGCTCGATAACATGTCCACAGAGCTTTTAAAGCAGTGTATCGATTACATTGACGGCAGAGCCGAAATCGAAGTTTCAGGAAATGTTACCAAAGAAAACATTGAAAGAATAAAGGGTCTTGGTGTAGACTATGTATCGAGTGGTGCGCTCACACATTCAGCACCTATTATGGATTTATCACTTAAAAATCTGCATGCAGTATAGATTTTAAATTGCCTGTTACACTGTGCTGTGACAGTAATGCTTTTACAGAAAGGAACGAAAATGAACGGTGATGAGAGAAGAAAAAAAATAATAAATATTCTGTCCTCGTCAAAGTCGCCTGTGGCGGGAGTTGCGCTTGCAAAGGAGCTTGATGTGAGTCGTCAGGTGATAGTGCAGGACATAGCACTGCTTCGAGCAAACGGAGCCGCGATTTTTTCGACAAACAGAGGATATCTGATACAGGCTGACAAGCAGTATTCGAGAGTATTAAAGGTGGTTCACGAGGATGATGAGGTAGAGGAGGAGCTTTCAACAATAGTTGATGCCGGAGGTCATGTGAAGGACGTATTTGTATATCACAAGGTCTACGGAGTGCTCCGCGCCCATATGGACATTAAGTCCAGACGCGACATCAGAAATTACCTCGAGGAAATCCGTACAGGCAAGTCCAGCCTTCTTAAAAATGTAACCTCCGGTTATCACTATCACACAATATGTGCGGAGAGTGAAGAGGTGCTTGATGCCATACAGGAGGAGCTTAAGCAGAAGGGCTTTTTAGCAAAGCTGCAGGACTATGAGCCGGTCGATTTCTGGGGAGAGGACGAGACGAAGGTTTAGGATTAGGTCTAGGCATGATGGAGCTTGATATATGAACTGTGACGATATGATGAATCTGCCGCAGCTTAAGGATGAGCTTAAGCTCAGGGCGGGCAGAAATGGCCTGAAAAATACTGTCAGATGGATTTATTTTGCAGACTGTCTGCAGTGTATACAAAGTGAATACAGGATAGAGGATTTCATTCACGGAGGTGAGTTTGTGATACTTACAAACAGGAGTGTCACGGATGATACAGGTAAGCTCATGCCTCTTGTAAGGCAGATGGTGAAGCATGGTATCTCTGCAATAGGCATAAATGAGGGACAAATTCCTGGGGTGCTTACTACATATTGTGATGACAGGAATATCCCGCTTTTTGAGCTTGCAGAGAGGTTTCCGCTTATAGATTTGTCACAGATTATCTGTCAGAAGCTGACGCTCGAAAAAAACAGCACAGCCACCGGGATAGATACAATACTGTCCCATGTCGATGATAGGGCGGTGCTTGATGCATATGTGGATGAGCATATAGGAAGGCTGCTTCAGGCAGATGAGATAAAGCATGGCAGCCTGTGCAGGACACTTGAAAGATATTTGGAAAATGACTGCAATGCAAAAAAGACGGCAGAGGAAATGTTTCTTCACAGAAATACACTGAACTACAGGCTGAAAAAAATCAGTGAAATACTGGGCTGTGATTTCACCAGTCTCGATGACTGTATGAAGCTTAAGCTGGCGTTTACGATACGAAGGTATTGCAACGGAAGCGATTTGTGCACGGTGCACAAAAAACATGGTCTGTGATGTACATTGTACTCCTTTTGCGAAATGATATAATATAGCTAAATAATAAATAACTTTTAAAGACAAAGACGTCAGATACAATGTATCCGGCGTCTGTTTTCGTATATGGACATTAAACCGGTAAAGGCGTAAGAATCCATATGCAAAGGGCAGGGAGGAAAATATCATGACAACACAAGAGCTTAGAACAGCATTACCAGAGATCGTTACAGCACAGGTACCGGGACCAAAATCAAAAGAGCTTTTAGACAGAAGGGACGCAGCCATCCCACAGGCACTTTGCGGAAAGACATATCCTATATGTATCAAGCAAGGCAGCGGAGCAATGTTTGAGGATATGGACGGAAACAGGATACTTGACTGGGTAGGCGGTGTAGGTGTTTTAAATATCGGATATTCAAACCCGGAGGTCATCGAGGCAGTAAAGGCACAGACAGAGAAATATTTCCATACAATTTTTAACGTATATGTACATGACGGATATGTAACACTTGCAGAGAGACTAAACGAGATAATGCCTTGCAAGGGTGATGTAAAGAAAACATATTTCGCAAACTCAGGAGCTGAGTGTGATGAGAACGCGATAAAGATCGCAAAGGCATACACAGGACGAAGCGGAGTGATCTGTTTTACAGGAGCTTTCCACGGAAGAACCAACCTGACAATGGCACTTACTGCAAAAAAGGTATATGCACAGGGCATGGGACCTTTCCCGGCAGGCATCTACAGAGCACCTTATCCATATCTTTACAGAGCACCAAAGGGATACACAGAGGCTGAGGCAATACAGTATTATATCGATGAGCTTGAGAGAATTTTTGACGAGGGCGCACCTGCAAAGGAGATCGCATGTATGATCGTTGAGCCGTTCCAGGGCGAGGGCGGATTTATCCCGGCACCTATCGAGTGGGTAAAAGCAATAAGAAAGATCTGTGATGACAACGGAATACTCATGATCGCAGATGAGGTACAGTGCGGTAACTGCCGTACAGGCAAATACTACGCATCAGAGTACTGGGCTGAGGCAGGAGCAGCACCTGACATTATCACAACAGCCAAATCACTTGGAGCAGGACTTCCAATCTCAGCTATCACAGCAAGAGCAGAGGTCATGGATGCAGCACCGGCAGGAACTATCGGAGGTACATTCTGTGGAAACCCTGTTTCCTGTGCAGCAGCCCTTGCGGTAATGGATATCATGAAACGTGATGATTATGCAGGAAAAGCAAGACATATCGGTGAGGTTGTCACAAAGCGTTACAATGAGTTAAAGGACAAATACGAGGTTGTCGGAGATGTCAGAGGACTCGGAGCTATGATCGGTATCGAGCTTGTAAAGGATAAAGAGTCAAAAGAGCCTGCAACAGATATCGCCTCAAAGCTTATCCACAATGCAATGCAGAAAGGACTTCTTCTCGAGAGTTGTGGTACAGCAAGCAACGTCATAAGATTTTTAGCTCCGCTTACCATGACAGATGAGCAGATGGCAAAGGGACTTGAGATATTTGAGGAGTCACTTAAAGAGGCAATTGGAGAATAATATTTTACGTTTTAAAATTTAATAGAGTGAATTTGACAGATATTCAGCCCTGACATATAATGCCGGGCTGGATTTTTTATATGGAAAAAAGTGGAAAAATGTTTTATAATACAAATAATATACAAAACAGTTGTTTATGAAAATGTATCCAAAAGCGGAGAAGAAAACCATATGGAAGAATTCAAAAAATTAAATCTAAGACAAAAAACAATCAGCTTTATAGTTATGCTCGTAACAGCCATAATTATGATAATGACATTTATGTCAATGACATCTGCAGACAGGGTTGACTCAAATGAAATAGAGATTGACGATGGCTGGGAGGTTACTATAAATGAAAAGGAATACCATAATGTTACCTTGAGCAAATTCCGGTTTGATATGTGTAATCGTGGAGATGTCCTGGTACTAAGGCATGTTGTTCCAAGATATGACACTATCATGCTGCCTACATTAGATGTATATACCATACATTCAGCAGTAAAGGTTTATCTGGACAACGAAGTCATATATATGTATGGACAGAAGCTTTATGAAGAGAAAAAGCTTCTGGGATATGGACAGCATTTTGTGAGTATGCCGTATGGTGCGGAAAGCAAGTGGCTTACGATAGAGATGACGGTATCCGAGGACAATGCCTTTGACGGAGTGAGGGCTGTAAGGCTGTTGGATGGAAACTCATCATTGGTAAAGGATTTAAGTGGAAAAAGACTCAATTTGTCAATTACAATGTTTCTTATTGTGTTTGGTGTCATCATAATGGTGCTTTCAATGCTTATGTTAACAAGGTCGCTAAATTTCATACAGACCTTCTGCATTGCAATGTTTTCATTCCTTATTGGCTGCTGGACACTTTGCAATAATGACCTGATAGAGTATTTTACGACGGATCTTTTAATGAAAACATATCTGGAATTTATGTCGCTTTATATTCTGCCACTGCCGTTTACCTATTATTTTAAGGACAGGATTGATGAAAAGGATACTCCGAAGTGGACGAAGATATATTTTTATGTGCTTATTGCAGCGGAGGTTATATATATACTGTCAGCTTTGATATTACAGATTACAAATACTGTCCATCTGCCACAGGTGCTTGAAGGCTCACATATACTGATGATTTTTGCAATAATGCTTATATTAGTAATCAGTTTTATAGATATGAAGGTGAAAAAACAAAAGCCTTCAGTCGTTATGGTTGGATTTTTGATTGCAATTGTAATTGTTATTGAGGAGCTTGTCAGGTTCAATCTGGATAAATATATAACAGGCTTCGAAAAGAATGAATATAGCTCTAATTTGTGTTTTGCGGTGCTTATCATTGTGATTTCACTGCTTGTTGATTACGGAAACAAAATATCAAAGACCCTGTTTGAAAATGCGCAGAAGGCTGTACTTGAGCAGATGGCATATATGGATGAGCTTACAGGGCTTGGCAACAGGAGATTATGTGAGAAAAAGCTTAAAGAGCTTGAAACAAGTGCAAAGACCTCTGACAGCAGGTATGCTATTGTGAGTCTTGACCTCAATTTTTTAAAGCATACAAATGATACATATGGCCATGAAAAGGGAGATGAACTCATAAGGAGCTTTGCCGATGTGCTGACGAATGTGTTTGGACTGTATGGCTCTGTGATGAGGACAGGCGGAGATGAGTTTATTGTCATTCTGGAGGATATCGCAGAGGAACAGGTGAAAAAGCTCCTGGCGCAGATGCTTGATGAGCTTGAAGAAAAAAATAAGACAGAATCTGAGATAAAATTAAGCACGGCATATGGTTATGCCATGAGTGGTGAGACTGTTTTGAAGCAGGATTTTTCTGATGAGCTTAAGATAAAGGTAGTGGATATTAACCCGCGTACCATCTACCGTATTGCCGATGACAGGATGTACGAAAACAAGCGTAAATCAAAGCTCGGAAGGCAATGAATAGCATAAAATAAAAAAATAGGACGTTGGGACTAAAAAATAGTGGATTATTATGAAAAAATGTTGTATAATACAACTAAATAAAACGAAAGAAGGGGGTCTATATGAATAATCAACAGTTTAACAGGGCCAATCGAAAGGTATTTATTGCAGTAATAATAGTATTTGCGTATGTAGCATTTTCATTATTTGCTGCTCTGGGAGCAGACGGAGGACGAATTTTTGTCGGGAAGGTAGTACAGCTTATTGCAGCAATTGCGGTAATAGTAGTCTCGGCCATAGCTTTCATGACAAAGAGAGAGTCAAAGAGCTGTTCAATTATACTTGTTTCAGCAATGACTGCAGGTTATTTTTTTATCAGATTGTTCAATTCCACACCGGGCACATGGACATATGCACTGCCTCTTATGGTAGCAGCGGCGGCATATCTGGACGGCAGGCTTGTAATCATTTCAAACTCGGTAATGTTTGCGACTAATATTCTAAGGCTTTTGATTGAGCTTAATGCAGGGGACGAAGTGCTTCAAAGAAATGTGGTGGCTGTTTTGGTAATGGCATTATCAGGCTATGCGGTAATCATGGTTACAAAAACTCTTACCCAGTTTTTTGATGAGAACATGGAAGAAATCAAAGAAGCGGCCTTGCTGCAGGTTGAAAACGGTAAGAAGATGATTTTGGTTGCCGATAATATTTCAAAGCACTTTGATGAAGCCATGACCATGCTGAACGAGCTTGATGAGGCGGTTTCAGTGAGCCATAATTCGATTCAGGAGATTGCAGACAGTACAGAGAGCACAGCGGAGGCCATTCAGAAGCAGGCATCTATGTGTGTTGAGATTCAGGGAAATACTGATAATGCAGAGAGCGGAATCAAGGCTATGATAGATGCTTCACGCCAGACAGACGAGACTGTAAAGCAGGGAGCTGATGTTGTTGGGGAACTCAAGGAGCAGGCTAACAATGTGGCAGAGGCAAGCAACGTCACTGTATCGGTTATCCAGAGCCTTACAGCAAAGGTAGAGGAAGTAAAGAACTTTGTAGAGTCGATTATCAATATTTCAAACCAGACCAATCTCCTGGCACTCAATGCTTCGATTGAGGCAGCCAGAGCTGGCGAGGCCGGTAAGGGCTTTGCGGTAGTTGCAGATGAAATCAGACAGCTCTCAGAGCAGACCAAGGATGCATCAGCCAACATCACAGAGATTATCAACAAGCTCAATGAGGACACAAAGCGTGCCAATGAGAGCATCGAAAACTCTGTATCATCGGTTGAGAAGCAGAATGAGCTTATTGATGATACAAGAGATAAGTTTAATGCTATGGGAGAGGCTGTTGAGCTTTTGATGAAAGATATCAGTGTGGCAGAGGAAAGTATCAAGAAGATTCTTGATTCTACAACAGTAATATCAGAAAATATTACACATCTTTCGGCTACAGGAGAAGAGGTTGCGGCTTCTTCAACAGAGGGGCTTCGTATGGCGGATATTACGGTTGAGAGCATGGCAAAGTGCAAGAAGGTGCTTGAGAATATCTATATGCTTGCAGATGACCTTAAGAATTCAGCTGAGGAGGAAGAACAGTAAATAAGGTTTTGAATAGTAAAATGATATGAGATTTTTATGGCAGGAACAGAAGTGGTCCTGCCATTTTTTAGCTTTGAAAATAGTTTGTAAATAAAAATATTTACATTATTGTAATATATGATAAAATATCTGTAGTGAATTGCATTTATATGCATCATATGCATGTGTGGCTTTACAGTATAATTTTATGGTGCAGATGGACCACATGCTATACAAACATAGATAAATGGAGGAAGTTATGGACGAAAACAATTCTACAAACAACGCTGATGTGTTTGGACAGTCATCAGACACAGTGAATGGCTCAGACTCATATAGCAGGCAGGCAGACACATACAGTCAGCCAACAGACACTTATAGTCAGCCGACAGACACATATGGTCAGCAGCAGGATAATCAGGGCACATACAACCAGAATGCATATGCTCAGGGCACATACAACCAGAATGAATACGCTCAGGGCACATACAACCAGAATGAATACGCTCAAGGCACATACAACCAGAATACATACGCTCAGGGCACATACAATCAGGATACATATACTCAGGGGTCGTATAATCAGACCACATATGGTCAGTCGCAGTATGGAACAAATCCATACAATCAGCAGCCAGACAGCAGCAACAAAGGTTTTGGTATTGCATCCATGGTACTTGGTATTGTATCGATTGTACTGTTTTGTGCCTGTATCAACTTTGTGACAGCCCTGCTTGCCATTATTTTTGGTATTATACATATCAGTAAGAGCAATAACAACAAGGTGTTTGGCATAGTTGGTATAGCAACAGCCGTTATCTCAGTTATATTCAGCATTATATTCTGGATTTTGGCAGGCTCAAACGTAAGCACTGAGCTTCAGAGGGAGTTAATGAAAGGCTTTGATGATGGCTATGAGTATTATGATCATGACGATTCATATTATGATGATGACGATGATTATGATTCCTATGATTATGATGATGACGATGATTACGATTATCAGAGTTTTAAATACGGTGACAAATATTATTAATGTTAAATTATTATCACACCTTGACAACAGTGGCTTTTCAGTTATATACTTAGACACAGTTAGAAAAAGGCAGTGACGAAGACAGTAGATATGGCAGGAAAGTCAAAGAGAGCCGGGATGGGTGAGAGCCGGGATGGGTGAGAGCCGGTATGAGTATGGTCATTTTGAAAATCACTTCTGAGCCGCAGGCTAAAATCGCCACACAGTGCTGCGAGAGTAGGTTCTGACGTATTCCCTACGTTACAGGGGGCGGGTATGCAAGGGAGTTCCCTTAAGTACATTGTAATAGGTGGTATAGACGTATCAGGCACGCGTTCCTAATTACAGGAATGGGTGCCTTTTTTAGTGAATATTCCATAAACCGGGATGTTCATGAACAATACAGAATAAGGAGAGATAGTCATGTACAACAAAGTTGACACCAATATGAACTTCGTTGAACGCGAGAAGAAGACAGAGCAGTTCTGGAGAGAGAGCGATATCTTCAGAAAATCCATGGAAAACAGAAAAGAGGGAGAGACATACACATTCTATGATGGACCTCCTACAGCAAACGGAAAGCCTCACATCGGACATGTTGAGACACGTACTATAAAGGATATGATTCCAAGATTCCAGACCATGAAGGGCAAATATGTGCCACGTAAGGCAGGCTGGGATACACACGGACTTCCTGTTGAGATTGAGGTGGAGAAGCTTCTCGGCCTTGACGGCAAGGATCAGATTGAAAATTACGGACTTGAGCCATTCATCAAGAAGTGTAAAGAGTCTGTATGGAAATACAAGGGCATGTGGGAGGATTTCTCCAACACAGTAGGCTTCTGGGCTGATATGGACAATCCATACGTCACATACGATGACAATTTCATCGAGTCAGAGTGGTGGGCTCTCAAGGAAATCTGGAACAAGGGTCTTCTTTACAAGGGCTTCAAGATTGTTCCTTACTGTCCTCGTTGTGGAACACCTCTTTCAGCACAGGAGGTGGCACAGGGCTACAAGACAGTCAAAGAAAAATCAGCAGTAGTACGTTTTAAGGTAGTAGGAGAGGATGCATATTTCCTCGCATGGACCACAACTCCATGGACACTTCCAAGCAACGTGGCACTCTGTGTGAACCCTGATGACACATATGTAAAGGTAAAGGCTGTTGACGGCTACACATATTATATGGCAGAGGCACTTGCAGACAAGGTGCTCTCACAGCTTCTTTCAAAAGAGGACGCTGAGGCAGGCAAGAAGGCATATGAGGTGCTTGAGACATACAAGGGAAAGGATCTTGAGTACAAGGAGTATGAGCCGCTTTATGACTGCGCTAAGCAGGTTGCTGACAAGCAGGGCAAGAAGGGCTTCTTTGTGACATGTGACACATATGTTACTATGTCAGATGGTACAGGAATCGTTCATATCGCTCCTGCATTTGGTGAGGATGATGCCAATGTCGGAAGAAACTATGACCTTCCGTTTGTACAGTTTGTAAACGACAAGGGAGAGCTCACAGCCGAGACTCCATTTGCCGGTATGTGGGTAAAGGATGCAGATCCTGAGGTATTAAAGGACTTAAGCGGCAGAAAGCAGCTTTTCGATGCTCCTAAGTTTGAGCATGAGTATCCACACTGCTGGAGATGTGACAAGCCTCTTATCTACTATGCAAGAGAGTCGTGGTACATCAAGGAGACTGCAGTAAAGGATGACCTTATCAGAAACAACAATACAGTAAACTGGATTCCTGAGTCTATCGGTTCGGGACGTTTCGGAAACTGGCTTGAGAATATACAGGACTGGGCTATTTCACGTAACCGTTACTGGGGCACACCACTCAATATCTGGGAGTGTGAGTGCGGACACAGAGAGTGTATCGGAAGCCGTGCAGAGCTCGCTGAAAAAGCAGGAGATCCAAAGGCTGCAGAGGTAGAGCTTCACAGACCATATATCGACGCTGTGACAATCAAGTGTCCTGAGTGTGGCAAGGATATGCACCGTGTACCTGAGGTGCTTGACTGCTGGTTTGATTCAGGAGCTATGCCATTTGCACAGCATCATTATCCATTCGAGAACAAGGAAGTATTTGAGAAGCAGTTCCCAGCCAAGTTTATCTCAGAGGCAGTTGACCAGACACGTGGATGGTTCCATTCACTCATGGCTGAGTCTACACTCCTTTTCAACAAGGCTCCTTATGAGAATGTTATCGTGCTTGGACACGTACAGGATGAGAACGGACAGAAGATGTCCAAGTCAAAGGGCAACGCGGTAGATCCGTTTGACGCACTTGAGACCTACGGTGCAGACGCCATCAGATGGTATTTCTACACAGCATCAGCTCCATGGATTCCAAAGAAGTTCTCAGGAAAGCTCGTGCTTGAGGGACAGCGTAAGTTCATGGGAACACTCTGGAACACATACGCATTCTTCGTACTTTATGCAAATATCGACAATTTCGATGCTACAAAATACAGCCTTGAGTATGATAAGCTTGCAGTAATGGACAAGTGGATTCTTTCAAAGCTCAACTCAGCAGTGGCAGGAGTGGATGAGTGCCTGTCAAATTACAAGATTCCGGAGGCAGCAAAGTACCTTCAGGAGTTCGTAGACGACTTAAGTAACTGGTATGTACGCCGCAGCCGTGAGCGTTTCTGGGCAAAGGGCATGGAGCAGGACAAGATAAACGCATACATGACACTTTACACAGCACTTGTCACTATATCAAAGGCAGCAGCACCTATGATTCCTTTCATGACAGAGGACATCTACAGAAACCTCGTCTGCTCTATCGACAAGAGCGCACCGGAGTCAATCCATCTGTGCGACTACCCTGTAGTTGATGAGAAGCTGATTGACAAAAAGCTCGAGGCTGATATGGATGAGGTACTTAAGGTCGTAGTACTCGGACGTGCATGCCGTAACGAGGCAAATATCAAAAACCGTCAGCCAATCGGTAAAATGTTTGTAAAGGCTCCGGAAAAGCTGGATGAATTTTATGTGGATATCATCGCAGACGAGCTCAATGTAAAAGAGGTTGAGTTCACTGATGATGTGTCACACTACACTACCTACAAATTCAAGCCACAGCTTAGAACAGTGGGACCTAAGTATGGTAAATACCTTGGACAGATCAAGGCTGTTTTAGCTGAGCTTGATGGTCATAAGGCTATGGAGGAGCTCAATAGCACCGGCTCCCTCAAGCTTGACAGTATTAGTGATGAAGTTGTATTATCTAAAGAGGATTTACTCATCGAGATGACTCAGATGGAGGGCTATGTGACACAGTCTGACAACAATATCACAGTTGTCCTTGACACCAACCTCACTCCTGAGCTTATCGAGGAAGGTTTCGTAAGAGAAATCATCAGTAAGATCCAGACAATGCGTAAGGACGCAGGCTTTGAGGTCATGGATCACATCGCCGTGACATACGAGGCAGATGAGAAGCTTTCTAATGTATTTGAAAAGTTTGGTGATGAAATCAAAACCGAAGTTCTTGCCGTATCAATTAAATCAGGCGAACTTAAGGGCTATGAAAAGGATTGGAAGATTAATGGCGAGGCTGTTAAGCTTGCAGTTGAAAAACAATAATCTCTGCACGAGAGGGAGCATTAATTTGCTCCCTTTTAGTGCCATAAGGAGGAAAAAGATGAGAGATAATACGTTTAGCAAAAAGGTGTTTATTAAGACTGTATCAGACAATTTAAAAAATAAATATCGCAAGACCATAGATAATGCCACACAGCAGGAGCTTTATCAGGCTGTATCAGAGGCTGTAAAGGATGTCATCATGGATGAGTGGATTGCCACACAGAGAGTGATGGACAAGGATGATCCAAAGGTTGTTTACTATATGTCCATGGAGTTTCTGATGGGAAGAGCTCTCGGAAACAACCTCATAAACCTTTCAGCGTACAAGGAGGTTAAGGAGGCTCTCGATGAGATTGGCGTGGATATCAATGCTATCGAGGACCAGGAGCCTGATCCGGCACTTGGAAACGGCGGACTAGGAAGACTGGCAGCGTGCTTTATGGATTCACTTGCCACACTCGGATACCCAGCATACGGCTGTGGAATCAGATACAGATACGGTATGTTCAAGCAGCAGATTTCAGACGGCTTCCAGATAGAGGTGCCTGACAACTGGCTCAAGGACGGATATCCATTTGAGCTTCGCCGCCCGGAGTACTGCTACGAGGTCAAGTTTGGCGGATATGTGCAGGAGAGCACAGACGAAAACGGAGAGCTTCATTTTGAGCAGAAGGACTATCAGTCGGTGCTTGCAGTGCCTTATGATATGCCTATAGTCGGCTATAACAACAATGTGGTCAATTCACTTATGATATGGGATGCCGAGCCAAAGAACGGCTTCTCTCTCGAGTCCTTTGACCAGGGTGACTACGACAAGGCAGTGGAGCAGGAAAATCTTGCAAGAAATCTTGTTGAGGTGCTCTATCCAAACGATAACCATGTAAAGGGCAAGGAGCTTCGATTAAAGCAGCAGTATTTCTTTGTATCAGCGAGCATCCAGCGTGCACTTGCCAGGTTTAAAAAGCATCACAGCGATTTAAAGGATCTCCCGAATAAGGTCGTTTTCCAGATGAACGATACACACCCTACAGTTGCAGTTGCAGAGCTTATGCGAATCCTTGTGGACGAGGAGCATCTGCCATGGGATGATGCATGGGATATCACTACAAGATGTGTAGCCTACACTAACCATACAATCATGGCTGAGGCACTTGAGAAGTGGCCAATCGAGATATTCCAGAGACTGCTTCCACGTGTATACCAGATTGTTGACGAGATAAACAGAAGATTTGTGATTCAGATTAATGAGAGATATCCTGGCAATGAGGACAAGGTAAGAAAGATGGCTATCCTCTATGACGGACAGGTCAAGATGGCAAATATGGCTATCGTTGCAGGTTATTCTGTAAACGGTGTTGCAAAGCTTCACACAGAGATACTTAAGAATCAGGAGCTTCATGATTTCTATGAGATGTTCCCTGAGAAGTTCAATAACAAGACAAACGGAATCACACAGCGAAGATTCTTAGCACATGCAAATCCACTCCTTGCAGACTGGGCAACAAAAAAGGTAGGAGCCGGCTGGATTACAGATCTTACAATGCTTTCAAAGCTCAAGGCTTATGCGGACAGCCCTGTTGCACAGCAGGAGTTTGCTGAGATTAAGAGAGCGAACAAGGTACGTTTAGCCAAGTATATCAAGGAGCACAACGGTATTGATGTAAATCCGGATTCTATCTTTGATGTGCAGGTTAAGAGACTTCACGAGTACAAGAGACAGCTCATGAACATCCTTCATGTGATGTATCTGTACAACAAGATTAAGGAAAATCCGTCTATGGATTTCTATCCTAGAACATTCATTTTTGGAGCAAAGGCAGCAGCAGGCTACAGAAATGCAAAGAAAACAATAAAGCTCATCAACAGTGTGGCTGATGTGATAAATAACGATGCTTCTATTGGCGGCAAGCTCAAGGTAGTATTTATCGAGGATTACAAGGTATCCAATGCCGAGATTATTTTTGCGGCAGCAGATGTCAGCGAGCAGATTTCCACAGCGAGCAAGGAGGCATCCGGAACAGGAAACATGAAGTTTATGCTCAATGGAGCGCTCACTATCGGAACTATGGATGGTGCCAATGTCGAGATGTTCGATGAGGTAGGGGCTGACAACATGTTTATCTTTGGAATGAGCTCTGATGAGGTCATTTCACACGAGAACAGACATGACTACAATCCTGTTGATGTATACAACAACGATGCCGAGCTTAGAAAGGTAGTAAACCAGCTCGTAGACGGCACATATTCACCAAATGACCATGAGCTTTTCAGGGAGCTTTACAACTCACTGCTCAATCCACAGCAGGGACAGGTGGCTGACCGCTACTTTATCCTCGCAGACTTCCGCTCATATGCAAATGCACAGCAGAAGATTAATGATTATTACAAGAACAAGAGCGCATGGAGAAAGAGTGCACTGCTCAATATCGCACATGTAGGAAAGTTCTCTTCAGACAGAACAATCCAGGAATATGTGGACGATATCTGGCATCTTGACAGGATTACCGTAAATATGGCAGGAGTATAGGATTTTGGAAAAAGTTATCGCAAAGTCTGGTATCAGTGGAAGCACGCTTAAGCTTATAGCCATTTTTACCATGCTCATAGACCATACTGCGGCAACGGTTATTCTTCAGATGATAAATAACGGGATAGGTGGACAAACGCTTATTGATATCTACTGGGTCATGCGTTCTATAGGGCGCATGGCCTTTCCTGTTTTCTGCTTCCTGCTTGTGGAGGGCTTCAAATATACACGCAGCAGGGAAAAATATGCTGCGAGGATGTTTATATTCGCACTTATCTCTGAGATACCGTTTGACCTTGCAATAAACAATACAGTGCTCGAATTTAAGAGCAACAATGTGTTTTTTACACTGCTTTTAGGCTTGCTTGCCATCACAGTGCTTGATTGGCTTAAGTCGGTCGATAAAATAGAAAAGGCATCCTCTGCAGTCAAGTGGTTTTTTGTCACACTGATCAGGTGTATAATAATGGTATCAGTGGTGCTTGTTATGATGATTATTGCAGAGTTTGTGCTTTGCTGCGATTATGGGGCAGCGGGTGTGGGATGTATTGTCATGATGTACCTGCTTTCTTCAAACCGAGAGATTGCATTTGCGGTGGCAGTCATACTGCTTGGGCTTTTCTCAGGCACCATAGAGTTTTTTGCACTGTTTATGCTTATACCGCTTCGCTATTACAATGGAAAAAGAGGCATTTCACTTAAATATGTGTTCTATGCCTTTTACCCGGTGCATCTTTTGGTACTGTATCTGATATGCAGGCTTTCTATGGCTGCTAATGTTCACACCTAACAGAGTGACAGACAACGATTAAAATGGGGGAATAGATGAAAAAGCTTTTAAAAACCATACTGGCACTTGTGTTTGCCGCCTGTTGCTTTATGTTCGCTGCAAAATGCTTAAATGCAGGAGGGCTTACCGGTGCTATAGCTGATTTTCCTACAGCTATACACAGAGCCGTAAAGGGGCAAATGCAAACCACAACAGACTATTTAAACGGCGAACAGACAGAGTACGATGAGTCAGTATTTACAGGGGAATATCACTACTACTACGAGAAGCTGTCAGATGACGACAAGCTTATTTACAGGCAGATTTATGCGATGATGCAAAAGCGCATGGACGGAATTTCACTTAATACTACAGACACAGACAACGTAAGCCGTATACAGCAGTTTGTGCTGCTTGATAATCCGCAGTTTTTCTACATAGAAAAGAGCCAGTATATTGTGAGAAACAGCATCATTTTTTCGCCTGTATACAATATGGCGGAGTCTGATATCGACAGTGCTGTAAGTGCGATTTCAGGCTATGTGTCAGCCTGTATGGCTGGTATTGAGGAAGGGGCATCAGATTATGACAAGGCAGTGCATTTCTATGAATATGTAATAGAGCATGCCGAGTATGAGGAGGATTCTCCCCACAACCAGGACATGTACTCAGCGGTGCTTGGAAGGACCGTCTGTCAGGGCTATGCGATGATGTTTAAGTATCTGTGTGACCGGGCCGGCATCAGCTCGCTTATTGTGACAGGTACCACATCTGATGCAAACCACGCCTGGAATATGGTATATTTAGACGGTGTGTGGTGTGCGGTGGACTGTACCTACGGTGATGGTGATTATCTGGGAAAGGGCATATCCTACAGCTGGTTTGGAGTGCCGCTTGATGTGGTAAAGCTCACACGTACATTGGACAATGAGGATATGCTGCCGCAGGAAGCGTCTGTGGAGGATGACTATTATTACAGGAATGGTTTGTATTTTACATCCTATGACCTTAAAGTCTTACAGGGCATGACAACGTCATCTAACTATATCACGTTCAAGTTTGCGGACAGAGAAACCTATGATACTGCATGTCACAGTCTTTTCGAGAAGGGTGACTACAAATATCTCATACCGACGGCAAGAGGCGGCACTATCACATATCTGCAGGAGCCTAATTCGCTTGCAGTGTTTATACACATAGAGCTGGGAAGCTGATAAACTCTGTTTGAGGCGGCATGTAACTCCCACACGGCACGTCATAAATCAAGCGTATGACACAGGCGAACACCACGACGCAAGTGTCCAGCTGTCGAATGAACATAAACAATCGCAGGAGCCGAAAACGACACCGACAAATTAGCAATTTGAAACGAGTTCTGCCGCAGTACCCGCCGGGTGGCACAACCCATGAAGGGCGGGCGGCGATACACAAATAAAAGAAAGAGGAATCCAAATGTCATTTTGTCATCTTCACACCCATACCGAGTACAGTCTGCTCGATGGGTCAAACAAGATAAAAGAATATGTAAAGCGCGTCAAGGAGCTTGGCATGAACTCAGCCGCAATCACAGACCATGGCAATATGTACGGGGTGGTGGAGTTTTACAAGACGGCAAAGGCAAACGATATCAATCCGGTCATAGGCTGCGAGGTGTATGTGGCACCAAATTCGCGCTTTGACAGGGAGACAAGCCACGGTGATGACAGGTATTATCATCTGATTCTGCTTGCTGAGAATAATACAGGCTATGCCAACCTCATGAAGATAGTGTCAATAGGCTTTACAGAGGGCTATTATTACAGGCCGAGAGTGGATTTTGAGACGCTTGAGAGATATCATGAGGGGCTTATATGCCTGTCTGCCTGTCTGGCAGGAGAAATCCCGAGATACATCGTCAGAGGCTTTTATGACGAGGCGAAGGAGATTGCAAGGAAGTATCAGGACTGCTTTGGAAAAGATAATTTCTTCCTTGAGCTGCAGGACCATGGCATTGATGACCAGAAGCTCGTGAACCAGCAGCTGCTTAGGATGAGTAAGGAGCTTGGAATAGGGTTAGTGTGCACTAATGACGTGCATTATACCTACGAATCCGATGCGGAGGCACATGATGTGCTTTTGTGCATCCAGACCGGTAAAAAGGTGTCTGATGAGGACAGGATGCGCTATGATGGCGGGCAGTTTTTCGTAAAGAGCGAGGAGCAGATGAGAGCGCTTTTCCCATATGCCACAGAGGCTATTGAGAATACACAAAAAATTGCCGACAGATGTAATGTGACGCTTGAGTTTGGCAATTACAAGATTCCAAAGTATGAGGTGCCTGATGGCTATGACAGCGCCGAAGCCTTCCTTACAGAGCTTTGTGAGAAGGGCTTTAGGGAGAAGTACATAGGCTGTGGCGAGTACAGTGATGAGGAGCTTAAAAAGATACATGCCGATATGGACTATGAGCTTGGTATCATAAAGACCATGGGCTTTATAGAGTATATCCTTATCGTGTGGGATTACATCAACTGGTGCCGCACACACGACTGCTGGGTAGGTCCGGGACGAGGTTCGGCGGCGGGAAGCAGGGTGTGTTACTGTACCGGAATCACGGATATTGACCCGGTTAAATACAATCTGCTATTTGAGAGGTTTCTAAACCCGGAGCGAGTTTCCATGCCTGATATCGACGTGGACTTTGAGTATGCGGAGAGATATCGTGCCATAGAGTATGTTCAGCAGAAGTACGGACACGATTCTGTAACACAGATAGTCACCTTTGGTACGATGGCGGCAAGAGGTGTCATAAAATCAGTCGGAAAGGCACTGGATTTCCCATATGCAGAGACTGACAGGCTTGCAAAGATGGTGCCGCAGGAGCTGAATATCACGATTGACAAGGCACTTCAGATGAACCCTGAGTTCAAGGGCATTTACGAGAGTGATGCCAGAGTGCATGAAATGATAGATATGGCCAAAAGGCTTGAGGGGCTGCCAAACCATACGTCCGTGCATGCGGCAGGAGTGGTAATCTATCCGGGGGTGGCGAGCGACTATGTGCCTCTTGGAAGGGCAAATGACGGAAGCCCTACCGCGGAGTACAATATGGTACAGCTCGAGGAGCTTGGCCTTTTAAAGATGGATTTTCTGGGGCTTCGTACACTTACGGTGCTAAAGGATTCCGTGAAGAATATCAAGGCATCAAGGGGCATTGATGTGGATATCGACCATATTGATTTCAACGACAAGGGTACACTTGACTTTATCGGAACAGGAAAGACAGAAGGGGTATTCCAGCTCGAGTCTGCCGGTATGCAAAGCTTCATGAAGGAGCTTAGTCCACAGAGCTTTGAGGACATCGTGGCCGGTATCTCACTCTACCGTCCGGGTCCTATGGATTTCATCCCAAACTATATAAAGGGCAAGAACAATCCAAAGGAGATAAGCTATGTGACGCCGGAGCTTGAGAGTATTCTAGAGCCAACCTACGGCTGTATAGTATACCAGGAGCAGGTCATGCAGATAGTGCAGAAGCTCGCGGGCTATACAATGGGACAGGCGGATAACATCCGTCGTGCCATGAGCAAGAAGAAGCAGTATGTCATCGACGCAGAGCGCCAGAGCTTTGTGTACGGAGACAAGGAGCGCGGCATAAAGGGCTGTGTGGCAAACGGCATAGATGAAAAAGCCGCCAACAGCATATACGATTCGATGGTCGATTTCGCGAAGTATGCGTTCAACAAATCACATGCTGCCGCGTATGCGAAAATCAGTGTTCAGACTGCATGGCTCAAAAATTACTATCCGGTCGAGTTTATGGCAGCGCTCATGACCTCTGTTATCGACAATTCAGCCAAGGCGGCGCAGTATCTTTACAGCTGTCGTGATATGGGGATTAAGGTGCTTCCGCCGGATATCAACTGTGGACAGGGCGAGTTTACCGCAGAGGGCGACCATGTCAGATATGGCATGTATGCAATCAAATCACTCGGAAGGCCTGTCATAGACCAGATAATCGAGGAGAGAGAAAGCGGTGGCAGATTCCGCACACTCTCGGATTTTATCGAGAGAACCTGCCAGAAGGAGCTTATCAACAAGCGTGCGATTGAGAATCTGATAAAGGCAGGCGCCTGTGATTCACTCGACGGTACGAGAAAGCAGATGGCAATGGTGTATGCATCGATTGTGGACAGGGTGCAGCATGACAAAAAGTCAACGATGGCAGGGCAGATGAGCCTGTTTGACCTTGTCTCAGATGAGGACAGGCAGTCGTTTGAGCTTAAGTATCCAAATGTTGGTGAATATGACGCAGAGGAGGCTCTGGCATATGAAAAAGAGGTGCTTGGCATCTATTTAAGCGGACATCCATTGGAAAAATATGCGGCTACTCTAAAGAAAAACATCACAGCAAATGCAATAGATTTTGTGCTTGAAGAGGAGAGCGGTGCCGTAAAAATAAAGGACAATGCGCACGTGGTAATCGGAGGAATGATAGCCACAAAGACGATTAAGTTTACCAAGTACAATCAGGCTATGGCTTTTATCACGATAGAGGATCTGACAGGAACAGTCGAGGTGATTATTTTTCCGAGAGATTACGAGCGCTACCAGAGATATTTACAGGACGATGCTAAAATATTTGTTATCGGACATGCGACAGTTGAGGATGAGCAGAACGGCAAGATAATCTGTGAGAGAATCGTACCGTTTGATGAGCTTCCGAAGCAGCTCTGGCTCAGGTTTGATACGATGGATGACTATAAGAAAAACGAGAGCAGACTTCTTGAAGCAATCCGTGAATCAGACGGAGGAGATGAGGTCATAATTTACATCGCAGATACAAAGCAGATGAAAAAACTTGGCAGAAATTATTCCGTAAATGCAAATAATGAGCTCATGGAGCAGCTTTTAGAGTTTTTGGACAAAGAAAATGCGAAAATTGTTGAAAAGAATATTGAAAAATTATGCTAAAACAAGTACAATAGATTGGGATTAGAATAAATGATAATTTTTTAACATATGGAGGTTATACCAATGGCAAAAGAGATTAACACAATAGGTGTACTTACAAGTGGTGGTGACGCACCGGGAATGAACGCAGCGATTCGTGCCGTTGTTCGTCAGGCTCTCTCAAAGGGCAAGAAGGTTAAAGGAATCAAGAGAGGATACGCAGGTCTGTTAAATGAAGAGATCGTGGATATGGATTCAAAGAGCGTTTCAGACACAATCTCACGCGGTGGTACAATCTTACAGACAGCCAGATGCAAGGAGTTCGTTACAGCAGAGGGACAGCAGAAGGGTGCTGAGATCTGCAAGAAGCATGGCATTGATGCTATCGTAGTTATCGGTGGTGACGGATCTTTCCAGGGTGCACAGAAGCTTGCTGCACTTGGCATCAACACAATCGGTCTTCCTGGTACAATCGACCTTGATATCGCATGTACAGATTACACAATCGGTTTCGATACAGCCTGCAACACAGCTATGGAGGCTATCGACAAGGTACGTGATACATCTACATCACACGAGAGATGCTCAATCATCGAGGTTATGGGACGTGGAGCAGGATACATTGCATTATGGTGTGGTCTTGCAAACGGCGCTGAGGAAGTATTACTTCCTGAGAAGTATGACAACAACCTTGAGGCACTCATCAAGAGAGTAGCTAATGCAAGAGAGCTTGGCAAGCAGCATTACATCATCATCAATGCTGAGGGTGTAGGACATTCACAGGAGATGGCTAAGGAAATCGAGGCTGCAACAGGCATCGAGACACGTGCAACTATCCTTGGACATATGCAAAGAGGTGGAAGCCCATCATGCAAGGATCGTGTATACGCTACAATCATGGGCGCTATGGCAGTTGATTTACTCTGCGAGGGCAAGTCAAACAGAGTTGTTGCACACAAGGATGGCAATTTCGTAGATTTCGATATCGACGAGGCACTTGCTATGAAGAAGAGCGTAGACGAGTACATGTACGATATCTCTAAATCTCTGGTTTAGTATCTGGTATAGTTACGATAAATATGAATGCCCTTGTATCCGGCACATTAAATGCAGGTAATTGCGTGCATGTGCCGGTGCAGGGGCATTTATGCATTCGGTGAACGATGAATGCGCATAGGTATCAGCCGCAGGTCTATCATATGTGTAAGCATATGATGTAGTGAAAATCACTGGCAGTAGGATTATTTACATTGATATAGAAAGAGAAGAAAATGATTACAAGTGCATCAAACAAAAATATAAAAAATGTGCAGGCTCTTTTAAGCAAGGCAAAGGAGCGGAAAAAGCAGGGTGTATTCGTGGTCGAGGGCCCAAAGATGAGCTTTGAGGCGCCATATGACTGGGTAAGTGCCATATATATGTCTGAGTCATTTTTTAATGATGACAGATTTAAGGAAGAGAAAAAGCGCTTCCTTGACAAAACAGAAATAGTGAGCGACTCAGTGTTTAAGAGCATGTCTGATACGCAGACTCCACAGGGTGTGCTTGCTATAGTAAGGATGCCGCACTATGAGATAGATGACCTGTTTAAGGGAGATAAAACAGAGCTTCTTGTGCTTGAGAGCATACAGGATCCGGGAAACTTAGGGACCATGATCCGTACCGGTGAGGGCGCAGGTGTAAGCGGTATCATAATGAACCGTACGACAGTGGACATTTTTAATCCAAAGACAGTGCGCTCCACTATGGGCTCACTCTACCGTGTGCCGTTTTATATCACAGATGACCTTCCAAAGACTATAGAGTATGCAAAGTCAAAAGGAGTTTCTCTCTACGCAGCCCATCTTAAGGGAAAGTGTTCCTACGATA
Source organism: uncultured Agathobacter sp. (assembly GCA_934365945.1). Classification (GTDB taxonomy): domain Bacteria; phylum Bacillota; class Clostridia; order Lachnospirales; family Lachnospiraceae; genus Roseburia. The sequence goes on along the minus strand of CAKRNE010000009.1, from coordinate 31,344 downwards.
GACCGGACTACACCGGAGCATGCGGTTTTATGATAGGAAACGAGGGCAATGGTCTGTCGGACGAGATAGCAGATATGGCAGACACATACATCCGCATCCCTATGGAGGGCGCGGTGGAGTCACTTAATGCCGCAATATCAGCTACTTTGCTCATGTATGAGTGCAACCGTCAGAGAAGGCTTTTGGGAGAATAATATGCGTATTTGGTTTAAGATTTATACTGACACGCACCTGATGCGTGATATTACAATAGAAAATGACAGTGACGATACACGTACACACAAGATTTTTAAGGCTCTTGAGGATGCCTGCCTTGCATTTGATCTGGGAAAGCCCATTTGGCTTGACAGCAACGTAAGTGATTTCAAGAGGCATGGAAAGACACGCTTTACGAAGGACAATTTTGTGGAGGACATCGACTTTGATTTTCTCGAGATGCACATCATCGAGGAGGATTGATGCCATCATTATGGATATGATGAGTTATTATTGATATAATGACGGTCCGCACGCTGCAGGCACGTTGACACACACGTACTCTCTCGTTCGCTACGCTACGCCATTAAGAATCTGTAGGAATTATGCCTTTTGGTTTTCTATGCTTGACGAAACCGGCTTTTATGCGCCGTCCATGGCGCATAACGCCTTGCCCCGGCGTCCATGCCGGTGCATTTCTGGTTGTGAAGCATAATTCAACAGATTCTAAATAGCTTCGTTATGCGCTTACGAGAGAGTACGTGTGTGTCACAGTGCCTGCAGCGTGCGGAACTGTGCACATAAAAAATATACAAGAATTAAAAATATATAAATAATGGGTATAATTTGGCAATTATGCGAATAAATATGCTATAATTGATTAAAATGGTCTGGTAAACATACAGGCGAATAGATTACATGGAGGTTTTTAATGGAACAAGAGTTTGCGGAGGGCATCGATAGCTGGGAGACTATGATGTTTCTATACAATTCTGCACTGAAAGAGGTCAATACGAAGCTCGAGATACTAAATGACGAGTTCGTTCACATACATAATTATAATCCGATAGAGTACATAAAGTCACGTATCAAGACTCCTGAGAGCATAGTTAAGAAGCTCAAAAAGGGCGGCTACGAGAGCACCATAGAGAATATGGTCACATATGTAAAGGACATAGCGGGAATCAGAATCGTGTGCTCGTTCACATCCGATATATATCGGCTTGCCGAGATGATTGGCAGGCAGAATGATCTGACTGTCATATCGGTAAAGGACTATATGAAGCATCCGAAAGCAAGTGGCTATAAGAGCTATCACATGATTGTTTCGGTGCCTATTTTCCTTTCAAACAAGGTGGTTGACACAAAGGTTGAGATACAGATTCGTACAATAGCTATGGATTTCTGGGCAAGCCTTGAGCACAAGATATATTACAAGTTCGAGGGAAATGCTCCGGATTATATCAGCCGCGATCTGCGTGAGTGTGCAGGTATCGTAGGACAGCTTGATGCAAAGATGCTTTCGCTCAATGAGGCAATCCTTGAGGCCAAGGAGAAGCAGGAGCATGAGAGGGAGGAGAAAATACGAGAAGATGAACATCATTAATGTTGAAAATATCACAAAGTCATATACGGGAAGGAAGCTTTTTTCTAAAGCTTCCTTTTATGTGCAGGAAAACGAAAAAATCGGTATCATAGGTATAAATGGTACAGGAAAATCTACACTTTTAAAGATTGTGGCAGGTGATGAAGAGCCGGATGAGGGTACTGTCACCACAGCAAATCATATAGTGATAAACTATCTGCCGCAGAATCCGGAGTTTGACCCGGACGAGACAGCGCTTGAGCATGTGATGAGCCGTGTGGTTACATCGCAGCTCGATGAGGACATGCGCTGGAGTATAGAAAGTGATGCAAAGTCGCTTCTTATGAAGCTGGATATCACAGATATGACGCAAAAGACAGGTGAGCTCTCAGGAGGGCAGAGAAAGAGACTTGCACTTGCAACGGTCGTACTTAAGCCGTGTGATGTGCTGATACTTGATGAGCCGACCAACCACTTAGACTACGAGATGGTGGAGTGGCTTGAGGATTATCTGCGCCGTTTCAGGGGCGCAATCATCATGATCACACATGACCGCTATTTCCTCGACAGTGTCTGCAACAGAATCGTGGAGGTGGACAAGGGGCAGACCTACAGCTATGACACAAACTACTCGGGCTTTCTTGAGCTTAAGGCAGCCAGAGAGGAGAGCGAGAGAGCAAGTGAGCGTAAGCGCCAGTCCATCCTTAGAAAAGAAATAGAGTGGATGCAACGCGGTGCAAGAGCTCGTTCCACAAAGCAGAAGGCGCACATCCAAAGGTATGAGGCTCTGCGAGACCAAAAAGGACCACAGACAGACGGAAAAGTTGAGCTTTCATCGGTTTCATCGCGTATGGGAAGGACAACCATAGAGCTTCACGATATTTCAAAAGCATACGGAGATATCGTCTGTGTAAAGGATTTTACGTATATTTTCCTGAAAAATGACCGTATCGGTTTTGTAGGCAAAAACGGCTGCGGAAAGTCCACGCTCATGAAGATAATCGCCGGTTTTATCGAGCCTGATTCAGGCGAGGTGGAGATAGGACAGACGATAAAGATAGGATATTTCGGACAGGAAGTGGATATAGAGCCTGAGCTTCGAGTGATAGATTATGTGAAGGAAGCTGCCGAATTTGTGCGTACGGCAGACGGACTTGTGTCAGCATCTGCCATGCTCGAGCGATTTTTATTTCCACCGGAGCAGCAGTACAGTCCTGTAGGCAAGCTCTCAGGTGGAGAAAAGAGAAGGCTCTATCTGCTTCGTGTGCTGATGAGTGCACCGAATGTACTGATACTTGACGAGCCGACCAATGACCTTGATGTCGAGACTCTGGCTATTTTAGAGGATTATCTGGATGGCTATGACGGAATAGTCATTACGGTATCCCATGACAGGTATTTCCTTGACAGGATCGCAAAGCGTATTTTTGCATTTGAGGGAGCCGGAAAAATCGTACAGTATGAGGGCGGATACACAGACTACATGGATAAACGCCCACAGCCTGTGTCAGTAAAAGCTGTATCGAACAATGCAGCATCCACAGGAGCAGCCGCAGCAGGAGCACAGGGAAATACTGCATCATATGATACAGACGCAAAAGAAGCCCGGAAGAAGAAATCCATGGAAACCTGGGGCCATGAGAAAAAGCTCAAATTTACCTACAAAGAGCAAAAAGAGTACGAGACGATAGAGGCTGACATAGAAAAGCTTGAAAAAAGGCTTTCTGAGATAGATGATGAGATGGTAAAGAATGCCACTAACTTTGGTAAGTTAAACGAACTCACAAAAGAAAAGGAAGACCTCGAGGGGCAGCTGATGGAGAAAATGGATCGCTGGGAGTATCTCGAGGATCTGGCGCAGAAAATTGCAAATTTGACAACTTCTTGACTTTTATTCCTTACACTATACCCTGTAAGGAGGAATTACAATGGCATACAAAATATTAATAGTAGATGATGAAAAAATGATGACGGAGCTGCTTTCGGATCACCTGAGGGATTGTGGTTATGATACGATAACAGCAAATTGCAGCAGACAGGCTGTGGAAATGTTACCCAAGCAGCCAGATCTTATCATTTTGGATATTAACATGCCGGATATGAACGGTTTAGAACTGTGTAAAAATATACGAAGCCACATTAATTGTCCGATAATATTTGTTACTGCGCGGATCAGTGAGCAGGATAAAATAAACGGACTGCAATACGGTGGTGATGATTACATCACAAAACCCTTCAGTCTGAATGAACTGACTGCAAGAGTCGCAGCACATTTGCGACGTGATGAGCGAAACAAAGGACGTACTGCGGTTCTTACATCTAATAATCTGATAGTTAATCTTTCGGAGAGAGCGGTATTTTATGGTGATACAGTCGTTCCATTTTCAAAGAGAGAATTTGATATTATAGAATTTCTTATGACAAATGCGAATCAGGTGTTTGACAAAGAGCGTATCTATGAAGCTGTGTGGGGATATGATGCCGAGGGAGACAGCAATGTCATAAAGGAGCACATACGCAAGATACGTGGAAAATTAAATGAGATAACAGGGCAGGATTATATAGAAACGATCTGGGGTGTGGGTTACAAATGGAAACGCTTATAAAAAAATTAAACAATTTATCTCTGCACAAATATTTTGTGGTAAGTGTTCTTGCAACTCTTGTAATAATAGTCCTGCTCTCATTAGTTACAATCTGGGGCTGCATGTCATTTCGAAAATATCTGCTGCCGGATTCAAACAATGTTTTTCTTAAGGTTTACCGAACATATGAGGATGGAAGTGAAGTATCTTATTCCATCAGGGTTAAGGTTGGAGAAGAGGGGGCAGAGTTGCCTGTTATTACGGCAGATGATAATGCTGCAAAGAAACCTGTAGAAACAAGATATGCAATACAGCGCATTGAAAACAGTGTAGACTCATTATCTCCTAAAAGAAAAATGGCATATCATTTTTGTGGTGCTGCTATGGTAGTGATTCCCATTATATTCTCAATAGCCGGTATATTGCTATGCGGATTTTTCTTTTACAGGCGTAAGCTTCTACTGCCGCTTGGGAAGCTGTCAGAAGCAACACAGCAGATATTAGATCAAAATCTGGATTTTAATTTGCGCTATGACAGTGAGGATGAAATGGGCGTGTTGTGCAGCTCATTCGAGCAGATGAGACTTAAGCTCAGTGAGAATTACCGTGAAATGTGGAATATGCTTGAGGAAAGAAGACTATTGCAGGCGTCAATAGCTCATGATCTGCGAAATCCTATAGCGGTTATAGAGGGTTATACTGAATATCTGCAGCTCAACCTGAAAAAAGGAAGGCTTAGTGAGCAGAGAATATTAAAAATTGCAGAAAACATAAATATGTCAGCTAAACGGCTGGATAATTATACTGAGTCGGTGCGCACCTTAAACCAAATGGAGGATATAGAGTTAAAGAGGCAAAAAATAAGTGTTTCTGATCTGCTTAGAGATATAGAGGATGACTTTAAAATCATAGCGCAAAAGAAAAATATTGATTTCAGGATAAGTACGTTACTTTCCAATGAAGAAATATGCATTGATACTTCTGTATTGTATCGTGTGCTTGAGAATGTTTTTAATAATGCAATGAGATATGCAAAGCAGTGTATAAATCTGGATGTTTCATTGAATGGTCAGAAGTTATTATTTGCTATTGTCGATGATGGGGATGGATTTTCGGATGAAACTCTTTCAGAACAAAAGAAGCTGCTTCTTGCAAAAGCTTCGGAGGATGGTCATCTGGGTATGGGACTTGCGATAAGCAGGATACTGTGCAAAAAGCATGGCGGCAGTCTTGAAATAGGCAATAATGAAATGCATAATGCCGTTGTGAAAATAATATTTTCGGTTTGACTGATTTTTGACTTTTATATGATAAGGTCTCCTTGATAAAACAAGGAGGTCTTTTTTAATGAGAAAAATAGCAGATATGGTTTTGATATTTACCCTGTGTTGTTTATTTTGTGCCTGCAGCACGTGTACAAATTATAATAGCGCAACTGAGAAAGATAATGTACTGCACAAGGTAAAAAATGAAGAGTCTGACAATTCGGGTAAAAGCGTAAATCAGCAGAAAGCAGGACTTAAAATATTAAATAATACAGAAACCCTCGTAAGCTGTTATACAGATGCCGGATATTATTATCTGACAGAGGATGTTGAAGAACTTGAAAACGGTGAGTACGGTGCACACCTTATGTATATGGATTTTGCCACAAAACAGGAAATCTATTTGTGCAGCAATACAGGCTGTAAACACAATACACCGGACTGTCCGGCAGTATTTGTAATGGATGAATTTCCGATATGTACGAGTGCTATTTTTGCTTATGGGGATAAAATTTATGTGCTGAGTAAGGAAATGGATAATGAGGGCGCGGTTACGCAGGATTTTTACGATCCGGATGGACAGATGGCTGAAACAGAAGCATCACAGGCAGCACTTTATGAGATGGATACTGACGGAACAAACCGACATAAGGTTTATAGCTTTGATGTGGGACTTACGGTTGAGGATACAGTACTCGGAAACAGTGAAGGGCTTTATTTTGTCACCAAAAAGCTGTCTGAGTCTACAGCAGAGGATAGCAAAAGTGTCACAACTTCATCTGGTAAAACTCTTTTATTCTGGGATGCGGATACCAAAAATGCTAAGGAGATATGTAAGCTGGATTTTGGTGATGGTATTACCAGAAAGATTATAGGCTGCCTTGATAATGCACTGGTATTAAGTGGTGTTGACTATGGAAAAGAGCTTACAACAGATGACTATACAATGAGTGATGATGACTGGAATGATATGTATAAAAATTCCACTGAGGTAATATCCATACTGGATCTAAGCACTCAAAAGCTAAGTAAAAAATATAGCATAGACAATCATACATTGCACAGCATGGCAGTTGTGGACAATACACTATACGTGTCATATAAAGATACAGGAGAGATAAAAGCTGTAAATCTGGAAAATGGCGAAGAAAAACTGCTGTGTTCTCTTACACAGAATTATATCATGAATAAATTGGATGATATTTTGTGCTGTCAGACATGGGATGCATCAGATGATCATACTTTTTATTTTGTTAATACAAAAACCGGTGAGATACAAAATTCACCGCTTGTGAATAAGGCTCTCGGATGGAATTTGGAATTTAAGGCAGAGACCGGATCAAAAATTCTTGTCATATATGATTATGAATACATACCTTTGGGAGATGACTCTTATGATATTACCCAATACCGGTATGCACTTATAGAAAAGTCAGATCTGTATGCAGGAAACGGAAATTATGAGCCGATTAAAATGATTGGAAAGGGGTGTTAAAAGATGCTTTGTCTTAACAATATAGCTAAAAAGTATAAAGATAAAATTGCATTGGAGCATGTATCACTGGAACTTGACAACGGCATATATGGTCTGCTTGGTCCAAATGGAGCGGGAAAGTCCACACTCATGAACATAATCACAGGAAATATCAAGCCAAGTGACGGACAAGTACTATGGGATGGACATGACATAAAAATACTAGGCTCAAAATATCGAAGTATTATTGGCTATGCACCTCAGCAGCAGGGCTTGTATGACACGTTTACAGGGAAACGATTTTTATCTTATATGGCGGCATTAAAAGGAATACCTAAAAAGGATATGTCACGGGAAATAGACAGGGTATTGGAGTATGTGAATATGACAGAAGCTGCTGACCGTGGGATAGGTACATATTCGGGTGGAATGAAGCAGCGTATCCTTATAGCACAGGCTGTATTAGGGAATCCAAAGCTCATCGTACTGGATGAGCCGACAGTGGGGCTTGATCCAAAAGAACGGGTAAGGATAAGAGAGAGGATATCTGAGCTGGCAGGGGATAAGGTGATACTGGTTTCGACTCACGTTGTTTCGGATATTGAGCCGATTGCTGGGGAGGTCATATTGATAAAGTCAGGAAGTATCATTGACAAGGATACAGTCGGAAATCTTTGCAGTAAATATGGAAATATAAATGGTCTTGAAGCGCTGTATATGACGATATTTGAGGAGGCAAAGCCAGATGCATAGATTGATATTTTATGAGCTGGATAAAATATGGAGAAAACGCAGTTTTATTCTGTCTATTTGTGTGCTTATGATCATAAACCTGTTCCTTCTGTGGTATATTAATACACCTGAACTTAAAGAAACTACAGAAGAAAACTATAGGGATGAGCTTTATGAAGAACAGCAGAAGGTAGCCGGTTATAAGGAATATCTGAGATCAGTGCAGGAAAGTAAAGATAATTTAAGTAGTATATCCATATTCAAAAAACAGGGACAAAACGATTACGCAGCAAGGAATATTGAAAAAAGTGCAAAAGATTATTCCGGGCTGTCGGGAAAAAATATACGGTGGATGCCGTCAAAGGCTCTTAAAATTTCAATGGAGAGTGTATGGACGGATCTGCTTTTGATATTGTCGGTTTTTCTTTTTACCGGAAACCTAATATTTGCGGAAAAAGATAAAAAGCTTTTTTATATAACAAGAAGTACGAAAAACGGTCGCTTGCAGAGTGGGATTGCAAAGATTGTGGCTTTATTCGTCCACTGCACAATTATAACTATCCTGTTTTACGGAATGAATCTGATTTATGCCAAAATTACTATAGGCTTTGGGGATCTGACGGCAGATATCCAGTCAGTTGCAATTTATATGGAAAGCAATCTGCAGATCAGCATCTTAGAATATATAATTTATTCTGTTCTGACAAAAAGCTTTGTATTTTTTGCCACGGGCACTGTCATTATGGCATTTTGCATTATCGCAGACAGAATCATCCTGCCGTATGTCACTGCTTTTTTACTCTATGGGATCAGCTATATAGCATATTTGACAATTCCGGCAGTGGAAAAATGGTCTGTATTCAAATACATTAATCTGATAGGAATACTGGAAACTCAAAAGCTTTATGGAAGCTATCTGAATTTTAATATAGGAGGGTATCCGGTTTCAAGACTGGTTTTAACCCGGTCAATAATCATTGATCTGGCAATGTCCGGAATTACGCTATCAATTATACTTTTTGTCTATGGAAAAAATTTTGAACTGGTAAAAAGCCGATCAAAGCATAAAAAACATTTTCATCCGCGTATTTCATTGCTTTACCATGAGGGATATAAAATAATGATTACCAATAGAGCAGCAGTGGTGATCCTGCTGTTTGCAATATTGATTGGCTGGCAAATTATCGGAAAAGAATATAATCCGTCCGCGCAGGAGCGGTATTACAGGGACATTATGCTGCAGCTCGAAGGAGAACTGACAGATGAAAAGGAAGCACTCATTATATCAGAACAGGAAAAATACGATAAGGCATTTTCTGAAATCGAACGCATTGATAATATGACTGCAAATGGGAAAATCAGTGAAAATGCAGCAGATGGCTTAAAGGCAGAATTGTACGCGGTAACATTTTTCTATCCTGCTTTTGAGCGTGTGCAGCATCAATATCAGAGAATATGTGAAAATGGAGGCAGTTTTATTTATGATACAGGTTATCTGTACCTGTTTGGACTAAAGAATAACGATCAGCTTATAAATCTATTTTTACTTTCATTGTGCGTGGTCACGGCATTTGGCAATTTTATCCCTATGGAATATCAGTGTGGAGTGTGGTATTTACTTGGTGCGACAAAGGCAGGAAAAAAGAAGATAATATATAGAAAGGCCGCTGTATGTATCATGGCAGTAATGGGACTCTCGATCATCCCTGTAATATGCAGATTTATTAATATCTCAAAGGCATATCCGATGCATGGGGCAGGCTCTTCCATAACAGATATACCTTATTTTGAACAATTACCGCAGGCACTTTCCATCCGGGCTTTTATTATATTATTGATTTTGGCACAGATGGGCGCGCTTATAGCTGTAGCGGCAGGAACGCTTGTTATATCATACTGGCGAAAAAATCATATCCAGTCGGTTTTCTTTTCGATACTTGTTTTTGTTGTACCACTTATCCTTAAAATATCAGGCATTGGATTTGCAGGATGGTTTTCTGTCTATCCATTGTATTCATGGACAACACTTATTGGTGCTTAGGCTTTAACAGATTAAACAAACTCTGCGGTATGCCAAACCCGAATATGATACCAAGCACGATGGCACCCGCCACCTCAAAGGTTTCAATACCCTTTGAGGAGGAAAGTGCTCTGTCATTTGTAAAAAGATAATATGCAGTGTAAAAAATTCCTGCTCCCGGCACAAGAGGAAAGATACCGGAAAGCAGATAAACTGTCACAGGCATAGAGCGTGCCGCAGCAAAAATGCGCGCCATTATTGTAAGGCATAGTGTCGCGACAAGCGATGGAAACACAACACCCATATCAAACTGAACCATTATATAGTAGATGATCCAGCCAAGCGCTCCTGTAAAGCCGCAGTAAAACAGCTCTTTCTTTGGAGCGGAAAAAATAACAGCAAACGATAATGTGGCAAAGAGAGCCACAATAAATTGTACTATAAACTCCATAGCTTAAAGCCCTCCCATATATTTCATCACAACAAACGGCAGACATGCTCCCACAGCAACACACACGGCTGTGATCAGTGCGTCGAGCAGATGTATTGTGCCTGACAGGTAATCCCCGTTATAGATATCTCTGATAGAGGTAGTAAATGCTATTCCCGGAACAAGCGGCATGATAGCACCTATAATGATTTTATCGGGTAAAAGAGAAAGTCCTGTAAGTGTACTTGCGGTGGCGAGCAGTGTCACAAAAAGACTGGCAAGGATATTGGTGATAATCCTTGAGAACTTATATTCTTTAAGGCCAAACAAAAGCACCTGCTCCAGCGAACCTATAACAAATGCAAAAGCAAAGTCAAGCCAGCTTCCGCCAAAAAGATAGCAAAAGCAGGCACTTCCAAGCCCACAGAAGAAAATCTGTGCGCTTTTTTTGTAATTAGGGATATTTTTGCACTGCTCAAGCCTGTCCCATGAGTCAATCAGGGAGATTTTCTGGTCACATATGTCTCTTGCGAGCTGGTTTAACGCGCTGATCTTTGCCAGATTGACAGCACCAAGCGGTACGTGGCGCACGATGCTGCAGGCATCCTCCTTGTTCTCATTTGCACTTGCAAATATTCCGTTTGACAGCACATATACGTCAAATTCCTCCACCTCATATGAACTTAGTATATGAACCACAGTGTCCTCCACTCTGTAGATTTCTGCACCGTTTCTGAGCATACAATCGCCAATTTCCACGGCGAGAGTCAGTATTTCATTAGTGTATGCCATTTGTTACCTCACTTTATAAATTGATAATAGTATACAATAAATATGAATTATTACGATATTTTACAGACCAAATAAGTCACTATGTGTACCTGTGCGTGCAATTTTTGAAACAATATCTTTTAAAAGAGTGATATCAAGACCACGACGTTTTGCTAGTTTATAATCTTTTTTAAATTGTGTTGTATATTTGATTTCATATTTACTCATGCATCAAGGTCTGCAAAAAGTTCATCCACATTTTTATAACCATCAATAGTTGAATCTTTTGCAATCCTTTCTGCCTCAAGCATAGCTGAAACTGTCTCTTTGTTTGGAGAACCTTCTGTTATTTTAAATGGGATACCTCGTTCTCGTAAAGATTGACGAACAAAAATGTTGAATGCAGTGCTGATATTCATACCTAATTCTTCATATAAAGCTTCAGCAGCAGCTTTTAAATTGCTATCCATGCGAATGCTGATATTACTTGTTGTTGTTTTAGCCATGATAAAGTTCCTCCCTTAGATTATATATATTTATTATATGATGTTTGCACGAAAAAAACAATATATCGCACGAAAAATATTGATTTAATTACATGTGTGTATTTTGTGTATAAAATCAAAATAAATGGAAATTATATACATATGAATATTAATCGAAGGGAGCATGAAAATGCCGGAGCATACTGATACCCCAAAAGAAAAAATCCTCGTGTATATACGCGCAGAACAGCAGAAGACACTTCACCGCAGACAGGTCTGCATCAATGACATAGCAAGTGTGTATTGCAAATATTCACGCTATGAGGGACAGATAAAGGGAATGATCGTGGATAAGATACGCGGGAAAAAGAGCGTGATACCTGTAATGAAAATAATAGAGCAAATCACGGAGCTCTATGATGATGCACAGGTTATAAGCATTGGTGAGCCGGAGGTACTTGTAGAGTATGACGACAACAGCAAAAATAAGATTCTTGAAGCACTAAAGGTTGCAGCGGTGTGTATACTTATATTTTTTGGTTCAGCTTTTACAATCATGGCTTTCAATAATGATATTTCGATATCAGGTGTGTTTGAGCATTTTTATAAGCAGATAATGGGTGTGGACAAGCCACAGGTATCGGTGCTTGAGGTGTTTTACTGCATTGGTCTGGCGGTCGGAATCATATTGTTTTTTAATCATATCGGAAAGCGTAAGCTATCCGACGATGTCACGCCGATTCAGGTGGAGATGGATAAGCATAACAAAGATACGTGGAACACAATAATAGACAAGGTAAAGGAAAAGCAGGATGTTTGAATATATATTGCGTGAAATATTTTTGTCAGTGATAGCGTTTTTAGCAGGGGCAGGAGTGTCAGCCGGTGTATTTGCATTCGTGCTCGTGATAGGAGTGGTGCCGCGTATACTTCGGTGCAGCAGGATAGAAAATATAATACTTATAGAAAATGTCATGATATGTGGTGTGGTGGCAGGTAATATATCGTCAGTGCTTGATACGGCATATAATCTGGGCTTTGTAAATATGCCAAAAGTACCTGTAAGCAATATCTGTGGGAATATAATTATTGCAATATATGGACTTTGTGTCGGCATATTTGTCGGATGTATTGCAGTGGCACTTGCAGAAATACTGCACACATTCCCTATTATATATAAGCGCATGAAGCTTCGCGCCGGTCTTGGGATTATAGTGATTTCTATGGCTATTGGAAAGGCACTGGGAGCGCTTTATTATTTCCTGACGGGATTTGTTGCCACTTCATAGGACTCTCTTAAGTTATCTTTGGCTATATCATGTTATACTCTTGAAACAAAAAGCAAATAGGGTATAATGGAAATAACTTGGACTTAGAGGTATTCCAGCTAACTCGGAAAGGAATAATATGATTACATCAATAGCCAGACAAAGCATCATACTCAAATGCTTACGCAAGAAATCAGTGCTTGTAAGTAACTACGAGCTGTATTATACTGCAGGTCTTGCGAAGAAGTGCTTTGGAATCGCAGTCGATGCAGACATGGAGCCAAAGCAGCTTCTTGAGGAATTGCAAAAACACATTGAGACGGTCTCGCCGGCAGATGAGCAGGAGAAGTATCTCGTACATCTTCTTGGCAACTATGAGCCTGATGATACTCATGATGAACAGACCAAAGAGATGTTTCACATGGGAGAGACCGAGGAGCATATGTGGCAGGTCTCAATTACATAACAGCATCTCTTAGAGATAAAAACATGGGAAGAGCATGAATGGAGACAGAACATGGAAAAAGTAATAAGTATTGGAAATCAGGGATTTGAAGATATCAGAAAAAATGATAACTTTTATGTAGACAAAACGGATTTCATAAAGGAATGGTGGGAATCAAGGGATACGGTTACATTGATTACCAGACCGCGCCGTTTTGGAAAGACTTTAAACATGGATATGCTGAAGTGTTTTTTCTCCAATCAGTACGCAGGAAGGTCTGAGCTGTTTGAGGGATTATCTATCTGGAATGAAGAAAAATACAGAAATTTACAAGGTCAGTATCCTGTAATTTTTGTCAGCTTTGCAGCAATTAAGGCGGATAATTATGTAGACGCAAGAGATGGAATTATATCCGCTGTGTATCGTGCATATCAGGAGCATTACAGCTTTTTTCAGAAAAGTGAAATTGAGGAGTCGGAAAAAAATTTCTTTAAAGAACTGGATATTTATGTCAATACAATTACACCTGATAAAAAAATGACAAATGAGACAGTATTTCGGGCTTTGAACAGTCTGGCAGCCTGTCTGTTCAGGTATTACGGAAAGAAAGCAATCATCCTTCTGGATGAATATGACACCCCGATGCAGGAAGCGTATATCAATGGATATTGGGAAGAATTTACCGGATTTATGCGGAGTATGTTTAATGCCACATTCAAGACAAATTCATACATGGAACGCGCGGTTATGACCGGAATTACAAGGGTATCAAAAGAATCACTGTTTTCAGACTTGAATAATCTTAGAGTTGTGACTCTGACATCAGAAGCATATAGCACCTGTTTTGGATTTACTGAGAAAGAGGTTTTTGCTGCACTGGACAGCTATGGTATGTCTGGTGAAAAAGAAAAGGTAAAAAAATGGTATGATGGTTTTGTATTTGGCTCTGTGAAGGATATTTACAATCCATGGTCAATTACCGGTTTTTTAAAGGAAAAAAGATACCAGACATATTGGGTGGCAACCAGTTCTAATGGGATGGTCAGTAATCTGATTCAGAAGGCATCATCAGAGGTAAAGACAAAGATGGAAGAACTGTTGCAGGAGAGAGAGATTGTGGAAAGCTTTGATGAGCAGATAGTGTTTAATCAATTGGATGTGAATGAAAGTGCAATCTGGAGTCTACTGATGGCAAGCGGATATCTTAAAGCGGTTGAAGTGGAATATCGTGGAGAGCTGATGAAACCCTGGTATCATTTAAAAATCACAAATTTCGAGACAAAGTGTATGTTTGAAACTTTGTTTGCAGCATGGTTTAGAAATGCAACAGCCAGTTATAATAAATTTATTAAAGCAATGATGGAAAATGATCTGGAAGTAATGAATTATTACATGAACCGTGTGACACAGGAGACTTTTAGCTATTTTGATGTTGGAAGCGGGAAAACAGGTTTGGAGGAAACCGAACGTTTCTATCATGGATTTGTACTGGGCCTGATGGCTGAGCAGGCAGAAAACTATGTGTTAAAATCCAATCGTGAGAGCGGATTCGGCAGATATGATGTCATGATGATTCCAAAGAAGGAAAACCTGCCGGCTGTAATCATGGAATTTAAAGTTCACCGTGAAAAAGAAAAAGATTTGGAGGAAACGTTACATATAGCCAGACAGCAGATAGAAGAGAAAAACTATGATGCAGAGCTTTTGGCACAGGGTATCCCAAAAGAAAGAATCAGACACTATGGATTTGCATTTGAGGGAAAAAATGTGTTGATAGGATAGCATCACCAGCAGTCTAAATGCCGCCGTAGAGCTTGCTCTGCGGCGGCATTTTCGTATTCAAAGTCATATTTATTGAAGCAGTACAGAGACCTGTCCGGTAGCTCTAGCCCATAGTAACCTCAACTGTAACATCGTGTCCGGTTCCGTTAATAGCAGGAATTATGTTTCCGTCCATAACAGCACCATCCACGATGAGCTTTGTCACACCCTTTTGTACGTGAGCAGGATTTCTGACCGTAATGTGGTAAGTATTGCCACGGAACTCACGCTTAGCTGTAAAGCCGTCCATAGTATCAGGAATACAAGGATCTATGATAAGACCATCGTAGTCAGGACGGATACCGAGGATGTACTGTGAGACATCCAGGAAGGTCCAGGCAGCAGTACCGGTCAGCCAGCTGTTTTTTGCCTCACCGAAGTTAGGCGCATCTTTTCCGGCAATCATCTGGCTGTATACATAAGGCTCGGTGCGGTGAATCTCGCTGATATCCTCAATGTATGCAGGACATGTTCTGGTGTATACCTGCCATGCTCTGTTTCCACGGCCGATAACAGTCTCTGCTATAGAAATCCAAGGATTGTTGTGGCAGAAGATGCCGGCATTCTCCTTGTATCCAGGTGGATAAGAAGAGATTTCACCAAGCTCCACATGATATCTGTGGTAAGGCGGCTGTAAGAGCACGATACCGTATTTGGTATCAAGATATTTCTCAACAGACTGCATTGCCTTAAGGCAGAGTCCTTCATCCTTTCCGATTTCAGCGATAACACAAAAGCCCTGTGGCTCAATAAAGATTTTTCCGTCCTCACATTCCTTGGAACCAATCTTGTGCTTGTAGTGGTCGTATGCACGAAGATACCACTCGCCATCCCATCCGGCATCCATGACGGTTTTTTCCATCTGTTCAATAGCTTTTTGGGCTTTATCGGCCTCGTCGCAAAGTCCCCTGTGTCTGCAGATTTCTACATAGTCTTTTCCGTATTTTACAAACATGCCTGCGATAAAAACTGACTCAGCATTTGGCCCCTCAGACGGTCCAAAGGTCTGGAAGGACTCGCCCGGCTCCTCGGAGAAGCAGTTTAAGTTCAGACAGTCATTCCAGTCAGCACGTCCAATCTGCGGCAGTCCGTGAGGTCCGAGATGATTGATCGTATAGTTGAACGAGCGGCGCAGATGCTCCATAAAGTCAGTTGCCTTTGAAGGATCGCTGTCATACGGTGTTGACTCGTCAAGTATAGAGTAGTCGCCTGTCTCCTTGATGTAAGCAGCGGCAGCAGCGATAAGCCACAGCGGGTCATCATTGAAGCCTGAGCCTATGTCGGCGTTACCCTTTTTAGTGAGAGGCTGATACTGGTGGTAGGCAGAGCCGTCCTCAAACTGTGTGGCTGCGATGTCAAGTATTCTCTCCCTTGCCCTGTCCGGAATCAGATGCACGAAGCCGAGCAGATCCTGGCAGGAATCCCTAAAGCCCATGCCTCGTCCGATGCCTGATTCAAAATAAGAAGCCGAGCGGCTCATGTTAAATGTAACCATGCACTGATACTGATGCCATACATTTACCATGCGGTCAAGCTTTTCTTCGGATGAAGCTATGGTAAAGTGGCCAAGCAGCTTATCCCAGTAAGCCTTAAGCTCTGCCAAAGCAGCATCGGCTTTTTCAGTGGTGTCAAATTTGGCAAGGAGTGCATCTGCGGGAGCACGGTTTATGATTCCATCCTCAGCGCGTCAGGTGTTCTTTAAGATAACACTTCCGCTCCTTAGACCGATACTGATATATGTAATCATTACATCACTTATCGGTGGCTTACAGCTCTTTGATGTACCACAGATTTTGACAAACGGAACCGGTAATCCGGTCAGATCAAGCATGACACTTATCATGTACTTAAATAAGCGTCTGTACAGTAAGGATTATGGAATGTCCGGTGCACTGTCAGTCATACTGTTTATCATCACTGCAATACTTAGTATAGCGGTATTCAAGCTCAGCGGCAACGATGATAAGAGAAAGGAGTAGGTCGATATGGCAGCAAATGTAAATAAAAAAAATAAAGGTATGGGAATCCATGCCAGACGTGCATTAGCATATATCGTGCTTGTGATAATCTCTTTCTTCTGTTTGTTCTGGTTCTATGTAATGATAATCAATGCGACCAGATCAAACGGAGAGCTGCAGTCAGGATTTACGGCAATTCCGAGTACGCATCTGCTTGACAACTGGAACTCACTCTTACATGACACACTTCCGGTCATAAGAGGTATGTTTAACAGCCTTTTCGTAGCAGCCTGCAGTGCAGTATTGTGTGTATACTTTTCGACAATGACAGCATATGCCATACATGCATATGAGTTCAAGGCCAAGAAATTCATCTCCACCTTTATACTGATGGTTATGATGATTCCTACACAGGTTACAGCACTTGGATTTGTTAAATTGGTAACAGGCATGGGACTGATGGATTCGTTTATTCCACTTATAGTTCCGACAATTGCTTCACCTGTCACATATTTTTACATGAAGCAGTATATGGAGAGCTCACTTCCGTTGTCTCTCATTGAGGCAGCCAGAATTGACGGCTCCGGAGAGTTTAGGACATTTAATCATATCGTGCTTCCGTTGATGAAGCCGGCAATAGCAGTACAGGCAATTTTCTCCTTTGTAAGCAGCTGGAACAATTACTTCACTCCGGCACTTATATTACACGAAAACAATAAGAAGACACTTCCAATACTGTTAGCACAGCTTAGAAGTGCAGATTTCTTGAAGTTTGATATGGGAAAGGTATACATGATGATTACATTCTCTATCCTTCCTGTAATAGTGGTTTACCTTATTCTTTCAAAGCACATCGTAGGCGGTGTTGCCATGGGAAGTGTGAAGGGCTGATACAGACAATTAATTAAAACTATTTTCTTTTTATATTTTTCCCTTCATCTAAAAAGGACCGCTCACCCGGGCGGTCCTTTTTTACGAGCAAAATGGCAGGCTTTTTCTCCCGCCCTCTTGACAGAATACGTTATACTATAAGTATGAACGATAAGAAACAAGGAATAATATATATCATAATGGCAGGGTTCTTTTTTGCCCTGATGACATTTTTTGTGAGGCTGTCGGGAGATTTGCCGACCATGCAGAAGGCTTTTTTCAGGAATGCAGTCGCGGCGGCAGCGGCTGTTATCTTACTGGCAAAGAGTGATGAAGGCTTCAAAATAAAAAAGAATAGCTGGAAGGGACTTTTTCTGCGAAGCTTCTTTGGAACGACAGGGCTCATATGCAATTTCTATGCTGTTGACCATCTGGCCATTGCAGATGCCAATATCTTAAACAAATTGTCACCTTTTTTTGCCATAATCATGTCTTATTTTGTGCTTAAGGAGAAAGCAAACAAGACAGAGTGGCTGTGCGTGGTGACGGCATTTATAGGTGCTGTTTTTGTGGTGAAGCCATCCATGAATATGCAGTTTTTAAATGCAATGATTGGCGTAATAGGAGGCTTTGGCGCAGGTGTTGCGTATACATTTGTACGAAAGCTCGGTAAGCAGGGCGAGAGAGGTCCTGTGATAGTCATGTGCTTTTCGGTATTTTCATGTATAGTGACAGCACCGTTTCTGTTTGTCGGAGCAAAGCCTATGAGTGCATATCAGATTGTCATGCTGCTTTTGGCAGGAGCCGCAGCTACAGGAGGACAGCTTTCTATCACAAAGGCATACACCAAGGCTCCTGCAAAGGAGATATCGGTGTTCGACTATTCACAGGTTATTTTTGCCGCCATGCTTGGATTTGTCTTTTTACAACAGATACCGGACTATCTAAGTGTGATTGGATATGTTATAATAATAGGCAGTGCGATTTTTAAATGGAACTATAATCTCAGACACGAGGAAAATATATGAACTATGCAGGAATAAAATATTGTGACATCGCAAACGGACTGGGCTGCCGTACTGTGCTTTTTGTATCAGGCTGCAGAAATCACTGTAAGGGCTGTTTTCAGCCGCAAACATGGGAATTTGACTATGGAGAGCCGTTTGATGAACAGATACAAAACGAGATACTCGACTCGCTTGCGCCTGCCTATGTGCAGGGAATTACCCTTTTAGGTGGTGATCCGTTTGAGGAGGAGAATCAGGAGGCACTTGTGCCGTTTATGAGAAGAGTCAAGGAGCGCTATCCGAATAAGGATGTGTGGGCTTACACAGGCTATCTGTACGAGGAGCTGCTTGCAAACGGACGCAAGCACACGGAGTATACGGATGAGCTTTTATCCATGATAGATGTTCTGGTAGACGGTCCGTTTATAGAGGAGCAGAAGGATATCACGCTCAAATTCAAGGGCTCTGCAAACCAGCGTGTGATAGACATGAAAAAGACGAGAGCAACGGGAGAAGTGTCCATACTGGAATTTACGAAAATATAAATCGTAATGTGTGTGAGTGAATAACTATATTGCATTTAGAAAAAGAGAATTTGATAAGAAAATTTGATAAGAGAATTTGAGAAGAAATTGATAAAAAATTTGATAAAAAATTTGTAAGAGGATTTGAAATGAAGAAAAAATGCGATAAATTATTAGGAATACTGTGCTATGCGCTTGGCATTTTGGCAGCGCTTTATGTGGGAGGCTGGCTTATGCTGATTAAGCCTATTCATGTGATTATCATTGCATTTGGCAATGATATGCTGACACTTCCGCTTTTGCTTAAGAGTATCATAAAGATAGCATTTTCCACGACCTTTGCAGGGCTTGTGTGGTGCATCGGATACATAGGCTACAACTTTTTCAAGGGAAATGAGGACCCTGACTGGGCGGCTATAGAGGCGCGCTTCAGAAATAAGCACAATGATACAACAAACGAAGATTTACTGAAGGAGAGAGAAGTATGATAGTCCGTGTACCTGATTATTTTTCAGAGTTTAGCTGCATAGCCGGAGACTGCAAGGATAGCTGCTGTCTGGGCTGGGAAATTGATATTGATGAGGATTCATATGAATATTATCAGACACTGCCGGGAGAGGTCGGAGAGCGCCTGAGAAATGGCATGTATGAGACAGAGGATGGCGGGCACGGCATCCGCACAAACAATTGCGGCCGCTGCATTATGCTAAACGACAAGAATCTGTGTGATTTGTACATAGCAGCGGGCGAGGCATCGCTTAGTGAGGTGTGTACTGATTTCCCAAGGTTTGGCATAGAGTACAGAAACGTGGAGCAGAAGTGTCTGAGCCTTGCGTGCGAGGAGGTCTGCCGAATATTTTTCAGCAAAACAAAGCCTGTTAAGTTTGTAGAACAGGAGCTTTTTGGAGACAGTGATGATGACCAGGGCGTTACAGAGGAGGAGGCTGCCTTTTTCGAGGAGGTGCAGCGCGAGCTGATTGCCATACTTCAGGATAGAACAAAGCCAATCGGAGTGCGCGTGGAGGAGTACCTTGACAGGGCAAATGAGTACCAGAAGAAGCTGAGCCAGAACGATGTTGAAAAGCACATAGACTGGCTATCGTTTAATGATTTCTCATATGAGCATTTTGATATCCGCTTCGGTATCATCAATGAGATGGAGCTTTTGCGCCAGGTATGGCAGGATTTCAAGGATGATATGCAGTCAGTCCTCACAGAGGAGAGCTATGAAAAACGCATGAAGGAGTACATGGATAGCAGCGATTACCGTGAAAACGATATTGAGCAGCTTCTTGTATACTTTACCTTCAGATATATCATGAATGCTATCTATGACTCAAATATCATGGTTTATGCATATCTAAGCGTCATGTTTACCATGATAGTCAGGGATATGAATGCCACACGCTTCTACAAAAACGGTGGCAGCTTCACCATAGAGGACCAGATGGAGGTTGCAAGAGTTTTCTCCAAGGAAGTGGAGCATTCCGAGGAAAACGTGGAGGCAGCCAAGGAAGAAATCATCTGGGGATAGCTGCATATATGTCAGGATGGCTGATTAAAAAATTAAATTTATAATAATAAACTATTTAACTAAGTATTGCAAACAGACAGTGATGTGTGATAAAATACCCACTGTAAAGGGTTTAGTCATCATTTCCCTTTTTATAGTTTTTTAGTTTTTTAGTTTGCAAAAGGAGCTTTCACAGAAATGTGGAGGCTCTTTTTGTGTGAATAATTATGTCATATTCATATAGAATTATGACATATATATGAGGTATATATTAAAGAAATCACTGAAAAAAATAATTCACAAAATTTGATTGTAAAAATCATCTAAAATATCTAAGACCACAAGTACCAGAAAAACAGTTTTTTTAAATAAAAAACAAAAAAATAGTAATATTCACCAATTTTCTATGCAATAATTCTCTAATTATCCCAATTGCCGAAAAAAGACGAAAAGATTATAATATATTTACGAAAACGTACGAAAACATGTGCGAAAAGAAAAGGAGAGGAAATATGAAGAAACTATTTAGGAGATTGAGCGGAATAGTTCTTGCCATTGTTATGGCATTTACGATGCTTCCGTCGTTGCCGACAGTATCTGCGGCAGCCAGTACCTTTGATAAGCAGACTATTACGATGCACTTTAAGCCTGCAAGTCAGTGGGATAAGGTATATACCTATATTAAGCAAGGAGGCAGTTGGGACACAATTCCAGAGTATAGCTATATTGGTGATTGGCCTGGAGCTGAGACAGAAAAGGACAGCAAAAATGATGGCTGGTATAGTTTTACTATTACGATGTCCACCAATGAAGTACATTGTATATTTACCAATAACAATAATATTCAAACTTCAAATGTTGAGTTCACACCTGATAAGGAAGTAACTGAAAAGTGGGTTACTATGAGTAGTGACGATAAGGATTCTACAGTTGTTTCTGATACTAAGCCAAGCGGATGGATTGACTCGGTTAGCAATCCGCCTGTCAAGCCGGTTGTAAAAGGAGAAAGCCCGAAGTTAAATGATGACAAGACCGTCACATTTAATCTGGATGCTACCGGTGATTATAAGGATGAGACAGATGTAAGACTTATGGGAACGGTTCCGGGAACGAACTGGGATGATGGCTTACAGATGGAGAAAAAGGATGATTTCTTTACAGTAACAACAGGTAAACTTGAGCCGGGTATTTATCAGTATAAGTTTCTTATTGATAAAACTGGAAAAAACAGTTGGATTACAGATCCTGCAAATTCAGAGGTGCAAGATGGTAACAGCAAGCTTGTAGTACCTGGTCTTGAGAGTAAGACACTTACTGTAACAGAGGGATCAGCTTTAGAACTTCCGGACAAGCTTAATCTTTACAAAGCTGACGGAAATGAGGAGCAGGTTAGTGTTACATACAAATTAAATGAAAAAAATGACAAGGTTACACTTAGCGGAAATAAACTCACAGTGGCTAAAAAGTCAGGTGTAAGTTCAGTAAAGCTTATTGCAGCAACTGATAATGAAACATCAGAGATTACAGTAAACGTTGTAGCAGAACAGTACACATACAATATCTATTTTTACGATTCATATGCCGCACATATGGATGTAGATGCTGCAGATGTACATATGTGGGAAATTGATGGTAGTGACATTGGAGATATTCCTTTTACAGAAAAAGTAAAATTATCTGACGGTAACGAGTGGCTTAAGGCTTCAATTACAACCGATGTTAAAAAAATCGGAATGATTCCACGTTCAAAAGGAAGCTGGTCTTGGCAGACTGACGATCATACATTTAATAATACAGATGCAAATAAAACTGTTGATTTGTACATCGTAAATGGTGATAAGAACACATATACAGAGCTTCCGGCAATTAAAGAGCAGAGAGAAAGAAAAGTAATTGTTGAGTATGAGCGTCAGAACAATGATTATGATGGCTGGAACATCTACTCTTGGAATAGTGGATTTGGTGATGGAACAGAAATCTACACACAGGAGATTAACGGAAAGCATTATATTATAGTTCCTGTAAAGGATTCAGAAGCAGACATGAATCTGGGCTTCTGCGTCAGAAGGAGTGGAGAAGCTGAAGCGGATAAGTGGCTTGAGAAGGATGGTGGAGATCACTCTATTTTCGTACCTGCAAACCAGACTATTGTAAAAGCCAAGCTTGTACAGGGTAAAGGTGTCACAGAGGTTCTTCCATACAACAAGGGCTATGAGATGAAAGGAAACGAGGATAAGATTTCTTTCTACTACAGAGATGACAGCCTTATGACAACTGATAATGAGAAATCATTAGAAGGTAAAGTAAAAGTTGTTATAAACGGACAAACTCATGATATGACATATAATGCAAAAACAGAGCGTTATGAATATGATGTGAACGGATGCAAGTCTGGAGAGTACACATATTACTACATTGTGGATGGCAAGGACGTGCTTGATGCATTCAATACCAACAGCAAAAATGTTGATGGAAAAGATGTATCATATTTCACATACAAGAAATTTGACAACCTTGAAATCAAAGCAAGCTTGTCAAATAGCAAGATGAATTACAATCAAAACAATGTGCTTAGCGTAGCTTTTGATGGAGCTGACAAGGATGCCATCACAAAGGATGAGGTAAGCAGCATAACAGCAGATGTTTCAGAGCTTGGACTTGACACATTAAGCATAGAGCCAAAGCTTATGAAAGGAACAATATCAGTAACAGATAAAACAGCACTGGGAACAAAGAATATCCCTGTAGTTGTGACAGATATTTATGGAAACATCTACAAAACTTCTACACAGGTAGAGGTTACAAAGAATGACAGCTCAAGCTTTGATTGGGATGAGGCTGTTATCTATATGACATGTACTGATAGATTCTATGATGGAAATACTTCAAATGATAAAGCTTACAATACAACAGATGTATTTGATAAGGAAGGAAGCTTAAGCTATCATGGAGGAGATTTTGTAGGACTTGAGCAGAAGCTTGATTATCTCGGGGATTTAGGCGTAAATACTATCTGGATTACACCGATTGTGGAAAATTCAGATGCAAAAACAGGTGATGACGGAATTGCTACAACAGGATACCATGGATACTGGGCAAGTGATTTTACAAAGCTCAATCCACATCTTGGAACAGAGGCAGAGTTTAAATCACTTATCAATGCGGTACATGCCCGCGGTATGAAGCTGATGGTAGATGTCGTATTGAATCATGCAGGATATGGCACTGAGGATTACTTTAATTCTATCTTAAAAGATAAAAATGGTAATACTGTTAAGATGCTCAGAGATGATTCAAACACAGTTACAGGTGATGATGTATATGACTCACTTTCAGGTTTACCTGATTTTGTTACAGAAAACGAGGATGTAATGAATCAGCTCGTTGAGTGGCAGACAGACTGGGTTAAAGAATATGGCATTGACTACTATAGAGTAGATACAGTTAAGCATGTAAACTCAGAGACATGGGCAGCATTCAAAAATGCACTTACAGAGGCCAATGCAGAGTTCAAGATGATTGGAGAGTATTCAGGAGCTGGATATGGAAATACAGCAGGAGAGCTTGGAACAGGAAGAATGGATTCACTTCTTGATTTTGACTACAATGATCAGGCTGTAAACTTTGTATCAGGAAATGTAGAGGAAACAGAGTCTTTCCTTGAGAGCAGAAATGACTCAATCAACAATACAGCAACACTTGGTGCTTTCTTAAGCAGTCATGACGAGGACAGCCTGGTAGACAAGCTTATGAAAGAAAAAGGAATGACAGAGGAGCAGGCACTTAATGCAGCAAAGGTAGCAGCAGCTCTTCAGCTTACATCAAAGGGTCAGATGGTTATCTACTATGGTGAGGAGCTTGGACAGCATGGATTAAACAATTACCCAATTCAGAGTAACAGATATGATTTCGATTGGGCTGCGCTTGAGAGTCAGAAAACAGATGCTTCAAGTATGTACAATCACTATAAGAAGCTTCTAGCTATAAGAAATGCTTACAGCACACTCCTTTCAAAAGGAACAAGAAAGAATATTGCCACATCAAATGAAGAGGGCTACAGTGTATTTGAAAGAGCATATAATGGAAATGCCATTACAGTTGCACTCAATGTAAAGGATGCCGCTAAGACAGTGACTATTCCGGTTAGCTTAGCAGCAGGAACAGAGGTAAAGGATTTATACAGCGATGCTACATATAAAGTAGGAAGTGATCAGACAGTTGCTGTTACAATTCCTGCAGCAAAGGATGGAGGAACAGTCATTCTTGCTGAAGTGAAGAAAACAGTAGACCCAACACCGGAGAAAGTTGCGGCAACAACAATTACTCTCGATAAGACAACAGCAAACCTTAAAGAGGGAGAGACAGTTGAACTTAAAGCAACGGTAGGTCCTGAGAATGCAACAGACAAATCAGTTACATGGACATCATCAGATGAGAGTGTAGCAACAGTATCAAAGGATGGAAAGGTAACTGCAGTAAAAGCAGGAAGAGTAAAGATTACTGCAACAGCGGTATCAGGTAAGAATGTTACTGCAACATGTGATATTAAGGTATCAGAGGCAGAAAAACCACAGCCACAGCCGCAGCCAACACCGGAACCACAGCCAACACCGGAACCAAAACCGCAGCCGACCCCAGAGAAAGTTGCGGCAACAACAATTACTCTTGATAAGACAACAGCAAACCTCAAAGAGGGAGAGACAGTTGAACTTAAAGCAACGGTAGGTCCTGAGAATGCAACAGACAAATCAGTTACATGGACATCATCAGATGAGAGTGTAGCAACAGTATCAAAGGACGGAAAGGTAACTGCAGTAAAAGCAGGAAGAGTAAAGATTACTGCAACAGCGGTATCAGGTAAGAATGTTACAGCAACATGTGATATTAAGGTATCAGAGGCAGAGAAGCCACAGCCAACACCGGAGCCTGAACCACAGCCACAGCCAACACCAGAACCACAGCCACAGCCAACACCGGAGCCTGAACCACAGCCGACCCCAGAGAAAGTTGCGGCAACAACAATTATGCTTGATAAGACAACCGCAAACCTTAAAGAGGGAGAGACAGTTGAACTTAAAGCAACGGTAGGTCCTGAGAATGCAACAGACAAATCAGTTACATGGACATCATCAGATGAGAGTGTAGCAACAGTATCAAAGGACGGAAAGGTAACTGCAGTAAAAGCAGGAAGCGTAAAGATTACTGCAACGGCAGTATCAGGTAAGAATGTTACAGCAACATGTGATATTAAGGTAGCAGAGGCAGAGAAGCCGGGCAAGGAAGACACAACACCGGAGAAGCCGGGTAGGGACGATACAACACCAGCAGAGCCAGGCAAGGACGATACAACACCAACAGTAGCAAAGGTTGACTGGAGTAAAGAGGTAGATAAAATCAAGAATGCTTCTGCAAAGGATACTATTGCTGTTAAGATGGACGAAACAGGTGTTATCTCAAAGGATGCAATTGCAGCCATTAAGGGAACGCAGAAGAAACTAGTTCTTGATATGGGAGATGGAATCAAGTGGATTATCAATGGTTCTGACGTGTCAAAGGTTCCTGCAAAGGATGTAAATATGTCAGTTACAGTTGATAGCAAAAAGATTCCTGAGGATGTAATTAAGTCAGCTAAGGTTGAAAAGGATGCAAAGAAGGTAGTACAAATCAGCCTCGCACATGAAGGTGAGTTTGGTTTCAAACCGGTTCTTTCAATCGACCTTGGAAAGTCATATGCAGGAAAGTATGCTAACCTTTACTATTACAATACAAAGACAAAGGCACTTGAGGGTCAGATGTCTGTAAAGATTGCAGATGATGGTTCAGCATTACTTACATTCACTCATGCATCTGATTACGTTATTTCCGTAACAGACCAGGCTGCTATTGATACCAAAAAAACAGCTCCAAAGAGTGGCGATGACAATGAAGTAGCTACATATGTATGCTTACTCGGACTTGCAGCAGTTGCAATTACAGCAGCTACATATCGCAAGAAGAAAGCTTGTAAATAAAACAGCTTTAAAACTAAACATTTTATAAACCTCTTAGATGCCGCACCTTCGGGTGCGGCATTTTGCTGTACATGTTTTCATGGTGACCTGCAACGACAGTATTCATATAAAATATCTCATAGTTTTTACATAGAGCAAGTATAGAGTTTACCGGGGCACTGTATAATCCATTATGGTTAAATGATTTACACATGGAGGAATAAAATGAAAAAGAGAAATCAGATCATTGCGGCATTTCTTGCAGCAACAATGATAATCACACCGGCAACATCAATATTTGCAAAGGCAGCAAAGGATGGAAATTCTAGTGCAGAGTCTTCTTATGGGGAGAGCTTTACAAGCTGGAGGACAAATGAATGGGAGAATAAGCTTAGCAAGGATTGGACAACTGTTTCTATGACACCGGGAGTTAATGAGTCAACCATGAACTTTGCATGGTATTCAAAGACAACAGATACAGTTTCACTGACATATGGTTTAAATGCTGATTTAAGTGATGGAAAGACTGTTCAGATTGCGACTAAGAGCACCGGACAAAAGGATAAAGATGGAAATGAATACAATAGCAATAAGGCAACTATTTCAGGACTTGCAGCTCAGACCACATATTACTATAAGGTGGATGACAAGGAAATAAAGTCCTTTAAAACAGGAAATACAGGTAAATTCAGATTTGCTTTTGTAGGTGATCCACAGATTGGTTCATCTAATGAATTAAAGGGAGCTGATACAGAGGAGTTTTACAATGCACAGAGCAATGCAGTAGCAAATGACAGCTACAATTGGTCACAGACACTGAAAAAGATACAAAGTGCAGGAACTGATTTTATCGTGTCAGCAGGAGACCAGATTCAGACAACAAAGAAAAAAGCCCCGGGAAAGAGTTCTACAACAAGTGAGATAGAGTATGCAGGATATCTTTCACCGGATACACTTACGTCATTGCCGGTAGCAACGACTGTCGGTAATCATGATGCAGACAATGCCAACTATCAGTACCATTTTAATGTTCCAAATCTCAGCAATCTGGGAGATAATGGAAAAGTAGGTGGCGATTATTATTTTACATATGGTGATGTGCTTTTTATGATGCTTAATACACAGGATACAAACTCAGCGGAGCATATTCAGTTTATTCAGAATACAGTTGCAAAAAATGCCAATTGCAAGTGGAAGGTAGTTACATTGCATCAGGATATCTATGGCTCAGCAGAGCATTCAAATGAGCCTGAGATTGTGAATTTACGTTATGCTCTTACACCGACATTTGAGAAATATGGTGTAGATGCTGTGCTTACAGGACATGACCATGCTTATTCAAGAAGTAAATTTCTTTCAGGCAATCAGACTGAAAAGACAGTTACATATACTGATGATGAATTTGATGAAATGCTTGATAAGGATATTGAATATACAAGTGAGGGAACTTTGACCGTAGCACCGGGAAATGTAAAAGCAGACACAACAGATGAATCAGAAAAGGCTTACTTATCTTATCTTACATCTGTGATGGATGCAGACAGAATTACAGAAACAGGAGAGTATGTGGTAGATCCTAAGGGAATTCTTTATCTTACAGCCAGCAGTTCATCAGGAAGTAAGTATTATGACCTCGTATCACGTCAGCAGTCATATATAGCAAACAGATGGCAGGAGGATGTCCCTACATATTCACTCATCGATGTGACAGAGACAACCATGACAATTAACACTTATCGTACTGATAATGACAGTGCAATTGATAATACTGTTACTATTGTAAAATCAGCAGACAAATCAGCAGTTGATGCTAAGTTTGCAGAGATAGATAAAGAGCTTACTGATAATACACTGGTAGAGAAGGACTACACTGCTAGTAGCTGGAAGGCTTTAAAGGATGCGATGGATGCCGCAAACAGTATCAGCCCTGAGACTGAGCAGGCACAGATTAACAAGGTACTTGAAAACCTTACAACAGCCAGAAACGGACTTGTAAAGGTGACTACACAGGAACCGCCAAAATCATCAGAGCAGTCAACAGAAAAGATATCTGAATCAGAGAAAGCATCAGAGCAGCCAACAGAAAAGACATCTGAATCAGAGAGAGCATCAGAGCAGTCAACTAAAAAAGCATCTGAATCAGAGAAGTCAAACAATAAATCAGTCTCTAAGGTTAAGACCGGTGATGAGTCACAGGCAATGCTTTGGACAATTGTTTGTGTGATTGGTCTTGGAGCAGCAGGAACAGCAGTGGTATTTGCCGGAAAAGAGAGAAAATAGTGAAGAAAATCTGTATTGCAATAATAAGTATTGCTCTGATAGTTGCATTTGGAATATCACTGAACAATGTGGAAAAGACAGAGCTTCAATCAACTGATTGTCGTGATTTTGAAAAAGCGACGGTGACAGAGATTGTCAGCTCGGATTATTCGGATAGCTCTTCAAAGGCTTCTGATGGCTCTACGGGTGAAGATGACAATGTCAGGGCAGGGCAGCAGCAGATAAAGGTCAAAATAAGAACTGGTGAGCATAAAGGAGAAATCCTGGATGCCACTAGTTCTTCATCGTATCTGTATGGTGCCAGATGTAGAATAGGAACAAAGGTAATAGTAATAATCAGCGAGTCGGATGAGCTTACAACGGTAAGTGTCTATAACTATGACAGAGGAAATCAGCTGTATATGATAATTGCCTTTTTCCTTATAGTTTTAGTTTTAATAGGAGGACTCAAAGGCTTTAAATCAGCTGTAGGGCTTGTGTTTACCTTCTGCTGTATTTTATTTGTATTTATGCCGCTTATCTACAGAGGCGTGTCTCCTATTTTTGCGGCGGCATTTGTGGTAATTATAACAACGATTGTTGTTATGTATCTGATAGATGGATTTACTGCAAAATCAATCTGTGCAATCGTCGGCACGATAATAGGCGTTGTGCTGGCAGCAGTTTTCGCATTTGTATTTGGAAAAATATGCCGTATATCCGGCTATAATGTGGATGACATAGAAAGCCTTATTTATATTGGTGAGATGACAGATATAAAGGTGGGAGAGCTGATGTTTGCAGGGATACTGATATCGGCTCTGGGTGCAGTGATGGATGTTGCCATGTCTGTAGCAAGCACTATTAATGAGATTCATGATAAAAATCAAAGGCTTGACACCAAAGAGCTGTTTAAATCAGGCATAAATGTCGGAAAGGACATGATGGGAACCATGTCCAATACGCTGATTCTTGCTTTTGCCGGTGGTTCGATTAATACCTTTGTATATATTTACAGCTATAACTATCAGTATTATCAGGTGCTTGATATGTATTCAATCGGAATTGAAATAATTCAGGGAATTTCAGCGACGCTTGGAGTAATACTAACGGTGCCTATTGTGTCCGCAATCTCTGCTGTAGCACTAAAGAAAAACATATACTAAATTGGGAAAGAAGTCATATTGCTATCATAGCTTTAAATACATTATAATAAGGAGAAAACAGCAAAGGCTGTCAAGGAGAACAATATGAAAAGTAAAGCGTTTGATATGGCTATGGCAGCATACAGACAAAATGATATGGAGGGCGCATTCCGTCAGTTTATGTCTCTGGCAGAGGCACAAGATGCGGATGCCATGAATATGGCAGCAAATATGTTTGAAAACGGACAGGGCACGTATAAGGACCCGGGGCGCGCCGTATACTGGTGGAAGAAGGCGGTGGAGCTTGGCAATGTGGATGCGCTTGCTGATTATGGACAGTATCTGGTCACCACATTCTTTGATGGAAAAGAGCAGAAGCTGGGAGTCGGGTATCTGGTTACTGCGACGGAGCGTGGCAACAACAGGGCAGGAGAGAGCCTTGTGGAGTTTGCTCTTAAAAATAACGATGCCGGAGCCAAGGTATACAGGGTAGCAGCAGATTACTGTGACAGGGCTATTGCCGCTGCGACAGATTCTTATCTGCGCACGCAGTATGTGCAGAAGAAGGGGATGCTTAAATATAAGCTCAGACAGAACAGGTTTGGAAATAGTTATATTTATTTTGCGGCTCTGTTTTCGGTGATAGGCGCAATACTTCTCATGGTAGCATCTGTGGATTTATTCCTTGAGCTGCATAGGGAATATCGTGATATGTTTGAAATTTTCACATATATAGACAGGATACCGTGGGAGATGGATATAGCGATGTTTTTTGCGTCAATGATTCTTTTTACCCTTGGTAAAGTGACAAATAAGCTGCATCTTGCAAGCTTTATGCAGATGTTTTCATCTGTGTTTGCGGTGGCGGTTGTTGTGCTGCACTTTATTTGTGTGATAAATGATGGTAAGGTGTGGTATGACAAGCTGCTGTGGTACGTGGTGCTTGTTGTCATTCCGCTTATGCTCGGAAAGCTGCTAGGTGAGATACTCAGGAAGATTATCGGTATACAGTAATAGCTTCGAGATGACCTAAATGATGTAAGACACTTAAAAATAATATTTAGATATGTAACCAAAGGAGGAGAAAATAAGTAATTGAATATATTGTCAAATGTGATTAAATGTGTTTAAATATACTCAAAGAAGTAAATTATTATGAATACATCAAATATCACAAATTATAAGCCAAAAGATTTTGCTGAACTGTTAGGTGTGTCTGTT
>CAKRNE010000008.1 GCA_934365945.1 uncultured Agathobacter sp. | reverse complement strand
TGAATGATGAGGTGATGGGATATGTAGAAGTAAAAAAAGGTTTTTTAATTAAGGAGTTTTGTTTTGTGTGGGATAGGCAAAAAATAGACCAAAGGAGGCAGTTATATGAGTAAAAAAATGTGCAAGAGGATATTTTCAGTAATTTTATCATTAGGTCTTGTTATGGTTCAATCCATGAATGTTAATGCAGCAGGTAATGAAATTGGTAAATATTCAGTATTCGTTTAGTGGCAGATATGCGGTGCGGACAGGCATCTATTTGGGATTTTAAAAAATAGCAAAAATCTCTGGACACTGCAACAAACAGGAGCCTCGCAGGAACACTGCTGTAAAATTCGCGTAGTATGAGCGTATTTTGCAGCAGTGCTCCTGCGAGGCCCCGTCATTTAAGCCAATAAACTGAAACACTTTATTTCTTTTTCTTCCACGCAAGAAGCCTCTCAATATGCAGCGGTTTCCCCTGAACAGCCTGCACCTTCAATCTGTTTTCCTCACTGAAACCAACCAGAATATCATGATTAGCCTCAGCCAGATAATCGATGATACCATCGATATCAGACTTCGTGTTCTTCGGACAATGAATATACAGATGCTTATTTGCGGAAATATGCAGTGTATATGAGATGCTGAAATGATACCACAGAATCTTGTGCAGGGTAGAGTATTTGTAAATCCATAAAATCTCTTTGATAGGCACGATGGCATTGCCATAAGGCGAGGTCATGATAAAATAGTGCTCTGTGATAAACATGTCCTCGGTGGCAAGCTGTGGCAGTGTCGCAAGCTCCTCCTCAGCCTCGGCAAGCAGCGTGTGCGGATTGCCGAATACAACAAGATTCTGACATACCGGTGCCAAAACAGGAAACCTGATGCACAGGATGTAGAATATCAGGCTTATAACAGCATAGATAAGAGTGCCAAAATAAAAAACAAACATAAAAATAGTAGTTTTCAAATGGTACTCAGGCTCATTAAGATAGCAGCCTGTTATGGTATCGGAGAGTCCCTTGGAATCCCAACTCAGATCCTTCGACAGTTTATTTACAAACTGTGTGTAGGTGCCCTTGCCCTTTACGATTTTACCGACCACTGTGAGCTTATCTATAGAGGGCAGACCCTCCTCACAGGTGGATGGTGCAAGCAGTACAATAGAGCAGTGCTCATCGCGCATGCAGTAGTAGTAATAGCCCTTGATATCGTTGCCGTCCTTCATGGTGTAGCCGGTAAAGTAAAGCTTTTTAAGGGTGGTTTTTACATATCTGTCCGAATCCTTGTATGCAGCTTCAAAGCTGACAGAATCATCAATATGTATGGGCGATAAAATATCTCCGAGTGAAAATGCAAACCATAGCACGGTAAGCAGAATGATGTATACAATCGGGGAGAAAAGACGCCTTTTGTAAAATGCTTTGATGTTTTTTGTTATGTAGTGTTCGTAATTATCAATCATATGCTTAGTATAATGGTTTTTGTGCCTTATATCAACCTTGATTTTGAGACATTTAATTGTTATTATATAATTAATAGTAACTATTCAGAACCACTGAGAACAAAAAAAGCTGATGCGTCATGCTCGCATGTAAGCAGCAGGTTTTCTTGTTCTCAAGGTGGCTCGAATAGAGCCACCCCCACACATATGAGCAAAATTAGCTGCGCAGCAGCGGGAAAGCACGAGTATCGTGCGGTTTTGCGAATGTGCGTGGGATGGTTCTGAATAGTTACGGTAAATACACCGAGAAAGTAGCAATTTGCTGCGGAAACGCAGAAAATTAGCGGATTTCGAGGTGGAGTCAGATTACGGGAATGCGTAGCATGTAGTAATCTGATTAATCATAAATGAGGGGCAAAATACCTTTTGACTCTCATATCATTACGGTAAATAGAAACACGAAATGAGGTAATTATGGAAGCATACACGAGTTTTGCCCGGGTGTATGACATGTTCATGGACAATGTGCCATATGAGGTGTGGGGCAGATATATTGTCGAAAAACTGCGTGCAAATGGCATAGACAGTGGATATGTCGTGGACTTAGGCTGTGGTACGGGAAAGCTTACCACGCTTCTTGCAGATGCAGGCTATGATATGATAGGCATTGACAATTCTTTTGACATGCTTGATATGGCGCTTGAGAGAGAGGATGACAGAATTCTTTATCTGATGCAGGATATGAGAGAGTTTGAACCGGGAGAAAAGGTGAGTGCCGTCGTAAGCGCATGTGACAGCATCAATTATATTCTTGAGCCTGAGGATCTTCAGGCAGTTTTTTTCTGCGTGAGCGAAAGTCTTAAAGAGGGTGGCATTTTTATATTTGATATCAATACTCCATATAAATATGAGGTGCTCATGGCTGATAATACCATAGCTGAAAACCGTGATGAGGGCAGCTTTATATGGGACAATTATTATGATGCCGATGAGAAAATAAACGAGTATGACCTGACACTTTTTATAAAGGAGCAGTCAGAGGATGAGGATGACATCTACATGAAGTTTGAGGAAACTCATTTCCAGAGATGCTATGAGATTTCAGAGCTTAAGGAGCTTCTTGAGCAGTCGGGACTTGTGTTTGATGCGGTGTATGATGCGTACACAGACGATCAGGTGAAGTGTGACAGTGAGAAGGTCACTGTAATTGCACATAAAGCATAGAATTAGATAATGAGAGGTAAATTATGTCAGATTATATAGTAAGAGCAACAGCGGCGGATGCCAATATCAGGGCGTTTGCTGTAACATCAAGGGAAATGGTGGAGACAGCCAGAGAGGATCACATGACAACACCTGTCATGACGGCGGCACTTGGCAGGCTTCTTTCAGCAGGAGCCATGATGGGAGCTATGATGAAGGGCGATAAGGATATCATAACTCTTCAGATACAGTGCAGCGGACCTGCAAAGGGGCTTACCGTCACAGCAGATTCGCACGGCAATGTAAAGGGCTTTGCCATGAATCCACAGGTTGAGCTGCCACTCAATGCGGCAGGCAAGCTCGATGTGGGTGGAGCGCTTGATCTTGGTATACTTACAGTCATAAAGGATATGGGCTTAAAGGAGCCGTATTCAGGTCAGTGTGAGCTTAAAACAGGTGAGATTGCTGAGGATCTGACCTATTATTTTGCCACATCTGAGCAGATTCCGTCAGCGGTTGGTCTTGGCGTGCTGGTGGATAAGGACCAGAGCGTAAAGCAGGCAGGTGGATTTATCATCCAGCTTATGCCGTTTACACCGGATGAGGTTGTGGACAGGCTTGAAAAGAAAATCACAGAGATTGATTCTGTGACACAGATGCTTGACAGGGGACTGACTCCGGAGCAGATACTTGAGGAAATTTTAGGGGATTTCGGGCTTGAAATCACAGATACGACAGAAACACGCTTCCACTGTGACTGCTCAAAGGAGCGTGTGAGCAGAGCACTTTCCACACTTAGCAAAAAGGATCTTGATTCCATCATAGCAGATGGCGAGAGCATTGAGGTAAAGTGTCAGTTCTGTAATAAGGCATATGAGTTTACGGTGGATGAGTTGAAGGAGATGCGCTAATTGAAGGACGGATATATAAAGGTCGCTGCAGCGACACCAAAGGTAAAGGTAGCTGATACTGTATACAACGGACAGCTTATTAAAGCT
The DNA here is from genome assembly GCA_934365945.1 of uncultured Agathobacter sp. GTDB lineage: Bacteria > Bacillota > Clostridia > Lachnospirales > Lachnospiraceae > Roseburia. The sequence continues at coordinate 86,611 of CAKRNE010000008.1, read as the reverse complement.
CTTATGAAGGAGTGTACTGACAACGGGGCAAAGGTGGTTGTTTTCCCGGAGCTTTGCATCACAGGATACACCTGTCAGGATCTTTTCTGGCAGGATAAGCTCATAGCTGCAGCAGAGGATGAGCTTATAGGAATAGCTGATTACAGCAGGAGCCTTGACGGCATATTTTTCATAGGGCTTCCATATGAGATAAACGGCATGCTCTACAATATGGCGGCGGTTGTATCGCACGGAGAAGTGCTTGCCATGGTGCCAAAGACATTTCTGCCAAACTATAATGAGTTTTATGAGGCAAGACATTTTGCATCGGGAGAAAACCTTAGCACATATGTCACACTGAAAAATGGACAGCAGGTGTCTGTAGATACCGATTTTATTTTTAGCTGCAAGCAGCTGCCAAAGCTTAAGATAGCAGTGGAGCTTTGTGAGGATCTCTGGACTCCGAACCCGCCGAGTATCAGACACGCTATGTCGGGTGCCACTGTGATTGTCAATCTGTCAGCATCGGATGAGGTAACAGGCAAGGCAATATACAGAAGAGAGCTTGTGAGCGGACAGTCTGCCAGATTAATCTGTGGATATATTTATGCGTCAGCGGGAGACGGCGAGTCCACACAGGATGTGGTCTACTCAGGACACAATCTCATATGTGAAAACGGAAATGTGCTTGCCGAGTCAAAGCGCTTTACAAATGAGACTATATACAGCGAGTTTGATGTGGAAAGAATAGAGACTGAGAGGCGCAGGATGACAACCTTTGTTGTCGATGATGATCACAGATGGGCTGAGTTTGACCTTGAGGTAAAGGATACCACTCTTAGCCGCTATGTAAATCCTGCTCCGTTTGTTCCGGCGGACAAGACAGACAGGGACAGACGCTGTGATGAGATTCTCATGATTCAGGCTATGGGGCTTAAAAAGAGATTAGAGCATACCAACTGCAAGACAGCAGTTATCGGTATTTCAGGAGGACTCGACTCCACACTGGCACTGCTTGTCACGGTAAGAGCATTTGACCTTTTGGGAAAGGATCACAAGGATATAGCGGCAGTTACTATGCCGGGCTTTGGAACAACAGACCGCACATATGACAATGCGGTAAATCTCATTAAATGCCTTGGAGCTACATTTATCGAGGTGGATATAAAGGATGCTGTAAATATACATTTCAGGGATATCGGACAGGATCCGTCTGTGCATGATGTCACCTACGAGAACGGACAGGCTCGCGAGCGCACACAGATTCTTATGGATATCGCAAACAAGGAAAACGGAATGGTCATAGGTACAGGAGATTTGTCAGAGCTGGCACTCGGCTGGGCTACCTACAACGGAGACCATATGTCCATGTATGCAGTAAATGCTTCGGTGCCAAAGACTCTGGTGCGCCATCTGGTAAAATACTATGCAGACACCTGCGGCAGCGATTTGCTGGAAAGCACACTTCTTGATGTGCTTGATACACCGGTTTCTCCTGAGCTTTTACCACCTGAAAACGGTAAGATTTCACAGAAGACAGAGGATCTTGTGGGACCTTATGAGCTGCATGACTTCTTCCTTTACAATATGCTGCGCTGCGGCTATGCTCCTGCCAAGGTATACCGCCTTGCAAGGATAGCATTTGAAGGAAAATATGATGATGAGTTTATTCTCAAATGGCTTAAGAACTTCTATCGCAGATTTTTCGCCCAGCAGTTCAAGCGCTCATGTCTGCCGGATGGACCAAAGGTAGGAACAGTTGCGGTCTCACCAAGAGGAGACCTAAGGATGCCTTCTGATGCGTGCGGACGTATCTGGATGGATGAGATTGATAAGCTGTAATAGTAAGAGGAAAACAATGGGAAAGACACATAAGAAAAATCATAGAAGGCAGGGAAGCATAAAACGTGCAATGCGCCACGACAGGCGCATGAAAATAGGTGCGATAGTCCTTTGCGCAGCGATAATCATAACAACATTTCTGGCTGGCGGCATGCAGCTTTTTGTTCCTGTAGCTGACGCTGTGGTAAGTGCTGATAATAAGACGCAATCAGGGAATGTTGATGTGCAGAAGAATAATAATTCGCTTACCGCATCTAAAATGGACTCAGAAAAAAAGCAAAGCAGCTCAGATGATGTAAATGCTACGGAGCAAAGCAGCGAGCCGGACAAGGAAACGAAGCTTGATGAGATACTTCACAGTGCAAAGTATCCGGGGCAGCTAAAGGAGCTTGCGAAGAAGAATGATGAGGCGATTGACTTCATATATGAGTATCCTAAGGAGCATTCGAAAGAGCATGACATTGATCTGACTGCAGAGGCCTCGCAGGATACAGTGCCTCTATTGCAGCAGTGGGATGAGAGATGGGGCTATGAAAAGTACAGTGGCAATTATTTTGCGGCGAGTGGCTGCGGTCCGACTGCACTTTCGATGGTTGTATTGTATCTGACGCATGATGCACAGGCATCACCTCTTGCGGTGGCAGAGTATGCAAAGGAGGCCGGCTACAGTGTGGATGGCTCCGGAAGTGCATGGGACCTTATGAGCAAGGGCTGCAGGCACTTCGGCGTAAATGCTAAGAGCATAAAGGTAAACGAGGATATTTTTAAGGAAAAGCTCGATGAGGGCAATCTGATTGTCGTAAATGTCGGTCCGGGAGATTTCACAGACAATGGGCACTTTATGGTGATCACAGGCTATGATGATGAGGGCTTTACTATAAATGATCCAAACAGCATCATAAAGAGCAATACCCACTGGCAGTTTGAGAGACTGCATTCGCAGATCAGGGCTGCCTGGAGGATGTTTGTATAGATAATAGCTGCAATGTATGCATTTGTGCTGATGTTTGTGATACATATGGAAAAACAGAAAATAAGAAATAATAAATAATAAATAATAAATAATAAATAATAAATAATAAACCTGCTGTGTCATGCATGTCTGACACAGCAGGTTTTTAATTACATTTTGAATAATTAGTATGCGGATTATAATAACTGAATACCATGCTCCTCACATTCCTTAATTGTTTCCTCAGGCCACAAAGAGCTTTGTACCTCGCCGATATGAGCCTTTCTGAGGAAGAACATACAGATACGTGACTGTCCGATTCCACCACCGATAGTGTACGGAAGCTCCTTGTTGAGGATAGCCTTCTGGAATGGAAGCTTGGCGCGCTCAGGACATCCGGCCTTGTCAAGCTGCTCCTTTAGGGCTTTCTCATCTACTCGGATACCCATTGATGAAAGCTCAAGTGCGATATCAAGAACAGGATAGTATACGATGATATCAGCGTTTAAAGCCCAGTCATCATAGTCAGGGGCACGTCCGTCGTGAGGCTCGCCGTTTGCAAGCTTGTCACCAATCTGCATTACACAGATTGCACCCTTTGCCTTTGCGAAATAATACTCGCGCTCCTTTGGAGTATTGTCAGGGAACATTTCCTCAAGCTCTGATGTGGTGACAAAGGTGATATCCTTTGGCAGGATCAAATCTATGTAGTCGTACTGTATAGCCATGTACTGCTCGGTCTTGCGCAGGCATTTGTATACTGTCTTTACTGTTTCCTTAAGGAAGTCTAAGTTTCTGTCCTCCTTGCGGATGACCTTTTCCCAGTCCCACTGGTCAACAAATATAGAGTGGATATTGTCAGTCTCCTCATCACGTCTTATGGCATTCATATCTGTGTAGATGCCCTCGCCGAGAGAGAAACCGTATTTCTTTAATGCATATCTCTTCCACTTTGCAAGAGAGTGAACGACCTCAGCCTCCTTGTCACCCTGCTCAAGGATGCCGAAGGTAACAGGTCTTTCATATCCGTTTAAGTTATCGTTTAAGCCTGTGGTAGGATCAACGAAAAGCGGTGCTGAAACACGTGTCAGGGAAAGACGCTGTGCGAGCATGCCCTGGAAGAAATCCTTAACAGTCTTGATGGCAAGCTGTGTATCGTGAAGATTCAGTGCCGAAGAATAGTTCTTTGGTATTGTTAATTTGCTCATTTTCGATTAAACCTCGTTGTATTATTAATTTTTAAATAAAATTCCTTTAACCTGATTATTATATCACAATTTTTCTAGAAAGATAGTCCATAATATGATAAAATTAGATAGTTTAAAGAGAAACAATATCGTTTTACCTTATTTTTACGTGTTCAGGGTGTTAAGAAAGGTAGCAGATTGATATGAGAAAAAGAGATATGACCTTTGCTTCGGCGGTGCTTGAGGCGATAGATGCGATTTTAGCTCTTGCGTATATAGGCTTGCAGATTTATTATGGAGTGTGCTATCACATACAGGTATTTAAGTTTGTGGCCAATATACTTGTGCTTTTGCTTGTATACATTGCAATCACATGGCTGCAGCATTATCCGGAAAAGCTCAATCACATAGCAGCAGAGCTGTGTGTGGGCAATATCAGGAAGTATTCACTCAGGCTTTTGACGTTTGTAAAGCTTGTTTTTACAGCGGGGCTTTTGGTGCCATGCGTGTGTGATGCGTTTGGAATAGCAATCCGCGATGTATACAGCCTCATTATGATAGGGCTCATCCTTGTGGTGACGGCATATTATGAGTACAGGATATTTCAGGAGATAAAGTCATTGCGGAAATAATATAGGAGAAATAAAATGCAGCTTAGTATAGAAGAAGTTAAAAAGCTGGATAGTAACAGCTATCAGATAATAGATATAAGAAGTGAGGAAGAGGTGGCGCACGGTGCCATAAAGGGAGCATTCAATATTCAGGCAGAGGAAATAGAGTCAGATGAGAGGGTGCCGCATGATAAGAAGCTTGTCATAGTCTGCAGCCGTGGTAAGACGAGTGTGGATGTGGCAGAGTATCTCACAGAAAAGGGCTTTGATGCGGCAAGCTTAAAGGGAGGCTATATAAGCTGGCTTCTTGATGCCATGAAAGAGGATGAGGTGGCAGAGCGCGATATAAAGGCAGATGTAGAGCAGAGCATCAGAAAGAAATTTAAGAAATCCATCTGGCGCAAGTTTACAAAGGCGATAAATACCTATGAGCTTGTAAAGCCGGGCGACAGGATTGCAGTGTGTATCTCGGGCGGCAAGGATTCCATGCTCATGGCAAAGCTTTTTCAGGAGCTTAAGCATCACAACAAGTTCGATTTTGAGGTGAAGTTTCTCGTCATGGACCCGGGCTACAATGAGGCAAACAGACATGTCATCGAGGAAAACTGCAGGAACCTTGGCATCCCTGCCACTATTTTCGAGTCAGATATATTTGATGCTGTATATGATATCGAAAAATCGCCATGCTATTTATGTGCGAGGATGAGAAGAGGGCATCTGTACGCTTTTGCAAAGGAGCTTGGCTGCAACAAGATTGCGCTCGGACATCACTATGATGATGTCATTGAGACGATACTCATGGGCATGCTCTACGGCGCACAGGTACAGACCATGATGCCTAAGCTTCACAGCACAAACTTTGAGGGCATGGAGCTTATCAGGCCTCTTTACTTAGTCAGGGAGGACGATATCAAGGCATGGCGTGATTACAACGGTCTGCATTTCATACAGTGTGCCTGCAAGTTTACAGATACATGTACCACCTGCAATAATGAGGAAAACCGCTCAAAGCGTGTTGAGATAAAGCAGCTCATTGCTAATCTTAAAAAGGTGAATCCTTTTGTCGAGGCAAATATATTTAAGAGCGTGGAGAATGTAAATCTGGCTACGGTTGTAGCCTATAAAAAGGATGGTATAAAGCACAGCTTCCTAGAGCACTATGATGAGTAATATAGATATATTTCAGGAGGGGATTGTATGGCAGATATCATGGATTATATTGACTGGCGTGGAGACATCGGCTTTGATGAGGTGAATGTAAATGAGGTGGACGGACTGATTTTTTCACAGCTTATTTATGTGCAGATGAAGCCCTATATGCCGGAGCCAAAGAAGTCATACCTTACGATAAAACAGCTTTCGAGCCTTTACTGTGCGGACCACAGTGATGATGAGATTGAGCAGATGCCGAATCTTTTCCGTCACTCCGCGAGGCTGCTTCAAAAGCTGGCGCACTCAAGGCGCTATGCTGACTGTATTTTGAGATATTATATATACGATATAAGTGAAAAAGAGGAGTCGCAGTTTTCTGCGGTTACGATAGAACTGCCTGACGGCACATATTTCATTTCCTATAGCGGTACAGACCATTCGGTGGTCGGCTGGAAGGAAAACTTTAATCTAAGCTATCTCGATGAGACGCCGGGACAGAACAAGGCGAAAAAATATTTAAAGCAGGTGGCGGCATATATATGCAATGATAATAAAGCAATAAATGATAAAGTCCTAGATGATGAAAATATCAACAATAAAAGCATAAGTGCAAGAAGACTGTGGATAGGAGGGCACTCAAAGGGTGGAAATCTGGCTGTGTTTGCGGCTATGCATGTGGATAAAGAGGTGCAGGATGCCATTATAAAGGTATATAATTTTGACGGTCCGGGCTTCAATCACAAGATGATATATACAGCAGGCTACAAAAGGATTTTTGACAGAATAGAGACATTTCTGCCGCAGTCGTCCATTGTTGGCTTATTGCTTGAGCATGTGGACGATTATGAGGTGGTAAGAAGCCGCAATTCGGGGCCGCTGCAGCATGATGCTTTTTCATGGGAGATAATGGGCTCCCACATCATAAAGGCTGATGGGCTGGATAAAAACAGTGTGCGCCTTGACAAGACGCTCAGAAACTGGATAGGCGGCATGGATGAGGCGCAGCGAAAGCAGTTTGTAAATGTGCTTTTTTCAATAGCATCGGACTCCAATTTTGAGAATCTTGACCAGATGTCATTTAAGCAGCTTATTGAGATGATAAAGGCTGCCGATGAGCTGTCCAAGGATGACTGGAGCATGCTTAAGGATACAGTAAGACTCTTGATTTCTGCCGGTGTCGGCGTGGTCAGGGATGAAAAGGAGAAATAAATGTTAAATCAGTTTTCAAGAACACAGCTTTTGCTTGGAAAAGATGCGATGGATAGGCTAAAGGGCGCTAGAGTCGCAGTATTTGGAATAGGAGGAGTGGGTGGATATGTCTGCGAGGCGTTAGTCAGAAGCGGAGTAGGAGCGATTGACCTTATCGATGATGACAAGGTGTGCCTTACAAATATAAACAGGCAGATAATCGCAACCAGAAAGACAGTCGGAAAATACAAGACAGACGTGATGGAGGAGAGAATCCATGATATTAATCCGGACGTCAGTGTCGTGACACACAGATGCTTCTTTTTGCCGGAAAATGCTGATGAATTTCCATTTGATGAGTATGATTATATAGTTGATGCGGTCGATACGGTCACAGCAAAGATTGCGCTTGTCATGAAGGCACAGGAGAAAAATGTCCCTATCATAAGCAGCATGGGAGCAGGAAATAAGCTGGATGCAAGTGCATTTAAGGTGGCTGATATATATAAGACCAGCATGTGTCCTCTTGCCAAGGTCATGCGCCGTGAGCTTAAAAAACGTGGCGTGAAAAAGCTTAAGGTGGTATACTCTGAGGAGAAGCCTACAAGACCGATCGAGGATATGTCCATAAGCTGCAGAACCAACTGCATCTGCCCACCGGGTGCCGCTCACAAGTGCACTGAGCGCAGGGATATTCCGGGAAGTCTTGCATTTGTGCCATCCGTAGCAGGGCTTATCATCGCAGGCGAGGTGGTACAGGACATAGCCTTTGACAGGGTATGATGAAGAAAAAATTACGAATATAATTACAAAAAGAGAGGAATAAAAATGCCAGTATTTGATTTTAGCGATACACCGGTAGCAAACGAGCATCCTGAGTGTACATATGAGACATTTCATTCGACAGAGACAAAGGCATCGGCCGATAAACCGATTGTTGTGATAGACAATAAGCAAAAGGAATGGGCGCATCATGCGCTCGGTATGTTTACAAATCCGATAAAGCGTACATCCTTTGAGTTTGAGGATGGTGATGGTGTGACCAGTGCCGATATCCTGCGCATTGATTCGCGCTTCGTGAGCCTTTTTAAGTGGCTTGGCGAAAATCACATAAAGGTTCAGCTTTCAGGAGCCAATACACCTGACGGATACGCAGTATACAGGGTGAGAGAGGTGGCTCTCGGCAGAGGCACAAAGCTGTCTGCGGAGGACGGATTCTTACAGTATATGATGGAGAGACTCTTTGCGAGCACCATGCCTGAGGATGAGCCTGACCTCGATGATTACGAGGAAGAGGGCGACAGCATGAAGCTCACCAGTATACAGAGCATCACGGATTTCATGACCTGTGCAGGCCGTACACTGCCTGACAATATACTGCTGTGGGCCAGAAGAAACCTGGCAGTTGCGCGTTCAAGCGAGGTATCACCTGAGGAGAGACGCCATGCGCAGAGAGCACTTTCCATCATGATGAATATTCAGTGGAAGGGAAATTACTTTGAAGCAATCGACCCTGTTGAGGCAAGACGCATACTCGATGAGGAGCTCTATGGCATGGAGAGCGTGAAGCAGAGAATCATTGAGACCATTATCCAGATAAACAGGACGCATACACTTCCTGCCTACGGACTGCTGCTCTGTGGACCGGCAGGAACGGGAAAGTCACAGATTGCATATGCGGTTGCGCGTATACTTAAGCTTCCATGGACAACACTCGACATGAGCTCAATAAATGATGCGGAGCAGCTTACAGGAAGCTCAAGAATCTATTCAAATGCAAAGCCGGGAATCATTATGGAGGCATTTTCACAGGCGGGAGAGTCAAATCTTGTATTTATCATCAATGAGCTCGACAAGGCCTCAAGCAAAAACGGTAACGGAAATCCGGCAGATGTGCTTTTGACACTGCTTGACAATCTGGGCTTTACAGACAACTATATGGAGTGTATGGTGCCGACCGTCGGAGTATATCCGATTGCCACAGCCAACGATAAATCACAGATTTCAGCACCGCTTATGTCGCGTTTTGCGGTGATTGATATTCCGGACTATACCGATGAAGAGAAGAAGGTCATCTTCCAGAGATTTGCACTGCGCAAGGTATTTGAGCGAATGGGAATGAAGGAGGAGGAGTGTGTTCTCACAGAGGACGGACTTGATGCGGTGATTAAGCTTCACGAGAACACATCAGGTATAAGAGATCTCGAGCAGGCTGCAGAGCATCTGGCAGCAAATGCGCTTTATCAGATAGAGGTTGATAAGGTAAGGCAGGTGGTATTTGATGCCGAGGCTGTTTTTGCTCTTTTGGGCTAGCAGGATATATTACGGATACAGGAATTGTTACGAAAATAAAAGGAGATTGTCAGGATGAGAGAATTTGGAAAATCCAGAAAATTAGATAATGTGCTTTACGATGTAAGAGGACCGGTGGTGGATGAGGCAGCCCGCATGGAGGAAAACGGCACAAATGTGTTGAAGCTCAATATAGGAAATCCGGCGCCGTTTGGCTTCAGGACACCTGATGAGGTGATATATGATATGTCACGCCAGCTCACGGACTGTGAGGGGTATTCCAACTCCAAGGGACTTTTTTCTGCAAGAAAAGCAATCATGCAATATGCACAGCTCAAAAAGCTTCCTAATGTGACGGTTGAGGATATCTACACCGGAAACGGAGTCAGCGAGCTTATAAACCTAAGCATGTCAGCGCTTCTTGACAATGGTGATGAGGTGCTTGTGCCGGCACCGGACTATCCGCTTTGGACAGCCTGCGTTACACTTGCGGGAGGCACGGCAGTGCACTATATCTGTGATGAGCAGTCAGAGTGGTATCCTGATATAGAGGATATCAAAAAGAAGATTACAGACAAGACAAAGGCCATCGTAATAATAAACCCTAACAACCCTACAGGAGCGCTCTATCCAAGGGAGGTGCTGCAGCAGATAGTTGATGTGGCAAGAGAGCACGAGCTCATGATTTTTTCGGATGAGATATATGACAGGCTTGTGATGGATGACTATGAGCATGTGTCTATTGCATCGCTTGCACCTGACCTCTTCTGTGTGACCTTCAGCGGTCTTTCAAAGTCACATATGATAGCAGGCTACCGTATCGGATGGATGGTTTTAAGCGGCAATAAGGCACTTGGAAAGGACTATATCGAGGGTCTCAACATGCTCTCAAACATGCGTCTTTGCTCGAATGTTCCGGCGCAGTCGATAGTGCAGACAGCTTTAGGCGGATATCAGAGTGTAGGCGAGTATATTGTGCCGGGTGGACGAATCTATGAGCAGAGAGAGTATATCTACAAGGCATTAAACGATATACCGGGAATTTCGGCAGTAAAGCCAAAGGCAGCATTTTACATATTCCCAAAGATTGATACTGCAAGGTTCAACATCACAAATGATGAGCAGTTTGCACTGGATCTGCTTCGTGAAAAGAAGATACTCATCATCCACGGCGGCGGCTTCAACTGGGATAAGCCAGACCACTTCAGAGTGGTATATCTGCCTAGAACAGAGATATTAAAGGATGCCACAGGCAAGCTTGCAGATTTTCTGGCTTCATATAAACAGAAATAATTATTGGCATAAATAATTATAAAACATATGATATAAAACATAAAACATATAACATATAACATATAACATATAAGCTCCGGCACAGAAAACTTTTTGTTCTGACCGGAGTTTTTTATATTATAAGCTGTAATATTTTTTAAAAGTAACTTACCTGTAACTTTACATCATGTATTATACACTTGTATCGCGGGGCTGCTGCACTTTAGATGACAGACCGCACAGCACACAAAAAATGCATAGAGAAGAAAAGGAGAATTAAATGGAACTGCTTAGAGTAGAACACTTATCAAAAATATATGGCACCGGAGAAAATCAGGTCAAGGCTTTGGACGATGTGTCATTGAGCGTGGAAAAGGGAGAGTTTGTGGCAATAGTCGGGGCGAGTGGCTCGGGAAAATCAACACTGCTTCATCTGCTTGGAGGTGTTGACAGACCAACAAGCGGAAAGGTGTATATAAACGGCACTGATATTTTTGCAATGAATGATGATGAGCTTGCCATATTTAGAAGAAGACAGGTAGGCATCATTTATCAGTTTTATAATCTGATACCTATATTAAATGTGGAGGAAAACATGGCAATCCCGTTGGAGCTTGACGGAAGAAAGGTGGAAAAAGCACAGATGGATGACATGCTTTTGCGCCTTGGACTTACAGAGAGACGTACTCATCTGCCAAATGAGCTCTCAGGAGGACAGCAGCAGCGTACATCCATAGGAAGAGCTCTGATTACGAGACCGTCTATAGTGCTCGCGGATGAGCCGACCGGAAACCTGGATACCAAGGCAAGCAACGAGATTATGCATCTCTTAAAGACCTCAAACCGTGAGCTCAACCAGACAATTATCATGATTACACACAATATGGAGCTTGCAAAGGCGGCAGACCGCACAATAATGATAGAGGATGGTAAAATCAGATGAATTTGATGAAGACACTCACATTAAAAAACTTAAAGCTTAACAGGAAAAGAACTATTGTCACGATAGTCGGAATAATTCTTGCAACAGCGCTTTTGTCGGCGCTTGTCACACTTGTGTCAAGTTTTCAGTACAGTATGATTGAATATCAGAAGCAAAAAGACGGTGACTTTCATGTGAAATTTTCGGGTGTGAAAATGTCTGAGCTTTCGGAGTTTAAAAACAACAGAAATATTGAAAGCACGTTTGAGACGATAGGAATGGGCTTTGCAAAGCTGGACGGCTGCAAGAATGAGGATAAGCCGTATGCGTATGTCATGGCAACAGACGAGGCCGGCTTTGAGAGAGGCAGCTTTAACCTGATAGAGGGGCGCATGGCAAAAAATGAGGATGAGATAGTCATTCCAAGGCACTTAAAGACAAACGGACGAATCGACATAAAGGTGGGAGATGAGATAACACTGGATGTCGGAAAGAGATATGATTCAGACACCGAAAGTGTCATAGAAGAAAACAGCGCATATGAGCATGAGGCAGAGACACTTACCGGTACTGTGACAAAGCGCTACAAGGTGGTCGGCATCATGGAAAGACCGGGCTATAAAATGGAGGACTATAGTGCCGCCGGATATACATTTGTCACATACTCTGATGAGCTGGCAGCAATTGATAACGGCTCAAAGAGTGAGGCAGGCGAAGCTGACACTACACTCACCGTGTACAGCAGATACACTCAAAAGGCTTTAAGAAACAAGGATGCTGTGACTGCAGATATAATCGGTGTGGATGAAAAGCTGCTTGCGAAAGCAAATGATTCATCTGTTGAAATGACTGCTGAGGAGAGTGACAGGTTTCTTAAAGAGATTGAAAATGCAAAATATGATATATATATAAATGGCTTCCTTATAAGCTATGAGTGTGTTTTTCCGATTGACGGCTCATTTAAAGCACTTTTTACTGTAGCTGCTGTTGTGGCTTTGATAATCATACTGACATCAGTGTACTGCATCAAAAACAGCTTCAACATATCAATCACTGAAAAAATCAGGCAGTATGGCATGCTCGCAAGCGTGGGTGCTACGAGGCGCCAGATAAAAAGCAGCGTTAAGACAGAGGCTGCAATGCTTGGAGTGGTTGGTATTCCTGTGGGTACCATGAGTGGTATTTTGGCATCGCTTATACTTGTCAAGGTGGTAAATGCGCTGTCAGCAGGCTGGCTTAACTTTGCTTTGAGCTTTCACACATCACTGCCTGCACTTATTCTTGCTGTGATACTGAGTATAGCGACCATTTATTTCTCTGCAACAGGCAGTGCAAGAAGAGCTGCAAAAGTCACACCGCTTGAAGCAATAAGAAACACAAAGGAAATAAAAATAAAGTCAGCAAAGCTTAAGACACCGGCGATTATAGGCAGAATCTGGGGCATTGGAGGCGTTATCTCATATAAGAATATAAAGAGGAACAACAAAAAGTACAGAACCACAGTGACATCCATTGTCATCTGTTCAGTGACGTTTATTGTGATATCATACTTTATGTCTATGGCCTTTAGCATGGTTGGGATGTCATATGCTTCAACAGATTACAATATCGGAATAAATATGTCATATAAAAAAGACATTGATATTGAAAAGCTCTCTAAGCTTGTGAGCGGTATTGAAGGAGTGGATGATTATCTGGTTGGAGCCGGATATGATTTCGATGTAGATAAGCCTGAGTACACAAAGGAATATGGAGAGTATTGCAGGCAGCTTTATGATGACAGTGAGAATGTCTCACAAATGTTTTTGATCACGGTTTTGGATGACAAATCGTATGATAAGTATGCGTCTGACGCAGGCATAAAAAATGCAGCTACAGGAGCAATTCTTGTGAACAAATGCGCATTTGATGTGTATAATGAGAACAGCTCAAAATACGTCAAAAAAGAGATGGAGCTGTACAAATATAAAGCAGGAGATACGATCAAGTGCGGCTACAATGTGTATGATGATGCTTCTTCTGATGAAAATGCCGTGGAAGGTAATACTGAAAGCAACACAGATGATAATAATGCCGTGGAAGGCGATACTGAAAGCAACGTAGATGATAACAATGGATACGTTGACGAGGAAACAATAAATAACGGAGTCAGAAAGACTGTGGATGTAACTATTGCAGGTGTCACAGACAAGGTACCGATCGGTTATAAGGGCTATAGCAATACCACGCTTATGTTTATGAACCAAAAAGGCTTTGAAAGCCTATGGGCTGACGGCAAGAGTGGCAATGAGCTCGAACCGGGATATGCGTCATATTCGGCATATGTGGTTGCAGAAAATGCAGATGATTATCAGGACACATTCGAAAAGGAAACGGAGGAGAACCCGGAGTATTCGCAGTTGCATTTTTATGTCAGCAATCTGGATAAGGCGATGCGCGATGAAAAATCACTCTTTACACTGCTTGGAGTATTTGCATACGGACTTATTGTGGTCATTGCCTTAATAGGAATCACAAATATCATCAATACCTTAAGCACCGGAATGGAGCTTAGAAGCCGCGAGTTTGCCACACTAAGAAGCATTGGAATGACAGATAAGCAGTTTGCGGGAATGGTCAGACTCGAGAGTGTGTTTATATCTGTAAAGGCGCTTGTAATAGGTGTACCGCTTGGTATTTTAATCAGCTATCTTTTATGTGTTATGATGAACAGGATGGATGATGCAATCATTTATGAGCCGCCGTATAAAGCAATTATATTGTGTATAGTGGTTGTAATAATGCTGATTTATGCTATCATGAAACTATCAATGACAAAGCTTAGACACAATAACATTATTGAGACGATCAAGAATGAAAATCTGTAGAAAATGCGGGAGCTGATATGAAAAAAATACTTCTCATAGAGGACAACAAAGGAATAACAGAGGGACTGTGTGATACCTTTACAGAACCTGAATATGAGCTTTTGACAGCAGGAAATTTAAAGGAGGCTGGGGCGCTTTTGAGTGAGCACCCCGGCCTTGTGCTGCTTGATGTGTCGCTTCCGGATGGGAACGGCTTTGATTTTTACAGCGAAAGGCTGGAAAAAGAAAAAACACCGGTGATTTTTCTTACTGCAAAGGATGAGGAAAACGATATAGTAAAGGGACTTGAGCTTGGAGCGGAGGACTACATCACAAAGCCTTTTTCCGTAAGAGAGCTTGTGGCGAGGGTAAACCGCGTATTTTTGCGCAGGAAAAGTGATGACAGCTCATCTGTCATACACGCAGGAAGCATAAGCTATGATTTGGACAAAAAGGAAGCAAGAAGGGATGGACAGGTGATTGCTCTTTCAAGTCTTGAAAACCGCATACTTGATCTGCTTTTTACCAATCACGACAAGGCAGTGTCCAGAAATGCAGTGATTGACTGCATCTGGGAGGCAACAGGCAACGATGTCTATGACCATACCGTGACTGTCTATATGAAGCGCATCAGGGGAAAGCTTGGTGATGATGTGATAAAGACTGTGAAGGGAATCGGGTATCGTGTAGATTCAGGCGAAGCACTTTAAACAGTACCGGCTGACAGAGACAGTTCCTGGAGGAGAGCATGAGAAAGAAAAAATATAATTTAGAGAACAGAAAACACTTTGTGTATTTTGCGATAATATATACATGTATATGTGTGACAGTTATGGCTTTTACCGTTTTTTTCCAGTACAGGGCGTATACGAAAAACTATAACGTCACAGTGGCTAAGCTGTGTGCGCTTATTCATGAAAAATATCCCGATGTATCAGATGGCAGCATAGCCGGGATACTAAACGATAGCAGTATCGACAGTGATGATACGAATTTGAAAGCTGCAGAAACGTTATTAAAAAAATACGGCATTGATATGGAAAAGGATTCTGCAGTTTTGTCAAATGAAAAAGCGCTTAAAGGAGCAATTTGGCTTGACATATTTCTTGTTGTGCTTTTTGCAGGAGGCTTTTGCCTTTACATTATGATTATGAGGCTTAGCTTTAAAAGACAGGTCCGACAGGCTGCGGATTATCTGCGCCGCATAAATCAGGGGGATTACAGACTCGTTATGTCAGATAGCACAGAGGGAGAGCTTTCTATACTAAAGGGAGAGCTTTACAAGACAGCAATCTATTTGAGGGAATCTGCGGAAAATGCAAAGGCAGACAAGCTTTTGCTAAAGGATGCGCTTTCTGACATATCGCATCAGCTTAAGACACCGCTCACATCGCTTTCGATAAATCTGGAAAATCTGGAAGGTAATCCGGATATGGCACCTGAAAACAGAAACAGGATAATGCGCAGGGCAAAGCGCGATGTGGACAATATATCGCATATGGTGCAGGCTATCCTTAAGCTCTCAAGGCTTGAAGCGGATGTTGTGGAGTTTGATGAGAAGGATATACTGCTGTCTGAAATTGTGGCTGAGGCAGCTGACAATGTGATGGCACTTTGCGATTTGAGGGATGTAAGGCTGTCCATAGATGAAGGCTCTGATAAGGATGCCAGCATACATGCTGATGCATACTGGCAGTGTGAGGCTGTTACAAACATAGTAAAAAATGCTGTAGAGCATGCAGAGAGTGAGGTAAGGATAGGCTTTTACAGGTATGATATGTATGCCGAGATAACAGTGCAAAACGATGGAGAGACCATAAGTGATGAGGACAAAAAGCATATTTTCACGCGCTTTTACAGCGGCAGCGGACAGCCGGCGGACAGCATCGGAATAGGACTTTCGCTGGCGGAAGCGATTGTGCGTCATGACAATGGATATATCCTTGTGGAGGATTGTAAAAAAGATGTATTAAATGAAAAAAATGAATGCAGTGGCACACGCTTTGTGGTAAGATATCTGTGATAAGTTGAGAAAAATTATCAATAAATACACTAGGAAGCGATAAAATGACACTAAAAGAACTTGGCATAGGACAGAGTGCCAGAATACTTACAGTAGGCGGTGAGGGCGCGCTGCGCCAGCATTTCCTGGATATGGGAGTAATCCCAAAGGCCGAAGTAACAGTTATCAAATTTGCCCCGATGGGAGACCCGATGGAGCTTCAGGTGCATGGCTATGAGCTCACTTTAAGGCTTGATGATGCGGCTCAGATTGAGGTAGAATTAATTGACAGCCGTTCAAGAAAGCATGAGGGTCCTAAAAAGATAAGCAACACAGCCCATCCCGGACTTGGTGAGGAGGGCAAATACCATGTGAAGGGCAGTGGTAATCCCCTGCCGGAGGGTGAGAAGCTCACATACGCGCTTGTGGGAAATCAGAACTGTGGCAAGACAACACTTTTCAATCAGCTTACAGGCTCAAACCAGCATGTGGGTAATTTCCCGGGAGTGACGGTGGACAGAAAGGATGGCGCAATCAAAGGGCATCCGGAAACATCAATCACAGATTTACCGGGCATTTACTCAATGAGCCCATATACAAATGAGGAGATTGTGTCGAGAAACTTTGTGCTCGATAACAAGCCAAAGGCCATAATCAATATCGTAGATGCGACTAATATCGAGAGAAACCTGTACCTTACTATGCAGCTTCTTGAGATGGATATACCGATGGTTATCGCACTTAATATGATGGATGAGGTGACGGCAAACTCAGGCTCCATAGATGTAAATAAAATCGAGGGACTTTTAGGAGTGCCTGTTGTACCGATTTCAGCAGCAAAGAATCAGGGTGTTGATGAGCTGGTGCGCCATGCGATACACATTGCAAAGTATCAGGAGCGCCCGGGCAGACAAGATTTCTGTGATGAAAATGATTTTGGCGGTGCCGTGCACAGATGTATACACGCGGTCAGCCACCTGATTGAGGACCATGCAAAGCTCGCCGGAGTTCCAATCCGTTTTGCGGCAACCAAGATTATCGAGGGAGATACACTTATATTAGAGCAGCTTCATCTTGACGAGAATGAGAAAGATGCAATAGAGCATCTGATTGTCCAGATGGAGAAGGAGCGAGGTCTCGACAGAAGTGCCGCGATTGCGGATATGCGCTTTACATTCATTGAGAAAATCTGCGAGAGCACCGTGGTAAAGCCGAAGGAGAGCAGGGAGCGTATCAGAAGTGAGCGTATCGACCGCATCCTTACAGGCAAATACACGGCAATACCTTGCTTTATAGTGATAATGCTTGCGGTATTTTATCTCACCTTCAACGTAATCGGAGCAGGTCTTCAGTGGCTTTTGGAGCAGGGCATAGGAGCACTGACAGCACTGACGGATAAGGCGCTCACAGCGGCAGGTGTGAATGAGGTGCTGCACGGACTGGTAATAGACGGCATCTTTCAGGGTGTCGGAAGCGTATTAAGCTTTTTGCCGATTATCGTGACACTGTTCTTTTTCTTATCCCTAATGGAGGACAGCGGATACATAGCGAGGGTTGCATTCTTCATGGACAAGCTCCTTCGTAAGATAGGACTTTCCGGACGAAGCATAGTGCCAATGCTCATAGGCTTCGGCTGTACAGTGCCTGCTGTCATGGCGACACGTACACTGCCAAGTGAGAGAGACCGTCGAATGACTATACTCCTCACACCATTTATGAGCTGTTCGGCAAAATTGCCAATTTATGTATTCTTTGTTAGTGCATTTTTCCCGAAGCATGGCGGACTTGTCATGGGAGGATTGTATTTCATTGGCATAGCTGTCGGAATACTTTTCGCGTTTATCTACAGAAAGACATTGTTTAGGGGTGACGCAGTGCCGTTTGTCATGGAGCTGCCAAACTACAGGATGCCGGGCGCCAAGAATGTGTGCCAGCTCCTCTGGGAAAAGGCAAAGGACTTTTTGCAGAAGGCGTTTACAGTAATACTTATTGCCACAATGCTCATATGGTTCTTACAGAGCTTTGACATACATTTTAACCTGGTAACAGACTCAAGGGACAGCATGCTTGCCGCTATTTCAAGTGTTATCGTGCCTGTCTTTAAGCCTTTAGGTCTCGGCGACTGGCGTATATGCACATCACTTATCAGCGGACTCATGGCAAAGGAGAGCGTGGTATCAACACTGGAGATACTGTTTGGCGGAACGGTTACGACAGCACTCACAACACTTTCAGCCGCATCTCTTCTGGTGTTCTCGCTGCTCTACAGCCCTTGTGTGGCTGCTATAGCATCCATAAAGAGAGAGCTGGGCACAAAGTGGGCAGTCAGTGTTGTGCTTTTGCAGTGTGCTATTGCATGGGTGGCAGCATTTATTGTAAGAGTGATTGGAATGCTTTTTATGTAACAAAAAACTGATTATTGTTTAAAAAATTAAAAGGAGATATGTGATGGAGATTAAACTGGAAAATGAATCACTTGAGCTCATGATAAACAGCTTCGGAGCAGAGCTAAAAAGCATCACAGGCAAGGAAACAGGTACACAGTATCTGTGGGATGCCGATGAGAAATACTGGAAGAGAAGCGCACCGGTGCTTTTCCCGTTTGTCGGCAGCTTAAAGGACAAGAAGTTTACCGTTGATGGGACAGATTATCCGATGGGACAGCACGGCTTTGCCAGGGATATGGAGTTTGAGCTTGTATCACAGACAAATGATGAAGCATGGTTTTCACTTAAATCAAATGATGAAACTCTTGCAAAATATCCGTTTGAGTTTGTGCTCGAAATCGGCTATAAGCTCTCTGGCAGTGAGATAAAAGTGACCTGGAGGGTGACAAATCCTGCGAAAAAGGATTTACTTTTCTCAATCGGTGGTCATCCTGCGTTCATGTGCCCTATCGCAGAGCAGGGAAAGCAGTCTGACTATTATCTAAAGCTTGACACAGACAGAGCAATCACCTACGGACTTATCTGTGACGGAGGACTTTTAGACAAGGATGATAATCTGCTTAAGGTGGATGCGGATGGATACTGTCAGATAGATGAGCATATGTTTGATAAGGATGCGCTCATCATCGAAAACAGACAGGCTTCAAAGGTGAGCCTGTGTACACCGGATAAGAAGCCTTACCTTACAGTATCCTTTGATGCGCCGTTATTTGGACTGTGGTCACCGGCAGGAATGGGAGCACCGTTTATCTGTATTGAGCCGTGGTACGGCCGATGCGACAGAGCAGGCTTTGCCGGAGAATTAAAGGACAGGGAGTATAGTAATTCGCTTGCACAGGGTGAGAAATTTGAGAAGTCATATACGATTGCAATTGAGCTGTAGATTTTCTTGTTCTTGAATGTGAATCGAATAGTTATAAACTAATAATATAAGACATAATTAGAATCATGGGGCTGCGGTATATTGCAGTCCCATGATTTTTATAGAAATTATGCTCTTAGGTTTTCTATACTTGACCATATTTATGTAAACGGATAAAATATTTATAAGATTTCTTATATTGAATAATGAACAGATTGAGGGAATAATGTCAGGAGGTTTCTACATAATGAGTGAAATCATTAAAACTAATACGGAATATTCAAAATGGATTAAAGAAGTTTCTTTAAGATTCCGCAACAGCCAGATAAAAGCTGCAACAAAAGTTAATAGAGAAATGCTATTATTTTATTGGTCTATTGGTCATGATATATCAGAGAATTACAATGAAATCAAATATGGAAAATCTTTTTTCAAAAATCTTAGTCTTGATTTGCAGGATGCACTACCTGATGTAAAATCATTTTCTGTAACCAATTTAAAATATATGAAATATTTTTACGAGTTATACAATAATTCAAATCGTCAACAACTTGTTGACGATTCAGAAACACGAATATGTCAACAAGCTGTTGATGATTGTATTTTTATGATTCCATGGGGACATCATATTCAGATAATTAATAAATGTAAGGGCAATTTGGATAAAGCTTTGTTTTTTGTTAAAAAGACATATGAAAACAACTGGTCAAGAGCCGTTCTTTTAAACTTTCTTGATACAAACCTATATGAACGAGAGGGCAAAGCCATTACAAATTTTGAAAAGCTGCTTCCTGATATTGGCAGTGATCTTGCCAGA
Source organism: uncultured Agathobacter sp. (assembly GCA_934365945.1). GTDB lineage: Bacteria > Bacillota > Clostridia > Lachnospirales > Lachnospiraceae > Roseburia. The sequence goes on along the minus strand of CAKRNE010000008.1, from coordinate 66,240 downwards.
GAAATCACAAAAGACCCATATAATTTTGATTTTCTTACTCTCAGAGAAGGATATGATGAAAAAGAATTGAAAGATGCACTCATGGATAATATCCAAAAATTTCTTCTTGAATTAGGTCGTGGTTTTGCTTTTGTCGGTAGAGAATACAGGCTTGTTGTCGGAGATACTGAACAATTTATTGATATGCTGTTCTATAACATACAAAAACATTGTTATGTTGTAATTGAAATCAAGACAAGGACATTTGATCCTGGAGATATGGGGCAATTAGGAACTTACATTGCAGCAACAGATGGAATCCTGCGAGCAGATAACGATAATCCTACAATAGGATTACTCATATGTAAAACAAAAGATAATGTTCTGGCTCAATATGCTACAAGTGCAGTAAATGTTCCTGTTGGAATATCCGAATATGAACTTAATCATCTAATTCCAGATGACTATAAGAGTTCAATGCCTACTATTGAAGAGATAGAACGAGAACTGAAAGACTAATCAAAAGGCTCCAGCTTACGGACCTTACGTTGTAGTAAAAATATTATTAAAACAACATTAAAACAGGTAGGTGAATTATGATTAAAATAGCATTCTTTGATGTGGATGGCACCCTGCTTCGGCTGGGACATAAAGAATTATCCTCAAACACTGCTGCTACACTTAAGCAGCTCCACCAAAACGGCATCATCCTTTGTATGGCTACCGGAAGAAGCTACACAGGTGTGCCTCATTTTGATGGAATTGATTTTGATGTCCTGCTCACCTTTAACGGTTCATTCGTCACCGCAGGCGATGATATCATCTTCAAAAACCCTATTAATAGGCACGACAAATATCAGATAATTTCCAATCTAAAGCAGATGAATCGTGCTATCGCAATCAGTAACGAGCATATGATTGTCACAAACGGTACTGACACTGATTTAGAGCAGTACTTTGCCTTTGGCAGTGAAAAGCTTAAAATTGCTGACAATTTTGACGAGATAAGCAAAACTGATATCTATCAGATTATGTGCTCCTGCAAAAAAGATGAGCACTCACAGATTCTATCCGGTGCGCCACACTCACAGATAACTGCATGGTGGGATAAGGCCGTTGATATTATTCCGCTTAACAGTGGCAAAGGCAATGCTGTTGCTGCAGTACTTAGACATTATGGCTTTTCGAAAGATGAAGCCATTGCTTTCGGTGACGGACATAACGATATTGAAATGCTTGAGGCCGTAGGCACGGGTGTTGCCATGGGCAATGCAAAGGACGAAGTCAAGGTTAAGGCTGATTTTGTGTGCAAATCGGTTGAGGAAGACGGAATATATCATTATTGTATTGAAAACAAACTGATTTTTTAAAAGAGATATACTTATGAACTTAGACAACAATTTACGACAACTACTCGAAAACGAAACCAAAATACATCTTGCGGAAATCCGCTTTCTCTACCAGAAGCTCGACAGACAGCTTGGGCTTAACGGTGCAAGGGTTCCCATCACCTTCGGCTTTGATACGGACAGGCTCGGTGCATACACTCCGGGCTTTGGGCAGGATGAAGAAGGATTTCATTTTTCACTGCTGTTCATCGGCTACTGTGTGGCAAAGCCCTTGTCAAAGGATGACAGGATGGATTTATATAAGCACGAATATGCCCACTATATGCAGTACAATATGGACATCCCGGACAAATACAACTGGCAGCCCGGCATCCACGGAAGTGCGTGGAAATACTGCTGCTCACTTATCGGAGCAGCTCCCACTCCTTACTACAAAGCCGGTGAAGGACTTATTAAGCACGATTATGATAAGGTTCTCAAAAAGAAGATTACTGACAAGAGTATTCCTATCCGCGACACATATTCACGCGAGCAGGAATACCGCAAAAAGAAAAACAGTACTGTAAAATTTAATATCAATGACGGTGTCAATCATCCAAAGTTCGGCAAGGGCACCATTGAACATATCGAGCAGCTCGAAGGCTCAGTTCGGCTGCATGTCAGATTCGGTGAAGAGCTCAAAAAAATTGATCAGAAATGGCTGCTTCAGGCCGGCCTAAAGAAAGCAGGTGCACCAAGGCACATATAGCGTTATGCTATCCTACATTACATTATTTCAAGTTCGTGAAAAATTCTTACTATCTCATTCCAGGAAGCTATGTTTTCTTTTAAATATAGCTCTCCTTTTTCTACTATTTTATAATATTTTCTCTGTGGTCCCAATGATTTTTCACTGTAATATACTTCCGTCAAACCTCCTTTATTCAGTCTTCTTAGAATGGCATAAATAGTGCTTTCATCTGTATCCGGGAAAAGTCCCTGCAATATTTTAATTATATCGTATCCATATCTGTCTTCTTGTTTTAAAAGCTGCAAAATACATATATTTAAGATTCCTCTTTTTAGCTGTGAATCCATTATGATTTCCTCTCAAATTTTAATTTAAACAATAATATTGCCCCCAAAATCAATGTCTGAATATATAATAAACCACTATGTGCTATTATTTTTTCAAACCCTAGCGTTCTTTCTATATAAAACATATGTAACTGATTTATAAAATACATTAAGCAGGTAATAATACCAAGTATATGAAATATCGTTATAAAACCCAATTCCCTGTTTATTATATATTTCTTTATGATGATGTAAATAATAATACAACTCAGAATAATTATAGCTGTTGTAACTAATACCACATAATAACTTCCTAAGCCAGCCTCACTCTTTTTCACTACCAGAAATACTTCTGTTAATAAAATAAAAACGAATATTCCGATTAATAACAGATGTTTTTTTAATTGCATATCACATGTTAATTTTGATTTTTTAAGAATAAACAAACCTGCAACAAATACTAGAATATTAGCTATCAGAGCAACCGGATAAAAATCCAAGCCGTTTTTATCAAAGTATCTTAACAAACTAACGCATAGCACATAATATATAACCAGCGTGGCAATTGTCTGTAATAAAATACTACTCTTCAATGGGAACGTATGCTCTTTTCCTTCTTTTGAATCTTTGTATAGATTTCTTGCTATATCAAACGGTTTTCCTAAGCCGGAACATATTTCGTGCTCGCTTTTTCCAGCCATTTCTTCATTTTCAAACCATTCTTCATAGTCTTTAATTACACTATCACAGTCATCATCCCCAAAATAAAATGATAAGCTAATATAAAGTTTCTCCAAAAATTTCTTTTTTGAATTTTGCTTTTGCATTATAACACCCTCTCTACTGATTAACAATCTACTGTTTATTAGTCATTAGTTAAGTATAATATATTTCATATCTAGCATTTTGTCAATACAAAAATCATGGGATTGCAATATATAGAAAGCACTAAGAGCATAATTTCGTACAGGATCCTAGTCGCAAAACGTAGCGAGGGCGGGAGTGCGCGGATGCACATGTATTTTACAATTTGCCACAACGTAAGGTACGTAAGCCGGGGACTGTGGGGGACACATGCGCTTTAGCAGGAGCGCATAGCGAAGAGACTTAGATACTGTAGAAATTATGCCAATGAAGCATAGAAACGCACCTGCATGGATGCAGGTGCGAGGAGAACCGCGCCATGGACGGCGCGTTTCGACGGTTTCGTCGGGCGTAGAAAACCTAAAAGCATAATTTCGTACAGAATCTTAGTCGCTAAGCGTAGCGAGAGCGAAAGTGCGTGTCTCCCCATCCGTCCACGGCTTACGTACCGACCTATACCCAATGCGCAAAAGTTGCGCACGAAAACGCGCACCCAAAACCATTTTTGTGAAAAATGCTTGAAAACAAAAGCTGAAAAATGTCGAAATTGCACATTGACATAATCACAATACTGTAATATACTAAGTTCAGAACAAACGGTTGCGCGTAAAAACGCACCTAAGAAATAAATCAAATTACAAACAAATGGAGGAGACAACGGATGGACAAATTTATTGTTAACATCATTCACCGCCCTGAGATGGTGCCTGAGTATTCAGCAACAGTGACAGGACAGGGAAAAGAAGAGGATATCGGAGATAAGAAGCTCATAACAGAGTCACTCGACATCTTCAAGACACAGCAGAGACTTGCACATGAGGCAGGACTTAAAACTACAATCCAGATGACATACGCTTCACTTTTCAATGATGAGGCAGTAGAGCTTGCAAAGCAGGATCACGAGAAATACGGTGATGAGATTGCACTTTCACTCCTTGGACTTCCATGTGAGGAGTTTAGAGAGAAGTATAAGACAAAGGATTTCTGTATCTGGATGTTTTCGATGGAGGACAAGAAAGCAATCGTAAACGATGTTTTCGAGAAATTCCATGACAGATTCGGGTTCTATCCTGAGTCAACAGGCTCATACTATATGGATGCAGACCTCACAAACTACATTAAAGAAAAATACCCAATGGTAAAATGTGCAGTTGCAACATGCTGGGAGGAAGGTCCAAAGGCATACCACACATGTAACAACTCATGGTATACACTCTTCGACGGAGGCCCATGGGCACCATGGATTCCATCAAAGCAGAACACACATGCACCGGCAGCAAATAAGGAAGAGGACAGCGGAATCGTAGCAATTCCACATCTCTCACGTGACCTTATCGCCTGCTATGACGGAAACGGCTCAAACTTTGGAACACACCCACAGAACGTGCTCCGTGGAATGATTTACGATACAAAGACATGGGAGTATCCATATCTTTACAACCTTATCGACCAGTACAGAGACCTTGCAAAATACAATAACGGATATTCATACAATATGATGTTCGTAGGACCTGGCTGGATGAATAAGATGGGACGCTGGGAGCAGCCATATGAGCTTCTCTTAAAGTCTTACACAGACGGCTGCAACTACTATGGCAAGTTAAAGAAAGAGGGCAAGCTCATCGACATGACAATGTCAGAGTTCGCTGATTACTACAGAGAGAAGAAGGGTGTCAATGCAGGAAACTACAATGAGCCTGAGTGTGCACCATGGAGAGATATCCTTTACGGATCAGACAAGCAGCTCTTCTGGTACTGTGACCCATACATGAGAGCATGTGTAAACATGGATCAGGGTGGAGCAATCGTAGACCTTCGTCCATACGTTGCAAAGCTTGAGTGGCCGGTAGGAATCGGAACAAAGCATGTACAGGATGCATCTTATCCATTCCTTATCCAGGAGAAATACAGAGCAGGATACTTTACACACTATGCAGGAGCGGGAACAGTAAGAAGTGCCAAGCTTTCACACAACGGTGAGGAGGTTGACCTTTGTCTCTGCCCTACACACAGCCATTTCTCTGAGGAGATTATAGACGGCAAGAAGACAAGAATCCTTACACTCGATCCTGTAGATATTGAGTTTTATGATGTTAAGCTTACTCTTCAGACAAAGGAATACTTTGAGGAGGGCTCATCAAACATCAAGATTGAGCGTAATATCCTTAGCATGAGTGATCCAAATGCAGAGGTTTATCTCGACGAGTACATCACAGCATGCTATGGTACAACAGAGTATCCTGAGGATATGACAGGCATCACACTTACATGCGAGGGAGAAAACCCACAGAGCATCAATTATGAGTACAAGTGTCGTGATGCAAAGGTTGACGGAGCAACTGCAGTAAGTGCAGTAATTCCTGCAATCCAGACAAAGGTTTCACTCACACCATCTGCAAAGGCAGAGGGATACATTGAGGAAGGATATGCATTCTCTCCAATGTTCAAGCTTGGTTACAAGAAACAGATTAAAGACAAGGAGGTATTTGCAACATGGCTCAACTTGGAAAAGGCAAATTAAACTACAGATGTCCTTTATGTTTTATGAGGGATCTCGATATTGATATGTTCTATAATAAAGAAACAGGTATTTATAGCTGCATCCGCTGTCAGTTCAGAGGTACAGAGGAAGAGGTGCTTCAGGGCAACGAGGATGTCCGCAAGAAGTACAAGGCTATGTACAAGAGATTTGACAAGTTCGATTTTGATTAAAGTAGTGATGATTGGTACGCTGCTGCTATAATGGCAGCAGCGTATTTTGCATTTTGCTACAAAGGAGAGTATATATGGCAAAGAGAAAAAAAGACACGATGGAATTCAGATTCTATGAGCTGCCGCAGGGAGAGTCTGCACTTGTGCTGTGCGGAGAATCTTGGAAGAGAGTGTATGGTCATGAGGAATTTCACCTGCATTTCCATAATCTGCTGGAAATCGGCATATGCCGGGAGGGCGATGGAAATATGTATCTGGATGAGGATATTTACCAGTATCATGACGGCGATATTACATTCATACCTGAGAATTTTCCTCATGTTACAGTCAGCTATGGTGATGTGGTAAACTTCTGGGAGTACATTTTTATTGACCTGCGCGCTGTGATAGAAGAGATGTTTCCAAACAATGTGGCATTCCAAAACGATGCAGTTTCGACCATCTCAAAAAAAGCATTTATGACCAATGTATACCAAAGCCCGGTTGTGGCAGAGTATATAAATGCCATAATAAGGGAAACCCGTGAGCACAAGATATATTCCCAGAAAACAATAAAGCTTCTTGTACAGGGGGTTGTCATTGAGCTGCTGCGTAAATATGATGAGCTTCCGGAGGAAAACAATGATGTTGTAAAGGGAACCAATATGTCACAGATTGCTACTGCACTTGACTACATGAACAAGCATTACAGCGAACCGATAAAGGCAGGGGAACTTTCGGCACTATGCAACATGAGTGAGACGCATTTCCGCAGGCTGTTTGAATCATACATCAATATGCCTCCTATGGAGTATCTGAATCTGATAAGAGTACAGAAGGCGTGCGAGCTTATGAAAAAAACAAATGAGCCTATGGAGCTTATTGCACAAAAGTGTGGATTCACAACCCAGTCAACTTTTAACCGTAATTTCCGCAAATTTTTGGACACTTCGCCATATCAGTGGAAGATAAATCCTGAAAATTATGAGCATAAACTACTCAATTTTAGGATATCTGCACTAAAGGGATGGTAGAAAACATGTATTTTCGTATAATTTTGTACATTTATGATTGAATATGCACATAATTGTGTGGAATATGTTAACACAAAAGTACTGCATATGGTTATAATGACTATGTAATCAAGAAACGGACAAACATTCATAGTCAAAATGCCCAATCAAAATAATATGATTATGAATGAATTATGAACGGAGTATTGCAAAAACATCATTTTTATTAGGGAGGAAGAAAAATGAAAAAGAAAGTAGTTTCATTATTACTCGTAACAACAATGGTTGCCTCACTTGCAGCCGGATGTGGGGATTCATCTTCATCAGGAGATGGCACAGAAAAGACAGGTAAGAAGGTAGAGACCGTAGATGACGGTCACACACTTACAGCATGGGCTTGGGATGCAAACTTCAATATCCCGGCACTCAAAGCAGCAGCAGAGGATTACAAGAAAAATGTAGATCCTGATTTTGTACTCAATATCGAGGAGCAGTCACAGGCATCTGATATTGAGACAGCAATTACAACAGCAGGCTCAGCCGGAGATTATAGTACACTTCCTGACATCGTATTATTCCAGGATCACTACTTCAAACAGTATCATACAAATTATCCTGATGCATGGGTATCAGCAAATGATGCAGATGTTAAATGGGATGATTTCAGCAAGGAGAAGTTATCATTCTCTACAATCGACGGAGAGCACTTTGGATTCCCTGTTGATAACGGAACAGTTATCTTTGCTTACAGAACAGATCTTCTTGAGCAGGCAGGCTACACAATCGATGATATGACAGGAATTTCTTGGAAGGACTTCATCGAGGTTGGTAAGAAGGTATATGATAAGACCGGTAAATACTTACTTGCTATGGACGGCGACGGAAACGATTTATTCTACATGATGCTTCAGGCAGAGGGTGAGTCACAGTTCAAGGATGGCAAGCCAAACTTTGTAGACAACGCTAAATTAAAAGACATCATGCAGGTACTTAAGGATATGATCGACAACAATGTTCTTTACCTTGCAAATGACTGGTCAGATTACACAGATCAGGCTATCCAGGGAGACATGGTTGCAGGTGTTATGAACGGAAACTGGATCATTCCTACAATCGAGAAGGTTACAGACAACAGTGGAAAGTGGGAGATTACATCTCTTCCAACACTTGAGGGTGGCGAAGGCTATGCATCAAACGGTGGTGCTTCACTTTACATCACAAGCAACTGCAAGCAGACAGACCTTGCTAAGAAATTCTTAGCTTACACATTCGGTGGCGGATCTTATGCAGACAAGGGTGTATCTGATACATATGACAATGCTCTTAAGAATGGTGGTGTTATCACTACATACACACCTGCAGGCAAGTCTGATGTTTACAACGAGGGCGTTGAGTACTTCAACAACCAGCCAATCTACGCTAAGATCGTTGAGATGGGTGCAAATGTTAAGACTGTAGAGCAGAGCGATTTCCACTACGATGCACGTAAGAAACTTGCTACAGCACTTATCAATATCACTCAGAACGGTGCAGATATCGATTCAGAGATAAAGACAGCAGAGGATGACCTTAAATTCACAATGGGACTTTAATCTGTTAGCTTGATGGCAAATGTACAGGGGGCCATTAAATGGCTCCCTGTTTTTTCTCAAAGACTTATAGTTAGGAGGCCTTTACAGTGAAGAATAAGAAAAAAGGAATGAGCATAACCGGTAAACAAAGAGCAGCCGGCTGGATGTATCTGGCTCCGGCAACAATACTCATTTTCATAATGAGCTTCTGGCCTATAATCCAGGCTGTTATTACATCCTTTAAAACCGGCTCAAGCGCAAATATGCAGTGGGCAAATCCACTTACCTACAACTACACAAGAATGTTTCAGGATGCGGTTTTCAAGAGATCTATCGGAAACACATTCCTATATTTAATTATCGAAGTTCCAATCATGCTTGTACTGGCAATTTTACTGGCACAGTTACTTAACAACAAGCATCTTAAATTTAAAGGACTTTTCCGTACATGTGTATTTTTACCATGTGCAACATCACTCGTATCATATGCATTGATTTTTAAATCGCTTTTTGCAACACAGGGACTTATCAATACAATCCTTGTTAAACTTGGAATATTAGAGAACAACTTTAACTTCCTCGGTACAGGCTGGAGTGCTAAGATTATTATCATAGTAGCTCTTATCTGGAGATGGACAGGATATAATATGGTGTTCTTTTTAGCCGGTCTGCAGAATATCGAGTATTCTGTTTACGAGGCGGCAAAGATAGATGGAGCGAGCGGCTGGAGAACCTTCTGGTCTATCACGGTTCCTCTTCTTAGACCTACAATTGTTATGACAACCATCATGTCAATAAACGGTACATTACAGCTCTTCGATGAGTCTGTAAACCTGACAAAGGGTGGACCTGCAAATGCGACAATCACCATGTCACATTATATCTATAACGGCTCGTTTGGTGAAGGTGTTGCAAACTTTGGATATGCATCAGCAATGTCTGTTGTCGTATTCATCATGGTTGCTATACTGGCATTTATCAATCTGAAAGTAGGTGACAAGCGTGACTAAGAAAAAACATGGATCATCAATACAAAAAAGGCTTATACCTTCATACATTTTTCTTGTAATAGTTTCGTTCATCTCAGTATTTCCGTTTTTCTGGATGATATCGGCAGCGACCAACAAGTCTATTGACATTGCAAGAGGTAGAATTGCATTTGGTGGCTATGCCCTTGAGAACTTAAAGAAACTGTTTGCATCACAGAACGTTGCACTTGGAATGAAAAACTCACTTATCAATGCAACAGTTCAGACAATTATAGCACTGCTTGTCTGCTCACTTGCCGGTTACGGCTTTGAGCTCTATCATGACAAGGCAAAGGATAAGCTGTTCTCAGTTTTACTTCTTGCCATGATGATTCCGCAGGTAGCTACACTTATTCCTCTGTTCAAGATGATGTCAAAGCTCGGCTTTATAAATACGGTATGGGGCTTCATGCTCCCGGCTATTTCAACGCCGTTCCTCATCATGATGTTCAGACAGAATTCGAGAAACTTCCCAGTCGATATAATGGAGGCGGCACGAATTGACGGACTCAGTGAGATTGGTATTTTCTTCAAGATGTATATGCCTGTACAGAAATCAACATATGCAGCAGCTGCAGTTATCACATTCATGAATGCATGGAACTCATACCTGTGGCCAAAGGTAATCCTCAATAAGCCTGATGCTATCACAATGCCAATGCTTATTGCAAACCTCGCAGCAGGATATACAGTAGATTACGGTGTACTGATGATGGGTGTTCTTTTCTGCTCCATCCCTACAATGATCGTATTCTTTGTACTTCAGAAGCAGTTTGCAGAGGGAATTACAGGATCTGTTAAATAAAAGTAAGATAATATTGTTAAAAATCAAGAAGGCAAATAATGTTTATTATTTGCCTTCGTCTTATAAGAGGGATTTGTGTTTAAAACAGACATGTATCAAATAATAAATACAATAGATAGGAGTGTATAAAATATGAGTAATTTTGATTCAAATATCATTAAGAATCCGGAAATATTTGAGCAGAACAGACTTGCGGCTCATTCGGATCATGTGTGCTATAAAAATGAACTGGAGAAAATTAAAGGAAAATCAAGCCTGAGATATGATATGAACGGCTTATGGAAGTTTGCATATGCAAAGAATCAGTCCCTGGCTCCTTGTGGCTTTGAGGCAGCTGACTATGATTGCAAAGGCTGGGATGAAATCAGGGTTCCGGCACATATCCAGATGGAAGGCTATGACGTGCCAATTTATACGAATACCACATATCCGTGGGAGGCTGATGAGTCTATAAAGCCGGGCGAGGTACCTGAGATTTTTAATCCGGTTGCAAGCTATGTGAAGTATTTCACAATCCCTGAGAATATGAAGAACAAGAGGGTGTGTATTTCGTTCCAGGGAGTGGAGAGCGGTTTTGCACTCTGGCTGAATGGACACTATGTCGGCTACAGTGAGGACACATTTGATCCGTCTGATTTCGAGCTGACTGATTATATTGTCGAGGGTGAGAACAAGCTTGCGGTCAGGGTATGGAAATGGACATCAAGCAGCTGGTGTGAGGATCAGGATTTTTACAGATTTTCAGGCATTTTCAGAGATGTATTTTTGTATGAGGTTCCTTGTGCACATGTGGAGGATCTGTCAGTTGTTCCTACACTTAATGATACCTTTGACGAGGGTACACTTAGTGTGTCAATAAAGGCAGATGGTGATGGTATTGCAAGTGTAAGGCTTTATGAGCTGGGCGATTTGTCTGTGGAAAAATATGACAGGGCAAAGCTTTTATTGGAAGAGTTTGATATAGAGCTTAGGAATAAGGAAATTTGCGAGGGTTCATGTAATGTGAAAAATCCTCTGTTATGGAGCGCTGAAAAGCCGAATCTGTATGAGGTTAAAATTATAGTTAAAGATACGCATGGAAATGAGACCGAGTTTATCAGCCAGCTGGCAGGCTTCAGACGATTTGAGATGGTAGACGGACTCATGAAGCTAAACGGTAAGAGGATTGTATTTAAGGGTGTAAACCGCCATGAGTTCAGCTCAATAACAGGCCGTGTGCCAAACCGTGATGAGGTGATAAAGGATATTGTCACAATGAAAAAGAACAATATCAATGCTATAAGAACAAGCCATTATCCTGATGATTCCATGCTCTATGAGCTTTGCGATATTTATGGAATCTATATGATAGCTGAGAACAATCTTGAGAGTCATGGCACATGGGAGGCATATAATAAGGGCTATGTTGACCTTGACTTTGTTGTGCCAAAGGACAAGCCACAGTGGAGAGAAATGATGCTCGACCGCGCCAATTCATGCTATCAGAGAGATAAAAATCATCCGGCAATCCTTATATGGTCATGCGGAAATGAGTCGTTTGGCGGCAAGACCATATATGAGATGTCACAGCTTTTCAGGCAGCTTGATAAGCATCGTCTGGTACATTATGAGGGAGTATTTAACGATAGAAGCTATAATGACACAAGCGACATGGAAAGCCAGATGTATACTCCGGCTGCAGGCATTGAAAAATTCCTGGCAGAGCATCCTGAGAAACCGTTTATCTGCTGCGAATATACACATGCAATGGGAAATTCCTGCGGTGCTATGCACAAATATACAGAGCTTACAGACCGCGAGCCTAGATATCAGGGCGGATTTATCTGGGATTATATCGACCAGTCAATCTATAAAAAGGACAGATACGGCAAGTGGTTCCTCACATATGGCGGAGATTTCGGCGACAGACCTACTGATGGAGATTTCAGCGGAAACGGCATCTGCTACGGCGGAGAGAGAGAGGCTTCTCCAAAGATGCAGGAGGTGAAGTTCAATTATCAGAATATCTCGGTTGAGTTTGACAGCGACTACATCTTTACAGTCATAAACAAAAATCTCTTTGTAAATACATCGGTTTTTGATGCTTTTGCCATTCTTCTTGCAGACGGTGAGGAGGTTTACAGGACAAAGCTTCAGATATCTGTTCCACCGATGGATAGGGCAAGCTATGAGGTGCCGGTGACTCTTAAAAATTCCATGATAGATGTGGAAAAAGAGTACTGTATTGTGGTATCATTTGTATTGAAGGAAAACACTATATGGGAAAAGGCAGGATATGAGATTGCATTCGGACAGCATATGATAAAGAAGCCTGTAAGTGAGTATTCATGCGACAAATCAGTTGAGCTTGTTGTTGGAAACGGAAATATCCTTGTAAGAGGTGAGAACTTTAAGGCACTTTTCTCAAGAATGAATCTGGGAATGGTTTCATATGTATATGGTGGCGTCGAGATGCTTCCAAATACTATCCCACTGCCGAATTTCTGGAGAACACCTACCAACAATGATTCCGGCAACATGATGCCACAGCGCTATGCACAGTGGAAGATTGCCAGCATGTATGTGACCACCAGACAGAATCAGCGCTTTGCAGATACATCACCAAGGGTAGAAAAAAATGACAACAATATCGCCATCACATACACTTATTTCATGCCTACCACACCGCAGAGCTCATGCGAGGTGACATACAGAGTGTTTGGTGATGGAACAATCGAGACAACTCTGTCATATGACCCTGTAAAGGAACTTGGCGATATGCCGGAGTTTGGCATGATGTTCAAGCTGGATGCCGATTATGATACAGTGAAATGGTATGGACTCGGACCACAGGAGACATACGAGGACAGACAGCATGGCGGAAAGTATGGTGTATACGAGAATAAAGTGGCAGACAACATTGCCGAGTACCTCGTTCCGCAGGAGAGCGGCAACAAGTGCAGAGTAAGATATGCAAAGGTAATGGATAAGAAGGGCAGAGGCATGCTGTTCTTTGGTGATGAGCTCTCGTTTTCGGCACTGCCATATACACCACATGAGCTGGAAAATGCAGCGCATCATTTCGAACTTCCACCTGTACACTATACTGTTGTCCGTGTGGCAAAGAAGCAGATGGGTGTAGGCGGAGACGACAGCTGGGGCTCACATACTCATCCGGAGTACCTGCTTGATGCCTCAGAGAAAATGGAATTCACATTCTGTTTCCGCGGAATATGATTAATCATAAATGATATAAGAATTAAGGAGAATTAAAATGTCAAAATTTATTAAGGGTATGGATTTATCGACCTTGCTCGAGTTGGAACGCTGCGGAGCAAAATACTACGAGGATGGAAAGGAGAAGGATATTCTTGACATCATGAAGGAGCATGATGTTGACACAATCCGTCTTCGTCTGTGGAACGACCCAAAATCAGAGGATGGTGAGCCTTACGGTGCGGGTAACAATGACCTGGCTGAAACTATCGCTATCGGAAAAAAGGTCACAGATGCAGGCTTTGGAGTGCTTTTGAATTTCCACTACAGTGATTTCTGGGCAGATCCGGGAAAGCAGATTAAGCCAAAGGCATGGAAGAATTTCGGTGTGGACGAGCTGGAGCAGGCTGTATATGATTTTACACTTGAAAATCTGACAAAGATTATTGAGGCAGGTGTAAATGTCACAATGATTCAGGTAGGTAATGAGCTTTCAAACGGACTTTTGTGGCCTGAGGGAAATGTACCTAACTACGATAATATAGCAAAATTTGTGAATGCCGGAATACGTGCCTGCCGCAAGGTAAATGCTGATATTCCGATTATGATTCACCTCGATAATGGTGGAAACAATGAGCTTTATGTCAGATGGTTTACAAACTTCATCGAAAGAGGAGAGGAGTTTGAGTATATCGGATTGTCATACTATCCTTTCTGGCACGGCTCACTTGACCAGCTTGAGTTCAACATGAATGACATTGCAAAGCGTTTCAATAAGGACCTTATCATCGCTGAGGTATCCATGGGCTTTACAATGGACAGCTACCAGGAGTACGAGAAGCTTGCTGATTCTGAGCGCAAGGGCTATGCGACAAAACCGGAGCTTGTCGAGAAGATAGATTATCCTATGACTATTGAGGGGCAGGCTGACTTTACAAAGGATTTCTTAAACAGGGTGGCAAATGTGGTGGATGACCACGGAAAAGGATTTTTCTGGTGGGAGCCTGCGTGGATTCCTGTACCGGGCTCAGGCTGGGCTACACCTGCTTCACTTAAGTACATGAATGATCCGGGACCATGCGGCAATGAGTGGGCAAACCAGGCACTTTTTGACTATGATGGAAATATGCTGCCGGCACTTGATGTTATTAAGAATTTTAAAAAATAAAATAATAACATATGTAATTTTGTTGCATGATTTGATTTGTTATGTTGCATTTTCAGTCGGATGTATTGCAATGTAAAAATGTGCAGTTATAATAGAGTTATAAAGAAAAACGAAATATTTTAACTATCAATTTAACGCAAATACAATCAGCAAAGGAGAAGAAAAAATGATACAGCAGAACGTATTAGACAAATTCAAGGAGCTTTTTGGAGCAGATGGGGATATCAGAGTATATTTTGCTCCGGGACGTGTAAATCTGATCGGTGAGCACACTGACTACAATGGAGGACATGTGTTCCCATGTGCACTTACCATCGGTACATATATGGCAGCAAGAAAGCGCGATGACAGGAAGCTTCGTTTCTACTCTATGAATTTTGACAATCTGGGTGTGGTTGAGTCATCACTTGATGAGTTTACACCTGATCCGGACGGACTTTGGATAAACTATCCAATGGGCGTTATGTGGGCCTTCGAGGGACGCGGAATGAAGCTTGAAAGAGGTCTTGATATTGTTTTATTCGGAAATATTCCAAACGGCTCAGGACTTTCTTCATCAGCATCTCTTGAGGTGGTTACAGGATATATGTTAAAGGATATTTATGGCTTTGACGTGACAAATCAGGATATTGCACTTATCGGTCAGTATTCAGAGAACAACTACAACGGCTGTAATTGCGGTATCATGGATCAGTTTGCATCTGCAATGGGCAAAAAGGACAATGCAATTTTCCTTGATTGCAATACTCTTGATTTTGAGTATGCACCAATCGTTTTGGACGGTGCAAAGATCGTGGTTACAAACAGCATGGTTAAGCACAGCCTTGTAACAAGTGCTTACAATGACAGAAGAAATGAGAGTGCACAGGCACTTAAGGATTTACAGACAGTATGTGACATCAAGACTCTCGGTGACCTGACAGATGAAGAGTTCGAGGCTCATAAGGATGCGATTAAGGATGAGGTTGCACGTAAGAGAGGCAAGCATGCGGTTTATGAGAACCAGCGTACCATCAAGGCTGTTAAGGCATTAAAGGAAAATGATATCGAGACATTTGGAAAGCTTATGAATGCTTCACATGTATCACTTCGTGATGATTATGAGACATCATGTCCTGAGGTTGACGTACTTGTTGATGAGGCATGGAAGATTCCGGGTGTTATCGGATCACGAATCACCGGCGGCGGCTTTGGCGGCTGTACAGTCAGCATAGTAAAGGACGAGGCTATTGATCAGTTTAAGGCAAACCTGACAAAGGCCTATGAAGAGAAGGTTGGAAAGACACCTGAGTTTTATGTTGTTTCAATCGGAGACGGACCTAGCCGTCTGGCATAAAATTAGCAATATGAAATAACAGTAACGGATAAACAGGTTTTTCCCGACAATGATTAAGGAGCATGACATGATTCAGGAGAGAATATTAGAATTAGTAAAATATGGTCTTACAACAGGACTTGTTGACCCTGCTGATGAGGTATACACAGTAAACAGACTTCTCGAGGTACTCGGAGTGGACGACATCGAAGATGAGACATTTGAAAAGGTAGAGGCTCAGCCGGCATGGACACAGGAAGAGGCAGAGGAGAAGCTTGAGGGTATACTCGAGGATATGATGACATACGCATATGACAATGGCATCATGAAAGAAAACAGCATTGTATACAAGGATCTTTTTGATACAAAGCTGATGGGCTGCCTTGTAAATGCACCAAGCGTGATCAGAGCTCGCTTTAAGGATTTATACGACAATGAGTCTTCACTTGCGGCAACCGATTATTTTTACAAATTAAGCTGTGACAGCAATTATATCAGAAGACAGCGTATAAAGAAGGATATGAAATGGACCACAGACACAGAGTATGGCACACTTGATGTGACAATCAATCTCTCAAAGCCAGAGAAGGATCCAAAGGCAATTGCTGCCGCTAAAAATGCTAAGCAGAGCGCATATCCAAAGTGCCAGCTTTGTAAGGAAAATGAGGGCTATGCAGGCCGCGTAAACCATCCTGCAAGAGAAAACCACAGAATTATCCCTGTTACAATAAACAACAGCCAGTGGTTTTTCCAGTATTCACCATATGTATACTACAATGAGCATTGTATCGTGTTCAATTCAAAGCATACACCGATGAAAATCGAGCGTGCCACATTTGGAAAGCTGCTTGATTTTGTGACACAGTTTCCACACTATTTTGTAGGCTCAAATGCAGATCTGCCAATCGTTGGAGGCTCTATCTTAAGTCACGACCATTTCCAGGGCGGACACTATACCTTCGCTATGGCAAAGGCCCCGATAGAGAAAGAAATCACATTCAAGGGCTACGAGGATGTCGAGGCAGGTATCGTAAAATGGCCTATGTCTGTTATCAGAATCAAGTCAGCAGATAGGGATAAGCTTATTGACCTTGCAGATAAGATTCTTCTTGCATGGAGAGGCTATACAGATGAAGAAGCATTTATTTTTGCAGAGACAGATGGAGAGCCACACAACACTATCACACCTATAGCAAGACGTCGTGACGGAGACTATGAGCTTGACCTTGTGCTCAGAAACAACATCACCACAGAGGAGCATCCGCTTGGCGTATATCATCCGCATGCCCACCTTCATCACATCAAGAAGGAGAATATCGGACTTATCGAGGTAATGGGACTTGCAGTGCTTCCGGCCAGATTAAAAGGTGAGATGGCAGAGCTTAGGGATGCAATCCTTACAGGAAAGGATCTGCATTCGACTGAGACTCTTGCATCACATGCTGACTGGGCTCTTAAGTTTATGTCCAAGTATGATAAGATTGATGAGTCTAATATTGATGGTATCATCCATGAGGAGATTGGACTTGTATTTAAAGAAGTGCTTGAGTGTGCAGGAGTGTACAAGTGCACTGATGAGGGACGTGCAGCGTTCCAAAAATTTATAGATGCGGTAAATGCATAAGATTTTCAATTATCTTTTTATAATGAGGAAAGCACCGGCGAACCATACTATATATTTCGCAAGTACTACGCAGCTAAGAAGCAGTAAGAATTATGATTTATGGTGTTTAGACCATGACACAACCGGCTTTTATGTGCCGTCCATGGCACATAACGCCTTGCCCCAGCGTCCATGCTGGGGCATTGTTGTATATGGACATAATTCTAACTGCTTCTAAGCTGCTTCGTAAAGCTCAATATATAGTATGTTCGCCGGTGCTTTCCTTAGGTCGTGAAATAAATTAATTTTTAAATACACTATTAAATACATCATTGGTAATGACTTTTTACTAAAGACTTGTAACTTGACTAGATTTTGCTTTCTGCAATTTATGCAGGCAGTGGATGAATGCAGGCACCAGGAAGGCATCTGCGAATATCCATGCGAGTGGGCTTGCAAAGCAGGCGGCAGAAAAGCCGAATATCGGTACAAATACAAGTCCGATGAGTGAACGCGCAATCATTTCTGCTACTCCTGCAAACATTGCAAAACCTGAAAAGCCCATGCCCTGTATGGTGAAACGGACTGTGTTTACCAGAACGAGCGGGATGTAGAAAAATGCATTTGTCAGCAGAAACTGATGAGCCTGTGCGACAACATCTGTTTCGCTTGGTGATACAAACAGGTAAATCAAATAGTTGGCTATAAACAGCAGTGCCACAAAAATCAAAACCGAATAGATCGATCCTATCACTGAGGCTGAAATAAGCCCCTTCTTTACACGTTCAAATTTGGCTGCGCCGACATTTTGTCCACTGTAGGTGGCCATTGTGGAGCCGAGTGCGTCAAATGGACACATCATAAACATCGAAATACGGCTTGCAGCGGTCATTGAGGCAACTGCGATGGAGCCTAAGCCGTTTACGGCAGTCTGCAGTATGACGCTGCCTATAGCGGTTATCGAATACTGAAAGCCCATAGGAAGTCCCATGACCATCAGATTTTTGACATATGAAGAGTCAAGCTCCAAATCATTTCTGTTTACATGCAGCAGAGGTACATTTTTTGCTATGTAAATGATGCACAGCACTCCTGATATACCCTGTGACAGTACGGTTGCAAAAGCCGCTCCAAACACGCCCATGTTAAATACCAGAATGAAAAGTAAATCAAGACCGATATTTAGAACAGCCGCGATTATAAGGAAAATAACAGGTACGACCGAGTTGCCGAGAGATCTCAGATATCCTGACAGCAGATTATACAGTATTGTGGCAGGAATGCCTGCAAATATGACAATCAGATACTGGTAGGCGAGGTCGTAAATGTCGCTTGGCGTATTCATCCAGGTCAGAATGTGACCGCAGAGAAGCACAGTGAGTGCCGTCATGATTATTGCGATAATTACAGAGACAATTCCTGCATTTCCTACATATTTTTTAAGTCCTTTTTCATCCTTGGCACCAAAGCGCTGGGCTATTGGAAGCGAAAAGCCGGCACACACACCCTGGCAGAAGCCGATGATGAGAAAGCAGATGCTTCCGGTAGAGCCGACTGCGGCTAAGGCCGAAACACTTAGAAAACGGCCGACGATTATAGTATCCATAAGGCTGTAAACCTGCTGGAAAAGCATTCCGAGAAGCAACGGAAGGGAAAAGCCCAGAATGAGCCCGGTAGGAGAACCTACAGTGAGATCCTTTGAATTATTTTTAGTCATTATTTATAATCCCCCTTGATTAAAAATAGATAAAATATATATAAAAAATAGTGATTAAGTGTAATATACAACCTTTACAAACATAAGTAAATGAGGTAAAGTTAAATTGTTGGCATTTTTTTTGGTGCATATTTTAAAGTGAATAAAAACGCTGATTTTATGTTTGATATCATGTTTTTTGAGAAGAAAATTGAATAATCAGTAAATATGTATGGGCTGACATATAATTAAATTTGGAGGAAAAGAATGAGAGACTGGGAAAATAACATTCGAAGGGTTGTACCTTATACACCGGGAGAACAGCCAAAGAATACCTGTGTTATTAAGTTAAATACAAATGAGAATCCATATCCGCCAGCGCCGGGAGTGAAGGAGGTTTTAAGTAATTTCAATACAGATGATTTAAGGCTATATCCTGATCCAAGGGTTGATAAGCTGGTAAATGCAATTGCGGATTTCTATAAGATAGACAGCTCGAAGGTGTTTGTCGGAGTTGGCTCTGATGATGTACTTGCCATGATTTTCATGACATTTTTCAATTCGAAAAAACCTATACTGTTTCCTGACATTACATATTCATTTTATGATGTGTGGGCAGATATGCTTCGAATCCCTTATGAGCAGCTTCCATTGTCAGATGATTTTTCAATAGTACCGTCAGATTACTATAAGGCAAACGGCGGAGTAGTATTTCCAAACCCTAATGCTCCGACAGGAAAGCTCATGCCTCTTGATGAGATAGAGGATATAATAGAGCACAATCAGGATGTAATTGTCGTAGTAGATGAGGCATATGTAGATTTTGGCGGGGAGAGTGCGCTTCCGCTCATTGACAAATATGATAATGTCATCGTGGTACAGACATTCTCAAAATCACGCTCGCTGGCAGGCTCAAGAGTTGGTTTTGCCATGGCAAGTCCTGTGCTTATCAAGTATCTGAATGATGTGAAATATTCGTACAATTCATATACCATGGACAGAATCACAATCGAAGCAGCTACAGCAGCTGTAAAAGACAGAGCATACTTTGAAGAGACCACAGCAAAGGTCATAAAGACACGTGAGTGGACAAAGAAAGAGCTTAAGAGACTTGGCTTTACATTCTGTGACTCAAAGAGCAACTTTATATTTGCAAAGCCTGCAAATGTTTCTGCAACAAAGCTTTTTGAGGACCTTAAGGCAGACAATATATTTGTCAGGCATTTCAGCACACCTGAGCGAATCAACGACTATCTGCGAATATCCATAGGAACTGATGAGCAGATGCATACACTAATTAAATTTTTGGAGAATTATTCATGTTAAAAAAATATTTTTACATCTTTTTACTTTCAATGGTACCTATCTTTGAGCTCAGAGGGGCAATACCGGTTTCGCAGATGATGGGGCTGCCGATAGTGCCATCGTTTATCGTTTGTATCATTGCAAATATGCTTCCGGTACCAATTATTTATCTTTTTGCAAGAAAGGTGCTCATATGGGGATCAGACAAACCAATCATTGGAAGGTTCTTCAGCTTCTGCCTTGAAAAAGGAGAGAAGGGAGGCAAGAAGCTTCAGGCAAAGGCCGGAAGAGGTCTGTTTGTTGCACTTTTACTTTTCGTAGGTATCCCTGTTCCGGGAACAGGTGCATGGACAGGAACACTTGCTGCAAGTATCCTTGATATGGATTTCAAGTCAACAGTTGTCGCTGTCATGCTTGGAGTACTGCTTGCCGGCATGATTATGATGATAGTAAGTCTGGCTGGTGTGTCTATATTCTTGTAGAATTTATGGGGAGCTTTCTTCGTCCTTTGTTAAACAGTACAAATCCGGCTGCCAGTGAAACGATTGTAACAGCAATCACAATCACAAAGATGGCTACGCTATTGCCGGGATCCGGGAAAAATCCTGAAAGTGTGCCCCAGAGGTTGAAAAGCAGATGAAGCCCTATAGAGTAGTAAATAGAGCCACCGCGTTCGCAGACATATCCGAGCACGATGCCAAGTGCAAAGGCATATATGCCCTGAATCCAGTTGAGATGGAACAGTCCGAAAAGTGCAGCCTGCATCAGATTGGCAAGAGCAAACGGCAAAGCCTTTCTGGCGCAGCGCATGGTCACACCGCGGAAAATAAGCTCCTCACAGATTGGCGCCAGTATGACAGAATAAAGAACGGTCACAAAGGTGGTATCTGTGATGCCGGATGTCTCAAAAAGCTTATTGTACTGCTGAAGCCAGTCGGGACGGATATAGCCGGTTAAGCTTGCGATGAAATTCGCAGCAAACTGTGTACCCGGCACGAGTACGACGATAGCCACAAGCATCATGGGATTGAAGGTTTTCTTAGGGGATGGAAGAAAATTACCTTCGTATCTGGCATAGTACCACATGCCAAAAATCGCAATGGTAATGAGTGCATAGATGACCATAATCATCATGTTAAAATTTACAGAGGTAAATGTCTTTTCAAGGCGGTCCGATACGTTTGCAGACGGAAAAGCAAGCTTTCCGACAAAACCCTGTCCAAACACTCCCATGCCCATCATAAAGAATAAGGCGATAGTCTGAATTGCCTCAACTGCAAGCAGTGGGACAAATGTGTAAAAGAAATATCCTACTTTTTTCATTTTCAATTTACTCCATTCTGATTTATTAGGCGATAGTAACACTAGTATAACATATCATAATTTAATTGCAAGAAAGCTGTTTACTTTAAAACTTTAATATGTTAAAATTGAAAGTAAATAAATCGCATGAAAAAGGAGAACACGATGAGCAAGAATCTTAAAACAGAAGCAGTAGACCATTTGTTTGATGCTATTTTGTGTCTCAAGGATAGAGCAGAGTGTTATACATTTTTTGAGGATGTTTGTACTGTAAATGAGCTTTTTTCTCTATCACAGAGATTTGAAGTGGCAAAGATGCTTAGAGAGCAGAAGACATATCTTGATATAGCAGAAAAGACCGGGGCTTCCACAGCCACAATCAGCCGTGTGAACAGATCATTAAACTACGGCAATGATGGATATGATATGGTTTTTTCACGCATGGAGGATAGCTCTGATAAAGAGGATTAGTTTATCATAGGGGGAAAGAAAAACAGGCTCGTTAATTTGAGCCTGTTTTTTTATGGGAAGAATCCTCTTTTTCTTCATTTAGATTGTCAATCATTCGCTCAATCAGCATTTTCTTGATGTAGACATCAAAGCTCAGCATGCAGATAAAGCTGAATGTGTGGAGAAATTTCTGATCCTCATCAGGAAAATCCTCAAATGTCTCGCCGGCAATCTTGTATTTCTTGCCGAGATCCTTTAGGAGCTTCTGCGATTCTCCAGCCTCTAAGCTGAAAACCTCCGTATAAACATCCTGCATCGTAAATCCGTCATTGTTGCCGAAATACTTCTCGGTAAGCGGATTAAGAATCGAACGGATATCGTTTATGCTAAGTATATTTTTGAAATAATATATAAAAAGCAGTGTGAGCACGTGCTCCTTAGAGTACTTTTTCTTGTCCGGAGAAGGGAGCAGATTGTTTTTGGCATAGTTGTTTATCATTGTCTTGGTAAGGATTTTGTCGCTTTCATAGCGTTTTGATGCAGCGAGCTGCTCGTCCATGAAGGTTGTGACCTGATCCATGTACAGATCAATGTTTGGTATGTCCTCCGGCTTTATATAATCTATTGATTTAAGCTGTTTTAATAATTCTGATAAAAATTCTTTAACGTCATTCTCCATATCATCACCTCAGACTTCTATTATATAGTATTGAAAACTATATGACAAGTTTTTTTTGAATTTTCTCATATTGGGTTGTGCAAAACATATGTTTGTGGTATGCTGTAAATAAATTATTTTTGTATTTATGGTATGTGTGCCTGTAAAAGACTGGAGAATTGAGAGGAAAACAGATGAACTTAGATATGTTGAATGAACAGCAGAGAGAGGCCGTTTTGACCACGGAGGGACCGCTTCTTATTTTAGCGGGGGCAGGCAGTGGCAAGACCAGGGTTCTTACATACAGGACAGCCTACATGATAGATGAGTGTGGTGTCAATCCTTACAATATCATGGCAATCACCTTCACCAACAAGGCTGCGGGAGAGATGCGTGAGCGAATTGATGATATGGTGGGCTATGGTTCGGAAAGCATATGGGTTTCTACCTTCCATTCGACATGTGTGCGTATACTGCGCAGGTATATCGACAGGCTGGGCTATGACACGAATTTTACCATATATGATGCTGATGACCAGAAGGCTCTGATGAAGGACATCTGCAAGCGTCTTGAGATAGATACCAAGATGTATAAGGAAAAGATGTTTTTAAATGTCATATCATCGGCAAAGGATGAGATGATTGATCCGATAGAGTTTGAAAACCGCTTCACAGGTGACTTTGTGAAGCGTAAGCAGGCGCTTGTATACAAGGAGTATCAGAATGCCCTAAAGCAGAATAACGCACTCGATTTTGATGATCTGCTTGTGAAGACAGTAGAGCTTTTTAAGCTGGATAAGGAGGTGCTGGATTACTACCAGGAGCGCTTCAGATACATCATGGTGGATGAGTATCAGGACACCAACACCGTGCAGTTTGAGCTTATCAGGCTGCTTGCCATTAAGTATAAGAATCTGTGTGTGGTTGGTGATGATGACCAGTCCATTTACAAGTTCAGAGGAGCCAATATCTACAATATCTTAAACTTTGAGAAGCATTTTGACGATGCAAAGGTCATAAAGCTCGAGCAGAATTACAGGTCTACCCAGAATATCCTCGATGCCGCAAACAGCGTCATTTCCAACAATGTGGGCAGAAAGGATAAGCGCCTTTGGACCGACAACGGAGCCGGAGACAGGATTACCTTTGAACAGCTTGAGAGCGGCTTTGAGGAAGCAGATTATGTGGCGCGCTCGATAGCTAGGCTCGTGAGAAAGGGTGAGGCGCGCTATAAGGACTGTGCTGTGCTTTACCGAACCAACGCGCAGTCGCGTCTTTTCGAGGAGAAATTTATTGCAGCCAACATCCCATACAAGATCGTCGGCGGGGTGAATTTCTATGCCAGAAAAGAAATAAAGGATATCCTTGCATATTTAAAGACTATTGACAATGGACATGATGATCTTGCGGTAAAGCGAATCATAAATGTGCCAAAGCGCGGCATCGGAGCCACAAGCATCAATAAGGTGACGGACTATGCCCTTGAGAAGGGGATAGATTTCTATACGGCACTGCGCTATGTCGACGAGGTGCCGGGCATGGCGAGGTCAGCAGGCAAGATAAAGCCGTTTGTGATGTTTATACAATCGCTTCGCGCGAGAGCTGAGATGGATTCGGTTTCGCAGCTCATACAGGCCATTATCGATGAGACCGGCTATGTCGATGAGCTGAAGGCCGAGGGCACGGATGAAGCAGAGCAGCGTATTGAGAATATTGATGAGCTTATAAACAAGGCTGTTGATTACGAGCAGGGTGAGGAGAATCCTACTCTCAGTGGCTTTTTGGAGGAAGTGGCGCTTGTAGCCGATATAGACGGTCTTGACGAAAACAGCGACTATGTGGTTCTTATGACTCTGCACAGTGCTAAGGGACTTGAGTTTCCGAATGTGTATCTGGCGGGCATGGAGGATGGTCTTTTTCCAAGCTATATGTCAATCACGAGTGATGATGCGACAAGCGAGATAGAGGAGGAAAGGCGCCTTGCTTATGTTGGTATCACGAGAGCCAAGGAGCATCTGACCATCACATCTGCGCGTATGCGCATGGTGCGTGGAGAGACACAGTTCAACAAGGTATCGCGATTTGTGAAGGAGATACCGCGTGAGCTTATGGCAGGCGAGGTCTATGAGCCAAAGCGCCGTGACGATGACATTGAAAGAAATTCACAGAGCACCTACAGAAAGGCTAAGGAGGCCTTCAAAAAGACACCTACATACGGCACGGAGTATGCGACCACCTTTAATACACAGCGCACAAGGACACCTGTCTACACTCCTGTGAGCAATCAGAAGTCATTTGCCAGTGCCAATACCACCGGAGGTCTTTCTTATAAGGTAGGAGACAGGGTATCGCACATCAAGTTTGGCGCGGGAGAGGTCATGGCAATTGTAGAGGGCGGCAGGGATTATGAGGTCACCGTGGACTTTGACAAGGCCGGTACCAAAAAGATGTTTGCCTCATTCGCCAAATTGAAAAAAATTGACTAAAATTATTGTAATTTTTGTAGGAAAATTGGATATAATATGCTATAATGGATTTAACAAATAGCATTTGACAATTACTTTTGGAAAAGGAGCGGATTGAATTATGAGTAGAGTTGAAGAATTATTAAAGGACAACAAGCTTACAGAGAAGCTCAGCATGGCAAAGCTTAATGACCTTCTCAAAAAAGAAGAGGAAGAGAAGAAGCCTTCCAAGGCTGTTATCATATTTGCCATCATTGGTGTGTTAGTTGCAGTTGCAGCAGCTGCATATGGTATCTACAGATTCTTTACACCGGATTATTTAGATGATTTCGATGATGAGTATGATGACGAATTCGATGATGATTTCTTCGAGGATGAAGACGATGATGATGCTGAAGAGGAAAAAGAGGCACCAAAGACTAAAGAAGAGAAATAATCGTTTTTAGATTATGGGGGCTACATATGTAGTCCTCATTTTTCTTTATATGTGAAGCCAGGCACTTGAAGTCGGGCATACAAAGGAATAATAAAGTAAAAAGAGAGATAAGAATTACATGAAAAAAGGATTTAGAGGAACAGGAACCGTAGAAAGAGTAGACTTCCCGAACAAGGGAATAGCCGTTACAGATGATGGCGACAGAGTAATTGTGAAAAATACAATTCCGGGACAGAAAGTGGAATTTGTTGTAAATAAAGTAAAGCATCAAAGGGCAGAGGGCAGACTGATGGAGGTACTGGAGAAATCGCCACTGGAGACAGAAGAGCCATGCCCTCACTTTGGAATGTGCGGGGGCTGTACATATCAGACAGTGCCTTATGAAAAGCAGCTTGATATGAAGCTTACACAGGTGAAAAAGCTCATTTCTGATGCCATCGGCTCTGAGGAAGAGTCAGGATATGAGTTTATAGGGATATATGGAAGTCCTAAAAAGAGCGAATACAGAAATAAGATGGAATTTTCCTTCGGTGATGAGTACAAGGATGGCCCACTCGCGCTTGGCATGCACAAAAGAGGAAGCTTTTATGACCTTGTGACAGTATCGGACTGTCAGATAGTGGATGAGGATTTCAGGACAATATTAAAGGCAACACTTGATTATTTTTCAAAAAACAATATCCCATATTTCCGCAGAGCAACCCATAAGGGCTATCTGAGGCATCTGCTTGTCAGAAAGGCAACAAAAACAGGCGAAATCATAGTCGACCTCGTCACTAGCACACAGACAGAGGGCTTCAACGAGGAGGAGCTGCTCGCAGGCTTTAGATATGCGCTTTTGACCAGGCAATATGACGGCAGATTCAAGGGCGTTTTACACACAAAAAATGACAGCGTGGCAGATGTGGTCAAAAACGAGGGCACAGAGGTGCTCTACGGAGATTCATATTTCTACGAGGAACTTTTAGGTCTGAAATTCAAGATTACACCATTCTCATTTTTCCAGACCAACTCGCTCGGCGCAGAGGTACTTTATGAGACAGCGAGAGAGTTTATCCTGGGTGATGACAGGGATTCGCTAAACGGTAAAACAGTCTACGACCTCTACAGCGGAACCGGCACCATCGCGCAGCTTATGGCACCGGTGTGTAAGGAGGTAGTAGGCGTCGAGATAGTCGAGGAGGCAGTTTGCGCAGCAAAGGAAAACGCTGCCCTTAATGGTCTTGATAACTGTAAATTTATCGCAGGTGATGTGCTCAAGGTGCTTGACGATATAGAGGAAAAACCGGATTATATAATTCTTGATCCGCCACGAGACGGAATCCATCCGAAGGCTATCGGAAAAATCATAGATTATGGTGTTGAGAATATGGTTTATATTTCATGTAAACCGACAAGCCTGGCAAGGGATTTGCAGATATTTATGGCCAGAGGATATAGAGTGGAGAAGATATGCTGCGTGGATATGTTTCCGAATACTTATCATGTGGAAACTGTAATTTTGTTGTCCCGAAAGGCTCCAGATGCCGAAATTAAGGTAAGATTGGATATGTCGGAATTAGACATAACAAGTGCAGAAAGCAAAGCAACATATAAAGAAATACAGGAATATGTAAAAAATAAATATGACCTGCATGTAACAAATTTATATATAGCACAAGTAAAACGTGAATTTGGAATAATAGAAAGAGAAAACTATAATACAGGTGGAGGCAAGGCAAAAGTGCCACAAGTAACACCAGAAAAAAGGGAAGCTATTATAGATGCACTTAAATACTTCCAGATGATTGAATAAAAGCAAAGCGGAAGAAAGTTGGGGTATAAGCGAAAAATGAAATTTTCATTTTCGGTTTATACCCCTTTTCTTTTCGGTTTTCTATAAAAATTACTGGTATTACTGTTATTTTTAAAGAAAAAAGGCTATACAGCAAAATATTTATGAAAATTATTCAGTAAAACCCCAACTTCTTTCCACCTTAAAAAATCAATTTTTGATATTCCAGATGCTAAAGTGTAAGTTTTATAGTTATTGTGAAGGTTTCCGTGTATTTTGGATTTTTTACACTTTATAGTAAAAGTGGAAGAAAAAGTGCTAATTTAGCAAATAAATATGGATATTATAATGATTTTATAGAATATAGGTGTAAGTTTTGTACAGTTCAAGTGACAAAATATGATAAATAATAAAAAAGTATCACCTATTAATAAGAAAAAATGGAAAAAGAAATATACTATTTCCATTATTGAGCACTTTTCTTTCCATTTTTCTTAATTAAAAAATGGTGTGAAATCGCATAAATTCTAATAAATCACAAATATTTCATTAAGAAAACCGAAAGAAAAAGGGGTATAAAAGGCTAAAGTGTAAGTTTTATAGTTATTGTGAAGAATTTATATGTTGATGGCATTTTATACACTAAAAGTATTGATGTAAGACTTGAGAATATAAGTGTAGCTTATATTAAAGGTGTAGAAAAGTTGCTATTTAGATAAGATTTAAAGATTATAGGTGTAAGTTTTGTACACTACGCACAATGCAAATAAATTTAATTAATAAGAAAGAAAGTAACAAAGAAAGAAGGGGGACACCAAGCTTGCGCAGGTTTCCCCCCGACCCCTTTCCTTGCGTAGTCAAATACAAAAGTATTTGCCTACCATGGATTTCTTAAAGTATTAAATAAATCAAGACTTATTGCAGCACCCATTGAAAAACCAATGATAATGGTTCATACCATTTATTTATTACCTACTCTAGATCATGCCTTACTGCTTAACAAATAAGTATATGAATGATATGTGCGCAGTGCGGCATTACAAATAAATTCATTTAATAAGAGTACTACACCTTATTTCATTGATTAACGCAAATAACTAACTTCTTAAGAAATGTTACTGTAAGCAAAGAATAGACTGCGTATTTACTTCAACAGAGATCTGGTTTTAAATGAATTAAATTAATGAAACTGTACAATCGACGATCAGGTGAGGTGTAGCAATATATTCAAAACTACTGGAGTGAAGGTGAAAAAGTATTTAATTTTTTAGCTCTAAGTTATAAAAAAATTATACTTTTATCATTGAAAAAGTATTTATATTTTTTAATAAAATAAAAAATAATTATATGTACTGAACTATAAAAATGAATTTATTTGTGGTTAGTTTAGGTACAAATTAACTTGATGTTACTATAGTATAATAGAGATCTATAATAATATATATAATACAGAATCGTGCAAAGCCTTGTGAATACTGGGATAGCTGGATCTTAAAGTGTAAGTTTTATAGGTCTAAAGTGTAAGTTTTATAGGTGTATTGTGTAAGTTTTATAGGTAGGCTAAAGTGTAAGTTTTATAGTTATTGTGAAAAAAAATAATATTTTTTCACTTTTTACACTTTAACAGTCATATTAATTATATAAATAAAAAATGGAGGGCTAAAAATGATTGAAATAAATGAATTTGATAATAACCAGAAAATTGCAGAATCAACAAAGCTAATAAGGTACATTTTTGATAATAATTTTTCTAAAAGGCAATTGGATATGGTGTATGCAATAATTTCATTAGTAAAGCCAACAGATGATGATTTTAAAACATATCACATATCATATAGTGCGATTGGGAAGATATTTAATCCTCAAAATCCATACTGTGAAATTACTGTAAATGATATAAATTTAGCAGTTAAGGATATAATGAATAAATCATTTAGAATTAAAACTGACAAAAAAACAAAGCATTATCATTACATAGAGTATGCAGAAGTAGATGAAGAAGAAAAATATATAGATTTTAGATTGAGCCAAGATGTAAAACAATTCTATCTTAAATTGCGTAAGGAAGAATATACAGTATTTTTATTAGATGATATTATGAAATTATCAACAGCATTTCAGTTGAATTTGTTTAAATGGTTATCATGTAATTCAAATTTTAAAAATGATGTATCTATAACAATAGATGATGCGAAAATTAGATTTTATGGTGATATATCTATAAGGACAGCA
Source organism: uncultured Agathobacter sp. (assembly GCA_934365945.1). Lineage (GTDB taxonomy): Bacteria > Bacillota > Clostridia > Lachnospirales > Lachnospiraceae > Roseburia. The sequence goes on along the minus strand of CAKRNE010000008.1, from coordinate 36,285 downwards.
GATTTTGTAAGAAAATTGGATAGTGCAATAAAAAAAATAAATGCTAAGACAAATTTAAATGTAAGTTATCAACGCATAAATAAAAAAGGAAGTAAAAAAATTGTTGTATTAAGATTTACAATAAAAAATATGTATAAGCGTGAAGAATAATACACCAAACAAAAAGATTTAGCATGCCAGTGCTTTTTACTGGCTCGGTAAATTTTTTGTGCGGTAGACTGGGAATTGTACGAAGTACAAGGCGTGTAGCGCAAAGTATTGTAAATTAAAATATTTTTTACCTTTTATGTTACAAACAATCATATTATAAGTGATTGCAATTCATGTATATGAAGTAAAAAAATCTATTCTCCAATCTTAGAAGGATCTGCTTATGGAAAGCAGGTCTTTTTTTATATGCGAAAATTTAAATCAATTCTTCATAATTCATATTATAAATAACTTATATATGATGAAATGGAGATTAAAATAAAAATCCTATTCATATGTAAATTATCCTTTGCAATGGATGTACATTGCAGCGTAGATAAATTTGTATGAATAGGTTCTTCCCTTCATATGGATTTATGTGCGCTGTTAGGCACACAAATCCAGAATAAGGGGGAAATATTATGAGCATACATAACAAATTAAATTTATTCATAAAAAATTTTCTTATGATAGATGTATATGAAAATATGTCTGATGAAGATAAAGAATTTATGGGTGCAATGATGCTTGGCGCAAAAGTAATCAGCGCGTTTACAAATCCTTTAAAACTAATATGGATTTTTTATGGATTAATGGAAAAAGAAAAATTAGCTGTATAGCTAATAATATAAGCAGACAGTTTTTATAAATTGTCTGTTTTTTTGTTAATATGAATATGTATATGTCATATTATTTTTGTATGCTCATAATAATTTAAAATCCGATAGGGTTTTAGGGCTGTCTTCGGACAGTCTTTTTTATTAATAAGAAAATTAAAATAAGGTGATTATTATGCAAGATAAGATAAAAATAATATTGTTGTCAATAGTTTTAATTGTTATAATGATTTTGGTTTGTATTATAGATAGGGCAAAAATGATATTGCTTATATGTCCAGTTATTGCTGGATGTCTATGCTTATATGCAAATTATAAAGAAAAAATAGAATTTAACACAGCTGTTGATTGTTTTTTATGTTCAATTGCAATTGTTCTATTCATATATTTACGAATAATTTTAAATTTTTGGGTGTCATAATGAAAAATATATTTGCGGTAATAAAACAATTTCTTATAGAAATAGTTATTTTTGTGTTAACACTGATAAATTTTATAATATATATTATAAATGGCAACGGTCTAATAGTTTCAATTATATATAGCTTGTTTTTTTGCATATTGATTCTGTGTCTTTTGGCTATTCTGAAACCTTTAGTATATCGGATCTTTAGTAAAAAAATGTGTACAATATTACAGCTAACAAGATGTAATACAATAAGTATGATGCCTAAAAAAGTGAGAAATGAAAATGCATTTATAAATGATATATCAGAAATATTAACATATGCACAGCAAAAGAATATAAAAAAGATGCAAGCTACAACACATAAAATAATGGTGCTATATTTTCTGTCCGAATATACAAAATATTCTAAACAGGAAATTTCTGATATGATTAATAAAATGAAAGAAAATGATTGTTTAAATCTGGACACATCATTTGGAAGGGTAGAAATTAAATATATTGGAAAGAACATAAATAACTGTAATCGGTATAATAAAAATAAAAAGGGATTATCTAAAATAATTGAAAAGAAAGATGCATATACAATGGAAATGTACTTAAAATAAAAAGAGCTATATGTAATATTATATATGTTACCATTGTTGCTCCCTTAAAAATGGATTGAGGCTGCCTTCGGGCAGTCTTTTTTAATCTTTTAAGATTAAAGCAATCATACTGTATAAGGGGTGATAGAATGGAAGAACAAATTAAAAAATTTTTAGAAGAAGAATGCGAAAAATACAAGCATATTATTTGGACTGAAGAAACAGGTGACATTGTACATAGAATGGTAAAAGAAATCCACGAATATTTATATATAAACAGAAAAGAAGTATATAAAATATCATATGAAGAATTTAAAAAAATAGAAAATTATGCTGTAGAATTAAGCAAACAATTTGATGACCAAAGTAATGCACATCTTTTTTGGTATAGTGGTGTTACATATGGTTTTGAAGCATTACCATCGGATAAATAATATGTCCTTCGGAAAAATCTTCTACAAATTCATTATATGAATAGTAATGTTTAAAATCATCAAAGAAATCTTTTGCTGTATCATATTTCGGATATAAATTACGCATAAATTCAGTGGTTTTAATTAAAAATGCATTTGGTGATTGTTTTAGATAAAAAGGTATTGATGTTTTCCAATTTCCATTGTCATAGTCTGATTTCGCAAGTTTACCTGAAACAAAATCATAATTATTCATTTTAGCGTAATCTAATACAATTGATAATAATGCTGTTCCATATCCCATATTTTCTTTGTGACCTGTATAAATGGTAAAATGAATAAATCTTTTTTCAACAGTAAAATAAAATGTAATATCTTGGTAATTTGTCAAAATATATGTATTCCTATCTAATTCAAATTTGAATTCTTTAACACTGCCATCTTTAATTGTTCTGTAATATGTACACATAGTATAAAGTCCTTTCGTAAATTAAATACATTATACAACAAAAGCTGGCATAATCGCCAGCTTTGTTACTATTCAGAATCATCCAGATTATCTATTGCATATTCACAGCATTGAACCACTAATTGATTAAGTGAAATATTTTTATCAGAAGCCAATTTGTTAAGCTGTTCTAAAAGTTCAACAGGCAATCTAAATGTTCTGTTTTCATATTCTTGTTTTTTAATCTTAAATTTCATATAAATCACCCACTTATATTTTAGTGTAGAAATACTTGATAATATACACTTGTATTTACAATATATAATTATGTGTAAATAACACGTTGATAATTAAGAATTAGTGAGTTATAATGTATACGGAAATAAAAAAGAATGAAAAAAAGTTATACAGAAATTTCCAAAAACTTTTTTATCTTGCATATTAATAATAGAAGCTAAGAAAGGGGCAGTGCATATGGATAAAGAACAGATTAAGTTACAAATCAATTTTCCACAAGAAGTAATAGAAGGACTGGAAGAAATTGGTAAGAGTATGGGAATTAAAAGAACAGATGTAGTAAAAATAGCAGTAAAAAAATATGTAGACGAAAATAGAAAAAATTAATTAGATTCGTCTTATAGATATATAAAACAAATGAAAGGCAGGAATGTTTAATGAAGAAAAAAATATTTTCAGTGATGCTTGTAGCAGCACTTGCAGCCAGTTTACTTGCTGGATGCGGTAAAAACAAGGACACAAATAAAAAGCAAACAGAAGTAACAGAGGCTACAGAAGTGGTCAATACAAAAACAGTATCAGCAGATGGAATTAAGATTACTGGGTCTATGGATTCAGCTGAAAAAGTAGAAATGTCAGCAGTAACAGATGGTGATGATTATAAAGCTGCAACAGATTATATTGCAACACTTGGAAAGAATATCACAGCAACAGAAGTATATAATATCAATTTACTTGATAAAGATAGTAAAAAAGTACAGCCAGATAGCAAGGTAAATATTAATCTTACATTATCAGATAATATGGTAAATGCTGAAGGTGATGGCTATGAAGTATATCGTAAAGAATCAAACAACACATTTACATCATTAAAATCAACAATTGTAGATAAAGAAATTTCATTTAACACAGAACATTTTAGCATTTATGTAGTTGTTAAAACAAGTAATGCGCCAATTGAAAACACTGAATCTACAGAAAGTACAGAAGTACAAGCTGAACCACAAGTTGAACCACAAACGACAGAACCAGAACAACAATCTACATATAGTTATACCGATAAATCAGCTACAATGTATGCACAAAGGTCTGTAAATGTACGTGATTTACCAGATACAAATGGTAATAAAGTTGGTGGACTTTCAACAAATCAGGAAGTATCAGTAACAGGACAGTGTAATGAAACTGGATGGTATAGAATCAGCTATAATGGTGGAACTGCTTATGTAAGTAATAACTATCTTGGTGATAGCAAAGTAGAGACTAAAAAGAATACAAATTCAAGTAATTCTTCACAGCCAAATTCAAATGCTGGAACGAGTTCAGGCAATAGTGAAAGTAATTCAACAGCATCAAGTGGTAATAGCGTAAGTGCATTGAATAGTTGTCCATATACATTAAATAAAATATATGATGATGGTGGCGATTATGTGTATTATTATTATGTAGATACAGTAGATTCTATGCATGGAGCTGCGAAAGAGGCAATGTATGCTAAAGGTTTTGACGATAACAATATTATCTGGTCATATGAAGATATTGGAACTTTTTCAGAAGGACATGTATTAAAATGTACAATGAAAAATGGAACATGGTAAACTTAAAGAAGTAACAAAGCAGATCTTATGATCTGCTTTTTGCTTTACAGAAAATTGCATTATAAGTCGCTATAAAATAATTGAAGCAATAAATTAAATTTTAAAAAAGTTATACAGCACATGGAGAAAACTGGCTTAAATGCCAGTTTTTTTATGATAAAAAATTCATAACATCAAGTGTCTATCTGGCATATTAACTATGAATAAGTTTCTAAAATAAAAGGAGGATAGAGAAAATGAATAAGAAACAAAAAATAGCAACAGGTATTGTAGTAATAGTTTTAGCAAGTGTTTTTGGAATATTTTTTATTGTAAATAAACCAAATACAAAAAAACATAGTGTAAGCGATACTCAAGCAACTTCGACCCAAGAGGATATGCAAACATCTTCTAATAATGTAGATTCAAATGGAGAAGATATTATAAGTGAAGATGGCAATGGTAATGTTTCATATAGCTTTGAAAATAAAGACATGTTATCTGCACAAAAATATATGAATACCTATAATCATATAGCCATTGAATTAATCAAGAACAATTATAAGGTTGATGATAATGCACAAAATTCTAATAGTACAAGATATTTATCAGAAATGTATTTGAATAAAAATATGGTAGATACAAGAGATTTTTCAAATTATAAAGAAGAACAATTATGGGATGATATGCCAAAAATAGAATTTGCCAACATATTTAATTTCTCATGCACTGATTATAAAAATCCATTTGATATTATTATGGAAACAGTAAAAAATCAAGGGATTGACTTAAATATTGATAGTACCGATTTAGATGAGAATGCAAATAAAGAATATGGAGAAAAATGGTATGTTATCAATGATGCAAATATTGATTTAACAAAAGCTATGGAAGGTACTAAATACGACAAGATAGAATCATCAGTGTGTGCATACGTGTATAAAGAGGACAATACAGGTAATTTATATCTCACAGAGGCGGCAGCAACTATCAAATATAATTTGAATGGTGAAAGTTATATAAAAGATATTACTTGCAATTTTATTCTATTTATTGATGATGAAAATACATCTGGAGGCTGTAGTTGTGGAGATGATACAGATTGTTCGTCAGGGAAGGAGTGTAAGACAGATTGTGAAATGTAAATATTTGAAAAGGGGGGAAATCTAAATGGAATATAAGAATACAATAAAGAAAATATTATTAATATTCCCAATATTTATTTTTATGCTTTTATTTATGACAGTAAATGCACAAGCTGCAAATAAATGTGGTGGTAGTGCATGTGGTTGTAATTTTACAGACACATGTAAAGGAAAGACTTGCTGGTATAATGGTACAGATGGCTGCAGAGGGCATAGTTGGACTGCTGGAACTTTAATAGGTTCTTCATCACAAGAATATGGAACGCGAACATGTACAACTGGTTCGACTACAGTAACAGTATACACTTTTAAACATGTATGTACAGTTTCAGGTTGTGCTGGCGAAAGACAATCTACATCTACTTATACAACTAACAATCCACCATTAGGACATTTAGATACAGATCTTTGGCATAATGTAGGAAATCTACACGCAAAATATTGTACTCGCTGTGGAGTTTTGCTTCATACAGAAGGACATAACTGGGGAGCATGGACCTATAATGAGAATGGTTATCATTATAGATATTGTGTAAATAGAAGTGCTTGTAATGCTTCGCAATCAGAAACATATAGTTTTACAGCATATTTTGACGCAAATGGTGGAACGCTTGTAGGAAATTCTTCAAAAACTATGCAAGGTGGTTCCAGTACATATAAATTAGGATCATATGCAACACGTACAGGATACTCATTTATGGGTTGGGGTACAAATTCATCATGGTGTGATACAAGATATAGTTGGAATTCTAATTACAAAACTGCAAGTGAATGGGCTGGCGTACTTGGTAAATCAATTCAATATGGTAATAATTCTGGAACATTGTATGCACAATGGGAAAGAACTATAACATATACATTTAGATATTTTAATAATCAATCTAAAACAGCATCAGTAACATTCCATAATAGTGATAGCAGTAAAACAATGACGATACCTGCGACAGCAAGAGAATCTAATAAAACATATGGTGGATATAAGGACTGGTCATTCCGTGGTTTTAGTAATGGAACAGCTTGGAATTCAGGACTTTCAATTGATTCTGGAACATCACAAATAACAATTGATAGCACTAATACAAATACAACATATTATGCACAATATCAAAGAACTGTAACAATTACATATGTCGATTATGGCGATGATAGACAATGCACTAATACGCAACAAAGTACAGCGTATTTAAACTATGATGGAAATAGTGTGTATTCACCAACATTTACATCACGTACAGAAAACGCAATGTACTATACAGAACGCGGTGTAATAAGTAATAAAAAAGAAGGTTGGAGTACAAGAGGTTGGACAACATCAACTGAACGAAGTGCATCACCAACATTATCACAAAATACTAATTTTAGCACTTATAAAGATACAACCTATTATGGATTATATCAAAAAGGTGTTAAATTAACATATAACTATAACGGAAGTTATGGAGGTAGATATTCAGATTATTATACAAGATATGCAAATGCATCAAATGTAGCTAATGCAACAGTACTAAGATTTTCAATGCCAACAGCAACACCATATACACAAAATGGTGTAATAAAATATTGTTTTGGTGCTTGGACTGGTATGAAAGTAACAGCCAATAGAGATTTTAACGTATCTACAATTGGTCTACCTACAAATATAGTTGGTTACAATGCTGGAACTAAAGAAGCACCAAACTTTACATATACACCACGTGTAAGTGATACGGTATATGCAGCTTGGACAAACCAGACAGCACAAACAGCAATAGAACCAAAAGTAAATGTTGTAAAATCAGTAGTATGGGCAAAGCCAAGTAGTGATAACAGTTCAGTTGATTATGATGGATTACAAAATATTGATATAAATGGTAATGCAGTAGTAACACTTGATATTACAGTAGAAAATACAAATGGGTATAATGTATCAGATTTTAAGGTTGATGATTATATTAATACAGATATGTGGACTTATAAATATGATGCACGTGATATACTTGGTGGTGTTAATTATATAAACTATAGTAATGATAATAGTTCTATACATATAGAATTACCATCAACAAAATCAAGTGCAACATATCAAGTTAAGTATACATTACAACTTAAAGAACCTTATTGGAATGTAACTGAAGATACAAAACTATATACTAATAAAATTCCAGATGTTAATAAATATTTAAATTCATTAGCAAACAAAGATGCATATTCAAAATATGATTCTACAAAGAATTATAATAGTGTGGCAGGAATTGTAAATTATAGCAATATGTATTATTGCGAAAATCAAGCTGCAGAAAAATCATATGCAAGAGCTACATATCATATCCAAAATGGTCTTTTAAAAGGTACACAAAGACAAGTTCATTACGCTACACCATATGTAGTAATGAGACAAGTAAACTGGATTCCAACAACACATCAAGTTGGAATAGAAAGTGATACAAATAATATTTATCATAATATTAATAGTAGTTACAATAATACTTATTTTGTAAGATATGATACAAAGGGTACAAATTCAACATTTAGATTATATGAATTATCTCAATTAAAGAAAAGCTACACAACATATCAAATTACAAATAACTTAATGGATATGAAATCTGTAAATAAGACACAAGAAGTAATAGATAATGCACTTGGAATAAGTTCAATGAGAAGTGATACTTGGAGCAATACAACAAGTAGTAAGTTATCAAGTGGATTTAAAGCATTAGATTTACTAAAAGTATCAAAGGCAGATAATATTCGTGGCAAAGTAAACACAAGTGGTTATGAATATTCATATGGTGCGTTAACAACATATGATACAGATTATGCAACAAATCAAGATGGATTGAAATTTAGTGTATACCCATTTGTAAGAACTGCAAATAGTAAGCAAAATAAGACATTTGAAACAACAAGAGATACATCTAAATTAGCAAATAAGAGACTTGATTTAACAATAGATGCGACAGATCCAATAATAACAGCAGATAGTAATATTAAGACAAAATCAGATACCTATGGTAATTGGACAGAAAGTAATGGATATATTGATATTAACTTAGTTAATAAATCAACCAACCCAACAGCTGCAACCAAAGAATTAACATTCAAATTTGAAGATAAAGTATCTGGTGTAAATAGTCCATATGCTGCTAATGAAGACTGGATTAATACATCAAGAGATAACGTACAAGTAACATTGAAACGTGTTGACAATGAACCAAAAACAATATTTGATTCAAATGCAACAACATCAAATGATAACAAATATGTAAAGGTAACATATGACAGCACAAACACAATGAACAAGACAGGTAATGTAAAAGTAACATTAGATCCAACAGATAAAGATATTTTAGGACACTTAAAACTTACAATACGTGTATACGATAATGTAGGTAACTGGACAGAAAAAACATATGATATTTATTCGTTCTGTTTAACAGGTGCAGTAGAAATATCAGACACATTACCAGATTATTTAACAAGACAATACGCATTAAATCAATTTAGAAATGGTGAAATGGGAGTCGTTAAAGTAAGTGCTGGTGGATATGCAGACCGTGTAACAGTAAGTTTTGGTGATTATCTTGATAAGTTATACAAAGATGAATATGGAAAACATCAAAACTTTGCAAATGACAATGTAACAACGATCAATGGTGATTATCCAAATACAGATGCAAAAGATATAAGTGGAACAAGTCAAAATAGCACAATGACATATTTACCATATGCATGGCAAGTAAATACATGGGGTTATACAAGTGATACACTTGGTGGTGTAAGATTACAAAATGTAGAAGCCAATAAAAATGTAAAGACTGTAAATAATAGCATCTTAAAAGAACACTTAAATGATTTGATTAAGAGATATCAAGACATTAAGCAAGGAAAACAATGTACAAGTGAATACGGCGATAATTACGCAATAATCGGAAGTACATTATACACATATCCTGCAATAAATGGAAACAGCATATCAAGCTATGTAGATAAATATGAACTTGGTGGCGAAACTTATTACAATGATGCAGTATACCCAGAATACATCACATTAGATGGAACAAAGGGAATAAGTATAGCATATGAAACAATTGACGGAGATAGCACAAAGATGGCAGCAAGCATAGAAGCTACAACAGAAATCAGTGTATCTAATTGGACAGCAGTTGGAAACAGCTACCTAAGACCATTTATACATTATTTCTATATGCCACTTGAAGCAAATAAAAAGACAGCAAGTAATCCATATTATGTAACACTAACAGAATATAAAGATAGTGAAAAAGCTTTCAAACATTCAGTAAGTGTAAGATTATCATTCACAAATGATGATGCTGCAAACGGAGCAATATCTAAGAAAATTGAAACATATATAAAAGATAACTAATCTTTTAGGGAGGCTGGAAACAGCCTCTTTTTTATGCATAAAATTGAAAATTCTTTTTTCAAAATTCATAACAACAATCATATTAATATTAGAAAAAAATATGAAAGGTGGAATACTAATGGGTAAAATATATGGATATAGTTTAACAGTATCGACAAGGGGAAAATGTGAGGAAAGATTAGAAGAACAGAAAAAGGCTATTAAGGAAATATACCCAGATGCAGAAATCATAGAAGAAGTAATGGGATTGGAAAAATTTAATAGAAAGAAATTTAATGAAATAGTAGATAAGTGTGAAAAAGGGGATATGATTGTATGTTCCAGATTAGATAGATTTTGTAAAAGCACAAAAGAAGGAATCAGAACAGCAGATATCCTATTAAGTAAAGGGGTAAAAGTACATATATTGAATATGGGAATTATAGATGATAGTGAATCTGGTAAATCAATGTATAAGATGTTACAAACATTTGACACATTCCAGCATGAATGTAAGTTAGATAAAATGAATATGGTAAGAAATCCAGAAAATATTGGTAGAAGAAAGAAATATACGAAAGAGCAATTAGATAAGGCTATAAAGTTGTTAGATGAACATAGTTATTTAGAAGTATCAGAAATAACAGGAATAAGCACAGCGACAATATTAAGGGAAAAGAGATTAAGGGAAGAACAGGAAGGCAAGGAATAAAAACCCTGCTTTTTATCGGTAAAATAAGTGTTTTTATGCTTCAAGGTATAAAGTATCGTCTAAATAATTTTAGGTGAAAAAACCTCGATAATTATCGTAGTTTTTTTGCTTAAAATTGAAAATATGATAAACAGAAATAGATGGTAGAAATGCCATCTTTTTTTGTTATATGATCATTATTTTTCAATAAATAAAAAGCTTAAAAATCATTCTCTCTTTATGAAAGTAAAGGGGGATATGATGAATGGCAAAGAATGAAACATTGCATAAAGCAAAAGAAGCAAAGAATGATGAATTTTATACACAGATGGCAGATATACAGACTGAATTAAATCATACAGGGTATCAAAAAGCATTTATTGGCAAAACCATATATTGCAACTGTGATGATCCAGAAGAGTCTAATTTCTGGAAATATTTTAAGATAAGATTTAAAGCATTGAAATTAAAAGAATTAATATCAACGCATTATGAAAAAGAACCATATAAATCTTCATATGTACTTAGATATGATGGTGAAAATGTAAAGCGTGAAGAATTAGCAGGAAATGGCGATTTTAGAAGTGAAGAATGTATAGAACTATTAAAAACAGCAGATGTAGTTGTGACCAATCCACCATTTTCGTTGTTTCGTGAATATGTTGCACAGTTAGAAGAATATAACAAAAAATTTATTATTATTGGTAATAAAAATGCAATTACATATAAGGAATTTTTTCCGCTTATTAAAGAAAATAAAGTATGGATTGGATATGGGGCACCCAGTGAATTTACAAAGCCAGATGGAACAATAACAAAACAAGTAAGTGGTTTATGTAGATGGTTTACTAATGTAGATATAGACAAAAGGCATGAAAATATTGAATTAACAGCAAGATATAATGATGAGGATTATCCAGAATATGATAATTATAATGCAATTAATGTAGACAGGGTAAATGAGATACCAAGGGATTATAAAGGTGTTATGGGTGTACCTATTACATTTTTAGATAAATATAATCCAGAACAATTTGAAATTGTAAATGCTAATGATTATAGAAAATCAAAAGAAGTTTCAGAAAAGTCCACAATGTTAATAAAGGATAAGGAAGCAAAAATAACAGTTGAAGTGGAAAGTGATAATAATATAATCCCTACAGACAGACAGACAGACAGACAGACAGACAGACAGACAGACAAGGACAACATATGCAAGAATATGTATCAAGAGAATTACTTGCTCCAGGAAGTGACGGATGGCATATTAACGGAAAACGTAAATATGCAAGAGTATTCGTCAAGTTACTATGATATGGTTGCAAGACCAGAAATAAAAAAGAAAAAAATATATAGACGTGTATTTATAAGAAGGGAAATGAAAGATGAAAATTGAATTACATCAAATTCCAATAAGGGAATTATTAGAAGGATATAAAGATAACGAATATGATGGGGTATCAGCCAAATGGACAGGAAAAGAATTAGGAAAAGAATCTAATGCAGCAGGATTAAATATAAGACCACCATATCAAAGGGAATTTATATATCCAGCTGAAAAACAACAGTCAGTTATAAATACTGTAAGACATGGTTATCCATTAAATGTTATGTATTGGGTGAAAAATAAGGATGGTTCATTTGAAGTTCTTGATGGACAGCAAAGGTTATTATCTATATTACGTTTTATAGCTGGAAATGGAAAAGATGCAGGATCTTATACAACATTTACATTTAAAGAATTTGATGAACCAGACTTCATGGCATTTAATTCATTGTCGGAAAATCAACAGGATCAAATATTATCATATCCATTACAAATATATTTTTGTGAAGGAAATGATGATGAAAAATTAAGATGGTTTAAAACTATTAATTTTGCTGGGGAACGATTAAGACAACAGGAATTATTAAATGCATTTCATACTGGTGAATGGCTTACAAGTGCAAAATCATATTTTAGTAGAGGTGGAAGTGGTGCTGATACTTATACTACTGGAAAAAGAGCATTTATAAAAGGTGAAGCAGATAGACAGGATTTACTTGAATTAGGATTAACTTGGATTGCAGACCAGCAGGAAATAAAATTAGAAAAATATATGTCTAAACATGATGGTGATGCAAATGCTAACGAATTAAAGCAATATTTCCAGAATGTTATGACATGGGTAGAAGATACATTTGATACACAACATTATTATCGAAAAGAAATGAAAGGATTACCATGGGGGATATTTTATAATAAGTATTATGAAAAGACAAAATCATGGGATAGTAAGATAATAGAAGCAGAAATATCTAAATTAATGGCAGATAGTGATGTTACTAAAAAGACTGGAATATATGAATATATATTAGCAGGGAATATAGAAGCAGGTGAATTTATTCCTAATAATGATTTTGAAAATAAATTAAATATTAGAGCATTTGATGATAAGATAAAACGTGAAGTATATGAAAAACAAAAGGGAATATGTATAAAATGTGGCAAACATTTTGATATAAAAGAGATGGAAGCTGATCATATAGAACCATGGCATAGTGGGGGAAAGACAATAGCGGATAATTGCCAGATGTTATGTAAACATTGTAATAGAATCAAATCGGGGAAATAATGCAGGTTGAAATATACCTGCTTTTTTATACTTGAAATATACCACAATATATAGTATTTTATAAAATAGAGCAACCACAATATGATGTATAGAATTAAGCAGGAAGCAATAGAAATATTTTTTGTTAGTAAAACATCATAAATAAAAAGTTGTCATAAAATGTCATATGATGTGATATTGAGCATTTGAAAATCAACGATTAAAATATAGTTGAAAGTTGTCCTATATGTCACAAAAGAAAGTATTACTATGGAGATATAAACAATGACAGGAGGTAAATTATATGTCAGCAACAACAAGTGAATTATTAGATTCATACACAAAAATGTTGGATAGTGAATTTTATAAAAATCTAAAAGGTATAACAGCAGGAATAGAAGCACTACAAAAATCACTTGTAGGAAGTGATTTACATAAACAGATGCAAGCATGGCAAACTGTATTAAACGATCCAGAAAGTTCTATTAATAAATCCATGCGTATGTGGTCTGAATTTTCAAGAAATATTGATTATGGAAAATTGACTGGATTACAGGCAGGATTACAGCAATTTGCAGATCAGATGACTAATTTTGATACAAGTGCATTATCATCATTAAAAACAGAACAATTATTTGATACCAATACTGAAATAGGTAAGAATTTTACAGAAGTTTATGATTGTGCATATGAAACTGCAAAAGAAATTGAAAAGCCAGACATTGGAAAGGAAGAATTAAAAAATAACATAATTGAAGAAATTGATAATAAGGATGATGATAAATCTACCATCAGAAATAGTGAATTTCAAAAAGCTGTATTCAATATAATATGCTTTATTCTTGTAACTACTTTTATATATTTGTATCAAATTGGCAAGATTGAACATTCATCAGCAAACGATTTTATAAATTGTATAATGACTACTTGCGGTGCTCCACTGTTAGTAAATAATTTGCCTGAGAGCTTTAAGACGATAAATAAAGGTATTGGAAAAAATGATGAACAGTAATTTATATAAATGTTGGATTTTGGTATAATTAATCTATCACGAAAAGAAAAGGAGGGCTTTATTTATGCCAAAAGAAAACATATTTTCTGGCAAGTATGAACCAGATCGGGATACTTGCACAGAAGCAAACGAAAGTAATGTTGCCAGATTCAGAACAGCAATGTTAAAGTTAGACAGAATATATAATGATGAAAATGAAAAAGATCTGACTGAAAACATTATGCAGTTATGCTCCAGAAATAATAAGACTGGGGAAAAAATTGATTTAAGTGCTGATTATGAATTTGAAGATGCAATGGACTGGCTGGAAAAAGTCTATAATGATGTAGATGCTGATTTAATGATAATGGCAATAGACCAATTAGCAGAAAGATATGGTTATACATCAGATATGGATGAAACTATTGAAATTGAGCAAGAGGATAAGTGGCGTTATTGGGAAACTTTTGAAAGTGTAATTAATAAAAGCATAAGAACATATGGTTCACTTCCAACAGCAAAACGACAGGAAGATTTTAAAACAAGAATAGCTGCAGGATATAGATTATATGAAATGGAAAGCCAACCAAGACAGCGTGTACACAGAGGGGAAATCTGGAGGGTAGAAGTGCCGACAGGTGTAGGAAGTGAAACAACTGGTATGAGATGGGCGCTTGTAATATCCCAAAAGGCACATACAAAAGGAAGTTATACATTTAATGCTGTTTATTTAGATGGACAAGCAGTAAAGAAAAGTGCATGGCAAATGGAAATAACAGAAGCGGATCTGGAATATGGTGATTTAATAAAGGAAACAGAAGATAATAAGTGTAGAATCAATCTTACAGATATATACACATTAGATAGAAAGCGATTAATGGATCGCAAGGGAAAAGTAAATAATGCATTTATGAAAAAAGTAATGACAAGAATTGCATCACAATTAGGAATCACATTAGATAGTGGATGTAATATAGAAGGCATTTAATTTCAAATTATTGCATAAATTCAAAATACATATTATAATTGTCTCATTGAAGATATGGAGATTATACATTTCTAATCAATGATTAGATATTGCTGGTAGAAAACCAGATAGTGCTGATAGAAAATCAGATAGTACCAATAGAAAATTGGTGTAGGGTAAACAGGAGTAGTGAGTGACCTCGTTTATACTGAATCATAGCTTCACAAAAAACACATCTGGAAACAGGTGTGTTTTTTAATGCAAAAATTGAATTAGTGTGAAAACAAGGAGATAATGTAAGTTATTAAAAGAGGAAGCAACCTAGAGCTTAGGCTCTAGGTTGACTTTCCTAAAGAAATTTATACAAATTTTTTTGAATTATAGAGGATTTTGGAAAAATTAATCCCAAGGATTTGTTAATCGTCTTTCATCACGAGGAATATCAGACCATAATGAACTAATATTATTAGCACGACAATAATCTGCAACTTTTTTTCCTAAATAAAATTCAGTTTTATCAAAATTATGGGCTTTTCTTTTATCTGCTTTATGATCATTCCAACCACAAAAGTATATTTTATCTTCATCATCAACATGACGATAAGGAAGATAATTTTGCAACTCTCTGTAATCAACACCTCGCATATTAGAGTGTAAAGGAGCATTTTGAGAAAGGAGGCGGAGGAACGTAGCAGAACTAAAATGATCAGCATTCCAATTTAAATTTAATAATGAACAAAGGGAATAGTAATCATTATCTTGCACTTCAATATTAAAATCATCATCCATTGTTAAAACACATCCCCAATTATGTGTATGAATTGCGACAAGAATTTCATAACCAGTTGAGACAATAGATAAAATAGTGTCAAACCTAAAATTATTATAATTAAAAAAATAATGTTCTTTATCTATGTCGTGTTTTTCCATATCAATAATTAATGGCTCAAATGCAGGACATCTCATAGTCGTTTCCTCCTAAAAATATGTTTATTGAAAAAGGTACATTAGTGAAAGTTACTTATTGTGATAATACAACTTATACGGGAAGAGTATATAAAACAACCATACAATTATGTAAAGATGATAATGATAGACCACATGCATTGGTATTTATATCTCAAGATAAGCGTTATATAAAACAAGAAGGTGAATTTGGTTGTGTATCACTTTGGGTAGATAAAATAAAATCCTTGGAAATTTTATAAAATCTATATTCTATTATATCTGAAAAAATAAAAATGACAATATATATACTAAAAAATGCAGATCCAGAAATGGGTCTGTTTTTTATGCAAAAATAGGAGGAAGAGAAATATCAAAAATTAAAGGTATTGCCTAACAGCATCATAGGAAGATTCTCTGAAAGAAAATGGGTTCCTATGATGGTAAAAGAAGGAACTTCAAAAAGTATACAAAATAGCTGTATAGCTTTTTACTGTCAAAAATTTAAAGGGGGACTTTTTGGAAGCTGTCAAAAATATTACAAGACTTTTTGGGAGTATCTGTCATTCTATTAGTAAAATAATAGAAAGGAAGTGGTTTTATGGTCTATGGTTATCATAGAACAAGTACACGTGAGCAACACTTGGATCGTGGTATAGCTGAAATTACAAAATATTGTGAAGAACATAATATGAAGTTGGAAAAAGTTTATACCGACCAGCAGACAGGCAAGAATTTTGAAAGAGCCAGATACATTGTTTTAACAGAAGATGTATTAAGGTCAGGTGACACATTAATTATCACTGAGATAGATAGACTTGGAAGAACTAAACAAGATACATTAGATGAACTTAGAAAGCTAAGAGAAAAGAATGTGCGTGTTATGGTTTTGGAACTTCCAACAACTTTAATAGATTATTCCTCAATAGATAATGAAATGGCAAAAATGATGATGGAAACAGTCAATAATATGATGATTGAATTATATGCATCTATGGCAGAAGCAGAAATGCACAAAAAGCAAAAAAGGCAAAAAGAAGGATATGAAGCATTAAAAGCAAGAGGCGAATGGGATAAATTAGGCAGACCAGCGGCAATTGATTATAAGAAATTCTGTAAGGAATATGAAAAAGTTGAATCTGGCAAAAAGAAACCATTTGAACTAATGAAGGAATTGAAACTAAATCAATCAACCTATTATAGATATAGAAAAAGATATTTAAAAGAACACAAAAAAGGGGAGTGATGCAGGTGAAAAATATAAAATATAGATTAGTAGCACTTCTTTTGATACTTGTTACAATATTTGCAAATGTTCAACCTGCATTAGCATTAGAAGATTATGAAGTGAATTTAGGGGTTGATATATTATCAGCTTGGAATAACTGGACACCTATTTCAAAATATTCAAATGGAACAATGCAATATCCAGGAAAATGGAGCTATAATTCAAGTGGATATATAGTAAATGCTGAAAATACAGACAATATGACAGGCTTTTATAATCCAACAACAAATTATTCTGATATGGATATTTCTATTTCAATGGGATCATGGCATGCAGATGATGATTATATGGGATGTTTAGTTAGATTTTCAGAAGATAAAGATCATAATTGTACAGGATATGTATTTATGATGCCAAATACAATAAATGCTTATCCAGATACATCAACATATGGAGCTGGTTTATACAAAATAACAGGAAAGCAATTATCATTTAACAATCTTACAAAATGTGTTGGGGTAAGTGATTTGTATTGGACACGTTCAGCATATAGAACAGTAAGAATTGTTACAAGTGGAAATAATATAAAAGTATATGTTGATGGGACATTGTATGTGAATTATACAGATGATAATGCAATAGAAGCTGGTTCATATGGTTTCTTTTCAATAAGTCAACCAGATGCAAGATTTAAAGAAATAACAGGTAAAGCAACTTTAGCACATTTTACAGCTTTTTTTAATGCGAATGATGGTACATTATCTGGTGATAAAAGTAAGATAGTAACATCAACAAAAACATATGGAACATTACCAACAGCGACAAGAAAAGGATATATATTTGATGGTTGGTATGATGCTAAAACAGGAGGAAATAAAATAACATCTACGGATGCAGTAGGTATATCATCAGATACTACATTTTATGCACATTGGACACCTGTAGAATCAACTATAAATTTTGATGCAAATAGTGGAACTATTTCAACTGCAAGTAAAAAAGTATATTACGAACAAAAAATAGGTGAGATGCCAACACCTACAAAAACTGGATATACATTTGCTGGATGGTGTACAGATAAAGATGGTAAAGGTGGATATATAACATCTGATTATGAAATAGCATGGGACACATCAAGAACAGCAACATTATATGCACAATGGACAATAAACAAATATAAAAATAAATACAAACATTGGGCATGGGGATTCAAAAATGAAGGTAATAACAGCAATAAAACAGCCTTTTTATTACAAACAACATATGGTGAAGAAACATATAATGAGGAATTTACACCAGATGCAACTTATGGATTGACAGTACCTAATGGATTCTATTTAGCAGGCAGATTTAAAAATAATCAAATAACAGGTTCATGGCAAACATTTAATTTTGGAACTAAGCTAACACAACCTGCATATGTGATGAATTTTGAATATGACTACTATCCAACAGATTATACAATAACATATAATCTAAATGGTGGAACAAATAATTCAAATAATCCAAGTAAATATAATGTATTATATGGAGTAACATTTTCTAATCCAACAAAAGCAGGATATGATTTTGCAGGTTGGTATGATGCAAATGAAAATAAGATAACTGGGATCAATGAGGGCTGTAATGCAACATTTAGTGATACAGCAGATTTATACAGCAAGTTAAAAACCAGAACAACAGGAAATATAAGTGTTACAGCAAAATGGACACCACATAATTATACAATTTCGTATAACTTAAATGGTGGAACAGCAAACAACAAAACAAGCTATACAATAGAAACTGAAAAGTTTACATTAAATGTACCAACAAAGAAAGGATATACTTTTGTAGGTTGGACAGGTAGTAATGGAACAACAGCACAAAAAACTGTAAGCATTGCAAAGGGATCTACAGGTAATAAATCATATACAGCAAACTGGACACCAATAAATTATACGATTAAATATGATGCAAATGGTGGATCTGGAACAATGGCAGATAGCACAATAGCATTTATGTCTGGCGGAACAGTAAGAAAAAATACATTTACGAAAACAGGATATACTTTTGATGTATGGTATATGAGTCGTGTAAATAATGGTAAAACAGAATGGTTCTATGGAAAGACAAATAATTCATGGGCAAGTGCAACATCATGGTATGAAAAAGGAAAGAATCCAACAGGAACATCATTATATAGATTAACAGATCAACATACATTTGATCAATCAAATTATATAAATAATTGTGTTATTACAGCACATGCACAATGGAAGAAAGTAACATATACGATTAGTTATACACTTAATGGCGGTTCAATAAGTGGACAGAAAACAACATATGATGTTGAAACAACAACATTTACATTACCACAGCCAACAAAGAAAGGATATACTTTTGTCGGTTGGACAGGTTCAAATGGAACAACACCACAAAAAACTGTAAGTATTGCAAAGGGATCTACAGGAAATAAATCATATACAGCAGTATTTGAAAAAACCATTTATACAATAACAACAAGTAAAGTTGGAAGTGGAGCATTGTCGGATAATAGTAAAGTTGAATATGATGATAGTACATCAGTATTTATAATACCAGCAGAAGGATATATAACAAGCAGTCTAAAAATAGATGGCGTATCAGTAAACCCAACAAGTAAATATAATTTCTTAAATGTAAATAAAGATCATAAAGTAGAAGCAACATTTACAATAAGTCAAAACAGAAAGATGGAGCTTATGCAAAAAGGATATAAGTGGATTGATTTGAAGCTATAATATTTTCTATATAGATAAAAAATAGAAATGCATATTATAAGTGCTGATAAAAATTATCAGATTCGTTTACAAATATTTTTTTATTGTAGATTCCTACATATAATCACACCTTCGGGTGTGATTTTTTTATAAATAGAAATATCTTATGGATAGATTATATAAATTTCAACAAAAAACTGCCTGTTACAATTTTTACTTTACAAAAATACGATTGAGAGTTAACATGCGATCAACAAAAGAGAACACTTGTTCTTAAAATAATAAGGAGGAATTAAGATGCCTGATTTAGAAACTTGGACAGAAGGATGTAAAGATTCAAATTGCAAACTATTTATTACATTATTTGGAAAGGAGCCACCATTAGAAGATTTGAAAGATAATTATTATGAATTTAGAAATAAGGTTGCTGATTGTCTGCAACTGGCATCTGAAGATTTGGATGATACAGAAGCATTTGAAGAGCATTATGATGAAGTAATGGATTTGAAGGAATCAAATGATATTATGTATCATGCATTTGAAGCAGCATATGAAATAGCTTGTGGAAAGATTGATACAGATGATGATTTCTATTCAGAATATTATAGTGAAAATGAATGTATGAAAGTACTAATGGAGATGCAGTCATTACATGATAAGATAGTGAATATGTTAAAAGCTATTGATTTATTAGCTGTATCAGTAGGAATAAACTAAGTAAAGAGATAAAATTAAAGAAATTGGTTATAATAAATAGCGAAAAAACTATTGACATCTATGTAAATCTGTCATATTATACTTATAACAATAGAAATGTTGTTTGTGTGAAGACACATTAAAGCTGTGCTGGATGGAACAGGATAAACTTTCCATATCGAATCGACGTCAAGATGGGCGTCATCTCCGAAGCAGAGAGAATGCTTAGCCAATGTAGCTGGCGTAAGAATGACTACAACTATTAGATATCAGGATGGATATCACACCTGACAGCCAGGAGAAAACACTTAATTAAAAAGGTAAGTAAAAGCAACAATTTTTTGTTGCTTTTTTACGTTAGGGGTCAAAAAACGTGACTAAAGAAGAAAAGGTTGAAATTGTTAGAAATAATATAATTGATGCTGCTCAGGTTTATTTGAATAATTTTATAGGAAAAAAATTTTTATATGTTTTTGGTAATGAATATATAGAAGTTAGGTATAAAGTTGAGAACTTTATGCATTTGACAGGAACAGATTCTAGAAAGTTAAATGCGGTGAAATTTTACGAAAAATCAAAAGATAGGCATTTAAAACGGAATCAAATGTTTTTTAGTAACAGATATCCATTAAAAACAGCTATGGGAAAATCTTGCGAATTAAAAAGAATAAATGTTTTTAGAAATACAGAATTTTATGTTATTAAGGATTTTTCAACAGAAAAGGAAACATTTGATTTTTGTTTTTCTGATTATAAAATAACGTTAGGTTTTATTAAGGATAGTGAAATAATAGATGGGGAGAAAGTGACATATGATTACTATGTACCACAAACTTTACGCATTAATGAGAACATATGTGAAGAGGTAGATTACGATAAAAAAGTGAAAATACAATATATTTTGTCAAAAATTGATGATAAAGCGTTGTATTCAATTTTTGAATTTGGAGATAAAGAAAATATTTCAAGTTTACCAGAAAACATACGTTCTATGATACAAATTTAAAGTAATAAGGATGATAAAAGGTTTTTGAATGTCGAATTATATTATATGATATTCAAGAAGATACGTAAAAATTATATAGTATAAAAATAAAATTGACAGCTTCGGCTGTCTTTTTTGTTGTACAGTAAAGTTTTTCTGTATAGCCAGTTTTGTTTTTATTGATAGGTGGTAAGAAGAATAAGACTGATAAAAAGTAAAAATAGATTTGTGGACAATAAAAATTAATATCAAGCCATTTTAAATTGCTTATTAATCAGAAAGATTGTAAGAAAGGTAAGTACGTTGTTAATGATAAGTAAATAAAAATGGTTATACTGTAGTGAGTTTCTGTATAGCGTTATTTTTCTATGGCTTATATTAAATCAAGATATGCTTATATGCTACAAAAATCATATTAATAGTATAAAATGAAGATAGGAGGAAGCATATGAGATACTATATTAATTGTAATTACAATGAAAGAAATAAAGTAAAACAGCTTGGTGCATTATGGGATGGGAAAAAGAAGCAATGGTATTTTACAAATGGTAATGATGCTAAAAAATTTGCAAAGTGGTTACCAGAAACATTTGATTATGCTGCAGTAGAAATATCATATCCTACATTAACAGAAATATGTAAAGAATTAGATATAATGCATAGTTGCGTAAAAGAATGGCTTATAGCCAATGGATATATTATAGATTCTTATACCTTAACCGAAGAAGGAAAGAAGTTAGGAATACAAGAAGAAACAAGACCAAGTGGAAAAATCAAGTTAACCTATAATGAAGCTGCACAGCAGTTTATCAAAGATAATCAGGAATTGCTAATGAGGGAATATGTAAACATTGACTACGAAAACCCAGAACTTAGTCCTATGGAATTTAAGAAGCTGGGACTAAATAATACGGATTATCTTATTATAGATACTGAAACAACTGGATTACAAAAGGATGATGAAGTAATAGAACTTGCTATTATAGATTTTACTGGAAAAGAAATTTATCATTCTATGTATGAACCACAAAAGGATGTGCATTGGGCAGCAAGTAAAGTTAGTAAGTTAACTAAGAAAAAATTGATTGGTAATCCGAAATTTATGGATGAATGGTCAAGGATAGTTGAACTAATAGGCAATAAAAAATTGATTGCACATAATGCTTCTTTTGATTATCAGTTAATAAAACAGACATTAGAAAGATATGATTTAGATAAGAATGAAGCGGATAAAATATTTGTAGATTATATTGACAGTATGGATTTAGCAAAAAAATATATATCATCATCAAATTATAAACTGGAAACATTATGTGAAATACTTGGAATTAAAGATGAGCAAAAGCATCGTGCAACATATGATTGTTTAATGGTATTAAAAATGTTACGTGCATTAGAGGAAACTGATTGCATAAAAACAGAAAGCAAAGGTTTATTAAGTTCAAGTAATGAAAAAAAGGAAAGGCTGAAACTGGTAGAAAGATATGTAGCAGACGGACTGGATGTTGAAAGCATAGCAAAGAATTTATATATTAGTAAAGGAACAGCAGAAAATTATATAGTAGAATTATTAAAAGCAGGAAAGATAGATGCGACAGCATATATTAACTCTGAGGAAGAAATTATGAATGCGTTAGCACTAATAGGAGAGTGGGATGGCAAATTAAAATCTATAAAAGAAATGTTAGATGATAGAATTAGCTACTTTGAAATAAAGATAGTGTTAGTGAAGAATAATTTATTATAGAAAGAAGCAGGTATGAAAGTACCTGTTTTTTTCATATAGAAGGGGGCTTCGTTGTTGCATTGAGAAACTTTGCAACAAGAGAAGCAAGCCATTAAAGTGCAACTTTA
The DNA here is from genome assembly GCA_934365945.1 of uncultured Agathobacter sp. Lineage (GTDB taxonomy): Bacteria > Bacillota > Clostridia > Lachnospirales > Lachnospiraceae > Roseburia. The sequence goes on along the minus strand of CAKRNE010000008.1, from coordinate 12,629 downwards.
ACTGTCGGTAGACCACATCCAGTGTGAAACTGGTCAAGCACGAAGTGCGCTGAAACCGCAGGAACGAAGTGACGATAGCAGCCGTAGGGTGCGTAGCGGACTATATTTTGAACGTAGTTCAAAGTATAGTGCCACCTTGAAGCTTTCAATACACTAATGAGGTTTTGATTAGTGAATAATGCACATTATGAACAAAAGCATATTGGGAATGAAATGACCTTTATGCTTGCGGTGAATTTTGTGCATTATGAACGGTTATAACTTACTACTATTTGTAAAGATGGGACTGGAAAGCTGAAAGGTGAGCACTATACGAAATATAGTGCAGCGAAGCTCCCTACGGCGGAATAAAATAGCTATAGGAATGAAGCAGGACAAACTTTGCTGGCATAAGCCAGCATTGAGCGTCCTGAGCAATGGATAGCTATTTTATGTAGCGCGCGACAAATGATTTTCCTATGCTTTTGCTTAAATAATTTATTTTAGCTATACAGAAAACCAGTAAATTCAAGGCTTTACAGGACATCTGTAAGAATAACCATTGAATAGTTGTATAGATAATTAATGAGGTGTTGTATTTGGTTTACAACAGGTATTGTAAGGATAATACAAGACTACTGTATAGGAAAATACATAATCGCTGTATCGTTATAAATGATATGTTGTAAAGATAGACATAAAAAAGGCTATACAGGGAAATAAGATGAAGTATCTATATACAGGACTATTGTAAATCAGGTTACTTTTTATAAAACATCAATATAAGCATATCTGGCAAACCATATAGAATAATAGAAAAATTAACTTTATCATCTGTACGCAATAAACATATTACTTGTAAAGACAAAAAGTATTTATGGAAAGGTAAGGTGATATTTTATGAATTTAAATCAATTTAAATTGTTACCCAAAGAGAAAAAGTTGGAAGTAGTAGAAAAAAGATTGGAAGAATTAAAGATACATGATTTAAAGACTTCACAATTTAAAAATGATGAATTGGATATAACATGGTCGCAAGCATCTGTTGAACTTAAAAAATTTGGCTATGTGTTAGACCAGACAGCATATAAATTAAATCGTATTGTTTTAGATAATGAAGAAATAATCACAAAGAAGGAATATAAAGAATTCCAAAATTATTGTGAAGAGAAAAAGCAATTAATAGAAAAAAATAAGAAACTAAGTGAACAGGTGGAAGCATACAAAAATAAATTTAGTGTCAATGTAGAGCAGCAAAAAGCTGGAGAAGTAATGGCACAGGTAAAAAAATATATAAATGATGATACTAAAACATTTTATTTGAAAATTCCTGCAAGTGTTGTGCAGTACTGGAAAAATGTATTAAAAATCAGTTTATATGATAAACAGGTATTATGTGAAGCTGCGCTAATTAATTATATGAACAAGTATACAGATGAAAAAGATATGTACATTGATATAATAGAGCATTTAAAAAAAGATTTTGGCAAAGAAATGGTTACATATTCAATGATTATTTCAAAACAGCTAATTGATGAATGGAAGGAATTTTGCAAAAAGATGAATATTTTTAGCGCATCACAATTAACAAGCTGTGCATTATTTGAATATGCAAACATATTAGAAAGTGAGGGGTAATATGATAACGATAGAAGAATTAGAGGAACAATTAGCTAAATATAATAGACAGTTTAAAAAAGAAGTGTTTGAAGCTGTATGTGAAGAATGCAATTTTATAAAAGGAGAATATATAGACAACTTATCTGAAAATATATGGCTTGCAAAACTTATAGATAATTTAATCCTATTTGAAACAAAGAAAGGCAAAAAATATTATGTTGCCAGTACATTATTGGATTATGATAGTATTTTACAATATTTGAAAGATTATAATTTTGCTGGTTATTCTATGATACTTTCGGATAGTAATTATTGGAATTATGCAAGTACAACAATATTATTTGATTATGAAATGTTAAATGAAGAAGTACAAATTAATGAAAAATAGTATAAGATCACTTCGGTGGTCTTTTTTATTTGCAATTAAGCCGAAAATCCAACAGTCATATTTATTTTACATTGAAAAGTTTCAAAGTGAGGGGGGAATAAATATGGCAGTAGCAATAAAAAGGGTTATACAGTTTAGCCATGCAAAAATGAATTCGGTGCAATCGGAACAAACCAGAATTCGTGCAAAGAATAAGTACAAGAATGATCATATATGTGAAGAATTTAAGAAATTCAATTTACATCCTATTAACAATACAGAAGGACTTACTTATAATCAGTATTTCAAAAAATATTGTAAAAGAAGAACTGGTGGTAAGAAAAAAGTTGATGTTGTAAGTGAAATGGGGGAAAAGGATTTTTATTTAGACAAATTATACACTGGAAAAGGTGGAGGAAAAACAACTTGCTGTGTAGAATCAATGGTAATATCGCTTAATGACAGAATAGATGCAACAGAAGAAGCAATTAAAGCATATCAGGAAGATCCAGACAATCAACAAAAGATGGATGCATTTGTAACATATATCACCAAATCAGATCCAAGATTTAAGGATTGTAGATTTTTAAATGTAGACTGGCATTTTGATGAAGTATATACACCATATGAGAAGAAGCCACCAACAGAAGAATTTCCAGAAGGTGAAATAGTTGTTGGAACTCCCAAAATATCAATCCATGCACATATAACATATATTCCATTAGAAAAAGACATTGATAAGAATGGAAAAGAATATTTAAACCTAAATCGTGGTGCTATCTGGAAATCAAGAACCGCTGCATATAATCAAAGCTATTCACAGTTTAATGATGATATATACGAAGAAGTAGAAAGAAAATTCGGATATGACAGAGGTGAATTATATCCTGCATCTGAAAAAGACAGAAATGAGGATATGAATATACAAGACTGGATTATTGTACATAATGGTGAAATGGCAAAGCAATATATAGCACAAGAAGAATTAAAGCTTAAAACCCAAGAAGAAAAAACAAAGACCTTAAATAAGGAATATGGCAAAGCACAACAAGAACGAATAGATGCTGCTGAAGCTGATTTACAAAAGATAAAAGATAAGCAAAAAGCGGAGCAGGATATATTAGATGAATTAACAAAAGAAGACAGGGTGCTTGTCCATCAAATAAAATATAAAAACAATTTACAATCGGATATACAAAAAAAGATAAATGAAAATGAAAATAGGCTTGCAGAAATAAAGAAACTAAATGAAGAAGCAAACAGACAATTAGAATTATCTATGAAGGATTTAGAAAATAAGGAAGCCGATAATAAGGAAAAGCTTAAACAAATGCAAGCTAAATTTGATGAAGAAGTAGAAAAATTGTCAAATGATTTAGTAGAGTATGAAGCTTGGAAAGAAATATATATAGTAGATGAAAATGGTGATTTTGTACAAGATAAAGGTAAGTTATTTTTAACTCCAAAAGGAAGAAAGATAATGCGTGAAATACAAGCAAGACAATTCCAATTTACTAAGATGCCAATAGACGAAGTGATGGCTTGTATGGAAAATGTAGATATTGTTGATTATATCAACAAAATGGAAGAAGGGAATGTAAGAAAGCAATTACTTGAAGAAATAAAGAAAGAAAAAGCTGGGGAAGTAAAAGGACAAGAATATGTATCAGATGAAGAAATAAATGAAAGATTAAGTAGATAGGGGGTGATTTGGTATGTATATGCAAATTGTAAACAGTAAAAAATACAAAGAAAAATTACTAAGAATAATAATGTCAAATACAGTAGAAAATCCAGAATTTGAAACATTTATGAATGGATTACAGACATTAAAGGGGCAAGGCGAAGATAAATATATCGAATCACTTATAATGTCAATAAATAAGACTAAGAAAAGCTTTGAAAAATATGATGGTGATGATGAGATACCAGATGGATGTGTCAGTTTTGTGCTATTTGAAAGGGAACAAAGAAATTGTGCGTTTTATTATGTAATGTTAATAGCATTGTTTGCATCATATAATGCATCTATGGAAGATGTGATTGATAAAATCTATGAGAATTACAATAGAGACTATGATAAACTATCAGAGGACATATATATACTAAATGAAGAATTAATGAAAAGCCAGCAGTTTATAATTGATAAAGGGTTAGAAAGAGACTACATAGATTATGTAAAGTAAGATGTATGCTTATAACACGCTTTAAAGTTATACAAAAATGAGGAATAATAAAAAATGTGGAAGGTAATAGAAAATATAATGATTCTATCAGTAACAATATTTTCAATATGTTGTTGTATAGGATTAATGTTTGGATTTTTATTTTTATAAGGAGGTCAGGATGAAAAAGCGTATAGTTTTAATTGTAATTATAATAGCAATTATTGTGATGTTATGTTATGTATGTAAATTAGCATATACACCACAACCAATATAAGCTCAGTACTTAGTGAGCTTAGTGGTGTAGAAAATTGATTTTTATATAAATTGTGCAGGTTGTATAGAAAAAGTGCTGTATAGCCTTTTTGAAAAAACATCATTTTTTAAAATATATCTGACATATTATAAATGATGTAAGATATCATTATTTTATCATTCTGTATAGCAGGAACAGCCACTATAAAAATATATGTTAAGACACCTTCGGGTGTCTTTTTATATATTTTAGAAAAAACTATACAGAAACTATTGTGAATTAATTTTTATAATAAAAATATTGGCAGAAGGAGTAAAAATTATGTATGCATCATTAGATTTTATTGATTATAAAATAGAACAGCGAACAAAATACAGCAAAGCTAAAGTATATACAATAATAGATGATACAGAAACGGTAATTGATTTAGAAAATCCTTATATAATTAAGAAAAGAAGCTATAAAAGATTTTTTAAATGGCAATATATATGAACATCTATTTGAATTTGATGAGGGATTATTAAGAGCAGTAATACCAGAAGGTGTTGAAGAAGTAAAAGAAACTGCATTTAGAGAATGCTGTAATTTAGATTGCGTAATAATACCAGACAGTGTAACCAGCTTGGAATGTGGTGCATTTTATGAATGTGGTAAATTAAAAACCATTGTTATTCCTGATAACATAAAATATATGGGGCTTGGTGTATTTGCAAATTGCTATAAATTAAAAGAAGTAATATATAAAGGTGATGCATATACAAGTAAGTCAAAGTTTATAGCTGCATTACTAAAAGAAGATGTTACAATACCAGGAGGCGATATGTTCTATAACACCAAGATGGAAGAATAGGGATTCATTGTTGTAAAAAATTGATTTTTATATAAATTGTGCAGGTTGTATAGCAAAATTGCTGTATAGCCTTTTTTTGAAAAATCTTTAGATGATTTGTCAATGGAAAATTAAAGCATTATTTGAGAGAATATAAGTACAAAAAAGCAAGTCTTTCATACATAACTAAAACTATAATGGTTATGTGGAAAGGTGGTAGCATTATGAACCTTCCAGAATTAACACATGAGGAAGAAGTAAATTTAGAAAGATTTGCAAACTTAATGATTGAATTGATTGAAAAGCATGCAGATGCAGTAGATAAAGATGAAATGATGGCAAAACTTAATAAAATCAGCGAAGCAGGGAACAAAAACCTTGCTTCTTTTTATGTGTACCAAAAAAACACGATAATTATCGGTAAAAATGAAAAAAATGTGCATTATGGTATAAAGTATCGTCTAAATCATTTTAGGTATAAAAACCTCGATAATTATCGGAGTTTTTCGGCATAGAATTGATTTTAATGCTGTGTACATATTCAACCCTGTTTATGTCTGCAGGTATGAATAACCTGCGCCATAAACTGCCCCAGTCATGGGGCGGATGGCTGTAAGGTAAAAAAGGGGAGATTGCAGATGTACGATCATGTAAGTTATAAAAAATTGATTTTTTTATTGTGTACGCACAAAAGCGGAGTTAAAATATAGTTGAACAGTTTATAAGTGTCCCGAAAGGTGGTCAAGTATGAAAAAAACAAAAGTGTACATTTATACAAGAGTATCAACCAGTATGCAGATAGATGGTTATTCATTAGATGCACAAAAAGAAAGACTGACCAAGTATGCAGAAGGAAATGATATGGTTATAGCTGGCGAATATTCAGATGAGGGTAAATCTGGTAAGAATATCGCTGGCAGAGTAGATTTTCAAAGAATGTTGAATGATATAGCTTGTAAAAAAGATGGTGTAGAATATGTATTAGTATTCAAATTATCCAGATTTGGAAGAAATGCGGCTGACACATTAACATCTTTACAGTTTATGCAGGATTATGGTGTAAATCTGATAAGTGTAGAAGATGGAATAGACAGCAGTAAGGAAGCTGGAAAATTAATGGTACATGTATTATCAGCAGTAGCAGAGATTGAACGTGAAAATATACTTGTACAAACAATGGAAGGCAGAAAGCAAAAAGCCAGAGAAGGTAAATGGAATGGTGGTTTTGCACCATATGGCTATAAATTAGTTGATGGTGAACTTATTATAGAAGAAGATGAAGCGGAAGCGATCAGAATTATCTTTGATAAGTTTGTACATACAAATTTAGGCTATAATGGTGTTGTAAATTATCTTAATAACAATGGAATTAAGAAAAAAGCAAGACAGAATGGATATTTAACACAATTTACAACATCAACAGTAAAAGCAATTCTTGATAATCCAGTATACTATGGCAAAATTGCATATGGAAGAAGAAAGACAACAAAAATTGAAGGCACAAGAAATGAATATCATGTAGTAGCGCAAAAAGAATTTGATGTATATGATGGCAGACATAAAGCAATAGTAGATGAACAGCTCTGGAAGGATGCACAAGCAAAAAGAAGGGCAACAGCAAGTAAATTAGAAAAGAAGCACGATTTAGACCATGAGCATGTATTAAGTGGTTTGGTAAAATGCCCTGTATGTGGTGCTGGTTTATATGGTAATGTAAAAAGGGCAAAAAGAAAAGACGGAACATATTATAAAACCTATTTTTCATATGCTTGTAAGCATAGACTTAATAAAGATGGACATAAATGTGATTATCACAAGCAGTGGTCAGAAGAAAAGGTAGATAATGCGGTATCTGAAATAATAAGAAAGTTGGTAAATAATCCAAGATTTTCAGAAGTAATGAAAACAAAAATAAATACAAGTGTAGATACAAGCGAAGCAGAAAAAGAGCTTGCTAATGCAAAAAAGGTATTAAAGCAGTTAATAGGCACAAAGGATAAGATTATATTACAGATTGATACACTTGATATATTAGATAAAAATTATGATCGCAAATATGATGATTTACAGAAGCGATTAGATACAATTTATGATAAAATAGGTGATGCAGAAGATTTAGTATCTGAAACAGAAGATAAGTTATCAAATATCCAGAAGGATAAGATAACAGGTGATAACATTTATAATTATTTGTTAATGTTTGATAGTGTATATGATGTACTGTCTGATATGGAAAAGAAGCAGTTTTATAATGCATTACTTACAGACATACAAATATATGAAGAAGAACAGGATAAGCAGATAATAAAGTCGATTGGATTCAAGTTCCCAGTATTCTATGATGGTGAATTTACAAAGAGAATTATTCGGGACAAAGAAAAAACAGTCGAGACGGTTGTTTTGCTTTCCAAGGGTGAGGTCGACTCGAAAAAGATTCGGGTTGAGTTCTCTTTAGAAGATATGGATATGTCCGAATTTCAAGATGGGGCAACCTACACGCAGATCAAGGACTATGTACTGGAACATAGCGGATTAAAGGTATCAAACCTGTATATCTCACAGATTAAGCGGAAATGTGGGATTGAGGTTGGTAAGAACTACAATCTGCCGAAGTCCGAAGATTCCAGACAGCCTCTGTGTCCACCGGAAAAAGAGAAAGCAATCCGAGAAGCATTCAAATATTTTGGGATGATATAACATCCCGTAAAATGGAGGTTTCTTATGGATAGATTGATTTCTTGTAAGTTTAACATGGATACCGCTTGTGTGGAACTGAAATTCTTTGATGGTAGTATGATTGCGATTGATACGATTGCGGTTGAGAACGAGGTTGCCGACAATATGTATCAGAGGTCGGAACTGGATTATCTGATTTACAATGACCCGATTGGATATGCTGATTTGATATTGAACGGAGATTCCAAAACCTATTTGAAAAACTATTACAGAGTATAAATCTGTGGATACGGCGATTGGAGCGATTTGCCTGGCTCACTAAACCTCTAAGCCCATAGTTATTGGCTAAGGCAGATATTCAACTTTAATTTTAGAAAACATAAATAAAGGCTATCCAATCTTTTTGACTGGGTAGCCTTTGAAAGTTTTGCTCTTTCTACTTTTTAAGAATCAATTTATGAATGACCATGCCGATTATCAAACCAAAGGATGATACTGCCAAATACCAAAGCGAATGTATCAATGCTGTCTCGTTATAGTATATAAACACAGATGGCACAAATGTAATTGCTATGATTATTGGATACAAGTACTTTACTTTCAGATTTGAAATGCTGCCAATTAGAATTGAAAGCAATAATGTTGCTAAAATAAGCAAAACTATCATTCCCATAACGTCTGTTGGTCCTGCAAATAATGGAAATACATAAAACATAAATAATTGAATTAAGAGTATTAGTATCTCCTTCAAGTATTTCTTCATAATCAAAACACCTCCGTTCATATAAACTCTTTTTTATTTCATTTTGCAAAGATTATCTTGATTTGCAGTTTGTCATTGTTGTAGATTGCTCCAATACTTCCGCCCATACGCTCAATCAGCAGCTTGGCGATGGACAATCCCAAACCGGTTGAATTGCGACTGGCTTCTACTGTATAGAAACGGTCAAACAATCTGCCGACCGTCACATAATTCAGATTGTGCGCCGTGTTGCTGAATGTAACACAGCCGTTCTTATCCATGACTACGGACAGATCGCCGTCAGAGTATTTCAGCGCATTGCTGATAATGTTGGAAAAGATACGGTTGACCGCACCTGCATCCAGTTCACGGAAAACCGGTTCCTCCGGCAATTCGATTTCCGGTTGGATGCCTTTTTCCTGCATGACCGCATAGAAAGACAGCAGACTTTCCTCCAATGCCCGGACAACATCCATACGTTCTGGTTTCAGTTCCTGAAAAGAAGTAACCACACTATATCTGAATAGTTCTTCGGTTAGATTTTTTAAAACATCTGTTCTGTTTTGGATTTGAGAAAGATAGCAGTGTACCGTTTCGCTTTTTTCCTCTCGTTCCAATAGGTCAAGATAACCGTTTATCGCCGTAAGCGGAGTTCTCAGGTCATGGGAAATATTGGTGATAGCTTCTTTCAGTTCCAGATCGCCCTGTTGGTAACGATGGCGTTCCTTGCGGAGCAATCGAAGCTGGATATTAATCTCCGAAGCCAGTTTTCTCAGATGAGGGTCGCTGGAAGAAATATCAATCAGAGTGTTTGTGTCGGAGGAAAGACGTTCCTGGAATTCTGTATGAATTTCATCAATACTTTTTTCTATAAAAATAATCTTTGTGATTAGAAAAAATACAACAATTAGCAAAATACAACACAAAATCCAAGGGAACATCTTTCTACCTCCTTACTTTAGGTTCTTTTTCTTAAAGGAACGACTTCCTATAAGAGATGTTGAAAAAATTACAAACGCAGAGCACAATGGAAGAAAAATCAGGTGTTCCACCCCTTCTTCGCAAAGAATTACACCTTGTCCTCCAGGTGTCAGACAGATAAGAAATTCCAGCAGGATACGAAATGTTCCACCGATGAATTTGATATTTTGGGGATGCCATCGCACAGTTGGGTCTGTATCACTCCACATCCATCCATCCAATAACTCTGGTTCTGCAAAACGATCATAAAGGAGCATCCCGATTATGACCATTGCAGCTACAGCTCCCAGACAAAGAAGTGTCGCTGAGTTTTTGTTCTCCGCCAGACTTGCCAACAGACAACATACGCTGGAGAGTGCAACGACCATCAAAAGGCTTGAAAAAATATAAAATGCCATCTCTCCCAAAGAGAGGTTCAGGCTTGCCGTACCCAGTAGCGGAATACCCAGCATCCCATTAACTATCAACCAGATTAGTGCAGTACTCAGTCCAGCACATATGGTCAGGAGAAGATTGGAAAAATAAACTTCTTCACGAGTGTGTCCGCAGATTAGTTTATTGCGCAGAGTTCCATATTCATAGTCTGTTCCCCACAAATATGCGGCAAATACGGCGATAAATGGTCCCATCAGGGGTGAATATCCAAAAAAACGGGCGACCAGCTTATAGATGTATGCATTAGTCAAATTCGTCTGGAAGTAACCGTTGAGGATGATGAATGCGGAAAGCAATACAGCAATCACTAATTCTATTCGAATCATTTTTTTATTCTCTGTACGGTAAAAGGCTGCTCGAAAAAGTTTACGCATTATTATCACCTCCAACCAGAGAGATGTAATAACTCTCCAAACTTTCATCTTTTTCCTGCATAGACAGCACTTCGCAGTTTTCCTTTGCCAGTACAACGGTCAGCTGTGTCACATTGATCTTTGCGAACACATCGGCTGTTGTTGCGGAGATAATTTTATATTCCAGATTCATGGAATCCAGCACACGAGCCAGAGTAGAAGTATCGGTCACTTCCATGCGGACACACTTGCGGCAAACTGTGTCCAGTTCTTCTGCACTCAGTTCCTTCACCATGCGACCATTATCAATGATACCGTAATGAGTAGCCAGACGGGAAAGTTCATCCAGAATGTGACTGGAAATAAGAACTGTAATCTGTTTTTCTCGGTTCAACTTCAAAATCAGTTCTCGCATTTCCACAATACCCTGAGGGTCGAGACCATTTACAGGCTCATCAAGAACAAGAAAGTCGGGATCACCGGCTAATGCGATAGCGATGCCCAGACGCTGCTTCATACCGAGGGAGAAGTTCTTCGCTTTTTTCTCTCCCGTGTTGTCGAGACCTACCAGCTTCAACAATTCCTGAATACAATCAAATGATGGCAGACCAAGAATGAGATACTGGTGCTTCAGATTTTCCTCCGCAGTCATATCCATGTAGATGGACGGTGTTTCCACCACAGCACCCATGCGACGGCGGGATTTGATAATATCCTTGCTGTCATTGCGGATGCCGTACAGAGAAAAGCTACCGGAAGTCGGTTCCTGCAATCCGCAGATCAAGCGGATCAGGGTTGTCTTACCAGCGCCGTTCTTTCCCACAAAGCCATAGATGGAACCTTTGGGAACATTCATAGTAAGACCATTCAATGCCTGAAAGTTTTTATACTTTTTTGTCAGGCTGTTTGTTTGCAAAATATAGTTCATATTGTATTACCTCCTTTGCTGACCTAAGTTTACAAAACAAAAGTCAAGAAAGTGGTCAAGAAAAACGTCAAGATTTGGTCAAGATTTTTTGTTCTGCCAATTTGAAACCAATTCCCCAGACTGTTTCGATATAGTCTACACCGCTGACATCCTGCATCTTTTTACGAAGATTGCTGATGTGCTGCTTCAAAGAACGCTCGGTGCAGTCGGGTGTGTCCAGACTGATTCTGTCAAGCAGGACACTCTTTGAAATTACCTGTTTGGGATTTTCCATCAGCAGTTTTAAGATGGCATACTCCGTTCGGGTCAGCTTCACAGGCTGCTCCTGTACTGTCAGAGAAAGGGAAAACATATCCAAAACCAAATCGCCAACGGAAAGAGATTTGGTTTCGCCATGTTGTTCTGCCTTGCGGAGCTGAACAGTGATACGGGCAAGAAGCTCCTTTGTATCAAAAGGCTTGGTCATGTAATCTGCCGCACCGCCCAGCAGAAGATTTACCTTGTCTTGCACATCTACTTTTGCGCTGAGAACGATAACAGGAATGTTCTCAATGTGGGGCAGAACTTCCTCGCCAGACAATCCCGGCAACATCAGATCCAGCAGCACCAAATCGGGCTTGTTTTGTGAAAGAAGATATAACGCTTCTGTGCCGGAGTATGCACGAAGAACAGAATAGCCCTCTTGCACCAGCACTTCTCTCAGCATATCTCCAATATGAATATCATCATCTATGATTGCGATTGTTTTCATTCTCGTTCCTCGTTAATTTCCTTTTATAGTTCAAACGCTACTATCGTTTCCTTTGGCAACTTCTCGTTTTCGCAGTTTAGAAGGTAGGCTATTGCCTTGTTCGCAAAGCGGTTTGTTTTCATTGTATCCCAATCGGCAAGTCGGACTATTTCTGATGTGCCGTTCTCAAAATCAAATGAAATCTGGCCCCATTCGCCGTCGCAGTCTGCTTGGTATTCGTAGATTGCGGTGGCGATTTTCTTTTTTCGTTTGGTCTTCCTTAAATGAGGGAAAATCCCTGTCGAAGAATGGAAGTCCAGTTACTTTTCTGATAGAGAAATCGGACTATGATTATAGTCTGCTTTTCTTCATCAATCGTATAAAAAGCAAGGTAATTATTGATTATCACAAAACGAATGCCCCAGCTTGCCAGTACCGGATCATCTACCAGACGGAACTTCTGTGGCAGGTCGGCTAGTGAGCCTATCTGTTCAGTCGCAGCATCTAACAGATTATCTGCGGCATCAGGATTTTTGAGGGTAAATTCGATGTAATCCGCAGCACGCAT
>CAKRNE010000007.1 GCA_934365945.1 uncultured Agathobacter sp. | reverse complement strand
TATGAAAGAGTAAATATCTACTGTGCGAGAGAGAATTCCATCACCCCATTGGGCGGTGGAATTTAGAAATTCATTTTAGGATATTCCCCGGGGCGCTAAAAAAAACTTTTCAAACATATATTGCTATGGTATAATGGGCGGTGTTGAAAAGAAAACATAAGAATGATTAATCGGAGTGTGAAATAATGAGTAAGGTTATAGTAGTTACCGATTCAAACAGCGGTATCACACCTGACGAGGCAAAAATGCTTGGAGTTGAGGTACTCCCAATGCCTTTTTACATCAATGAGCAGATGTATTATGAGAATATTGATCTGACGCAGGAGCAGTTCTACGAGAAGCTCGCGGCAGGCGGAGATATCAAGACATCTATGCCTTTGGTCGGGGATGTAACAGATAAATGGGATGAGCTCTTAAAGGAAAATGATGAGATTGTATACATTCCTATGTCATCAGGTCTTTCAAGCTCATGTGAGACAGCATACATGCTCTCACAGGATTATGACGGCAAAGTGCAGGTAGTCAACAATCAGAGAATATCAGTCACAATGCGCCAGTCGGTTATAGATGCAAAGAAGCTGGCAGAGGAAGGAAAAAATGCGGCCGAGATAAAGCAGATATTAGAGGATGCAAAGTTTGAGTCTTCCATATATATCATGGTCGATACTCTCACCTATCTCAAAAAGGGTGGCAGAATCACACCTGCAGCGGCAGCACTTGGCACACTTTTAAAGCTTAAGCCAGTGCTTCAGATTCAGGGTGAGAAGCTTGACGCATTTGCAAAGGCACGTACCGTAAAGCAGGCAAAGAGCATCATGATAGATGCCATGAAGTCGGATTTTGAGAAGCGCTTTGGTAATCCGGACGGCAGCCGGATAAATCTGGAGATGGCTTACACACATGATCTTGCAGCAGCAGAGGCATTTAAGGAAGAGGTACAGGCGGCATTCCCGAATAACGAGATTGTCATGAATCCACTTTCACTTTCGGTTTCATGCCACATAGGACCGGGAGCGCTTGCGATAGCCTGCTCAAAGAAGATAGAGTACTGTAACAGCTAATTATTAATAGTTACAAAGCATAATAAATATACCACTAAAATCAGGCAGTTACATGGCACAATGTGTCGTGTCAGAAAATACAAGGGAGGCATGTAAAATGTCAAAGGTAGATGTAGTAATAGGATGTTTCTATGGTGACGAAGGAAAGGGTAAGGTAATTGATTACCTTGCAGCCGACGCTGATGTAGCAGTAAGATGTACAGGCGGAGACAATGCCGGTCACACAATCAAGGCAAACGGTGTTAAATACGCAATGCACCTTATTCCGTCAGGTCTCTTATCAGGACACACAATCGGAGTAATCGGAAACGGAGTGGTTTTAAATCCACAGGTTCTTTTAGAGGAAATCAACAACTTAAAGGAACACGGATACGATGTAGATAAATATTTAAAAATCAGTGACAAAACACATGTCATTTTCCCATATCACAGAAAGCTTGATCTAGCACTTGAGAAGGTGAGACAGGCAAAGAAAATCGGTACTACAGGAAAGGGTATCGGACCTTCATATTGCGATAAGTATGAGAGAAGCGGAATCAGAATGGAGGATTTATACGCACCTGATTTCAAGGAGCGCCTCAAAGAGCAGACAGAGCTCAAGCTTGCACTTCTTAAGGTATATGATCATGAGACTGATTATACAAAGGAGCTTGATTTTGACAAGATGTTTGCAGAGTACAGTGACTATGCAGCACAGCTTGAGCCATATGTATGTGATACAATCACTCTCTTACATAAGGCACTTGAGGATGACAAAAAGGTGGTTGTTGAGGGAGCACAGGCTACACTCCTTGACATCGACTTTGGCTCATATCCATATGTTACATCATCAAATCCTACAATCGGTGGTATCCTTACAGGAACAGGTCTCTCAGCATCAGATATCGGAAATGTATACGGTGTCATCAAGGCATACTCAAGCCGTGTAGGCGAGGGTCCATATGTGACAGAGCTTCTTGACGCAACAGGAGACAGAATCCGTGAGCTCGGACATGAGTACGGCACCACAACAGGCCGTCCGAGAAGATGCGGATGGTTAGACCTTGTTACCTTGAAATATGCTAAGCGTCTGAACGGACTTACAGCACTTTCTGTAAACCATCTCGACACAATCGGCAAGTTTGATACAATAAAGGTCTGCACCGGCTATGATGTAAACGGTGAGGTAACAGAGGACTTTACCACAAACCTTAAGGTTTTAAACAACGCAAAGCCTGTATATGAGGAGCTTGAAGGAGGCTGGGGCGATGAAATCGCAAGCTGCAAGACCTTTGAGGAGCTTCCTGAGAATGCACAGAAGTACATCAGCTTTATAGAGAAATACATCGGAGTACCTGTTAAGTTCATTGGAACAGGTGCTGACAGAGAAGCTATGATTGTGCGCGCAGACAAATAAAAGTGCCAAATATTACAGTATGAAAAAATTTAATTAATTTACAAAAGAGTGTTCAAAATTCACAAATTGAACACTCTTTTTTTATACGCTGATATCATAACAATTTAGGAAGGGGCATTACTGTGATAGAAATTAGTAATCTCGTTAAGAAATATGGCGACCATATGGCTGTCGATCATCTTTCACTGACTGTGGAGCCGGGAAAGATATACGGACTTCTGGGACCAAACGGCGCCGGAAAGTCAACCACCATGAATATTGTTACCGGATATATCGGTGCTGATGGTGGAACAGTAAAGATAAACGGCTATGATATATTCGCACAGCCTGAGGAGGCAAAAAAATGTATCGGATATCTGCCGGAGATACCACCGCTTTATGTGGATATGACGGTGTATGAATATCTGAAATTTGTGGCAGAGCTAAAAAAGCTTGACAGGAAAAAGAGAAAAGAAATGATAGAAGATGCCATGGATATGACCGGTATCACGGAGGTGAAAAACCGTCTCATAAAGAATCTGTCCAAGGGCTTCAGACAAAGAGTTGGCTTCGCTCAGGCACTGCTTGGCTATCCGGAAATCATCATACTGGATGAGCCTACGGTTGGACTTGATCCAAAGCAGATAATAGAGATTCGTGAGCTTATCAAAAGGCTTGGAGAAAATCATACGGTGATACTTAGCTCACATATTCTAAGCGAGATAAGTGCAGTGTGCGATCATGTGTTTATCATATCAAAGGGCAAGCTTGTAGCAAGTGATGCCACTGAAAATCTGATCAGTCTCATGTCAAAGAACCAGGAAATCAACCTTGTCATAAAATCAGACGAGATTGGTGCAAGAGGAATGCTTGAGAAGATTGTAAATGTTGATAAGGTAACATTTGAACAATCTGAGGAAGAGGGTACAGTGAAGGCTTTGGTTGTTGCAAAAGCAAACTGCGATATACGTGAGGAAATATTTGAGCTTGCAAGCGCAATGCATATGCCAATCCTTGAGATGCATTCTGTTGTCAAGTCACTCGAGGATGTATTCCTTGAGCTTACAGGGGAAGGAGATGAGAAATAATGCTTGCAATATTTAAAAGAGAATTCAAATCATATTTCCAGAATGTTACAGGATGGCTCTTTGTAGCCGCGCTTCTTGCAGTGTATGGCCTGTATTTTTATGTATACAATCTGAAAAACGGTTATCCGTATATTTCATATGATTTAAAGGGAATCGGTTTTATTATGATGATTGCAGTGCCAATCCTCACAATGAGATCACTTTCTGATGAGAGAAAGACAAAGACAGATCAGCTCATGCTGACATCGCCTGTATCTGTCGGCAAAATTGTCGCAGGAAAATATTTTGCAATGGCAGCAGTATACACAATAGACATAGCTATTTTTGCACTTTCACCGCTCGTGCTGTCAATCTACGGCAAGGTGGCTTTAAGTGAAGCCTATGTGGCTTTGTTTGGCTACTGGCTTTACGGTTTATCATGCATCGCAGTGGGACTTTTTATATCGTCAATATCTGAGAGTGTGATTATATCTGCAATACTTACATTTGCGGCATTGTTCCTCTCATATATGATGCAGTCCATCACAGGGCTTATCTCATCGAGCGGCAACCTGCTCACAAAGGTACTTAATTGCTTTGATCTGTATACACCATTTGAGAATTTTGTGAGTGGCTGCTTCAGTGTCACATCGGCAGCTTATTATGTGACGGTTATTCTGCTTTTATGTTTCCTTACGACGCAGTCTATCCAGAAGAGAAGGTGGGCTTTTTCAAAGAAGAGGATAGGCACAGGAGCGTTTTCGGCTGGAATGATAGTCATAATGTGTGCAATCTGTGTGGTTGTAAACCTCGTGGTGTCAGCGCTCCCTGCTAAGTATACGTCAATTGATTGTTCGGCTACAAAGCTGTACTCGCTCACAAGCGATACAAAGGACAGGGTAAGTAAGCTTGACGAGGATATCACAATCTATGTTTTGAATTCCAAAAAATCAAAGGATGCAAAGATAGATGAGACAATAAACAGATACAAGGACCTTTCAAGTCATATAAAGGTAAAATATGTAGACCCGGCGACAAGTCCGAAGTTTTATCAGGATTACACAGACACGACACCGACTACAAACAGTCTTATCATCGAGAGCAAAAACCGCTCAAAGGTGATTGATTACAATGACATATATGAATATGACAGCTCATCATACTATTACGGATACCAGTCGCAGTCAAGCATCACTGGCTATGATGCCGAGGGACAGATTACAAGTGCTATAGAATATGTCACGATGGATGCAGATGAGCTTCCTGTAATCTATCAGATAACAGGACACAATGAAACAGAGATAGGAAGCAATTTCCAGAGTGTTGTAAGCAAGGCAAATGCAAATTTAAAGAGCCTTGAGCTTTTTAATGAGGAAAAGGTGCCGGAGGATGCAACAGCCATTATTATTAATTCCCCGACGGTTGATTTCAACGAGGAGGATGCACAGAAGGTAATTGATTATTTAAATGGCGGCGGAAAAGCACTGATTATCGGCTGCTACGCATATAATGACGAGCTTACAAACTTTAACAAGATACTTGTGGCTTATAATGTCAGCTTCAAGACCGGTGTTGTAGCTGAAAATGACAGTTCAAAATACTATCAGAATCCTCTCTACCTGCTTCCAACGGTTGAGACGACAGATTACACCTCAGATGCCACAGACGGATATGTATTTTTGGCAGGAAGCTGTGCAATCAGTTATCCGGATGATACAGATGATGTGACATATACAAAGCTGCTTTCTACATCAGACAGCGCAGTTTTAAAGAAGGACTGGAAGAATATCACCACATCGAAGGCAGAGGATGGGGATGAGAACGGACCGTTTACCACAGGTCTTGCTGTAAATGATTCGAGCACCGGCGCATCGGTTGTCGTGTTTGGCACACCGTATGTGGTTGATGATTCATACGATAATGCCGTTTCCGGCAACAATGCAGACATGTTCAAGGATGTTATCACATCAATGACCGGAAATGTGGAGCTTGCATCAAGTGTGATACCGGTGAAGGATTACACCTTAAGCAATATCACTATAAATACGCTGCAGGCGGTTATTACGGGACTTATCATAATGATTGCTGTACCGATACTGCTTATAATCATAGGAATCGTTGTGTGGGCAATGAGAAGAAAGAAGTAGATTACAGGTAAAAGCGTATAGGAAATAGGAGAAATAATGAATAAGCAGAAACGCACCTTTGTGATACTTGCGATAGTTCTGGTAGCCTGCATGGCGGGCTACCTTGGGCTTCTAAATTACAATAAATATAAAAGTGATGATGATGTATATCTTTCAAGTAACACAATCCTTGGAACAATCCCGGATTCTATAGATGATATGGTAGCAGCAGAGGACAGCGAGAGTGCTGAGACTGAAAGTGAGTAGCAACGGATTGATAAGTTACAATGTGAAAAGAAATTAAGAAATAGTTCATCCTTTTTTAATGAAATAGGTATTGAAATCATGTTTATGTTGTACCATTATTATTGTGTAAAATAATAAGGGACAACGGTGAATAGCATGAATCAGATGAATAATGACAGCAAAAATATAAATATCACGGGTCTTACGGATGAAGAGGTTAGGCAGAAAGCAGAGAAAGGACTTACCAACAGAGCGGATATATCTACAGACAAGACGACAAAGGAAATTGTGATTTCAAACGTTTTCACATATTTTAACCTTATATTTCTTGTCATAACGATTCTGCTCATAATGGTAGGTTCTTTTAGAAATCTGACGTTTCTGCCTATAATTATTGGAAATACGGTAATCGGAATCGTTCAGGAGATCCGTGCAAAAAAGACTCTTGAGAAAATGAGCCTTTTGAATGCTCCACATGCGGATGTCATCAGAAACGGAAGTCTAAAGCAGATTAGTACGGAGGAGCTTGTAAAGGATGATGTGATTTTACTTACCGCAGGAAAGCAGATTTGTGCGGATGCGGTTGTGATATCCGGAAATATACAGGTAAATGAATCACTGCTCACAGGTGAAGCTGATGAGGTGGAAAAGACAGAGGGCAGTACTCTTATGTCGGGTAGCTTTGTTGTATCGGGAGAGTGCTATGCAAGGCTTGAAAAGGTCGGTAATGAATCATATATATCAAAGCTGAGTCTTGAGGCAAAATCAATGGGCGACAAGGAGCAGTCAGAGATGATACGCTCCATAAATTTGATAGTCAAATGGGTTGGTATAGTTATTATTCCGATTGGACTTATACTGTTCTGGCAGAGTCATTTTGTGAATGGCGAGTCTATCACAAAGAGTGTTACATCGACAGTTGCAGCGATTATAGGAATGATACCGGAGGGCTTGTATCTGCTGACTACAGTGGCGCTTGCCCTAAGCACGATGAAGCTTGCAAGCAAAAAGGTATTGCTTCATGATATGAAAAGTATTGAGACGCTTGCGCGCGTGGATGTGCTTTGTGTGGACAAAACAGGCACAATCACTGAGCCTGATATGAAGCTTAAAGAAATTTTCCTATGTAAAAACAGTGGAGCAGATGACGCACAGACGGCTTTGACATTAGATGAGCTTAAGAGTCTTATTTCAGATTATGCAAATGCCTCCGTTGACAACAATGCGACCATGCTCGCACTAAAGGCATATGCGGCGGATGCTTTGACAAATAATACATCTGCACTGCATCGTACAGCGGTTTCACAGCAGGCGTTCTCGTCGGGCCTCAAGTATGGCAGTGTTACCTTTTCTGACGGAACATATCTGCTCGGAGCACCTGAGTTTATCATGCACGATGACTTTGCGCGCATTGAGGAGGAAATCATACCATACGCTGACAAAGGCGACAGAGTGCTTTTATTTGCCAGGTATGATGGAGAAAACGTGGAAAACGGCATAAATGGCAGTGTTACTCCGCTTGGATTTGTGGCACTTGCCAATCCTATCAGGGAGAATGCAGTAAAGACCTTTGAGTATTTCAAGAGCCAGGGTGTTGCGATAAAGGTTATTTCAGGTGACAATCCGCGTACTGTTTCAAGGATTGCCATACAGGCAGGGATAGAAAATGCAGAAAGCTTTGTCGATGCGGCAACACTTGATACTGAGGATAAAATAGCCGATGCAGTGAATAAATATACTGTATTCGGACGAGTGACACCAAAGCAGAAGAAGCAGCTTGTAAAGGCTTTGCAGGCTAAAGGACATACAGTTGCGATGACCGGAGACGGAGTCAACGATATACTTGCCATGAAGGATGCAGACTGCAGTGTGGCTATGGCATCGGGAAGTGAGGCGGCAGCCCAGGCAGCGCAGGTTGTTCTTTTGGACTCTGACTTTGCACACATGCCGGATGTGGTATATGAGGGCCGCAGGGTGGTAAACAATATCCAGCGCTCAGCCAGTTTGTTTCTGGTGAAAAATATATTCTCACTGTTACTTTCACTGTTTTCGGTTACCCTGATGGTTACGTATCCGCTTGAGCCGGCACAGGTATCGCTCATCAGTATGTTTACCATAGGAGTACCGGGATTCTTACTGGCACTGGAGCCGAATAAGGACAGGATAAAGGGACACTTTATCACCAATGTTATGCTAAAGGCACTGCCCGGCGGACTTACGGATGTAATAGCTGTCGGAACACTTGTCATATGCGGAGAGGTATTTTGTATATCGGATGCGAGCATCGGAACGATAGCGACACTTGTACTTTCGGTAGTGGGCTTTATGATCCTCTTTAAAATCAGCGAGCCGCTCAATGGAATGAAATATGCAGTTATTATCGGAAATATAGCAGGTCTGGTATTTTCAGGCTTCTTCTTAAAGAAGCTGTTTGCACTGACGGATTTGTCAAATATATGTATTCTTCTCATGATAGTGTTTGGCTTTGCGGCTGAGTCACTGTTTAGGAATCTGACACTTCTGGTTGAGAAGCTGCGAGGCTCCTATGAGAAAAATCTGATGAAGAAAGAAATGAAAAAAAAGAAGGACTTTAATGTCTAATATTGAAAATCTGCATGGCACCGTAGGTGTGTGGCAGCTTAGGACCCGGAGCCTTTCTTGATGGGCACGACAGATTCTTACAGCTTGCGCAGGTATTGCAGAGCTCTGTGATATTTTTTTTCTGTTGTGAGTCGAGCTTTATTATGAGAGCGGCTGTCTTAAGCGGCATGAGCATATTTGAACCGGTGAGACGTATGCCATCGGGGCTTACGTGATCAAAAATCTCAGGCAGCAGCTCAAGTGGATATTCATCGCCTAAAAAGGACAGCTCTATGGCATAAAGGCAGCTGTCTTTTTCAACAGTCTTTGCAAACTGCTCATATGCATTTGACAAAAGCATGAGACTTAAACAGTCTGCTATGTATGCTTCCTCAAGCTGCTCGTGGTTTAAATACAGCTCTGACAGCTCGTCTGCACCGTTTCCAAGTGTCACGAGGCCGTAGGCATAGTGCGCTAAGGATACCTCCGGTAAATCCTGCTTTATGGAATAATATGCGTAGGCATCCACCAATGGAAGCATTGCAGTGTATATTGCCCGGATAAGGGGCAGCTTATCGCTATTAAAATGAAAACGGCTGCAGAATTCCTTCCAGTCCTTAGATGATAATTCAGGTGTGATTTTGCATTTCATGGCATGGATACTCCTTGAAGGATAATTAATCGATGCAGTTATCGATTGATGCTATTTGTGAAGAGTGTCGTTTTTATCACAGACATCTGTTTTATTTCTGTTCACATCACCAGAGTCTTTATCAGAACCCTTCAAAAGCCTGTATACAAATGAATATGCCCAGATAAGCACCGGGATAATGATGGTTGCGGCAACGGCAGCCTTCCAGTAGCGCATGTCGTTTGTGTGGTCGAGGACAGTGGCAGCAAATGCCACAACATATAAAAGTAATAAAAGGATGGCACCAATCAGTGCCAGAATACGTTTTGTCTTTTTCATGAATTGTTCTCCGTGTTTTTTATAATGTAACAATTCAGAACCATCCCACGCACATTCGCAAAAACGCACGATACTCGTGCTTTGTCTACACTCCGTTCCGGTCCGCGCTGAACAAACGTCCACCGGACGTTTAGCGCCGCTGCTACGCAGCTAATTTTGCTCATATGTGTGGGGTGGCTCTATTCGAGCCACCTTGAGAACAAGAAAACCTGCTGCTTACATGCGAGCATGACGCATCAGTTTTTTTGTTCTCAGTGGTTCTGAATAGTTTTTTATTTATTATAATATAAAAAAACAAAATTGACGTCAAGCCGTTATTTTGGTATAATACATCCATATGTGAAGTTGAGGCTGTAGTCGGCCTCATATCAGTTTATAAAAGATAAAGGTGGTAGTAAAAATGGCTTTATTAGAAGAGTGGCACAAGATTGCCTACAATGACAAAGCAGATCAGGGAGAGTTACAGCGTTTTTGGCAGCATTATTTCCTCTTGGAGAAGGGCGTATATGAGCAGCTCCTTGCAAATCCGGATGAGGCAGTAGAGGGAACAGTCAAAGAGCTTGCTGAGAAATATGAGTTATCAATCATGGAGATGACAGGCTTCTTAGATGGAATCAATGACAGCCTTGTCGCACCAAATCCAATCGAGGAGATGGATGAGGACACAAAGGTAAGCCTTGCATTCGATAAGGAGAAGCTCTACAAGAACATGGTAGATGCAAAGGCAGACTGGCTTTACAATCTTCCTGCATGGGATGAAATCTTTGATGCAGAGACAAAGCATGCGCTTTACCTCGAGCAGAAGAAGTCGGGAACAGTAGTAGTAGGCAAGAAAATCGGCCGAAATGACCCATGTCCATGCGGTTCAGGCAAGAAATATAAAAAATGTTGCGGAAAAAATGCATAAAGTACTTTACAGATTAGAAAAATAAGTATATTATCATTTTTTGAAAGGAACATTAGCATAATAACAATACGTTGAAGAGCACAGTAAGTATATTAAAAGCAGCAGAGAGGGAAGCCTTGGAGGACGATAAGAATCTTAGTCCAAAGAGTGGTGAAAGCTCCCCGGTGGATGATATACCGAACACCAGCTTGGAGTGGCTCTAATAAAGCCCGGTGACACCGTTATAGTCAAATGAGTTTCTGTCGGATACATACAAGCAGTTTGTTTTCAGGCAGAGAGAATGTGGGTGGAACCACGGTAACAAAGCTTATCGTCCCCGATGTCGCAGCAATGCGGTGTCGGGGATTTTTGTATTAAAAATAAAGGAGAGATAACCATGAAGATAACATTGAAGGATGGCTCATCAAAAGAGTACAGCGAAGCAAAAAGCGTATATGAAATCGCAAAGGACATAAGCGAGGGTCTTGCAAGAGCAGCCTGCGCAGGAGAGGTTGACGGAGAAATCGTTGACTTAAGAACAGTTCTCGATAAGGACTGCGCACTCAATATCATCACAGCAAGCGATGAGGAAGGACTTCGTGTCATCAGACATACAGCATCACACGTACTGGCACAGGCAGTAAAGAATCTGTTCCCGGATGCAAAAATCACAATCGGACCGGCAATTGATGACGGTTTCTACTATGATTTCGATTCACAGCCATTCTCAAGAGAGGATCTTGATGCACTTGAGGCAGAGATGAAGAAAATCATCAAACAGGGTCATGAGATAACAAGATTTACACTTCCTAGAGAGGAAGCAATCAAATTCATGAAGGAAAAGGATGAGCCATACAAGGTAGAGCTCATCGAGGAGCTTCCTGAGGGCGAGGAGATTTCGTTCTATGACCAGGGTGGATTTGTTGATTTATGTGCAGGACCACATCTTATGAGCACAAAGGGAGTAAAGGCCTTCAAGCTCACATCGTCATCAATGGCATACTGGAGAGGTGATTCAAACAAGGCAAGGCTTCATCGTATCTACGGAACAGCCTACAATAAGAAAGAGGACTTAAAGGCACATCTTGAGAGAATGGAGGAGGCTAAGAAGCGTGATCACAATAAGCTTGGCCGTGAGATGGAGCTTTTCACAACAGTAGATGTAATCGGACAGGGACTTCCGCTTATGATGCCAAAGGGCACAAAGATGATTATGAAGCTGCAGAGATGGATTGAGGATCTTGAGGATAAGGAGTGGGGCTATGTGCGTACAAAGACACCACTCATGGCAAAATCAGACCTTTACAAGATTTCAGGACACTGGGATCATTATCTTGACGGCATGTTTGTTCTCGGAGATCCTGAGAAGGACGGTGAGGAAGAGGTTATGGCACTTCGTCCGATGACATGTCCGTTCCAGTATTATGTATACAAAGCAAAGCAGCATTCATACAGAGACCTGCCTTACAGAATGGGTGAGACATCCACACTGTTTAGAAACGAGGATTCAGGAGAGATGCACGGACTGACACGTGTCAGACAGTTTACTATCTCAGAGGGTCACAATGTTATCCGTCCTGACCAGTGTGAGGAGGAGCTTAAGGCATGCTTCAGTCTTAACAGATATGTCCTTAAGGTGCTTGGACTCGAGAATGATGTGACATACCGTCTTTCAAAATGGGATCCAAAGAACACAGAAAAGTACTTAGGAGATGACGAGTACTGGAACTCAACACAGGAGGTTCTTCGTAACATCCTTATTGAGGAAAATGTTCCTTTTGTTGAGGCCGACGGCGAGGCTGCATTCTACGGACCAAAGATTGATATCCAGGCCAAGAACGTATACGGTAAAGAGGATACCATGGTAACAATACAGCTTGACTGCGCTATTGCTGAGAATTTTGATCTGTACTATATTGATCAAAACGGCGATAAAATCCGTCCGTATATCATTCATCGTACATCACTCGGCTGCTATGAGCGTACACTTGCATGGCTCATCGAGCACTACGCAGGCAAGTTCCCTACATGGCTCTGCCCTGAGCAGGTAAGAGTACTTCCTATCTCAGAGAAGTATGCTGATTATGCTGAAAAGGTAGCAGATGAGCTTAAGCGCAATGATGTCGATGTGACAGTTGACAACAGAGCTGAGAAGATCGGATACAAGATCAGAGAGGCTCGTATGGATAAGCTTCCATATATGCTTGTTGTCGGAGCAGACGAGGAGGCAGACGGCACAGTATCTGTAAGAAGCCGTTTTGAAGGAAATGAGGGTGTTAAGCCACTTTCAGATTTCATTGACCAGATTTGCAAGGAAATCCGTACAAAGGAAATCAGGGTGGAGCTTCCGGAAGAGGAAAAACACAGATAATCGATTAAAAAGTATAAAAAAAATCAATCAGGACATACTAGCCTATGCATAAGCAAAGGAGGCAAAAGTATGACAAGACTTGATTGTAATGTTGAAAAATGTGCGTATAATGCAGATAACTGCTGTAAGCTCAGAGAAATCGATGTGAAAGGAACTAAGGCAAAGAAAGCCTGCGATACACAGTGTGGCAGCTTTTCAAATAAGGCCTGTGACTGTGAGGTATCTGCAGAGCTAGCTATTCACAAGGAGACAGATGTGCACTGTGATGCAGCAAAGTGTAAGTACAATGACCACAATAGCTGCATGGCCAATCAGATTGGCATCAAGAAAAACTGTACACCTAATAAGTGCAGTACAGAGTGTGCAAGCTTTGAGTGTCAGGCGTAGACTAAGAAGCGCATAATGACAGTTGCCCGGAGTATCAGGTTTATGGTGCTCCGGGTACATATATTTTCGTAATTTGTGATTGCTGCCGTATATATTATGGTGTGACAGACAGCAATTACAGTCAGGAAAGGAAAAATATGGATTATAATATAAACTTCCCACATCTTCATATATATCTGCAGCATGTGATAAAGAGCATATCAATAGGAAGCTTTGATATTGCGATGTACGGCATAATAATCGCATGTGGTATGCTTGCGGGGCTGGGCGTGGCCTACTATGTGGCCAAAAAATCAGGACAAAATCCTGATACATACTTTGACCTGGCACTTGTGGCAATCATATGCTCGGTGATAGGCGCAAGAATATACTATGTGGTATTCAGATGGGATTTGTACAAGGATGACCTGCTTAGCATATTCAATATCAGGCAGGGAGGACTGGCAATTTACGGAGGAGTGATAGCAGCAATTATCACCACATTCGTTTTTGCAAAGGTCAGAAAGCTGTCGTTTCCACTGTTGTGTGATACGGCGGGGCTTGGACTGATACTGGGACAGGCGATTGGCCGATGGGGAAACTTCTGCAACAGGGAGGCATTTGGCGATTATTATGACGGACTTTTTGCCATGCAGCTTCCGGTATCAGCTGTCAGGACATCGGATCTGACTGAAAAGCTTATGTCACATACAACTGTGGTAGACGGAGTGGAGTATATCTCGGTGCATCCCACATTTTTGTATGAATCATTCTGGAATCTGTGCCTGTTTATTCTGTTGATGCTTTATTTTAAGCACAGAAGATTTGACGGAGAGGTGTTTCTTCTATATTTAATAGGTTATGGTATCGGAAGATTCTGGATAGAAAGCCTGCGTACAGACCAGCTTCTCATACCGCATATCAATTATCCGGTGTCTATGGCACTCGCCGCCACTTTGGTGGCAGTATCAGCCATATGGATAGGTATTGTCAGGTATAAGCAGATGAAAATGGGTAAAATGGTGGACACTCCACCACAATCCACCACTAAAGAGTAAATTTTATATGTATTTTACAAAAAAGGCGTAAAGTCAACGAAAAGACTGAACGTCTTTTTTTAATGCTTTTTTATGGGAATTTGGCTTAAAGCCTTGATTTTGAGGGCTGTTAGGTGTAATATTGTAACCAAGTGGTGAAAAGTGGAGCGAAATACCATATAAGTGGTGTGAAGTGGTGAAATAATGAATGAAAAGCTCCAAAATGAGGAAAAGGAGGACGGATGCCATGTTCATGGGCGAATATAATCATTCAATAGACGCCAAGGGCCGTATGATTGTCCCGGCGAAGTTCCGTGAACAGCTTGGTAATGAGTTCGTAGTTACCAAGGGCTTAGATGGCTGTCTGTTCGTCTATTCCAACGAAGAATGGCACCGCATTGAGGAAAATCTTCGCGACAAACCACTCACATCAAGAGAAGCAAGAAAATTTATGAGATTCTTCTTTGCAGGAGCAGCCAACTGTGAGGTGGACAAGCAGGGCAGAATCCTCTTACCGGCGAACTTAAGAGAATACGCAGGTATAGATAAGGAAGTAGTATCTGTCGGAGTATACAGCAGAGTAGAAATCTGGAGCAAAGACAGATATCTTGAGAACTCTGATTTTGACGACATGGATGAGATAGCAGATCATATGGCAGAGCTTGGCATAGGAATTTGATTTTAAATGGAGAGACCGCATGGAATTTAAGCATTATTCAGTCTTAAGGGACGAGACAATTGAAAATTTAAACATCCGTCCTGACGGCATTTATGTGGATGGTACTCTCGGAGGAGCCGGGCACTCGTATGAGATAGCAAAGAGACTTTCAGGCAAGGGCAGGCTGATTGGCATAGATCAGGATGCAGATGCCATAAAGGCAGCAGGAGAGAGACTTGCAGAGTTTGGCGACAGGGTAACGATAGTCAGAAGCAATTATTCCGATATGAAGAATGTACTTCATTCACTTGGTATCGAAAAGGTGGACGGCATCATGCTGGATCTTGGAGTGTCATCGTTTCAGCTTGACACACCAGAGAGGGGCTTTACCTACAGAAGTGAGGATGCACCGCTTGATATGCGTATGGACGACAGAAATGCCCTTACCGCAAGGGATATAGTAAATACCTACAGCGAAAATGATTTGTATCGTATCATCAGAGATTACGGTGAGGACAAGTTTGCAAAGAATATTGCAAAGCACATTGTGGCAGCAAGACAAAAGCACGAGATAACGACAACAGGCGAGCTCAACGAGATAATAAAGGCAGCAATACCTCAAAAGGTCAGAGCTACCGGCGGTCACCCGTCAAAGAGAACCTATCAGGCTATCAGAATTGAGCTGAATCATGAGCTTGATGTGCTAAGGGACAACCTGGATGACATGATAGATTTACTTAATCCGGGTGGCAGGATATGTATTATCACATTCCACTCGCTTGAGGACAGAATAGTAAAATCCAATTTCAAGAAAAACGAAAATCCATGTACATGTCCGCCGAGCTTTCCGGTGTGTGTATGCGGTAATAAATCAAAGGGAACGGTTATCACCAGAAAACCAATCCTTCCATCCGAAAAGGAGCTTGAAGAAAATTCACGCTCCAAAAGCGCAAAGCTTCGGGTATTTGAAAGAAATGAATTATAGAATGACAGCAAAAGGAGCAGCTAAATGAATAAAACAATTTATTATGTAAACGGGAATGCAGTAAGAAAACTTGAGGAGGCAGAGCCACAAAGACACGAGCACAGTACAAGAAGAGAGCTTGAGGATGCCAGACGCAGAAAAAACAGAAGAAGAGCAGCGCGCAGAAACCAGGAAAGAGCACTTTCAATGAATCGTGCATTTGTCACATTTCTTACAGCGTGTGTGCTGGCATCAGCATTCGTTTCTGTTACAGTTATACAGACCAGATCAAATGTGACCCAGCAGATGAAGGAAGTGGCGGCACTCGAGAGCAAGGTAGCAGACATCAAAGCAGATAATGATGTCAGATATAAGAAAATTACCACATCGACAGATTTGAATGCCATTAAAGATGCGGCAATCAACAGACTTGGCATGAAGAATGCCACACAGGATCAGATAGTTTACTATTCGGTTGACAATAATAACTATATGGATCAGTATAACGATATTCCGGAATAAATTGGAGGAAGTATATTGGCAGCCAGAACGAGGAAAAGACCAGTCAGAAAAATAGGCCGTCAGATGAAAAAAAAGCTGTTTGTGTTGTTTATGTTTATTGTTGCAGGCATGCTTGGACTTGTCGGCAGGCTGATGTATATAGAATACACAAGCGGAGATGCATATACAAAAAAGGTTTTATCACTACAGTCATACGACAGCAAAACAATACCATTCCAGCGAGGAAATATAGTGGATTCAAATGGTACAGTGCTTGCAACGAGTGTGGCTGTTTATAATGTTGTGCTGGATTGTTCGGTCATGACCGGCAAGAAGGAGTATATAGAGCCGACAATTAATGCACTTACACAGTGCTTTCCTGAGCTGGACCGCGCTGTACTTGAGGATTACGCTAAAAACAGCAAGGATAAAAAATACATCGTACTTTTAAAAAAGCAGTCATATGACACAATCCAGCCGTTTGTGCAGCTGCAGGATGCGGTTGACAAAAAAGGAAACCTCAAAAATCCCAATATCAAGGGCGTATGGTTTGAGACAGAATACCAGAGAAACTATCCGTTTGGCACGCTGGCAAGCTCTGTAATCGGATTTACTTCATCGGGTGATGTTGGTACAACAGGACTTGAAAATTACTATAATGATACACTAAACGGTGTGAACGGAAGAGAATACGGATACTTAAACGCTGATAATGATTTTCAAAAAACGGTTATACCTGCTGAAAACGGAGATACAATCTATACCACAATTGATGCAAATATACAGTCAATTGTGGAGGACAAGATAAAGCTTTTCTCAGATACTTATGCAAATAACGCAAGAGAGGGACTCGGAGCGGAGAATATCGGTGTAATCATAGAGAACCCTAAAAACGGTGAGATACTTGCCATGGCAAATTATCCAAACTTTGATCTGAATGATCCAAAGAATATGAGTAATTACTATTCACAGGAGCAGCTTGATGCCATGAGTGATGACGATACTCTGAATAATCTGAATAAGCTGTGGCAGAACTTCTGTATTACACACACATATGAGCCGGGTTCAGTCCAAAAGCCGTTTACCGTTGCGTGTGGACTTGATACTGGGACACTCACTACGGATATGACATTTTTGTGTGATGGATATGAGATGTTTGGCGGTGACAAGGTATCCTGTGTCAATCGAAGCGGACATGGTATAGAAACACTTGAAAAGGCACTCATGGATTCCTGCAACGATGCACTCATGCAGATGTCATACAAGATAGGTGCGGAAAATTTCCTATACTATCAGAGTGTATTTGGCTTTGGCCAAAAGACAGGCATTGATTTGCCAGGAGAGGCAAATACGTCAACACTTATGTATACACTCGACAACATAAAGCCGGTGGATTTGGCTACCAATGTATTCGGACAGAACTATAACTGTACGATGATAGAGATGGCAGGTGCGTTTTCAGCACTTGTGAATGACGGAAATTATTATCAGCCGCATGTGATAAAGAAAATTGCCGATGAGGACGGAAATACCGTAAAGACAATAGAGCCGACGCTGCTCAAAAAAACTGTATCTGAGTCGACCAGCCAGACATTGAAAAATTACCTGCAAAATGTTGTGGCACAAGGAACCGGTAAGGTTGCAAAGGTTGATGGATATTCAATGGGTGGAAAGACAGGAACAGCACAGATGTATGATGAGACAACCCATCTGAGAAAAAGGGGCTGCTATCTTGTATCATTTATCGGCTGTGTGCCGGCACAGGATCCGCAGCTTGTCATATACACTGTAATTGACCAGCCTAATGTGCAGGATCAGCCTCACAGCAACTATGCACAGAATCTTACAAGAGAGATATTAAAGGAAGTACTTCCTTACATGAATATCTACCCTGATGAGGAACAGACGGGTGTAAACGCTGACCTTACGATAACAGGAGCAAATCCTCCAACAGGAGAGAAGGTGACTCAGGAAGGCGAGCAGGGTGAATAGAGAATAGCCTCAATATTTTTTGCATATATTAGTGTAAAAATATTGAGGCTATTTTTATGATATTGAATAATACCGGGTATAGAAAGAAAATATGTGCACTATGTGTGATGATGACAATAATGCTTATGGTATTATGTGTCCGTCTGGGCTATCTTATTATTGTAAAGGGAGAATATTACAGTAAAAAAGCCCGTGCCCTGCAGGAGCGGGAGAGGGCGATAACAGGTATACGAGGAGATATATTAGACAGAAACGGAAGTGTTATAGCGACAAATGAGACTGCCTGCAATATTTCAGTGATACACAATCAGATAACTGATGAGGAGGCGGTGATCAGGACACTGAGCACAGAGCTTTCGATGGATGAATCGAAGATACGCAAAAAGGTGGAAAAGGTCACATCAATAGAAAAAATAAAAAACAATGTTTCAAAGGAAACCGGTGACAGAATACTTTCCTATGGTTTAGACGGGGTAAAGGTAGATGAGTCAAGCATCAGATACTATCCGGGAAATGAACTGTTTTCAAAGGTTATTGGATTTTCAGGGGCTGATGGACAGGGCGTTGTCGGACTTGAAGCGACTTATGATGATGTCCTTTTCGGAAAACCCGGAAAAATATATACAGTATGTGATGGCAGAGGTGTGGAGGTGAAGGGCTATAAGGAGAGACGACAGGCACCAAAAAAGGGCGATACACTTGTCACAACACTGGATATAAACATACAAAGAATCTGTGAGCAGAAGGCCGCTGAGGCATATAATGAAAACCTTGCTGACAGTGTGAGCATCATAGTCATGAATCCTATGAATGGCGAAATCTATGCTATGTCTGACTATCCCGAGTACAATCTCAATGACCCGTTTTCCTGCGAAAATCATGACGAGGCCTGGAGAAACGGCTGCGTCAGCGATACTTACGAGCCGGGATCGACATTTAAAATCATCACAGCCGCTATAGCACTCGAAGAAAATGTGGTAAGTCTGGACGACAGCTTTTACTGTCCCGGGTATATTACGGTGGAGGACAGGCGCATACACTGTCATAAAAGGAGTGGTCACGGCAGCGAAACCTTTGTGCAGGGGATACAAAATTCATGTAAACCAGTACCTATACTTTCGTACCTAGTATAAAAATAGGGAACATAAGGGAAAAATAAGGAATTGAATAGGTTTAATTAGTATGGGCAGTGCCGATAGGCGCTGCCCTTTTGCATTTGTTACAACATCTCTAATTTCAGTATGAAAACTCTGGCTATTCCCACTACTGACATCCAGTTTTCCCAGCGTTATTGTATTAAATGTAAGGAGGACATAAAAAGAAATGTCCAGAAAAAATAATAAATGCGAAATGCAGGAGGAAAACGATATGTGTAGAAAATTAATCATTACAAACGAGATCTTTTTAGGAAGCAGACCAATATGTTTTGAGGCTTACAGCTTACCAAAAGGAGAGGTCGTGGAGCTGACAGAAAAGCAGATAAAGGATGCGCTTAAGGGCATTACATCGGATGAGGTTTATGGCATGAAAATAACAGAGGCTGGTGAGTTGGAGCTTGATACAGAGAATTTCTTTGTAACAAACATGATGAAAAAGGTTCATACAAATACATTGATTCCAATGGTCGAGGATGATTGTTTAGCGAACCTGTTTTATATTGTGATAGGAACTCATAAAGATAAAGGCACTACAATGTATGATGTGATTTCATCACGATATGAGCGAACAAGCTTCACAGAGGAAAAAGTGAAAACATTACTTGATATGCATATAGTCAGTGGTGGAGCAAAAATACAGGACGATAAAATAATCGTAGCTTCACTGGAAAAATCAAAGCAGTCAAAACCAGAGCAGTCAGCAGATAAAAAGAGTGAGAAAACAACAGCAATAGAAAACCAAACAAAGTAACTCAGTAAACGGCAGGTGCAAACAGAGCACCTGCCACATTTATTATAAGGAGCACATTATGAGAGTATATGGATTTAAGAAAGATGAACAAGGTTTCATGGATATAGAAAATACGCTACAGGCAGAACAGGAGTTTGTCGGTGGACTTATAGAGTGCACTGCCCTTACAGAAGAAATAGACTTAGTCTGTAATGAAGAAGGCTGGTTGGTTGGATTAGAGCCTAGGGTAATGATACGTGAGTTAGAAACAATCATAGCAGGTGACTGCTTTATTTGCAGACACGACAGGCAGGGGAATTTTAAGAGCATAACGGATGAAGATTTAGAACTCATAAATTCCAAAGTAAAACCAATCTCCGAAGAAGCATTATTCAAGGCAGTATTGCTAAACTACTTTGGACTACTATAAATCGACTTGAATTTAGAAAATGTACTGTTTATTCAATTAGGATAGACAGTACATTTTTGTGAATATGCCAGTTATCTGACAAAGGTATTATATTTAATCAAATATTTGTTTTTTATTTTTGATAGTTTTTCGGACAAAAATTCCTAAAAAATGGGGCTGTCTGAAAAAGTAGGGTTTGCAGTATAGATAAGGAGAAAAAGGCATGGAGCACACACGAGAAATACAATACACTGAAATGGCATATGCACGGGTGTCGAGCAAGTCACAGAATTTGGAGAGACAGGAAACAGCTATATTTGAGGCGATACCAGAGCTTAAAGCGAGATACTTTTTTGAGGATAAGTATACAGGTAAAGAATTTAACAGACCAGAGTATACAAAACTTAAGGAAAAAATAATAGAGTTGAAAGAAGCTAATGCTGACACACCAATCCGATTAACTGTGCATGAGCTGGACAGGATAGGCAGGGATTACAGAGAGATACAAAATGAGGTTTACTGGTTTAGAAAGCATGGTGTTACATTGAGGTTTTTGGATATACCCGAAGAATTGTTCAATGAGTCAATGGGAATAACTGGTGAACTTTTGATAGATATAGTAATACTGTTAAAATCCTACTGGGCAGAGCAGGAGCTGCATTATAAGGAAAAACGTACACGAGAGGGAATTGCCGAGGCGCGCGCAAAAGGTGTCAGATTTGGACGTGAAGCAATAAAGGTAGATGAAAAGCAGTTCCGACAGCAGGCAGACAGGGCAATCGCACGATATATCACGCATAAAGAGGCTATGCATAACCTTGGCTTAAAAGACTATGTTTATTGGAAATGGTTTAAGGTATTCTACCCGAATTATCAGTCAAACAAACATAAGATTAAAAACGATTGATGCATCAAATTATTATGTGTGTTGCATCGCACTCCCAGCATTAATAAAATTTATATAACATTACAAATGCATCAAAAGTAGTTCCTGCAATAATTAAAAATACTAATTCTTAATTATTGATTTTTCATCTGGAGTAAAAATTTCAGTCCGACTCCAGAACGATTGGTGTCTGCATGGGTGAATTTCCTAGTAATGCATAGGGGCAAAAATATATAGATGCATTAGGATTAAAAATTTTTTAGTAAAAATCGGAAGTATCGCGCTACCGATTTTTCACTATCAAAATACCTTGAATTTCCCTATTTCAAGCGTTATTATCTCATCCAACTTATAGGAAGGAGGACAGCTACCATGGTTACTATTACAAACACCTCAAACAATCAATCGCTACAACTATCCGATAACATTGAGCATGAGGCTTTAAAAGAAAACCTAGAGGAACAGACAAGGGATGCAATAAATATTTTGCAACTGCTTGAAGTAGAGTTATCAGCAAATGAAGATGACGAGCATACAATCAGAACTGTATCTATCGTAGAAAAGATATTGAAATCACATTTAGAACTGATAAAACTCATCAATTAGAATTACGAAAACATTCAGCAGTCATTTTTAAGGCTTTTATCTGTTTATCAGTCAATCCATCAAGGGAAAGGGCGCTTTTATTGCTTGTATCAATATTAAGAAGATAATCGACAGAGGTCTTGTATTGACTAGCCAATTTTACAAGAACAGGGATTGATGGAAGTCGTTCATTACTTTCATACAGACCAATGGTACTTACTGACACACCAATCAATTCAGCGACTTGTTTCCTTGTAAGCTGATTATTAACACGTAAAGTTTTGAGTTTATCACCTAAATTTTCAAGCATAGCCAGACCTCCATATATGTAAACAGATTTTATATAGTTGTATGCTACAATGGGTTGTCAAATACGACTAAAAGTAGTAAAATGCTACTATCACGAATAAACAGCAATGGAGGAAAATTATGGGCATACAATTAACAGAAAAAGAGCAGGAATTACTTGTATTATGTATTGTAAAGGAATGTATAGTTTATGCAGAGAAAAATAATAAAACATTTGAAGAGGTATTAAATGAGGATTTATTTCCTGCTGAAGCAAATACAGGCTTTGCAGAAATGGTTTGTAAAACGATAGAAGCGTTAAAAAACAAAGGCTGCATAGATGGTACAGTAGTACTCAAATATGAAATAAAGATGGACCCAGATACTTTTGAGGAAGAGTCAACAGATGCAATAGATTTTTCATCATGTACATTTGATGATATAAGAATAAGCGAAAAAGGTAATAAGTTATTAAGCGCAAAAGAGTTTAAAGGAGTCAATAAGGATTTTGGTAAGAAAGTGAAAGCGGTTATAAAATGCATAGGAACAACTGCTTTGCAGACCTGTGTGGAATCTGCTGTTATACTTTTACTAAGAACAGCGGGTATTCTGATATAGACATAAGTAACAGCATTTCAATAAAAAGAAATAAAAATAATT
Source organism: uncultured Agathobacter sp. (assembly GCA_934365945.1). Lineage (GTDB taxonomy): Bacteria > Bacillota > Clostridia > Lachnospirales > Lachnospiraceae > Roseburia. The sequence continues at coordinate 68,491 of CAKRNE010000007.1, read as the reverse complement.
TTTTAAAAAATTTTAAGTTTGGGGGCATCGCAAGATGCCCTCACGCATTATCAAAGCATTATAGTTTAAAGGAGGAACACCAAAATGAGTGGTAAATACATGAAAGTCAAAAAGATAGTCATTCCAACATTAACACTTATACTGATAAGCAGTATGTTGTTTGGAGTATCAGCGTGCTCTAAAAAAGAGGCAAAGGATATGAGTCAGCAAGCCTCGGAGATTGAGATAGAGTATGCAGTACCAAACTATGATAGTGGGGAGGAGTCAAAAGTGGAGTTGTTGCCATGGCTTCAATTATCATCACTTGAGACACATACAGAACTGCGTTCAGCATTTGAAAAGTATTTCAACATAACTGGCAAGACAGGAAACAAAGAGGGTACATTGTACTACAATCCAGCAACGCAGACAGCAGAGCAAAATGTAACATATCTTATGGCAACACAGAACTCAGCAATATCGCAGTATCTTTCATCAGAGGGATACATGGTGGAAATAGGAGAGCTTGTAGGAGATGCTTATACAGATGTAGAAAAAGACAGTCCAGAAGCACCTTACGCAGTCATTAATTCATACTTTGAGTTACTTCCAGACCAAGAGGATGGAAAATTTGATGGTGATTCAACAATCAGCAGAGCACAGGCAATGGCACTTGTAATGAGAGCAACAACACAGGTAAATGAAGCACAGGCACCAGAAGAGAACAAAGATTTCACGGATAAGGTAGGTGAAACAACATATACAAACTTCGCGGCACCAATGGATGAATACAGCTACATCAACACTTCAAATGGTTTAAATGAGAAGTCATTCAGCAGCACCATGACAAAGGGTGAATACATAGCATTAGTAACTAATTATCTTAGAGCTAATTATTTAGCAGAGATAGAGGCAAATGGATATGTAGATAATTATTCAGATACATCGAGTGTATCAATTACGACAGTAAAGGATGCAGGAGACATCAAGTATCAGAAAGCAATCAATGATGCAGACAAAGGAGTTCCAACAGACCTGTACAACACCTTTAAAGTAGCAATAGCGAATGGATATTTAACAGAGGACACATTAAGTGATTGGGACTCAGCACTTACAAAAGCAGATGCACTTGAGTTGTTTACAACAATGGCAACCAATGCCAACAACACCTACCAACTCTACAGTGATTACATCGACCCATCAACAATAGCAAACAACAGTAGTGATGAAAGTTCCGACAGTAGTGAATCAAGTGATAGCAGTGAAAACAGCAATGTGAACAAAGAAGAGGAAGAGATAAGAAATTCAAAATGGGCAGACATCAATGGTTCATGGGATGCAGTCCATCAATATGGGCAATATGCTGCATCTCAAGGTGCTGATGGCATGTCAGGTTGGACATGGATTTATATACATGGAGAGGGTGCAGGAGATCAGCCATCATATGCGGTTTATATGAAAGAGGGTTCTCCGGATTATGGTAAAGTCTTTCACGTAGGAGACTACCTGCCAGATGGTAATCAGTTATGTGGAACAATGGAAGAGTATGCAGCCATCTTAGATAATGAGATTGATAAGAAAATGAAAGAGTACAATGTTCCTTCATATACAAACGAGAGTGGCGAAACAGTTTATGACTTAGATGCATGGGAAGAAAACAGCAGCAATAATTAAAATAATTAATCAGTAACACTAAATTACATTCATTATAACAATGGGAACCCTAGTGGTTCCCATTCAACATATTAGGAGGTGAAAACAACATGGGTATACAAAGTGAAGACACAGCCTATAGGGATATAACAAGATATTATAATAAAGATTGGAATATTGAAGCATATAAGATTGCAAGAAAGCAAATTAAAGATGATAAATACAATAGCTTAGGTATAGAAGGTCATTCTATATATTTTCTATATGGTGAAACAGAGGATGGAAAACTAGAGGTTTATGTAGGTAGGTCTTCTGAAACTATGAATAACACTCCTGTATTTACGAGGTTATATCAACATAAAACAAGTACATCAGAAAGATATAGAGAAAAGTGGGATAACGCGATAGCAATTAAATTTAAAGATTTAGGCTTTGATGAAATGAGAAATCTTGAGAATTACTTTTATCACTCTTTATTAGATAGTGTTAGACTTAATAATACAGAGCCAGATACTAAACGATACACTTATGAGTCAATAAAAAACAAAGTTGAATACATCAAGGAATTTGTTAATTTCATTTTAAAAGAAGATGTATTTAAAAAAGATAAGAAGCAAGAGGCTGTTAAAGAAGTACCTAGACTTGGGTACGGAGAAGAAGAACTAAAGCAGAGTGGAAAAAGAATAGTAGATAAGCAATCTGAATCAGTAACTGAAGTACAGACTCCTAAGAATATAGTTGAACAGACACTAGATTTACTTCCGAAAAATATATGGAATCCATATACAACTTTTTTAGATTTATCTAGTACATCTGGAGAGTTTTTAAAAGCAGTACTTAATAGGTTGTTAGCGTCTGATTTATATAAAGGAACAGAATATGAGAATACAGTAGCACGGACATTACATATAGTATCAAAACAATTATATGGAGTAGTATTATCAGATAAGTCATATGAGTTAACAACTAAGAACTTAATGAATAAGTCAAATATCATTAAAATTGATGAGCCATACATACAACTTAATGATATAATGAAAAATTTTAATATCATTTCATCTGATAATCAGCCTAAAACTAAGATATTAAATGCAAAAGAAAAGTTACATATACTTGGAATAAAAGAAAATACATTTGAGGAATATTTAAAGACTAAGTTTAATATAGAGGATAAGAATATGAAGTTTAATGTCATAATAGGAAATCCACCATATCAGCAGAAAACAAAATCAATCTACAATGAATTTATAGATTCAGCAATCGGATTAAAACCAGATGCTATCACTATGATAGTAAAGAATAATTGGTTAGTATCTGATACATTGAAAGCAACTAGGAACAATATGATTAATATGGGGTTAACTAATATAGTCAACTATTCTGAAGCTGGAGAAATATTTAATAACATAGGTGCAGCGGTAACAATATTTGGAGTACAAAAAGGGTATAGAGATAAAACACATTATACCGAGATTAAAAAAGGTAAGGTTATCGAAAATTATGATGAAAACCTAAGAGGTGCAAGGATAATAGCATCAAATAAAATTGAACAGCAGATAGTAAATAGGTTTTCTAAAATAAGTAAAAATGAAGACTTTAGTATTAAGACATATCCATCAGAGCCATTTAGAATAACTACAAACGGAAGAGTAGGACGTGGAGAAAGTGCATATGACTTGAAAACTTATAATGAAAGGTCAGAAAAAAATAATATTGCCGTAATATATATGAATGAACAAAAGAAACCTTATGTAAAGTATATAAATATAAATGATGTTCCTGCAAGGGCAGAGTTGGCACCTAAATATAAAGTCATATGTGGAAGGATACTAACCAAAGATAATAATATCATAAACAATATAAAACTTGCTAATCCAAATACAGTATGTTCATCATCTTGGGGTGTATTGTTTGCATCTGACAATCTGAATGAAACAAAAGCAGTAGAAAAATATATTAAGACGAAACTATTTAGATTCTTAGTAAGGTGTTTTTCAGAGGATGGAGTAATAGCTGTAAGTGCATATAGATTTAGTTTAGTGCCACTTCAAGACTTTACATCCTCCTCAGACATCGACTGGTCGCAGTCCATAGCAGACATAGATAAAAAGCTTTATAAAAAGTACAACCTCACGGATGATGAAATAGAATACATAGAAGGTACAGTAAAATCCATGGATACAGAGTCGAGTAAACCAACAAATACAGAGCCGAGTAAACAAAAGTATACACAACAAGACTATGAAGCAAACTACATCAACAGACAGTTACAACAGCAATCAAAATAACAGTATTTACATCTATTTTTAATTTAAAAAATGAATAATAACAATCAATGCACTTCATTTTCCGATGAAGTGCATTTTTTTCTACCTTACTAAAAATATAAATTAAAAATTTACAATTTTTAAGAAAGGTAGGAGCAACATGGAAAAGCGAATTTTAATCAAGCGAAACGTAATAAAAGCAATAGCAGTGTTTATATTTTTCATAGCGATATTCATGTTTAATCCACTCCAAGCATATGCGGATGATGACGTCAGCATAGGTCAAGTGATGAACCTTAGTTCATACAGTAGTAATGAAACCGATGAGTCATCAAACGAGCAAGCCAGCTACCTATATTGGGCTGCATCTGGTGAGCGAAGTGGAATCATGTTATATGTAGTAGATGAAAGAGGAGCAACACAGTGTAAAGCAATCCTCTTGGAGGAAGCAGGCACGATTAAGTATGGTGATTACAAAACTACTGGTTTAGGTGGAACAAAAGGAATAGCAGCATATCGACATCTAAGACCAAAAACATCAGTATCACTTGGAGACATAGGTACTTACAAATATGTGCAAGGAATCACCCCAGTAACATATACGAATGGCTGGCAAGCCACAGGTTCACAATCTATGGCATACTTAATGCAGGATAGTGGTAAAAAGATAAAAATTAAAGGTTGTGAAATGCCATTACCAAGATGGGCATCATACGTACTAGATACTGGTGCTAGTGGAGCAAAAGCGCTTGAGGCATTAGCCAAACCCGATACAAAATGGCATGCAGTAGTAGAGCCAGTCTCAATCAATTATATGTATACCAACAATACATTTGCGAATGACGTAACAGATGCAACAGGCAAGTCATGGAGCGCAGGTGACCCAATGCCAGATGGAGCAACAAATAATAATTATTGGTATCCAAGGGTACATTTTGGAACAGCATATCAATTATTAGGAGAATCAAATAGAGTAGGTGGAACAGGTGGAGGAGAATACACCTATAAGTTCTACAACACTCAGTTACCATATAGTCTATGCTTAGAGCATGATTTAGAGGTACCAACATTTAATGGTACGAGTACGGGTGGTTCAAAGGTGGTTTATCCAGCAGTAAGTAGTAAAGTACATCGTATAAGTAGTTCATCAGAGATAGCGAGTGATGGTGTAGCAATAGCCTCCATCGACATTACAGGTTTTTCCCTCCCTCCCATTCATACATATGGTGGTTCAACCCCAGGCAATACAGAGAACCCAGACCCACCAAAAGATGGAAAGTGTACGATAAAGAAGTTATATTATACAGAGGTATTAAATCCCGATGGCACGATAGCGGAGGCAGAGAAAGATAAGCATAAGTTTAGTCGCTCAAAAACCACGAATTATATCAGTGTAGATAATGAATCAGGCTATGTCCTCGAAGGTTGGAAGGCATCATCAAAATCGCATTCATTGAATAGCAAGAGAGACTTTAATTCAATAGGCAGTGTCACCCAGCAAGGTACATCCTCATCAGTCATAACCATTGGTGACAATGATAATTTATATGTCCTCATGGTTTAATCTTCTAAAACATATTATTTAAGAATCAAGTCATATCTCACTCATTTCAAAAATATTGAAAATTTCAAAAATGCATTTCAAGAAAAAAATATGACACAATCAAATCCTTTATTTCAATATGAAAAATGTTTAAAATACCAATATCGTCAGATATGTTTATCTGATATAATTTGGGTATATATGGGAGGTAAAATATGAGTGGAGCAGAATACATAGAAAATGGATATAAAATAAAAATCAGCAGAAAGCGTACAAGGGTAACTACATATGAAAATATGCGGTTACATACAACAAAGCCGATAAAGAGCGATAAGCAGAAAAAGATAAAACCTACAATACCAAGTGATTATGCAGGGTTTAATTATCATAATCGTATGAAGAACCGAAGGAGCACAATACGTGAGATATGTTATAACAGTTTTGATATTCCAAAAGTCGTAATGATTACACTGACTTATGACAGTACAAAACTTGACAGCAGCATATGCAGTGATCTGGTACAGTCGCATTATGAGTTTAAGAAATTTATCCAGAGGGTATGTTCGCATTATGATAATTTTAAGTATCTTGCGACATTTAACAGGCAGACAAATGGAAACTGGCACTACCATGTAATGTGCAACTTCCAAAACGACATAAGTAATAATATAATACAGAATCTTTGGAAGAATGGGTTTACTTATGTTACTGAGATTAAGTCAATGGATGGCTATAGGACAGCTGTACAATACTTAATAGATAACATGAATGATGCATCGGGTGAATTAAAGGGCAAAAGAGGTTTTTTATATTCAAAGAATTGTGAGCGTGACATTGTAATAGATTCATGGCACGCTGACCAAGAGGATGAATTTGCAGAGGCTTTTGAGCGTGTTGCAAGTACTGATAGAAAGATACTGTATGAAACGAGAAATCATCTGGGAGTAAAAGGTCAGACAGTGAACGAGCAGACAGGCGAGGTGTCAGAGTATCACATACCAGACAGGGAACTTACAACAGCACTTGAACAGGCTGGATATGAGAGCTGGGATGGAGTTTATACGCACTTAACATCATCGGCAGATTTTTCAGACAGGTTTGCACCCCTGCTGCCAGCAACAGAAAAAGTTAAAACAAAGTAGTAAGAATAAATGCAGTCCAAGCAGAGGGACTGCATTTTATATTACCTGCAAAGTAAAAACTCCTTACAGTGTGCTACACCTCGCACAATACATAGATATGAAATAAAATAAAAGAAATTAAAGTGCAGGAGGGCATGAGTTATGCAGATAAGACTAAGAGGACATAAGGAAAACAACAAAGTGGTCATCTTAATGTCGATTCCAACAGCTAAGGAAAAAGAGGTCATTACAATGCTGTTACCAGACAATGGCGATTGGAGAGCAGACATGGAGTGTTACGATAAGGTACTGGCGGCATATGAGGAACGCTGGGAAAAGACATTACACTGATAACAATTACAATGGAGGGCATGAGCTATGCAGATAAGATTTAAGAGTATACGTGAGCGTAACATAATGGGTGTAAATATGGTTTATCCAGATGGACATCCTAGAACAGTATTAATGGCAGAGCTGCCAATGGATGGAGACTGGAGGGCGGATGTAGAGTTTTATGATGAAATAGAACAGGCATATAGGAAACGTTTACGCAAGGCACTTCACAGCTAAACAATATTCGATAACAGCAAGGCATCACAGAAAATGTGGTGTCTTTTCTTTTTGTCCAGCATTATCAATTTCCTTAAAAAATAAGTATGCATTTTTAAGACTGGTTGACAGGGTGTATGCATTGGAAATTTTTATATCAATGGATGTGACAATCAAAAATATTGAAAATATGAAAAAAATGATAGAAATAAAAATATTGAAAATTTGAGAAAAGTATATAAAGATTTTTTCAAAGTTTTTATTTTTTAGAAAAAATCGGCTTGAAAACAATAAAAAAATAGCAGTTTGGGAGAATAAATAGATAGTGAGATAAAATGTACCTATAATTACCATAGCATAAATGCCCTGTTAAAACAGTAAATAAACACCACCAGCAAATAATTCAAAAAATAACCCAAATAGTTACCGATTCAAAATTGCATAGTAAAAAATTCAGATGATTGCATTAGAAGTTTACTCTGATGCAATTTTCTATTTCAGAGCAGATATATCAAAGAAAATTGCAGCTATTTTTTTTGGTGTTCGTCAAATTGCACAATAGACTCATCATGAAAAATGTGCATACACTTATACTTAAGTGGTTTATGACATTTGTTTTTTGTGAATTTTAAGTGTGTAGAATGAAGCAAACAGAGCAGATTTTTTCTACACTCACTTTTGTTTATATTTTGCCATTTTGGTGGTATATTGCAAGTGTAAGGTACCTACAGCAACAAGAGAAAAGCAGTATAAATAAAACAAATCTATGGAGGAAAACAAAATGGAAAGTTTTGTAAGTAATCAAGCACCTATAATTGGTGCGCAGACACAAGTAACACAGCAGACAGCAACAGCCCCGGCAATGGCAACAGCACAGCATACACCTGCGCTGGACAATATAACAACAGATGTAAAGGCACTGCGTTTCATAGAAAGGGCAGAGGCACAGACATCTAAAATCATATCATCAATAGATGATATGAAGAAGCTGTCAAACAAAAAGTATTATACATACTCAGCAGAACAAGTCAATGAGATGATGAGTGCAATACAGTCTGCTATGGATGAGGTCAAGAAAGAGTTCTTGACTGACACGACAGAAAAGAAGAAAGTGTTTACCTTTTCTTCTTAAGAGAAAAGACTAAACAACAAATTTCACGGTTTAGCATATGTTTGCGCATTGCTAAGCTGTGAAATAAATGAAAAGGATAACGATACAAAAGAAAGGATTTTTGTATCGCATGGATGAATATAATGATAACAATAATAATAAAGTTAATACCAAGGAAAATAAAGTAGGTAATACTTTGAGTAAAATGTCTGGACATTACGAGTACACAGCGTTACAATCCAACACCCAGTTAGGAACAGAAACAGAAATGTTAATAAACATAATAGATTTGCTGGTCAATGCTGGTAATTTATCAGAAATAGAAGGAATTAAGGTAAAGCACTTAATTTCTAATGACAAAGGTAGGAGGTTGTAACGATATGGCATATGCTAATATTGATTTAAACAGTCGATTAAGGGTAGTAATCTATAATAGATGCTCAACAGAAGAACTGGCGCAAGTGGATGCATTGGAGAGACAGGTAGAATACAGTAGAGATTATTGCATTAAACGTAATTGGATAATAGTGCATCAATATGTAGAAGCTAAATCAGGCACCAGTTCAGAACATCGCTACGAGTATAGAAAATTATATGCAAGTTTATCAACTATGGATTACGATTTAGTAGTAGTAAAATCACAGGATAGATTAATGAGAAGTGATTTAGAGTGGAACTTATTCATACGAGAGTTGTTAAAGACTGGTAAAAGATTATTCTTTTACATAGATAGCAAACTGTATAACCATGAGCAGGATCATATGGTTTATAGTATGATTTCAAAATTCAATGAGTTCCAGAGTGTAATGCTTTCAGAAAAAATAAAGGATGCACATGCAAAGAGGCAGGAGTTTAAAACGGGTATTAATATTTGCCGAGAAATGTTCGGATGGGACAAGGTGGACACAAATGTATACAAGATAAATGAACAAGAAGCTGACGCAATTAGAGAAGCCTTTGAGCTGGTGCGTGGAGGAATGGGATTTTATCGTTTAGCAAAGTATATGTATGAAAAAGGCTATAGGTCAAAGGGAACATCTGGAACAAAAAGTATGGAGCCTAGAATGATATCGGCTACATGGTGGAAAAATGGATGCATATACAATCCTAAGATGCATGGAACAGTGGTAATGCATAAGGATAGTATGAATTTTTGGACAAAACAAAGAGAAAAGGTGCCAGAGAGTGAGTGGATATACTATGATAATGCGTTACCTGCAATAGTAAGTAAAGAGTATCAAGAAGAAACAATACAGATGCTTAAGGATAGGTCGTATAAAAATGTTACTGGTGACAGAAAAATCATCAGAAAACATTTATACAGTCATAAAATATTCTGCAAAACATGTAATTGCTATTACTATCGTTATATAGTAAAAAAGGGGACACCTAATGAGTTGACAAATTGGCGCTGCTCAAAAAAGATGAATTTAGGACAGAATGCATGCAATAACATTATAATAGAAGAAACAGTACTAAGCGAGTTGATTGACAGGAAAGCAAAAGAGAAGTTTAGTCAGTTGTTTCGGAAGAACACTGGAATTATTGATAAAGCAATGAAATATATTGAAATCGCTTTAAATGATAACTCCAGTGAGGGTATTCTAAACAACTTAGAGGAGGAACATAGACTGCAAGTAAGGAAAAAAGATATCCTGTTTAATAAATTAATCGATGGAACAATAAATGATTCTGACTTTAAAGAATATAATGAAAAGCTACAATGTGAAATAGATAAGCTTAAGGATAAAATAGATGTTCTAAAAGGTATGAGACAGTCATATAATGAATATAAGGCAAAACTTGAGGAAATTCGGAAAGTCATACATAGTGGTACAATAGAGCGTGATGCAATTACCATGCAATTAAAAAATATAATTGAAAAAATCGAGGTAGAGCCGAGCGGTCATGTTACAGTCATTTTCGATACAGACAAGCTTGTAGAATTATTAAGTTTATACAATGTAGGCGAAATGATTAACATGATAGATAAAAATATATTTACTTTAGAGTTTGAATATCATAGGGAGCAAAAGAGAGAGAGAATAAGGCGAGAAACCAATGAGAAAGTTTTAGAGCTTTTTTCAAAAAATCCTAACCTACAAGTAAAAGATTGTGCTAAAATGCTGGGTATGAAATACAGCTACATATGCACGTCGGTTAAACAGTTGCGTGAAATGGGAAAGTTGGAGCATAAGAAATTAGATTTTAAAACTGCTATATGGATAGTAAATCGTACGGAAAATGGAGCCGACTGTTAATTTAGGTGTGAAAAAAGGGGTAAAATGATAACACTGTCAATCCTGTATTCATAGACCTTGGACTGCGCATAGGCTGTGACAGGTATTATGAGAAATTTAAAAGCTTTTGCCTGCTGGAAAAAACAGGGATAGATCTGCCGGGAGAGGCAGGTACTATAATGCATCAGCCTGACAAGATAGGACAGGTGGAGCTTGCAACAATTTCATTTGGACAGTCATTTCAGATTACACCGATAGAGCTTATGACCACAGTATCCTCCCTGATAAATGGAGGAAACAGGGTGACACCGCATATAGGCAAAGAAATATTGAATCCCGATGGCACCACAAAAAAACAGGTGTCTTTTGATACAAAAAGCGGTATTTGTACACAGGAGACCTCTAAGACTCTCAGAAAGCTTCTTGAAGGAGTGGTATCTGAGGGCTCAGGCAAAAACGCACAGGTAGAAGGGTATGCAATAGGTGGAAAGACCGCTACATCGCAGACACTTCCACGCAGTGATAATGTCTATATTGCATCGTTTCTTGGATTTTATCCGGCAGATGACCCAAGGCTGATGGTGCTTGTCAAAATAAATAATCCAAAAGGAGGAGTATACTACGGAGGTACCATTGCCGCTCCTGTTGCCGCGGAGGTGTTTACGGAAATAATACCATATGTGGATGAACAGTAGCTCTTGCGAAATGCGGATAAATAACGTATACTATAATTTAGTGTATAAATCAGGATTTAACACAAGGAAAACGGAGGAATAAAAATGAGCTTACAAGGAAAGAAAGTACTTGTTGTCGGTACAGGAAAAAGCGGAATCGCAGCTACAGAGCTTTTACGTGCCAATAATATAGATACAGTATTATTTGATGGAAATAAAGAGCTTGATACAGTGGCACTTTATGAGAAGGCACCGGCAATTCGTGAAGTACCGCTCATACTTGGAGATATAACAGATGCACAGATGGATGAGTTTGATGTGGCTGTACTCAGTCCTGGCGTACCAACAGACATTCCAATGGTCAATTCCCTGAGGGATAAGGGCGTTAAAATCTGGGGTGAGATAGAGCTTGCATACACATTTGGTGCAGGCAGAATCATTGCCATCACAGGAACCAACGGCAAGACAACGACCACGGCGCTTACAGGAGAGATAATGAAGAATTACTTTAAGGATGTAAGGGTTGTTGGAAACATTGGAATACCATATACATCAATGGTCACAGGAAGCACGGATGAGACCGTGACAGTGGCAGAGATATCCAGCTTCCAGCTTGAGACAATTGATACCTTTAAGCCTCACATCAGTGCAATATTAAATATTACACCGGATCATCTTAACCGTCATCACACAATGGAAAACTATATCAGGGCAAAAGAGGATATCACAAAGAATCAGACACAGGATGATTTTTGTATCTTAAACTATGAGGATGAGGTGCTTAGAAGCTTTGCGGCAGAGTGCCCTGCTAAGGTTATCTTTTTCAGCAGTAAGTCTGAGCTTTCAGAGGGCTTTTATCTGGATGGAGACAGCATCATGTATGCACACGATGGTGCACGCAATGAGATAATCAATGTGAATGACCTGAACCTGCTTGGAAAGCACAATTTTGAGAATGTTATGGCAGCCTGTGCCATGTCATTAAGCTTTGGCGTGCCGATGGATAAGATTGTCGAGGTGCTTAAGGTATTTAAGGCAGTTGAACACAGAATAGAATATGTGACAGAAAAGCGCGGCGTCAAGTTTTACAATGATTCAAAGGGAACCAACCCTGATGCGGCTATTCAGGGAATACGTGCCATGAACAGACCGACACTCCTTATCGGAGGGGGATATGATAAACAGTCAGAATATGACGAGTGGATAGAGGCTTTTGACGGTAAGGTCAAGGAGCTTGTGCTTATCGGTCAGACAGCGGACAAAATAGAGGAATGTGCACACAGACATGGATTTATGAATACAGTAAAGAAGGATACCTTTGAGGAGGCTGTCAGCTATTGTTATGAGCATGCTGCTTCAGGCGATGCCGTCCTTTTATCACCTGCCTGTGCAAGCTGGGGCATGTTCCCTAATTATGAGGAGAGAGGACGTATCTTCAAGGAATTAGTAAAAGGATTAGAGGAGTAATTCATTTTGGCAGGAAAGCGTAGAAAACAAAAAGAAAAAAAAGAAAAAGGAATACCTTTTTTTGACTATAATCTTTTGTTTATTGTTATATTTTTGCTTTGCTTTGGTCTTGTAATGCTATACAGCTCAAGCTCATATACATCAGCTAACAGATATCACGACAGTATGCATTATCTGAAGCTTCAGATACGAAATATTCTGTTGGGAATTGCAGTCATGGCTGTTATGACGGCGATAGACTACAGGTGGTGGAAGAAGCTTGGAGTGGCAGCCTATGTAGTGTCATTTCTGCTGTGTATTCTTGTATTTGTGCCGGGAATAGGAACGAGCTCACATGGTTCATCCAGATGGATTGGTATCGGACCGATACAGTTCCAGCCTTCAGAGGTGGCAAAGATAGCCGTTATCATATTTATGGCAATGATAATTGACAAGATTCCCAAACAGTTTACAAGGTTTTCAAGTATCATAAAGATGTTTATAATACTTGCACCGCTTATAGGAATAGTTGCGTACAGTAACTTAAGTACGGCAATTATCATAATCGGCATATCTGTTTGTATGATGTTTGTTGCCAGTCCGAAATATCTGCAGTTTATTCTGGTCGGGATCGGAGTGCTTGTATTTGCAGTGGCATTTGTAATGCTGGCAGGCTATAGAAGTACACGAATCGAAGCATGGCTGCATCCGGAAACCGCCAGCAGTGATGCGGTTTACCAGACAATGATGGGGTTATATGCAATAGGCTCAGGCGGTTTGTTCGGCAAGGGACTTGGAGAAAGCTTACAAAAGCTTGGAAATGTCCCGGAGTCACAAAACGATATGATTTTTACAATCATCTGTGAGGAGCTTGGATTGTTTGGAGCAATCTGTCTTATACTCCTGTTTATCATTCTGATATGGCGCATGATGGTTGTTGCAAATAATGCCAGGGATTTATACGGTTCGCTTTTAGTGATCGGAGTCATGAGTCATATTGCGATTCAGGTTATATTGAATATTGCCGTTGTAACCAACTCTATTCCGAACACAGGTGTCATCCTGCCGTTTATCAGTTATGGAGGAACATCCATCATTTTCCTGATGGCGGAGATTGGTATAGTACTGTCAGTGTCGAGGGGGATCAGACTTGGAAAAGTACAATAGTTAGGCTTGGTGAAGATGATGATCAGGAAAAAAAGAAGACATGAAAAGAGATTGAAGCATTTCCTCATGGGATTCCTTATTACGATATGTGTGCTTGCGGTGATGTTTCTTATAGCATTAAAGCTCTTTACCGTGAAAAAGGTTGTGGTTGAGGGAAATGAGCTTTATGAGCAGAAGGTTATTGAGGATGCTGTATTAAATGACAAGTATTCATGGAATTCATTGTATGTATACATAAAGTACAAAATCAAGGATACAAGTAAGATTCCGTTTATTGATACAATGAGCATCAGCTTAGACAGTCCGCATACACTTCATATATCAGTATATGAAAAAGGAATGCTTGGGTATATATACATTCCGGGAATAGATGAGAACGCATATTTTGACAAGGACGGGTTTGTGGTTGAGACATCGTCAGACACGGTGCCCGGTGTGCCGAGAATTGACGGCATAAGCTGCGATAAGGTAGTGCTGTATGAAAAGCTGCCTATAAAAAAGTCAACATTAAGAGAGCTTCTGGAGGTAACACAATCTCTCAAGCGACAGGAGCTGGTACCGGATTCCATCGATTACGGTGGTGACAATGCACCGGAGGTACATTACGGAAATGTGAACGTGCTTATAGGGGATACAACAAAGCTGACCAGAAAGATAGAGAGGCTAAAAGCCATCATGCCATCGCTTGATGGGCTCTCCGGTACACTACATTTAGAGAACTGGACTGAGGAAACCACAAATATTGTGTTTGATAAGACCCAATAAAATTAAAAAAATCACATTTAATGGTTGATTATTTGCTAGAAAAATTATATTATAGAGTATATGGATTTCAGAATATTTGAATTTATAATATATAATTTAGAATATTTGGATGGAAAGAGGAGGAATAACCTTGCTTGAGATTAAAACTAACGAGGCAGATAACAGTGCAAAGATAATTGTCATCGGAGTCGGTGGAGCCGGTAACAATGCAGTCAACAGAATGATTGACGAGAATATAGGTGGAGTAGAGTTTATAGGTATCAATACTGATAAGCAGGCATTACAGCTTTGTAAGGCCCCTACTCTGATACAGATTGGAGAGAAGCTCACAAAAGGACTCGGTGCCGGTGCACAGCCTGAGATTGGCCAGAAGGCTGCTGAGGAGAGCGCAGAGGAGCTTCAGGCAGCGGTTAAGGGTGCTGATATGGTATTCGTCACATGCGGTATGGGTGGCGGAACCGGAACCGGTGCAGCTCCGGTTGTTGCAAAGATTGCAAAAGACCAGGGCATTCTTACAGTTGGTGTTGTTACAAAGCCTTTTAAATTCGAGGCAAAGCAGCGTATGATTAACGCTGTTTCAGGAATAGACAGACTTAAAGAGAGTGTCGATACACTTATCGTCATTCCTAATGACAAGCTTCTTGAGATTGTAGACCGTCGTACAACAATGCCGGATGCACTTAAGAAGGCAGATGAGGTATTGCAGCAGGCGGTTCAGGGAATTACTGATCTTATCAACCTTCCTGCACTTATCAATCTTGACTTTGCCGATGTCCAGACAGTAATGAAGGACAAGGGAATGGCTCATATCGGTATCGGTAGTGCACAGGGCGATGACAAGGCAATAGAGGCTGTTAAGCTTGCAGTTGCATCTCCTCTTCTTGAGACAAAGATTAATGGTGCCACACATGTCATCATCAATATCTCAGGAGATATTTCTCTTATGGATGCAAATGATGCAGCAAGCTATGTTCAGGATCTTGCGGGCGAGAATGCCAATATTATTTTCGGTGCCAAGTATGATGAGACTATGACAGATCAGGCATCTATCACAGTAATTGCCACCGGATTAGAGGATGTATCAGCAAATATGGTTACTCCTCAAAAGGCAGCAGCTCAGGGCGGTATGGCAGCCAATATGCAGGGACATATGACATATCCTAACCAGATGGGACAAAGACCGGGAGCCGGCATGACTACACCGAATACTGTTACAAACGGACTCCATACAACAGCTAATGGACTTCATACAACAGGTATCCAGCAGGCATCAGCCCCACAGACATATTCAGGTATACAAAGACCTCGTCAGCCGGAAAGCACAGTTAAGCCGGTAGAGATTAATATCCCTGATTTCCTTAAGAATTCCAGAAGATAGTTTTTCGCGGAACTGACAGACGTTTTATACAGGGCATACAGTTTGATTTTAATTCAGACTGTATGCCCTTTTTGTTGTGCATTTATAGTAGTGTGTCGACATAATGTGATTTTAACAGAGTAGAGCTTTGGTATATATTTTTAATGAAAGAGAGGTGAAAATTATCTATGCATTTTATATCGATGTCTTTTACCTGAGAACTTTTATGGTAAACTCTATGGGAATGATATGTATCACATATGTGCTGAAAATACCTTTATATGGCAGAATCAGAAGGATTATTCTGGCGGGCGCAGCATCCGGCATGGTTTCTTGCCTGCTGCTTTTGTTTGGAGGCTACAGTATCTACAGGTGGCTGTCATTGTTTGTTGTAGCTCCGGCAGCAGTATATTTTGCGACAGATGCAAGAATCGGGATGATTAAGCTTTTTGGGCTGTCTGTTTTTGTCACAGTTTTGTCGGGAGGTGTGGTGTATGCACTTGACAGCCTGTTATCAGCGGATACTTCCCTGATATGCACGGGAGGCTTTGTGATAACCTATATGATATTAAAATCCTGGTGTGAGTGTAGCAATGAGAGCAGGGGACTATACAGGGTAACTATCATGGAAAAGGAAAAGAAGGTGTATGTAACGGCACTGTACGATTCAGGCAATCTATTGAAAAAACAGCCGGAAAATGTCCCTGTACATATAGCAAAGGCAAGTGTTTTTGATATAACAGGTGATGATAAAGAGTACATAAATGTGCCGTATAAAAGCCTGGGAAATGAAAATGGATGTCTTAAGGCATGCTATTTTGATACTATGGTGGTGGAAAATAAAGGAAAGAAAAAGCTATTACATAATGTTCTGATTGGAAAAGCATCGGAAAATCTATTGACAAACAGTGCATACGATATGATTTTAAATGAAGCTGTTTTTAGTGATTCAAAGG
Source organism: uncultured Agathobacter sp. (assembly GCA_934365945.1). GTDB lineage: Bacteria > Bacillota > Clostridia > Lachnospirales > Lachnospiraceae > Roseburia. The sequence continues at coordinate 51,663 of CAKRNE010000007.1, read as the reverse complement.
AAATTAAGAAATCTTATTTTTGGAAAAAACAAAACAAATGAGGTTTTTTACATAGGCGGGACGGAGGTGCTGCCACCTCCGCTTGAGACAGATGAGGAGAAATGCTGCCTGGTTGCACTGGTGGATAAAAATGTGGCAATGTCAAAGGAACAGGCAAAAAAGCAGCTTATAGAGCACAATCTGCGGCTTGTTGTGTATCTGGCAAAGAAATTTGAAAACACGGGAGTATGCGTGGAGGACCTTATCTCAATCGGTACAATCGGCCTCATAAAGGGGATAAATACATTCAATCCCGAGAAGAAAATAAAGCTCGCCACATACGCATCCAGATGCATAGAAAATGAGATTCTTATGTATCTGCGGCGCAACAACAGAGTGAAGCTTGAGGTATCCTTTGATGAGCCACTAAACACTGATTGGGACGGAAATGAGCTGCTTTTATCAGATATACTGGGGACGGATGAGGATGTCATATACAAGGATCTTGAGACTGAGGTTGAGATATCACTGCTAAAAAAGGCTATGTTGTCATTGAACGAGCGTGAGAGGCAGATAATAGAGCTTCGATTTGGAGTAAACCGCGTGGAGAATAAGGAGCTGACACAGAAGGAGGTGGCAGACATTCTGGGGATTTCACAGTCATACATATCGAGACTTGAGAAAAAAATAATGGCAAGATTGAAGAAAGAAATACAGAAAATGGCATAAGTGTGATATAATATTTTTATTATAAAACAGAATAGGAGATGGTATTATGGTATTGGAATTTATCGGGGCTGACAGAGAGGTTACTGGAAGCTGTCACTATCTGACATTTGGGGACACACATGTACTTATTGATTGTGGAATGGAGCAGGGCGCTGATTTGTACGTGAATCAGGAGATTCCGGTCAATCCTTCGCTCATAGACTATGTGTTTGTCACACACGCACACATTGACCACTCAGGTCTTTTGCCGCTCATATACAATCATGGTTTCAGGGGCACCATTTTTGCGACAAAGGCGACAACAGATTTATGTAACATCATGCTGAAGGATTCTGCGCATATTCAGGAATTTGAGGCGGAGTGGAAGAACAGAAAGGCAAGGAGAGCCGGAAGACCTGAGGTGACTCCTATGTACAATGTGGAGGATGCCCAGAATGTCATGCAGCACTTTACACCGTGTGATTACAACAGTGTGTATGAGATATGTCCGGGGCTTAAGGTGCGATTTGTGGATGCAGGTCATCTGCTTGGCTCCTCATCTATTGAGATGTGGGTGACTGAGGAGAATGTGACTAAAAAGCTTGTCTTTTCAGGTGATATCGGAAATCACAACAGGCCGCTCATCAAGGATCCGCAGTATGTGGACAGTGCTGATTATGTGGTTATGGAATCTACATATGGCAATCGTCTGCACGATACGCCGCCTGACTATGCGGTGGAGCTTGCAAAGGTCATCAATGCGACCTTTACAAGAGGTGGCAATCTGGTAATCCCGGCATTTTCAGTGGGCAGGACGCAGGAGATGCTCTACTTTATCAGGCGTATAAAGACTGAGAATCTGTTACCGGAGCATCCGAATTTTGAGGTTTACATCGACAGCCCCCTTGCTGTTGAGGCAACAAATGTATTTCATGAGAATATATCGGACTGTTTTGATGAGGAGGCTATGGAGCTTATTTCGGCAGGCATCAATCCAATCAAGTTTCCGGGACTTCGTGTGGCAGTATCATCGGATGAGTCAAAGATGATTAATTTCGATAAGAAGCCAAAGGTCATAATCTCTGCATCGGGTATGTGTGAGGCCGGACGTATCAGGCATCACTTAAAGCACAATCTTTGGAGAAGCGATTCGACAGTTCTGTTTGTAGGATACCAGGTTCCGGGCACACTTGGCTATGCACTTTTGAACGGAGCTAAAAAGGTGAAGCTTTTTGGTGAGGAAATAGAAGTAAGGGCAAGCATAGTAAATCTGCCGGGTATCAGCGGACATGCAGACAAAAATCAACTTACCGAGTGGCTTGGCGCAATAAAAAACAAGCCGGAGCATGTATTTATAGTTCATGGAGAGGAATCCACAGCAGAGTACTTTGCAAACCATGTGCATGAGACCTTAGGCTATGATGCAGTGGCACCGTACAGTGGTGATGCCTATGACCTTATCACGAATCAGAAGGTGGCTGATGGTTCACGCAAGCGTGTGGAGAAAAAGGCTTCATATGGCATGGCGAGCAGAGAGAAGACTATATTTGACCGTCTGGTGGCAGCAGGACAGAGACTTGTATCTGTTATCCAGAAGTGTCAGGGAATGGCGAATAAGGATTTGAGCAAGTTTGCAGACCAGATAAATGCATTGTGTGATAAGTGGGATAGATAGAATATAATCACAGCATATCAAAGTAATAAAGCAAAAAGCTCTGTGCATACATATAAGTGTATGACACAGAGCTTTTTTATTTTATGACGCGCAGCTTATTAAAAGTGCTATGTATGTAACTACGCCTCGTCCTGCTTGAAAATGACATTTCTGTATTTTGAAAGTATTCCTTTTAACAGGCTTCCAAGTACACATATTGATATAATCTCACCGATTCCGACTGTAACTGCATTGAAGACAAGAGAGATATCAACACCCTTGTATACAGTTGTAAAACCGTATCCGTATCTGAGCACGAGTGGCACGATAATCATGTTGGCGATGACCGGTGGCAGGGTGTATACAAACTTCTTCTTTCGAAGGAAGTATGTGCCGAGTGCACCGAGCAGTGTAGCGATGCTTCCAAAGATGATATCCCAGATGATGCCGCCTGTGATAAGATTGGAAATCAGACATCCGATAAAAAGCCCCGGAATGGCTGCCGGTGTGAAAACCGGAAGGATGCAAAGCGCCTCAGAAAAGCGTACCTGAATAGTTCCTGATGCGAGACCAAGCAGATTGGTGATATACGTAAGCACAACGTAGAGTGCTGCAATCATAGCTGCCTGTACTGCAAATAATACTTTTTTGTTTCTCATATTTAGTTCTCCTTTAGTTTTGTTTTACGTCAGGAAGGTTTCGAACTGACGCATTTATTTTCGCCTTGACATGTTAACAAAAAATGCTATGAATGTCAAGAAATACATAAAGTAAGTGCCATATTTGGAGAGATTGTGATATAATGAGTGCAAGTGAGAAGAATGCATTTATGCATTCGGCGAACGACGAATGTTGATCATGAAGCAAGGCTTCATGATATAATGAATAAAACGGAAGTATAGATATAATTGGGCAGATGACTGCTGCACAAGAAATAGACAACAAGGGGAAAACAGCATTATGAGAGAGATAAAGGTTAATGAACTAAAAGAGGGAATGTTTACTGCGGTAGATGTTTTTTCAAAAAGTGGACAGCTTATTTTGAAAAGACACATGGAAATATCGGCATTTGATATAGCTAAGTTTGGATTTTACAATATAGATTCGATTTTTGTTGAGGGAAGCTCAGAGGAGAAAAAGGAAGAATGGGATAAAAAATATGCCCTGATTAAGGAAGAATATCGTGATTCCATTGATAACCTGCATGAATATATGAATGATATACTATACAGGAATATCATCCCGGATAAGAATACAATAATCAGGGATTCTGTAGAGATTTTTGATAGGTTTGAGACTTCATATGAGCTCTTTGATGCACTTCAGGTATTAAAGCAGACAGATGTATCTACGATGGCGCATTCCATAAATGTATCAATCATTGCACGTCTCATTGGTGTGTGGGCAGGGTTTGATACCGAAAAGCTGGATGAGATTTCCATGGCAGGCTTATTACACGACATAGGCAAGTTCAAGATACCCGATGAGATATTATTGAAGCCGGGAAAGCTCACAAAGGATGAGTTTGAGGTGATAAAGAAGCACACTATATATGGTTATGAGATACTTAAGGATTTCAATATTCTTGAAAGCACAAAGCGTGCGGCACTTTTACATCATGAAAAGTTTGACGGGTCAGGATATCCGTTTGGATATAAATCCGATAAAATCGACAATATATCAGCTATTATTACGATAGCCGATGTCTATGATGCAATGACCTCAAAGCGCTGTTACCGTGACGGAATGTGCCCGTTTGATGTGATAGCCGATTTTGAGTATGAAGGCATATCAAAGTATCATCCGAAGTATATAGGCATGTTTTTAAAGAAGATTGCAAGCTCATATATCGGAAGCAATGTATTGTTGACAAACGGTAAGAAGGCTAAAATAATTTTTGTGACAGAAAAGTATTCAAGGCCTACGGTTACATTGCTTGAAGACAACAGTGTGCTTGCACTGAAGGATGAAAAGGATATAAAGATTGCGGCAGTGTTGTAGAATAATACGCGCAGATTAATTGAATAGAATTACTGTAAATGGGAATGCTTTAGATAAAGAAATTTATCCGGAGGATTCCCATGTCTGTATATAAGGTTGATATATGTGGTGTGACTACATCAAAACTGCCGGTACTTAAGGATGACGAAAAAGAAGAACTGTTTGAGAAAATAAAAAAGGGTGATAAGGCTGCAAGAGAAAAGTACATTCGTGGAAATTTAAGGCTGGTGCTTTCGGTAATCCGAAGGTTTTCAAATCATAATGAAAATATGGATGATTTATTTCAGATAGGATGCATCGGGCTTATGAAATCAATTGATAATTTTGATCCGACTATAGGTGTTAAGTTTTCCACCTATGCTGTACCGATGATTATAGGTGAAGTGAGACGCTATCTGCGTGACAACAGTGCGTACCGTATTCCGCGTTCGCTCAGGGATACGGCATATCAGGCTATTAAATCAAAGGAAAAGCTATCGAGAAAGCTGGTGCATGAGCCATCATTGGCAGAAATATCAAAGGATTGCGGTATTCCTGAAAACGATATACTATACGCACTTGATGCAATCCAGACACCGCTTTCCCTCTTTGATCCCGTATATACTGACGGTGGTGATACGCTTTACGTGATGGATCAGATATCGGACAAGAAAAACAAAGAGGAAGCATGGGTGAAAAATCTGGTTCTCGACGATGCATTAAAGCTGCTTGATGACAGAGCGAGACAGATAATAAAGCTGCGATTTTTCGAGGGCAAGACACAGATAGAGGTGGCAGAGGAGATAAATATCTCTCAGGCACAGGTATCAAGGCTTGAGAAAAATGCGCTTAAAAATATGCACGGATATCTGGTATCTTAAATGTCACTTTTAGATTAAATATCTAGTCTGTCTGTGCTAAAGAAGTTTTCTTAAGCCCAGCTGCAATTATGACTGCGTATACACCTCCGATAACAGCGGTGATAAGCTGAGTCACTGAAAACTGAAGCTGTAAAACCGGCAGCATTTTGTGCATCGGAGCTGGCAGAAATGCCGGGAGAATGATAAGAGCAATGGCTATTCCCATGAAAACGGCTTTTAGTACGGCTCCTATAGCAATTGATACAGGAAAACCGGCAGTTTTGCCGCATTTTTTGCGAAGCAGTCCCACACAGACCACGAGAATGATATTTCCTATCATGATACATGGAAACATCGCAGGGATAGCTGCCATAACAGGGCTTCCTGTGATGAAAAATGATGTGACAGGTGTGATAATGCTTAGGATAATGCCGCATGCCATTCCGGCATAGAGCACGGTAAGTATTAAAGCTGCATTGATGACCGGTCCTGTGATGTATACGCTTAAGTTCTTAAAGAACTGGCTGACAAGACAGATTGCAAGCATAATTGCAGTAACAGTTATTTGTTTGGTTTTTATCTTCATTGATAAGACCTCCTTTAATTTTTCATATGCAAGCATACTCCTTTAGGGGTGTAAATGCAAGTTTACGTTACATCTTATCTGTTTAATCCGCAGGCAAAAATGACGGTTGATATTGAAAGCAATTCATTTGTGTGCTAATATAAGTATATTCGCTGTTTGACGCAAAACAGCTATATATCAGGAGGAATACAATGAAAAAACTGATTAATTTGATATCAGAGGAAGTGACAAAGGCATTCGTCAGTGCTGGATATGATGAGAAGTACGGAAAGGTTACACTTTCAAACAGACCGGATCTTTGTGAGTTCCAGTGCAACGGAGCAATGGCAGCAGCAAAAGAATATAAGTGTGCACCATTTATGATCTCAGACAAGGTAGCAGCGCTCCTTGAGTCAGATGAGATGTTTGAGTCAGTAGAATCAGTAAAGCCGGGATTTCTTAATATCAAAATGGATACCGCTTTTCTGGCAAAATATATGAACGAGATGAAGGATGATGAGGGCAGATACGGCTTGGAGAAGGCTAAAAATCCACTCACTATAGTAGTGGATTACGGCGGACCAAACGTGGCAAAGCCTCTTCATGTAGGACACCTTCGCTCAGCAGTAATCGGAGAGAGCGTAAAGCGTATCGCAAAGTTCATGGGACACAATGTGATTGGTGATGTGCATCTTGGTGACTGGGGACTTCAGATGGGACTTATCATCACAGAGCTTCGCGAGAGAAAGCCTGACTTAGTTTATTTTGATGAGAGCTATACAGGAGAGTACCCGAAGGAGGCACCGTTTACCATATCAGAGCTTGAGGACATCTATCCGACAGCCAGTGGCAAGTCAAAAGAAGATGAGAGCTTCAAGGAAGCAGCACTTCTTGCCACAAAGGAGCTTCAGGGAGGCAGGAGAGGTTATCAGGCACTGCTTTCACACATCATGAATGTCTCTGTAACAGACCTTAAGAGAAATTATGAGAATCTGAACGTTCATTTTGAACTGTGGAAGGGCGAGTCGGATGCACAGCCATACGTACCTGAGATGGTTGAAATGATGAAGGAAAAGGGCTTTGCTCATATGAGTGAGGGCGCTTTGGTTGTAGATGTAAAGGAGGACACAGATGCAAAGGAGATTCCGCCATGTATCATCCTAAAGTCTGACGGAGCTTCACTTTACAGCACTACAGACCTCGCAACACTTGTTATGCGTATGAAGGAGAACAATCCTGACCGTGTGATTTATCTGGCAGACGCACGTCAGTCAATGCACTTTATCCAGGTATTCCGCTGCGCAAGAAAGACAGGCATCGTACCTGACACCACAGAGCTTGTACATATCGGCTTTGGAACCATGAACGGCAAGGACGGCAAGCCTTTCAAGACAAGAGACGGCGGAGTAATGCGTCTTGAGTATCTCCTCAAGGAAATTGACGATGAGATGCTCAATAAGATTAAGGAAAACCAGAAGGAAAAAGAGAATTTAAACATTGACGAGGCAGAGGCAAAGCAGACAGCCAAAACTGTAGCGCTTGCAGCAGTCAAGTATGGTGATTTGTCAAATCAGGCGAGCAAGGATTATGTCTTTGATATCGACAGATTTACATCCTTCGAGGGCAACACAGGACCATACATCCTTTACACCATCGTGCGTATCAAGTCAATTCTCTCAAAGTATGAGGCAAAGGGCGGCGACATCAGCGCACTGAATGATGCAATCATGCCGGCAGTCAATGCAGGACAGAAGAATCTTATGCTCTCTCTGGCAAAGTTTAATGCTACAATTGAAAATGCATACGAGGAGTCTGCACCACACAAGATATGTGCATACATCTACGAGCTTGCCAATGCATTCAACGGCTTCTACCATGACACAAAGATTCTTTCCGAGGAGAATGAGGAGCTTAAGAAGTCATATATTTCACTTCTTGTGCTCACAAAGGAGATACTTGAGGCCTGCATCGATATGCTTGGATTCTCAGCTCCTGACAGGATGTAGAAAATATTAATTTTCATGTTCTAAAATAATTGGACATGTAATATAAATAGGACATAGATGATTTATCAGAATCGTCTATGTCCTATTTTATTTATATAATTGCAGATGGCAGGTCGGGATGGGGCGCACGCGTGTGGCTGCAGTGTCGCAGAAGCGCATAGCGGAGCTGTTTAGAGTCTGTTGAATTATGCTTTGAAGCACAGAAATGCCGAGGCATGGACGCCGAGGCAAGGAGATATCGAGCCCGGACGGCGAGTATCGACGGTTTCGTCGGGCATAGAAGAGCTACCGCATAATTTATACAGACTCTTAATAGCGCAGCGTAGCTTCTGCGACACTGCAGCCACACGCGTGCGCGCCATCCCGACCTGCCACGGAAGTGGCGATAAGGGGTGAAAATATGGATATAATTGATTACCTGCCACAAAAGATGAGGTCTGAGGCAGAAGAGTACATGCCGCGTGGTCTGGAGGAAATCAGGGTGCGCGTGGGAAAGCCGGTGCAGTATAGGTTTGCGGGAGGCTATAGAACAGGAGTGAATATCTTACAAAGCGATATAGAGGAGATGATAAACTATCTGAGCGGATATTCAATCCACGCGATAGCGCCGCAGCTTGCTGCAGGCTATTTTACGGTGGAGGGAGGACATCGTGTGGGAATTGCGGGACAGATGGGCTGCGATGGAGGAAAGGTTACAGCAGTCAGTGAGATAGCATCCTTAAATATCAGAATTGCCCATCAGATAAAGGGTGTTGCAATGCCACTGATGCCTTATATCAGGGATGAAAACAGCATTTACAATACATTGGTGGTATCGCGGCCGGGAGAAGGAAAAACAACATTTTTAAGAGACTGCATCAGGATACTTTCAGACGGCTGTGACGGAAAAAACGCTCTTAAGGTGTCGGTGGTGGATGAGCGCTCGGAGATAGCGGCGTGCTACAGGGGAGTGGCTCAAAATGATGTAGGAAAATCCAGTGATGTGCTGGATAACTGTCCGAAGTCACTTGGCATGAGGATGCTTTTGCGCTCTATGTCTCCGGATGTGATTGCGGTGGATGAGCTGGGAGGAGAAGGTGATATCGAGGCACTAAATCAGCTCGTGAGCTGTGGAATAAGGATACTTGGCAGCGTACATGGCACCAATGCAGAGGATCTGCGAAGAAAAATGCTGCCACATGCAATAGAACGGTTTGTGTTTATAGACCATGACGAAAAAGGGGTGAGACGCTATAGCATTTATGATGAAGCTTACAGGCTTTTGTATAGTACTGTTTGCAGTATCGGGGCTGATAAACGATTACAGCAAAAGAAAAAAGGCAGATATAGCGATGCTGTATGATTTCATGCTTTTGCTTGAAAAGGGGGCATTTTATCTGGCAGGAGAAAGAATGAAGGCACCACAGTTTTTTTGCAGCATAAGAGGAAAGAGCGAGGTGTTTAATGAGGGTTGCAAAAGAATGGGAGAGGTACTTTCAAACAGAAGCTGTAGAAGCGGAGAGGAGGGCTGGAGGGCTGTGTGGGAGGATGTGCTTTGCGGCAGGATATCGGATGAGAAGGTGAAGAAAACGATAGTTGAAATGGGAGGCGCATTCTTTGAAAAAAATGCAGCCGCGATGGAGCAACGGCTTAAGGAATGCGCTTTGGACATACATAAACAGATAGATTTTTACAGGAAAGAGTATATTGAAAAAATGAAGGTGATTTGTCCGGTGGGGATTTTGGGAGGGATTATGATATCAATCATGCTTATATAAAAATGCTTGTATAAAAAAGTGGTAATCAGATTAAACATACTGTTGTATGAGATGAAAGGACTTGATGATGGAGATTTCGATTATTTTTAAGATAGCGGCACTTGGAATAGTGATTACAGTGCTTGGACAGGTCTTAAAACACAGCGGAAGGGAGGAAATGACTTTCCTGCTTAGTCTGGCCGGACTTGTGATTGTATTGTTCTGGATTGTGCCATATATAAGTGAGCTGTTTAAGACAATGCAGGATATGTTTTCTTTGTAATATGTTGAAGATTGGGATAATAGGAATTGCGGCGGTGTTTTTTGCAGTGCTTTTAAAGCGTGACAGACCTGAGCTGTCCATGCTTCTTTCAGTGGCCTGCGGTACGATAATTTTTGCTTTTGCATTGGAGCGGCTTGGCGCAACAATTGAGTTTTTTAAAGGGCTTCTTTCAAAGCTTCCTGTGGATTCGGCATTTTTTGTCACTATGATAAAGATGCTTGGGATTGCATATGTTGCGGAGTTTTCATCCTCAATCTGTAAGGATTGCGGCCATAGTGCGATTGCATCGCAGATAGAGTTTTTTGCAAAGGGGGCGATTGTTGTGATGTCAATTCCTGTGATGTCGTGTCTGATAGAGCTGATTGGAGAGCTGCTTTGATTTGTAAAAAATATATTTTAATAATAGTCATGTTGGCTGTGATATTTTTGCCACAGGGGTTTGTGTATGCGTCGGACACCGAAATTACAGATACAATTGAGCAGCAAATGCTTGAAAAAATAGATATGTCCGACGTGGAAAAATATTCAAAGGATTATCTGCCGGAGCGACTATCGTTTTCGGATATTGTGGATGCTTTTTTAGATAAAGACAAAAAGGCAGGCGAAAAAATCTGTGAGTATATTTACGAGCTTTTCTTTTACGAGATAGCGGCAGTGAAGCCTGTTGTTATAAATGTGCTGTGCTACACGATACTTTTTATGGTGTTTTCAAGGCTTATTTTCTGGAGGCAGGATTATGTATACAATGTAAGCTTCCTGTTCATGTATGCGTCGGTTATATCGATGCTTATGGCATCCTTTTTCGTGCTGTCTGACGTGGCAAAGGGCTGTATTGATGTGCTTTTGACCTATCTTACAGCGCTGGTTCCGGCATATGCGACAGTGCTTCTTGCGTCCGGAAAAGGCTTTTCGGCATCGGGCTTTTACATGCTTGCATTTGTACTTATTTATGTGGTGGAGTGGCTCATAAAGCTGGTGCTCATTCCGGGAATCCATCTGTTTCTGGTGCTTGAGGTGCTCAATCATGTATCAAGTGAAAAGAAGCTTGAAAAGCTTGCAGAGTTTATTGAAGCAGCAATCACAAAAATAATGAAGGCATCCATAAAGATAGTGGCAGGAATAGGAATAGTCCAGGCCATGATTGCTCCCGCAAAGGACAAAATATCGGAAAGTCTTATCTTAAAAAGCTTTCAGGCGATACCCGGTGTGGGGAGGCTTGGGCAGGGCGCAGGCGAAATCCTGCTTGGCTGTGCGATGCTCATAAAAAACAGCGTTGGGATGGCGGCAATTATCGTGCTCTTTTTCATAGTACTGACGCCGCTTGTAAAAACGCTTGTTTTTTCTTTGATGTACAGACTGCTTTCAGCAGCACTGCAGCCAGTTTCTGACAACAGGATTGTGGAGGGGATAGAAGCTGTTGCGAGGGCAGGAAATCTGTATTACATCGTGATAAGGGATGCATCTATATTATTTTTTATCGTGATTGCGATAGTATGTGCATCCACAAGCTTTATTGGAGGTTGATAAGGAATGAAGGGTTATCTGTATCTGGCACTTTTTTTCATGGTAATGACATATCTTGCGCCAAAGGAGCAGTACAGGAGGTATTTTAGGTTTATGCTTGGGGTATTTTTGGCGGTCATTATCCTAAAGCCTCTTGCAGCAGGGTATGAATATGACTTGAGATTTGCTGAGCTTACAAAGAAAATAGAGGGGATTTCGTATGAATATGACGCGGATGCAACAGATTTGTTCACGGCTTTTGAAGCTGAAGAAAACTGACTACATAGTGATTTTGCTTGTTGGAGTGCTGCTTCTTATTGTAGTGCTTCCGGTAAAAGAGGATAAAAAGACCGGTAGTGATTCACAAGATAAGGCTAAAGGAAAGTCTGTAAGTGAAAGCACCTATGATGATGAAGAATATGAGAAGCTGCTTGAAAAAAAGCTTGAGAGTATTCTTGAGAGGATGGACGGTGTGGGCGAGGTATCTGTGATGATTACGCTGTCAGACGACGGCACAAGGATAGTGGATAAGGATACTAAGGAGACCACGGAGAGCGTTGAAAAAACAACAGTCATATACGATGATGAGGATGCTAGCGTACCTTATGTCACAAGCACGGACAAACCGACTGTTTCGGGAGTGCTTGTCGTTGCGCAGGGAGGAGGAAGCCCGCAGATAAACAACGATATTTCTAATGCGGTTTCTGCATTATTTGATGTGCCCATGCATAAAATAAAAATAGCAAAAATGATATCCAGGGAGGAATAAAAGTGAAGAAAGGCAGCCATAAAAATCAGATAATTATTACGACACTTGCACTTCTTTTGGCAGTGGTCGGATACATAAGCTACGATAACAGGGATACCTTTATGAATGCAAGGGATGTGCTTTCCACCGAAATTGAAGCTGTAAATGGAAAAGCGGAGACAAAGGAGCCGGATGAAGGCGGGGATACACAGGTATCGGATGAGGTGGCACTTGAGACAGACTCGACAGAGGAGATATTAAATGCAGGTGAGACAGTGCTGACAAGTGCATCAACAGAGAGCGAGGAGTGTGTAGCGCAGGTGAAGCTGGGACGCGAGCAGGTGCGCTCAAAGAACAAGGAGGCCCTGCAGAAGATTATTGATGATGCAGGAGTGTCGGAGGCAGAGAAGAAGAGTGCGGTCGATGCCATGGTGAAGCTGACAGAAAACGCACAGATGGAGGAGGATGCCCAGATGATGCTGGAGGCAAAGGGTTTTAAGAATGCGGTGGTAAGCCTCAGTGATGACTGCTGTGATGTGATTGTTGGAAAGGAGGATGTGACTGATGAAAAGAGGGCTCAGATAGAGGACATTATCAAGCGCAAAACCAATATAGGGGCATCAAATATCGTCATATCTACGATGGACTGATACATAAATTTTTAGTATCTTGAAATAGAAACCGTTTTAAGCTATACTATATTCTGATTTTGTTTGGAGGAAATATCAGTGGATAACTTAAGACAGGAAATAGAAAAAAGAAGAACATTTGCAATAATTTCCCATCCGGATGCAGGAAAGACTACTCTGACAGAGAAGTTTCTTTTGTACGGAGGGGCAATAAACCAGGCCGGCTCAGTAAAGGGAAAGGCTACGGCAAAGCATGCTGTTTCGGACTGGATGGAGATAGAAAAGCAGAGAGGTATTTCGGTTACTTCATCTGTGTTACAGTTTAATTATGACGGATATTGCATCAATATCCTTGATACACCGGGACACCAGGATTTCTCAGAGGACACATACCGTACACTCATGGCAGCCGATTCGGCCGTCATGGTAATTGATGCGAGCAAGGGTGTTGAGGCACAGACCAGAAAGCTTTTTAAGGTCTGTGTCATGAGACATATCCCGATTTTTACATTCATAAACAAGATGGACCGTGATGCCAACGATACGTTTGAGCTTCTCGATGACATCGAAAAAGAGCTGGGTATCGCGACATGTCCTATCAACTGGCCGATAGGCTCGGGAAAGCAGTTTAAGGGTGTGTATGACAGAAACAGTAAAGAGGTCATGACCTTTGCTGACACCTTAAAGGGAACAAAGGAGGGCTCGGAGAAGATCATCCATATAGATGATCCGGCTCTTTCCGATGAGATCGGAGAGGAATTTAAAAGCCAGCTCATGGATGAGATTGAGCTGTTGGATGGCGCCAGTGCCGATTTTGATATGGAGCTTGTTACAAAGGGAGAGCTTTCACCTGTATTTTTCGGCTCGGCTCTCACAAACTTTGGTGTTGAGACATTTTTACAGCATTTCCTTAAGATGACATATGCACCGACAGCCAGACAATCCGATATTGGAATGATTGATCCGTTTTCAGAGGATTTTTCAGCATTTGTATTCAAGATTCAGGCCAATATGAACAAGAACCACAGGGACAGAATAGCATTTATGCGAATCTGCTCAGGACAGTTTACAGCCGGCATGGAGGTATATCATGTGCAGGGCGGCAAGAGCTTAAAGCTTTCACAGCCACAGCAGATGATGGCAGATGAGAGAAAAATAGTGGACAAGGCATATGCGGGAGACATCATAGGTGTGTTTGATCCGGGCGTATACTCTATCGGAGATACACTCACAACAGCAAAGGATAAATTTGAGTTTGAGGGTATTCCGACATTTGCACCTGAGCATTTTGCGAGGGTATCACTTGTGGATTCCATGAAGAGAAAGCAGTTTGTAAAGGGTGTCACACAGATAGCGCAGGAGGGTGCTATCCAGATGTTCCAGGAGTACAAGGGCGGCATGGAAGAAATCATAGTCGGCGTGGTCGGCGTGCTTCAGTTTGACGTACTTAAATTCAGACTGGAAAATGAGTACAATGTGCAGATCAGACTTGAGAATCTGCCATATGAGCATATCAGATGGATTGAGAACAAGGATGAGGTCAATGTAGATACAATTAACGGAACAAGCGATATGAAGAAGGTTGTCGACATGAAGGGCAATCCGCTTCTTCTGTTTATCAATGAGTGGAGCATCGGCATGACACTTGATAGAAATGACGGACTTGTGCTTACAGAGTTTGGAAGAAACTAGGTAAGCGTTTGGCAAATAACCGGATCAGTAACCTGCATGATTTTTCATCGGCTACATCCGAAAAATTGATGTAGTCAGGCAAGGATTTCAAGGTTGAATTTGGACTTGACGTTAGTAAGAGAATATGTGTATAATGAGGACAGTTGTGAAAGCAACTGTCTTTTTAATTATGTTTTATTTGAATATTTTGAGTATTTTACTTATAGCTGCTTTTAGAGTATAGCGTGAGATACGGGCAGCTATTTGATTCTGTAATTATTCCAATTTATTAGTTGACAATTGAATAGAAGTGTATTATTATAATAGCAGAACGAACGTTTGTTCGCAAGAGAATAGGAGATTATTATGGCAAAGGAAGATAAATTAAAAGCATTAGACGCTGCCATTGCGCAGATTGAGAAACAATACGGAAAGGGCTCTGTCATGAAGCTTGGCGACAATTCAGCCAATATGAATGTAGAGACAGTACCTACAGGCTCATTAAGCCTTGATATTGCATTAGGACTCGGAGGCCTTCCGAAGGGCAGGATTATTGAGGTGTACGGACCGGAGTCATCAGGTAAGACAACTGTTGCACTCCACTGTGTGGCAGAGGTGCAGAAGCGTGGCGGCATCGCAGGCTTTATAGATGCAGAGCATGCTCTTGATCCTGTATATGCCAGAAATATAGGTGTTGATATTGACAATCTCTATATTTCACAGCCTGACTGCGGTGAGCAGGCACTTGAGATAACAGAGACAATGGTGCGTTCGGGCGCTGTGGATATCGTAGTTGTCGATTCGGTTGCGGCACTCGTACCAAAGGCCGAGATTGACGGAGATATGGGTGATTCCCATGTGGGTCTTCAGGCAAGGCTTATGAGCCAGGCACTCCGTAAGCTCACGGCAGTTATCAGCAAGTCAAATTGTATCGTTATCTTCATCAATCAGCTTCGTGAGAAGGTAGGTGTGATGTTTGGAAATCCTGAGACTACCACAGGTGGAAGGGCATTAAAGTTCTATTCATCAGTACGTCTTGATGTCAGAAGAACCGAGTCACTCAAGCAGGCCGGTGAGATAGTTGGTAACCATGTCCGTGTAAAGGTTGTCAAGAATAAAATAGCTCCACCTTTCAGAGAGGCAGAGTTTGATATCATGTTTGGTCAGGGTATCTCAAGAGAGGGCGATGTGCTCGATCTTGCGGTCAATGCAGGTATTGTCAATAAATCAGGCGCATGGTACGCATACGAGGGCGACAAGATAGGCCAGGGTCGTGAGAATGCAAAGACTTATATCCATGAGAATCCGGCATTTTTTGAGATGCTTGAAGCAAAGGTCAGGGACTTTTACTTTACACAGCCGGAGGATGAGGAGGTTGCAGTACAGGACGACTCTGAAAAGGCTGAATCAGAAGAGTAATAAGTAAGCAGGATTATATATGATAGAGATTACCGGATATGAGAATATTGGTAAGGGCAAATACCGCACGACATTTGATAATGGTATGACATGTGTGTTGTACCGTACAGAGGCCGTGCGGTCCTCTATTATGGAGGGCGCCTTTATCAGTGAAGAGGATTACGAAAAGCTGATAACTGATGTGGTAGGAAAGAGAGCTAAAAAGAGAGCACTGCATCTGCTTGAGCAGATGGACAGGAGTGAGAGAAAGCTCAGGGAAAAGCTCACACAGGGCGGATATCCGGATTGCTGTGTGGATGCAGCGATAGAGTATGTGAAGAGCTTTCATTATCTTGATGATTACAGATTTGCCGCCACATATGTCAGATATCATCAGGACAGCTTAAGCCGCAGGCAGCTTGAGCAGAAGCTTATGACAAAGGGAATAGGCAGAGATGATATCAATTGTGCCATAGAGAGCGAATATACCGCTGAAGAAGAGAAACATATAGTAAAGCTGCTTGAAAAGAAACACTATGATCCTGATAACTGTGATGAAAAGGAGTTTCGCAGGATATACCAGTTTCTAATGAGAAGGGGCTTTAAGAGCAGCCAGATTCTTTCAGCAATGAGGTCACAATTACCTTGACAATTTGCACCAAAAAGTATAGAATTTAATTGTTGTAATTTGTGAAATACAATGAAAATTTAATAAAGGAGGTGCTCCTGTAATGCTACCGTATATCATTACTGCTGTAGTTTCTATTATTATTACTGCATTGGTTGTATGGTTTGCAGCCGCTTCATACCAGAAGAAATCTGCTAACTCCAAGATAGGAAATGCTGAGGAGAAGGCAAGAGGAATCATTGATGA
Organism: uncultured Agathobacter sp.; assembly: GCA_934365945.1. Lineage (GTDB taxonomy): Bacteria > Bacillota > Clostridia > Lachnospirales > Lachnospiraceae > Roseburia. The sequence goes on along the minus strand of CAKRNE010000007.1, from coordinate 35,069 downwards.
GGCTGTAAAGACTGCGGAGGAAAAGAAGCGCGAGTCTATGCTTGAGATCAAGGAAGAGTCGATTAAGGCTAAGAATGATCTTGATAAGGAAATCAAAGAGCGTAGAAACGAGATTTCCCGTAATGAGCGTCGTATCGTTCAGAAGGAAGAGAATGTCGACAAGAAGCTCGAAGCTATCGAGAAGCGTGAAGCCGGATTTGCAGTTAAGGAAGAGGAACTCAAGAAGCAGAAGATTGAAATATCAAAGCTTAACGAGCAGCGTTTACAGGAACTTGAAAGAATCTCTGGATTAACCTCCGAGCAAGCTAAAGAATATCTCTTAAAGACCATTGAAGAAGATGTAAAACTTGATACTGCAAAAATGATTAAAGAAATGGAAAACAAAGCAAAGGAAGAGGCAAACCGTAAGGCTAAGGATTACGTGGTTACAGCTATTCAGAAATGTGCAGCAGACCATGTATCTGAGACTACTATTTCAGTAGTATCACTTCCAAATGATGAGATGAAGGGACGTATCATAGGAAGAGAGGGACGTAATATCCGTACTCTCGAGACTATGACAGGGGTAGATCTGATTATAGATGACACACCTGAGGCGGTCATTTTGTCAAGCTTTGATCCGATCAGAAGAGAAGTTGCAAGAATAGCTCTTGAGAAGCTTATTGTTGACGGAAGAATCCATCCGGCCCGTATAGAGGAGATGGTTGAGAAAGCTCAAAAAGAAGTCGACAATATGATTCGTGAAGAGGGTGAAGCTGCCACACTTGAGGTAGGCATACATGGTATTCACCCGGAGCTTGTGCGTCTTCTTGGAAAGATGAAGTTTAGAACAAGCTACGGTCAGAATGCGTTAAAGCATTCTATCGAGGTTGCACAGCTTACCGGCTTACTGGCTGCTGAAATCGGCGAGGATGTCAGAATGGCGAAGCGTGCAGGTTTATTACATGATATAGGTAAGGCAGTAGATCACGAGATGGAGGGTTCACACATCCAGCTCGGTGCCGAATTATGTAAGAAATACAAAGAGTCACCACTTGTGATTAATGCAGTAGAATCACACCACGGTGATGTTGAACCGGAGTCACTTATTGCATGTCTCGTGCAGGCGGCTGATACAATCAGTGCGGCACGTCCGGGTGCAAGAAGAGAGACTTTGGAGACATATTCAAATCGTCTTCAGCAGTTAGAGGACATTACAAATGGTTATAAAGGGGTAGAGAAATCTTTTGCTATTCAGGCAGGTAGAGAGATTCGTATTATGGTAGTTCCTGAGCAGGTCAGCGACGCCGACATGGTTATCATGGCCAGAGACATATCTAAGCAGATAGAGTCTGAGTTAGAGTATCCGGGTCAGATAAAGGTTAATGTAATACGTGAGTCACGTATAGTGGATTACGCAAAGTAAAGCATTAGTGCATTGTCGGTTTGACATAATAACATGTACATTTGAAAAGGCTTCGTATGAAGCCTTTTCTTTTTTCAAAAATGTATGAAAACATATGAAAAACACAAATGAAGCCGATTTTTACAACGCTGTGCAGATGCTATAAAATAGACTATCAGTAACGATTCTAAATTACTGAAGATGATTATATATATTGCATAAAAATGTATGTAAAAAATGTATTAAATTAACAAAAAGTGATAATAGTGCGTGACAAAATTAGTAAAATGTTATAAAATAAGAAGTGTAATATTTAGCAACTATTCAGCATTTTATGGCTGCAGTATTTACAAATATTACCAGGGAGAAACTATATAATAACAATATCATATGGAGGGATTTGCAATGCAGAGATTTACATTACCAAGAGATTTATATCATGGAAAGGGAGCACTTGAGGCATTAAAGAGCTTTGAGGGAAAGAAAGCTATTATCTGTGTGGGCGGAGGCTCAATGAAGAGATTTGGCTTTTTAGACAAGGCCGAGGCTTATTTGAAGGAAGCCGGCATGGAGGTAAAGCTTTTTGAGGGAATCGAGCCTGATCCGTCAGTTGAGACAGTCATGAAGGGTGCTGCTGCCATGGAAGAGTTTGAACCGGACTGGATTGTAGCTATCGGTGGAGGCTCACCTATAGATGCAGCCAAGGCTATGTGGATTAAGTATGAGTATCCGGATATCACATTTGAGGACATGTGCAAGGTATTTGGTATTCCAAAGCTTAGAAAGAAAGCACATTTCTGTGCTATTTCATCTACATCTGGCACAGCAACAGAGGTTACTGCGTTCTCAATCATCACAGATTATGAGAAGGGTATCAAATATCCAATCGCAGACTTTGAGATTACACCTGACGTTGCAATCGTAGACCCTGAGCTTGCAGAGACAATGCCACAGAAGCTTGTCGCACACACCGGAATGGATGCCATGACACATGCTATCGAGGCATATGTATCCACAGCCAACAGCGATTTTACAGATCCGCTTGCACTTCATGCAATAGAGATGATACAGCATGACCTGATTGATTCATACAATGGTGATATGGCAAAGAGAGATGCAATGCACAATGCACAGTGTCTGGCAGGAATGGCATTCTCCAACGCACTCCTTGGAATAGTTCATTCCATGGCACACAAGACAGGAGCAGCTTTTGCAGATTACGGCGCACATATCATTCACGGTGCAGCCAATGCAATGTATCTGCCAAAGGTTATTGCTTTCAATGCAAAGGATGAGACAGCAAAGGAGCGCTACGGAGCAATAGCTGATTTCATGAAGCTGGGTGGAGATACACTTGACGAGAAGATTGAGCTTCTTATAAAATACTTACGCGGCATGAATGATGACCTGAATATACCACACTGCATCAAGAATTACGGAGCAGACAGCTATCCGACAGAGCAGGGCTTTGTACCGGAGGAGGTGTTCCTTGAGAGACTTCCAGAGATTGCGGCAAATGCCATCCTTGATGCTTGCACAGGCTCAAATCCACGCCAGCCAAGCCAGGAGGAGATGGAGAAGCTTCTCAAGTGCTGCTATTATGACACAGAGGTTGATTTCTAATCAAGATGGCGACTCTGAACTTAAATTATGTTAGAAGGTAAACAGGAAAATGATTGATGAAATAAAACGGCAAAAAAGAGAGCTTGTATATAAGGGTTCAATACTCGATATATACAAGGATACAATGCAGTTTGCAAATGGCAAGACAGAGGAGTGGGATTTTGTCTCACACAGAAAGGGAGCTGCGGCAGTGCTTCCGGTACTCGATGACGGCAGGATAATCATGGTACGCCAGTACAGAAATGCCCTCGAGAGAGAGACAATAGAGATTCCAGCCGGCTGCAGGGATTTTGTGGGAGAAGACACAAGGCTGTGTGCAAAAAGAGAGCTGAAGGAGGAGACAGGCTACAGCTCTGATGATATCTCGTTTTTACTTTCACTTCGCACAACAGTAGCGTTTTGCGATGAGGAAGTAGATGTCTATCTTGCCAAAAACCTGAAAAAGGGCGAGCAGCATCTCGATGATGCCGAGTCAATCGATGTAGAAATATACACCCTAAAGGAGCTGTGCGACATGATTTATGCAGGGAAAATCCAGGATTCAAAAACAGTCAGTGCAGTCCTTGCCTATAGCAATATGATTAAATAATAACATACAAAATAATAACATACAAAATAATGCAAGCCACAGGATATTTATTCCTGTGGCTTGTGTTTTGCAAAAATAATGTGCTTATAATCCGCGGCTTAAAAATTCATTTCTGCAATATCGTAGATAAGCTTCTTTGAATCCTCCCATCCAAGACATGGATCTGTGATGGATTTTCCGTAGACATGCTCGCCAATCTTCTGGTTGCCTTCCTCAATGTAGCTCTCAATCATGAGACCTTTGACAAGTGATTTGATATCAGAAGAAAGCTGTCTGTTGTGCATAACTTCTTTGGCGATACGAATCTGCTCCTTGAACTGTTTTCCAGAGTTGGAATGGTTGGTATCGATGATAGCAGCCTGATTGACAACGTCCATCTTGTCGTACATCTCGTGCAGGCGGATTAAGTCCTCGTAATGGTAGTTTGTAGTAGTGTTGCCATGCTTGCTGACAGCGCCTCTTAAAACAACGTGTGTCAGAGGATTTCCTGATGTCTCAACCTCATAGCCTCTGTAAACGAAGTGATGTGGGTGCTGTGCTGCATAAACAGAATTGAGCATGACAGAAAAATCACCACTTGTAGGGTTTTTCATACCGCTTGCCACATCAAAGCCGCTGACTGTGAGACGATGCTGCTGATCCTCAACGGAACGAGCACCTATTGCGACATATGAGAGGAGATCCTCAACATAGCCCCAGTTCTCAGGGTAAAGCATCTCATCTGCACAGGTGAGCCCGCTCTCTGCGATAGCACGGATGTGCATCTTTCTCATGGCAATGAGACCCTCAACCATGTCAGGAGCCTTCTCAGGGTCAGGCTGTGAAGCAATTCCCTTGTATCCCTCACCGGTTGTTCTTGGCTTGTTTGTATATACACGAGGGATGATGATTACGCGGTCCTTTACATCCTCCTGGATCTTTGTCAGGCGGCTGACATAGTCGCAGACTGAATCCTCGTTGTCGGCTGAACATGGTCCGATAATGACGAGAAATCTGTCATCCTTTCCGCAGATGACATCTGAAATCATTGCATCTCGCTTTGCTTTAAGCTCGGTAAGCTCCTTTGACAGAGGGTATTCTTCCTTAATCTGTGCAGGAGTTGGAAGCTGGTTTAAAAATGTGAAACTCATAATACTGCTCCTTATGTAAATAGTAATTTTATTAATTAAAATGGTATATTATAATGGCATATCGGAAAAAATTTCCAATATATAATAATGCCCGAATAGTTAAATAATAAGATAAATGGGATATGTTGTCAAATTTTTATCAATTATAGTAGCATGCATAAAAAGTTATAATAAAACACCAAAAGGCTATAATAAGAAAAAAGTAACATTGAAAAAAAGTAAAAGATGTGATATAAATAGTTGGTAACTTTTTTTGTGACCGTAGTTTAATGGATAAAATTCCGGACTCCGACTCCGGCGAGTGCGCGTTCGATTCGCGTCGGTCACATACTTTGATTTTAATATGTTGGGTTAATGGAGGAATCACATGAAGGACTTTTTTAACAAGGAAACATTGGACAATATAAAGCAGTTTTGCACAGAAAACAAAAAATACGTAGGAGTAGCAGCAATACTTATAGGACTTATACTGATGCTTATAGTGGTTGTCGCAGGAGGTAATAATGGCAGACACTCTGATACAGAGTCTGAGTCGCAGGCTGAGATTTCAGTAAAGGACTTTGAGTTTGAGAAGGATTATACAAACGATGCAAAGGATGATATCAATACTCTACTTGCTGATTACTACAAAGCATATGTAAGTGATGACCTCGATACACTTGGTAAGCTTGCTACACCTATGAGCGATAACGAGAAGAGCTATATCGGTGTTGTCAGCCAGTATTATGAGTCGGTCAATGACATCACACCTTACACCAAGAATGGTTTGAAGAAGGGCTCATATTTTGTATCTGTCAAAAACAGCATAAAGTTTACAGGAGTTGATACACAGGCACCTACACTTGATTTCTTTTATATAGAGACAGGCAAGGACGGAAAGCTCTTCATAAACAATGTATACAGCAATTTCAATAGAACATACTGTGAGAATGAACTTGATAATGATATTATGGAGCTTATATCAAAGTATACTGCTTCATCCGAGTTTGCAGACCTTCATGAGGAGGTACAGAAGGAATATGAGCAGGCGCTCGGCGCAGATGCCAACTTAAAGACTATGCTTGAGACAACACTCACAGGTTCAATAAAGCAGTGGTACACATCGTCAGGTATTGCTAATTTAAAGAAGTCTGATGCAGATACACAGACTACAGAGGCAGATACACAGCAGGCTGATGATGCATCACAAAACAGCGAACAGCAGAATACTGATGCAAATGCCGGACAGACCGCAGACCAGCAGACTACGGATGCAAACGCCGGACAGACCGCAGACCAGCAGACCACAGACGCAAACGCCGGACAGAACACAGACCAGCAGACTACAGATTCAAATGCTGCAAATCAGCAGCCGGCAGAGCAGCCACAGGCGCCGGCTGAGTATCAGGTAGTGACAAAGGATGTTGTAAAGGTACGTGACGGTGCAAGCACAGATGCCAAGGAGCTCGGCCTCTTAAAGGAGCAGGTTACACTTACTGCATACGGCACAGAGGGTGACTGGACTATAGTATCCTACAGTGACGGAACAAATGGCAGGGCTTATATCAAGACGGAAAATCTCCAGACAGTAGGACAGTAAATCAATTAATCAATGTGCAGAGCCTTACATTTGGTCTGCATAAACAGCAACAGATGTGCATACATTCATAGGAAAGCAACACGGAGGCTATAAGAGGTCTCCGTGTTTTAATCTACATGGCAGATAGCTATTGTTGAGCGTAGAAAGATATGGTTGCACTGATGCATTTCGTATGAAATTGGAAACGGGACAGGATTATGGAAGAAAATGGTGTAAGAATAAACAAATTCCTCAGTGAAGCGGGCGTGTGCTCAAGACGTGAGGCAGACAGGCAGATAGAGGCCGGCAAAGTAGAAATAGACGGGATGACAGCAAAAACCGGTGACAGAGTTCTAAAGGGACAGACTGTCACATATAATGGACAGGTAGTATCAAAGGAAGAAGAGATGATACTGATTGCTCTCAATAAGCCGGCCGGCATAGTCTGCACAGCAGAAAAAAGGGAAAAGAACAACGTGATTGATTATCTTAATTACCCTAAGCGCATATATCCTATTGGCAGACTGGATAAGGATTCGGAGGGACTTTTACTTCTGACCAACAACGGAGAGATAGTAAACAAGATGATGCGCTCCGGCAACAGACACGAGAAGGAGTATATCGTCACAGTAAACAAAACAATATCTGACAGCTTCATCAGAGGGCTTGCAGGAGGTGTACCGCTTGTAGAGCTTGGTGTGACAACCAGAAAGTGTCATGTGAAAAAGCTGTCTTCAAAGCAGTTTAAGATTATACTGACACAGGGCTACAACAGGCAGATAAGACGTATGTGTGAATACTTTGGTTACCGTGTGGTCAAGCTTGAGAGAGTGAGGATCATGAATATTGAGCTCGGCGACCTGCCAAGAGGAAAGTATAGGGCTGTAACACCGCTTGAATATAAAGGACTGAAAAGCTTGATTGCGGATTCATCGAATCAACCCATTATGCCTGATATGAATAAGAAACATTCGGATAAGAAATATTTGGACAAGAAATATTCAGAGAAGAAACATTCAGAGAAGAAATATTCAGAGATGAAACATCCGGATAGAAGAACAAAGTAAAGCAGACAGGGGATTATTACAGTATGGAGAATAATAAATTAAATGATAAGATAGATGAGCTTGTTGAAAGTCTTAACCGCGCATCAAGGGCATACTACAACGGTGCGGATGAAATCATGCCAAACTACGAATGGGATGCACTGTTTGATGAGCTTACACAGCTTGAGGAAAAGACAGGATATATCCGCTCAGACAGCCCGACGCAGAATGCAGGCTATGAGACACAGGCAGGAAATCGTGAGCCTCATGAGTATCCTGCGCTTTCACTTGCGAAGACAAAGAGCGTTGAGGAGCTTAAGAAATGGGCAGGCGATATGCCAATCTGGCTTTCGTGGAAGCTTGACGGTCTGACACTCGTGCTCACGTATGACGGTGGCAGACTTGTGAAAATACTGACAAGAGGAAATGGAACTGTAGGAAGCAACATCACTTTTTTACAGGATGCCATAAGCGGCTTTCCTAAGGAGATACCATACAAGGGGCATATGGTTGTAAGAGGAGAAGCGACAATTTCCTACACGGATTTCAAGCTCTTAAATGATACAATCGAGGATGATGATGAGAAATATGCCAATCCAAGAAACCTTGCCTCCGGTACATTGAATCTAGATGATGTGGAAGAGGTGAAGCGCAGACATGTAGTTTTTTATTCGTTTACACTTGTGCATATAGATGATGATATCGTATCATGGGGCGATAGAATGAGCTACCTTAGTGATATGAAATTCAATGTTGTCAAAAGAGAGGCAACTGATGCGGCAGGTCTTGAGGAGGCTATAGAGCGCTGGACAAGGGATGCTGAGAGCGGAAAGATGGATGTACCTGTGGACGGGCTTGTCATTTGCTATGATGATACAGCTTACGCTTCAGGTGGAAGCATCACGGGACATCATGCGACGAGGGCAGGCTTTGCCTTCAAGTGGCAGGATGAGGCTGTAGATACGAGGCTTCGTTATATTGAGTGGTCGTGTGCAGTTTCGACGATATCGCCGGTGGCAGTTTTTGAGCCGGTGCAGATAGAGGGAACGACGGTTTCGAGAGCCTCGCTTTGCAATCTGACTGAGATAGAAAGGCTTGGAGTGGGAAAGGAGTGTACGCTCTCTGTCATAAAAGCCAATAAAATTATTCCAAAATGCATAGCTGTAAAAGATGCGGTTGGAGCCGTTGAGATACCGAAGGAGTGTCCGGTATGCCATCATCCGACCCGCATTTTTGTGAGCAAAAACAGCGGTGTAAGGACACTGCACTGCACCAATCCGGACTGCACGGCAAAGAATGTGAAAAAGTTTTCAAGATTTGTTAGCAAAAGCGGAATGGATATAGATGGACTTTCAGTACAGACAATGCTAAAATTTATAAATGAGGGATTCATAAAACAGTTCCCCGATATATATCACCTGCCTGAGCACTTTGATGAGATAAGCAGCATGGAGGGCTTTGGCGAGAAGTCGTGCATGAATATGCAGGCTGCCATCGAAAAAAGCAGACATGTCCATCCGGTTAATCTGATATTTGCACTCTGCATACCTCTTATAGGCACTGATGCCGGCAAGAAGATTGTCAATGCAATAGGCTTTGATGCCTTTGCAGACAGGATGAGAAATGCCACTGACTTTGTGGATATAGACGGCATAGGACAGGAAAAGTCAGGCTCCATACTTGAGTGGTATGCAAATCCAAAAAACAGTGCGATGTTTGAAGCACTGATTAAGGAGCTCGACATAGAAAAGGTTGATATAAAGGATATGTCAGAGGGCAGCTTAAACGGCAAGACCTTTGTCATCACGGGCGATGTACATGATTTTGCCAACAGAAGCGAGTTTAAGGCCTATGTGGAGTCACAGGGCGGCAAGGTGACGGGAAGTGTGTCGAAAAAGACAGACTATCTGGTCAACAACGACACAGAATCTACTTCATCAAAAAACAAAAAAGCAAAAGAATTAGGAATACCTATCATCTCGGAGGATACATTTATAGAGATGTTTGGGCGTTAGAAAAGAGGTTATAAAATGCCTATAAAGACACAAAATGATTTACCTGTAAAGGAAATACTTGAGAGAGAAAATATATTTGTGATGGACGAAAACAGGGCATCACATCAGAACATCAGACAGCTCGAGATTGCGATTGTAAATCTCATGCCGTTAAAAGAGGATACAGAGCTTCAGATACTGCGCTCACTGTCAAATACTCCGATACAGGTCAATGTGACCTTCGTAGCCACTTCGACTCACGAGGCCACTCACACGTCACTCAGCCATCTGAACAAGTTTTACGAGACCTTTGATGATATAAAGGATAGGTACTTTGATGGATTGATTATCACAGGAGCACCTGTTGAGCTTATGGAATACGAGGAGGTAGACTACTGGGACGAGATATGCAGGATAATGGAGTGGAGCAAGACACATGCTTTCTCCACACTTCATCTGTGCTGGGGAGCACAGGCCGGATTATATTATCACTACGGCATACCAAAGCGTGTGCTTCCAAAGAAGAAGTTCGGTGTATATGCGCACCGCGTAAAGAACAGAAAAATTCCGCTTGTCAGAGGTTTTGATGATGTGTTTTACGCACCGCATTCAAGACACACTGAGGTCTTAAAGGAGGATATATTAAAGCATCCTGAGCTTACCATACTTGCAGAGTCGGATGAGGCAGGAGTATTCCTTCTGATGGACCAGGACGGCAAAAAGATTTTTGTGATGGGACATCCTGAGTATGACAGATATACTCTTCACAATGAGTATGAGAGGGATAAGAAAAAGGGGCTTGATATAGATATGCCTGTGAACTACTATCCGGATAATGATGATACACAAAAGCCACTTTTACAGTGGAGGTCACACGGCAATATACTTTATTCCAACTGGCTCAATTATTACGTATACCAGGAGGTACCGTACGAGTTCATAAACAATCGCGAGATAATTGGAAAATAATGATATTCTCGGGCTTCTTAGGAAAAATTAAAATTACATAAAAACACCAAATCTTGGTATAAGTTGGCATAAATTGGCATAATTTTTCATGCCGTGGGTTTAAAATGGTGTTTTTTGTGGTTCATAAATGGTGTCAAAAATGAGCTGAAAATACACTAATTTTCCCGATGAAACAACGATTTCTTTTATATTAAAAAAGGGTACTTGATTTCTCAAGCACCCTCATGTATAATCTACTTAGAAAGTGAATCGGATATGACTCCGATTTGCCCTCAGTAAAATTAAGCTATAAAGAATAGCATCCTTCACATTGAGCCGTAGAGGATGCTATTTCTTTTTATTATTATGATTGTCTATGTATGACAGAGCCGCAAATATGACGAGTAGAAGAGTTAATACATTATCTAAACTCATAGGGCATCACCCTCCTTTGTAAACTAGAGGGCATCTAACAATCGGAAAATCACATCCTGCTTTCTGTTCAATTACATAGCCAATTATATCATATACAAAACAAATGTTCAATAAAAACACCAATGGAAAATCCAAAATGGATAAAGTGTCAGAGGTGCTTGACAGATTAAGTACAAATGGTGATACTATTACAGAAGATAGTTACAATAAAGCAGTCCAAAATAACAAAATTATCTCGTTTTATGGTGATTCCGTGGTGGTATAGTATATGCTCGTGGTGTCAAATGAGTGGAAGAATGGCTTAGAACCAACGTTTATAGAAGCTATATGGTGATAATATGATATTCTTATTATGTATACCAGGAGGTACCGTACGAGTTCATAAACAATCGCGAGATAATTGGAAAATAATGACAAAAAATATAGTATTTTTTAGTTAATTTTGAATTGCATAAATACCAAAGTGTGGTAAAATATAACTATAAACCATTATAAAAAACCAAAATAATTGCAAAAGGTACCAAAAATTTAATAAAATTAAACAAGGGGGATTTTAATATGGCAAAAGAGCTAGTTGCGATGCTTCTTGCCGGTGGTCAGGGCTCAAGACTTTATGCACTGACACAGAAACTTGCAAAGCCGGCAGTTCCGTTTGGAGGCAAATACAGAATTATTGATTTTCCACTTTCTAATTGCGTTAATTCAGGCATAGATACAGTTGGTATACTGACACAGTACCAGCCGTTTGTTTTGAATGAGTACATAGGAAATGGACAGCCATGGGATCTTGACAGATTATACGGAGGAGTGCATGTGCTGCCACCGTATCAGAAGGCTTCAGGCTCTGACTGGTACAAGGGCACAGCCAATGCGATTTATCAGAATATAGCATTTATCGAGAGATATGATCCTGAGTATGTTATCATACTTTCCGGAGATCAGATTTGTAAGCAGGATTACAGCGATTTCCTTAAGTTCCATAAGGAGAAAAATGCTGAGTTTTCTGTAGCGGTTATGGAGGTTCCATGGGAGGATGCATCGCGTTTCGGCCTCATGGTAGCCGATGATGATGACAAGATCACAGAGTTCCAGGAAAAGCCAAAGAATCCTAAGTCTAATCTTGCATCTATGGGTATTTATATCTTCAATTGGGATATACTTAAGAAGTATCTTATCGAGGACGAAAATGATCCGGATTCAGAGAACGATTTTGGTAACAATATCATTCCAAATCTTTTGAGAGATGGCCGCAGGATGTATGCATACCACTTCAATGGCTACTGGAAGGATGTAGGTACAATTCCGGCTCTGTGGGAAGCCAATATGGAGGTACTTGACCCGGAGCACAGCGGTATCAACCTGTTCGATGAGAACTGGAAGATATACAGCCGTAACAGTGGTCATACAGGACATTTCATCGGCAACAACGCAGAGGTTACAGACTCTATGATTACCGATGGCTGTGTAGTGAAGGGCACAGTAAAGCATTCAATTCTTTTTGGCGGTGTCATCGTAGAAGAAGGCGCAGTGGTAGAGGATGCGGTTGTCATGGGTGATACTGTGATAAAAAGAGGCGCTAAGGTCACACACTGCATAGTTGCAGAGGGTGTAACAGTAGGCTGCGATGCAGTTATTGGAGAAAAGCCACTGGAGGATGTGACAGGTGATGTTGCTACAATTGCACCGGGAGTTACAATTGGCGACAGAGCGGTTATAGGACCAAAGGCTATGGTATATAATGATGTTGAGGAGGGCCAGGAACAATGCTAAACATGAACAACGAAGAGGCTTTGGCCGTTATTTTTGCAAACAGCTACGATGCCCTCATTCCTGAGATGGTATCCGAGAGACTTATGGCTTCCATTCCGTTTGCAGGTCGTTACAGACTCTGTGATTTCCTGATTTCAAGCATGGTGCATAGCGGAATCGACAATATATCTCTCATAGTTAAGAAGAATTATCACTCTCTGATGGATCACCTCGGATCAGGCCAGGAGTTTGATCTTGCAAGAAAAAATGGTGGTATCAATATAGTTCCGCCGTATGCACAGAAGCAGATTAAGGTATATGAGGGCCGTGTTGAGGCGATTGAAAGTCTTAAGGGCTATCTGAGAAAGTGTACTCAAAAGTACGTTATCATGGCTGATGCCAACTACGTATTCAACTTTGATTTCAGGGAGCTGATTGAGGCACACAAGAGCACAGGAGCTGATATCACTGCAATGTACCGCAAGCAGGAGGTACCAAAGGTATTCCTTAGACCAAACGGCAACAATGATGAGCTGTACTATACATTTGATATAGTTGACGGACGCATCAAAAAGATATATATCAATGCAAGGGATATGGGCAAGGTAGACTTTGGCATGAATATCTATATCATGGAGAAGGAGAAGCTCATTAGAATAGTTGATGATGCTTTTGTGCATGGCTACTCTTATTTCACAAGAGATCTGATGGCTGCAAACACTGATTCGCTCAATATACAGGGATATGAGTACACAGGCTATGCTTCACAGATAACAGATATGCAGAGCTATTTCGAGGAGAATATGAAGCTCCTTGATGAGGATAACAGGGCAGCACTGTTTAAGAGTGGCAACTCTATCTATACAAAGATCAGGGATGATAACCCTACAAGATACATAAATGGCTCAAAGGCCAAGAATGTCATGGTTGCTGATGGCTGTGTCATCGAGGGAACCGTGGAAAACAGCATCCTGTCAAGAGGCGTCAAGATAGGAAAGAATGCAAAGGTCAAGAACTGCATCCTGTTACAGGATACGGTGATTGAGGATGGCGCCAATCTGGAGTACGTGATCACAGACAAGAATGTTCGCGTATCAAGCAATAGATCACTTACGGGTAATGACTCATTCCAGGTTTACGTGGCAAAGGGACAGACCGTATAGCCGGTTAAGGAGGAACATGGACATGGCAGAAAATAGAAACACAATAAATATCAAATCAGATGAGTCGGGCGAGATCAAGGTAGCGGATGAGGTTGTAGCTATCATAGCAGGTCTTGCAGCCACTGAGGTTGAGGGAGTAAGCTCCATGGCAGGCAATATCACAAACGAGATTGTCAGCAGGCTTGGTATGAAGAATCTCTCAAAGGGAATTCAGATTGAGATAGCAGACAATGAGGTAGTGGTTGATGTAGCACTCAATATTGCATATGGATACAGCATCCCTGAGGTTTCTACAAAGGTACAGGAGAAGGTTAAGTCTGCAATTGAGACAATGACAGGGCTTTCTGTGGCTACTATCAATGTTCGTATAGCAAGTGTTGATATGGGAGAGAATTAAATAGTTCTTTTTAAATGAGCACAAATGTAGTATAATCAAGGATGTCGTACAGACATCCTTAATTTATATAAAATACTATTCACGAGAGGAATTTAAATGACAAGAAGCAAAATAAGAGAAAACGTTTTTAAGATGCTTTTCAGGGTTGAGTTTCATGATAAGTCTGAGCTTGCAGAGCAGATGGAGCTGTTAAATGATGAGCTTACCAATCCTACAGACGAGGAAAAGCAGTATATTGATGAAAAGTGCAGTGCGATTATCGAGCACATGTCTGAGCTTGATGCACTCATCGATGAGAAGTCTACAGGCTGGAAGACCAACCGTATGGCAAAGGTTGATCTGGCAATTATCAGATTGGCCGTTTATGAGATAAAGTTTGAGGATGATATTCCTACAAAGGTTTCAATAAATGAGGCTGTTGAGCTTGCAAAGAAGTATGGCGCAGATGAGTCCGGTGCATTTGTGAACGGAGTGCTTGCAAAATTTGCATAGCTTAAGCTAACAGCGATACAGAGCATTAATATGACAAATAGAAATATATATTCGGTAGCACAAGTAAATAGCTATATTAAAAATATGTTCGCTCAGGATTTTATGCTCAGACAGGTGAGTATAAAGGGAGAGGTGAGCAACTGCAAGTATCACACGAGCGGTCATATTTATTTCACAATAAAGGACGCGGGAGCGGCCATGAATGCTATCATGTTTGCCGGCAGCAGGGCAGCAGGACTTTCCTTTCGCATGAAGGAAGGAGACCAGGTTATTGTGACAGGCTCCGTTGAGGTGTATGAGAAGACAGGTGCATACCAGCTTTATGCCAAAAAGATAGAGCTTGACGGAGAGGGCAATCTGTATCTCAAATTCGAGCAGCTAAAGCGTGAGCTTGAGGAGATGGGCATGTTTGCTGCAGAGTACAAGCAGCCCATTCCGCAGTATGCCGGCCGTATCGGTGTGGTTACAGCGCCGACAGGTGCGGCTGTGCAGGATATAAGGAATGTATCATCGCGCAGGAATCCATATGTACAGGTCATACTTTACCCGGCACTTGTGCAGGGCGAGGGTGCGGCTGATAGCATAGTGAAGGGCATACAGACATTGGATGCGATGAAGCTTGATGTGATAATAGTCGGCAGAGGAGGAGGCTCCATAGAGGATTTGTGGGCCTTTAACGAGGAGGCTGTGGCGAGAGCCATATTTGACTGCCGCACGCCAATCATCTCGGCAGTAGGTCATGAGACAGACTGGACAATAGCGGATTTTGTGGCAGACAGGAGAGCTCCCACACCTTCAGCGGCTGCAGAGCTTGCAGTCAGTGACTACAGGCAGACATTAGAGCGTCTTGACAATCTGCGCCGCAGGATGGACAGAAATCTGACAGGCCGGATTGATTTTTTTAAGGAAAAGCTGTCACATATTAAAACAAGACTTAATTTCCTTAGTCCACAGAATAAACTAAATGAGAATAAAAGGCGTCTCGCAGATATCGAGAATGCACTTGAAAGGATTATGAAGCAGAGGCTTTCGGACTGCAGACAGCGTCTGGCACTGCTTTCAGGTACACTGGATGCATATTCACCGGCCAAAAAGCTGGCACAGGGCTATGCATATGTTGAGGTGGAAAAGAAGGGTGCACTGCACAGTGTATCCGATATCAATGCAGGCGATGACATAAATATATATCTGATAGACGGTCATGCAAGGGCCGTAGTTTCGGAGGTTATTAACGATGAGCAAAGAAAATGAAAAAACACTGACACTGGAAGAGCGCTTTGCACACTTAGAGCAGATAGTGGCGAGGATGGAGGATGCGGATGTATCCCTGGATGAGGCCTTTGAGCTATATAAGAAGGGGCTTGATGAAGTAAAAAGTGCCAATGATATGGTACAGGGCATGGAAAAGGCCATGCTTGTGCTAAACAGCGATGGACAACTGGAGGAATTCTGATGAGCTTAAACGGAAATTTAAATAAGTCTCAATTCATGGAAGAGCTGCAGAAAAAGGTAGAGCATATTAACGGCGTGCTTGAGAAGTTTCTTCCTGCTGAGGAGGGACAGCAGCGTATTATATTTGAGGCCATGAACTATAGTGTGAGAGCCGGTGGAAAGAGGCTTCGCCCTATGCTCATGGAGGAGACGTACCATATGTTTGGCGGAAGCAGTGCAGTGATTGAGCCATTTATGGCAGCGATTGAGATGATACATACCTACTCGCTGGTGCATGATGACCTGCCTGCCATGGACAATGATGAGTACAGGCGTGGAAAGAAGACCACACATGCTGTGTACGGTGAGGCTATGGGTATTCTTGCAGGTGATGCACTTTTAAATCTGGCATATGAGACCGCCGCAGGGGCATTTGGCATGGAAGTGGCTGATGCACGCGTGGCAAGGGCATTTGCGGTGCTTGCAAAAAAGGCAGGCGTGTATGGCATGGTCGGAGGACAGGTGGTTGATGTGGAAAGTGAGAAATCCGATGACTGTCCTATCACAAGGGAAAAGCTTGACTTTATCTACAGGCTTAAGACCGGCGCACTTATAGAGAGCTCGATGATGATAGGAGCAATCCTTGCGGGAGCATCGTCTGATGAGATATCACGCGTGGAGCAGATAGCGGCAAAGCTGGGGCTTGCGTTTCAGATACAGGATGATGTGCTTGATGTCACAAGCTCACTTGAGGTGCTTGGAAAGCCGGTAGGCAGTGACGAGAAAAATAATAAAGCGACATATGTCACATTTGAGGGATTGGATAAGGCAGTTTCTGATGTGGAACGCATCTCTAAGGAGGCAGAAAAGCTGCTTGCTGATTTGGGATACGACGATGCATTTCTTAAGGAGTTATTTGAATATCTGATCCATCGGGAGAAATAGGATGGTTTTAGAAAAGATACAAAAGGAAAATGATATAAAAAAACTGACACCTGAGGAGCTTGAGCAGTTAAAGGACGAAATCAGGCAGTTTCTCATAG
Source organism: uncultured Agathobacter sp. (assembly GCA_934365945.1). Classification (GTDB taxonomy): domain Bacteria; phylum Bacillota; class Clostridia; order Lachnospirales; family Lachnospiraceae; genus Roseburia. The sequence continues at coordinate 18,087 of CAKRNE010000007.1, read as the reverse complement.
AGAGCATATCGGTGACAGGAGGTCATCTGGCTTCAAACCTCGGAGTAGTGGAGCTTACCATGGCGTTACATCTGTGCTTTGATCTGCCGAAGGATAAGATAGTGTGGGATGTAGGGCATCAGTCGTACACACACAAGATACTCACAGGCAGAAAGGATGGATTTTCATCGCTCAGACAGTATGGCGGTATGAGCGGCTTCCCGAAGACGGATGAGAGCGACTGTGACTGCTTTAATACAGGGCACAGCTCCACATCAATCTCAGCGGGACTTGGACTTGCGACAGCCAGACAGGTGACCGGAGATGACTATCATGTGGTTTCTGTAATAGGAGACGGTGCACTGACCGGAGGCATGGCATATGAAGCGCTCAACAATGCTTCAAGCGTGAAGGGCAATTTCATTATAGTGCTAAACGACAACAATATGTCGATTTCAGAGAATGTTGGAGGCATCAGCCAGTATCTTTCAGGCTTTCGCACAGCGGATGCATACAGGGATTTAAAGAATAATGTCATGAATTCCCTAAACCATATACCAATCTACGGAGAGCGTATGGTAAAGCATATCAGGAATACAAAGAGCAGCATAAAGCAGCTTTTTATTCCGGGTATGTTCTTTGAGGAGATGGGCATCATCTATTTAGGACCTGTGGATGGCAGTGATATAAAGGAAATGTGCCGTGTGTTTGATGAGGCAAAGCGTGTGGATGGCCCGGTGCTGGTGCATGTGCTCACGAAAAAGGGGGCAGGCTATGGTCCGGCAGAGCGTTATCCGTCCAGATTTCACGGTGCAGAGCCGTTTGTCATAGAGACAGGGCTTCCAAAGAATAAGCGTACGAAGGCCAATTACACAGATGTTTTCTCAACAGTCATGAAGAAGCTGGGCGAGAGAAATCCAAAGGTGGTTGCGATAACGGCTGCCATGGCAGAGGGAACAGGGCTTCGCAGATTTCACCGCAATTTCCCGGAAAGGTTTTTTGATGTGGGAATAGCCGAGGCACATGCCACGACCTTTGCGGCAGGGCTTGCAAAGTCAGGACTTATCCCGGTTTTTGCGGTATACTCGTCATTTTTACAAAGAGCGTTTGACCAGATACTTCACGATGTGTGCATACAGAATCTGCATGTCATCTTTGCAATCGACAGGGCAGGGCTTGTAGGCAGCGACGGAGAGACGCATCAGGGTATATTTGACATATCATATCTGTCGGTCATCCCGAATATGACAATTATGGCTCCGAAGAATAAGTGGGAGCTGTCCGATATGATGAAATTTGCGGTGGCATATGACGGTCCGATTGCACTCAGATACCCAAGGGGTGCAGCCTATGACGGTCTCAAGGAAATCAGGCAGCCGATAGAGTTTGCAAAGAGTGAGCTAATCAGAAAAGGAAGCAGGGTGGCTATCATGGCACTCGGCAGTATGGTAAAGACTGCCGTTGATGTAGTAAAGCTGCTTGAGGCAGAGGGAATCTCTGCTACACTTATCAATGCGCGTTTTGCAATGCCTTTTGACAAGGAAGCAATAAAGGAGCTGCCGGCTGAGCACAGCCTGCTTGTGACCATGGAGGAAAACGTGCAAAGCGGCGGCTTTGGTGAGCATGTGACGGAGTATGTCAAGACTAACGATATAGCTCTTGAGGTGTTGACAGTTGCACTTCCTGACTGCTATGTGGAGCATGGCAATGTCGAGGTGCTCAAAAAGGAGCTGCATGTGGATGCCGAATCGGTGGCTAAGCGCATAATAGCAGCATTATAGATAGAGGTAACATACAGTATGAAAGAAAGATTAGACGTATTACTTGTAAACAGAGGCCTTGCACCATCAAGGGAAAAAGCAAAGACCATGATTATGGAGGGCAATGTTTTCGTAAATAACAACCGTGAGGATAAGGCAGGGAGCACATTTCCCGATGACTGCAATATAGAGATTCATGGAAAGACACTGCAGTATGTGAGCCGTGGCGGGCTCAAGCTCGAAAAGGCTATGAAGCACTTTGATATCACGATGGATGGCAAGGTGTGCATGGATATAGGTGCCTCAACAGGCGGTTTTACAGACTGTATGCTTCAAAACGGTGCTAAAAAGGTGTACGCCGTGGATGTAGGATATGGACAGTTTGCATGGAAGCTGCGTCAGGATGAGCGTGTGGTGTGCATGGAAAAGACCAATATCAGGTATGTGACACCGGAGAATATAGATGATGAGCTTGATTTTGCATCGGTTGATGTGTCATTTATATCACTGACCAAGGTGTTAGGCCCTGCAAGAGCACTGTTAAAGGACGGTGGTGAGATGGTTTGTCTCATCAAACCACAGTTTGAGGCAGGCAGGGAAAAGGTCGGCAAAAAGGGCGTGGTCCGTGACAAGAGCGTGCATGAGGAGGTAGTAAACAATATCATATCCTTTGCACTTTCAAACGGATTTAGCGTGTTGGACCTTGAGTATTCGCCAATCAAGGGACCGGAGGGCAATATAGAGTACCTCGTACATATCAAAAAGACAGATGATCCTATAAAGGAGGATTCAGTGGATATTCATAGTGTGGTCGAGGCCGCACATGGAGAGCTGGATAAAAAATAGACTATGAAACATTTTGTTGTGATAGCAAATGCCTATAAGGACAGGGATTTTGCACTTACAAATAAAATAGTGGCATACATAGAGCAAAAGGGCGGCACGGCAAAGGGGCTTATGAGCAATGTCGAGGCAATATCCGACAATGAGTTTGAGCTTGAGGATATACCACAGGATACGCAGTGTATTCTTGTGCTAGGCGGTGATGGTACCCTGATTCGTGCGGCTACAAGGGTGGAGACACTTGAGATTCCGCTTATGGGTGTAAATCTCGGCACCCTAGGCTATCTGTGTGAGGTGGAGGAAGCCACGGTATTTGATGCTATTGATTCGCTTATGGCCGATAAATACATGACAGAGGACCGTATCATGCTCACAGGGCATAAAAGAGGCAGTGAGACCTCGAGAGTGGCATTAAATGATATAGTCATCCACAGAAAGGGCAATTTGCAGATTTTAAGCCTCAATGTGTATGTAAACGGTGAGTTTTTAAATAATTACCATGCCGATGGCATCATTGTTGCGACTCCGACAGGCTCTACAGGCTACAGTATGTCGGCAGGAGGCCCGATTGTGGACCCGAAGGGCGATATGATACTGCTCACACCGAACAATGCTCACAATCTCACGTCAAAGAGCATTGTGCTTTCAGGCGATGATGAGATAGAGATAGAGATTCTAAGCCGCAGGGAGCAAAACGACGAGCTGGCGTGTGTCAGCTATGATGGCGATACCATAGCAGAGCTTGCTGTAGGAGACCGTTTTGTTATTTCGAAGGCAGCCAATTATACAAAGATATGCAAGCTTCACCAGAGAAGCTTTTTGGAGATACTCCGCAAAAAGATGGGAAATTATTCATAACACAGATAAGGATTGTTATAATGAATAGTTACGAATAATATTTATGAGGTGACAGGACATGAAAACAAGCAGACAATCCAAGATAATAGAGATAATTCAAAAGAATGAAGTAGAGACTCAGGATGAGCTTTCCGCGCTTCTTGAAAAGGATGGTTTTCGCGTGACACAGGCCACAGTATCCAGGGATATAAGAGAGCTTAAGCTCACGAAGATTCCTACTGCAGGCGGCAGACAGAAGTACGCTGTGATAACGGATGCACCTGAGAATCTTTCTCAAAAATACGAGAGAGTGCTCAGAGAGGGCTTTTTGTCGATGGATATGGCTCAGAATATCCTAGTCATAAAGACCGTATCGGGAATGGCAAGCGCAGTCTGTGCTGCAATAGATGCCATGAAGATGAGAGAAATCGTCGGTTCGATTGCCGGAGATGATACAATCATGTGTGCAATCCGGACTGTTGATGATACATATGCGGTGATGAAAAAAATCCGCAGAATTGTGGAATAATGTTACATGAATATCAGATTAAATCTGAATTGTAACAAAAAGGTAACTATTCAAAATAATGCTGCTTTCGGTTCAAAACAGATCTGGATAGTTACCGGATAATAACATATATCGTCATGCCTGGGAGAGGAAGGAGAAAATATGTTACAAAATCTACATGTAAAGAATCTGGCACTCATAGACGAGTGCGAGGTTGAGTTTTCTGACGGATTAAATATACTGTCGGGAGAGACCGGAGCGGGAAAATCAATCATCATTGGGTCTATCAATCTGGCACTTGGTGAAAAAGTGCAAAAGGAGATGCTAAGAGACAATGAAAAGCCTGCTTTTGTGGAGCTGATTTTTTCGGTTGAGGACCCAAAGATTATAGAGGCTTTAAGGGAGCTTGATGTGGAGGTTGAGGATGGATGCGTGATTTTGAGCCGTAAAATCACACAGTCGCGCGCAGTCGGCAGGGTGAACGGTGAGGCCGTATCTGTTTCACGGATGAAGGAAATAGCCTCATATCTCATAGATATCCATGGTCAGCATGAGCACCAGTCACTTTTATCAAAGAAAAAGCATTTGGATATACTTGATGAGTACGCAAAGCAGTCGCTTGGCGATAAAAAGCAGCAGCTTTCAGCCTCATACAAGGCATACAGGGCGCTTAAGGATGAGTATGAAAAGTCCAATATCGATAATGAAGACAGAAGCCGTGAGCTGTCATTCCTTGAGTACGAGGTGAAGGAGATAGAAGAAGCAGCCCTGGTGTCTGGTGAGGATGAGGAGCTTGAGGCGCAGTTTAGGAAGTTTTCAAACGGAAAGAAAATCATGGAGGGCGTAAATGCTGCATACTCTGCCACAGGAGGCGAGATGGAGAGCGCCTCAGAGCTTATTGGCAGGGCAGTAAGAGAGCTGTCACAAGTATCAGGCTATGATGAGGATGTGGAAGCCTTGGAGAATCAGCTATCGGAGATAGACAGTCTGCTTTCTGATTTCAATCACGAGATATCAGGGTATATATCACAGGCTGAGTTTGACGAGGAGACCTTCTATGAGACACAAAAGCGTCTGGATGAGATAAATCATCTAAAGAGCAAATACGGCAGCTCAATTGACGATATACTGATAGCACTCAATGAAAAGAGGGAGCGTATCAGTGTCCTGAATGATTACGACTCTTATTTGCAGAAATTAGAGCAGCAGCTTGCAAAGAAGGAAAAGGAGCTGGCACAGATATCGGATGAGGTATCGGAAATCAGACAAAGAAGTGCTGTAAAGCTTGTGTCAGAAATTAAATCAGCACTTAATGATTTGAATTTTCTTGATGTGCAGTTCGATATGCAGTTTGACAGATTGCCTGACTATACAGCAAACGGAATCGATGCGCCTGAGTTTCTCATCTCTACTAACCCGGGGGAGCCTCTTAAGCCGCTCGGCAGGGTAGCATCAGGCGGAGAGCTCTCACGTATCATGCTCGGCATCAAGACAATCATGGCAGAAAATGACCACATCGAGTCACTTATCTTCGATGAGATTGATTCGGGAATCAGTGGACGTACAGCTCAGATGGTCTCTGAGAAGATGAATGAGCTTGGCCGTAACCACCAGATTATATGTATCACACATCTGCCACAGATAGCAGCTATGGCAGATGCACATTTCCTTATTGAGAAAGCAGTCGAGAACAAATCCACGGTTTCAAGGATTCACAGACTCGATGATAAAGACAGCGTGGCTGAGCTTGCCAGAATGCTCGGCGGTGCAAAAATTACGGATACCGTGATGGAGAGCGCACGCGAGATGAAAGCGCTTGCCATGGAGAAAAAAATCTGACATTATCAGTTTACGGCGCGGTTGATTACAAGTATGTCACCTGTGGTCAGCCGTACATTTCCGTTAGGGATGATTACCTGTCCGTTTCTTTGGATCATTATGATAATCTCATTGTGTTTTTTTGATATTTCAGACAGCAGTTTATTGTTATACCTGCTGTCTTTTTCTATTATTTTTTCCACCAGCTTTATGCCATGTATCTCATCGGGTGTGATAGCGCTCAGCACGAGCACATCGTTTTGCAGTATTATTGTTTCGCCGTCAGGTATTATATTCTGCTCACCTCTGCGGATAAGCACAATCAGTGTCTCCGGCGGCAGTGTCAGGTCCTTTAGCTTGTGGCCGCACCACAGATGATTTTCAGGTATGGTAAGCTGTATGAACTGGATGTCTGCTTCCTCTGAGTAATCATTGAAGGTCTTCATTACATCGGCTGTTTTATCGAGCATATCAAGCTTTCGCGATATCCATGGGAGCATTGAGCCCTGAAGCAGTATTGAAAAGAGTACCATCATAAAAATTATGTGGAAGGTGTCGAGGTCATCATTGGTGGCTGTATATGCCATGATGGAAAACACGATGGAGGCTGCTCCTCTTAAGCCTGACCACGAGACAAGCAGCTGCTGTTTAATTTTGCTGCGAAAAGGTGTGAGCACAAGTGCTACAGAAAGAGGTCTTGCCACAAAGGTCAGCCATATAAATATTAAGAGTGCCGGTACTATGACCTGTGGCAGCTTTGACGGGAAGGAAAGCAGACCAAGCAGGAAGAAAATAAGCATCTGCATGAGTCCTGTTATTCCATCAAAGAAATTTACCAGATTCTTTTTATTTTCTATTTCAGTGTTTCCGAGTATGATGCCGACAATATAGGCACTTAAGAAGCCGTTTCCGTCAAAGTAAGCAGGCAGGGCATATGATATCAGTGCTATTCCCACCATGAAAATGGCATCAAACCCCGCGCTTTTGAAGCGTATATATCTAAGTAATACGATGGAAAGCTTTGCAATCAGAGCTCCGAAGAGTATGCCAAAGGCAAGCTGTTTTACTATGAGTATGGCAATATTTCCGGAGCTTACGCTGCCCTGTGATATAGCTATAAAGGCAACGGTAAGCATATAGGCACATGGGTCATTACTACCGCTTTCTACCTCAAGAAGAGAGGCTGTATTATACTTCAGGTTCAGCTTTTTTGAACGGAGAATGGAGAAAACGCTCGCCGCATCGGTTGATGAAATAAGTGCACCGATGAGGAGGCTTATTTCCCAGCTCATATGCAGGGCAAAGTGACAGAACAGTCCTGTAAGAAAGCAGGTGATAATAACACCGATGGTGGACAAAAGCACAGCCTTGACGGCAACAGCCTTTGCACGCTGCCAGTTGGTGCCAAAGCCACCGTAGAACATGATAAAAATAAGGGCGGTAGAGCATATCTGTTCGGCAAACGCGTAGTTGTCGAAATCTATCTTCATGATTCCGTCAGAGCCAAAGAGCATGCCGAGCATGATAAAGGCTAAGAGCGCCGGAATACCTATGCGGTTTGAGACTCGGTTTAGCAGGATACATAGGAAGATAACTATTGATGTGATTAGCAGGTATGTATTCATGAAATCCCTCCTTTATTAAATGGTGATTTAAGAATTGCAAAGCAATTGCTGTATTTATTTGTAACTGACAACGTGGGAATTATATGTGAAATTTATAATAAACATATAAATATATCGAAATTATATAGGAAAACTATTAAACTGTCAAACTATATCAGATTTTTTATTTAAATGGTTTGGAATAGTTACAATGAGATAATAAGATAATAAAATAATAAAAGAATAAAAGAAAAATGACAGGCGCATACTAACCAAAATGGAGGTAACAGTATGCGGAAGTTTTTTGGAAAATTTGTGAGTGTCACTCTGGCGGCAGCAGTGATAGCTATGTTTGCGCTAAGCAGTGATGATAAGTGGTGCAGCAGGGTAGATAAGGCATTTGATGAGAGTGTTTTAGGCAGTTTTTTAAGTGAATCAAAGGGAGACTATGGGAGATATGCGACAGGTCTTTCAGGGCAGACGGCGAGTGTATCGGCTGATTCGGGGGAGAATGGTGAGAATGACGAAAATGGTGGAAATGATGGAAACGGTGGAAAGGGTGGAAACGGTGGAAACGGACAAGCCGTAGGACAGACAGCAGATACAGCGTTAACTGACAGAGCTACGGACAGCGATTATCAAGAGACCGGCAAAATATGTGATAGCACAGGCGTTGAGGGCGTATATGCCTGCGGCAGACTGACCGGTATATATGAGCAGACAGAGGGGGTGCTTGTTGTGAATACGACAGAGGTGACAGAGGAGGATGGCAAAAAAGTCGATCCGGCAGATAAAAAGGTGAAGTGCGGTGATTATATCCTATCTGTAAATGGGCGCACTGTGGCAGACAAGGAGGAACTTTCTGAGGCTGTGAATGACATCATGAAGCAGTATGATGAAAACCTGGATGAAAGCCTAAAAGATAAAAGTAATGAGGATAAAATTAAATCAGAAATTAATAAAAGAACGGTAAACATCAAATTTCTTAGAGGCGGTGAACAAATGTCAGCGGATATTGCGCCTGTCAGGATGGACGATGGCAGATACTACATGGGAATATGGGTGAAGGACGATCTGGCGGGGATAGGTACTATCACTTATTATACAAAGGACGGCCGTTTTGGCGCGCTGGGGCATGGAATCGGGGACGGAACACAAAGCGGCAATCTGTTGTATGCAAACAGCGGTGATTTGTACAGCATGAAGCTTACCAAAATCAAAAAGGGAAAGGCAGGCACGCCGGGAGAGATAGGCGGAGTGGTGTACTTTGGCAAAAAAAGCCACATAGGCACACTTGACTGCAATAGTAATCTGGGAATTTACGGACAGCTTGACAGTGATGAGTTGTCGGAATATGCCACAGAGGATACGTATTATCCGGTTGCCTGCAAGGATGAGATACACACAGGCAGTGCACAGATGATATCGGAAATATCGGGAAAATTGGAAAAATATAATCTGGAAATAACAAATATAGACAAAAAAGCGACAGATACCAACAAGGGAATGGAGCTTAAGGTGACAGACGAAAGGCTGATAGAGCTTTCCGGTGGAATAGTGCAGGGCACATCCGGAAGCCCTATCATACAGGATGGCAAAATAATAGGAGCAGTCACCCATGTGTTTGTCGATGATCCGACAGGAGGCTACGGCATCTGTATTGATGAGATGCTTTAATTATTGCTCGATTCTATGAGGCTGTAGCAGGTGTTGTTCCATTCCATGAAGTGCAGCATGTATAGCGCTGATAAATATGTTATTGCTCCATTCTGCGAAGCTCCGGCAGTACTGTACTAAGCATAGTTACAAAGCAGATGCTTCCGCCAATCACATTTGATACAGGCTCTGCCATAAACACACCGTTCGTTCCCATGCCAAAGGAGTATGGCAGAAGATATGTCAGTGGTACAACGATGAACACCTTGCGAAGCAGGGAGAAAAATATAGCTCTCTTCTTTTTGTTAAGTGATTTGAAGGTGGTCTGTCCGATGTACTGCAGATCCATAAATATGAATGCCGCAAAGTAGATATTTAAAGCCTTTACCGCATCATCCATGAGTGTGGCATCGGAGCTGAAAATAGCAATCAGGGCATGAGGGGCAAGTATAATCACACTCCACATGATAGCTGTGTACAGAAGCACGAGCAGTCCCATAGTGAAAATGGATTTTCTCACCCGGGCAGGTCTTTTGGCACCATAATTGTAGCTTAAAACAGGAGACGAACCCTCCACGATTGCATAAATTGGAGTCTCGACCATCTGTCTGATGCTTGATATGATGGTCATTACCGATATGTACAAATCGCCACCGGTCACTGAAAGCACATTGTTGCAGCATATAGATACCAGACTGTTGGTGAGCTGCATGACACAGCCGGAGGTTCCTAGGCTTATGATATCCTTTGCATAGCGTGTATTTTCACTAAATTCAGAAGGACTCAAAAGACGCACCTTAAGCTCAGCCTTTTTCCTTAGGAAGTGAAGCACAAAAAGCGCAGACAGAGTCTGTGAAATGACCGTAGCAATAGCCACTCCCTTGATGCCAAAATTAAATCCAAATATAAAAAGTGGGTCAAGCACCAGGTTAGCAACGGCTCCGATTGCCACGGACAGCATGCCTGTAGTGGAGTAGCCCTGAGCGTTGATAAAGGGATTCATGCCTGTTGAAATCATGGATGGGAGTGTTCCAAGCAGATAAATGAGCAGGTATGGGAGTGCGTATTTAAGGGCATTTTCAGATGCACCAAAGAGTATTAAAAGGGGCTTTGCAAAAATCATGCACAAAGCTGTAAAAATGACTGCAAATGTGCAGACCATTGTAAAGCTGGTATTCATTATAGTATTTGCGGCCTTGTCATCACTCATGCCTCTTTTTATTGAAAAAAGCGGAGCACCGCCGCTTCCAAAGAGATTTGAGAAAGCGATTGTCAGCATTATAATAGGAAAGCAGAGCCCCACAGCACCGAGTGCAGTAGTTCCGACATCAGGTATGCGGGCGATGTATATGCGGTCTACAATGTTGTACAACAGGCTTAGAATCTGCGCTACCAGCATGGGCAGAGCAGCCTGCAATATGTTTTTCTTTATCGAATCGTTATCAAAATCTATTTTTTTCATAAGGTACCTCTTTTGGATTTGCTTCGTTCATTATATCACCACATATAAAAAAATCAAAGGCTCAGCCTGTTTTGATATAGATTTTATTTATGACAAACTAAAAGAAAAATATATTTTACAATGACAAAAAACTACAGTAATATAAGGACTATATTATTACGAATTCTGAAATGATCATATATACCGGAGGATAACATGAAGATTACACAGATACATACAAACAAACCACAGTCACTTTCTTTCGAGATTTTTCCGCCAAAGAAGGAGGAGGACTTTAAAAATATCGACGAGATGCTTGAGATACTCTGTGATTGCCATCCTGAGTATATCAGCGTGACATTTGGCGCAGGCGGCAGCTCAAACAATAACAAGACTATTGAGATTGCAAAGAAGATAAAGAACCAGTACAATGTGGAACCGGTAGTGCACCTTACATGTTTGTGCTATAACAAGGCTGAGATAGATGAGTTCACCAGACAGCTTTCATATGAGGGCATTGAGAATATCCTCGCTTTAAGAGGAGACAGAAATCCAAATGTGCCTGCAAAGGAGGATTTTCTCCATGCAAGCGATTTGATTAAATACATAAAGGATACCACAGGCGATCAGTTCTGTATCGCAGGTGCGTGCTACCCGGACATCCATCCGGAGGCTGCCAATAAGGTAGAGGATATTAAGAATCTTAAGAAAAAGGTTGATGCAGGAGCAGAGCTTCTTTTGTCACAGCTCTTCTTTGACAATGATACCTTCTTCAATTTCGCTGAGGACTGCAGGCTTGCAGGCATCAATGTGCCTGTTATCCCGGGCATCATGCCTTGTATCAATGCGGCTCAGATTCAGAGAATGGTCACAATGTGCGGTGCCAAGTTCCCTGAGAAGTTCCAGAAGATTGTCCACAGATACGGAGACAACAAGGCAGCTCTTTTTGATGCCGGAATGTCTTACTGCGAGAGCCAGATAATTGAGCTCTTAGCTAATGGTGTGGAGGGAATTCACCTTTATACGATGAACAATGTAAGAGTTGCAAAGCGCTTAACAGAGGGAATTAAGAACCTTATTTAGGACTTTTATTAGTACTTTTATTAGTATGGAACGCAAGCCCCGGGTATCACGGGCGCACACGTACTCCCGCCGTCGCTACGCTACGTGGCTAAGATACTGTACGAAATTATGCTTTGAGTGTTTCGATGCTTGACGAAACCGTCGAAACGCGCCTTCCGTGGCGCGGTTCTCCTCGCCCCTGCGTCCATGCAGGGGCGTTTCTGTGTCCTGTGGGCATAATTTCTACAGTATCTAAGCCACTTCGCTATGCGCTCCGGCGGGAGTACGTGTGCGCCCGCGGTACCCGGGGCTTACGTTCCTTATGTTGTGGAGAATTTGCGTTACGTGTGGTGGCACATGGCAGCTGTCGTGAGAGCGAATAGCGGAGCTGTCTAGATACTGTTGAATTATGCCGGATGAAAATCAGAAATGTCACGGCATGGACGCCGGGACAAGGAGCTATCGAGCAATGGAGGGCGAGTAGCGACGGTTTCGTCAAGTTATGAAAGTCTTTGAGGTATAATTCGTACAGTATCTTGACAGTGTAGCGTAGCACTCACGACAGCTGCCATGTGCCACCACACAAGAATAAATAATATCAACCATTGCAAAATGTACTCCGGATGATTATAATAGGTATATTAGATTTGTAAATGGAAACAATGTCCATATTAAATCGAAATTAAACTATATAATATATAAGGAGACAGTAGAAAATGAAAGAAAAATCAAGAAGCACTTTTTCCGGCAACATTGGCTTTGTCCTTGCGGCAGCCGGTAGTGCGGTAGGACTTGGAAATATATGGAGGTTTCCGTATCTGGCAGCAAAGGACGGAGGAGGACTTTTTCTGCTGGTGTATCTGATACTTGTTCTGACTTTTGGTTTCACATTGCTTACCACTGAGATTGCAATAGGCCGTAAGACCGGACAGGGACCGCTCACAGCGTATGGTCTTATCAATCCAAAGGGCAAGTTTATCGGTGTGCTTGCATGTATAGTACCGGCTATTATTCTGCCTTACTACTGTACTATAGGTGGATGGGTTTTAAAGTACTTTACACTTTTCATTACAGGAAGCGGCAAGAATGCAGTTGCTGATGGATATTTCACAGGCTTTATCACAGGCCAGTGGGCACCAATCATATTCGGAGTGGTTTATATGCTTTTAACAGCAGCGGTTGTCATTGGCGGAGTCAATAAGGGAATCGAGCGATTCAGCAAGGTGCTCATGCCTATCCTTGTTGTGCTTATATTTGTAATCGGTATTTTTTCACTGACGCTTAATCATAAGGATGCATCGGGCACAGTAAGAAGTGGTCTTGAGGGACTTAAGATATATGTGATTCCGGATTTCAAGGGGCTTACGCTGCAAAAGCTTACTACGGTGTTTATTGATGCGCTCGGCCAGCTTTTCTATTCAATCAGTGTAGCCATGGGAATCATGGTTGCATACGGTTCATATGTCAAGAAGGAATCAAAGCTCATGGGTTCAATCAACCAGATAGAGATTTTTGATACACTTGTTGCATTCCTTGCAGGTCTTATGATCATTCCGGCTGTATATGTATTTATGGGCCGTGACGGCATGTCAGCAGGACCGGGGCTTATGTTTATATCATTGCCAAAGGTATTTGATGCAATGGGAATAGCAGGAGATATCGTGGGACTGATATTCTTCATGATAGTTGCATTTGCAGCAGTTACATCGTCTGTATCAATTATGGAGGCTATTGTATCGAGTCTTATAGACAGATTTCACTGGAGCCGCAGAAAAAGCGCAATTTTAGTCACGGTATATGTCCTGATTGCAGAGATAATAGTCTGCCTTGGCTACAATAAGCTTTATATGGAGGTTAAGCTTCCAAACGGCACAGTCGGACAGATACTTGATATAATGGACTATGTCAGCAACAATGTGCTCATGCCAATCGTGGCACTTGCCACATGTATCCTCGTTGGCTGGATAGTAAGTCCAAAGGTAATAATAGATGAGGTGACACGCGGAGGTAGCAAATTTACCAGAAAAGGGCTTTATATAATCATGGTTAAATTTATTGCACCGGCATTCCTGCTTATATTATTGTTGCAGTCACTGGGAATCTTTAGTTTTTAACAATGAGAGTCTATGCTCCGGCAGGACTTAAATACAGAGTTATTTTAAGACGTATAGTCTGACATTACCATGTCGGGTTATACGTCAAAATTTTCTTGATAAAGCACTTGAAATAAGATAATTATAATGGTACAATTTTCCTATATAAGACGAAGGGGGAGCCGAAATGGCTTTAAGACGAGAGAAAAAGCGTATCGGAGATATGCTTATAAATGAAAATGTAATAACTCAGGAGCAGCTTGTGCAGGCTCTGAAAAAATCAAAGGAGACTCACAAAAAGATAGGTGAGACTCTTGTAGAGCTTGGATTTACCAATGAGCTTCAGATTGCAAAGGCACTTTCACAGCAGCTTGAGCTTCCGTTTGTGAATGTCAGTGCCATGAATATTCCGGAAGAGGTACAGGCTCTTGTCAATGAGACCGTACTCAGAAAGCATGTCATGATACCAATTGCATTTGATCCGAAGAATGCCAATATCGTACATGTAGCAATGGCAGACCCGATGGATATGGTCGCGCTGGATGATTTTTCCATCATCACAAATCTGCAGGCAGAGCCGGCGGTTGCGACAGCCAGAGATATTCTTCTGACACTTGACAAGTACTATGGTGATACCGAGGCCATGAAGGCAGCGCAGGAGTATGCAAGAGAGCGAAAAGAGCGTGAGCAGAAAAACGCTGAGGCAGAGGAAGCAACCAGCAAGGATGTCAACAATTCACCGGTTGTTTTGCTTGTCAACTCTATAATTGAGCAGGCGGCCAGACTCAGGGCTTCAGATATACATATAGAGGCACTTGAAAATAAGGTCAGAGTGCGCTACAGGATTGACGGTGCGCTTTATGAGAAGGCATCCTACAGCATACATCTTCTCTCAGCTATCATTACCCGACTGAAAATTATCGGAGGCATGGATATTTCAGAGAAGCGAAAGCCGCAGGACGGTCGTATCACGATGGAAATAGATAAGACAGAGTATGATATCCGAGTTTCTGTGCTGCCAACTGTATTTGGAGAGAAGTGCGTTATGCGACTGGCACAGAAGAAAGCACTCACCAGAGACAAGAAGGAGCTTGGTTTTTCGGATGATGAGCTTAAGGCCTTTGACCATATACTGATGAATACCAATGGCATCATACTTGTAACAGGACCTACGGGAAGTGGTAAGTCAACGACACTTTACACAGCACTTTCAGAGCTCAACAGGGAGGACGTAAATATTATCACAGTTGAGGACCCTGTGGAGGCAAATATAGATGGAATCAACCAGGTGCAGGTAAATAATAAGGCGGATCTGACGTTTGCGTCGGCGCTTCGTTCTATTCTGCGACAGGACCCGGATATCATCATGATAGGTGAGATTAGAGACCGTGAGACAGCGGAGATTGCAGTGCAGGCATCAATCACAGGACATCTTGTGGTAAGTACACTGCATACAAACAGTTCTGCGAGTACGCTTTCACGACTTGAGGATATGGGAGTGGAGAGCTATCTGTTGGCGGATTCTGTAAAGGGTATCATTGCGCAGAGACTTGTCAGAAGACTTTGTCCGGATTGCAAGAAGGAGCATCTGCTCACAGAAGAGGAAAAGACCTTTATGGGTATTCCGGCATTTAAACCGGTGAAAATATATGAGCCATGCGGCTGTGAACGCTGTGACCATACCGGCTACAAAGGTCGAATAGGAATATATGAGATAATGACAGTTACACCAAAGCTTAAAACACTCATAGGAAAAGGCGCATCGCCTGATGAAATCAATGAGACAGCCTGTACTGAGGGCATGCATACCTTAAGACAGAGTGCAATAAGACTGGTCCTTCAGGGAGTGACCTCATATCATGAGATGTTAAAGACAACATTTGAGAACTAAGGGGGAGAAAAATGCAGATAACAGACGTACTTAGAGCGGCACAGCAGCAGAATTCATCAGATATACATATCGCGCCGGGAAATCCGGTAATGCTTCGTATAGACGGAACTCTTGTGCCACAGGGGAATATGGTATTGACCGACAAGGAGACAGATAATCTGCTTGGTCCGATAGTTCCGAGAGAGCTTCTCGGAGAGCTTAAGGAAAAGGGAGAGCTCGACTTTGCCTTTTCGGTAGAGGGCTTTTCACGAGTCAGGGCAAATGTGTTCAGACAGAGAGGCTCGTATGCGGCAGCTCTTAGAATCCTTTCGTATGATGTGCCGTCGCCACAGGATCTTGGAATACCGCAGGCGGTAGTGAATCTTACCACAAAGATGAGAGGACTGGTTCTCGTAACAGGAGCCACAGGAAGTGGAAAATCAACCACGCTTGCCAGTCTTATTGATGTAATAGCAACAAGAGATTCAAAAAATATAATCACGCTTGAAGATCCTATAGAGTACCTTCATTCAAGAAAACGTTCTATAGTGACACAGAGAGAGGTTGGAAAAGATACACTCTCATATGCGGCAGCTCTTCGTGCTGCACTCAGACAGGATCCGGATGTAATACTTGTAGGAGAGATGCGTGATCTTGAGACTATTTCTACAGCTATCACAGCAGCAGAAACAGGACATCTTGTTTTCTCCACGCTTCATACAAACAGTGCGGCTGATGCAATTGACCGTATCATAGATGTGTTCCCACCACATCAGCAGCAACAGATCAGGGTGCAGCTTTCAGGTGTACTTGAGGGCATCATAGCCCAGCATCTGCTTCCGATGGTAAACGGTGGACGAATAGCGGCATTTGAGGTACTTCTTGCCAATAATGCTATCAGAAACCTGATCCGTGAGGCAAAGGCTTTTCAGATCCCGTCAATTATACAGACATCAAAGAGGGAAGGCATGCAGACTATGGATGACTGCATCACACAGTATTACAGTCAGGGGCTCATTGCACCGGAAACAGCATTATCGTATGCACATGATCCGGCTGCCATGTCTAACCGCATTCATCTTCGCTATTAGAATAATTAGATACACATAAAATTAAATTAAGAATTAATTTATATAAAATTGTTGAATTACCGTAAAGGAGGATACGAAAGTGGCTGATTGGACATATCAGGTCATAGATCCAAACGGAAAAGAAAAAAAAGGAAATATAGTTGCAGAGACAGAGCTTGAGGCCAAAAATAAGCTTAAGCTTGATGGAAACATGGTCATAAGTCTTACAAAAGCAACTGCACTCACAAAGGAAATATCCTTTAGCATAGGCGGAAAGGTGAAACCGCGAGACTTGTCAGTGTTCTGCCGTCAGTTCACAAGTATGATAAATGCAGGTGTCACAATTCTTGACACACTCGATATGCTTTCTGACCAGACAGAGAACAAGACGATGGCAAAGGCTATAAAAGGCGTGCATGCGGAAATCCAAAAAGGTGAGACACTCTCAGACAGTCTGAAAAAGTATCCCAACGTTTTTCCTGATATCATGATCAGCATGGTTGCGGCAGGAGAGGCATCAGGTAAAATAGATGTTGCGTTTGAACGAATGTCAGCACATTTTGAGAAATCAGCAAAGCTAAACGGTATGATAAAAAAAGCCGCCGTTTATCCTATAATTGTCGTAATAGTTGCGATAGCAGTTGTAATAGTCATGCTTGTTAAGGTAATTCCGAGCTATTCAGATATGTTTAATGACCTCGGTACAGAGCTCCCTGGAATCACAAAAGCGGTTGTGGCAATGAGTAATTTTGTCACCGGTTACTGGTATATCATTGTAGCTGCAGTTGCAATAGCGATTATTGCGATAAAGGCGTATAAGAAGACCGACAGTGGACAGATATTTTTTGGTACACTTGCCAGAAAGCTTCCGGTTTTTGGAAAGCTAAACATAAAAACCGCAGCCAGCAATTATGCCCGTACACTTTCAACACTGGTATATTCAGGACTTCCGATGATAGAGGCGCTTGGTATTACTGCAAATACCATGAAAAACGCTCTCTACAGAAATGCATTGAACAAGGCAAGAGAGGAGGTCAGCAAGGGTGTTCCTCTCTCAGAGCCAATCACAGCGTGTGGACTGTTTCCACCTATGGTATCACATATGACCAGAATCGGAGAGGAAACAGGAGATCTCGAGGGTATGCTCACACGTCTTGCAGACTACTATGATGAGGAAGTAGAGATGGCTACCCAGACAGTTATGGCTGCAATCGAGCCTATGATTATTCTTGTACTGGCCGCAATTGTAGGTGTGCTTGTGGCAGCAGTTATGGCACCAATGCTCACCATGTATCAGGCTATGGACAGTCTATAAAATGAAAAAGAAGCAGACCTTGAGTGTATGAACCCAGGGGCTGCTTTTTGAAGTATTGAAGAATGCTAATGATAAGGAAAAGATGCAGGAAGTACTGCAGAGATAGCAGATGACCTGGAAGAAAAAGAGGAAGTTATTGCTCCGATTTACGAAACTGCTTTATCAATGAAGCCGGATTATGATGTCGAGAAGATATATGAGCTTCTGGAGAAAAATAAAAAAGTGAAAATA
>CAKRNE010000006.1 GCA_934365945.1 uncultured Agathobacter sp. | reverse complement strand
CATTGAAGCGTTCTGATTGATTCTCAAAATCTTTCAAGGTTTCTCACTGTTCAGTTATCAATGTTCTTTGTTTTGCTCTCTTGCGACAGCTCATTTATTCTATCAAATCGCTGTTCGTTTGTCAAGCACTTTTTTATTTTTTGAACTTCTTATTAAGCTCTCTGTCTTGCGACAGCTTGTTTATTCTATCAAAATGTTTTTCATTTGTCAAGAACTTTTTTCATAACTTTTCAGCTTATTTTAAAAGCAATATTTATAAAGTCATGTCTGTAAAATATAACTCACAAGCTCTACAACTCAATGTGTCCCGCGAGTCAGCTTTGATATAATATCATCTGTGTCACATAAAGTCAACACATTTTTTATCTTTTTATATATATTTTTTTCTCATTGTTTTTACACAACTATATATTGTATTTACATAGTTATCCACATACTATTTATTGCTTCTGTACTTTTCTCTTTTATGCATTATTTCACTGATATTTTATGCCTGCATGTAAATAAGCGGTTTTAATGATGCGCTTTTCCACCATAAAAATAAAACATGTGCAGCTTTTTTTGCACCACGCACATTTGTAAAATTAAGCTAAAGTATATTTTCTATCAGCTTTATGATAGGGTTGTTTTCATACAGATACTTAAGCATCAGGGAATCATTTATATATACTGTCATTGCCTGTCCTGCTTCTGATGTGGCCAACAATGATATGAGCGCAAGGAGCAGCCATACTATAACTATTCCTTTTATAAAGCCTACTCCAAAGCCGGCAACCCGGTTTACCGTACTTATGACCGGCACTCTTTCTATTTTTCTTATTAGCCTGCGGACAAAGTACTCCACTATTCCGAGTAAAAAGATTACTATAAAAAATGAAAGTCCTGTCATGATGGCATTTGTAAGCTGCGTGGATATGGAATCATATGCTCCTGATTGCTGCAGTAATATGTTTGCCATATCAAAATCACCCGTGGCCTTCTGCCCCTGTACAGCTATTTGTTTTTCGATATTACTGTATATGACAGACTCTATCCCGGTCTGCGACAATATATTATCCCTGACATATGGGGCTGCCATGGACGACGCTGTGAGCATCAGTATACAGGCTGCAAGTGAATATACTATGCGAAGCAGCCCTCTGGTATATCCTCTCACCGCATTCCATGCAATTATGCATATCACTACTATTAATAACCAATTCATTTGAGCCTCACCTCGTCCATTGCTCCTTCATATATGAATATATAGTTATTAATGCCTGATTTATACATTACCTTGTACAATTTCTGGTCGAAGGTATGGTAAAATTTTTTCACTCCGTGTATGGTGTATATCTCACACGCGCTTTCACCGGTCACACATACCTCATTATTGCTGTCAAATTCTATATTACGGTATGCTATTGATGTATCATTTTCCATGAGCATTTTGCCGTTAAAATCATACAGCTTAATATGACTGGTGCATTTTTTATCGTTGTTGGAGTACGCTATTCCTATGTATTTGTTGTTGTAAAATACACTGTCTATCTGTTTTCCCAGCTTTATTTTCTGCTTTAGCTTCGGCTTCTGGCTTCCGTCAAATACCATGATATTTTTGTCGGATACCGCTATCATTTTGTTGTCGGACACGTATGCTATCTCAGGAATCAACTGATCCTCGTATTTGTAGGTACCCACATTGTTGTCAATCTCATTCTGTCCTACTGAGCCAAAGTTGTAAAATGCTATCACACTGTCTGTTTTTCCATTTGATAAATCTATCATATCGACTGCAAGCTTTTTGGCGTCATATGAGAGTGCTATATCAACCGGAATATTCTTCTGCTCACCGAAAAATTCTCCGCTGGCAAGCTCCT
Organism: uncultured Agathobacter sp.; assembly: GCA_934365945.1. Lineage (GTDB taxonomy): Bacteria > Bacillota > Clostridia > Lachnospirales > Lachnospiraceae > Roseburia. The sequence goes on along the minus strand of CAKRNE010000006.1, from coordinate 132,844 downwards.
TTCCGCTTGTGTCATACAGCTTTACATAGTAGTTTTTGTCCTCGTTTACGAGCACTGCCACTGTTCCCTGTCTGGCTATACACGCTTTGATTATAGGCAGTGATGTACTTATCTGCTTTTTTATGCCTTTTTTGTCCATAATATACAGCTCTGTTCCGCCCCTGTCATAGATGGTCATAAAGCTTTCGCATGTGACAACCTGTGGCGATGACATCTCAAATGCCTGGTTCCATATACGGTTTCCGTCTGAGTCTGTATACAATACACCATCATTGCTGTACTCCACTACCGCTCCACAGAAATCCACAAATGACACCGCACTCTTGTCCTTCTGCTCCACGCTGTTTTTGACATCATATGTCTTGTAGGTGCGCAGCGCCATCCACAGCCATACTATAAGAAATAAAGCCACGACTGCTGCCACGACTATTATTATTCTTTTTGCTATTTTTCTTCTATGCTTACGTATTTTTTCCTCGAGCTCGTCCAAATCGGTCTCGACAGTTTTAAAGTCTGCTCTCTGTGCCATAATCTTATCCTTTTGTTCTACTTCCAAAGTGTTCGTTACTTGTCAGTATACCATTCACCGGATATTTTTTCCACTGGAATTAAATCTTCTTCTGTGGACATGGCAGGAAGTGTCTCCTTTTTATCTAATGTGCCGCTCATTCCCGCACCGGCTTTAAGCCCTATAAGCACTATGAGCACTGCTATCGCCGCAACCATAACCACAGATGCAAGCGAACCCTTGCGCGGTTCTTTTCCTGCCTCCATGGCTTTTCTGTACCGGCCGCGTTCTTTAGATATACTGCCAAATTCCTCAGGGAACGTCACATTGATTCTGTCGTCTGCCGAGGCTCTTTTATGTATCCGACTATAACTGCTTTCAGCCGCCGTGTCAGTATCTTCATAACGGCTGCTTTTATTATTGCTATCAACATTTCTATAACAGTCGATTTTATTATAACTGTCGTCATTATTATAGTTGCCGCTTTTATTACAACTGGCATCGTTACCATAACTGTCGGTTTTATTATAGCTTTCAGCACTATCACAATGCTCATTCATGCGGTAATATACAAAGAATCCTGTCTTTTTCTTCAGATGATTATTCTTTTTGATAAAGAAGTTTTCTTCCTGCTCGGTCCTGTTCAAAAGGAACATAAGCTGATGAGCGCCGCCAAAGTGCTCCCTGTGTATATTTTCAAGCATGGGTGTGGGCTCCGCCGGAAAATCGTCCTGCCTGAATGCCCATCCGACGATAATCAGCTCCTCATAGCTTTTCTTTATCTCCGCAAACACTCTGCTCCATACCTTGTTGGTCCAAAGAGGCGCATTTTTGTCAAACTCCATATCATATACTGCAATCGCCGCCTCCACAAATGTGGCATACCTGCCTCCGCTGCTCTCCGTATGCCCCATGAGTACAAAAACCTCTTTATCCTTAAAGCCCTCTGTCTTTATGCGCTTGTACGCTTTCTCCGATATGTAAACCCGGCCCTCATCCGCCGGTGTGCCAATCTGCCTGACGTTGTTCGTCACAATATCTATCATGCCAGCCTCCTTTTTCGGTCAGCATAGCACTTGCAGATTGTAGATTTATGCAAAAAAGTGCGATTGTAAATATATATTGTATTAAACGCCATAAATCACACTTAAAATAGCCGTCAAGCCGCATCCCAAAAATAATTTACCAATTACACATAATCCATCAGTACACTATCAAATTATTTCGTTAATCAATAATGAAAAAAGGGCGCATGAACTCATGCGCCCGACTTTTCAAACATATGAAGAAGTAAAATGCTTCGCACTCAACAAACTGCAGACCATCGGAAAGCGTACAGTATGTTCCGAAGAAAACAATATGAACTGCCGCAGGGTTCCATTATGTAAAATAGCAAGAATGACTAAATGCATTCCACACGCTATCCACAAGAAATCCCGCGGCTAACTTCATATTTTTTCTGAGGAATATACTGTACGCTGCACCGGTGAGCACAGCCCCCAAGTGCGAAGCTCATAAAACCCACTACTTCATATAATTCTTTACTTTGTTGTAGATGCCCTCTGCATCCAGTCCATACTTGTGGATAAGCTCCACTGCCGGTCCTGACTCACCGAAGCGGTCCTCTACACCGATACGCAGAAGCTTTGCAGGCTGCTCCTCGCAGAGCACCTCTGCCACAGCACTGCCGAGACCTCCATTGATAGAGTGCTCCTCTACTGTGACTGCCTTGCCTGTCTTTGATACAGATTTAACAATCAGCTCTCTGTCGATTGGCTTGATTGTATGGATATTGATAACCTCAGCATCTATGCCGTCTGCTGCGAGCATTTTTGCTGCCTCAAGTGTCTCTGATACCTCAAGTCCTGTTGCAAATATAGATACATCCTTACCTTCTTTGAGTACGATACCCTTTCCGATTTCGAACTTGTAGTCCGGTGTATCGTTGATCACAGGCACTGCAAGTCTGCCGAATCTGAGGTATACAGGGCCTACATGGTCATAGGCTGCCTTTACTGCGGCTCTTGCCTCCACATCGTCTGATGGATTTATTACAACCATGCCCGGGATTTCTCTCATGAGTGAAAGATCCTCGAGGCACTGGTGTGTGGCTCCGTCCTCACCTACAGAGATTCCTGCGTGTGTGGCTCCTATCTTGACATTGAGATGAGGATATCCGATTGAGTTTCTTACCTGGTCATAGTTTCTGCCTGCTGCGAACATGGCAAATGAGCTGATAAAAGGCACCTTGCCGCATGTAGCAAGTCCTGCTGCGATACCTGTCATATTGCACTCTGCGATTCCGCAGTCCCAGTGGCGCTCAGGAAACTCCTTCTGGAAGATACAGGTCTTTGTGGCACCTGCCAGGTCAGCATCAAGTACAATAAGGTCATCGTGTGCTTTTCCAAGCTCTACGAGTGCGTTTCCGTAGCTATCTCTTGTAGCGATTTTCTTTACTTCTGACATAATGCTTCACCTGCCTTTTCTAAGTCTGCCATTGCGATCTCATACTCCTCATCGTTTGGAGCCTTTCCATGCCATCCTGCGGCATTTTCCATGAAGGATACGCCCTTGCCCTTTACAGTCTTTGCGATAATGGCTGTAGGCATGCCCTTTGTCTCACGGGCTTCCTTGAAGGCTGCCCTGATCTGGTCAAAATCATTGCCGTCGATATTGATTACGTGGAAATTGAATGCCTCAAACTTCTTGTCGATTGGGTATGGTGAGCATACGTCCTCAACAGAGCCGTCTATCTGGAGGTTGTTGTTGTCAACGATAACTACGAGGTTGTCGAGCTTGCGGTGGCCTGCCCACATGGCTGCCTCCCAGATCTGTCCCTCCTGAATCTCGCCGTCTCCTGTGAGTGTGTATACACGGTAATCCTTCTTGTCATATTTTCCTGCTGCAGCCATTCCTACTGCGACAGATACACCCTGTCCGAGAGAGCCGCTTGACATATCAACGCCAGGGATGTGCTTCATATCAGGATGTCCCTGCAGATATGAGCCTGTATGACGGAGTGTCTTTAAATCCTCCTTTGGAAAATATCCTTTCTCTGCAAGTGTAGAGTAAAGACCCGGTGCTACGTGTCCCTTTGAGAGCACGAAACGGTCCCTGTCCTCCCATTTTGGATTGGCAGGGTCTACATTCATCTCCTCAAAATACAGATATGTAAAAATATCTGCTGATGAAAGTGATCCACCCGGATGTCCGGATTTGGCACTGTGAACTGCTGTCACAATGTCCTTGCGAATTTCATTCGCCATCTTCTCAAGTTCAAGATTGTTCATGATGTCTCCTTCTATCATTTATATCTCTGTTCTTCCCTGAAGCGCCCTAAGCAGGGTCACCTCGTCAATATATTCCAAATCGCCTCCTACGGGAACTCCGCTCGCGATTCGTGTCACTTTGATGCCGGTAGGCTTGATGAGTTTGCTGATATACATGGCCGTAGTCTCGCCCTCCAGGCTTGAATTGGTCGCTATAATGACCTCGTCTACGTCCTTTTCAAGGCGTACCATGAGCTCCTTCAGACGGATATCCGCAGGGCCTATGCCAAGCATGGGTGAAATTGCGCCACCCAGCACATGATACACTCCCTCATACTTACCGGTCTTTTCGTATGCCACAAGATCCCTCGTATTCTCAACAACCATGATGGTCTTATGGTCTCTTGCCGCATCCTTGCAGATGGGGCATAGCTCGTCATCTGTGAGTGTATAGCAGCATTTGCAGTATCTGACATGTTCCTTCGCATCGATTATGGCGTCAGAGAGCGATTTTGCCTGCTCCTTTGGCATATTTATGATATGAAATGCCAGTCTCTGCGCTGTCTTGGCTCCGATTCCCGGAAGCTGTGACAGCTCCTCTATTAGTTTTGATATCTCACTGCTGTAAAAATCCATTAAAACAGACCGCCACCCAGGCCACCGGTGATTTTGGACATAGATGCCTGTGACTGCTCATCAATCTGGCGAAGTGCCTCATTGGTTGCTGCCATGATAAGATCCTCGAGCATCTCGATATCGTCAGGATCCACTACCTCCTCGGATAATTTGACCTTTGTGATTTCCTTTTTTCCAGAAACAGTGACTTCGACTGCTCCGCCGCCTGCCTTTGCTGTAACCTCAGCATCCTCAAGCTGCTTCTGAGCCTCCTCCATCTGACGCTGCATCTTCTGCGCCTGTTTCATAAGATTGTTCATGTTTCCCGGCATTCCTCCAGGGAATCCACCTCTTCTTGCCATTCTGGCGTCCTCCTTGTTTTTGATGGGCTTAATCCTTGCCCTGCTTATAACTTAGTTTTCTTCCTCTATATCAAAATTTATCATATCTGTCAAGTCCACAACCACTTCCTTTGCGCTGACTGCGGAATTATTTTTCTTGACAGTCACCTCGACTTTTTTGCCTATGCGCTTTTCTATAAGCGTAGCCAGCGTATCCATACAGCCTGCGCGGTTTTCAGAGAGATACTCATATGCATTCTCATCATCAAACATCAATATCAGGTCAGAGGAATTGCCAAGCGAGGTCACAGCCTTGTTCAGATAAACCTTTGAGGTTGCTCCCATCTCCGAAAGTATGGATTTCCAGTGCTTCATGAGCTCTGAGATATCCTGTGGTATTGCTTTTGGAAGCTCCTTTTTCACTACAGGCTCGCTTGCTGCTGCCTGCTGCACAACCTGTGTCTGCACAGCCTGTGCCGCTACAGGTATACCCTTTTCAAGCTTTTTTTCTATGCTGTTTATGCGGTCAAGCACCGAATCATAGCTCTTTTCCATCTGCGGCCTGCACAGCTTTATTATGGCTATCTCGACCATGATACGCTTTTGCGATGCAAACTTTACTTGGCTGGACAGCTCGGAAAATACCCTGATATACCTGATGAGAGTCTCCGGCTTTACAAGCGCTGCCTCTTCCTTAAGCGCCTCAAGATTGTCCTTTGAGATGTCAAGCACCTCCTCCATATCGTCGGAGCTCTGCAAAAGCAAAAGGTTTCTCATATACCAGGTGAAATCATTTACAAGCTGTGACAGCTCTCTGCCCTCATCAATGAGCTCGCCCAGTATGCGGATGGCGCCTGTCACATCCTCATCGAGTATGCGCCTTAAGAGCCTTGAAAACACCTCTGTGTCCACCGCTCCAAGCACCTCGAGCACATTTTCATAGGTGAGCTTCTCACCCAGATGGAAAGCAATGCACTGGTCAAGAAGACTTAACGCATCTCGCATGGAGCCGTCTCCTGCCTTGGCCACGTACCTTATGGCACGCTCCTCGACCTCCACCTGCTCCTGCTCCATCAAATCGCTGAGTCTGGATGCAATCGTGTCTATGGAAATCCTGTGAAAATCATAGCGCTGGCATCTGGACAGGATAGTAATCGGTATCTTGTGCGCCTCTGTGGTCGCCAGTATAAATATAACATAGCTCGGCGGCTCCTCAAGTGTTTTTAAAAGTGCATTGAAGGCTCCTGCCGAAAGCATATGAACCTCGTCGATGATATAGACCTTGTACCTGCCCTCTGTCGGGCGGTAGGTGACCTCCTCACGAATCTGTCTGATATTGTCCACGCCGTTGTTTGACGCTGCATCTATCTCTATGACATTCATGGATGAGCCCTCAGTGATCGCCCTGCACGACGGACATTCGCCACACGGGCTTCCGTCTACAGGGTGCTCACAGTTGACTGCCTTTGCAAATATCTTGGCCACTGTGGTCTTTCCTGTACCTCTCGTGCCGCAAAATAAATAGGCATGCCCTATTCTGTCAGCTTTTATCTGATTTTTCAGTGTTGTTACAATGTGTTCCTGTCCCTTTACGTCCTCGAACTCCTGTGGACGGAACTTACGGTATAGGGCCTGATAAGACACGCCTTTTCACCTTCCTTATATCTAATATTGCTGCTTAATCTCCGAAGCAGATGCCGGTGCGCTTTGCTTCCTTGATCATCTGGCTCTTTGGATCTACAGTCTTAAGCTTTCCTGCTACGTCGGCAAGCGGAACCTTCTTTGTCTGTCCGTTTACCATGGCTATCATGCAGCCGTAATCCTCATCCATGATGGCCTTTGCCGCTGCTGAGCCAAGGCGTGTACACAGTACTCTGTCGTATGGACATGGGCTGCCGCCTCGCTGTGTATGTCCCGGCACTGCCACTCTGACCTCGAGGCCGAGTCTTTCGCTGATGCGGTCTGCAACCTCGTATGATACTGATGGGTATTTGCTCTTTGCAAGCTTCTTCTTGTATTCCTTTTTGGAAAGGGCTGCATCCTCCTTGGAAATGGCTCCCTCCGCTACTGCAAGAATGGTAAAGCCCTTGCCCTCCTTTGTTCTCTTGTGGATGGCATCTACGACCTTGTCAATATCGTATGGTATCTCAGGAAGCAGAATGATGTCTGCGCCGCCCGCAACACCTGCGTACAGTGTGAGCCAGCCTACCTTGTGGCCCATAACCTCAACGATGAATACACGGTTGTGGGATGCTGCTGTGGTGTGGATGCAGTCGATTGCATCTGTAGCTATATTGATCGCGCTCTGGAAGCCAAAGGTCACATCTGTGCCGTAGATATCATTGTCGATGGTCTTTGGCAGATGAATGACATTGAGTCCCTCTTCCCTGAGAAGATTGGCTGTCTTTTGTGTGCCGTTTCCTCCCAGAATAACAAGGCAGTCAAGACCGAGCTTCTTGTAGGTGTTTTTCATGGCTGCGACCTTGTCCAATCCGTTCTCATCAGGTACTCTCATGAGCTTAAAAGGCTGTCTTGATGAGCCGAGTATGGTGCCGCCCTTTGTCAGGATGCCTGAAAAATCCTTTGATGTAAGTATTCTGTAGTTCTCATAGATGAGGCCCTTATATCCGTTCTCAAAGCCGTAAATCTCAAGCTCGTCGACATTGTGTGCCAGCGCCTTTACCACACCTCTCATGGCTGCGTTAAGTGCCTGGCAGTCTCCTCCGCTGGTAAGCATTCCAATTTTCTTCATTGCTGCTTCCTCCTTATGCATTATTATGATTGTCTTTTATTGTGCTAATCCCTGTACTCCTTATCCTTCTCCTCCTCGCGGAGCCTGTCCTCCTCAGTCATGAGCTTTCTGAAAATGCGCTCAAAAATAAACTCATAGGTGAGCGCTACGCCGACAGGAAGTATGAAAATGAGCGGAATAAGAATCCATGCAAGTATAAGTGATACCACAAGTATCACTATGACCAGTAATGTCCACGGCAGGTTGGCGATAAGAATGAGTATTGTATTCTTAAGGGTTATCTTTGTGACCTGCTCAAATCGTGAAATATACGCTGATGTGTATATGGCCCAGGCTGCGGCGATAAGTGCCATTATGATAAACACTACGGAGAAGGCTCCCCACTGATTGCCTGCCTTAAGACCTGACCATGTAATATAAATATCTCCCAAAAGCACGATAAGTATTACAAGCTGTACCAGCCATGCCTTGGTGGCCTGCTTGAAATTCTCCTTAAATGCATGCCAGTAGCCTCTCCACACATAGCCCTCGTCGTGATGGATGACACGGCGCGATGTATCGTAAAGCGCTGTGGATGCTGCTCCTATTGTAAAAACAGGTATGCATGATATGACCCAGCAAAAGCTCAAAATGACCATATCTACCAGCTTGTTTAATGCCCTGAAAAATTTGTTGTCTACGTTAAAAATGCCCATGCTGCTCTCCTATATCCTGTGGTGCTCTCTGTTTTGCTCTCTCTTTTTCTCATAGCGTTCCTCACGCTGTTTCTTTCTCTCCTCAGGTGTGAGGCGCTCCTTTTTCCTGCCGATATAGATATTCCACTTGAGATATGCCTCCTGGGCATTTCTTGACTTGTAGATGATATTTCTCTCCTCACCTACTATATCCGTGATGCTGTACCAGCCTCTATCGTACATGAACTCTGACTGCTTGTCATCAAAGTCCTTGGTTCCGAGCACAAATTTGTGTATTGCATGCTGCTGTCCCATGTAATCCAGTCCTCCTTGTTGTAATTTTATTTTATAGCCACCTTGTCCAGTACATAGTCAACCGCCTGCTTCAGGTGCTTATCCTTCTCATACTGCTCAGTTTCCTTAAGCTCCAGAGCTTCTTTAATCGTGAACATATCACGCAGTACCACCTGATGATGCTCCACCGGTATATATGACACCTTGTCCTCAAACACAGGCTTCAGTACATAGTACGGCACCGGCTTTTCTCTCTTAGATGCCGCAAGCGATACGATGTTGTCAACCACGCATACGCCAAGGGTTTCACTATATATAATCTGTTTCTTTTGAAACATGCTTTTACCTCCGTATTTACATACACATCTATAATATCACAGACAGCGTTCTTTTTCAAAAACATTTTATCTGGCATTTATTTTTTTATCTTTCTGGTCATAGAAATATGGTCAGACGCATGTATACTTATCCTATATTTTGTTAATGGCGGTACATTTGCTGTGTTGCTTGAACGAGTATTTTTTGCGCTCACTTTTGTTTGATGTGGCATGTAACTCCCACACGGCACGTCATAAATCAAGCGTATGCCACAGGTGACTGCCACACCACAAGTGTACAACCGCAGATAAACATAGAAGATTAATTAAAACATTCGGAGGATATATGAAGAAAGCAGCCGTTTTTAACGATTTGTCCGGCTTTGGAAAGTGCTCTCTGACTGCCGCAATCCCAGTACTGTCCGCGCAGGGCGTACAGTGCTGTCCCATGGCTTCAGCAGTGCTGACAAACCAGACAGGATATGAATATCATAAATGCACAGACTTGACAGCCATGATTAAGGACTACACCGACAACTGGCAGAAAAACAATGTCCACTTTGACGGCATTTACAGTGGTTTCATGACAGGCTCGAAGCAGATTGAGCTTTTTATGGATTTTTTGAATGTATTTTATGAGGAAAACACGATGTTGCTCGTGGACCCTGTGATGGGCGATGACGGCAGAACCTACGGCATATACTCTGCCGCTCTTTTGGATGGCATGAAGGCGCTTTCCAGGAAGGCCGATGTCATCACGCCAAATCTGACCGAGGCATGCCTTTTGGCAGACTATGATATCGAAAAGGTTTACAGCGACACGAGAAAAGATGTGCTTCTGCCGCTTGCGACAGAGATAAGCGAGAAGCTGAGATGCCTGTCCGGCAAAAATCAGGATGTAATCATCACCGGAATCAAATGCAGGGATGATAAGGCACCCTTTATCTACAATCTCGTGACTACCGCAAACGGCACTACAACCCACAGATCACACTTTTTCGACGTGAGCTTTTCGGGCACAGGAGATTTGTTTGCATCCGTTATATGCGGAAGCAGGCTGAACGGATTTTCCACAGAGGAGGCCGCTGAGCGCGCCGGAAAATTCCTGTATGACAGCATCGCAGATACCATGAATGATGACACCGTGCCGAATGACGGAGTGAATTTCGAGAAGTTTTTGCGGGAGCTGATGTGATGCTTATGTGATTCTTATCACACTTTGCAGAAAAATGCACCGGATTTTCAATCAAGCTCTTAAGCCCGAGTTAATACAACACAAAGGAGAATCTATTTTATGAATTCACAGGTTAAAAAACTCACCTTTACTGCCCTCATGGCAGCCATGATTACTATTTTCACAGCATATATATGTCACATTCCGGTCGGACAGAATGGCGGATATATTCATTTTGGCGACAGCCTTATCTATATCGCAGCCTGCCTTCTTCCATGGCCGTATGCAATGACAGCCGCAGCTATCGGCGGGGGCATGGCAGATTTACTGACTGCACCTATCTGGGCGCCTGCAACAATCATCATCAAGGCTCTCATATCCATTCCATTTACCAACAAATCAGATAAAATTGTGACCGTGAGAAATGTAATATCGACTATCATAGCTTTCGCAATTTCCGCAACCGGCTATGCCATTGCTGAGGCATTTATCACATACGGTTTCACAAAGCAGGCCTTCACCGGTCTCATCGCAATAATTCCGGTTTCTGTTCCGGGAAGCTGTATACAAAGCGGTGGAAGTGCTATAATATTTGTTATTCTTGGACTGGTGCTTGATAAAATCGGATTCAAGAGAAGATTTTTCACATTGGAGGATACTAAATAATGGCTGATATAATCTATACTTACAAAAACGAGGTTTATGCAAATATCACAAATAAATGTGACTGCGCTTGTACATTCTGTATACGCTCTCAGAAGGACGCAATAGGTGATGCGACATCACTGTGGCATACGGTGGACCCAACATATGATGAGATAATAGCTGCAATCGATGCATTTGATTTTACAGGCTATGAGGAATTCGTCTTCTGCGGCTACGGTGAGCCAACCTGCGCGCTGGACATCCTTGAGAAAACAGCTAAATATGTGAAGGAAAAGTACAAGCTTCCTATCCGCGTAAACACTAACGGATTAGGAAATCTCTATCACGGAAGGGATATCGTGCCGGAGCTGGCTGAGTATATTGATTCTGTTTCCATCAGCTTGAATGCTGCAAATGCCGAGGAATACAATAAGGTCACAAGGCCATCCTTTGACAATGCTTATGAGGCTATGCTGGATTTTGCCGAGGAATGCAACCGGATGATCAAGCATACACAGCTTTCTATCGTGGATGTGCTCCCTGAGGAGGATATAAAGACTTGTCAGCAGATTGCTGATGAGAGGGGTATTCATCTGAAGATACGTCATTTTTCGAATTAAGAATAGAGTATAAAAAATACCCCGTTTCCATTATAAAATATAGTTATAACGGAAACGGGGTATTTATATTGCAAATCGCCATTCTTTTTAATAATCAAATATTATGGATAATACACTATCACTGCACTATAGATACTCCCCAAGCATTTCATTAACACAATCTCTTATATTCAGTGCGGTTTTCCTTGCCATTGTCATATTTAATCCAATCTTTTTGGCAACCGCAAGAATATCGTCCAGTTCCGGATTTACACCATTTCCATTTACCGTGGTAGCATGCTCTCCACCGATTGAATTACTGTAGGTGAGGTCATACGCCGGTGACAATTTCCAACTGCTTTCATCTTCATCATACAGATAAGTAAAATTCTTCGAATGGTCATCCCTGTTATGCGCATACACATTAAAGCACATAAGTCGATACAATTTTTCACATTCTTCCATAGATTTGGTAAGCCGGAGTGTAAGCTGCATCAGAATATCATAATCGAGATTTGGTATTCTGTGAGATGTTTCTAACAGCCCGGAAGCTGATACCATGTGAATTCTTCTGCTTTTGGAGTCATTAGTACGGTCAAATCTTTTCGTTCCAAAATATCCTTTCGTGCGCTCAGAGGAAAATAATCTTATATTTTCCATTGCTATTCCACATTCTTTGGCACACATTGCATAATCATATTCCTGTCTGCCTATATCTATGCTATCATAAGATGACGGGAATTTGATGATCCAATCCTCTTCGTCTACTTTTGTAAGTATCTTAGGTCTGGCTCCGCCGGAGGAGCCTCCCTTAGAAAACAGAAAGTCCAGATTATCGCAAGTCTCTGTGCTCAATATTTTTTCACATTCCAATGCAATTTCATCCAACGATTTCTCATCGTGATTTTTTTCCATTGTTATAACAGGCTGGTAGGTTAAAGCTCCCATTCCTGAGCTTCCTACAATCGCAAGTCTCTCAAGGCTGCCTATATCATATGGATTTATGCCATTTTTCTTCATAAGCCTGTCAACCAACAATCTGCCCCAGCCATCAGGCAGACTATCCGCAAAAACACCAAAAAGTCCCTCGAACGGATCTATCTTTGGTATAAAAACCTTCTTTTCCAAAGGCAGCGAAAAAGGGCTTATGGAAAATCCATTTGCCAGCCAGTTACTGTCATACTCAAACGCAGCCAGACGATTTTGGTACAAAGCAATCGTTCCGACGAGTCTTTCATGATAAAAAACTTCAAGCTTATCTAGTCTGTTCATTAATTACCTCCTCGATAGATGCAAATGGCACATTATTAAACAAGTCTTCAAGTTCGTTCTCCACATCAAGAGCTATTGCAATTTTGGTCAAAGATTGCAGGGATATCTCACCGCTTTGCTCAAATCGCTTAAGTGAACCAAGACTTACACCTGATCTTGCAGCTAATTGCTTTTGAGTAATTTTCTTTCTTTTGCGCAAGCGTACTATCTTTTGTGCAATGTCGTTATTTATTTCTGTCCATGTTTTTTGATATAAGTTAATCATGCTAATATATTATCCCTTTTGGGCATTTTTATCAAGATATAACTAATATATTATCCCTAAATATTCGTAACTCCAAAACCAAGCTCCAAAACCAAACCAAAACCAAAAAATGTAAATAATAAGCTGAAAATCAAAAAACAAAGAAAAAAGTTTATGGTATTTTTAAGAATCAATTGAATTATATGCAAACAAGACACCGCAGGGGTGTCTTGTTCGCTATCATAATATACTTTATTAATCCTTGAAAAGATCTGTTGAGTAGTATCTGTCTCCGCTGTCAGGAAGAAGTGCTACTACTGTCTTGCCCTTGAACTCAGGTCTCTTGGCTACCTCGATTGCTGCATAGAGAGCTGCTCCTGAAGAAATACCTACAAGTACGCCCTCCTCTTTTGCTATAACCTTGCCATACTCAAATGATGCCTCATTTGATACAGGGATAATCTCATCATATACCTCTGTATTTAATGTGTTTGGTACGAAGCCTGCTCCGATTCCCTGAATCTTGTGTGCTCCGGCTTTTCCTGTTGAAAGCACTGCTGATGTCTCAGGCTCTACTGCGATAATCTTTATGTCAGGGTTCTTGCTCTTTAAGTACTCACCTGTTCCTGTGATTGTTCCGCCTGTTCCGACTCCGGCTACGAATGCATCTACCTGTCCGTCTGTATCGTTCCAGATCTCAGGACCTGTTGTCTTTCTGTGTGCCTCCGGGTTTGCAGGGTTCTCAAACTGCTCAGGAATGAAGCTGTCAGGAATCTGCTCATGAAGCTCCTCTGCCTTGGCGATAGCTCCCTTCATACCCTTTGTACCGTCTGAAAGCACGAGCTCTGCGCCATATGCCTTGATGATGTTTCTTCTCTCGATGGACATTGTCTCAGGAAGAACGATGATAATCTTATATCCCTTTGCTGCTGCGATTGCTGCAAGTCCGATTCCTGTATTTCCTGATGTTGGCTCGATGATTGTTGAGCCCGGCTTGAGCTTTCCGTCTCTCTCTGCCTGCTCAATCATCTCTTTTGCGATTCTGTCCTTTACCGATCCGGCCGGGTTGAAGTACTCAAGCTTTGCAAGAAGTCTTGCCTCAAGTCCGTATGCCTTCTCTACATGTGTAAGCTCTACAAGCGGTGTATTTCCAATAAGTCCTAATGTTCCCTGATAAATGTTTGACATGTTTGTGTCCTCCTTGATGTCATTGTAATGTTAATGCTTTGTTTTAATCTCCTATATTCATACTGTATTTGTATGAATTAATTGTTGATATAAATATACCCCATGAATCCCTATCTGTCAACAGGAATTTATGGGGTTTTTAATATTTTACCTGTAGCTGTTCATGAAACCGCAAAAACAGTTACATTTTTGTTCCACCACAGAGCACGTGGCCATCCCGGAAATGTACCTTCAATGAAGCCCCTTTAGTTCTTTTTTGTTCTGATACATCATCTCATCTGCGCGCTCGCGCACCTTCTCTATGTCTGTATCCGTCTCTGTGACAAATGCATATCCACAGGCGATACCGACCTCTGTAGGGATGATGTTTTTGTTGTTTAATATCTCAACATCCTGATGAAGTTTCTGGATGTAACGCTGTATATTAAACCCCTTTGCTTTCGGAATGACACAGCAGAACTCATCGCCTCCGATACGGTAACATTTGCCGAAACGCTCGAAAATGTTCTCGATCACGCGCGCAGAATTTGATATGTATGCATCTCCTGCACTGTGTCCGTAATTATCATTGCAACGTTTGAGGTTATTTATGTCAAACGTCACTATCAGATAATTTTTAAAGTCTGTTTCATTATGTACAAAGAAATCATATGCATTTCTATTGTATAGTCCTGTCATGGAATCGTTTAAGGCAAACTGCTCGAGTTCCTCGGCTCGTCTGCCTTTTTTAAGGCTGACAACAGCCTGTCTTGCCGATTCGATGCCGAGAACGATTATAAATATAAGGAATGAGCTCCTGCCAAATACTCCTGAATTATTGCATGTCTGGTAATATTCGGCAAGATCTACTATCGTAGCTGCAAAAACAAGGATAAGCGCACCACCACATGCCTTTAATTTCTGATCCACCTGTCTTTTGGTAATCTTGCCCACTATAACGATGAACATATATACAAGCATAAGTATTATGATAAAATGTGTCATCCACAGGCTTCTGCGAAACTCGTAGATACCGGTAAAATTCAGTATATAGCTTACCAGTATGACAAGACCGTTGAGATCACATATGTACCGCCAGAAACGATTGTCTTTTATCTCAAGGAAGCTCTTTACAAACATGATAAACGGTATAGGCATTCCCATCAGAAGCACAAATGCTGCAAATGATGATGCACGCCTGTTTATGATCATAAGCGCAGCTGCATTTGTCTCATTTGCTGACCAAAGTCCCAATAATATCGAAAATACTCCAAGGTAAAAAAGCGTCCCATCTATATGACTGCTTTTGTGGATGATCAGCCAGTATGATGTTATGAACAGACCTACCATCAAAATAAACACACTTACTATAAAAGCAGGCATCGACTGGCGGAGCACCCAGCTATATATCTCATTTCCTGTTCCGACATAGAATTTGTCCGGAAGAGAGGTTGCCTCCGGATAGCATGACTCAAGACGCACCACGATCTTTTCTGCATAGTTTGGCAATTTTATGAAATTCCATACATTTCCGGTGGTATGTCCCCATATGCCGCCTGACTCCCTGAGGCTGTATATCTGGGTGCCATTTGCATAGGCATCTACATACTGATGCGAGGTAAAGAACACCAGTACTCCCCTGTCACTGCTGTTCGCATCAACCGTAAATTCAAGCAGAACCGAACCATTATTCATATATTGTATATCATCAGGCTTATAAGCCTTCAGTTTATTGACGGCCTCTACATCTTCCCGTGTAAAGACCGCACATAGAAAAATCGTCAGAAACAATACCAATACCAGACCTATCAGCATTCTCTGACCTTTTTTCTCATTTAGAAGTTTTATCTCCATATTATATATCCCCAAAACTGTTTTCTAGCATCTTAGTCCTATTTTACCACGGTATATGTACCTGTTGCAATATTATTATCATGATTAAAGGAGCAAAATCCCTGATATTAAGCGTTTTACCTTTTATTCCTTTTTCATTTCTCCATTGAGCTGCCGTTTTCCCAAACAAAGCCATGTTTAAAATATCCGCTTCTGAAGCGTATGTATATGCCATTTCATGCGAAGATAATATAAAGCTTAAACTCCGTCGAAATCCATGAAGCAAACTCAAACGCTATATCCGTATGAGCATAAGTGCCTCCATATCGTCCCGATTTTGATACAATACCGATTGCATCCGTTGCTTTGATCCACTGCTGCGGTGTCAACGTAAAAGCATTATCACCAGATTCTGCTTTAAACCTATCGAATTCGATAGGTTTAAAATTCGGATTGTGAATTTGTTCCCACAAGCCCAAAAACGAAATTGTAGAATGATTACGCATCCAGTTTGCCACCACAATAAAAGCATTGTCTGGATTTTTATATTTTGCAATATCAGTGAGCGAAATATAAGCGTCTTCATTAACAACACCGCCCATGCCCTGTTATAATATTCTCTTAGATAATGAGCTTATTGAGTAAAAAGAAAGCGGGGTAAATACTACATTCATTATTCGTATGCTCCTAACTCATCCACTGTCTTTGTAATAAAACCACCTGCTTCGGCTTCAGCCATAGATTTATCCAGCATAGCAAGGTATTCAGCATTTCTCTTTGCTTTCATAATCTCATTGTATTCAGATTCCGACATCATCACTATGTTTTCATTCTTTGGTCTTGATACAATCAATGTTTCTCCTCTGAAAACCTTATCACATAACGATTTAAAATTTTCTCTTACATCCATGCTCTTTACTGCTAACATATTTAACACCTCATTTCCGTACAAAAAATCGTATGTTTTTTCGTACTTTTATTTAATGCTATTATTATTCCCTTGTCAACAGATCTTTTCTTACACCTCCACCAATAAAATATATATCGTTATACTCTTCTTAATCTCTGTTTTTTATACACTTTAAGTAAAGTATAACGGCATTTTCTGCAAAAAATGAGTCAAAATGCAAATATACTCTTCTTAATCTCGTTAAAAATAGCAGATTAAGAAGAGTATACGTTGTTTCGTTGCAATATCTATGTGTAGTAACACATTAAGCTCGTGATTCCAAATGGTCTAAGATCATATTTGTAGAATAGCTACGTGTAATTAAAAATAAAAGTGCAAATTTTGCACTACTCAGCTTGACAAAGTGCAAATTTTGCACTATTCTATATTTAGAGGTGCAAACATGGGAGAATTAAAATCTTTACGAATTGAGAGAAAATTAACACAAAATCAAGCTGCGGATATACTCGGAGTTTCTTTGCGTTCATACAAATCTTATGAAAATGATGAAAAAAAGGCAGATAGCATAAAGTACAAATATATGATTGAAAAAATATCTGAAATTAATCCTATTGATGAAGAAAATGGTATAGTAGATATTGATTATATAAAAAGAAAATGCTCTGTTGTATTTGATAAATATAATGTTAATTTCTGTTATCTGTTTGGTTCGTACTCAAAAGGTACAGCAAAACCAACCAGCGATGTTGACCTTTTAATTTCAACAGACGCGACCGGATTAAAATTCTATGGATTAGTGGAGGATATAAGAACTGCACTTCACAAAAAAGTTGATGTACTTGATATAAATCAATTGAAAGATAATTTTGAGCTAACACAGGAAATACTAAAAGATGGAGTGAAAATATATGGACAATGTTAAGAATGATGCTTATTATATTAAAAGGTTGAAACAGGATTTAGAATTTGTTGTTACACATATGAAAAATGTTGATATTGATGAACTTAATGCAAATGAAGTCCTTCTCGATTCCATGTTATTTCGTATGATTCAAATATCTGAGAATGCAAAAAAATTGTCAGATGAATATAAACTCCACAGAGGAAACGTTCCATGGAATGCAATCTATGGATTGAGAAATCGTATAGTTCACGATTACGGAAATGTAGATTTGAACGTGGTTTTTGAAACACTCAAGCATGATATTCCGGAATTACTTGAAATAATATAATTACATACGCCAATGATTACCTTGCTCGAAAGGAGGCTGAATTATGAAAACCTAGAACGACTATAAGGAACATGTAAGAACCGTTGATTCTGAAATAAGAAAAGACATTGATGAAGTTGAAAATATTTCCTCTAAATCTCCCCATTAAATTCACCAGATTTTCTTCCCGAGTCTGACAGACATATGACATATTTCCCCATCCTTCAAATATATGATATGATTAACTCTATCCACGCTTTCTATATATTTTGTGTTCACAATTACAGAGCGGTGGCATCTCACAAAATCTTCATTCAAATTTTTTTCTATTTCTTTTAGTTTACCTGAAAACTCTATTACACAATTTGTTGCATGAAGGATTATCTTACGTGTTTCTGCAACCGCTTCAAAATATTTTATCTCTGAGAGCGTAATATTTTTTATATGATTTCCTATCTTTACTGTATATTTTTCTGTATCCTTTTCTTCCTTTTTACAACATCTTTCTATCGCCTGTTCTATACATTGAAGCATCCGTTCTTCCAATTTTCCTATATCATCTTTTATAATAAAGTCCATAGCCTCTATCCTGTAAGAGAACGTCATAAAGCTCATTTCAGAATGTGTTGTAACAAATACTATACAGCATCTGGGCTGTGTTTCCCTGATTTTTTGTGCCAACATAAATCCATCCATATCACATTTGAGATCAATGTCCAAAAAATACAGGCACGAATTATTTTCATTCCTTATATGTTCGAGTATCTCGTATGGGTTAGCAGTCACAATCCCTTTTTCTATCACATCTACCATATCTGCTTTTAAACAATCAATTATACTTTCCATTTTTTGCCGCTGAACAGTATTATCCTCGCATACAAATATTTTTAACATAAATTCCCTTCCAATTGTCGATTTACCAATTAATATTATAAACTTGTTTCTTTAAAATATTCAAGCTTGACTTTTATTCTTACTATAAATACAATTTAGTTATTACCTGCTATTACGGAGAGAAAAATGTTAAATATATACATATGCGAAGATAATGATAATGAGAGAGATTACCTTAGCCAATTAATAAAAAACATAATTCTGATTGAAGATTACGATCTTAACTTTGCCTGTGCTACTGCAGATCCATATGAATTGTTAAATATAATTTATACTGACAACAACACGGGTCTGTATTTTCTTGATATTGACCTTGGCAAAGATATTGACGGACTTTTACTGGCACAAAAAATTCGTCAATATGATCAAAGGGGGTTTATAGTATTCGTTACAACCCACTCTGAAATGAGCCGCCTAACATTCCAATATAAGGTTGAGGCCATGGATTATATCATAAAAGATGAGCCGAAAAAGATAAATGATCACATCCACCAATGCATCATCGTGGCTTATCAAAGATATTGCTCACCTTCGAATAATTATCAAAGCATATACCGACTTACATCCGGTGAAAAAGAATTTTGTATAAACTTTGATGAAATATACTATTTTGAGACTTCTGAAAATATACATAAAGTAATACTCCATGCTCAAAATCAAATATTAGAATTTCAGGCTAAGTTAAAAGAAATAGAACCCGAACTTGATAAACGTTTCTGTCGTTGTCATCGTTCATTTATTATAAATACTGATAAAATATCCGATATTAATTTAAAAGAAAGAACCATCACGCTTACCAATGATGACATCGTTTTAGCATCCAAAACAGGTATCAAGAAACTTCTCCCTTCTTGTTGAATATCAAAATATCCGCTGCCACAAGAATTATAATATAAACAATCATGGTTGACGCTATTTTGACCACATTGGTGTCAGGCACCAATGTGTCTTTGAACTTAACTATTATCTTCAATTATAGTCCCGTTACTTATTTTATAAATTGCAGTTAATGGCACCCCCTCTAATGGCATTTTTTCATGTGACGTTAAAATAACACCTTTTCCATTATCATATAATTCTAAAATAATATCTTTCATATCTGCTATACCATCTTCGTCAACTCCCGAAAAAGGTTCATCAAAAAGATACCATTCTTTATCTGCACAACAAAGAGTAGAAAAAAATAGTTTTGCCCTTTCTCCGCCGGATAGCATTCCAACCCTTTTATCCATCAGTTTTTCGAGTTCATTTCCCCATTTGTACTTCGATATAAAATTCAAATAAAAATTCATTCCATCATTTATTCCACATATTCTTAGAACAAATACAACCAAATCTTTACTTTTTAATCGATTATCAAAGTATAAATTCTGATTTAAATACAAAATACTTTCATTTCCACTTATAGTTCCTTCATACTTTGTATTCAATCCAGATAAACAGTCCAAAAATGTCGATTTTCCAGCTCCATTTTTTCCTCTTAAATAATAAATTCCTTTCTCGAAAGTCACATTACACTTATTAATAATATCCAAATAACTGAAATTATCCACTTTTATCATTTTCTACCTTACCTCACTAGATAAAACACTATATCTTTTTATTGATAAATATCCTACACCAAATGATATCATGGCAAACACTATGTATATAATCATATCTGTAATCGTATGAATATATAAAACTTTAATATAAAGATACAAAGGATTAATATAATTAAATATAGTATCCTCTCCAATTGTTAATAAACATATTGTTATTAAAATTGTAAACAATGTATTTGCAATTTGATATTTCAACTTACTAATTAATGTTATTGAAAAAAACAAAAACGGTATAGGTATACCCATCACTATTAAAAGGATTGAATTTAATAGTAATTTAATAAATGAAAATTTTAAAATAATGCTAGAAACAAAATCAAGCACTAATAAACAAATCTCAGAAAATATAACTTGTGTAAGTAGATTTGCAAAAAAGAATTCAAATTTTGTCTGTTTGATTGAAAAAAAGACTTTGAGGCACCCTGTTTCCTTTATATTTATACTATGTAATACTATCCCATATATGTACGCAGTAAAAATAATATAAATTTGATATCCACCAACTTCATTTACACTATGAATTTGATTACTATTATAGATCACAAAAAATGTAGGTAAAGTAATTGACCAAACAAAAGAAAGTTTATCTTTAAATAGCATTTTTAAATTTAGTTGTAAATATGCCAATACAATATTAAAATTTTCTCTATTCAGTTGCATTTTATGTTTCATTTTCTATTTTCTCCTAATAATACCATATGCCTTCCGTTCATTAACTCTTGGACTACTCATATTTTTTTCTCCATTTCTTTTTATTGTTATGATTTCTGTTAACAAAAACTATTTTATATCAAATTAATATTTTTTTTCATTCTAGTAATAAATGGTTAATTTTATTGCCTATGTGTTAACAAATGCATATCCAAATTAAAAACTCTATATTTAACACTAATACCTGATTTTCTAAATCAGGTATTAAAACTAAATATAGAGTTCTAGTAAAATTTTTTATAAAGCATTAACTCAATCGTTGCCATAATGCATTCAACCACAAAAACATATTGCTTTTTTCTTACTAAATTTCCCCACACAAATATACCTACTTTTGCAGTATCAAAGTCTGCTCAAAATAACCCTCTGAAATACTGGTGCTTTTTGATACATTCCTATACTTTTTTAATATTTCCTTTACATTATAAAGGCCTAATCCTCTTCCTTCCCCTTTTGTTGAATAACCATATTCATTTAATCTGCCTAATGCTATGTTCTCCTGATTAAATGTATTCTTCAAAATTACAACAACTGATTTCGCCTCTTTAATAATATTAAACTTTATCTCTTTCCTCTGCTTGCATGCCATAGCAGCTTCAATTGCATTATCGAAATAAATCCCCATTATACGGTTTAGATCAAAAATATTAATATAGAAATTATCGATTTCATGTAATATATCAATTTCAACATCTATACCCATTTCATGAGCATAGATAAGCTTAGAAGATGCTAACCCTTTAAACCCCATATCTTTTATATTAGACAATTGATTTAGCTTAAAATTATCTCTTAAAATTCTTCCACTCTCTTTAAAAACACTATCATTAAAATATACTTCTAATTTATCATAATCTTTTGCTTCAAGATATCCTGATATTGACGTAAGTATATTTACATAATCATGTTTAAATGCCCTTACACTCTTATACATTGCCTCAATCTGCGACGTATATTCTTTTAAACTGTTATACTGCATCTGCTCGTTTCTCATCTTCTGCCGCTCACTGTATATACAAAAGGTCACAACAGAAATAACCATCGTCAAAAACATATACCCGCCAAAAATCATAAGGTTAGTTTTGGCTATCTGTCCTGTAAAATTACTCTTTCGTGTAGCCCATCCATTAATAAGAAAAGCTGCAGCGCAAAGCAATATGTTAAAAGCTACCAAAAAAATCAGTTCTTTGCATTTAGCCAACTCATATGTATTTGCCAGCTTATTTTTTATTACGGATATAACAAATGCAACAATAAAATTTGTAAATGTAATTATAAGCATGAGTAGAATGTCAAGCCATATTTTTGTCTCATGATATTCCTTTATATAATCATTTTTAAATGCAATTACTTCCACTATATAATTACATGCAACCACAATGATATACGAAAATGGAATGTACAACAAATAAATTTTTTTGCACTTGAAAACACTTAGAAATACAATTGCCATTAATAAACACGATATAACAAAACTTATTTCATTTGTCAAAAGTAATGCTGCTATCCATACTATCAATATATCAGCTACATTTCCTATCAGCAATCGCTTTGTTTGAACAATCCCCTTTAATAGAAAAAAATGTATTATCGGCATCCACAATGCAGCCACAAAGCAAGTTAAAATATTAACGCTTACCATATTTCAAAAATCCTCTTTCAATTATAGATTATTAATTATAGCATGTTATACTATAAACTTCTATATCCATGATTGCTATACTCTTCTTAATCTCATAAAATACAGCAGATTAAGAAGAGTATACATTGTTTCATCTTAATATCTATGTAGATTTACACATTTTTTCAAATAACTACCTTATTTTTCTCATCGAAAAATACAATCTCGGAATTACAAACAAATTTCCAACAAAATAAATTAAAACAACTAATTCTATCAGCCCGACAACCCTGCCATTTATACAATACAGATAAATATATTTAAACAACGTGTTTAATTGCAAAAGCTGTCCCGGCAAAAGATTTACAGCTTCTGAAAGAATAGGAATCCTTCCGAGAAACGGGCAGACGCATACAAAGAAAAACGGAATAGTAATTGCCACAATGCCTTGCTTTGTATGTATCGAAACGAGCATTGACAATGATAAAATAAATATACATCCAATATATGCACCCACGACTGTAATAAGATATTCCTGGAAAAACGTTATATTATAAATACTATGCCAATTATCCGCATCAGTCTGTATTAAACAGTTGGCTCCGTTTACTCCAAGTGTTGCCAAAACAATAAGTGTAAACAAAATCACCTCAAACCAATAGACTGCTGTAATTGTACCTATCCCTGCATATATTTTTGACATTATAGCTTTGCTTCGTCCAATCTTTGCAGAAAAAAACACACTATCAGCTTTATATTTAAATTCATCTGAAAAGATACCTGATACCAAAAAAGCACACGCCAAAATAACAATAATTAAAATTGATGGAAAATATGCAGCCTTCAATAATGTTTTCCATCCCTCTGCTGCTTCATAATATAACGGTTTCTGCATATTTTCATACTTGTTTAAAATATATGTTTTTTCCTCTCCTGAATATTTTGTTCCGGCATCATCCAGATACTCATCAAGCCCATTTTCTCTTGTTGAATAAAAATGCTCTAAGCTATCCTTAGATATTTTAGAAATACGATAATAATCATATTCATCTGCCGGAGAAAATGCCTCATTTATTAAGTCTCTTATGTCCATTATTCCCTGAATCTTTGAATAGGTCTCGTCATTTTCAATATCTTCATCTTCCTGCAATGAGTTTTCTTTATTAAAACTATATACCTTCAACAAAGTGTCCTTTGTCAAATTTCCCTTCCATTCGTTCTTTTTTTCTGTAAGCTCTTTAGCAGCAGAATGTCCATGTACAGTGGTTCCGTCATTTTTAATATAAGAAACATCATTTACCGCAAGCAGAGCAAACACGATCACTATCATGGTTGTAATAAATAAGACTATTCTATTTACAGGCTTCACAATTATTTTCTTAATTTCATATTTCATTGTTTTCTTCCCCCATTTCATCAAAATAGTCAAGAAATAAATCCTCTAACGTTGCTTTGGTTTCAACTGCATTTTCAATTGGCTTATTTGAAGAAATAATTCTTAAAACAGCCTCATCCTCTTCCATTTTTATATTGGATACCTTATACTTTTTGTTTAATAAAACAGAATTGCTCTTATCTGTTTTACATATCCATACTTTTTCACTCATGCCGGACAACAATTCACCTGCCGTTCCATTTTTCCTGATACTTCCATCCTTCATGAGTAGAATTTTGTTTGCCACATACTCAATATCCGATACAATATGTGTAGATAACAGCACCAGACGTTCCGTTGATAATTCGCTTATTAAATTTCTGAACCGGACTCGCTCATTAGGATCCAATCCGGCTGTAGGCTCATCTAACACCAGGATTTTAGGGTCATTTAACATAGCCTGTGCGATTCCCACTCTTCTAAGCATACCTCCTGATAGATGCTTCATCTTTTTCCTGCTGTATCTGGTCATTCCAACCTGCTCCAATAAATCTTCCATTCTTTTTTTTGCAACAATTGGCTGCAGCCCTTTAATTGATGCCACGTAAAGCAAATAATCCTTGACGCTGAAATCCGGATAATAGCCAAAATCCTGTGGTAAATATCCAAGCATCTTCCTATATTCCGCGCCCATTTGAAAGATATCATTCCCATCACACAAAATATGTCCCTTTGTAGGCTTTAGCAATGTGCAGATCATTCTCATCAATGTAGTTTTTCCGGCTCCGTTTACCCCTAATAATCCATATACACCATTGTCCATTTCAATAGATAAGTTATCAACAGCAATAAACTCATCAAATTTTTTTTCAACATTTTCTATAGCCAATTTCATTTAATCTAACCTCCCAGTATTTATTACAATTATCAAAAAATTGCTTTATTGTTATAATTAAATAAATTATCGCAGCCATAAGCACCTCAGCCCATATCGGATATATGACAGCATCATATATGCCTTCAATTGATGTTATCCCCCACCAGATGCCAACCCATATAAAGCACATTATGATTGCACAGCCGGAGTTCAATGTATTTTTCCCATCTAAGGTTTTAAAACAGATACTCGCTGTTACCACCATTGGTAACAGGAATTGAAAAACAATACTATAAACCGGTTGATCACATGCAAAATGTACAACCATGCCAAATACCGTTATCATAAAAATATCTACGATTCCTAAAATACAAATCCTCGCTGCATATATTTGTCTTATAGAAAAATATGATGACATTTCAATCTCAAGGCACTTATTTTTCTCATTTTTCCACAGCTCCGGTACAAGAAATATAATAAACATAGCTCCTGCTATTCCAAGGCTTCTATTGGCGTAATATCCATCTCTATCCGAATGAATCCAAAAGCAGATCATAATCAGCAAAAAAGCCTGCAACACCCACCATCGTTTTTGAATCTGCTTTAGCTGTATATTTAAAAACTGATGATAACTTAACATGTTTTTTTCAGCCTGTTCATATAAGACATTGCCTGCTTTTTTTACGATTTGGCTGATTTCCTTATCATATTCTCGTTTTGTGCACTGCTTCTTAAGCATCATAATCCTCCCCTTCCATAAGTTTTTCTAGTATTTTCTTTGCTCTTTTAATTCTGTACTTAACCAGTGGCAATGATATTCCCAGCATAATTGATATTTCCTTTTGCTTATACCCCTGCATATAATACATACTTATGCATTTCTTCAAATCATCCGGTAGCTTATTTAATACCGACACAAAATCGGTTCTATCAATCAACGCATTATACTTATCAGCCTGCTCACATATCTCTCCTACATTTTCTATGTATTCATCCAATGAAACTGTATTTTTCCCTGCAAATGAATTTTTCAAAAGATTTCCTGCAATCGTATACAAATAATTTTTGGTCTTATTTTGAAATTGATACTCATATATATGTTCAAAAAATTTCAAAAAAGTATCCTGTGTCAGGTCTTTTGCTGTTTCTTTATTTACGCATCTGTATGTAAAATAGTTCAAAATATCTTTATAATACTTTGACACCAGTTCATCACAGGCCTCTGTATTTCCTTTTTTTATCTTTTGAATCAACCAATAATCAGTGCTCACCTTATTGTCCTGTTACCTTGCTATTTTTCTTTGTCTATAATGTATAACAATTTAAGTCCTTAAAAAGATAGTGCTTATAAAATTTTTATTTCAAAACATTCCATAATTGTTTAAACTTCCCTATAATTTAATAGAGCAGACGGCATTTTAGTTATGCTGTCTGCTCTATTATAATATATTCGCGACTATTCAAAAGTCCTGCTAATTTACTATGACATCTTTTCAATTGTTCCACCGCACAGTACATGCCCATCCTGATAGAATACCGCTGCCTGCCCCGGTGTCATGGCGCGCTGCGGTTCGTCAAATACACATTTTATCATGCCGTTTTCCATAGGTGTGAGTGTACAGTCAGCTCCCCTGTGAGAGTAGCGTACCTTTCCTATACTGCGGGTGCCCGGTGTGATGTGCTCCTGCGCCATATAGTTTATATCGCTGATATAACAGGTGTCAGAGAAAAGTGACTCATTTGTGCTGATTACGACCTCATTTGTTGCCGGACGCAGCTCCTTTACGAATAAAGGTGTTGCGGCTGTGATTCCAAGCCCCTTGCGCTGTCCGATAGTATAGTGGATGAGGCCCTTATGACGGCCGAGAATATTGCCCGATTCATCCACGAAATCCCCCGGCTCATAGGTTTTGCCTGTCTCATTCTCGATGAATGAGGCATAGTCGTGATCCGGCACGAAGCATATGTCCTGACTGTCGCTCTTGTGCGCTACAGGCAGTCCTGCTTCCTCTGCAATACGGCGGATTTGTGGCTTTTCATACTCTCCAACAGGCATCAGCGTACGACGAAGCTGCTCCTGTGTCAGATTGTAAAGCGCATATGTCTGATCCTTTTCCGCTGTGACTGAGTTGGCTATGGTGTATCTGCCGTTTGGAAGCTGTGCTATGCGGGCATAATGGCCTGTTGCTATATAGTCTGCTCCTATCTCGAGTGAGCGGTGAAGCAGCGACTCCCATTTCACATAACGGTTGCAGGCGATACACGGATTTGGCGTGTATGCGCGCTCATATTCGGATACGAAATAGTCTATGACGTATTTCTTGAAATCAGCCTTGAAATTCATCACATAATACGGAATATCAAGCACTGCTGCCACCCGTCTGGCGTCCTCCACCGCGGATAGCCCACAGCAACCGCCCTCCTGTGACTGTTTAAATACATCCTCGTCCTGCCATATCTGCATTGTGACTCCGATGACATCGTATCCCTGTTCCTTTAATAAATATGCCGCTACTGACGAATCCACTCCGCCCGACATTC
Organism: uncultured Agathobacter sp.; assembly: GCA_934365945.1. Classification (GTDB taxonomy): domain Bacteria; phylum Bacillota; class Clostridia; order Lachnospirales; family Lachnospiraceae; genus Roseburia. The sequence continues at coordinate 105,396 of CAKRNE010000006.1, read as the reverse complement.
CTACTACAACCTTCTTTTTCATTAATAGTCTTCCTCAGGCGCCTCTTCCTTTTCGCTGATATCGTTTACAGGTCTCTCGAGTCCCTCGATCTTGATACCGTTTTTCTCTGCGTAATCCCAGAGTGCCGCATGGATTGCCTCCTCTGCGAGAAGTGAGCAGTGTACCTTTACTGGTGGAAGTCCGTCAAGTGCCTCCATAACTGCCTTGTTTGTAACCTCAAGTGCCTCCTGAATTGTCTTGCCCTTTACGAGCTCTGTTGCCATACTGCTTGTTGCAACTGCTGCGCCACATCCGAAGGTCTTGAATTTGGCCTCCTGAATAATGCCGTTGTCATCTATATCCAGATACATTCTCATGATGTCTCCGCACTTTGCATTTCCTACTGTGCCGACACCACTTGGATTCTCCATCTCTCCTACGTTTCTTGGATGGTTAAAATGGTCCATTACCTTTTCACTGTATGCCATGTCCTTAGTTCCTCCTAATTTTCATGTATATATTAATATTGTGATAGTCACTATAATTTTGACCTGATCATTTATGCCTCTGCTTTGCCGTTTTTCTTTACGAAATCCTCGTATAACGGTGACATGCTTCTGAGCCTTGCTATGATTTCCTTTAACTTGTCCACTGTATAGTCGATATCCTCAAGAGTGGTCTTCTCTGATAATGTAAGACGCAGTGAGCCGTGCGCTATCTCATGTGGCAGTCCTATTGCAAGGAGCACATGTGATGGGTCGAGTGAGCCTGATGTGCAGGCTGAGCCTGAGCTGCCGCATACACCTGCCTGATCAAGCAGGATAAGCATTGACTCTCCCTCGATGAATCTGAAGCAGAAGTTTGCATTGTTTGGCAGTCTGTCTGTTCTGTGTCCATTTAAGCGTGTATATGGGATCTCGCTTGTCACTCTCTCGATGAGGTGGTCTCTAAGCTTTGTCTCATATGCGCTGCGCTCTGCCATGTTGGCCTTCGCAAGCTCTACTGCCTTGCCAAGTCCTACGATACCCGGCACATTGTGTGTTCCTGCTCGTCTCTGGCGCTCCTGTGCTCCGCCATGGATAAATGAGCGGATTTTTACACCCTTTCTGATATACATCACGCCGATGCCCTTTGGTCCGTTGAGCTTGTGACCGCTGGCGCTGAGCATGTCGATATGCATATCATCTACATTAATCGGAATATGTCCGAATGCCTGAACCGCATCTGTGTGGAACAAAATGCCATGCTCCTTTGCTATCTCTCCGATCTCCTTAAGCGGCTGGATAGTTCCAATCTCGTTGTTTGCCGCCATAACTGAGATAAGGATTGTGTCAGGTCTGATGGCTGCCTTAAGCTCATCAAGCTTGATTTTTCCGTCCTCATCAACACCCACATATGTCACCTCAAAGCCATGCTTCTCAAGCCACTGTGCTGTGTGAAGAATTGCATGATGCTCGATGGCTGATGTGATGATGTGCTTTCCTTTTGCGGCATATGCCTCTGCTGTGGCCTTTAATGCCCAGTTGTCGGACTCGCTGCCGCCGCCTGTGAAATATATCTCATCCTTCTTTGCTCCGATAAGGTCTGCGACCTCTCCTCTGGCATGATCCACTGCTCTTTCTGCCTCATCTGCAAAGCTGTATATAGCTGATGGATTGCCGTAATGCTCTGTAAAGTAAGGAAGCATTGCATCCACAACCTCCGGATATACCTGTGTGGTTGCCGCATTATCCAAATAAATTAATCTGCTCATCTATGATAACCTTCTTTCTTTATATGACATAATTTCCATTTTTCTCGTTCTGCCAGTCTACCAGATCCTGCAATGTGATATTGTCAACCACGCCTGAGATTGCATCATTGATCTTCTTGTACACAATAGATGTGACACACTGCTGCTGTCTGTCGCAGACTATCTCGTCATCCTCTATACATGCTACCGGCGCAAGGCTGCCCTCTGTCTGTCTGAGAATCATGCCGACTGTGTAGTTCTGCGGTTCCATCTTCAGCATGTAGCCGCCCTGGGCGCCTCTGACACTTCTGACGTAGCCCGCCTTGTTTAAAATGGATATAATCTGTTCAAGATATTTATCTGAAATATCCTGTCTCTTCGCTACATCCTTCAGGCTGATGGGTGAACCATTGTTGTTCTCTGCAAGATCCATCATGAGGCGAAGAGCATAACGTCCTTTTGTTGAAATTTTCATTTATAGCACCTCTGTTTCATTTCCTACCGTTTTACTATACATTCAGAAATCGCCTTTGTCAAGCCGAAAAACAGAAATCATTTCATTTGTCAGGCTTAATTCCTCTAGGGATGCAGGTATTTCTTCTCTTGACACCCATTTTGCCACCGAAAGCTCCTGCATGTCAACCTCAATCTCATCTGTTCCGTCAACTTCACAGAAATATCCCGCAAGTATATTGTCGGTAAAGCCCCACGGCTGCGATTTGTAGTATCTGATGTTTTTCACACGCAGTCCTGTTTCCTCCATTACCTCACGGCGCACGGTCTCCTCAAGCGACTCACCTATCTCGTTAAAGCCTGCCACAAGTGCGTACTTTTTATACTCTCTGCCATTATATTTTGTCAAAAGCAGCTTATCTCCATTGGTAACTCCCACTATCACTGCCGGATTGATGCGCGGGTAAACCATGTTGCCACAGACCGGACATCTGAGCATGCGCTCCACGTCGTCCTCCACAAGCCTGTTGGCGCATCTGCCGCAAAAATGGTTCTTATCATACCAGCCATCCAGATGAAATCCCGTTATCGCGGCAAACACGTACTCCTTCGGTGCTGCGCTGCGCATATAGTGCCGGTTTATGAATTTGCCACCTGTTACTTCCAGTATATGCATTTTGTTGGCATGTGACAGTGCCACCCTGAAAAATGCAGTATCGTCAAGTGTAAACAGATACTGATATTTAGCATCGGGGCATTCTGTTTTTATATCCTCATATCTCGGAAAGCTTATCTGATGAATATCCTGATTGGATTCGTCAACTGGCTTGTCCGATGCCTGCTGCACAAGAAGCTGTCCCCTGCTAAAAAAAAGGACCCTGCTGTCCGGGTCCGGCTGTATGTTTTTGTATGTTATGTCCCACGTGTGTGGTGCAATGTCCTGAATCATGGTATGCCTCGATTTTCCTTTTTCCTTCGTGCCACTACAACCGAAAATTCGCCTCTTTCGAGGCTTCTCCGCCACTGCGTGGCTACAATTTTCGGTTTCCGTTGCACCGTCTGATAATACATGTAATCAGCCCGGAAATAGAATTTCCGCTGATTAACTGTATTATCATACGATGTTTATACGCTAAAAATCCGAGCGCCTCGCTTCGAACCATCACAACAGACGTTACCTCCACAGTTAACTCCCTCCAGGCTGCCTCGCGTCACATGAAAGCTTCTACTTAGTGCTGCTGTGTTCCCACCCTGACACGGTTCATAGATTTCCATTGCGCAAGACCCAGACGTCAACGCCACTTATGGAGGGCAGCTCCACCGCTTAAGCCCTCTACGAAGCATCACCCCAACTATAGCGGATTGTTGGTTCAAGGTACCGCTACCACCCCGGCTGCTCGGAGTCTTTAGTATACGCTATAATGCAGGGTTTTGTCAAGATTTATTGCAACTTCCTTGTGGCGATGATTACGGCATGCAAGCCCCGGGTACCGGACGCGCACATATACTCCTACCTGGGCTACGCTACGCTGTTAAGATTCTGTACGGATTATGCATGATGGTTTTCTATGCTTGACGAAACCGGCTTTTATGCACCGTCCGTGGCGCATAACGCCTTGCCCAGCCGTCCATGGCTGGGCATTTCTGGCTTTCCGGCATAATCCTACAGATTCTAAACAGCTTCGCTATGCGCCCCTGCAGGAGTACTTGTGCGCGTCCAGTACCCGGGGCTTACATGCCTTATGCTGTGGTTTTAACGGCAACAGGCTTTACTGCCCTTGAAGCTTGCGCTTCTTTCTCAATTCCTTGAAGAAGGTAGAAAGCATGGTGCTGCATTCGTCGCCGCAGATGCCTATATCTGTCTGCACCTGATGATTGAACTGCTGCATCTGCAGTAGATTGATGATTGAGCCTGCACAGCCTGCTTTCGGATTCATGGCACCTATTACCACCCTTGGAATGCGTGCCTGTACTATTGCTCCGGCACACATCTGGCAAGGCTCAAGGGTGACGTACATGGTGCATTCCTCGAGACGCCAATCTCCTGTCTTTTTGCTGGCTTTGCGGATGGCCGAGAGCTCAGCGTGAGCAAGTGGATTTTTGTCGGTATTTCTGCGGTTGTAGCCACGTGCGATGATTTTGTCACCGGCTACAATTACGCAGCCTATCGGCACCTCATCGAGTGCGTATGCTTTTTTTGCCTGTTTTATTGCCTGTTTCATATATTTTTCATCTTGTGTCATATTTGTCTGCTCCATGTGTTATAATCTATTTATCATGATACACCAAATGTGAAAGAAGGAAAATATGTTTTTTGAATATGAAACCCCGCGCCTGCTTCTTAAGGTATTGCGCGCTGATTGCGCCCCGCAGGTTTTGGATTTTTACAATAGGGATAAAGAGCTTTTCGAAATGTATGAGATAGACCGTGTGCCGGATTTTTATACTGTGAAGCACCTGCAAAAGGTGCTCAGATATGAATACAACATGGCTGTCAAATCACAGCTTTTCAGATTTTATGTTTTTAAGAAGGAAAATCCGAGCCGGATTATCGGCACTGTATGTATACATAATATCGCTCCGGCTTTTTACGGAAGCTGTGAGATTGGCTATAAATTTTCCAGTGAGTTTCATCACATGGGGTATGCGACTGAGGCAGTCGGCTTCTGCACCAGGCTTGCCTTTAATGAGCTTCGCATGCACAAGGTGACGGCGGTTGTCCACCCGGGCAATGTACCTTCGATGAAGCTTCTTAATGAGCTCGGCTTCGTGCAGGAGGGGCTATTGCATGATTATCTTATACTGCATGGGAAGTGGTGTAATCACTATATTTATGGGCTAATTAATAAATGATCACATTTGTGTATTTCGCATAATATATTATTATGAAAATTGGCGCAGGGTATAATTCCTGCGCCAATTTATCATATCAATTTAATGCTCCAGATTCGCAAACTTCGTGTACTCAGGCAGCCATGCGAGGTTTACGGTGCCGATTGGACCGTTACGCTGTTTAGCGATGATGATTTCTGAGATGCCCTTGAGCTCGGTGTCCTTGTTGTAGTAGTCGTCACGATAGATGAACATAACGACGTCGGCATCCTGCTCGATAGCTCCTGACTCTCGAAGGTCAGATAGCATCGGTCTATGGTCCGGTCGCTGCTCTACGGCTCGTGAGAGCTGTGATAGTGCCACTACAGGGACTGAAAGCTCTCTGGCGAGTGCCTTAAGCGAACGTGATATGTCTGAGATTTCCTGCTGACGCGATTCTGAGCCTCTTCCTGAGCCTGTCATAAGCTGCAGGTAATCGATGATGACGAGCTTTAAGTCGTGCTCGAGCTTGTATTTACGGCACTTGCTTCTAAGCTCTGAGATGCTGATACCCGGAGTGTCGTCTATGATGAGCTCGGAGTCTCCGATGATTCCGGCGCCCTCTACCAGCTTTTCCCAGTCGGCATCAGACAGATTTCCTGTACGCAGTGCCTGCGCATCTACCTTTGATTCGAGTGAGAACAGACGGTTTACGAGCTGTTCCTTCGACATCTCGAGTGAGAATATGGCAGTACACAGATGTGCGTGGAATGCCACATGCTGAGCTATGTTGAGGACGAAGGCTGTCTTTCCCATTGACGGACGGGCTGCCACGAGCACGAGGTCTGACGGCTGTAAGCCCGCTGTCCTGTAGTCAAGGTCTATGAAGCCTGTCGGGATTCCTGTTACGGTGCCCTCCTGCTGTGCTGCTTTTTCGATTTTCTCGAGGGCATTCATGACTACAGTACGGATTGGCACGTAGTCACCTGTCTGCCTTGTGGAAAGCAGCTCAAATACATCGTGCTCGGTCTTATCAAGCACGCTCTCAAGCGATTCCTTGCCGGCGTAGCATTCGTTTTCTATGTCCTCTGTCACATGGATGAGCTTTCGCTTTATGGCGTTTTCCTTTACGATATTGGCATAGTACTTGATGTTGGCTGATGTCGGCACGCTGGTGACGAGTGTTCTCACAAAATCAAGGCTTTGTATTTCCTGTGGCACATCCTTTTCCTTTAGACGGTTCTGGAGTGTGACGAGGTCAACAGGCTGTCCCTCTGTAAATAGCTCAACCATGGTCTCAAAGATGATACCATACTGCTGATGATAAAAATCCTCCTTAAGGAGTATCTCGCTGGCGGTCACTATGGCATCCTTACTCATGATCATAGAGCCGACCACGGACTGCTCTGCCTCAAGGCTGTTTGGCATTATTCGTTTGATTAATGCTTCTTCCAAGGGGATTCCTCCTATCCTTCAACTACTGATACTGTGAGGTTTGCTGTTACCTTTGGATGAAGCTTGACAGGAACCTCATAGTTGCCGAGTGCTTTGATTGACTCGTTAAGCTGCATTTTTTTCTTGTCGAGCTCTAAGCCGTGCTGCTCTTTTGCCGCAGCCGATATCTCCTTGGTGGAGATGGAGCCGAATGTCCTGCCGCCCTCACCTGAGCGAAGCTTTACTACTACCTTTGTGCTCTCTACGACCTTAGCGAGTGCAAGTGCACTCTCGTAGTTTTCCTGTGCTACCTTGTCTGCATGCTGATTCTGAAGCTTTAGGTCGTTTAAGTTCTTTGGAGTGGCCTCAACTCCGAGCTTTTTAGGTATGATATTGTTTCTGGCGTAGCCGTCACTTACGTTTACTATCTCGCCTTTTTTGCCTAATGGTTTTACGTCCTGTAATAAGATTACTTTCATTCTTCTATGTCTCCTTCTTTTAGCATTTCATCCAGTGTATCCTGTATCATGCGCTTGGCCTGCACGACTGTGACGCCTGTGAGCTGTGCTCCTGCCACATTTAAGTGTCCGCCGCCGCCCAGCTTCTCCATGATTATCTGGACATTTATCTCGTCGATTGAACGAGAGCTGATATAAATCTTGTCATTGTACTCTGTGAGCACAAATGATGCCTTGATGCCTATGATGTTGAGCAGCTCATTTGCCGCCTGTGCGCCGACGATTGTCGGGCTTTCCACATTCTCGCTAGGGCATACCGATATGGCAAACGAGCCCCTGTATACCTCTGCATGGCGTACTGCCTCAGCTCTTGCCTTGTAGCATGCCATGTCGTTTCTAAGCATCTTTCTGACGCGTGTTACCTCTGCGCCTGAGCGCTTCAAAAAGGCTGCCGCCTCAAATGTACGCACGCCTGTCTTTGTCATAAAGTTGTTGGTATCGATGAGGATGCCTGCGTAGATGCAGTCGGCCTCTGTTGCATTTATCTTGACTCCGTCGTTGAAATACTGCAATACCTCTGCGACCATCTCACACGCACTCGATGCGTACGGCTCGATATATGAGAGTGTAGGATTCTCTATTATCTCGCTGCTTTGTCTATGGTGGTCAAATACGACTATCTTTCCCGTCTTTCTGAGAAGCTCAGGACACTCTGTGTAGCTTGGCCTGTTGGTATCCACCACCATGACAAGCGTATCCCTGCTCACCATCTCGAGGGCCTCATCGCTGTTTATAAACATGTCTGTTGGATAACCCTTTACCTCTGAAAATGTCTCCATAAGAGGTCTGACCGAGCTTGTCGGGTCATTTATGACTATCTGCGCCTTTTTGTCGAGGTTCTTGGCTGCACAGTATATACCTATGCCAGCTCCGAGTGAGTCTACATCTGTGATGCTGTGCCCCATGATAAGCACGTTCTCACAGGTCTCTATAATCTCCTGGAGCGCCTGCGCCTTGACTCTTGCCTTTACCCTTGTCTTGCTCTCCACCTGCTTTGACTTGCCGCCAAAATACAGGATATCGTCGTGATCCTTTATAACAACCTGATCACCGCCTCGTCCGAGGGCCAGGTCTATGGCATTTCGCGCATACACGTAGTTTTCATTATATTTATCACTCTTTATACCGATTCCGATACTGAGTGTGACCGCCATCTCATTTCCGACCTTTATGGCCTTGACCTCGTCGAGCACCTTGAACTTGTCCTCCTTCATGCTGTCAAGATACTTGTACTTGAACACCACGAAGTATTTGTCGTTTTCTATCTTTCTGACGAGTCCGTCGTACTTGGCAAAGTACTGGTTTACACGCCTGTCGATAAGTGCAACGAGCAGTGACCTCTTTACGTCCTCTATGCTGTCGAGTGCCTCATCATAGTTGTCGATGTACACAAGCGCTGAAACCTGCTTCTGCTCTGTGATTTCCTTCTTGCAGCGATAAAGCTCCGACTCATCAAATACATACAGCGCTGTCAAAAACTGGTCTGCTTCATTTGTGTCGATTATCTCATTTTCCTCTGCGATAGAGTTGAAATATATTCTCTTGACGGACAGTCTGACTATGCTGTCCTCTTCCTCGTTTACTATCTTGAAATCTGTCGGTGCATCACTCTTGGTGAGAAGCTCCCTGGTCACTGTCGGGAAAAGTGTCGTGATGGATTTGTGATAGTTTTTATCCACACCCATGAGCTCTGCGAATTTGTCATTTACCCATAGTATCTTGCCCGAGTACTCAAGCAGGGCATACGGCACCTCAAACTCATTAAGCAGCCTCTTCTGCACCGATGAATACTGGGTTGCAAAGCTTATCAGCTCATTGGCAACGACTGACTTGCTTCTGACATACAAAAGCAGCACGAGTGCAAAGTAAAACACTGTAAAGCCTACCATGCCATAGCCAAGCCTCCTGTCGTAGCGCATTGCTACTCCGTCGGCACACGCCAACACGAGTGTCAGATACAGCGGCCAGCACATGTAGCTTTTCAGCCTGCCCTTGAATTTTATATTTTTCTTCATTTTACTCTCCTTATCCCCGGTGCGTAACGCTGATTCTGCCAGCGAAACGATTCCGGTTTCGGAATGTACTACAAATTTATAGTTACCGGTCACACCCTTGTGCAACCCGCATCGATTGATATACCTACTAGAGAGTATACCACTTTGTGGGGATTATTCCTAGTACTATATTTATCAGTTGTGATTATGGGAGGCATTTTAAATGGGCTGTAATCGTTGCTGGTCACACTGTTAGGTGTGAACAGTAACGCAATTTAAAAAGCACCGCATATATCTATTACATATACATGCGATGCTTTTCGTGTGCTCTCATCTTTTGGTATTGATTTAATTAATTCTAATTACTTCTCAGTCTTATCCGCAGCTATCTCTGCAATCGACTTTGTAAGACCTGCTATTCCCTGAATCTCTGAAGGGATGATTATCTTTGTAGCCTTGCCGTCTGCTGCCTTGGCAAATGCCTCTAAGCTCTTTATCTGGAGCACTGCGTTGTCCGGATTTGCTTCCTTTAACATGCGCAGTCCGTCTGCGTTGGCCTGCTGTATCTTGAGGATAGCCTCTGCCTGACCTGCTGCCTCCTGGATTGTTGCCTCCTTCTTTGCCTCTGCGCGAAGGATGGCTGCCTGCTTTTCAGCCTCTGCATCGAGGATGACTGACTCTTTATTTCCCTCTGCAACAAGGATTGTTGACTTTTTCTCACCCTCTGCACGAAGAATGGCCTCTCGTCTCTCACGCTCTGCCTTCATCTGCTTCTCCATGGCATCCTGAATAGCCTTTGGAGGTATGATGTTCTTGAGCTCGACACGGTTTACCTTGATGCCCCATGGGTCTGTTGCCACATCGAGTGTTGCGCGCATCTTGGTATTGATTGTCTCACGGCTGGTGAGTGTCTCATCAAGCTCCAAGTCTCCGATGATGTTACGAAGTGTTGTGGCTGTGAGATTCTCAATTGCCATGATTGGATTCTCTACTCCGTATGCATAGAGCTTTGGATCTGTAATCTGGAAATATACTACAGTGTCTATCTGCATTGTTACATTATCCTTTGTGATTACAGGCTGTGGTGGGAAATCTACCACCTGCTCCTTTAAGATGACTCTCTTTGCTATTCTGTCGATAAATGGCACCTTGAGGTGAAGTCCTACGCTCCATGTGGTGAGATATCCTCCCAAACGCTCAATTACCATTGCGTGTGCCTGTGGCACGATTTTGATGCAGTTTACCAGTACTATAAGTACGATTACGAGTAACACTGCAAGTGCTATTAATCCTTCCATTTCCGGTTAGGCCTCCTTTACCCTTTTTACAATTAGTTTTACTCCGCTTATCTTTACTACCTCGATAAGCTCGCCTTTTCTTATGACCTGGGTCTCGTCCTGCGGTCTGACTGTCCACTCCTGGCCGTTTACAACGGCTTTTCCTGTCTGCCTGATGCTGTCAGCATCCTCGGTGAGCACAGCTCTTTCTCCGACCAGACTGTCCACGTTTGTCTTTACTGTCCTGGAATTGATGTACTTCCCCGCCCATGGCTTTGTGAGAGCTAAAAGCACGACTGAAACGAGTATAAATGCAATCCCCTGAACTACGACATTGCCGCCAAGCAGTGCGACTATAAACGCTACAAATGAGCCTGCCGCAAACCATATGGAGGTGAGCCCGACTGTCATAAGCTCAACTAAAACAAAAACTACGGTGGCTGCCAACCAGAAAACAATGTATGTATCCATTTGTACCCTCCCTTTTTATTAGTATTTGTTTTATATTCATTTTATACTATGTAATTTGATTATGCAACAAATATTAATTTTTTAAACATAAAACGTTTTTAACCTAAAAAAGCCCGACCACCATCAGGTAGTCGGGCCTATCATACATTTATCTTATTCGCAAACGTATGGCATAAGAGCAAGATGACGTGCTCTCTTGATTGCTACTGTAAGAGCTCTCTGGTGCTTTGCACAGTTTCCTGTGATACGGCGTGGAAGGATTTTTCCTCTCTCAGAGATGTATCTCTTTAATTTGTTTGTATCTTTGTAATCAATGACATTGTCTTTTCCACAGAATACGCAGACTTTTTTTCTTCTACGCATTGGTCTTCTCTTCATTGATGAACCATCAGCTGATTTATTGTAAGCCATTTTTGTTACCTCCTTGAATATTTGTCCTTGTGGACACTACTAATTGAATGGAAGCTCCTCGTCGATTCCGTCCGGAATGTTCATGAAGCCATCCCCAGCAGCCTGGCTAGGTGCAGGTCTGTCTGCCGGTGCAAATCCGCCTGCATTTCCTGATGCGGCTGATTTGGACTCTGCAAACTCTGCATTCTCCACTACGACGTCAGTGGTGTATACCTTCTGTCCGTCCTTGTTTGTATAGCTGCCGGTCTGGATTCGACCCTCAACAACAAATTTTGTTCCTTTACGGCCAAATCTCTCAAAAAATTCTGCTATCTTTCCAAAAGCTACGCAGTTGATGAAATCCGTTGACTGCTCCTCTGCATTTTTGCTGTAGCGTCTGTCTACTGCAAGTGAAAATCTTGCTATTGCAAGTGAGTTATCCCCCTGGGCATAGCGGATTTCTGCGTCTCTGGTTAATCTACCCATAAGTATTACTTTGTTCATAATACAATCTCCTATTTTCTTATACTATGCCTCGTCTTTTCTAACGCATAAGAAACGAAGAACATTGTCCATGATACGAACGTCCTGCTCGATTTCTGCTGGGACTGTTCCCTCAGCATCGAACTGGATGAAGTAATAAAAGGCCTCAGTCATGTGCTGAATCTCGTAAGCTAATCTCTTCTTACCAGCCTCCTCAACTTCTGTAACAGTACCGCCGGCACGTGTGATGTACTCTTTTGCCTTCTCGACTACTGCTGTTCTCGCATCATCCTCGATCTTTGCACTAACGACGAGTGCTAATTCATATTTGTTCATGCGAATGTTACCTCCTTTTGGTCTCTGGCTCATAAATCTGATTATGAGCAAGGAATTTTATATCACGAGTCTAGATAATAACATGAATCGTGGCACTTTTCAAGGGGTTTTTGCATTTTTTCTTTATTTTTTATTAGGTCGGGACGTGCGCCACGGACAGGGGGAGTGGACAGGCATACTTCCGCGTGAGCTACGCTTCGCTGCTAAGTGGCTGTACGAATTGTGCTTTTGGTTTTCTATGCCTGACGAAACCGTCGCTACTCGCCCTCCATGGCTCGATAGCTCCTTGCCCCGGCGTCCATGCCGGGGCATTTCTGTGCTTCGTAGCACAATTCTACAGCCTCTAAGCAGCTTCGCTATGCGCTCTTGCGGAAGTATGCCTGTCCACTCCCCCTGTCCGCGGCGCACGTCCCTTACTCTGTGGCTGAATATAAAAAGACGAGGTGCAGTAAACTGCACCTCTGTTTTTATTATTCTATCTAAGCCTGCTTCTTGGTTAAGCCGCGGTCATTCTTCTCGACCAGCTTTCTCGGCACCATAACCTGGTGCCCACAGCCCATGCATTTCAGGCGGAAGTCTGCGCCGACACGCATGATTTCCCACTCGCTGCTGCCGCACGGATGCGGTTTTTTCAGTTTTACGATATCTCCTACTGCGTATTTATCCATTCTATATTCCTTCTCTACCTATATCTGCCATATTATATACTATGATATGAGGGTCAAAAGGTATTTTGCCCTCATACTACACCTCTATCTGCTCAAATACCGAGCCCAGTCCCTGCTGTATCAGAAGGTCGGCTCTTGCGTCCATCGGTGTGGTGGACTTGTTGATGAGTACGAGCTTGTTTCCGTTGTAATAGTCTATTAGGCCTGCTGCCGGGTATACCGCAAGGGATGTTCCTCCCACTATGAGCACATCTGCATGACTGATGCAGTAGATTGCATCCTCTAGCGTTTTCTGATTTAAGCCCTCCTCGTACAATACGACATCCGGCTTTACCGGGCCACCGCACTTTGGGCATTTCGGCACGCCTGTCGAGTGGAGGATTTCCTCTGCACTGACAAACTGCAAGCATCTCTCACAGTAGTTTCTCAGTACGCTGCCGTGCAGCTCCATTACATTTTTGCTGCCGGCCTTCTGGTGCAGTCCATCTATGTTCTGCGTCACAACGCCCTTAAGCTTTCCTGCTTTTTCGAGCTCTGCAAGCTTGTAATGCGTGATGTTTGGCTCTGCATCAAGGCAGAGCATCTTGTCACGGTAGAAGCGGTAAAACTCCTGCGGATGCTTCCTGTAAAATGTATGGCTCAGGATGGTCTCGGGCGGGTAGTCATACTTCTGATTGTAAAGTCCGTCCACGCTTCTGAAATCAGGTATGCCGCTCTCGGTTGATACACCTGCTCCGCCGAAAAATACGATATTGTCCGAAGCCTTTATCCACTGTAAAAATGTTTCTACACTGCTGTCATTGTTTCCCATATGTGTCCATCCTTTCTTCTTTTAATTTTAATTGCTGCCAATTATTATTTGAGCCATCTTCAGGACAAAACTGCAGCGCACTTGCAAGCTGACTCATAATTTTCTATTCTCAGTATTTCTGAATAGTCAACTTATATTTATAGCTTGCGCACCAGCTTGTCCACGTCTGCATTCAGTCCGAGCACCATCACTGCATCGTCTGCCTTGAACACGTAGTCCGGCAGCGGAAGCACTCGCTTCTTTCCGGCTTCCTTTACTGTAACGATATTTACATTGTATTTCTGACGCACATCATTTTCCCTGATGCTCTTTCCTACCCAGTCTTCAGGTGGATTTATCTCGTAGATTGAGTAATCGTCATTTAATGCCACATAGTCGAGTACATGGTTGGCGCTGTATTTTTTTGCCACGCGTTCTGCCATGTCGCGGTCAGGATAGATAACCTCATCCGCACCGTTTCGAAGCAGGAACTTGGCATGCACATCTCTGTTTGCCTTGCTGATGACGTATTTTCCGCCCATCTCCTTCACGAGACTCGTTATCTCAAGTGAGCTCTGGAAATTGGTGCCGATGCATACAAAAATCAAATCGAAATTGTTGATTCCGAGTGCCTTTACGACCTGTGGGTCGGTACAGTCACCTATCTGAACCTTGGTCACATCATAGATTAAGTCTCTGACCTTGGCCTCGTCCTTGTCCATCACCATAATGTCATTTCCGTTTTTTATCAAATCCGCACACAGATGGTGTCCGAATTTACCCATTCCAATAATTAAAATTGATTTCATTGCGTTTCTCCTTATCCAATGATAACTTTTTCCTCCGGAAGCTCTATATTGGCTTTTTCCGGTCTATGCACAAACGAAAGCACAAAGGTCATGCTTCCGATTCTTCCACAATACATCATAATTATGATAATTATGCGTCCTGCTGTATTCAAATCCCTTGTGATGCCTGTTGTCATGCCGACTGTACTGATTGCAGAGTATACCTCAAACAGTACATCGTCCATCTTCATATTGGACGTGGCAAGTATAGCAATCACCGCTGTAAGACCAAGCACCAGATTGATGATAAGCACCATTCCGGCCTTTTTGATTACCTCACTGCTTATTTTCCTGCCAAACACATTGCAGCCGTTGCTTCCTCTCAGATACGAAACAATATAGATTATCATGACCGCCATGGTTGTGGTTTTGATTCCGCCGGCTGTCGAGCCCGGGCTTCCTCCGATGAACATGAGCACTATAGTCAAAAGCTTGCTCTCCGGTGCCAGTGCTGCTGTGTCTACTGTATTGAAGCCTGCCGTTCTCGCCGTAACCGAGCCGAATAACGATGCAAATACGGCCCCCGGTGTGTCCATGCCTGCTATGGTATTACTTTTTTCAAAAATATACATAAACAGTGCGCCGCCGAAGACGAGTATCAGTGTGGTTGATATTACTATCTTGGCATGGAGCGAGTATCTGCTAAGCTTAAGCTTTTTGGTTCTGACCTCATTCCATACAGTAAAACCGATACCGCCTATGATGATAAGCAGCATGATTGTGATATTTACCAATGGGTCTGCGGCATATTTTGTAAACGATGAGTACTCCTCGTTTATGCCCATCAAATCAAAGCCTGCGTTGCAAAATGCAGATATGGAGTGGAACACCGAAAAATATATGCCTCTTAATATGCCAAAATCCGGTATGAAGCGGATTGCTAAAAGCACTGCTCCTATACCCTCTATAAGGAAGGTTCCGCCTATTATTATCCTGAAAAGCCTTACTATTCCGCCAATCTCGAGTGCATTGATGCTCTCCTGCATCAAATCCCTCTGTCTGAGTCCGATTTTTTTGTGCAGAAGCATGGAAAATGCCACACCGATTGAGATGAAGCCCATGCCGCCTATCTGTATCAGCACGAGAATCACGAGCTGTCCTATGATGCTCCAGTGTGTGAAGGTGTCAAACACAATAAGACCTGTCACGCAGGTTGCGCTTGTTGCCGTAAAAAATGAGTCCAGAAAATTGGTCCACTGTCCGTCTCTTGAAGAAAACGGAAGGCTGAGCATTATAGCCCCCGATAATATTATCAGAAAAAAGCCAACTGCGATGTATCTGAACTCTGTCAGGTTTTTATGTCGTTTTTTAATGTCCTGTTTTATATCGTTCATATCCAATCCTAACTATCTGCTGCAAGGTATATATTGTCAGCTTACAGAAGCTGCTTGTATATGTCCCTCTTGCTGACACCTCTGTCCTTTGCCACGAGCTTCATGGCTTCCTTCCTGTCAATGCCCTGTGACTCATAGTGTGCCATATGCTCTTCAAGCGGCATGGCTTCCCAGCTTTCCTGCTGCTCCTTTGCTATTTCAGCCACATTTCTGCCACAGATTACAAGCACATACTCTCCTCTTGGCTCCTGCGTCCTTGAACGCTCCAAAAGCTCTGAAAATGTAGTCTGCACCTTTTCCTCGTGCTTTTTCGTAAGCTCCCTGCACACGGTAAGCTCTCTGTCCCCAAGCGCATTATAAAGCTCTGTGACTGTCTTTACAAGATGATGAGGCGCCTCGTATATAATGATTGTACGAGTCTCGTTTTTGAGCTCCTCGATTACGCGTGCGCGCTCCTTTTTATCCCTCGGCAAAAATGCCTCAAAGGCAAATCGTCTGGTCGGTCTGCCTGACATGGTGAGTGCTGTGATGCACGCTGCTGCCCCGGGAAGTGAGGTAACAGGCACGCCCTGTTCGTAGCAGATGCGCACTATGTCCTCACCCGGGTCAGAAATGCCGGGTGTTCCGGCATCAGTGATGAGAGCTATATTTTTGCCCTCCTTAAGCTTTGCTACAAGCTGGTAGGCTTTATCTATCTTGTTAAACTCATGATAGCTTGTCATGGGTGTCTTTATCTCAAAATGATTGAGCAGCTTTATGGAGTTTCTCGTATCCTCCGCTGCGATGAGGTCTACCTCCTTAAGTGTGCGCAGCACACGGAATGTGATATCCTCCAGATTTCCTATCGGAGTTGCGCACAGATACAGTGTTCCTGTCATATGATTCTCCTGTTATTTTCCGTTATTCCGGGGCTTATCGCCGTATATCTCATATATCTCATCCGTGTATACATTAGGCTCCTTGTATACAACTAACGGTTTTTCTATGGTGATACGGCTTTTGCCGCCCTTGAGTCCCTCTATGAGCACCATGTTCGGCTCCCTGTCCGCGTAAGGATGTACAAGGCGCATGCGCTTTGGCTCGATATGATATTTCATCATCGTGCCAAAAATCTCTGCAAGCCTGAACGGTCTGTGAACCATGTAAAAACGCCCGTTGAATTTGAGCATTTTCGCACTCTCCCTGACTATGTCATCCAGTGTACACCTGACCTCGTGGCGCGCTATAGTCATGGCATCATCTGCATTTTTGATGCCGTGCTGGCCTATCATATACGGTGGATTTACCGTCACCACCTCCACGGATTCGCGTCCGAAAATCTCTGATGCATTGCACACATCGCCCTCTTCTATGGTCACCTTGTCCTCGAGATGGTTATATTTCACACTTCTTCTTGCCAGATCTGCGCACTGCGGCTGAAGCTCGAGCCCGCTGTAATGCGCTCCGCTATTCTTTGCCTCAAGAAGTATCGGAATCACACCGTTTCCGGTGCACAAATCCACAGCACGCTCGCCGCGCTTTACCTTTGCATAGTCAGATAAAAGCACGGCGTCTATGCCGAAGCAGAACAGCTTTGGATCCTGTATGAGTCTGTAGCCCTTGCGGCACAAATCGTCGAGGCGCTCATTACTGTGTATCAGTGCTTCCATGGTCTTTGTCCCTGTTGTAGTCCTTATTGTAATCTTTGTTGTAGTCTTTACTATACTCTTTGTTATAGTTTTTGTTCTTGTAGTCCTTGTTGCGGTTGTATTTCTGCTTGTTTGGTCTGTTTTTGCCGCCCTTGTACGGCTTTTTATAGCCGTCCTTATTTTCTCTGCCGGCATTTGCAGTATTTGCAGCATTTACTTCATTTGACTCATTTGCTGAAGCTTCCGTAGCCTCTATGTCCGCCCTATACGGACGTCTTTCTCTGTTGTCACGCTTGTCGCGGCGCTCGCGATATTCATTTTTATTTTCTCTGTACTCTCTGTTATCGCGGCTATCCCTGTTTTCACGGCTATCACGGTTCTCTCTGTAATCACGGTTGTCACGATTTTCTCTGCTGTCACGGTTTTCCCTGTAATCGCGGTTGTCACGGCGTCCACGGTTTCTCTGTGGTTTCTCCTGCGGCTTGTCCTCCATTGTCTCGTCGCCGCTATCCTCGAGGCCCTTGAGCTCGCGAAGCTCCTCCTCTGTGAGCTTGACATCCTTCTTCTGGCGTGGCTTTAAGCGCAGATCGTCTACAGTGTACTCACGAAGCTCCTTCTCCTCGCCATTGTCTATAACAACACGCACGAGCTGCCTGAGCACACTGACTGACTTAACCTCTCCGATGATTCCCTCAGGTGTCTTGACCTTTTCTCCTACCGACGGCATTCTGCTGTTCAGATACTCATATGTATCCTGCTCATACTTGAGGCAGCACATGAGTCTTCCGCACACACCGGATATCTTGGTTGGATTGAGGGAAAGATTCTGCTCCTTTGCCATCTTGATGGAAACCGGCACAAAATCTGCCATATAGGAATGACAGCAGAGCGGTCTGCCGCAGATTCCGATGCCGCCCATCATCTTGGTCTCATCCCTGACACCAATCTGGCGAAGCTCAATTCTGGTGCGGAATACCGCTGCCAGATCCTTTACGAGCTCACGGAAGTCAATTCTGCCGTCTGCCGTAAAGTAAAACAGCAGCTTGTTTCCGTCAAAGGTATACTCTGCATCCACCAGCTTCATCTCAAGTCCGTGCTTTATGATTTTCTCCTTGCAGATGGCAAATGCCTCTTTTTCCTTTTCTTTATTTCTCTCAACCGTTTTCTCATCCTCGTCGGTTGCCACTCTGATGACAGGCTTAAGCGGTGAAACCACCTGGTCATCCTCCACCTCCTTCGGTGGAATGAGGACAGTTCCCATCTCTATGCCTCTTGCTGTCTCCACGATAACATGCATTGCCATGTCGAGGTCGAAATCAGCCGGGTCAAAGTAATATATTTTGCCTGCTGTCCTGAATCTTATACCAACTATTTTTGTCATGTGATTAGTTCTCCTTTATGGTCATAAGCAGCAGCTCAATTACGAGGTCAAAATTGACGTTTGCGTTAATTCGTATCTTCGCCTTCTCAAGCGCCTCAAGTATCGCCTCTATTCCATGGTAGGAATGCTTTGCTGCCTGTTTCTTTATATCATAGACCTCATCCTTGAATATGAGTCCGTTAACATCGTTTGTTGCCTTCATATACAGCACATCTCTGTACCACACCATAATCAGGTCAAAATAATCCTGCACCTTAAGCTTGTACTCAGCTATCTGCTTTACTGCTGCGCCCAGCTCGTACAAATCTATGTCATCGAGGCGCTTTATAAGCGACAGTGCCGACTCCTTTAGCTCGTTGAACTCGTCTGATGAGGCGAGCTTAACAGCCTTTCCAACGATGCCCTGTGCAAATGCTGCACTGATGTCTGCCTGATAATCCGGAATATGCTTTTCGTTCATCAGATATGCCTTTATCACCTCATCCTTTACCGACTTCATATTGAGCGTGATGCAGCGCGACCTGATGGTCTGCAGAAAGCTGTCTGCATTGGTGGTAAGTAGCATGATGACTGCATATGCCGGTGGCTCCTCGATTGTCTTTAAAAGCGCGTTCTGCGCCTGCTGGTTCATTTTTTCAGCCTCATCAACAATGTAAATCTTGTATTTGCTGCTGTACGGCTTTATCACTATATCATTGTTGAGCTGTGTCCTGATGTCGTCAACCGATATGTTGTTGGGCTTTTCATGACTGACGTATATGATATCAGGATGATTGTGGTCGTCTGCCTGATGGCACGATTTGCATTCTCCACAACCGTCTGTTCCCTTATTCTCACACTGCAGTGCCCTGGCAAATGCCTCGGCTATCATCATTTTGCCGGACAGCTGCGGTCCGTTTATTATATATGCATGTGAGACCTTTCCCATTGATATGGCATTTTGCAGATGCTCTATTATCTGTTCATTTCCTACTATATCCTTAAATCCTGCCATAGCTGCTGCCTCCGTTTAGTCTTTAATTGAACTGTTATAGCTTTTCTCTCCTACGTGAGTATATCAAGCAACAGTCCGCGTATCTCTCCGATTCTTGCAAGTATGGACAGATGATCCTTCTCATCCTCCACCAGCTCTGATGCCAGCTCGTCCAGATTGCTGTCTATCAGTCTTATTATACCATAAACTCTGTGTCTTCCTCTCCTGTCGAGGAAATTTTCTCTGGAAAATTTATGGGATCTGTAGACCACCTCATTTAAAAAATCCTTTATGAGCCCGCGATATCTCTTCATGTCCCTGATGTCCATATGCTCGGCTATTCTGTTGCCCTGCGCTGTGATATCCTGCATCAGGGCATCTACCTTTGCCTGGAGATCAGCGTCTGTTATGGCGCTGGCCAGTGTGAATTTGAACGAGCCGTCTCCGGCCTGTGTTTTTTGTGCATCAGGAACCTGTGTCACCTGATTTACTTCATTTACTCTGACTGCCATGAGGCTGCCTCCTTATTCGTTTCCGGTTACACTTATGTGCAAGCCATAGCCATTATCTTGCTCTGCAATTAGGAGCTCTGTCGTATGTATGCTGAAATCCCGGCAAGCACAGTGTCCATATCATCATTTATGAAGCGTCGTGTGATACCCGCCTCATGCAGCTTCTCCTCGGAAAAATCTGCCGCGTCTGCCAGAAAGCGGCGGCACATCTCCTCATATTTAGGCACCTGCTGCCCCTTTTCCCGGTGAATGGCGCGTATCAGACGGTCACCGTCCTCCACCTCCACATAGATTGGCAGCACTTTGTCACTGCCAAAATAATCGCGTATCTTTGTGTAGGACTCGAGTGTTCCGACCGTCAAATAGCTTTTGCAGCGAAGGTCTATATCATCATCGTTTACCGTAAAATACTTCCACACACCGTACACCGTATTGTACTCGCGAAGCTCTATGATGCGCCCCTGTGCACTGAGCCTTTTTACATCCTCTTCATTGCAGAAATGATAGTCCTTATCCTGTGTCTCTCCGTCCCTTATCGGGCGAGTGGTATACGGGATAATCCTGCTAAGCATGAGGGAATCATCCTGCAGTATTTTATTGTATATAGTGTCCTTGCCTGATGCGCTTTTTCCCATCACGCAGAAAATCTTACCCATCTGTAAACCTCTTATATTGTAATTAGTATAAATATGATTGTTTGCTATGTCAAACTGTTGCTTACAGCACCGCAACAAACTTCCACATATGAGCATCCGGATCAAAGTACAGACCATCCACTTCAAGAGCTGAATTTACAGCCTTTATGACATCATCTATGAGCTTGTCGTTCATTATCTCTCCCGGCACCACAAGCGGTATCCCCGGCGGATATATATTTATAAAGGCGCCGCTCACCTTTCCGCTTGCCTTAAAGGCGTAGACCGCCTGATGGTCTGCATCATATGCATCATACATTTCCATTACGGCAGGCAGCTTTTGATATATATCTGTGTCCATTTTGACCGGCAGGTAAAATTGATGTACTATGCCTTCTTTCTTTAATATATCATAAAACTCTTCAAAATCAGACTTATATTTTTCGAGCTGGCTGTCTATTTCAAGCAAAGCACCCGCAAGTCTGTCAAAGCCCTCATCTGTATCCATGACAGATGCCAGTGCCAGTACATAATTGCCTGCCGCCATCTCAAGCTGCAGCTCATATTTTTTGAGTAGAAGCTCAAGCAGTGTATGTCCGTTCATAGCCTCTTTTGTAAATATAATAATCTTTGACTCGTCAAAATCATATGCCTCGTCAGCAGAAAAATCACTTTTTCTGACCACGCTCAGATGCGAAAGTCCGCTGACCTTCTGATAAAATCTGTCAAGCCTGCTCCTAAACTGTGCAAAGGCTGTCTCTTTGTTATCGCGCACATAGTGTATGCAGCGCTCTATGCCTGTCATAAGCACGTATGACGGTGAGCTTGTCTCATAAATACCGAGAAATTTCTCCACTACAGCTTCTCGCATCCCACCCAGCAGCAAAAGTGCCGTCTGTGTAAATGCCGGAAGCGTCTTGTGCAGGCTCACTATGACTGCATCTGCCCCGAGAGCTACAGCATTTTGAGGGAAGCCTCCTCCAAAGCCAAAGTGTGCGCCATGTGCCTCGTCAACTATGAGCAAAGCGCCATGTGCATGCGCCACAGAGGCGATTGCCTCCACATCTGAAACCACGCCATCGTATGTAGGCGAGGTTATCACAACCGCCTTTATATCGGGATTTTCATTAAAAGCCTCCCTTATCTGTGCCTCGGTTATCTGTCCCTGCAGCCCTGTCCGTGTAATTTCAGGATATGTAAACACCGGGTGAAGCTGTCTTAGGTAAAGCGCATGATACACTGCCTTGTGACAGTTCCTCGCTACAAGCACCTTGTCTCCCCTTTTGGTGGCCGCAGAGATTGCCGCCAGTATGCCGCAGGTGCTTCCGTTTATGAGAAAATATGCACGCTTTGCACCGTAAAGTGCCGCCGCCTCAGCCTGTGCAGCCTTTATAATGCCATCAGCGTGGTGCAGATTGTCAAAATTATCTATCTCTGTAATATCAATAGCATACGGGTCCAGCCCTGCACCTATATCACTGCCGCGGCGCTTATGCCCCGGCATGTGGAATGGATAAATATTTGATTGTGAATTATTTATCAGTTCTTTTTCCATATAAATTCCTATATATCCTTTTTAACTAGGATGTTTAGCCCAGAAATCTCCCAAGCTCCGGCATCCAGTCGTCATAAAATATTTCATCATTGCAGAATGCACTCCAGACCGGCGTGAGGAAATCGAGTATCAAATCAAGCGTCTCCTCCCAGCCTGTGCTGTCATAATGCCCTGACAGCTTTTCCTGTCTTTTGCAATACTGATTCCAGCGTTTTTTCATGTATGTATAGCTTCTGTAGCCGCCAAGCTGCTCAAGCCTTCGCATAGACGCAACCTTTGGCTTTTCCTTTGACTTTGCCTTAAAAAAATCAATGATGCGTCTGCCGCTGACCGAATATTCCATAAGAATACCATACGAATCAGCAAACAGCTTCATATCCCTGACCAGCTCAAGCTTATCCATAATCTCAAAAAGCTGCTCCGCCAGTATCGATTCCGGCGAATAAACATTTGTCTCTATTGTTTTATGCAAACGGTTCATAGCCTTTATTTCCCTTTGTAAGGGAATACCCGCATCCGCTTCATTAAGCCTCTCTATCCTGACAGCAAACGGCACCCTTGTGCCATCAAACTCCGCACTGAAGGATAAAGTGTAAGCATCCCTGCTCTCCTCCCTAAGCGTCTCGCTCTCCCACATCACATCACTATGACTGTTGCACTCGGCATTTCCCGTGATTATGCCCCTTATGAGCTCAACCGGCACGCCAAAGCTTTTATCCGCTGCCTCATGTGCTTTTCCATAAACATAGTACACGGAGAGCTTCTCACCGGTGGTGTATTCAGATTTCCTCTGCCATAGCACCGATGCCAGCCCCGCTTTGTCTATACGCCACAGAAAATCCTCTGTGACATACTGCCAGAGCACATCACTGTACGGAATATTCTTTTCACTGCTTATTTGTCTCAAGTCAATCTTCACTACAGCCAAACTCCTATCAGACTCTGTACCTTTTTTAAGACCTTTCTCTCACGCGCATAATCCATAAGTACAGAGATATCCTTGTCCGGGTCTGCGATATATGCCTGAATCGCAGTCTTGAAATCATCATGACTCATCTTGGACTCATACTTCAAGCAGTCGCATATGAGCCGTTCCTTGTCATAAATGCCAAAGCTGCAGCCCTGCAGCTCAATAGTAGAAGCTCCAAGAACAAGCGCCTCCGGCTCCGTGTAAAACGGAATAATCCTTGGATAATCCATCTTAAAGCGCGATTTTGAAGTGTTTTTGTCCACTGCAAGAGTCCATCCATACGGCTTTTCCTTTAAATAGCCGTATGCATACAGCGCACTTTCCATGCAAAGCATCGCATCCGGAAAAAGCGCTGCGACAAGCTCCACCTCACTAAAGCCGTCCACCCGGTCAGTATAATAGCCGTTTCTGACGCGTGAAAGCTTTCCCTCCTTAACAAGCGCATCAATGCGTCTGTAGTCTATTCCAAGCTTCGTGAGCTCTTCCTTTTTCACTATTCCATTGTGCTTTTCCATAGCCTCAGCTATGAGGCTTTGTACCTGTTGTATATTCATTACCGCTTCTCCATACATCATATCACATTGTGGTGTGAGCGATGACCTTATTGTCCGGTGTCACCCTGCCGTAATCAGCCTTCCAGAAATTTCTCCGCGTCACGTATACCAAGCTGATACAGACTCTCCAGCTTATCCGGGTTCTTCTCAACCTTGCTGACCTTAATGTGCTCTGACGGTCTTAGCACTCTTGCAACACCCTGCTTTTCAAGCTCCTTTAAACGCTCAAGCTGTGCATTGTACATAATGTATCTGTTTGAAAATGCCTCATAGAACCTCGGAAATCGCTTTTTATATATCGATGTAAACAACTTAGGCATCGGTTTTTTCACGTAATCAGCCGGCTTTGTGAGCACCACAACAACCCTGTCATAGCCCATCTCAAGCATCTTTTCGTAAGGAATGCTGTCTGTCACGGCACCATCCAGATACCACTCATGCCCCAGCTTTACTGGCTTTGACACGATCGGCATTGAACCGGATGCACGAAGCACATCCATCTGTTCAAAAACACTCTTAATCTGCACATACTCAGGCTTTCCGGTCTTTACATTAGTCACAACCGCATAAAAAGGAATGTCGGATTTCTTGTATTCTTCATCATCGAACGGGTCAAGCTCTCTTGGAACAATGTCATAGGCATATTTCGTGCTCACTATGTTTTTTTCCTTTAAAAGTGGCCTTATGCCCATATAATTTTTGTCACCGTTAAATCTTTTGTTGTAGCGGATGACTCTGCCACGCTGCTTTGAAAGCAGATTCACACCGAACAATGCTCCGGCTGAAACACCTATCACTGCGTCAAAGCTTATGCCATGATCCATAAAGCAGTCAAGCACTCCTGCTGTATACATTCCTCTCATAGCTCCACCCTCAAGCACGAGGGCGGTTTTTGTCTCACTCATCTAAATCTCCGTTTCTGATACTTTTAGTATTTTTTCTTCCCTCTGAATGACAAATTTGTCTTTCTCCTTTTCATCCTCTTATACTGCTTATATCTCTCGCGCTGTTCTTTCTTTGCACTCAGCTTATGCCTGATGCGATAGAAATTATCATAAACTCTCCTGCCTATCAAAATTAATATTACAAGTGCAATAAGCACCACAAGCAATATCAAAAAATAAACCGGCTTAATCCTTATGACGTTTTTGCTGCTATTTGCGGCATCAAAATACGATAAATCCACCTTTTCCCCTGAACCTATCAAATTAACGTGCCCAACAACATGGTCTCCATACAAATACTTGACCGTTGCAAGAGCATCCTTTGAATCAGGCTTTTTTTCATCCTCTTCTCTTGTAACCTCGGAAAAATCCGCATTGTTCGGCAAAACCACATAATTCTCCGATACCTTTGCATACATTCCATAGCTGTTTAATACACCCAGATCCTTTGAGCTGTCAGATGACTCATTCGTCTCATTTTCACCAATATTCAATGCCTTAAAATTGCTAAAGCAGTAATTCAGCAGAGTATTCGTATCCTCATAATGACCAGGCGACTGTGCATTCATAATGACAACGCAGAGTGTCAGTCCGTCCTTTTCCGCGAATGTCACAAGCGTACTGTTGGCCACCTTTGTATAGCCTGTCTTGCCGCCGGTGCAATCCGCATTCACATACTGCGAATACTGCTTAAACGGATGTAACAGCGCATGATGATTGTACAGCGGTGTCTCCGTGGAATGCTTGTTGGTTGGCGGTATCATGTATGTTTTCGTGCCTGTAATCTTGCGAAACTCCTCATTTTTGTATGCCTCACATGAAATAAGCCCCATGTCATAGGCGCTTGTCCAGTGATTTTCGTCAGGCAGGCCATTTGCATTATTGAAATGTGTATCCTCACACCCCAGCTCCTTGGCTGTCTTGTTCATCAAATCGATAAAGGTGCTGTAATCTCCACCCAGCTTTTTGCCGGTATGCTCTGCTGCCGCATAGGCACATTCATTCGCAGACTCAAGCATCACTCCGTAGAGCGTCTGCTCCATGGTCATCTCCTCACCAACATCCCTTGATATGCTCGATGAACCATCCCTGCTGTCATTGACCGCCTCTTTTGAAAATGTCACCTTTTCATCCATTTTGCAGTTGAGTATGGCCAGATAGGTGGTGAGTATCTTGGTAATACTTGCCGGGTAATGTTTCTCGTGAGAGTTTTTCTCATAAAGCACTGTCCCGGTGTTTACCTCCATAACCACCGCACACGGCGAATTAACCTGCGGTCCCTCAGGCCAGTACGCTCCATCCGCCCTCACTGACACAGGCGCTGCGCACACAGTTGTAATGGCAATTACTGCCATCAATACTATTATTCCTGTTTTTTTCCTAAATATATTTAAAATATGCATAATTATATTCCTGCTTTTGTAGTAACAATTAAACTTTTTTCAACCCTTTAATTATAAAGTAAGCACTCCGTGTTATCAAGGGATTTAAGGTGCATTTTTTCTGTTTTATTTTGACACTGTCATAATTGTGTTATAAAATACATTGTAACCTATATTTATATAAATCAAGGAGATTCTATGAGACTAAGAAATATTCCGGGCGCCGGTGAAGTCATCGACAACAGCCCATATTGTATAAAAGAACCTGTGGAATTAAAGGGAAAATGGCACGAATTTCTTGGAAATGACAACCCTATTCACATTGAGGTCGGCATGGGAAAGGGCAGATTTCTGATGGATCTGGCTGCACTCAATCCCAATATCAACTATATCGGCATAGAGCGCTACACCAGCGTGCTGCTTCGCGCCGTTCAGAAAATGCAGGAGACAGAGCTTGCCAATGTTCATTTTCTGTGCATTGACGCGGCCACACTGCCTGATATTTTTGACAAAAATGAGGTTGACCGCATATACCTCAACTTTTCCGATCCGTGGCCAAAGGACCGTCATGCCAGAAGACGTCTCACCTCCAGCGAATTTCTTGCCAGATATGACTGTTTTCTTGCACCATCGGGCCATATTGAGTTCAAGACCGATAATCAGGATTTATTTACTTTTTCACTTGAAGAGATTGAATGCTCTGAAGTATGGCACCTCGATGCCAGCACCCGCGACCTGCACAATGACCCGGTCATGAACCAGGGAAACATCATGACAGAATATGAAGAAAAATTCTCAGGCATGGGAAACCCTATCTGTAAGCTTATCGCTTCAAGATAGGGCGACATACCTGTCGTTTATTGCATTATTGACATACTCAAACATTACCCACATTCTGTGGCGTTCCTCTGTATCCTCCGACAAAGCGCCGTACTCATCACGCGCATCATTAAAATACCGCTGCGCTTCCTTGTTTCTTCCCATCTTGCTATAGCTTGACGCAATGTTACTGTATATCATTGCCTTCAAGTCCTTCGAGCGCATTATCTCTGCATTGGCAAGACTCTCAAGATAGCAGTCAAATGCCGCACTTTCTTTGTTATCCAGCTCATATACCAATCCAAGTATATTCAGGTATTCCACATATTTTTCCATGCACCCGATGCTTTTCAACATGCCGAGTGCTTTTTTTATGTGATTTACCGCATTGTCATATTCATGCCGGATAACATTTTCTACGGCAAATTTTATCTCTTCGTCAGCCCTATTTTCAATCGAAAATTTATCAACTGTCTTTACCATATTTATACTCCGACTATTTTGTTTTACCTCTAATGTTACTTTTGTCCTATTCATCAGTATATACTCAAATTTTCGAAATAGCAATCCCTATTTTTAAATTTTATAGGACTATTATACTAATGCTGTAGCTCGATAGCTCCTTGCCTGCAATATGATTATACAACAAAAAAAGCACCAACCCTATGGCTCGTACGTCCATAAAACCGGTACCTTTGAGTGCGCCTCCAGGGGCTCGAACCCTGCACACCCTGATTAAGAGTCAGGTGCTCTACCAAATGAGCTAGAGGCGCGTTTCTTAAATTGTTTTGCGCTTTCCTTAACGCGAGATTTATTATATAGTATAGTTTATAAAAATGCAACACTTTTTTTCAATTTTTTTAAATTTTTTTTAGTTTTGCGTAAAACTGTTGATTTTACGCCATTTTGAGCTATATTATTTTCTATACACTGAGACTTTTTGTACCCGATTTCCATTAAAAGTCTCTCAGAAAGGATTTACAGATAATGAAGGTAGAAGAAAGATTATTAAAATATGTGGGCTATCACACCACATCAGATGAAGCCAGTGATAAGATACCAAGCAGTGAAAGGGAGTTTGCTTTAGCAAAAGAGCTTGAGTCTGAGCTTAAGGAGCTTGGTTTATCGAAGGTTGTGCTCACCGAGCACTGCTATGTATATGGACTGCTGCCTGCCACACCAGGCATGGAGCACAAAAAGGCAGTTGGCTTTATTGCACACATGGATACTGCACCTGATTTTTCAGGCGAGAATGTCAAGCCTCAGATTCTCCACGATTATGACGGCAGCAATATCTTATTGCAGGGCTCCGGTGACTACCTGATGACTAAGGATTTCCCTGATCTTAAGGCCTGCACCGGACGCACTCTCATCACCACGGACGGCACTACTCTGCTTGGTGCTGATGATAAGGCCGGTGTGGCTGAGATTATGACTGCCTTAGAGCAGATTATCGCAGAGAGTACTCCTCACGGCGATATCTGGGTTGGATTTACCCCGGACGAGGAGGTCGGAAAAGGTGCGGATTTGTTTGATCTGGACTATTTTGAGGCCGATTTTGCCTACACCGTGGACGGTGATTACGAGGGCGAGGTGGCCTATGAAAACTTTAATGCTGCAAGCGCCGAGTTTACCATAAAGGGCGTCAACGTGCATCCGGGCGAGGCAAAGGATATCATGGTCAATGCTGCTTTGGTCGGCTGCGAAATTGCCGCAGCGCTGCCTGCAAACGAGACTCCTGCCACCACTGAGGACAGAGAGGGCTTTTATCATCTGTGCGATATGAGCGGTGATGTAGCTTCGGCTCATCTGTCATATATTGTGCGTGACCACGACAAGGCTCTTTTTGCCAAAAAGCTTGATACGCTCCGCTCTCTTGAGATAGAGATGAACAAAAAATATGGTGAGGGCACTGTTTCTGTCACTATCACTCACTCTTACGAGAATATGCTTTCAATCATAAAGGACAATATGTACATTATCGACCTGGCAAAAACTGCCATAGCAGAAAACGGCCTAAAGCCGCTCTCACGTCCTGTTCGCGGCGGTACAGACGGCGCACGCTTATCCTTCATGGGTCTTCCTTGTCCAAACCTCGGCACAGGCGGCTACGGCTTCCACGGCCCGTTTGAGCACATATCAGTGGAAGGCATGGAGACAGCGGTTAATGTAATTAAATCAATTGTGAAGCATGTGCTGATGCTGGCTGACGCGTGATTTCGTGACCAGTATCCCGGGCGCGCTTTAGTGTAAACAATAGCTGATTTGTATATTGACTTATCTGACAATTTTGCTATAATGATGGCAACCAATTGTTTTTCGTTTATTTTCGAACGAATAGTTACAGCGTTTTTTGAAACTGACAAATGTTTCAGAAGGGAGACCATATGGTAGTACTTGCAGCACTTATCATTTTTGCAGTTGTTGGTGGAATATTTGTAAATTATCTTCGCAGAAATCAGAATGATATCGGCGGAGGAATGGGAAAGGATTACATGAAAGAGCATTGGGGAATCGATGACGACAAGTAATCAAAAATACCGGGACACACAGTTTGTGTCCCGGTATTTTTTTATACAGCCATCGAAACTATTCAGAACCACTGATAACAAGAAAAGCTGATGCGTCATCAGAAAAGTCTGACTTTGCTATCGTGAATTTGCAGGCTCCATGTTCACAGAGCGGCCCTTTATCTTTGCATTCTTCATGGCATTGAGCACTTCCTTGCCATACTCAGCCGGCACCTCAACAAATGTATACTTGTCATACATATCGATTGCACCGACAAGCCTGCCCGGCATGCCTGACTCGCCTGCAATGGCGCCTAAAATATCGCCCGGCTTTATCTTGTCCTTCTTTCCGACGTTGATAAACAGACGAACCATGCCATCCTCTGCTCCTGTATTGTGGAAATCATAGTCATCCTTTGATTCAGTTGTGGATATCTCAGAAGCGCCCATAGCCTGGTATAAAAATGCCGCTGCAATATCCATTGCTGTGTAATCTGACTCATTTATCTGATTCTCTATAATATCAATGACATTTGAAAGATTTTCCTCATCTATGATAGTGGAAATCTGGTCCATAATCTTTTCCGCCCTGATTTTGGCAACATCATCAGATGAAGGGATTGGCTGTGCATAGATTTTTGTCTTGCAGTAGCGCTGGATATCCTTGAGCTTGTAGACCTCCTTGCCCTTTACAAAGTTGAATGCCTTTCCGCAGCGGCCGGCTCTTCCTGTACGACCGATTCTGTGTACATAGTACTCGTCATCCTGAGGCAGATCATAATTGAAAACAGCCTCCACATCATCCACGTCAATTCCGCGTGCTGCAACATCTGTGGCAATAAGAATATCTGTCTTTCCGTTTCTGAAATTCTTCATGACACGATCCCTCTGCACCTGCTTCATATCGCCATGCAGTCCCTCTGCACTGTAGCCGCGTCCGCAAAGCTCATATGCCAGCTCGTCAACCATCTTCTTGGTGTTGCAGAATACAAGCGAAAGCTTTGGATTATAGTAATCCAACAGTCTCGTGAGCACATCTATCTTGTCCTTGCGCTTCACATCATAGTAATACTGGTCGATATTTGCGACTGTCAGCTCTTTTTTCACAATTTTGATGTTGATGGCATCATGCTGATATTTTCTTGTAATTTCCAAAATAGGCTTTGGCATTGTTGCTGAGAAAAGTACTGTCTGATGCTCCTGTGGCAGGTATTCGAGAACTGTCTCGATATCCTCCCTGAAGCCCATGTTGAGCATCTCATCTGCCTCATCGAGCACGATTGTCTTTACATGGTCAGGTCTGATTGTCTTTCTCCTGAGATGATCCATCAGACGGCCCGGGGTTCCGATAATAATCTGCACACCACCCTTAAGTGCCTTAATCTGACGGCTGATATCCTGTCCTCCGTATACCGGAAGTACCTTCACGCCATGCATATATTTTGCGAGCTTTCTGATTTCATCCGCCACCTGGATGGCAAGCTCCCTTGTAGGAGAGAGGATGATAACCTGTGTCTTGTGGCTTGATGCATCAACACTCTCAAGCACCGGAATACCAAAGGCTGCTGTCTTTCCGGTTCCGGTCTGCGCCTGTCCGATTACATCCCTGCCTGAAAGCACTGCCGGGATTCCCTGAGCCTGGATGGGAGTTGCCTCCTCAAAGCCCATGTCCTTGATGCCTCGCAAAATCTTAGGGTTTAGTTCTAATTCGTCAAATCTGATTGTTTCCATATATTCTTTTAGATTTCCTTTCAAAAATAAAGTGTGCATATTTTTATAACATGCACACTTTAACATATTTGTGAGATAATTACAAAATATTATTTCTTTATTTTACTGCCCTTTAAATAAAGCGGCTATCTCATCCGGCGTGAGATTACGATTTGTGTTGTTCAAATCAACAACCGGAGGATTTTCCGGTTCCGGCTCACTTGCCGGGGTCTCAACCGGTTCAGGTTCACTCGCTGGCTCCGGTTCAGCTGCTCCTGCGTTTGCTCCTGCAAAAAGTGCCGCTATCTCGTCTGCACTCAACTGGCGGTTTGGATCGCTGTTTGTCGTATCTGCTACTGCTTCTTCTGCGGCTGGAGCTGGCTCTACTACAGGCTCTGGCTCACTCGCTGGCTCCGGTTCAGCCGCTCCTGCGTTTGCTCCTGCGAAAAGTGCCGCTATCTCGTCTGCACTCAACTGGCGGTTTGGATCGCTGTTTGTCGTATCTGCTGCAGCTTCTGTGGCTGGGGCTGGCTCTACTACAGGCTCTGGCTCGCTCGCTGGCTCCGGTTCAGCCGCTCCTGCGTTTGCTCCTGCAAAAAGTGCCGCTATCTCGTCTGCACTCAACTGGCGGTTTGGATCGCTGTTTGCGGTATCTGCTGCAGCTTCTGTGGCAGGGGCCTGCTCTACTACTAGCTCTGGCTCGCTCGCTGGCTCCGGTTTGCTTGCCGGGGTCTCGACCGGTTTCTGCTCAACTACCGACTCAACCGGCATCTCCTGTGCTGCTGCATTAACCGGCTCAGCAACCGGCTCGATTGTCGGCTCAATAACCGGTTCAGCGGTTGGTTCAGCCGCAGGTTCAATTGCAGGCTCCGCAATTGGCTCAACCGCAGGCTCAACTGCCGCTGCCATATCAACAGGTTCGTCAACTGCCGGAACTATGAAATCATCAACCACCTCATGCTTTATATGGCTGTTTTGAGCTGTCACCGGCTTTGCTGCCGCCTCACTTACAGATGGCACGGCAGTGATTGTCTTTGGCATCTCAACATTTGCCGTAAACTGCACCGGATTTGCAGCAATCACCTGACTCAGGCGTGTTTCCATATCCTTTATGCTGTCAGAGAGAGTCTGCTGTCTGTCCATGATTTCCTTAAGATTCTCATAAAGGACATTTTTCTGGTTTTCAATGATGAACTCATCGCTCTCCTTGAGTTTGGCCTCAAACCTCTCGACAGACTCTAAAAGCTGCTCGTTTGAGCCCATGATTGCATCTGCATTCTCCTTGTTTCTGTTGATGACAACCTTCGCAATTCCCTTCTGAGCGCCTATTATAGCCTCTGTAGGAACCTTTGAAGCCTCCTGTAAAATATCTATCTTTTCTTCTATCTCCTCAAAATATTTCTTGAGCATGAGATATGAGGCCTTTTCTGACTTGAAAATACTGTCATACTGCTCCTCTCTGCGTTCCTCCTTCAATGTGCGCAGAGTGAAAAGTCCGTTTACCACTCCCCACAGATAAATCAGAAGAATTACCGTTATGACTGCAATAAGTATGTATTCCTGCGGATAATTGATGATAGCGAAGAAATCCGTGAGCAGCACAACCATAAAAATCAGAATCATAAACATCAGTTGAAGCTTTGTTTTCTTTTGTTTTTTATCTTGCATAAAATCCCCTTCCCTGGAACTGTTTTATACTGTTAGAATAGCTATTTAAAACCGCTGCTGACATGCGAGCATGACGCATCAGCTTTTTATCAACGGTTCTGAACAGTTATCTATTAAATTATATTATAACGTTTATTTCTGAATCTGTCGATTGTTTTTAATGATTTTGCCACTTTCATTTTTCGGTATCTCATCTACAATAACAATTTTACGCGGCATCTCAAAGCGAGCCAGCGTTTCTCTCAACTCCTCTGAAAGGCGCCTTCCGTCCACACCGGCAGCGAGCTCCTTCAATACCACAAAAGCTTCAATCCCCGTGTCATTTTTCCCGGTATAAACAACAGAGGCCTCCTGCACCTCGTCAAGCTGCTCCAGCCTGTTCTGAATCTTGAGCAGAGATACCTTGCGCCCGCGTATGTTTACAATGTCATCACTGCGCCCCTCAAAATAAAAATTGCCAGACTCATCCATATATCCCATATCCTTCAGTGAAAACGGCATATCTATGCCCTCGACATGCCATGGCGTGTCCACAAAAATTTCTCCATCTTTAATCTCAACCGAAACGCCCGGAAACGGCCGCCCGATCAGATTTCTTTTGCCGGTCATGGCCTCATCCGTCACATATGTGATATAATTCAGCTCACTTGCCCCATAGTAAAGCACAATGCGCACATTCGGAAAAACAGTCTTCAAGCTCTGCGCATCCTGCCTTCCAAGGCTCTGTGAGCCGGCCAGAATGGTTTCAACCTGCCCACAGCTTTTATTTATCACGCGTGGAAGCAGCAGCAATTTGACCGGAATCAGATATATGGCATTGACATTTTCGCTAACAATCCTCCCAGCCCACTGCTGCGGCGCAAATTCATCCTCCGCAACCATGGTCGCCCCAGCATAAAACTGCGCCATATAAAGATTCAGATTCCCGGTAAATGCAAGGCTTCCCTGTGCAAACAGCCTGCTTTTTTCTGTAATTCCAAAGATTTTATTCTGCTCATCGAAAAATCCAGCCCAGCTTTCGTAGGATCTGAAAAGTATCTTCGGAACACCGGTTGAGCCCGATGTCGCCACCGCCATAATTGCCTTTTGCGGGATTTCGATACTCTTTGCAAGCTGTGCAATGCTGTCCTTTGAATCATATGGAACAATAAGCGGAATCCAACCGGTTCCCATGCAGCCGATAAAACTAATCAACTGCCTTAAAATAGTTTTCTCCCGTATTATATATATTTTCTTTTTGTACGTCTGCGGCAGCGTACGCCCAAACTCCTCCGCCATGCTCACAAGCTCTTTGTACGTGTAGCTTTCGCCATTTATAACAAGAGCCTCTTTGTCCTCAGGCTGCTGCCTCATCATCTCTAAATAATCCATTTTTTCTCTCTCTAACATATCACACACTGTAATATATATCGTATTCTATAATGTATCCTGCACTTTATCTGCAATATCGGATAAGCATCGCTGTGCCTATTCCACCGGCTGCCGCAACACTCACCACCGCGTACTCGCCCTTGGTCTTTTCAAGCGCCTTCACCGCGTGCAGCGTGATAATCCCGCCGGATGCACCGTACGGATGCCCATACGCCAGCGCCCCACCAAAAATATTATATCTGTCCACTGCATCAGGATAAGCTCTCATAAAAAGCTCATCAATTACCGCAAAAGCTTCATTGCACTCAAAAACATCTATATCCCCCGATGTCATATTGTGTTTTTTCAGAAGCTTTTCAATGGCAAGCACAGCGGTTTTAGGACTCATCAGAGGATCTCCGCCGGTCATAACCACGTCCACAAGCTCCGCCACAGGTCTGATACAATGCTCTGACACGTACTGCTCTGAAGCCAGTGCAACAAACGCTGCACCATCATTAGTCAGACACGTATTGGCAACTGTAAGCACCTGTCCCTGTGGCAGCAAAACAGGTACCTTTGCCAGCAGACGCTCACTCATTCTGCTTCTGATTCCTTCATCCCGGTCTGCGCCTTCAGCCACCTGCACTATAACATCATTTAAAACGCCCTCAGCCCTTGCCTTCACCGCAAGGGAATGACTGCGAAGCACCCATTTATCCAAATCTTCACGCTTAATATGCTCTGCGACTGCAGTCCTCTCAGCACCCTCAAGCATTGCCATATCCTCTCTTTTTCCCGGAGAAAACTTGGCCACCTTGTAAGAATTATCACCGTCTGCCACAAAATCCGGATGATTTGGATTGTTTGAACGGACCGGCGCGGTGGAACTGCTCTCGAAGCCGCCTGCAATGAGCAGATTCGCCCGTCCGCAGGCAATCTTTGCCGCCGCTATATCCATCGCAGCAAGCGCGCTCGCACACTGCAAATCAACCGTCATTGCAGGAACCGTCTCACTCAGCCCTGCTTCCAGCAGCATAAGCCGCGCAATATTTCCTCCTGCGCCCACAGCATTACCCGCTATGACCGCTTCCACGTCATTTATATCATGCTGAAAAAGCAGTTCCTTCAGCACATTAGCTCCGATAAGCTCCGCCGGAACATGTCTGTACATACCATTTTCAACACCAATATAGCTTCTTTTTCCATCAATTATGTATACTCTGCTCATATTTTTCCTCTGTAGCTTCCTAAGATTACGACAAACTAATATTTACAACTGAATAACTCTACGCCATCACTGTCTCTGTATCCATCCATGCGCCCTGAAACTTTATGCGATACAAGCCTGACGGGCTCATCGGCATACAGCGGAGTCCTGAATCTGATCACAAACGAACGAATTATATCGAATATTCCTACCTGCCTGATGTCCGTCTGCAAAATCAATCTCTCCGGAATCAGCTTATTCAGAATAAGTTTCTCCAGAATCAAAAGCCCCGGCACAACCGGATGCTCGCCCTGATGAATCTGGTTAGAATCCCCTGTATCACTGACAAAGGAGAAGATTTCAGATTTATAAAATATCATATCCGGTGTGCATTTGTTTTGAACATCATATTTGTTTTGATCTCCGGAATTATTTTGAGCCACAGCTTTGCTTACAGGCTTCATCAGATACATATGTATACTCAGATATCCGTCAGCGAAGTCTCCGCTCGCAGCAAGCTCAGCGTAATTTTCCCTGCTTTTTATGATATACGCCTGATTTTCACTCATTTTTCCGGCATCTGCAGCCGGATTAAACTCCAATGATACCTTACCTATAAAATAACCGTCATAGTTGCCGACATTTGAAAACATGCGCAATATATTTCTGTATTGTTGTCTTAATTTTTCTGTTCTTTTTGAATTTCCCATGTTCATTCTTAGAATTATAGACTGCTTCATATGTGTAGTCAATGCTATTCCGCAGCCGATTGTTAACCTTATTAATATTTATGGTTGACATTAGGTTAACACTTGGCTATACTAATTGAGAATTAAAAATAAAACAACAAAATGAGGTAATGAAAATGAACACAAAATCAACTTTTAATGTACATTCACTCGTAATGATGGCAATGTTTACAGCAATACTCTGCATATCGGCTTATATAAGCATCCCGCTTCCAAACGGCTCCCACATTACACTGCTCAACTTTGTGGTAACACTTATTGGAATGGTCTTTTCAGTAAGCCAGTCCTTCCTTATTGTACTTGTATGGATGCTTCTCGGTATGGTTGGAATCCCGATTTTTATCGGCGGAAATGCCGGAGTTGCATATCTTTTCGGACCATTCGGCGGATTCAACTTCTCATTTTTGCTTATTGCAGTTCTCCTTCCACTCTGCCGTGGCAAGAACTACAACCGCATCCGCTACACCATAGTGGCTATTCTGTCAGCAGTACTCGTTGACGCAATCGGCTCTCTCTGGCTCATGTTCAGCTCTCATATGACATTACAGGCTGCATTTTTAGCCGGCTTTGTACCATTTATCGGACTTGATCTCGTCAAGGTTATCGTTGTGGCACAGATTGCTCCACAGTTCAAAAGACTTGCAACTGCAAGAGCAGCTTCCGTATAGCCGAACGGTAAGTATTGTAAGCAGATAGGTATAAAAGAAACCACCGCAGGAATTTAACGCTCTAACTAAGCTAAATTCCTGCGGTGGTTTTTGATTATGCTGGTCTTTAATAAAAGCATATGCCATACAATACTTATGCAACAACATGGTATATCTTATAAGCCTGCCGACATCATCTTTCCAATATCTTACTGAATTCTGATTTTCTCAATTATGCACTCATGTTTTTTATAATTGACTGAATCACTATCTGCATTATAATTAATGCCAACAAGCAAAACATCACCTTTATAAGCCTTAAGGCTTTCAACATATTGTCTATCTTTTATCTGCTGTATCGCTGCCTCTGCCGTTTTATTATACTTTAATTCGACCACTATTGCAGATTTATTTACTCCATTTCTAGGCACAAACACCATATCTGCATAGCCCTTTCCACCGGCAAGCTCACGGTATATCAAATAATCTTTTTTTGCCGAATAATATGCCAGTGATACCACACATGCCAAAGCATTTTCATCATTATATTTGAGTATTGAAGCATTCTCCTGATGTGCGCGCTCTATCATAGACGCTACTATTTCTTCATCTCCATTCAATGTAGCATCAAGCAATTTATCTGAGCTCCTGATTGCATCCATCACCGGCTCCCAGCCACCATCCTCTATGCAATTGATAAACTCCTTCTGCACCTCCTGATTCGGGATAGAAACAGTCTCATTGTAGAAATCATATGTGAGATACCCCAAATGAACAAGAAGAGTCAAAACATCATCTGCACTCTCAAGAGTCGTCATATCATTTTGGAATTTGTTTGGATTGACAGGAACACTTTCCCCTGCAATAAGCCTTGTGACCAATTCCTTGAGATTATACATGTCAAGCTGTATATGTTTTTTCAGAGCTTCATAGGTCTCCGTCTTTGTCCAATAGCTGTCAAAATCGTGCCCTAAAAGTGACATAACAACAGAACGCGGATTG
The DNA here is from genome assembly GCA_934365945.1 of uncultured Agathobacter sp. GTDB lineage: Bacteria > Bacillota > Clostridia > Lachnospirales > Lachnospiraceae > Roseburia. Next base: position 67,678 of record CAKRNE010000006.1, on the reverse strand, counting down.
TAAACCTGCACACCCTTTAAATCATATCCGTCATACCACTGTTTCATACTGTCAAACGACATATCATATTGCACACAGAGCTTCTGCACCTCCTCGCCTGTAAAGCCGGTAAACTCTGCAAGCTCGCGCTGATTGGTCATGGAATACTCATCAAACATATTTAGCGCCGAATGCTCGCCATACTTTTTGATTGGCAGGATACCTGTCATATATGCTAACGCCACATATGACTTTCCCTTTATAAAAAATCTCAAAAAATCAAGATACTTCTTCTGCTCATCATAATCATCCGGAAATTTTCTGAAAATACAATCCCATTCATCAATTATGATTATAAATGACTGTTTCTTTTCACTATATATGGTAGACATAACTTCCACCAAATCATTCCAATCAAAGCAATCCAAATCTGCATACTCTTTTTTTATATCCCATAGTATACGTCTTTGAAGATAATCTATCATTTCATCCATTGAACTGACTCTGCTAATTATATCTATCATATTGATATGAATCACATTATATTTATTAATATGCTTTTCAAATGATTCATCATCTGCAATATTTAATCCACAAAATAACTCTTTGGAATCGCAATTCTTATCATAATACGCGACAAGCATATTGGCAGCCATAGATTTACCAAAACGGCGAGGACGGCTGACACAAATATTCCGCTGCTCCGTATTTAAAACTCGATTAGTAAAAGCAATTAATCCCGTTTTATCAACATAAATTTCTGAATTGACCGCTTTTTTATATTCATCATTTCCCGGATTCAGATATATGCCCATTGTTTGTCCTCCACTTCATTAATGCTTCCATGATTATCCCCTCTGCCCTGCAATAAGGACGCTTTTACCGGCAAAAGCAAATCCATAATGCGTAATATGCTCTTTCGGTATGCCCATATCCTGCAGCTCGGCATCATAGCATTTTTGCTCTATCTGATTAAGCGCGGATTGAGCTGTATTCTCCAAGGTTTTTTCACACCCCAAATCCTGCACCTTGAACTCTAAAACATAAGCACCTGACTTCTTATCATTTGGAATCAATATCACATCATATCTGCCATATCCACTCTCACGGTTAGAGCGGATAATATAAGAATCCCTTAATTCCACAAGAAGCCCCAGAACAAATCCGTGGTAAAATCTCTCCGGCTCAGCTCTGCCGGACGGATGTTTCCCGACATCAAAGTTGCTGAAGGTATGCAATGCCACCTCATTCATATATTCATTCATTCCGTTTAAGTTATTCTGAAGCAATGCCCTGACAAACTCATTGTAATAAACTGAACTATTTTGGAACCAGCCCCTAAACATATTTGAAAACATACCAATTGTTTCAAGATTGGTAATGCTGAGATGATACCACGGATCGCGCGTGATCCCCCGATATTCCACTTCGTTCACCTTAAGATATCCACTTGCAACAAGAAGACTCCACACTGCATTTTCATCATAATCCAACTGACTAAACACAACCTGCTCATCAAAATTCACAACAATAGACTGTCCCTGCATCAGCAGCTCCATCTTTGCCTTAAGATCACCGGATGCTTGTTGTATCAGCTTATTTATCAGCGCATTGGAGCTTGTCGCTGTCCAATATGGTCGCAGCTCACCCTGCATGAGGAAATTGGTAATAGACCATGGATTATAAATATCTTTCTGACTTCCAAATGAAAAACCATCATACCACTGCTTCACAAGCTGCTTTTTGTCACTCATACAAAATGCATCAAGTGCCCCAAACACTTCATCCTCCGTAAAACCAAAACAGGCAGCATATTCCTTTGACGTAGCCGTTACAACATCGAGGTTGTTTAAATCAGAAAAAATAGATTCCTTCGACACGCGTGTAATTCCGGTCATAAGAGAACGCTCCATATATGGATTTGTTTTAAATGTCAGATTATAGAAGCTCCTCAAAAAAGCAACAAGCTCATCCCAATAGCCATTAATATAAGCCTCCTGCATCGGTGTATCATACTCATCAAGTAAAATAACCGTCTTACATCCGTAATATATTGACAAATAATTGCTCAAATCCTTCAGTGCATTCTGCGCTGTCACATCATCCATTTCAGGACTGACTTTTCTAAACTGCGCGCGATGTAATTCGCTCAACTTATCACTTTTTGCAAGAAATTCATATGGCTGATATGCTTCAGCTATGACCTTCTTGATTTGCCTGATGGCATCTGCACAGTTAGATTGTTTAACCTCTGCAAAGCTGACAAATATAGTCGGATATGTGCCTTGAAGCCTGCGATATTTCTCATCCTGCCAGACAGACAAGCCATCAAACAAATCGCTTCGACCGGCATATTTCATCGAAAAGAAACAATTCAGCATACTCATATTGAGTGTCTTTCCAAATCTTCTTGGACGTGTGACAAGCGTGACACAGGATCTGGATTCCCACCATTCCTTTATGAAATATGTCTTGTCAATATAAAAGCTATTTTCCTCGCGGATGCTGTCAAATCCCTGATTTCCAATACTGATATGCTGCTGCACGCTACCACCTCCAATATATTTTCAACGCATATAATCATTGCTGATTTATTTTTATTATACTATTTGTGGTTGTAGGATGGCAAGAATAATTAGTGTTCGCTGATAGCTTGCCGGTTTTACATAATCAATGAAAATAACTGTATTAAACCTCCGCAACATCCATCATATATCTGATTTTATCAACCATATTATACTCTGTCAGGACACGCTGTCTGCCTGAATATAAATATAAAATATTGCATGGTGACTTAAAATTGTACCAGACAATTACTCCTGTTGAAAAATCTTTAGTTAATGTTTCCATATTACGGTCCTTTTTCTCTGCATAATGTAAACTGTCTTAGAATTATATAAATATCTAACTTCTAACATTTTCTAATAGTCTTGTATAATCATCATGAAATCTTGCAAAACTTATACTACTATTTTTCTTTACAATTGCCAAATTCTGTCTTTCTGCTATTTCATAAAACAACTCACTATTCGATAAATTCTTAATGTCCCTATTTTTTGAAGAACTCTTGATTCTCTCAAACACATTTTTTGGATAATTACTTTCCGGATTGTTATCATTTCCCCATAAAAGCTCGACATTATGCGGATTATATTCTATTTTATTCACTTGAAAAAACTCTCTTATATTTCCCCATCTGCCAATATCCAATTCTCGATCATGCGACACGGAATCATTGGAATATAATTATCACAATTATACATTCCCTCTTTTACCTCGCCATATACCTCTTTATATCTGTTTTCTAATTGATGTACATTACTGTTGTGCTCCCCAGCATTCCTATCCGCATCACAATAATACACACCATAATTTAATTGCTTTTCCTTACATTTGATATAAAATCTTCTTGCCGGAACTGCTTTACCATCTAATCCATTAAGATGCCTACGTTGCAATTTAATCTTCTGCACTTCTGCACGCTCAATCATCTCAAAATCAAGCTCAATATTTTGCTCTTCCGCAATCCTTCTCAAGTACACCTGAACAGGGCCATCAATCCAATGTCCCGGATTACCATAATCCAACTTTCCATAATCAGTTGTTCCTTCTCCTGTAACCGCTATTCTCATATTTTATCCCCTTAGTTTTGTTTTAAAAATATATCAGCTATCTCCTTTTGAGACATATTGAGCAATATTTCTCCCGGATACATATACTCCAATTTATCTCGGATTTCTTTGGAATCAAATAAATTATCCGCCCTTGTGCTTCCATTTTGATCCCTGTATAAGAGAACTATCTGCTCCGGCTTTACATAATCAAGGAATACTGTACTATGTGTTGTCAATACAAGTTGATGCCTGCTTTCCTCATATATTTCTGACAAAACATCTATCATAGCCTCTGCATAATCACTATTAATTCCATTTTCCACTTCATCAAGTAAAAATATCGCATTTGCAGGCTCTATTTCACTTATAGCAATAAAAGCAAGTACTCTTAAAATACCATCACTAATTTCCTTTGATGAAAACTCAACATCCCCTGTATCATAATGTTCCTTTACATTTATCAGAGTCCATCCCGGTTTTCCCTTTACCGATGCACTTACATCACTAATCCTATCACCCAGAATCCGCTTTAATTTACTCATAAAATTATTTTTCTGTTCTGCTGACATCTGTCTGATAAATGATGGGAGATTCTTTCCTGTCTCTCCAATATTCTTTACAACACCTCTGCTGGAAAGCCTCATATTATCCGGCGCCAGCATCTCAAACGACTCAGAATTATCAAAAAAGGCAACCAGTCTATTTAAACGGCTATCTACTCCATGCAAATGCTGAATTACTTTAAGACAGGAACTTGTAATCACAAAATTCGGCATTATCGATAGCTCTTCTTTATCCCCTTTAATCCAGCCTCCTGCAGATGCTTTATATTGTACTAATGTCTCTTTTGTATCTAAATCTACAATCTCTTCCGAAACAAGATGCAATTGATTTTTGGCCACGTTGGGCTGTAATACCATTCCCCATTTAAGCGTCGTATTAACCGGCTCCTCCAACACAACCTCTACTCCAAATGAAATACGGGCTGTCCCTGAGCGTATAAACTTTGAACGAATATTATCAACCGTCCAGCCTCGCCTCTCCAATAAAACAGAAAAGTCATCGTTAACACATCCGCATACAAAGTCAATTGCCTGTAAAATTGAACTTTTTCCTGTGGCATTATTTCCAACAATTACAGTCATTGGCTGCAAATTTATTGACAGATTATTTAATGATTTAAAATTATCTACATTAAAGGTCTTAATCATAATTCCCCCTATATTGACTATATAATAAAGTCCGCTATATAAAATCTTATTTTAGTATAGCGGACTTTATTGAAAAATACAATTAATTCAATTTAATTTTAACTTTTCTCTGCCAGTTGCTTCCTTAAAGATTCAATAATGGCATCTTTTGCATCTAGCTGTCTTTTATTATCCCCCAACTGCTTCTGCATTTCATCAATATGCCTATCCTTATCCTTCAAAACCTCATCCCCCCTCCGCAATAACCCGAAGCTATCAGTGAATAACACTTTGAAAGCCTCAAATGCCTACAAAAGCTATATAAAGTCTGAACATTGACAACTGAATAACTGCCAGATATTGAATTTTCAAGGTGCATAGCTAAAATTTATGTGCGAAGTTTGAGTTAATGATTTAAAATTATCTATATCGAAGGTTTCCATCACAATCTCAAGCTCATAAAGTCCTTCACCCAAACAGTTCCCTTAATCTCAGCTCCATCTCCTGTATTATAAACTTCTGTATACCTAACTCCTTCAAGCCTTCGCTCTATCCATTTCCTGTAAATGTCCAAATTTTTGCTAGTATACACCATACCACCTGTATTGCTTCTGACCTGACGCAATCCATCTGTATTCTCTACCTTACGTCCTTCGCCCAAAGCATGAGAATAACCGCCAGTATAGGCTAAATCAACACCCACGAAGATAATTTTCCCTGCTCCAAAACACAGAGCAATGTCCAATGCCGTTGTGGTCACAGACCCACCTGTCTCAAAAAGTGTTGCACCCATTTCTTTTGCTTTTATCTCCGCAGGAGCATATCCACTTTGGTATGCCACATAGATTGGACCATTATAATACTCAACTATTGATGATGAAGCCGTTGAAAGTAAAATCATAGGAATATCCTTCAGGTTCACTCCATCAATTTGTTTATACATAAGAGGCTGTGGATCTGTTATGATAACTGCATCAGGCGTTATTCCTTCATTAACCAACTTTCTTGTAATATGTCCTGTTGCAAAAACAGTTATTTTATCGCGATATTTTCTCAGCCTATCCAATTGAGAATCCACAGAAGGACCTGCTCCCACTATAACCACCGCTTTATCTTTGAATATATCTTTCAATTCACCACACTCCGGTAAATTCAATTTGGAAATCACCTCAAAATTGGAATCAAGCAAGCTTCCCTGTTCTCTCATGCTACTCGTTGTAACAAAGAAATCTTCAAGCAACTGTCTGGTTTGTGCGTCTTCAATCATTTTGATAGCAGGATAATGTACTAATAACTCCGCATTTTTCATTTCTGCAAACTGCCTGCTAAGCTCACTGACAAGCTGCTTAGGGTCATCGTTACAAACCACTCGTATCCTGCCGTTTGCAATATACGTTGTCCAATCAATATATGTAAATGCCATATGAAGCATATAGATATTACTTTCAAATACACACACACTTGCCGACTGATGTCTGTTCAAAAGCTCCAGCACATGGTATCCAAGCTCCATTCCAAAAACCATATAATCCTCTGCCTGTTTTAAACTATCTGCCAAAAGCCTTGCTTCCCTCTCAGGATTAACAGAGCTGTGGAGATAAAACGACTGTCCATTTGCAAAAGCCTGAGCGGTAGGCTGTCCGTTAATTGCCAGACTTAATGTAAGCTTATCAGACAACAAAGAGTTCTTTCCCTCAATCAAATTTTCGTTATTCAACAGCTTATACAAACCAAAGTCATATTCTTTCAGAGAGTTTATATTTTGCTCAAAAAAATCAGGAACCTGAACCAAGTCACGTTCCTGAAAAGCGATCTGAATCTCCTGCAATAAAGGCAGCAAATCACCTTCTATAATATCCGCCTGTAAAACATAATCACAATTATCCTGTGCGTCAAGTAATGCTGGTAAAATAAGCTGTAGCTCATCTGCCAATGACTTATAATCTTCTTGTGAAAATATATATCCGGCAACAGTATCCAGATTTCCCAGCAATTTTTTCAGCTTGCTTGTTGCAATGTAGAAATTCTGTTTTCTGAAGCTCTCGGCTATATCATAGGAAAGCTTAATACTCTGCTGGTTATTATAGAATAACTTTATATCCATCATTCTACTCCTCGCACAAACTCTTCAATGTATCAATAACATAATCCTGCTGCTCAGATGTCAGTCCCGGATACAAAGGCAGACTGATAATATGAGAATAAATCTCCTCCGCATTAGCACAATGCACATTCTCATATCCATGCTCCTGATAATACGGATGCATATAAACAGGAATATAATGTACATTCACTCCAATTCCCTTTTCACGCATAGCCTCAAAAACCTGTCTCCTATCACAGTTTTTCACCTGAACTATGTACAGATGCCAACCACTTTCCGTATCCGAAAGCTGATAAGGTGTGATAATATTGTCACAATCCGCAAATGCCTCATTATAACGTACAACAATTTCCTTCCGGCGTGCTAAAAATCTGTCCAGCTTCTTCATCTGACTACAGCCTAAGGCACACTGTATATCAGTTATCCTGTAATTATAGCCTAAATCAAACTGCTGATAAAACCACGGTCCATCATTCCTTGTCATCATAGAATCATCTCTTGTAATGCCATGACTGCGGAAAAGTGCCATCTTTTTATAAAATTCCTCATTGTCAGTAACAATCATGCCACCCTCGCCCGTGGTAATCGGCTTAACCGGATGGAAGCTGAATGTAGTCATATCAGACAGACTACCTACCTTCTTGCCCTTGTAAACAGAGCCAAGCGCATGCGCTCCGTCCTCGATTACAATAAGCCCATGCTCACGCGCAATGCTGTGTATGGCATCCATATCGCAAGGCTGTCCAGCTAAATGCACAGCTATGATTGCCTTTGTCCTGTCAGTAATCTTTCTGCGAATATCCTCCGGATCTATATTGTAGGTTTTCGGATCAACATCAGCAAATACAGGTGTACCGCCACAATACAGTACACAGTTTGCAGATGCTGCAAAAGTAAGCGGCGTGGTAATAACCTCATCTCCCGGTCCAATCCCTGCCGCAAAGCAAGCTGCATGAAGAGCAGATGTGCCGTTTGAAATGGCAACTGCATATTTAGCTCCAACATAATCAGCCACAGTCTGCTCAAATTCTGCAATTTTGGGTCCTGTTGTAAGGAAATCTGATTGGAGGACATCTACAACTGCCTGAATGTCATCTTGATCTATTGTTTGTTTTCCGTATGGTATCATAAAAAGCTCATCTCCTGTTGTCTACTCCACTGTTAAATCTATAATATCGCCCTTTGTATTCGTTCCTCTTCCTGTAGTTCTGTCAACAGTATATCAGTCCATTGTCGCAACATGATCTCCAAAATCCTGATACAACCATATAAAACATGATTTATTTTCGGGTGCCTTACTACCTGTAGCCTTTTTGTATAATTGACACTAATATAGACTATTATAATTTATGAACTTATATCACATAAAGCGATAGCTATTCTCTCCGCCCCTTTACCATCAATCACATTTTTCATTTTTGTCTTCATTATTTGTTGCTTCTTCGTATTATGTATAAGATTATCCAATTCATATAATAATTTTTCTTTTACGACACTAGATTTTTTAACAAAATTCCCACAATATATCATCATTTCATTTTCACTAAAAACTTCTGCATCATATCTTTGATCTTCAGCTATCACTACGAACAATGTAGGAAGCCTCATGGCGCAACACTCATACAACACTGTGCTTGCAGCCGTTATGCATATATCACAATTTATCATCAGCTCAGCCATATTTTTAACATTTTCTAATATGTGAACATTTTTATTTTCTGAACTTATTTTATTCAATTGTTCCATATGTGGATAGTAGTTTCCGACCACAACTTTCCAGTCTATTCTATTAAAAAACTCTATATTATTTGTATAAAAATAATCTAAACAACTACATATAAAATTTTTCAAATCTCCCCCACCACACATTATCAATACTTTAAGACAATCAGAATCCCTCGCATGCTCCATAGGATGTATCTTCCTAAACTGTTTACGCAATGGCACATACCTTTCCCCTAACAAAAGAACGCTGTTTGATTTTTTGTATCTGCTTTCATAGTCGAAAATTTTGTAGAAAATATTATAGTTTATTATTATATCTGCTTCTTTTTTTTCTATAAACATATCATCAAATGTTGCTATTTTACACATTAACCCCCGCATACAATTCAAATATCTGTTATCTATATAGTATGAATCCACTAATAATAAATCAGTACTTTTTATGTGTTGGTTAAGTATTTCGTACTCTTTTTGCGGATTGACATTATTCCATTCCGAATTTGTAATTATATACTTAAATCCCCTATCTTGAATTAAAGATAATGATTGCTTATCCGACACTATAAAACATACTTTTCCGCCTAAATCTAATATTTCATCTGCAATTGTAAGGCATCTCATAACATGTCCCGTAGCAATTTTTTCATTTGCATCTGTTCGAATAAAAATCATATAGTTCCTTTTTCTTTTAAAATTTTATATTTAATTTCTGCTAAGTTCCAATCTTCAGATGTATCTATATCTTGTACACACATTTCAGGTAAAATTATTGGAGCAAAATCGTCTTCTATAATACCATTTTTATCAAACAATTTTTGTACATTATAAATGTAGAATTGCCCTGCATCATGATAATATTTCTCTAAATCCTGTGATCTAGCCTTTACATACTGTGGATACTTAAATTTTGCAAATCCTTTTTCGTTGATAACAAAACATCTCTGAGGCGGATATGAAAATTGAACAACTGGAATAACTACTGCCGGATTTTTTTCTATCATAATATCTACCGCTTGTTTTAAAATTTTTCCATTAATAAATGGCGCTGTAGGATACAAACAGCATACCATATCATAATATTTGCCTAGTTTATCATACTCTTTTACAACTTCCATAATAACATCTTCTGTAGTTGCAAAATCGTCAGAATTTTTCTTGCTACGCAAAAAAGGAACTTCTGCGCCATATTTAATTGCTATCTCAGCAATCTCCATACTATCAGTTGATACCATTACACTATCAAACAATGTGCTATCAATTGCAGCCTGTATTGCATATGAAATAATAGGTTTTCCACAAAAATTTTTTATATTTTTTTTGGGTATACGTTTGCTCCCACCTCTTGCTGTAATAACAGCAATTCTTCTATTTTCGTTCTTCATTTACATATCCTTATTTAATTCACTAAACTGATAATTAGAGTCATTTAACAATATTTCTTTTGTTTTATCTGTTCCACAATTCATTAACATATCTAAAATTGTTAACCCCTCTTCAAATCCCGAATACGCTTGTTTATACTTTTCTCCAATATAATTAATATATTGATGATTTAACCCCTTATCTGTAAAGCACGAAATATCTACATATGCAGAGCTTCCCAAATTTGACAAATATGTATCACAATTTGTTTGAATACACATATCCACTAGCATATCTGTTTTTTTCCCAACAAAATCGTAATCTTTATCATATAAAATTTCTGTATCCACATCCAAAAGATCAAATATGTACTCCATAATATAAATATCTAAATCCATAAGTTTATCCCATTCTTTAGTATAAAGATCTTCCAAAAAATCCTTATATTCATTATAAAATGGTGTTTTACTGTACAATAATGATATTGTTTTATAGTTTTTTTCTCTCCAATCATCATTATTATTAATAAATACATCACATATATTCTGTTCCAGTTTTCCTTTGGTAATTGTCGGAACCTGAATATATGTCCATCCGTCTTTCGTTCTTACACGATTTCTTTTCTGCCAGCTTTTCTTTTCAAATTGTACTTTTGTTACAAAAACAAACTTATCTGATTTCATTATTTTTCCAATTAATCCTGGATATGGCCAATAATTAGGCTGATGTCCCGATAATATCATTCAAACTTCACCCTCCTTACTTTTCAGCTGTTAAGACATAATTGCAATCGCTGAACATCTGATTATCATGCGTTTCTTTTATATAATCAATAGTCACCTTATTAAAATTCGAAAATAAAATTTTCAACTCCTCTTCTTCAAAAAAATGCATTAACATACCATTTTCACTATTCGCACATTTTTTTTCATCTTGTTCCGATATTATAATAGTATTTTCTTCACCATTAACTACTTTTATATTATTAAATCTATAATCTTCCGTAGATCTAACAACTAACTGTATCTTTCCGCCTGGTTTTAAAACCCTATACATTTCATTAACTGCCATATGTATTCCAGCTATATCTAAATAATAAAGTACTCCATAACAGACAATTCCGTCAAAAAATTTATCTTCATATGGGAGTTTTGTTAGGGAACCCACCTGCATATTTTTTGCATATCTATCCATTCCATATTCACTCAACACTTCCCTAGTGTATGTGATTCCCTCTTTCGAATAATCTATTCCATATGGTATTATCCCCTCTTTTCCCATAAAGAATACATGTCTTCCTGCCCCACATCCCAAATCTAATACTTTTGTTTTTCCATCACGATTAAAATTTCTGAATACAAACTGCACTACTGTTTCCGAAGGATATTTGGGTCTATATCTTTTATTTTGATGTAATCGTGACCACTGTTCTTTATTTACGTCTTGCATAATCATTCTCCATAATTTTATTTAAAATAGTGATTTCATTTTCTATCTGTTTTGTTCCGTGAGATTCATCAACCCACAAATTAACTATTTGTGATTCAACTTTATCAGCATTTTCCAAATGCTGATTCTTATATATCCCCGCCAACGAAAAATACCAGCTACTGATATCTATACCATATTTACGTGCTTGTTCTAGCAAATATTCTCTATCACCACAATATAAAAATGTATATCTCCATCTATAATTTTCCGAAACATCTGGCTTCATCGTATATTTATCATCTAGCATTTCTTGATATAACCTGGTTTTTTCACAACGTAACTTAACAATTTTATCAGTTTGTGACATTCTATTAATTATATCTTTATTTTCGTCCATATCGAAAATAAAATATTTATCACTACTTAATTGCAATTTTCGAAGTTCTATATTTCTCTTTTCCCATACACTATTTGATTTAACAATTCCATAATACGCCTCCCTATATTTATCAAATGCTTCATCCGATTTTATATGGATATGAGAAATTTTATTTTTCTCATATAAAATTTTATCATATATATCCTTATTATTGGTTAATGCTACTCCACCACCCATAGCTGTTTCATATACTTTTGTATGTCCAAAACTCATAACTGCCACATCCATATCTCCAATAAAAAAAGATTGTGCAGCATCTTCAAATAAAATTACATCATATTTGTCACATAATTCCCTTACCTTTTTTTCATCATATCGATGTCCATATATGTGCGTTGGCACAATTATTCCGTATTTACCAGTTCGAAGCATTCTCTCCAAGTCATATAAATCAATTGTATAATTATCTATATTAACATCGCAGAAATCCACATCATACCCTGCAAAAATAGCAGAATTAACTGGATTGGTACATGATATAGCTGGAAATATAACCCTTTGACTTTGTTTTCCTAATGCTAAAAATATTAGATACATAGCCGTTGTACCATTTCCTGTAAATACACCATAATCCACTTTAAATTTATTGCATATTGCTTTTTCTAATTCTGTCATACTATTCAACTAAATTCCATTCCATAGGTGTTCCCTTGTCTATGTCAATCCGTGCCCTCTTACCGATAATATCATCCCAATACTTTGTATGCATTCCAATTCCCGGTCTGATTGATTTAACATTGTTTACAGTAAATATTTCTCCCTTTTTTATATCTTCTACAACAAAAAGCGATCTCGAATATATTCGACTATCAATTTGCTCATCATTCAGCATATATGTAGTTGTTCCTAATGCTTTTTCAACATTTCTAATTTGACTTACCATATCCTTAAATTCATGTGGCTCCATTGAGAACTTAGAGTCTTCTCCTCCATCGGCTCTATTTAATGTAAAATGTTTTTCAATTACTTTAGCTCCTAATGCTACCGCTGCAACAGCTATTTCTGTCCCCATTGAGTGATCTGATAAACCACATATACAGTCAAAAGTCTCCGCCATATTTGGAATAACTTTTAAATTCATATTATCGTAGGGTGCTGGATATGCTGAAATGCATTTCAATAAAATTACATTATCATTTCCCGCATCCAAACATGTTCTTATTGCTAAATCTATATCTTCTAAATATGCAATTCCTGTAGATATAATTATAGGTTTTCCTGTCCTTGCAATTTTTCTTATAAATGGAATATCATTTATTTCAAATGATGCAACTTTATAAGCTGGTACATTTAAATCTTCAAGAAAATCAATTGCAGTCAAATCAAAAGGAGATGAAAAGAATTCAATTCCACACTCATGCGCATATTGTTGTAATTCAGCCTGCCATTCCCATGGTGTATATGCTTTTCCATAAAGTTCATATAAAGTTCTCCCCTCCCATATCCCTTTTGTCCTAAATGCTGGCTTATCACTATCTATTGTTATTGTATCAGGTGTATATGTTTGTACTTTAATAGCATCTGCTCCTGATTCTGCTGCTGCTTTTATAATATCCTTAGCTCTATTAAAATCACCATTATGATTAGCAGACATTTCAGCTACAATAAATACTTTTTTATCATGTCCTATTATATTTTTACCTATACTAATACTATTTTTCAATATAATCCCTCACAAATCTAATTTGCTCATAGTTTCTTTTATTCCTACTTTATTACATTCTCCCCAAAACTTTATCCTATTCTCTGATTCAATTTTTGTTTGAAAAAGTTCTTCTCTAGAATATACACCATCTTCCATAGACACCTTAAAAATATGATGTTTTTCCCAAATCTGTTTTATGATCTGCTCTCCTCTTTCCGAATTCACAATTACTGTAGTAGCTCCATGATTATCATCTATATTCCTTTTCACCTTATTAATATTCCATGCGTCACCTATATAAAAATCACTATATTTTTCTTTTGTTCTATATGGGCATGCTAAACACCTATCATTTATCGAAATATCTTGTAAAAACAACTTAATGTAATCATCTTTTGGTGGTCGATATAAACTTGCATACTCATCATGAGCAAATTGTATACGGAATCTAAACTGCCACCATCCTAACGATTTATCTCTAAATTGAACATATCTTATTTCCTTATCTTTATAATATTGACTTAAATATTTCTTCCATAATTTTGGTGACGGAACCCCATGACAAAATATATCTACAGTAATCAAATTCTTATATTCCTTGTGTCCCAAAAAACTTTTTAAACCTGCAATTTGGCAAGGTGTACCCGTATACATAACCATCCTGCCAGCATCTAAATGTTTTTTTACAGCTTGGAAAGTTTTCCCCGTTTTACTTTGTACATACTTACTTCCTAGTATCGAATATATATTCTCTCTGTTTTTAACTTCAACATGATGAACTGACAAATCATCATCAAAAGAGGCTCCAAAACAAATTCCGTTATTATCAAATACATAATCAGCAAGTGCCTTTATAAATCCCCCAGATGAACTTACATTTCTATCATAAATATCCTTATTAATAAAAAAATATGTTTGCATCATACGATTCGGTATATCATTTATATCATTTATTGGGCATACATTTTCACATTTATTACAACCAACGCATTTATCTTTATTAATGCTAGGTAAATAAAATCCTTTTTCGTCATATTTCATTGAAATAGCATCATATTCGCATATATTTTCGCATGCCCCACATCCAAAACAATTTATATTTTCGACCATTAATCCACTCCTAAGCAAGTTCTTATTATACTTTTAGCCCTCTCTCTTTCTACCTTTAAAATCATATTAACATCGGAAAAATCGATCTTCTCATCTATGATATTTAGCATTTCTTCTGTATTGTGAATTATTCTATTACTCAACCCCACCATTCTAAGCACGCCCTCTTTTCTTGGATTTTCCAATTCATCATTATATGTCATAAATGGAATGTTATAATTTAAAGCAAATGCAGTTCCATGAAATGAATGTGTTACTAATAATTTTGCATCCCTTATTAATCTAATAAACTCCAAAGGTCCCACATTAACTAAATTAATTATTCCATCTTCTTCTCGTGGAATGATCATTCCAAATAATACAATTGGGATTTTTTCCTTTTCATATAACTTTCTTAATATGGGCAGCATATTGTCCAACTCGTCATCTAATGTTGCGTAACACGCAATATATTCTCCATTAATGATTCTTTCTGATGTTATAACATTATCCCATTCTTTTTTTTCCATAATAAGCGTTGGATCTATCATTTGCCCTACTTCAACCTTCGGACACATTTTACTTATTAATTCTTTTCCGTCCTCTTCCCTCATATAAATTTTATTATATAATTCTATATATTGCTTATATGGACTGAGTTTGTCTTCTTTACATCTTCCTATGCTTGTTGAAAATGCAAATTTATTTTTGCTTTTTATAAAATGTAAAAAGTATGCTTTTGACGCAATTCTCATATTTACATTCCATATTTGATCACTACCTGTTACATAAGCATCATATAATGGTGGATTATCTAATAGTTCTTCATCATCTTTATACTGCCTTATGCTACATTTATATAATTTCATGAATTGATTAAAATTATTTTTTCTCTCTTCAATATCATCCCTATACTTATTTTTTAATTCTATAAGACTTATATCATCGTTATATAATTTATATGATCTATTATTATCTATTCTTGGTGGTGTAAAATCGATCAATTCGCAATCATATCCCATTGCATTTAATAAATAATTTTCAGCGTAAGATTGTAGCATTGAACCATAATTAAACCATCTATGTAATGTTATTAGCCCTACTTTCTTCATATTTTACCCTCCCCTTAATGTTCCTCAACATTTTTCAGCAATTTCCTAATCTGTTCAGCATCTAGCCATTCTTTATTTTTTCCCGAACTATATTCAAATCCTGCTTCAACTCTTTTTCCACCATTTTGAACTCTTGATGAATTCCACCAGTCAAAATGAGGGTAAACTATAAAATGTTTGTCATATTCATATGTAAGTAATGAGTCCTCTCTTGTAATCATTATTTCATGAAGCTTCTCACCTTCACGAATACCAACCTCTGGCATCTCACATCCCGGTAATATAGCCTGCGCCAAATCAGTTATCCTAAATGAAGGAATCTTTGAAATAAAGGTTTCTCCACCTTTAGCCTCTGATAATGCCTTAATCACGAGTTCTACTCCCTGCTCAAGACTTATCCAGAATCTTGTCATTCTATAGTCTGTTATTGGAAGAGAAGTACCACCATTAGCAACTATATTTCTAAAAAATGGAATAACTGAGCCTCTGCTTCCTGCTACATTACCATATCTGACGATTGAAAAATTGACGTCCTTTTCTCCTGCATAGGCATTTGCCGCAATAAACAGCTTATCTGAAACAAGCTTAGTGCCTCCATAAAGATTAATTGGATTAACTGCCTTGTCTGTCGAAAGAGCAACGACACGCTTTACACCACAATCTAATGCTGCATCCACTATATTCATTGCACCATTGATATTTGTCTTTACAGCCTCCATCGGATTATATTCACATGACGGAACCTGCTTTAATGCTGCTGCATGTACCACATAATCCACACCATCGAAAGCTCTGTAAAGTCTTTCTTTATCTCTTACATCTCCAATAAAAAAACGAAGTTTGTCAGCTTGCGGATGATTCTTATATTCATTTTGCATTACAAACTGCTTATACTCGTCTCTTGAATATATTATTATTTTCTTAGGCTCATAATGCTCCAACACATAGCTAACAAACTGATGTCCAAATGAACCTGTTCCCCCTGTTACCAAAATCGACTTTCCATTTAACACGAAATATTTCCTCCCTGATATTTTCTATCAGTGCTTGGAATACCTTCATAAATAAAAAGCCACCCGAACGTACATAGTCCGAGTGGCATAATAATTCATCCGATATAAACTTATGCCTCCATGCACCTTAACGATTCTTCATGAATCTCTTATATTATATATCGACAGTTTATTATTTTTCTTTATACTTTTCTACAACATATTGATTTTATTTGCTAAATCTTTTTGAGCTTGTTTTAAAGCCTTTTGATATCTTTTATTTGTCAATTCACAAATTTTTAATGTATTATCAACTTCATTCTCCTGATCATTATTCAAATCATACATAGCGGTTGCAACTTCATAGCTTTCTTTAGCATTATACATATTTAGCAGTGCAATCTCAAGACCTTCATCAATTTTATGGTTAATCTTGATTATACCATTCAATTCTTTCTTTAAATTTATAATATCGTTCTTGGCTTGTGCCTTTCGTGCCCTCTTTATCTTTTTCTCTCCTGTTTTTAATTCCTTTTGAAGTCTATCTAATTTATTAGGTAAGGCTTTAAGTTTTGCTATTTTTTCTTCTTTTTCATCATCCGATAAAAGTTTAGCGCAGCCATTTACTATTTCTCGCCAACGCTCCGTTTTCTTTCCATTACAGCATTTCGTAATCGCTTCATTAAGCGTCATTATGTCTGTACCATTTATTTTTGCCCCACCTTCAGTAGCATCAATAAATTCAATACCTGTATATCTGGATATTGTACTTTCAAACCATTTTCGGTATGCATTCATATTGTTTTCAGTATATACTTTTCCTCCATAGATATCTTCCACTTCATAATATTTCTTTTTTTCCAAGTCAATATTATTTTCATCATCATATGACAACTTAGAATGTCCTTTTCCTTCAGGATATGCCAAATCCTGTCCCACAAGGACAATCGTCTTAAAGCCACCCCTTATAGCCAATGAGAACAAATTGCATGCAACTGAACCACCACTTTCTATTATATCAAGTCTGGAAAATTCATCCTTCAAAAGTTCTTTTATGAACGATTCACCGCTCCATGCATAGAATCTCTTTCCTCTATGTATCTTTGATATCTCCGAATTATAGTTTATATCTACAAGCATAGGTAATTCAGCAAATCCATCACACTCGAAAAGACTTAATGGCTTATGCGGGTCAACAGACGCAATGATATCCGGAACTATGCCTTTTTTTAATAACGGCTTTAACGCTGTATCAACAGCCATTATCATCGCTCTTCCTTGAATTTTCTTTAATTCGCTTATATTTTTATCTAAAGATGGACCTGCCGATACAATAAATACCGCATAATTTTCAGAATCATTATTTTTTAGTTCATTTGTTAATGTGCCAACTCCATATTGATTAATTATATCCGTTATATTATTCCAAAACGTATTTATATGTTCATCATTCAATAATATGTCGGTATTTTTCTGCATTACTATTTGCTCAACACGAGTGTGTATTGCTCTCAAAAATCCAGAATATGCTTCTGCCATAAGACGCTCATACTGTGGCATGCAGACAATATCTGCAATAAAATAATTCTTTTCATCTATCAAGTCATGTAATATCTCAGTTCTGGCTCCATCCATATTTGCCCCAACAGTTATAAGTACATGGTCATCAATCAATGTGCTTATATCCTCCATTGATTCTACCACAGCTCTAAACAACGAAACAGATGGTTCATGAATATATACATAGTTATCCGGAAATTTATCCCTTATTGTCTTTATAAAAAACAAGTCTACACCCCCAAAAACCAGTATTGGAGCAAACGGATTTGTTTGTGCATTCAATTTGTTTATCAAAAATGCCGTAACTATCTCACAGTCATATCTGCTATTCATGAAATAGCTATGTTCATTCCTCTCTATTGAATAAATCCTCTTATCATTTAAATCCATATCTATATGAACTTTCTCATCTTCACACTCATTTATTATATTCTTTAAATATGGATAATTATATACTAACTCACTATATCTTTTTTCTATCTCTTTATTTTCCATATATCTGCACCAGTTCACTGTAAACCAAAAGGCTCTCTCTTATTTCATACTTTAGAGTATCTGCAATCTCAATTTGATCTTTATACTGTATTCCTTCCAACAAATTTTTAAGCTGTTGAACAAGTATATTTTTATCTATTTTTTCACCACATTTATTATAATAATCTATTTTACTCAAAAAACTCACCATATATGGCTCTATCAATGCTACAGTTTCCTCTATATGGCTCATGGCCTCGTTGAAATCGCAATATATCATTTCAACAAAATCATCTATTTTCTCAATTATATTCCGTTCCATATAAGCTCCATCCATGTATTAAATAAAGCCACCCAAAATGAGTGGCTTTATCATAGTACACACTATAATCAATATTACTGAATCAGTGAAAGAACACCCTGTGTCTGGCTGTTTGCCTGAGCAAGCATAGACTGACCTGCCTGCTGGATGATAGAAGTAGCTGAGTACTGTACCATCTCTGAAGCCATATCTGTATCACGGATACGTGACTCTGCTGTCTGAGTATTCTCAGCAACATTATCAAGATTGTTTACTGTATGCTCAAGACGATTCTGAAGAGCTCCAAGATCAGATCTCTGAGTCGAAACCTTATCAATGGCTGTCTGAATTTTCTTCATTGCACTACCAGCAGCACCAAATGATGAAACATCCAGTCCGCTTACACTAAGAGCATCTGCATTCATTGTCAAAATAGAAATAGATATGCTCTGGTCTTTAAGTGCTCCAACCTGAAGATTCTTTCCTGTAAATGTTCCATCAAGAAGATTCTGTGTATTAAACTGTGTAGTAGAAGCAATACGTGAAATCTCTTTAGTAAGAGCATTAATCTCACTCTGTACTGCTGTTCTGTCTGTTGTTGTATTTGTGTCATTTGCAGCCTGTGTTGCAAGCTCGTTCATTCTCTGGAGAATTGAATGAGCCTCATTTAAAGCACCCTCTGCTGTCTGGATAGCTGAGATACCATCCTGAGCATTTGAAGAAGCTTTATTAAGACCTCTAACCTGACTTCTCATCTTCTCTGAAATTGAGAGACCTGCTGCATCATCTGCTGCACGGTTGATTCTATAGCCAGAAGATAACTTCTCTGTTGATTTGCTAAGCACGTTTGTGCTGATTCCTAACTGTCTGTTTGCGTTTGACGCAGCCATATTGTGCTGTACTACCATAATTGTTTCCTCCTTGAATTAAATGAAGCGTCCATGCTTCAATCTGTTTGATCATTGTAGTTCACCGCCCGACCGTACGCTTCGTTTGGCTTGCTACTATTAAGTAATATCTTGCTTACTTATTATCTATATCGGACTTGTTTTCCAATACTTTATATCTAAAATAAAATTTTTTTAAAATTTTATTTTTCACGGCTTCAATGCTGTTATTGGCACCACATACACTCCATCCGGTCTCTTATATGCCATATTACTCATACCGCATATTACACATAGTACCTTTGGTGGATTATCCCCTTCTCTCTCCATTATTGATTTGAGTTTAAGAAGCTCCTCTACTGCTGCCTCTACCTGATTGGCGCCGAGCTTTATCTCAAAAGCTCCCCAGGTTCCATCCGGAAACTCCACAATCGCATCTGCTTCATTTCCTTTTTCATCTCTGAAATGAAACATATTGGCATCATTGTATTCTGCGTATATCTTCAGGTCATGCTCACACAGACTTTCAAATATGAATCCAAATGTATTCAAATCATTTAGAAGCATTTTCTGTGTAGCTCCAAGCGCAGCTACCGCCAGTGATGGATCAACAAAATGTCTCTTGGATGCCTTTAATATCCTTCTGGACGAGCGCAGGTTTGTGCTGAATGCAGGTTGATCATCCAGTATAAATAGTCTGTTAAATATATCAAGGTAATCCGATATAGTACTTTTATCTACATCTATTTCATCCTTTGCTCCTATATCTTTTCGAATGGTGCTATTGCTGACAAGCGTACTCTCGTTTCTGGCAAGTGAATGAAGCAGCGACCACACCTTTCTGGAATCTCTCTTTACTCCATCCACACTAAACATATCGTCATCTACAACTGTTTTTAAATATTCCTTTGCAAGATTACCGCATATCCTCTTAGGGGTTTCCAAATTACCCGGCCAGCCTCCACGGACTGCATAGTATATAAGCTGTTCCACGGTGACATTACCTGTTATGGCATTCTCCATCCTGTCTTCAAATATATCCTTCAGTGATGCTTCTCCTGTTGAATCCCCTGTTTCATATAGTGACATTGTATTCATGCGGACTTTTCCAATCCTCGCTGTCCCACTGTGTAATATTCCTTTATGATTTGGTGTTGCTGAGCCGGTCAGTATAAATTTCCCCTTGTTATTATCCTTATCCACCTCAAATCTTACCGCATCCCATAGTGGCGGTACCTCCTGCCATTCATCTATCAGACGTGGTAATTCCCCCTTTAATACGAGGTCCGGACTTATCTGTGCCATTGTTCTGGTCTGAAAATTGTTTTCAGGATTTCCTACAAATGCTGCGCTATTTGCCCTGCTCCTCGCCATCCATGTCTTACCGCAATATTTAGGGCCTTCTATACATACAGCCCCAAATGTTTCCAAATATTCATCAAATTTTGATTCTGCCAATCTCGATTTGTAACCTTCCGGTGTAAGCATGTTCTACCGCCTTTCTACATAGTTATAGTATTCCTGTTAATATGTAGATTATACATTGATTTTACAGCATTTGTCAATTTCATCCACCCATTTTCACCATTTTCATCCACCCATTTTCACCATTTTCATCCATCCATTTTCATCATTTTCATCCACCCATTTTCACTTTTTATTGTCCATGAACTGCGGATCTACATATCCTGTCTTTGTCATTGACTGATAATATTTGCTTGCCACATTTGCGCCCTTTCGCACTTGTCTGGCCTGTTTTTTTATTCCGTTGAATTTGTTTGTCATAAGGGCCTTGTTTCTGGCTTCCTGGCTTTGGATTTTCACGCTCTTGTCTGTGATTTTGCGGATATGGTCCTGCATGATGCGGATTTCTTCTTTGTGTGCCTCTTTGTTGCCCTCAAGCTCTTCTTTTACGCGCTCGAAGAGCTTTTCAAAGCCACTGTCCAGGTTGTCAAGTTGCTCTATGAGCTTTGATTTCTGCTCTACAACGTCATCAAAGGCATCCGGTGTGAGGTTCGGATCCTCGAGCTGGTTTTTCTGTACTGTGTCAAGCTCTATTATTTTGTCAAGCACCTGTTCTTTTTTCTCCAGGCTTTGTATCATTATTGCGATGTATGTCTGTTCCATGGTGTTCTCTCCCTAATATACTTTCTAAAGTAATTCTTTTTCCTGTTCTACTTTTACAATTATATTTTTACCGGTTTCTTTTTTTGTTTTCTCCAACGCTCTTACAAAATTATCAATATCTTTTATTATTCCATTCTTGTCATAAACATATATTACCAAATTATCACATTTGTAAAAAAATGCATCCTCTCCCAACTCTCTAAGCAGTTTTTTGTCTGTATGATCTTTTCTGGTGCATTTGATTTCTACGACAGTATTTATATCATCTACGACTATATCATATCTGTTAAATCCATATCCTATATCCTGTGTTACTTCTCTCCGTGCATTTGGATAAACTGTCTTTAAAACTGCATACATTATATGCTGTAAATCGTACTCATTATTTATTTTTATTTGTTTAAGGCATTCTCCCTTTAATGTTGCTTTTTTATCCGGCTCAAACATAAACATATTTTGCATAAATATATTAAAGTTCTGTATTACAGACACAAGTATATCTGTATTTTCACTGTTTTTATTTACAAACGCGCTATCTGATTTCAAGATGTTTATGGTCTTATCTACTGCCTTAACATACTTATTTCTTCTTTGCTCTTTAGACTCGAAATCAGAATCAGATACATGTAATACAATTTTATACTCTGAGCGCTTCTCTGAATCTGTCTGTTTTAAAATAGTCTGTTTCCATTTTTCAAACTCTTTAATCAGCACTTCTATATCTTTTATATTTTTTAACCCTAATCCAATATCTATCAATTCTTCTCTATTCATCTCTTCTCCATCTCAAATAAAACAAAAACAGTGGTTCTCTAAATGTAAGCACATTTTCCTTCCAGTCAAACACCTTATCCGCTTCATATCCACTATCCTCTAATAAAGTATACATGGATTTTAACGTTCCTCTTACTGTCTGTGTTGTTAATTTCGGCATTTCATGTTCTGAATCTAGTATTCTTTTTGCTCTATCATATATTTCCGTCATTGAAATGGCTTTCATTGGCGGATCTTTCTTTAAGGCCTCAAGAATAAGACCATACCTGTCCACACTTTGTCCATCCTTCAGATAATAAATTGCTCTTTTTTGTCCCCTGGAAGACAATCCCGCCAACAATTTTGCATAAAGTTCTTGATAAGGAAGAAAATCAGCCCTTAAATAACAGCTTTTTGTTATATCTTCATCTTTGAGCACTCTGTCTGAGCTCAAATAATGTCCTATATTCTCACATATAGATTGCATGGTCTGTGGCGAATCTATACATTCCATCACAAGGCGGTCTATCAATTTTTCATCTGCTTTTACATCAAGCATCGCAAAGCCCTTTTCAGGAATTTCAGATAATTCTTCTCTCTTCCATGGCTTCATAGTAATGTTCATTATTCTCCCCTGTAAATCAGGGTTATTCTTTACCGTCTCATCAACTCTATGCGGCAACGAAACTATTATCACCTTTAAATCATACCTGATTGCCTCTTTAAGCTGACATGCTGCATCATGCTGCATTTTCTCGTCTGCATAATGGAAATCATCAAGTAATAATACTTTTTGATTATCTATGAAATAATGCATTACTCTTTCTTTATTAGTCTGGTATTGTGATGTGTATCTAGTACCAACCTTCTCATCCGCACTATGAACCATATTTTCATTCTGCACTTCTCCCATTATCGGTAAGTCAACTTTTCTGGCAACCACTGTCCAAAAATCGTTTTCTCCCCTGAAGTCATTTCCTGTCATAGGCACCAGTTTATCACGCCCTATTACCGCTTCACACAACACCGTCTTTCCTATTTTTGATGGTCCATCTATCACTATCAGATATCCCATCTGTTCAAGCGCCATCTGCAGTCTTTCCTCATACGTAAAATCCCCTGTACTTTTTCTATTTACATATGTGTATTCAGGAAATGTTGCTGATGAAAATACTGAATTAAATGTATGTGCCATATGATTCCCCACTCTCTTTTTACTCTAATACAAATTCTTAATAGTTACTTTCAATATATTATATCATATATTGGCAGCACTTTTATACACCTTTTTCCACCTTTTATCACTTTTATATATAAAAAAGGCTATTGCACTGTCAATACATTGCAATAACCTTTTTCAACTTCTTTAAATCCCTATGACACTCCTACCTTGCTTCCGTTGCAAGTGACACGCATGACCTCTTTCCACGCATCTCTCATGGTACGCAGGTGCTCAAGCACTTCATCGAGTATCTTTGTATCTTTCTTGATATTGGCCTCAACCAGTCTCTGCATGAGGTATGTATATACCTTGTCAAAATCCTTTGCTACCGGATATTTGTGATTCAGGGTAGCCTGAAATTCTTCGATGATTGCCTCTACCTTTTTGATATTATCGTGTGCTTTCTGTATGTCATTTTTCTCTATAGCCATCTCTGCTATGTTGCAGAACTTGATGGCTGCCTCGTAGAGCATGAGTGTCAGCTCCGCTGGCGATGCTGTCTGAACCTTGCTGTTTGCATATACTGCGTATCCTTTGCTTTGTAACATTTGTTACCTCCCTGATTTCACACATTTACTGTTTGCTGAAATGTACATATTCAATATATTTCACACATTCTGACTCATGTATGGTTATTCTTTATGAGAAATAGCTGCTTAGTGAGCTCTGTGTACTGTTGAGCTTGGCGAGCGAGCTCTCCATTGCGGAGAACTTTTTATAGTAATAGTCTTCCTTGTCTGATATCTTTGTCTCCCACTCCTTGATAAGCTTTGTGTAATCACTGTACTCTGTGCTCATCTGCTTGTCGTTGTATATGGTAAACGCTGAGCTCAGTGATGTTGATGACATCTTATCTCCGATTGCCTTGTAGAGGTTGTTGGAGATTTGCTGCATAAATGTCATGACACTGTCAGGGTCATTATTGATTGCCGCCATGAGCTTATCTGTGTTGCCTGAGGTGTTGGTGTCATCCTCATCTCCGTCGATATGGTATGCGTTCTGCTCATTGTCTGCGGCATTGAGGTAGCCAAGCGTATGGATTCCGAAGCTTGAGAATGAGTATTTCTTGCCGTTTATCTCCACTGCTGATGACATGGCTGACTGCATGGCTGTCATTACGCCGCTGAGAGTTGTATCGTTTTTGAGCAGGGAATCCTTGATTTTCTGCTCCCATTTCTCAACCTCTTTGTCGGACATTTTTTCCTTTTCATCATCTGTCAGTGGCTCATAGCTGCCTGCTGATGCTGCGTTGTAGAGCTTGGTCATCTCGTTTATGACGTTATTGTACTCTGTCAGGAAGTCCTTTATCTTGTCATAAATACCCTGTGTATCCGTGGCTGTGGTGATGCTGATTTCATCATTGCCGGAGGTCTTTGAGAGTGCTGTAATGTTCAGTCCATTGATGTTGAAGCTGTTGCTGGCTCCGGTGTATTTCACACCATTGAGCTCAATTTCGGCATCTTTTCCGTCTATCTTGCTGGCCTTGGTATTGTACTGTGCGCTTGATGAAAGGTCATATGCTGCATCCACTTCATCTACCAGCTTTGAAAGGGCTGCTTTGTACTCCTTTGAGTTTGTGTCCTTTATTGCTGCAAGATCCTTTACGATGCTGTTTTTGTCTACGGTTTCCTGTGCTGTCTGCGCTGCTGTTGTGAGCGCTGATACTCTGCCTGCATAGCTATTGTCTGCTGCATCACTGCCTGCTGCATAGGCGCCGGTTCCTGATATAAGTGCCTGTACTCCGGCTTTTCCGCCATTGTCCGCATATGCACTGTGGACAGCCTCTGTGAGCTTGCTTATGGTGTAATCATCATCAGCCTTCAGCACTGTATCCTCTGATGATTCAAAGGCTGTGACTGTTGACAGGTTTGCTGTGTATGTGTTCAGATCAGCCTCTGATATACCATTTGTGAGAGCTGTATAGGCTGTGTTTGCTGCCTCCGCATTTGTAAGCGACTCTCTCTTGGATGTGTAATCTGCCTTTGAGGTGATTGTTATGCCGTTTTTCGAATCATCCGGTTCTCCATCTGCATAATATTTGCCGTCTGCGCGCTTGGTATATACTTTTCCGTCTACATCCTGAAGCTTTTCATCGGTGTCTCCGACCTTTGTGTATGACACTTCTTTGGCATCATCGCCCTCGCCTGTTGTAGATGTGTAGGATATTTTTTCTGTAACCTCATGATATGCCACGTTTTTGGTCAGCTTCGCTGTATCTCCGCTGTATTTATCTGTTTCATCAGCTACATTGATATAATTGCCGTCGGAATCCTTCTTGTATGTTTTGCCGTCTGCCGTATATGTCTCTTCTGCTGAAATGTATTTGCCGTCTGTTGATTTGTATACCGCATTGCCCTTTGCGTCTTTTGCAGTTGTCATGCTGTATGTGGTATAGCTGTCATCACTGTTTTTCATTATGACGGCTGAGTCTCTTCCTGAGCCAAGCTTTGCAAGTGTTTCAAGCTTTGTCTTGTCTGCACTGCTGTGCGCTGCATAAAAGTCCTGAACATCCGCATATGCATTGCCATATGTTATGGCATTGAGCAGATTGCTGCTCTGCGCATTGTACTTTGCGACATTGTCTGACGCTGTGACATATGCACTTCTGGCGTCTTCTATATTCTGCTGTGTGGTTTTTGTGCTGCCACTGTTCTTACCGGACAGGCTTGCATACTCTCCATATGGGTTTGGTCTGGTTCCGTCTGCCGATGCTCCCACTGCAATTCCGAGCTTATAGAGTGCGCTCGCTCCCGCAGCATTTGCTCCTGTGAGTGTGAAGTCATTTTCCACACCTGTGTCCTTTGAGCTTATGTAAAAACGCTTGTAGTTGCTATCATAGCTGGCGTTAAGTCCTGCCTCCTTGAGCTGCTTCTCCACGTCTGACATTGTAGATGTCGCGCTCAGTGTGATAGTCTTTGTGGTGCCGCCTGTATTTACATTTATCTGTGCATCTCCACCTGTATAGCCAAGCTGAGCCAGTGTGGTCTTTGAGTTTGAGGCATTTATCTGTGCTCCTGTGAGTGAGCCTGCCTTTGCGGTCTCCTTTATCTTAAGCGACTGTGTGCCATTTGGTGCTGTTGACGATGCTGTGACTGTGGCCTTTGTCGTATCTGAAACCGATGTCTTTTTAAGGTTGTAGGCGCTTGAAAATCGCAGGTTTGATATGTTGCTGTACAGACTGTACACCTTGGTATTCAGTGACTTCCAGGATTCCTGCTTCCAGCCAAGCTTTGTCTGTGCCTTTTCGTATTTTTCTTTCTTGGTTGTATAGCCTGATACAAGTGCTTTGACAATTGAATCCGTATCGAGGCCCGAATTCATTCCCGATAATCTGATTGCCATGATGTCCTCCTATCTCTTCTCATCTACCATGAGTCCTGCCATTTCCCAGACTTTCGCTATCATGTCAAGCGTCTTCTCCGGTGGGAACTCTTTGATGACTTCTTTTGTCTTTTTGTCTATTATCTTTATTGTGATGCGGTTGGTCTTGTCATGGATGCCGAACACTGCCTCCGACTGGTCATCTACGGCTCTTTTGTTGATGTCATCCACCGCCTTTTTAAGCTGCATGTTTTTCTCATTCTGCTTTTGTGCAGCAAGCTGTGCCTGGCTCTGGCTGCCGGCCTCGCCTGATGTGTCCCCGCTTGCTTCCTTTGTGTTCATCGCCTGTGTCTCTTTGGCAACCGTGTCAGATACTATCTGATTGTCCTTGCTGGACACCTCTGCCTTGCTCTGCGACTCTTCCTTTACCTGTGCGGTTGACGTACTTCCCTGATAAACCATGCCCGCACCCTTGATTGCTTCTATTGCCATTTTAAACACCTCCGTGTGATATATGTGTGCAATTGAATCATTACGGTTACATTATGCTTTCTTTCTAGGAATTATATCGGCTGATTCTTTTGAAACTTTATATTGAAAATAAATCTTCTCCTGTTATCTCGTTTTGTACTATTCCGCTATGTGCATTGCGTTTTAGGCCATTTGCAGAGATCAATGTCAGATGCAGAGCCTTCTTGCAGGCTGTCTCTCTCATGAAAACTTCTAGTTTGTTTTTCAGCTCCAGTTCATATTTGGAATCTATCTCATATGGACTCAGCGTGTATTTTATCTCACATACATTAATCACATCATCTTTTCTATCTATTAACAAATCTATCTGTGCACCATTTTTTATTTTGGCGCTCCTCCACGCATATTCCATCGTCTCAACACCTGATATTCCGAGTGCATTTTTTATCTGGTCTACATGTAATAAGCAGACAAGCTCAAATGCATTGCCTGACCACGAGAAATAACCGGGAGTATTCACATATGACATCCAGCTTTCATGTTTTCTTTTCTTTATGAATTTAAAACAGAAATACATAAATGGGTCTATCAATTGAAAATAGAAACCACTTTTTTCTTTGGCATAATTTTTATATTTTCTGATAAATCCACTTTGTTCCAATTCATTTAATGCTTTTGTAAGAGGCTCACCATCTCCTATTTTCGCTATTTTTGCCATTTCTGTCCTTTTCATTCCACTCTTGCTGTGAGCTATCGCATCTATTATTGCGGCATGTCTTTCATAGTGTTTAAACAATGACCTCAAAAGCCTGTCATACTCATAATATAGCTGTCCATTTTCTTTAAAAAGTAATTCATCAACATTTTGCGCCAGACTGAGACGCTTATCAAAACAATTCAGATAATATGGTATTCCTCCAAATATCATATAGCTTTCTATAACCTGTTGTCTTGTCATCCGGATATCGTTCATCCGGTACAGCTCCTCGCACTCTCTCAAGGTAAAAGGAAACAGGTGTATCTGTCTTGTTATTCTGTTGTAAAATCCTCCTCTATCACCAAGGAGATTGTTTATAATCCATGATGTTGCAGAGCCACACACGATAAGCAGCAAATCCTTCTGTGACGATGCCCAACTGTTCCAAAAATATTCCAGGGCGCTTTTAAAATCCGATCTTGCTGTATCCATCCATGGCAATTCATCCAAAAATACAACCTTTTTGCCACTGACCGGATCTCTTCTCACCCCTTCATCAAGCAGGAGCTGTTTTAATTTCATAAACGCCTCATACCAGTCCTTAGGCTGCTTTTTGTCTGCTATTCCATATTCTATAAGACTGCCATTAAAAGCCTTTATTTGTTCTTTTGTTTTTGCATTTGATAATCCGGTTGCATAAAAAGCAAACAAATTATTGAAATATTCCTTAACCAGATATGTCTTTCCGACTCTTCTCCTGCCGTAAACTACCACAAATTCTGCTCGTGGTGACTCCAGACAATTTTGTAATATCACTTGTTCTTTTTTTCGTCCAATCATCAAAATCACCTCTTAATTCTCTAAACCATATTTTGTATTATATCTTTTAGAGAATTATATATATAATTTTACTTATAATCCTCTAAATTTGTTTTAATTATATCACTATTTATTTTGTCGGGCAAGGATGCTGTGTATTTTCACCTCAAATTTTCACATCAAATAAAAAAGGACACAGCCAATACTTAACGTACGCTGTGTCCATGGATTTTTGTTCTATTTGTTTTCTAAAGTCTTTATTTCTAAAGTCCCTGCGTCATCTTGTAATCTATGAGTGTCATGAGTGATTCTGACTCGATGGCGAGCTGCTCACACTCCTCGATCCACTTGTCATATGCTTCACTCGCCTCATCCTCAGGCTCCTTTGCTTCGAGCGCCTCCATCATGGCATTGACCTCGGCAAATTCTGCTTTGATATCCTCTAAGAGAGAGTCTTTTGTTGATTTCATGGTTTCCTCCCAATTCTTTATTACGGCTCATCTTCGTGAGTCCGGTAACTAGTGTACTGGCATATTCATATAATTTAGAGCTATATTTATCCTATATTTATTCCATATTCGAATCGAAGTGTGGTTCAAGCATCTCTAATTCTGCCACATCTATGCAGTTTGGAATCGTGCCGTTTATTACGTCCTGCTTGCACTCTGCGTAGTCAAACCACTTTACGGAGTCGATTTCCTCCTTCTGCACGGTGATGTCTTTTTCGTCCACATCGAGCCACAGCAGAAACACCTTGCTTATCTGGTTGTCCAGGAATCTTTCTCCGTGAAACACCTCGTCTGCATGGTGTCTGTGCAGTCCACAGTCGATAAGCTGTGCCTGCTCTATTGTAAGGCTCAGCTCCTCCCTAAGCTCTCTGAGTGCAGACGGTATGTAGTCCACACCGGCCGGTATGTGTCCCGCGCTTGATATGTCGTAGCAGCCCGGAAAGGAGTCTTTTTCCATGCACCTTTTCTGTAAAAGTATCTGTATGGAGTTTCCACGGCGTCTGACTATCCAGACATGCGCAGTCCTATGAAGTATATTGTTTCTGTGCGCCTGCTTGCGCTCTACGGTCTGTCCTGTTGGATTTCCCTGCTCGTCCACTATATCAAAATATTCCATATGAGACTCCTTTCTTGTCGCTTACGTCCGGATCACTCGATAGGTGCTCCTGCCGGCATTGGTTTCTCCGGTGTCAGGAGTGCGAGATTTCCATCTGCATCCTCTGCGCACAGCAGCATTCCCTCTGATAAAACACCTGCGAGCTTAGCAGGCTTTAAGTTTACGAGAACCATTACCTTCTTGCCTACCATCTCCTCAGGAGAATAGTACTTTCTGATGCCTGATACTATCTGCTTTGTCTGGCTTCCAATCTTTACCTGTGAGCAGAGAAGCTTCTTTGACTTTGCAACTGCCTCACATTTTACGATTTCACCAACCTGGAACTGGAGCTTTTCAAAGTCATCAAATGTGATTTCTTCCTTTGCTTCAATATCCATAGGCTCAAGATCTGTGGCATTTTCACTTGCACCACAGCCACATGCTTCCTTACCCTCAACTGCTGCAAGCTTAGCCTGCTCAGCCTCAAACTCTGCTTTCTGTGCAGCCTGGATTTTCTCTACCTCAGGCATCACATCCTCGGCCTTTAATCTGCCAAAGAGGATTTCAGGCTTGTCTGTAACCTTTGTGCCGCTCTCATAGAGACCGAATTGGTCAAGGTCATCGAAATCGCGGAGTGTTGTGTTAAGCTGTGCTACAATCTTTTCTGCTGTCTCTGG
Organism: uncultured Agathobacter sp.; assembly: GCA_934365945.1. Taxonomy (GTDB): domain Bacteria; phylum Bacillota; class Clostridia; order Lachnospirales; family Lachnospiraceae; genus Roseburia. The sequence goes on along the minus strand of CAKRNE010000006.1, from coordinate 36,583 downwards.
CAGGAATGAATGAAGCAGGCTTGCTCCGATTGTGATAGACTCTGTGAGGTTGTAAAGCACCTCAGCAAGACGATCCTGCTGTGCCTCGTCCTTTGCAAGCACCCAAGGTGTTGTCTCGTCGATGTATTTGTTGCAGCGGCGGAAAAGTGCGAATACCTCTGTGATGGCATCTGCCACACGAAGTCCTTCCATCTTCTTTGCCACTTTATCTCTTGTGCCTGTGACTACGGCCTTTAAGTCTGCGTCAACAGCGGTCTGGTCTGCATCGCCTGTTGCACCTGTGCTCTTTACGATGCCGTCAAAATATTTATTGCTCATGGAAACTGTTCTGTTTACAAGGTTTCCAAGTATGTTTGCAAGGTCTGAGTTGAATCTCTCGATTACAAGATCCCATGTGATGATTCCGTCGTTCTCGAATGGCATCTCATGGAGCACAAAGTATCGTGTGGCATCTACGCCGAAAAGTCTGACCATATCGTCTGCGTAGATAACGTTTCCTTTTGACTTACTCATCTTGTCACCGCCCTGGAGCAGCCACGGATGTCCGAACACCTGCTTTGGAAGCGGAAGGTCAAGTGCCATAAGGAAAATAGGCCAGTAAATAGTGTGGAAACGCACGATATCTTTTCCGATAAGGTGCAGGTCTGCAGGCCAGTTTTTCTTGAAAAGCTCTGATGATCCGTCAGGATCGTAACCGATTTTTGTGATATAGTTTGTGAGGGCATCAAGCCATACATACACTACATGCTTTGGATCGAAATCTACCGGAATTCCCCAGCTGAATGATGTTCTCGATACGCAAAGATCCTGAAGTCCCGGAAGCAGGAAGTTGTTCATCATCTCATTTTTCCTTGAAACCGGCTGGATGAAATCAGGGTGTGTATTGATGTAGTCGATAAGACGGTCTGCGTATTTGCTCATCTTGAAGAAGTATGCCTCTTCCTTTGCAGGCTGTACCTCACGTCCACAGTCCGGGCATTTTCCGTCCACGAGCTGTGACTCTGTCCAGAAGGACTCACATGGTGTACAGTAAAGTCCCTCGTATGAGCCCTTGTAGATGTCGCCCTGATCGTAAAGCTTCTTGAAGATTTTCTTTACACATTTCTCATGGTCCTCATCTGTTGTGCGGACAAAATTGTCATATGATGAATTTACCATATCCCAGATTCTCTTTACCTCACCAGAAATCTGATCTACATATTCCTTCGGTGAAATTCCGGCTACCTCAGCCTTTTCCTGGATTTTCTGTCCGTGCTCATCTGTTCCGGTCTGGAAATATACGTCGTATCCCTCTGCTCTCTTGTATCTGGCGATTGCGTCTGCAAGGATGATCTCATATGTGTTTCCGATATGAGGCTTGCCTGATGTGTACGCAATGGCTGTTGTCATGTAATATTTACCTTTGTTTGCCAATTTAGTTTCCTCCTGGTTTTTAATGCTTCGCACATATAGTCTTCTATAATGCCGTATCACATACAGTATATTCCTCAGAAAAAATACTATATTTATTTTCTCAGAACAACTGTATGCTCTCCGGCAATTCAATATATTACGTGCGAAGCCGTAATAATAAAAAACGCCTTCTCAGGAGAAAACTCCCAAGAAGACGATTATATCGTGGTACCACTTCTCTTCACGCAGCTATCAAAATCATCCGACATCATTTGTCGGCTCTGCTGCGCCTCTTTCCGCTATAACAGGCGGTTCCTGTCAGTATCTAGCCAATGGTTCGATACTGCTGCTCCAAAGCCATGTTCCTCTTACTTTAGGTCATCCCCTCTCAGCCTGTGTGGGATTTCTCTGTAAATCTGCCATAAAAGTACTCTCTTTTTCGTCGCTTTTATCTCATACATTTCTAGAGTAGCATGTGGTTTTTAAATTGTCAACTGTTGTAAGCATAAGTTTATTGCAAATAATTATAACACTATCGTAAAATCTCTTCCGGTAACTGTTCTATTATTTTTTCAACTATTCCGTCCTGCAGATAAAACGAATTCAATTTAGTTTTAGAGTATTCCTCCACTCCATTAGCCGTCAACATAATTTCATATATCTCATGTATGCTGTACGGCAGCATTTTCAACGGTGATCGTGTTACCAGCACAAAATAGTTGCCTGATTCCCTGACAAAAGACGCAAACTCCTCCGAAAATACAAAATCATTATTCTCCTCAATAAAAATAACAGTATTTTTCAATGGATATAACGAATCTTTCCAATCACGGCCAACTTCATCCCGAATGTATACATAATACTGTGCATTGGTTGAAACCGAATATCCTGACTGTCTTCCACTCCTCAAATACTCATACAAAATATGCAAAAGTGTGGTTTTTCCTGTCGCACTATCTCCCTTTATAACAGTAATATTCCTTTTTATTGAAAACTCAAACAGTACCTTTTTGCTCTTAGCCTTGAACCAATAGCTTCCTTTCATCTTCCATTTCCTCCGCTTCCAATAATCCCGCTACATATTCTTTTGGATTACACACAATTTTACCGGTGTTCATGATCCTGATTTTAAAGCTACCCTCAAAATGCATAATATGCTGCAAATATACTGTCAAATCCTTTTTCTCGGCAATTTTCAAAACCCACCTAGCACAATTATCACCACAATTAGACATATTGTAAACAAATGAATCATCTTTCAGCATAAGTATCAAAACCTTTACTCCACCTGATAATTCCCGCGGTGTTATCGCCCCCAGTACCGGACTGTCAATAATGTGAGGACTAATTACCACACAATGATCAACGTCCTGTATCATTTCTTTTACAAATGCATCTTCTATCCACTCATCCTCATATACATTGTCAAAATATGAAGGAGCATCTTTCATATAATCTATATTGGCATAATACCATATTTTAAGCATGAATATCCGACCTCACTTAATCTCATTTTCGCAAAATATGCTATCTCTCGTATATGTCCATTACCTGGTTCCATCATGTCTATTATATCTTTTATTTTTATTATCTACAACTATATTATCATCAACTTTTCTTTTACCATTAATGTTTATATAATTTGATTATAATACAAAGTGCACAGACTTTAACCATCTGTGCACCTGTTTTTATCTATTTTAATCTTATTTTACCCTATCGTATGATAATATACGCTGTATATGCCGCATACATTAGCAGCATGATGATGCCCTCGCCTCTTTTTATCTCACGCTTTGTCCATGCCATAATCCACACGATGAGTGAAAATACCACAAGAACGATAATATCTATGATATTTTCCTGTATGAATGCTATCGGGCTGATGGCTGATGCAATTCCGAGCACCATGAGTATGTTGAAAATACATGAGCCGACGGCATTTCCGAGTGCCATATCGACCTCGTTTTTTCTGGCTGCGACTATTGATGTCACAAGCTCCGGAAGCGACGTTCCGATAGATACGATGGTCAGTCCGACGAGTGTCTGGCTCATTCCAAGGTCAATCGCTATGCGGCTTGCACTGTCTACTACGACATCTCCGCCTACTGCGATGCCGACAGCTCCGATCAGGATGAAAATTACTGCTTTTGGCATTGAGATGAGAGGTATCTCATCGACCTCCTCATCTGATGACTGCCTGTTCTGCTTTAATGTGTGTCTAATAAGGTAGAAAATGTATCCTGCAAAGCAGCCGAGCAGTATTATTCCGTCCGCTCTGCCGAGTATCATGCCGATTGTTCCCATGACAAGAAGTAAAATGGCACATATCATTGAGAATGGGAAATCCCTTTTTAAGGATGCTCCGTCCACCACTACCGGTGTCATCAAAGCGCACACACCGATTACTACCATGAGGTTAAATATGTTTGAGCCTGTCACGTTGCTGACTGCAAGCGTATTGTTGTGTGCTATGGATGCTGCCACACTGACCGCTGTTTCAGGAAGTGAGGTTCCCATCGCAACAATTGTCAGTCCAATGATAAGTGACGGCACCTTGAAGCGCTTTGCCACGCTTGAGCTGCCCTCCACGAACAGGTCTGCGCCCTTTACCAGAAACACAAAGCCCACTATGAGGCAGAGCAGCACCACTATAAACGGTGCATTATTGATGAAATTTTCCATGTTGATTCCTCCATTTTCTATTTTATGTTTATATCTGTATTCTGTATTATTTCATTTCTTATAGTATCTGAAATATAATCCCAGCCACAGTTTTCTATCATATCATAACACGCTTATTAAAAGCTTATTATTCCCAGATGCTCAAGCAATATCTTCACACCTATGAGTATGAGAATGATTCCTCCGGCTATCTCTGATTTCTTTTTATATTTATTGCCGAAAAAGTTTCCGACTACGACTCCGATTATTGAAAGCACGAAAGTTGTAAGTCCGATAATTGCAATAGCCCAGTAGATGTTTAAGTTGTCATAGGTAAATGCAAACATGATTCCGACTGCAAGCGCATCTATGCTTGTCGCAATTGCAAGCAGAAACATCTCTCCCTGATTGAGCGCCAGGTCTTTTTCCACGACCGCGTCATCATCCTTTTCCTTTACTGCCTCATAAACCATCTTGCCACCGATAAATCCTAACAGGATGAATGCTATCCAGTGGTCAATGCTTGTGATGTACTTCTCAAAGCGGATACCAAGCATATATCCGATAAAGGGCATGAGTGCCTGAAAACCTCCGAAATACAGACCGATTGTCAGCGCCTGCTTTCTGTTTACCTTTGTCATTCCAAGTCCCTTGCAGATGGATACCGCGAAGGCGTCCATTGACAGACCTACTCCTATGAGCAGGATTTCAATAAATAGTGCCATATTTTTCTCCCTTTTACCTAGTGTGCAGCGATTAATTTCTCCCATATAAACATATGAAAACGTTACTGTTCACACCTAACAGTGTGATCAGCAACGATTACAGCCCATTTAAAATTAAAAGCTTCATATGAAAAAATGAGACCCTCGCATGCAGCACACAATAAAGCTATAATTTATGGCTTATATAGCTTTATTGTGTGCTGCATACTTGAGTCTCATTCTTTAATGTTTGCCAGGTCTATTGACCGGTCTGTTGACAAACCACGTATATTTAAGAATACGCGAACTACTCCCTCAGAGGTAGTGTGTATTTAATTAATCGCTTTTGCTTCTAAAAGACTATATCAAATGACATGGGCTGTGTCAATGTATTTTACCGCTAATCTTTGTAAGCATCAGCTAACTTGGTTACTGTTCACACCTAACAGTGTGACCAGCAACGATTACAGCCCATTTAAAATATTTGGTCGCTATTGACCGGTATTTTCTTACCTGTCCCTTGACAAATCCCTTCTTAAACGGCTATAATATCGTCAATTGAAGCACAATTAAATTTCAACAGGCTTTGATGGGAACAAGTACATTTCTGCAATACTTACAGAGAGCTGCCGGCAGGTGAGAGGCGCAAGGAAAACAGATCTGGAATACATCCCGGAGCTTTGCACCGAACGTCATACCGGATGGTTATATCACCGGTTCGATTAATAAGCTGCAACGTATTGGCACACGTTATAGTGCCGGAGTGTTAGCAGAATCGACTATTTTTACTATATATATCGAATATATGTCGAATAATGTGTGACAACTCACGGAGGCATTCCTGTGCGAGCAGGATGCAAATTAAGGTGGTAACGCGAGAAATCCCCCTCGTCCTTAAATGGATGAGGGGGATATTTTATTTTTCAGAATACAAATTCAATTTATCAGGAGGAAAATCATGACAATTTATGATGAATTAGTTGCCCGCGGTCTTATCGCTCAGGTAACAGACGAAAAAGAAATCAAAGAGCTTATAAACAACGGAAAGGCTACCTTCTACATCGGCTTTGATCCTACAGCAGACAGCCTTCACGTTGGACACTTCATGGCTCTTTGCCTTATGAAGAGACTTCAGATGGCAGGAAACAAGCCTATCGTGCTTATCGGTGGAGGTACAGCACAGATTGGTGATCCATCAGGACGTACAGATATGCGCCAGATGATGACAACAGAGACTATCAACCACAACGTAGAGTGCTTCAAGAAACAGATGAGCCGCTTCATCGACTTTGGCGAGGGAAAAGCTATAATGGTAAACAACGCTGACTGGCTGATGGACTTAAACTACGTGGACGTGCTCCGCGAGGTTGGTGCTCATTTCTCAGTAAACCGTATGCTTACAGCTGAGTGCTACAAGCAGCGTATGGAAAAGGGTCTTTCCTTCCTTGAGTTCAACTACATGATCATGCAGAGCTACGATTTCTACACACTTTTCCAGAAATACGGCTGCAACATGGAGTTCGGTGGAGACGACCAGTGGAGCAATATGCTCGGTGGAACAGAGCTCATCAGACGTAAGCTCGGAAAAGACGCATACGCTATGACAATCAACCTGCTTCTAAACTCTGAGGGCAAGAAGATGGGCAAGACACAGTCCGGCGCAGTATGGCTTGATCCTAACAAGACAACACCTTTCGAGTTCTTCCAGTACTGGAGAAACGTTTCTGATGCCGATGTCCTTAAATGTATCAGAATGCTCACCTTCCTTCCTCTCGAGGAGATTGACAAGATGGAAAGCTGGGAGGGCGCACAGCTCAATGAAGCTAAGGAAATCCTGGCATTCGAGCTCACAAAGCTTGTTCACGGTGAAGAGGAAGCCACAAAGGCTAAAGAGGCAAGCCATGCTCTTTTCGCAGGCGGAGCCAACAACGCAAATATGCCTACAGTTACCGTTACAGCAGAGGACTTCCCTGACGGAGAGCTTGATATCATCTCTGTTCTCGTAAAAGCAGGACTTTGCGATTCAAGAGGAGACGGCCGCAGAAATATCCAGCAGGGCGGTGTTTCCGTTGCAGACGAGAAGGTAACTGATATCTCTACAAAATACACTCTCGACGATTTCAAGGGCGAGGGACTCATTATCAGACGTGGTAAGAAGAAATTTGCCAAGGTTATAGCTGAATAATCATGTAAACAAAAACTTCGCATTTTAAGATGATTTCTTTCAATGCGAAGTTTTTTAATAATTTTACTGTGGAAATTCATAAGGCACAAATTCACTGCTGCATGTAACCGTATAATCAGATTCCCCTGAAACCGTTTTTTGTTCTGTTCCAATACCCTCTCCGCAAATCCAGTATGAACCATCATTTTTATTCTTTAGCATAATATTCCCCCCCACTTTTTCCTTATCTTCCCTTGACTTCTTATTAATAAGTTAATATAATTTACCTAATTGATACATCAACGCTTTAAAGCGCTGACAAAAGGAGGTATTATCATGAAAAAGAGATCTAAAATTTTAGCTTCACTTGTTCTTGCAGGAACAATGGTACTTGGACTTGCCGGATGTGGAGATTCCGGTTCAGCAAACGGTGGCACACAGTCAGGTAAGAACTCAGATGCCAAATATCAGATAGGTATCTGCCAGCTCGTACAGCACGAGGCTCTCGATGCCGCTACAAAGGGCTTTGAGGACGCATTAAAGGACAAGCTCGGAGACGATGTATCCTTTGACGAGCAGAATGCCGCAGGAGATGCATCTACATGCTCTACAATCTGCACCAAGTTCGTCACAAACGACTATGACCTTATCCTTGGAAATGCCACAGCAGCTCTTCAGGCCGCTTCAGCAGCTACAGACTCTATTCCGATTCTCGGAACATCTATCACAGACTACGCTACAGCTCTTGATATGTCAGACTGGTCAGGCACTACAGGAAAGAATATTTCAGGTACTACAGACCTCGCTCCACTCGATGAGCAGGCTAAATGCATCAAGGAGCTCTTCCCGGATGCAAAGAACATCGGTATCATCTACTGCTCATCTGAGCCAAACAGTATCTACCAGTCAACAACTATTACCAAATACCTTGAGGACGAGGGATACACTGTAAAAGAGTACACCTTCTCTGATTCAAATGATGTTGCTGCAGTAACACAGAGCGCATGTGATGCATCTGATGCAATCTACATCCCAACTGACAACACAGCAGCTTCATGTACAGAGGCTATCAACAATGTAGCTTCACAGGCTAAGACACCTATCTTCGCAGGCGAGGAGGGAATCGCTAAGGGCTGTGGTGTTGCTACACTTTCTATCAGCTACTACGACCTTGGATACACAACAGGTGAGATGGCTTACGATATCCTTGTAAACGGTACAGACATCAAAACTATGGAGGTTAAGACAGCTCCTAAGTTCACTAAGGAGTACCTTCCGGACCGCGCCAAGGAGCTTGGAATCACAGTTCCTGATGGCTATGAGGAAATCTCAGCTGAATAAACAGCTGCACTATGGAGGTATTTAAAAAATGATTCTAATGAATTATTTTGCAACCTTAAATCCGGTTGCATTCACCAATGCCCTTCCGGGCAATATAGCCCAGGGTCTGATATGGGGTATCATGGCACTCGGTGTTTACATCACCTTCAGACTGCTGGACTTCGCAGATCTGACGGTTGATGGCTCATTTGCAACAGGTGGTGCCGTAACCGTTATGATGACGATTAACGGCTACAATATCTGGGTTTCACTGCTTTGCGCATGTATTGCCGGTCTGCTCGCAGGACTTTGCACAGGTCTCTTACATACAAAGCTCGGCATTCCTCCGATTCTGGCAGGAATCCTTACACAGATAGCGCTCTACTCTATCAACTTAAATATCATGCAGCGCCACGCCAACCAGGCACTTAGCGCAGATAAATATAATCTGGTGCTTTCATCACGTAACCTGACACATGCGATAATTGTCGGTGTGATTTTCTCGGTTGTAATTATCGCGGTGCTTTACTGGTATTTCGGAACAGAGCAGGGCTCTGCTATCCGTGCCACAGGCTGCAACCCTGCAATGAGCAAGGCTCAGGGTATCAACATCGACAACATGAAGCTCATCGGTCTTGCTCTTTCAAATGCAATTGTAGCGCTCTCAGGCGGCCTGCTTTCACAGTACTCAGGCTTTTCCGATGTAAACATGGGCCGTGGCGGAATCGTCATCGGTCTTGCCGCAGTTATCATCGGTGAGGTGCTCGGCGATGCCATTCTCGGAAAGCACATGAATTTCATGGGAAGGCTTATCTTTGTCATCTTTGGTGGAATCGTTTACTACATTGTAATCGGAATCGTTCTGTGGCTGCAGATGCCAAGTGATGACTTAAAGCTCTTCACTGCAATCATCGTGGCTATTTTCCTTGCGGTGCCTTACCTGAAGGGCAAGAGCAAGGCCTCCTTCAAAAAGGCCGGCAAGCGCTCTGCCGCAGCACTTAACGCAAAGGAGGGCAAATAAATGCTAGAGATTAGAAATGTACATAAAACCTTCAATCCGGGCACAATCAATGAAAAGCATGCCCTAAACGGTGTAAACCTGAAGCTTGAGGAGGGCGATTTCGTCACTGTTATCGGTGGAAACGGCGCCGGAAAATCGACCATGCTCAATGCCGTTGCCGGCACATGGCCTGTTGACGAGGGCTCAATTCTCATCGACGGAGTGGATGTCACAGGACTCCCTGAGTTCAAACGTGCATCATTTCTGGGACGTGTGTTCCAGGATCCAATGACAGGAACTACCGCAACCATGCAGATTGATGAAAACCTCGCACTTGCAGCGCGTCGCGGAAAGCGCCGTGGTCTTGGCTGGGGTATCACAAAGGCTGAAAAAGAGCGTTTCCACGAGCTTTTAAAGGAGCTTGACCTGGGACTCGAGGATCGAATGACTTCAAAGGTTGGTCTGCTCTCAGGCGGACAGCGTCAGGCTGTTACACTGCTCATGGCTTCACTCCAGAAGCCGAAGGTACTGCTTTTGGATGAGCACACCGCTGCTCTCGACCCAAAGACAGCCGCAAAGGTGCTCACTCTCACAGACAAAATCATCAAGGAGAACAGCCTGACAGCCATGATGGTCACACACAACATGCGTGATGCCATCGCTCACGGCAACAGACTTATCATGATGAATAACGGACAGGTTGTCCTTAATATCTCAGGCGAAGAAAAGAAAAACCTCACTGTGGAGGATCTGCTCATGAAGTTTGAGGAGGTTTCCGGCGAGGAATTTGCTTCTGATAAGGCACTTTTAGGATAATTAAAAACGTGCAGCCCCAAAGGGTTGCACGTTTTTTATTGATATCCGCAGCCGCTTCGCCCCGGCATATCCTCTCCGTGTACATACCTGGCGTTGAACTCCATATTTATCTCACGAAGCTCCTTCTTCCCATCAATATAGTCCTGATACATCTCGGCAAGCCCCGACATGCATCCATCACAGGTGGCCTCGATATTGCCAAGCGACTCAGCCACAATTGCCTCACGCTCCTCTTTTGTTGTCTCACTGATTAAATATCCCATTTTGTATGCTTCCTTTCCGTATGCTTCTTATCCGTATATTCCTTTCCACATGTTTTCTTTCCGTATAATACATAAAAATATCCGGAATTTCTGACTATTTCACATATTAAAATCCCAGATTCTCATCAACCAGAATAATCTGGAAACGGCCCTTCACCCTTGAAAAGCGTGTGGTCAGAATCTGGCAGCATATACACTGCGGGCTCTTGCAGTCAAAGCAGGTGCCGTTCTTGGAGCATGGTGTGTCGATGCCAAAGCGCTGTGCATTGATAGGCGCTGCCTCATTTCTCGCACGGCTCATAGCGTCTGCCTCTGTCTTTACGACCTTGTTCATGCCCACTATAAGAAGCACATGCTTCGGTCCGTAAGCATATGCAGCCACGCGGTTTGCATTTCCGTCTATATTGATAAATACGCCATCCTCGCTCATCGCATTGACACTTCCAAGGAAATAATCCGATGTAAATGCCTTTAATGCTATCTCCTGCTTCTCCTCCTGCGTAGACACCTTGTCCCTGTCATAAAACTGATATTCTCCGTTTGAGAGAGCCTCATACAGACCACATTCCTTCACCGATGTGGCTCCGCCCATATTGATTGAGCTGCCCTTCGGAATCAGCTCCAGCGCCTTCTTAACAGCCTCCTCCTTTGTCTCTACATAATAGGCCTCCATGTTGCGAGACTCAAGCGCAGCCACAAGGCGCTTTCCCAGTAATTCATTTCTCATTTTTCTGACATCCATAGTGTAAACCTCTTTTCTCTCTAAAAGTGCTGTTATGATACTTTTTTCAATGATTCTCCCATATTCCAATACCAATATAGTGCATTCATCAATTTCTTTAATTCAGAGGATGAATTTCCACTATCAACCACCTTCTCCGCATAGCTGAACGGACCATAAGTCAGCTCTGTAATACAGGCATTATCCTTTCCTGTAACCTTGCAGACATAATTCTTATTCAGGCTGTATGCCATTATTCCACTTATATCCACGCAATACACACCATCTGAAGCCTTTTTAGGTGTCAGACTGACCTCATAGCCATCTGCATCAATATAACTGAACTTATAATTATTAATATCACCGCCATTATCTAAAACAAAATAATGCCTTACCGTCATCTCCGACTTACATATCAGAGAGCTTCCGTAATAAGTCAGTCCATTACTCTGACCATTTACACTATTCGATTTAATAACAGCCTTATATGCAGCAAAATCAGCATTTGCTACAGCTTTATCTGTATCACTCAAACCAGCATTTGCCGGCTTGTCAGTGTTATATTTAAAGAAGGTCTGCGCTGCGGTTCCATAGTTTAAGAGCGCCTTCACAAGCTTAACTGTTTCTGCCGGATACTCGTTTGATTTTGACAGGAGCTCGGTGGCATATTCTTTTACACTATAAGAATACTCTTCCTCGGTCTTGTTATCAATCACTATCCTTGTCTCGATGGTATCAGACATCTGTGCCGCATTCACCGGACATGAGAACTTGTATAAGGTTTTTCCGTTCTCATTTACCTCAGCAGCGTCACACACATTAAGCTTATATGTCTGATCACCGATTTTGAATTCCAGATAAGCATCACTCTCAAGCACTGAGTCTGATATTTCCAGGTAATAGTTTACATCTATATTATCCTTAAGGGTTATGCTTCTGCCATACAAGCTGACTGCAGGACTCTCTGAAGCGTATTCGGCTGTAAATGTAAAGCTCTTTGCACTTCCTGTTGCATTTAATGTTACCGCTACTTTGTCTGTAGTCCACGTCAATTGGTTAAGCGCATACGCTGTAATACCATTTTGAATACCTGAAATACTCGGTGGATAAGAAGCATTGTCCGCTGTTATTTCAAACTCTGTCTTTCCTGCATCCAGATTCTTCTGAATCCTGTCTGAGTATGCTTTTGCCCACTTTGAGGCATCTCCTGTCCTGACAAAATAATTGTCGGCAAGGCTTGTCGAACGTGTTGCATACTTGTCTGTGGTATAAATCTTGCTATGTCCCGGATGTGCTATGGCCATCAGCTCATCGGTCAGACCAAAATACAAATGTCTCTGATCAAAGCTATACCAGTTATCGCTGCTGTCATCCCAGGTGCAGTCCGTCTGATACCACTGTCCGTCCAGCTTCATGGCATTCCAGGTGTGTCCATCATAGGTATCCCTTGTCTCGCTGTTTTCTATTCCTGCTGCAGTAAGGAGCTTTGCATATGCACTCTCATACGACTGACATGTGCCAAGTTCTCTGGTCAGCGCACTCTCAGCCGAAGACCATTTCAGGGTTTTATCATACTCAAGCTGATCAAGCAGCCAATCATGCAGCCAAAGGGCTTTTGCATACTCTGAGCCATCAGTTTTGCTGTTACACTGAGCTACTGCAGATTGGACAATTGAGTCAACACTCGGATATTTACTATCAGATACGCCTATATTGAAGCTCAAACGCAGATAATATACATTTGCTGCTGTATCCATCACATAAAACCTAAAGTTATAGGTACCGGTAGCAGTCATGGTAAATGTATAATCGTTTGAAGCACACTCTGATGTATAATTCAGCCACTCACCGCGGCTTGGATCCGCTACTGATTCGAATGCCCATTGATTTGGGCTCGAATAGCTCGGTGCATCCATTCTGAATTTATAGTTTCCTGAGCCGCCTGTTGCAGAAACATGGAATGTGGTCGGCTGTCCCAGTACAGGATCATTCCATTGTGCTTTTAGTGTCACAGCACCTGACGCAGCCTCCTCGCTATGTGCATATGTAGTTTCTACAGAATCGTTGCTGTCATCCGACTCATCCCATGATTTTTCAGTCATAGGATACTGCGCGTTAAACTCAGCAGACGTATAATCCAGATAACGACTGCCTGCCACCTTCCACGATTCGCGGGTATGATCCCTAAAGTCAGCTTCTGATTTCAACAGAAACTCATTATATGTGGCCGCATCCTGTCCATCCCAGGTACAATCCATATTATAGTATTTGCTGCCGATTCGGACTATATTCCACGCATGCGATCCACCATTTCCGGTACCGCTGATAATTCTGACCGACAGTCCTGCTTCCTTGCACAGTCTGTAGAAAAGCACAGCGTATCCCTGACATACAGCTTTTCCGGTGCAAAGAGCACCATAAGCTGTATATATTTGTTCCTCTTTTGAATTGTATTCATAATCAACATGATTGCAGATATAATCATGAATCTTTGTAATCTTTTTGGCTTCGCTCAGACCATTAAGCTGCAGTGTTTTCATTGCCGCAGCCACAGCCTCTGTCAGCTTTGCTTCCTGTTCCGCATTAGAATGATATGCCATGGTATATTTTATATATCCTGCAGTACTGTATGAAACATTACAGCCTGCATATCCATACAAAAGTGCATCCCCCTCCTGTCCGGTAGAGCTATCGTCGCACTTCATTGCATCATATAATAAATCCCAATATAGCCCATCTTTGTGTGAAGTAAACCAGGATTCCGGAAAATTCAGGTTTATTTCCGTTTCTCTGCTAACCATCTGCTTTCTGAGATATGAAACGGCACTGTCATAATCCGAAAAATACTGTCCTGTGGATGACCCAAACAGCTGCTCGTCATCTGCAGACTCCTTATCTGAGCTTTCGGAGTCAAGCTTCCTCTTTAAATCATCAATGCTGATAACATCCTCATACAGTGGATTTACCGCATAGATAGTATTTTCCTCCGGTTTCGTGACCTCTGATTGGTTGCTCTCAGATTGGTTACTCGAAGCTTTGACGCTTTCCATTGTCGTTACTTCACTTGCCTCTACAATAGTTGATGGAACCATTGTAATCAACATAATGATTGTTAAAACAAGGCTAATTAGTCTTTTGTTCATACGTTGTTCCTCCCGGCTTCTGCCATTATAAAACAGCATTGCATTGTTTCAATTTATTGATAACTTATAGTTCCATATTACTATTTTATTATGCGTGTTGCAATAATTTAATTGACAATTTTGGATTTTATTTCCCAAGCATTGTAAGCAGATAAGCACAAAAGAAACCACCGCAGGAATTTAGCTTAGTTAGAGCTTTAAATTCTGCGGTGGTTTTTGATTATGTAATCTTTTTAATTTTTATATCCATAATACCAATACCAATATAGCGCATTCACCAGATTTTTTAATTCAGCCGATGAATTTGTGCTATTAATGACCTTCTGTGCATAGCTGAACGGACCATATGTCAGCTCTAAAATACATGAATTATTCTTTTCGGTGACTTTGTATGCATAATTACTATTCAAGTTGCGTGCCATTATTCCGTTTATATCTACACAATATACTCCACCGTCAGAAACCTTTTTCGGCGAAAGACTTTCTTCATAGCCATCTGCATTAACATAGCTGAACTTGTAATTGTTTATATCACAGCCTTCGTTCACCATAAAATAATGTCTTACTGTCATCTCCGACTTACATATCAGAGAGCTTCCGTAATATGTCAGTCCATTACTCTGACTATTGGCACTATCTGTTTTAATAACAGCCTTATATGCAGCAAAATCAGCATTTGCTACAGCTTTATCTGTATCGCTCAAACCAGCATTTGCCGGCTTGCCTGTGTTATATTTAAAGAAGTTCTGCGCTGCAGTTCCATAGTTTAGGAGTGCCTTCACAAGCTTAATGGTTTCTGCCGGATACTCGTTTGATTTTGACAGGAGCTCGGTGGCATATTCTTTTACACTGTAAGTGTATTCATTTCCGCTATTACCATCCACCACCATTTTAGCTTTAACCGTATCTGACATCTGTGCAGCATTTAGCGGACATGCAAACTTGTATAGAGTCTTTCCGTCTTTCTCAACCGGGATTGCATCGTTTACGCTGACCTTGTATGGCTGGCTATTATTCACCGTAAACTCCATATATGCGTTGCTGTTTGATTTGATACTTTCAGGAAGCTCCATATAGTAGTTCATGTCAATATTATCTTTTAAGGTAAGGCTCCTGCCAACAACCTTCTCAGAAGCTTTTTCTACATTATTGGTGGTAAATGCTTTAATACAGAAATTACCATACAGATTCTGATAATTCCAATTGTGGAATTTTGCCCCATAGAAACAATAGCTTGCCGTATTATCACTTGACGCATGATTCTCCCACACCATTTCATTATTATAATTTATATCACCTGTCATCGCTGCCTCAAGGTCAATGGCAGGTGTATCAGTAGTCACTACAACCGAATAGCTTGTCCCAGGCTTCAGATTAACCGCTGATTTAAGTGGAACGGTGTATACTCCGGCATAGGTTGTCTGCCCTGTAGTGGTAGCAGTCCCCTGCTTTGTTCCGCTTGTTGGATTTGTCTTATCCTTTAAATCTGTATAAATCTCTATTGTATAATTCACATTCGTTTTAGATGTAATAGACAGTGAAACTGCTTTTAAGTCCTCAGAAGATACTCCCTGTTTTGTCTGAGTAGTAAAAACATTGGCCAATTTCTTATAACCGTTTTGATGGGCTACATTTAATCCTCCATCAACCTGATAGTTGTTATCATATCCATCATTAGCCGAGAAATCAAACACCCAAGCCGTATCGGATAAAGAAAATGTTTCATATGACATCCAGAAATAACTCTGATTATAATATGAATCGGTTCCGTCTCCCCAACTATTACGAATAAGCCATGCACCATCTTTTTCAGGTTTAACACCATCTCTGAAATTATCTTTAGAATAGTTATCATCCCATCCAACAGCCATTACCGCATGACCTGCTCTGTTATTTGTTTTATCATTATAACTGTTATTTATATAATGATATCCGGTATCATTATGACTATACATAATTCCCACTGCACCATATTTTTTTATGGCTTTTTTCACATCTGATGCATTTTTCTTGATATTAATCATGTATGTATTTTCCAGATGTGCCTTATCCTTTGAATATGCATATTCATCCGATAAACCTGTATTAAGAAAAGTGTCAATAGTACTTGTTGTATATCCGTTGCTTGCCACCTTACTATATGGCACATCACTCTCACTTACCGGACCACACCACTGTCCCATTCTGCGTGCTGCCATCAAATAGTTGCCACCACGATTGAGATAACCATACTGAACACTTGTATTTTTCATATAGTACTTTGCATAGTCCCCCACTGTTCCACCAAGCGGATCAAGCAGCGAATTATATGCATAATATGCCAGATGCAGTTCGCTGAGATCTATATTTTTATCAAACGCACCATCATTAATCAGATCAAACTCTGCAAGACCTATTGATGAAAATGTCCAACACGTGCCAAGGGGATTTTGATTACGAACAGACGGATATTTCGCCTTGATATCACTGACTCCATTTGCCGGATACTTGCTCTCTATAGTTTCATCTGCAGAATATCCCCAATCATCAGAATAAGGTACCGCCTCATCCTGTTCATACACCGGTGTATTATAATCCAAATCACTCGGAATATATCCACTTGTAATGCTATTTTCCACAATTGGCTGTTGTTCTGCTTCAACGCCTTGCCCTGCTGACACCGGTTCTGCTGCTACCGGAACAGCCACGCCTAATATCATAGCCACACTTAACACCAATGATAAAAACTTTTTTGTCTTCATTCGCCTTCCTCCATTAAAATAATCCGCTACACTTATATCTAATATAGCGGATTACCGTGTAAAATACAATTACATGATGTCAAAACCATATTTAACCAAGGACTGTATAATGGTCTATGGCTGGACAATCAAGAAGTCAGGTGATGGACAAGATAAGGAATTATAAACAAGTTGCCTCACCCAACCCTAAAAGTTTTGCGTGGTCAACCTAAGACACACCATAGCTTTCTCTAATTGAAACAATCTCATCAGATGTAAGTAGTCCCATCTTTACCCTATATGCATTTCTTGCATTAAGGAGATTTTCATTTGTCATTGCTCCAGTCTCAAATTCATTCTCATCATCAGCAGCATTTGCACAAAAATAAAACCTTTCTTCGTATGTTACATCCTCGCCTTTTAAATTAATGGTTGCGATTCTTTTTCTCTCTTCAACTTCATGTGTTTTGCCACATAATGGACAGGACATATGAATTTTTCTAATTAATGTATCGGTTTCCATTGTCTTATCCCCACAATTCATTATGTATACACCTTTCGTTGCCACGATGTGTGATGAATTTTTCCGCATAAAATAATATCAGCCTGCATTAATTTACATCCGCTGCAATAACATTCAACACATATCTCTGAGCCTTTATCCTCGCCGCTATCATCGAAATTATATACATAAAAGCCAAGAAAACTATTGCTTTCCATTTTAATGTAAACATGTGCAACACAACTGACAATCCCAAATACATTATCAATATTATAATGTTAACTGAGGTAAGATCTCGGCATAATAAATAATCCCGATTGGATACTTCAATCATCTTCTCTGTTTTGTGCTTTTTATATATTCCGTACCATGCAGCATTCTCTAGCTTCTTACACTCTTTCTCTGATGATATTCCCCTCAATTTATCATAAATCTCCGAATACCGATATAGCACTACCTCTCTGGTAAATCTATCGTCTTTTATTCTTTCATTCTTGATATCTGAAAAAACGGTATTTCCCGGCATACTTTTCTGCCAAAACACAATTCTCTCTTTTACTTTGTTGTCTATCACACTATCAGCTATTATCACAAAAATAATCATGATTGAAGAAGATAGAAGCGAATTGATAATTGTAGAAAACAATTGTAGCATTTCCAAATTCAAATTATCGAAAGACCATATTTCTTCTATATACATGATTATCAATGATATTCCCAAAACGTATGCTGTTAATTCCTTACTTCTATAATCCTTGATATCCATTATAATTCCTTTCACCTTTAAGCAATATAAATTGCTGATACTTTATCAAAAGCCACCTGCAATGCATTCACAAACCCTTTTTCCCTATTTTTAAAAAGTATTCGTTCTGATTTTGACGTAGGAAAGCCAAACATCCCTTTATTTTCCAGTTCATTTGTCTTTCGCAGAACAAGTCCTCTTTCCAATGATACCACTTGCTTCGCATACCATAATATAATGTCTTGTCTTGCATTCATCAGCTCTGACAGAATTTGCTTTTCATAGCTCTCTTCCCATATGCATGTATTTGCAACAACAAAATCAAATTTTCCAATACAGGGAGAGTTACATATTTCCCCCACCTCACCAACATGTCCAGTGATAAACAGACCGTTGATGTCATCAATTGTATTACATTTATAATAAAATCTATTATTAATATCTTTAACAATGATGTGCCACCTTGATGGTGACACACCGGTTATCATACCAATAAACTCCCTTCTGGCAGCCAATTCATCTTTACTACATACAATACCATTCCCATTTGTTACAATCCATTCCACCTAATTTAACCTTCCTTTCTGATGAACTACCGTTTCCATATCCACCATAGCCCGTTTCCTTTGGGAGCTTTATAACTCCATTTTTAGTATTGTAAGCAGCATTCATTTTTTCCGTTTTCATATACTCTATAAGCTTATCTGATCCACCACTTGTTGCTCCGCTTCCTGTATTATCAGATACTAAAAACTCCTTTATATATGAATCTTCCACAGCATCAAATATCTTCTGAGCACTTTCCAGCTTTCCATGATGAGGTAATTGAATCAGGTCATATTTATCAAGATCATGAAGATATACCGGGGAAGCATCGCCACATAATAAAACTTCCGATGCATCATCAATCTTAATATTTAGTTGGACACTAGCTGCATTCATAACCGTTTCGTCGTCTATTTTCGCACCCGCGCTTTGCTTTTCAATTGCCTCAGCAACTACTGCTGCAAACTCATCTACTGTTGGTCCTACTATTTTACCGGTTGACACTTTTGTATCTACCTCTGCATTCTTTACAGTAAATTCATATTCCTCTGCCTTCTCCACAATATCCTTAATATTATTGAACAATTCCAATATATGCTCACGAGTTGCCTTTTCAGTTCTCCTGTCATCATCTAATATATCCATAATTTCCTTGGTTGCCTTAAGATATAATGAAGTATACAACGTAACAGTATAGTTATTCTCATATAGATACTCCATTAATGCTGATATACCATTGATATGATCTGAATCATTATGCGAGATTACGATATGTACCTCCTTTATTGCTAAATGCTTTTCCAAATATGCTTCTACCTCATCAGCATGTCTCTGATGACCACAATCATACACTATCAGGCTTGTATCATCTAATAACATAATACAGTCCCCGTATCTTGTGTCCATATCATCATCGTAATGACTTAAAGCTTGTAATTTCATATTCTGTTCCTCCTTGTTCATGAAATTTTTCGATTTATTAGCACTCATCAGTGCCCTTTGCTAATAAAACAATAGCACCTTTTTCTATACAAGTCAACATGTTAAAACGATTTTTTCGTTTTTGTCCAGCCTTTTATATTTGTAAACTTATATTTTCATCATTTTAAATTGACAAAAGCGTTTTTTTCGCTTATTATAAATAAGCGAAGGAGATTAATATGTTAATTAATTTTACTATTTCAAATTTTCTTTCTTTTGATGAAAAGCAAACATTTTCAATGGAAGGAGGAAAAGCACGAAAGCACTCAAAACGATTATATAAGGACTCTCACGTAAAACTCACCAAATGTAAAGCTGTCTTTGGAGCTAACGCTTCCGGTAAATCAAATTTGACTAAGGCATTTGAATTTGTACAGGATATCATTCTAGATAAAATGCCAATTGGTTTTACGACAAAATATTTCCGACTCAAGCCGAACAATCAGGAGCTTCCATCAACATTTGAAGTTGAGTTATTATTGTCAAGAAAACGGATTGTTTATGGTTTTTCTGTTTTACTTAAAACCGGAATAATATTAGAAGAATATCTCTATGAAAAAACTTCAGATTGTACAAACAAAAACCTCTATAACCGAAACACCGCTGATTCAATTTTCACGGTAGGTGATTATTTTAAGAAAAGCAGTTCCAAGGAAAAGCTCCTCACATATGGTGAAGACAGCTCCTCTGATGCGGAAATACTATTTCTTTCTATAATAAATCATGGTAAATCCAAGATGTACGAAGATAATCCAGAACTAAAGATACTGCAAGATATTTATCGCTGGTTCAGTAGAAGCCTGAATATCAGCTACCCAAACAGTATTATTACCGGATACCCTTATTTTTCAAATTCGAATCTCAATGAAATAGCAAAACTACTGAATGCACTCGGCACTGGAATCAGCGACCTCAGAATAGTAACTGTTCCTCAGGATGTTATAAAAAGCCGTGTTCCAGAAGACGTGTACGATAAGGTTCTATCTGATCTCGAACGAAAAAAAACAAAGCTTCCAAACAAGCCAATTACGTGTATGCTTCGTTCATATAAAGAATTTTACACTTTTGAGCTAAATGAAAATAATGAATTAATAATTAAAACAATTGAATTCAGTCACGAAAAAGAATCTATATACTTTTCTTTGAATGAAGAATCTGACGGAACAGCCAGAATTCTAGACTTAATTGAAATATTGCTAAAAATATCTGATAATAAGACTTTGATCATTGATGAAATAGACAGGTGTCTCCATCCTGCAATCACAACTAGGATTATAGAATTATTTTTGAAAATTGCTGAAGAACGAAACACTCAACTAATTGTTACCAGCCATGAATCACGGCTCTTGGCTACTGAAATACTTAGAAACGATGAGATATGTTTTATTGTAAAAAATAAAGATGGCGCTTCAACCTTAAACCCGCTCGAATGCTATCAATTACGTGCAGACAAAAAAATTTATGCGGCAATGTTTGACGGAACACTTCCAGATGTTCTTCCAGCATATGACTCCGATAAAATGGAAAATATTTTGAAAGATGACAGAGCATAGTTTTTACGACTTTTTTATAGATTAAAGTGTAGTGCAGGGCTTATTACATAAGCCCTGCCTCCTCCAATAATGCGTAATCCAGCAATTATCCTGTACTAATGCATTTATTGTATCTCAAACTTTCTTATTTTTTTAAATCAATTATAGCATTCAATTGTAAAGTTAAATAATTATCATTAATTTTTTTACATATGTAATTACAAATTTCTACATTTAGACTGGTTTCCTCGTTGATATCTTTGATAATAGCATTATCTGTATAATGCTGATTAATATAATAATTTACCATTCCACCAAGCATTTTAGAGGCATCTATAAAAATATCAGTTGTTATTTTATGTTCATTACAATATCTAATTGCACATTGAGGGTCAAATCTGACAATTACATTATCAAAAACGTAATCAATAAATTCAAAGCACTGTTTAAAATCGTTTTCCTGTAATTGTCTCATAAATTCAAATGTAAAATATGGTTCTAATGAATTTATGATATGATTATCTAACCATTCTGAGTCGGACTTATCCAAATACTTTGAGCAGAGTTTTCGAACTTCTTTTTTATCTATTTTATAATTTTCACTCAAAAGTACATACAATTTATTAAATTCTGTCAAGATTTTTTCATCAATTTGAAAATTATTATCATCATCTATATATGTTCTAATTAGAGAAAACCAGTGCTCGTCAATATTGTTAAGTGTTTGAAATTGTTTCTTTATTTCTTCCATATACACAATAATCCTCCTTCACCATTTTATTCATTTCGGGATAATATAATTTCTTTTGATATATATTATTGCCCCATTTTGCTTTTTCTTTTTTCTCTATAAAATTATTTCGCTCACTGTCGAGTTCCTGCTTACTTATGATTCTAACCTCATTAAATTGTTCGAAATTATCATAAACATATCGTCTGCAATCTATCGTTAAATTATATATAGGATACTTACCGACATTTATTCGATCAACACATCGAATACTGATAAGCTTATTAAGTAAATCAGATAGCGTAGATCGTTTAATATCTATATTTGATTTAATTATCATATTTTGACGAACGTTATGGTTTTTATATAAATAAAAAATCACTTCCCTAGCTTTACTAAAAGACTGTAATACACTAATTATTTCATTATTTATATTTTGCTTTTTAATATAAATATTCAAAAGCTTATTCATGATATTATATGTTTGTACAAACTTGCTTTTATAGATAATAGTTTTTTCCTCATCATTTTCGAATGAATCAATCTCATCAGACATTTTTCTTTTAATTTTACGATATTTCCTTAACTCTACCTCTAACTTTTCATAATCTGTATTAATATAAGATTGAATACATACATCTAATAAATCATTTAATTCTTTTTTGTAATACAAACTGCTATCTTTTTCTTCGATTTTTTTAATATTATCATTCATATTTATCACTTTCCTCCTGTATTATATTGTAATTTGAAAGAGGAATATCTGCATAAAATAAACAATTAATACAGTCTTGCCTTGTACATTGTCCTACACCATCAAATTTTTGTTTAAATGAATCATTACGTTTTTGATCATTGTGTTTGTTTAATGTTGTAACAATGCCAACAATATCAAAATTGTGTTTATTTTTTGTTTCATTACTTGCAGAACATGTATTACACCAAATCCAGTTACAACTATTATTAAAATACTTTTCACTTAAAATACTAAAATCGAAACTTCCTGTAGAAAAAGATGGACTACAAACCAATGTAGGATACATATTTTCCATAATAAGGCTTCTGTTTTGATTTTCTAAATAGTCATAACAGATAATCACGCAAAATCTTCCAATTCCATCAATATGAAGCATATGAATTTCATTATATTTTTCACTTAATGATATATCTTCGTATACATCAAATCCCTCTTTAGCATATTTAAAACAAACGCGTTTATACTGCTCAAATAAGACCTCCTCTCCATCATATATAATACAACTTCGATTTGTGTTATCAGAGTCATTTCCTGATTTTTTCCATATAGAAGGAAATACAATTAGTGGCGGAATTGTATCAGTGCTATTATTCCTGAGACTAGTTAATATATCATTAAGCATATTTTCCGTTCCAAGCATTTCTGGGAAAACTAGAATATTTGCTCTAGCCTTACCTGCGTTAATTATATCCTCTATAATTAGTTTCTCCAATTCAGACTCATTTGATACATTTTCTACCCTGAAAAGATTTTGAACTGCTCCCGTTTTATGATTCTTACGGGTATATGGCACACTAAAATTAACTGTTTTTTCTTTTGTTAATGGGGAAATAGCAATTTTTAACACATCACTATTAATGCCAAAGACCACATTGGAATCAAGTCTATAATTTTTGAATCGCATACCTTTTAACTTAGTATAATCTACAAAATAAAAATAAGATAATATTTGCTCCCATTCATCTGTTATCTTTTTCTTATCCCAGTTGCAATATATTTTGGGTAATATTGCAATATGTGTATCAGATGCATTATCATTTAAAGATTCATAACATTCAGCATCATATTCAAGATTTTCAAAAGTTGTATAACTTGAATAAATCCATTTATCCATATAAAATAACAAAACCGCACAGGATATGATATCTCTTTCTTTAATAATATAGTTTATTTTACTAAAAAAATTATCATTCAACATATTTAAAGACAATTGACCATTTTGAAGGTCATCATTGAAATTTAGATATGAAAATTTTTTTAAAAAAGATTTATTATATTCGCAATCTGAATCCGATAAAACATCTTTAATATCTCTACTTTCTATATTTTGTTGAGACAATAGTATTCTGACTAATTCTGACATTTTATTAAAATACATTATCATTCGTTCATCCATACACAACCTCCATGCAGAAATTATATCATTAAAATAATGTAATATCAACTTTTTTGTTCGGTGATGTTCGGTGCCTAAAATGAATTTCTAAATTCCACCGCCCAATGGGGCATGCGGCTGGTGGAATTTAGTCTAGCACACCGAATTCCAATAGCCTATTTAGCATGCCTTGAAATCGAGAAAATTTCGATAAGTTGCATTAATTATAGCAGAAAACGAGAGATTTAGTCTAAAAATTTCTCGTTAAATCAGCAAAATTTAAATCACGATGGAATTTACTCTTGCACTGGAATTTACTTTTTCAAGTCAGCCTGCTTCAAAATGACTACAAAGATGTACTGGATAAAAATGGCAGGGTGAAATACCGCATAAAAGAGTGCGTGGATGATTTCCATTATGTCATAACAGATCCAGCTACAGGTCGAAAAAACACAGTAAAACTTAGGGAAAAACGTGTTGTAAGCTTTAATCCCAAACTGACATAGAAACAATTTTTTGAAATCAACAAAGAAGTCGAGAAAGCCAAATTGTTAAAGGCATCACAGGCTAAAAAATCAGAGTACTGCGACTGCGCAAAATATGTTACTTTTTCTTCCACAGACAAAGACGGAAATGACATCGATGGAAAAGTAAAGGTTGCATTAAAGAAATTTATTGACAAATCCATTGAACTTGCCAGATACAACATGCTGGTAACATCAGAAATATCAATGAGTCAGGAAGCAGTTTATGACGCTTACCACAATTTATGGAAGATTGAAGAATCTTTCAGAATTATGAAAAGCCAGCTTAATGCAAGGCCTGTTTATCTGCAGAAAAACGAAACAATTACCGGGCATTTTCTGAATTGCTTTGTTTTTTAACCTCTATTTGATAGCTTTATCTTGCATCAACTTAAGACTTTTTCCTTAAGTTAACGCTATTTTGACCACATTGGTGACTGCCCCCACTGTGGCATCCTTTTCCCAAATTAACACATTATTCAGAAGCTTTCTTTTTCTTCTCAATCAGATCGTCTATAATCGCTTTGTAATCTTCATAAAAACAACTATCATCATTTTGATCAAATAATGGTTGCATAATCATCATTACAATTTTTGCAAAAGCAGCAACAACAATCATATAAACTACAAAAGCAATAATTTTGTCCGAAAGACAATTTATTTTTATATCTGAAAATTTTAGTGTTAAATCGAATATTTCATTTACAATGAGAGTTAATCCTACAGGAATAAATAATGTCCAATATTCATACTTAGGTTTAACATTTCTCGATTTCTGATTTAGAAAATGCCAAAATTCAATCAAACCTTCAAGACTACAATTTCCATATTTTTTCTCTATATAGTCATACCATTCATGATATTTATGAAATTTATTTAACTCAGGAATTTTAGATAATTCTTTTCGCCCTATGCGCTTACCGCATAAATACCTATATATAAGTTTTTCCTCATATGTATAAAAATTATAGTATTCCTCATCTAGTCTTCTTGATTTTTTCTTAAATATGCTTTTATTTTTAACTATTTCACTATTTTCTTTAGATTCACCAGCATTTTCTCTTTTTGCGTCTTTTTCACTAATAACAGTATCGAAAATAATATATGTTAAGAAAGCCTCTTTTATCGGCATTAATATACCATCTATAATTAATAAATATGATTCTTGATCCAATTTTTTTACACTTGGCAAATAATTAAGTATTTTAATAATAAAATTATAATCCGTATTAGGAATATATGAGATCAATGTACATAAAATATATGTAATGCCGAAAACAAAATATTTTCGCGTTTTATTTGTATCTTTATATAAAAAAATAATAGCAAAATATCCTAAATATGCAAGGCACTTACAAATAGCCATGCTTCTTGATGAAATAACTTCACCAGACACACCATAATTAGTCATAATATTTATAAATACTATCAATATAAATAGAATCAAAAATACAAATAATATGGTTACTATAAAACGAACAATATAACAATAATCATTTACAAAGCCTATTTTTTCCGCTATTTTATCTAAAAAAAACGGTGAATAACAGAAGGCGAGGATGGAACATATAATTCCATTAATCCACTGACCTTTGGAAAACAAGTATATTCCTATTAACACAATACTTACAATAAAAATCCACATAATATTTTTTGCTATTTTTTCTTTGTTATTATTCATTATTATCTCCATTAAATATAATCAATTAAGCTCATTTTCTACAAAACCCAAATTATACTTTTCTATATAGTAAACCATATCACCTAGCATGAAAGCTCCGCAAGTATCTGGATTGTTTTGGCAAGAAGCCGTGGATCCGTTTCGTTTGAAATACGCAGATTCATGTTTCCAATCATTAACTCCATTGTGGCTGTATCAGTATTTTTATTCATGTCAGTGGGAACAGAAATGGAATTCATGTCAATTTTTACAACTTCCTGATGAGACTGTTCATAAGTTGACAGCTGATTTTTCTTAGGAATATCTCCGCAGCCATTCTTGCGGAGACGCTTAACCCAGTTGTAAAAGGTGCCTGGATTAATGTAATTGTTTAAACACCACTGATGATCAGACAGTCCGCTTTTGCGGCATTCCATGGTCAGGCGGTATTGTTCTTCGACTGGTACTCTTGGTGCTCTCATAGCTTTTACGTCACCTCATAATAATTAGAGTAAAATGCTAGCATCTAGCAAACATAAGTATAGTAAAATACTAGCATTTCCTGATACTTATTATGAGTTGATAATTAATTTGTTGCAATCCGTCGAATATCTTGCGCTTACCTTTAAATGCTTTAGAGTTCTCCGGATCATTATAATATACCCTGTATATGTTTGGTTTCTTGTCCACCATCATAAACCACTTGGAAGACATATCAACCATTTCATTCAAATGCTCCAGGCCTGAACAGAATACTATATACTTTCCATCTTTCTTTGGCATGTGTTTTGCAAATATCTGTGAAACTCATCCATGATAATGTAATCCGGCTGTATGCTGTCAATGATATCCTCGTCATGCATGAGCTTGCTGTATGTCATAAACGTAACATTCTCCAGTAGACTCTCTGTATCACTATCGCCTATCATATGCTGCAGGTTTTCAAGCTGTGTGTGATAGATGTAGGTGCTTGGTGCAAGCCATAGGAACTGTGCATCAGGATGTGTCTCCACTAGCTTAAAGGCAATCATGGATTTTCCGGTGCCAGTTGGGTGAATGACTGCGGCTTTGCCTATTGAATCCAACATGTCGTTGGCAGTGGTGTATGCAGTTTGGTTGTGTTTAAATAATTTTATACTCATATTTTATATTTCAAGAATTATTCATAAACATTTATTTAATCTTAAAACCCATACGCCTTTGCTTTAAGTTTTAGTTTCGTTCTTATATCTAAATCATCATTTGTGCATATCAATTTCACCTTATTCTTTTGCCTCATCATATTATTTAATCTTAAAAATTCAATTATTCTAGAAAAATCCGCTTCCGAAAAATATCCTATTTCCCATTTTGCTAGTGGAAATAAATTATTAGCTTGTTCAAAGTACTGCAAATCAATTTTTCCAAACGAACATCCTATTACTTTTATAATGATATTTTCATCACTTATATTATTAAAATTGAAAAAAAATTCCACATCTTTTAGATAACTATCAACATGTTTTAAAGTGTTTTCCAAATACTCAGATATCCAATTAAGAATATATCTATCATCCGCATCTTCAATCTCATGTTTTAAAATTTTTCTTGCAATTTCTTTATCTCCATGTCCAAAAATAGGCATTGTATTACTTTCACCATGTGGATAAATAATATTATCATCATCAATGTTATACATTTTTTGTAAAGTATGTGTATAATTAAAAACTATAAAAAGTGAATTTTTATTGTGTATTGGATATAACGGATTTGGTGAATACTTTGGAGCACTTGGACACTTAGTTTTTTCTATAGAATTGACCCATGAAATAAATGTCTCTTGTAACGGTTTATATAGTTCATATAAATCCATATTTTCAATATAAATATCCTTTTTCCATTCTAGATCAGGATCAAAAATTCCTTCAAATTCTGAATCTGTTTTATCCAATGCCATACTTCGTTCTACAAATTTAGCTTCAATAAAACCATAATCAATTTTTCCCAATGTATTCTCAAAATCACTCCATAGTTGTCTAATCGCCTCATCATCATCTTCATACTCTGCATCACCGTCATAGTCATAGCCTACGATTCTCCTAAGACCATATAAATCTGCAAATTTATTATAATACTTTTCATTATTCTTTTTAAAATATTCTTTAAAGTCCAAATAACTTGTATTTAAATCATGCGAAAGATCAAATCCATTACCTATATAATAAATATTCATAGAATTCTCCTTTGTGATATGTCTAATTTTGTTTATGATTCCTTATCATGTCCATTACCTGACCACTTTACTGTCCAGCCATAGACCATTATACTGTCCTTTCCAACTCAATCCTTATCATAGAAGATTATTATTTACAGACTTTTCTTCATAGTCTCGCAGGCAGTTTCGCAAAATATGAGTCATCTATAAAGTTGGAAAGTGGTGTACTTATTCATAAACCTCATAATATTCGAGTATATCATGTTTAAATTTTCCCAATGCGCAGGTCTTGTAATCCTCAGCCTCCATCTCTTTTCCATAAATTAAATTCTGCAAATAATGTCTATCTATCTCTACACTTTTGTTTGTCCATTTATTAATACAATCTGCAATTTCATCCAAATTAGACGAAACATATGTCTCTTTTTTCTCCAAAATTTTTTTAGCTTCTAAATTATGTATTTGATACGCATCTTCTAATTTTAACGTATCAATATTACTTTTTATTTTAGATTCATCATTTCTTTCTAATTGAATATAGTTCCTTGATTCAATATATCTAAACTTAATCTCTTTATCAAATTTAAATGTATCATCAAATGGTGATACTAATCCCACATTTTCTCGCTTTATATTATTACACACACTACATGATGGCACCAAATTATAAAGTGATACTGCAAGGAATGGATATTTACTTCGACAAAAGAAATGATCCAATTGGCATCCGGAATTATCACCTGACCTACCATTTATATAATCTCTATTACAATATGGGCAAACCGTCAGATTTAAATCCTCCGTTAAAGCAATGCTTATCTTCTTATTATTGTACTTGTAATCTCTGACCTTATCATAACAATCATGATATTTCTTAAATATTGTCTTCATTTTGCCTTTACTAAATATTATAGCATCATATTTTTCTTTTGTTACATCATTTGTTATGCAATTATATATTTGTTCAATTTTACAATATGGTAGCAAAATTAATTGTCTCAAAAATTCATTTGTATCATCAACATCTATAATCTCTTTTGGAATAAACTTTTTACATTCAAAGACAAACTCTTTAACATCTTCAATTTTCCCAACTTTGTTTAACACAATATTACAGAATTCATTCTCAAATTTCTTGCTATGCTTTCCAATATAAATCATATAATCACTTACTCTCTTGTAAAAATCTTAAGCGCTCCTCAATTTCTGCCTTTTGTTTCATCAAAATATCAAATTCATTTTGTTGAGGAAGAGATTCTTCCAGCAGATGCTCTAATTCTATTTTATAAATTTCTTCACCAATATTATTAACAAATGATTTTAAAATGTTATACAATTCTGTTTTACTTAGATTATCATCTCTTTTATTATACAAAACTTCCATGATGCTTTCCGGCAACTCTTTATTTTCTAAAGTGCTATCCCCTTCATAGCTTAAAGCTTTCATAACACCACTTATCTTACTATAAGCGACACATCCAATAGTTGATTTCATAAAAAACGGACTTTTTAGTAGAGTATGTATATTTTGTCCAAATGTTTCAACTATATTAAATTCCTCATCATTTGGCATAATATATAAAACATCCTGATGAAAGAAATCAGATAATATATATGGAGAATTTGAAGTGATGATCAGCTGAAGTGAACATTCTTCTTTCCTCAACTTTACTATATCAAGGATAGATTTCATAAATTGTCTTTGCCACTCTGGATGATAATATAAATCTCCCTCATCTATATAGATAATAGCCGAATCATCTTCTCTTATACATCTACTCAAATCTATTTGTTCACTATTCTTTTCCAAAATATCGCTATAATATTCCCCAAATCTCTTTCCTCCTATCAAAGCCCAATAAAGCTTCGCCTCAAATGTAAATTTAGCTTCCTGCCCTGATGACATCTTAAACCATGAAACATTTATGTCATAAAATAGTGTATAATCCTGAGGGTTATTAAAATTTTTACTTATAGCATCTTCTATTTCTTTGTATTTTTCCTTATCAATCAAAGCTTCATACAAATTCACATGTTCCCACTCTAACTGTTTTAACTCCGTTATACCTTTACTATTTTCGAATAAAAACTTTATATACATAAACTGGTATATCAATAACATATTTAATGATTGATTTTCATCTGTTCTTCTTACCGAATGTAAATACTGAGCTTCACGTACATCATTAATTCTTGTATACTCAATTTGCGCTATGACATCGTACGCTTTTGTATCTCTATAATTACTTTTTTCTTTATTATCCTCATTATACTCATTATTCTCATCTGGTAAATTATGCATAACAGGAAATATTTCCCTTAATTCTAATTTATTTGACCAAAAATATACTTTATTTTTTTGTCCATTTTGTAATAAAAGGCTTCTTTTATATTCTTTAGTTTTTTTAGAAGAATCATATATGTTTTCTATATTAGATACCCTATAATACTTACTACCATATTGGAAAATAACTAAAAACTCTATACCTTTATCCAACTTTAAATTTTCGACAATTTGTGCATAGTCTATTTCTTTATCATTATCGTATAATGATAAAATTTTAGAAAAAGTCTTACCTAAAAACTCTATTATACTTGTCTTTCCAGCTCCATTTTTTCCAACAATACACGATACACTCTTTATCTTTCTGTCATAAAATCCTTCTGTATCAAAATACTTATTATTGTCCTCACAAATCTCCCTCTTATCAGGATCATAAATGAATTTATGATCAAATGAAAAACGGCACGACCGTATTCCCCTATATCCATTTAGATATAAATATGAGAACATTAGATTTTCTCTATTATCAAACTTTTTCTCCAACAGAGCTTCCTTGATTTCATTTCTAAATTTATTATTATCTATAAAGTCATTCAGTCTCCATTCAAATTCCTGTACTTCAAATGGAATTTGCTTTTCTTCCTCAATTTCACCATTTGATACACCTATTAATAATTTCTTATTGCTACTATCAATCTTTATTTTATAGACCCACCCTGTTTTTGTACGTATCTCCCAAGCATTTTCATATTTTATTAGAATCTCATGTCCAGTTTCACTTCTATTATAATTGTTGTTATAATTTTTAATGCTATTACAAGTCCATATATTATAATACAAATCACATCCCTCAGCTGTAAGTACAGTTAATATGATATTTAGCACCACAGTACTATACAAAATATTATCTATCAGCTTTTTCTTGATTGTCTCTTCACCAATGCACTCTATCATCGTAAAAATCTGATGCCGATATTGACTAAAACGCGCAATATCATCACCTTTATAACGTAAAATTATATTCTCAAGCAATTTATCATCAAGACACTTCATATTGGTTCGCATAGCGTTAATTCCCTGATAACAATACCCATAGTCCCCTTTATCGCCACAATATATTACATTATCAAAAAAAGCTTTCTCTATCTTATTTTTTTCTTCATCTTCCATATCTTGATAATTTCCAGGATAGTTTTTACAAAGCATATCTATAGCCATCCTGTAATCATCAAAATCACTGTTGCAGGCGCTCCAAAATTCAGCTAAAGCAATATATAAATTAATATTATTTTCCTTTTTATTTTCATTTTTAATTTCATTCTTAAGTTTATTGTTAAGTTTTCCATTTTCTTCATATATACAATAAGCCCAATATTTACTTTGCGTAATAGTATTAGATAGCTGGGTTAACTCTGTTCTATTACCTGCATAATTACAGTTTTTTTGAATGAGTTCATAGCATTTTTCAATTTTTGACAAATACTGTTCTAAGATTGTTACCCAAACAACATCTTTAGGTATATGTGGTCTGCGATCTTTTGCTATGGTATCAATATATGAATCTATCTCACTAATCTTCTTTATTGCTTCTTTCCATGTTGCTAAAGATTTCTTGCCTTTCATGAAATCTATAACCTGATCAATATCCTTTACATTTTTAATATCAAAGCTATTAATATATTCATCATCTTTAATATTCATATACTTCCCCTTCTTATGTTCAATAAAACTTTAGTACCAAATTAATAATACCACTTTTGTATATTAAATTAAATACATTCATCATAACTTATACAAAAAAATCTCAAGAAGCTTTTATGGTGCTATGGTTTTATAATATAAGAGGGTGATTATTTTATGGCTTATTTCTTAAAAAAGACAAATAACAAAAAAGGTACATATCTTCAGATTTATGAAAGTTTCTACGATCCAAAACGTCGTCAGACTGCTCATAAATCATACAAACCTATCGGTTACGTCCACGAATTAATTGAAAAAGGTATTGATGATCCAATTGCATATTATAAGAGCAAGGTTTCCAAATTAAACGAAGAATTTCATGCTGAAAAAAACGTGAAAAAAGTGCAGAAAATTGCAAATGAAACTCCTGAAAAATTTCTGGGTTATTTTCCTACAAAAAACATTAATGATGCTCTTTCTGTCAAAAAACTTTGATGAAGTGGTTCCAAAGCTTTATGAAAAATATGATTTTTCTTTAAATCAGCTTTACCATGGTCTTGAATATATTGGCAGCGAATACGAAAAAATTATTGAAATCTATAATCATCAGATTCGCCGGAAGTATGGCTTTGATACATCCCATACTTATTTCGACTGTACTAATTTTTACTTTGAAATTGACAGGGAAGATGACTGGAGAAAAAAAGGACCATCCAAGGAAAACCGTGAGGATCCGATTGTAGGATTAGGTCTTCTTTTGGATGCAGATCAGATTCCGATAGACATGAAACTTTTTCCGGGAAACGAAAGTGAAAAACCGGTGATCCGCAAGGTCATTGATGACCTTAAGCACAGAAATTCCGTAACCGGCAGAACCATCCAGATTGCTGACAAAGGGCTCAACTGCGCAGAAAATATAGCCCATGCGCTTAGGGCTGGTGACGGCTACATATTTTCAAAATCCGTAAAACAGCTTCCTGAAACAGAGAAAACCTGGGTGCTGCTTCAAGATGACTACAAAGATGTACTGGATAAAAAATCAGAGTATGGCGACTGCGCAAAATATGTTACTTTTTCTTCCACAGACAAAGACGGAAATGATACCGATGAAAAAGTAAAGGTTACATTAAACCAGAAACTTATTGACAAATCCATTGAACTTGCCGGATACAACATGCTGATAACTTCAGAAATATCAATGAGTCAGGAAGCGGTTTATAACGCTTATCACAATTTATGGAGGATTGAAGAATCTTTCAGAATTATAAAAAGCCAGCTTGATGCAAGACCTGTTTATCTGCAGAAAAAAGAAACAATTACCGGGCATTTTCTGATATGCTATATTGCTGTTTTGCTGACAAGAATTTTCCAGTTCAGAATTATGAAAAATTCCTGCTCTTCCGAGTCAGTATTTGAGTTTATGCATGGTTTTAAACTTGCTGAAATTTCATCGAAAAAATATATAAACCTGACTCGTGATACTACATTCATAAATGACCTGTCAGAACTGACAAATCTGCCTTTGACAAACTATTTTTTATCTGAAAGTGATATCAAAAAAATGCTAAGTCATCGGTTTTAAACCGTTGGCTTAGCACCATTTTTGCATTTCAACTCTCAAAGTCAGGTTATATATCATGACATAAAATCATCTCGTCTTCACCCTATATTTGTGTCTAAGTCCATTTAACGTCCAGTCATTATAATCGACTTTTCCATCATTCAATAATCTGCCCAGCACAATTCCCGGATCTCTTTTTATATTTTTTGCAAATATCTTAATAGACTGAACATCGAACCTATTTTCCGATAAAAACATTTTATACTGTTCATAAGGAATCAGCATATCTTCCGCATATTTATCTGCAATTTCTTCCTGTTCTCCAGATTCCGAATCAAAAGAAATACCAAAATCACCATTCATAATATGCCCTATTTCATGAAACAATGTAAACCAAAATGTATCAGAATTCAGTCTTCTATCGTTTACCATTAACATAATGTTATTGCCAATTTTTTTGGTTGCGCCATTAATCTTTGATCCAGAAATATTAGGAAGTATAACTAAAATAACACCTGCTTTAAGAAAGGCTTCTTTTATAATCGGATAAAATATACTATGTTTTTCTGTAAGTGTAAGCGCATAATTTACCTTCTGTTCGAAAAGTTCTTTATTAAACTTAGGTGCATCTGTTTTTAAAGCTATGTTTGTCGCTATCTGCACCATAATATTTGCTTTAATAACATTAGCATCCGATAGCTCTTTTGCAGCACTCCGAAAACTAACTGCCATATTTTTTTTCCTAAAAACCGACAGAGTAGCTACATTCAAAAAATTTCTAACTTGTTCAATCTGTTCATCAATTTTCCTAGGTAAATCTGGAAGACCGAAATGCTCTCTAAAATATTTGTAATCTAAAAGCGAAAAAATTTCTCTTTCTTGAGATAGTTCCTCCCTTGATTTAAACTCTGCAATTAAAGCATCATAAGTGTTCTGCAGATTAAGCCAATAAGCAGAACTTGTTCCAATCATCCTAGACAATTTCATTGCAATATCAATAGAAAGATTCTGTTCTCCACGAATCAAAAGACTCAAATTCTTTGGAGTGGTACCAAGACGTTTAGCAAAGTCCTCTTGTGTTAAACCACTATCCTCAACTATTTCCTTAATATAATATCCTGGATGAAAAGCTATTTTGTCTTCAAACTCGATATAATTACTCATAATGCTTACTCACCTCCGTTATCTCTACTACTTTAACATATGACGATATCTGATCTATATAACATGGTTTAAATGGATTTTTATTCTCATCAAGTGGCTGGAGAATAATACGCCATTGTTCCCTTCTTGATTTAACATCAATTGCAAAGAATCCCTCCAAATTTCTTCCATGCTTATTACTTAAATTATGAAAATGAAATGTAGGTTGTATAATAATATCCTTTATGGTATCAGCATTTTCTAACGCATTTATTCTCGCAAGAAGACTTCTAGCTAATACCGCATCCCCGCAAAATAATTTCTTTGCGGCTTCTAACTTGGTACATTGAGTCTCAATTTTTTCTGACGTATATACTAATTCCAAGTCTCTCCTCCTCAACGACATTATCCAGATTACCCTTCGGGTAATTTAATTCTATCACATCACATATTTTTCGTCAATCCCCATATGCACAACTTGCTTTATCCAAAAATGAATTTCTAAATTCCACCGCCCAATGGGGTGATGGAATTCTCTCTCGCACAGTAGATATTTACTCTTTCATACAATCATGTTATGGTTATGACTCCTTCTGACAGCAGTAGAAGGAGAAGCATTATGAGTAAATATATACCAGGAAACCAGAAACATCTTACTTTAAATGATCGGATCTATATTGAAAATGAACTGGCAAAAGGAACTCCCTTTAAAGACATTGCAGCATTTCTATGTAAAGATCCAACAACTATATCTAAAGAAGTCCGTACTCATCGGATTTCAGATTGGTATCACAAAGGTACTTTTTATAACGCAAAGAACTTTTGTATTCATCGTTACCATTGTCAAAAGACCAATGCCTGTGGAAAAATCCTTCTCTGTGGCATTAAATATGCCTCATGTCCAACCTGTAATCTGACCTGTAAGGACTTTGAAAAAGAACGATGTAAACGATTGGACAAAGCGCCATATGTTTGCAATGGCTGCACGAAAAAGATAAATCACTGCACGATTGCACATAAATACTATTACAACGGCCGTGCTGCTGACAGAAAATATCGTGAACTGCTGATATCTTCTCGTTCTGGAATAAATATGACCAAGCACCAGCTCCATCAGAAGGACCAGATTATATCTCCATTGATTGAGCAGGGGCAATCCCCTTATCAAATCCTTACAAATCACCCGGAACTGGATATGTCTGTCCGCTCTATGTACACATAC
The DNA here is from genome assembly GCA_934365945.1 of uncultured Agathobacter sp. GTDB lineage: Bacteria > Bacillota > Clostridia > Lachnospirales > Lachnospiraceae > Roseburia. Next base: position 240 of record CAKRNE010000006.1, on the reverse strand, counting down.
ATTGACAAAGGACTCTTCACAGCAAGAAATATTGATTTGAAAAGACAGGCAAAATTCAAACCGCGAAAATGCCATAAAACACAAATCACTGATCGTTCTGTTTTTGCACACAGAACCTACTCAGACTTTTGTTCATTAGACCTGTCGTCTTTTGTGGAAATGGATGCTTCGTATGGTTTTACCGAAAGGAACTTCTTTTGAATTCTTAACACAATGGGATGTGAATCTCATCGTAAACCA